>NZ_NPBF01000017.1 GCF_002272135.1 Virgibacillus sp. 7505 | reverse complement strand
TGTGATAAGTTATGTATTCGCAACAACTTTATGTATTAGCGACGTTATATAATTTATCATGCATTTAAAAACTTGTCAATTGTTTTTACATAAGTTTTTATTATGTTTTTTAGTTCTTGTTAACTGACAGGAATACTATAGCATGTCTGCTCATATTTGTGCAAGCAAAAAATAAAAGACAGGAGATTATTCCTCCTGTCTACTCACCTAAAATCAGCTGGGCTATATTCACAGAGTGATCGCCGATCCGCTCCAGATTACTGATAATATCTACGAATACTATTCCCGCGGAACCGGCGCATTTCCCTTCATTCAGACGAATAAGATGCGACTTCCGGTAAGCACGTTCCATTTTATCGATTTTATCTTCTTTTTGAAGGACTGCCAGCGCTGTTTCCCGATCCTGCTTGTCCAATGCCTCGAGGGCCTGTTTCACTGTCATGATCGTTAAATCAAACATGCTGTTCAGTTCTTGCTGTGCTTCTCTCGTCAGCTTAATGTTACTTGAAATTTGAAAATCGACGAACTCGACAACATTCTCAAAATGGTCTCCGATACGTTCGATATCCCGAATTGCATCCAGGAGAGCTGCGTGCATGATACTCTCTTCCTCAGATAACGTATTAGTGGAAATCTTCGAAAGATAATCGGTGATCTCCCGATCCTTTCGGTTCACTTCCTTTTCCAGCTGCATAGCCAAATCAGCGAACTGCCTTTCATGATTATTCGCATATGTACTTGCTTGTTCCAATCCATCTACTGCAAGTCTGCCCATATGCAGCACCTCCAGCTTCGCTTGCTCCAATGCAAGAACAGGAGATTGCTGAATGAATAACGGATCAAGATGGTTATTCAATGCCATTGGCTTCTCTTCCTCACCAGGAATTATTTTTGTGATAAGCCAGACGAATGAACCGAGTAACGGGAGCAAAAGTACTGTGCTCGCAACGTTATAGAATCCATGCGCGCTCGCGATTGTCAGCTTATCATTCAGTTCGAATGCCTGCTGCATCCACGCTACAATATCTACAAATAAAGGCAAAATCAAGAGAAAAGCAACCATACCGATGGCATTGAACATAACATGACTGAGCGCAGCCCGTTTTGCCTGAACTGTGGCACCAATCGCGGCAAGCATAGCCGTTAGAGTCGTCCCCAGATTATCTCCGAGGAGAACAGGCATAGCTCCCTTCAAATCGATTCCATTCTGTGCATAGAGCTCCTGCAGGATCGCAACTGTAGCTCCACTGCTTTGCACTACAATAGTTGTGAATGTCCCGATCGCAACTCCGGTTATCGGATTCGAGTGCATACTTGCAGCTAACGACTGGAATGCTTCCATGTCCAGGACAGGATGCAGCCCCTCTCCTATCAAAGTGAGTCCGTAGAATATACCCCCGGCTCCAAATAACACTTTCCCAATTTGCTGTGTACGCTGATTGACAAAGAAATAAATCAGGAACGCCCCAACCGCCATGATCGGCAGGCCGAATTTAATCAAATCGATTCCGATGAAAAACGCCGTCAAAGTCGTTCCGATATTCGCTCCCATGAGGACAGAAACAGCCTGTCTTAATGTGAGATAACCGGCGTTGACCAGTCCGACAACTAATATGCTAGTTGCAGTGCTGCTTTGGATAAGAACTGTCACGACAAGGCCCGACAGCACTCCCACAAGCGGATGGACAGTGAATCTGTGCATGGCTAGCTGCAGCTGTTTGCCATAAGCCCGCTGCAGCCCATCCCCAAGATAACGGATAGAAAAAAGGAACAAGCCCAAACCGCCGATAAATTCAAAGATGATAAATTCCCAATTAGACAAAGCAAGCATTCCTTCCCTTCACATTGTTTCCTACTCAATTATTGAATTTGTCAGAAGGCTTGTAAAGGTCTTGTATGGAAATTTACAATTTATTTAGCTCTTTTTGTAAATTATTTCGTATCATCTTCTACTTTCTCTACCATGATTCTCGCTCCGCTCACATTTATCACTTTGATTCTGCTTCCTCGATCAAGCCATTTTCCATCCGTGACAGCACTAAACTCCCGGCCGTCCACCCGCACTGTGCCCGAGGGACGCATCGGGGTTATCGCTTCTCCCTCTTGTCCTACAAGAGCAGCGTACGTCTCATTCATCGAGTTATATCCCTTTTCGGAACTCAGTGTATCAAGCAAAGCTATTTTCCCCCACATATCCCGTTTTGGGAATGCCTTTAGGAAAACGAAGGAACCAACTGCTCCGACAATGACTCCAATAATTGCATAGATACCTGCTGTCCAATTGGGTGCTGTGAATCCAACTGTTAAAAGCATCGTCAGTAAACCGATGACGCTGAGCGTACCGTCATTCAAAAGCTTTCCGTCGATCACGATCAATAGCATCCCGATAAAATACAACGGAAGCATATACCATATAGCGGAGGGATCCAAATAACTTATAAAGAATGTACTGATAAAGCCTGCCCCTAATAAAAAGAGGATACCTTTGGTTTTCACTAAAATTTCACCTATAAGAAACATCGTACCGAGTCCAGTCATGAAGACCGGGATCCAATTATAGTCAAGCATGTACATACTCCTTTCTCCTACTATCTATATACGAGCAAAGATCCTTTTTGTTTCATCCAAAAGGTATTTTCCTTCCTATGCCTAATACTTAACATACAAGTACCCAGAGCGGAGGAGAATATATGTGGAAACGGATCGGTATTTTTCTGTTTTGCTGTGCGTTATTCATGAGCATATGGAAGGATCTCACAATAGGCAGTCCGGTACCTGCCACTCCAGCAGAACCAAACATGGAGGAGCCGGTACAAGATAAAAAGCAGGAATCGAACCAAGAGACGTTTCAGCCAGTGCTTCTGCAGGTAAAACAAGGAGACACACTACTTTCTGTAGCAAATGAGTTGAACAATAACGACTTGCGCGTTACGATGGAACAGGTGATCGTGGATTTCGAGGAATTGAATCCCGGGAAGGATCCGTATGCACTGGATGCAGGATCTGCCTATTATTTCCCCCATTATCTTAGATGAAGATTTTATTAAAGTTGAGCCTAGTTACTTCTAATTTAGCAGTATTAGCATTATAATGGGAAAATATAAGGATATATCCCTGTTTTCCTCGCGATAATCAAAGGAGCGATATATAAATGGCATTAATACACAGACAAGATACCCGTCAGGTCAATGTTGGCAACATCACGATCGGCGGTAAAAACGAGGTTGTCATCCAGTCTATGACAACAACAAAAACGCATGATGTGGAAGCTACTGTAGCGGAAATACTGCGTCTTGAGGAAGCAGGCTGCCAAGTAGTGCGGGTAGCATGTCCGGATCAGCGTGCAGCTGATGCGATTCCCGAAATCAAAAAACGCATCAATATCCCACTAGTTGTAGATATTCATTTCAACTATAAATTGGCTCTAGCAGCAATTGAGGGCGGAGCGGACAAAATCAGGATCAACCCTGGTAACATCGGAAAACGGGAGAAAGTCGAAGCTGTCGTAAACGCAGCCAAAGCCAAAGGTATCCCGATTCGTATCGGTGTAAACGCCGGTTCCCTGGAGCGTCATATCCTAGAAAAATACGGCTACCCAACTGCTGATGGAATGGTAGAAAGCGCATTGCATCATATTAAGATTCTCGAAGAGCTTGATTTCCACGATATCATCGTTTCCCTTAAGGCATCTGATGTATCATTGGCTATCGAAGCATATGAAAAAGCGGCAGAAGTAATTCCTTACCCGCTGCACCTTGGTATTACAGAATCCGGAACACTATTCGCCGGTACGGTGAAAAGTGCTGCCGGTTTGGGTGCTATCTTAAGCAAAGGTATCGGAAGTACGATGCGTATCTCCTTAAGTGCAGATCCAGTTGAAGAAGTTAAAGTAGCTCGTGAGCTTCTTAAAATATTCAACCTTTCATCCAATGCTGCCACTCTAATCTCCTGCCCTACTTGCGGCCGCATAGAGATTGACTTGATCAGTATTGCAAATGAAGTCGAAGAGTACATCAGCACTATTAAAGCACCTATTAAAGTAGCTGTTCTCGGTTGTGCAGTAAACGGTCCTGGTGAGGCCCGTGAAGCGGATATCGGTATTGCTGGTGCACGTGGAGAGGGTCTTCTGTTCCGCCACGGTGAAATCATCCGTAAAGTACCTGAGGAAACAATGGTAG
Organism: Virgibacillus sp. 7505; assembly: GCF_002272135.1. Lineage (GTDB taxonomy): Bacteria > Bacillota > Bacilli > Bacillales > Amphibacillaceae > Terribacillus. The sequence continues at coordinate 99,697 of NZ_NPBF01000017.1, read as the reverse complement.
ATGAACTGAAAATTGAAATTGATAAGCTAGCTGAAGAATATTTCGCTGAACAAGCAGCAAAAGAAAAAGAAGCAGCTGAAGCATAAGAAAAAGCTGACTCCAGAAGGAGTCAGCTTTTTTTATACATAAGGTGCTGTAAATAAAGAGATGACAATTGCTATGATACTTATGATCAAGGCGATATTCCCTAATACATCTGCGCCCTTTCTTTTTGCCAATACGCCAAAGACGATACCCGCTGCTCCGACAAGAATCGGTGCAAAAAAGAAAGACGCAACAGATAAGATCAAGGCGATATAGCCAAACATTTTTCCAGAATCAGTCGTTTGCTGACCGCCTTCTTTTTCAGTGCGTCGATAACGTTCTTCAGAAGGAGAAATCTCTGCTGCCGTCTCGACATCACGTTTACTGTTTACATCCTGATCAAATTGTTCCTTATCCATGTGAAACCTCCTTATCTGGGGTAAGGTATGGTTCTATTTTGTGTGGATCCGGCATAAACTTACCAGGTAGATAAAGGAATTAGCTCGCTTCATCCACATCTTAGAGCTGGAGGTTTCAAATGAATTTCATTGTTCATAAACTGGTGCTGAATAAGCTGCGAAATTTGACCGTTGACGAAATCCTGGAGCAAAGTCAAGAATACCAAGTGCCTCTTACACCCCTGCAAGCATCCCAGATTGTTCAATTTTTGCGGCAGAACAAGTTAGATCCATTTAAGGAATCTGATCGACTGCAGATGCTAAAAGCGCTCGCACAGATCACTGACACACAAACCGCCCAAAAAACCCACCAAATCTTTCTGCAGCTGGCAAAAGAGCACGGCATCAAATTGTAAAAAATACCCCGAAGCAGTAAATGCTGCTTCGGGGTATTTCATTATGCCATGATATTTTCTTTTAAATTAGGGTTGAAGCTGTTGTTCATGAGCATATCGATTTCATGCGCATACGGTGCTTTCTTGTTCTTTTTATCTTCTCCAACGAATGGTGTTTCCAGTATCTTCGGCAGCTGCTGCAGCTGGTCGTGATGGACGATATACCGCAAAGCATCGAAGCCGATATGACCAAATCCGATATTTTCATGGCGGTCTTTTCTGGCGCCTCGTTCATTTTTACTGTCGTTGACATGGATAACTTTCAGCCTGTCCAGACCAATCACTCTGTCGAATTGATCCAATACACCATCGAAATCATTCACGATATCGTAGCCTGCATCATGCGTATGGCAAGTATCGAAGCAGATGGAAAGCTTGTCATTATGTGTGACGCCATCGATGATACGTGCCAATTCCTCAAAGTTGGATCCTACTTCAGAGCCTTTTCCGGCCATTGTTTCTAAGGCAATCTGAACATTCTGGTCTTTAACGAGCACTTCATTCAGACCCTCAATAATCTTTTGGATACCCGCCGCGACTCCTTCGCCGACATGTGCACCTGGGTGCAATACAATCTGCTTCGCTCCAATAGCTTCTGTCCGTTCTATTTCACTGCGGAGGAAGTTCACACCCAATTCGAATGTCTCCGGCTTGATCGAGTTGCCGACATTAATGATATAAGGAGCATGTACTACGATATCTGTAATGCCATGCTCTTTCATATGCGCCCGGCCAGCTTCTATGTTAAGCTCCTCAATCGCTTTTCTTCTTGTGTTTTGCGGTGCCCCTGTGTAAATCATCATGGCGTTAGCGCCATAAGAATAAGCTTCTTCACTTGATCCCAAGAGCATTTTCTTACCACTCATACTAACATGTGATCCGATTATCATAAATCCACTTTCTCCTTACTTTCGCTTAAAACGATCTTGTCGGTCCAGCTTCTTCTTGATTTTATTTTTCTGATACTGCATTTTCCGTTTGTAGCCCGGTTTTACTTTCTTCGGTTTACGTACTTGCTTCCAAGCTTGGGATTCATTATCAGATTCAGTTTTCTTACGTGTAACCCGTTCGTTCCAGGCTTTCAGTTCTTTCCATTCTCCATTGGCAATGTCATAGGTCGTAAATTCAAGACCTTTCTTATCCAGTTTCTGAATCAGTTCTAAGTCATAATCATTGTAAAGACTGATTGCAGTCCCTTCCATACCAGCACGTGCAGTTCTTCCTACACGGTGAACATAGAATGGTTCTTCTTTCGGAAGCTGGGCGTTAATGACATGGCTGACACCTTTGATGTCGATGCCGCGTGCTGCCAAATCCGTCGCAACAAGATACTGGAAACGCAGTTCCTGAATATCGCGAAGTACGCGTTTTCGTTCCCTTGGTGTAAGTCCACCGTGAAGAAGGCCGACCTGCAAGCCTTTATCCGTAAGCTCTGCTGCAAGGACATTGGCTGCGTCCTTTCCATTCACGAAAATAATGGCCATGTATGGCTGGATGACACTAGCTATTTTCATGATCATTTCTGCTTCATCACGGTGCCGCATCGGAACTAAGCGATGCTCCATCGTTTCCGGAGATAGATGACCGCCAATTTCAAAGTGCTTTGGATTTTCCAAGTACTTTTTCAAGAACGGCTGCAAACGCTCTGGAATTGTCGCTGAGAAGACAAGCAGTTGTACATCCTGACGCATACGTGTCAAAATCTGATCAACCTCTTTAATAAAGCCTAAATCAAGCATCAAATCTGCTTCATCAAGGACAAAGCTGGTAGCTGGATATAAGTCGAGTGCCTGCTCCTCCATCAGATCCAGGATTCTTCCTGGGGTACCGATGACGATCTGCGGCTGTGTTTTCAATTTCTCGATTGATCTTTTCTTGTCTGTTCCGCCAATGAATAGCTTCGCATGCCAATCGTTCTCTTTACCGGCAAGTTTTATGAAATGACGGGCTTCATCATAAATCTGGATAGCAAGTTCGCGTGTCGGTGCTGTGACAACGAATTGTGCATGCTGCTCGGCTTCCTTCAATTTACTGAACAACGGAATCAAATAAGAATGTGTCTTACCAGATCCAGTATGGGATTGGCCGATAACACTCTCGCCCCGCAGAACTGCCGGGATGACTTTTTCCTGGATCGGTGTTGGGTTGGCAAAGCCTAGTTTATCAATCGCTTCATTGACTGTTGGCTGAAGCGCGTATTGTTTAAATTGGTGATTTTTCATGTGTAACTCCTTTTGGTCATTCTGTTCCTTTTATATTATAGAGGACTTTGTCATATTTTGCACGATTACTCGAAGATAATAAACAATCTTTGTCATATTCCTTAATAGCCTTTATAATGGAGAAGACCCAGAAATAGATGTCCCGTGCAAACGGAGAAGGGGGAAACACAGCGAATGAACGTAATTAAAATAGCGCCACGAGGTTACTGCTACGGTGTGGTAGATGCCATGGTGATAGCGCAGAATGCCGTACGGGATGAGAATCTTCCCCGGCCGATCTATATTCTCGGCATGATCGTGCATAATGCCCATGTGACCAATGCATTTGAAACGGAAGGTGTCATCACACTCGATGGTTCGGACCGAATGGAGCTTTTAGAACAAATAGACAGCGGTACCGTTGTATTCACCGCTCACGGTGTCTCTCCTGAAGTGAAACAGCGCGCACATGAAAAAGGTCTGACTGTCCTTGATGCTACATGCCCGGATGTGACACGTACACATGATCTGATCCGCGAAAAAGTAGCAGATGGCTATGAAGTCGTCTATATCGGTAAAAAAGGACACCCGGAACCTGAAGGTGCTATCGGCGTCGCTCCTGGCAAAGTTCACCTTGTCCAGACCGAAGAAGACGTACAAGCACTTGAATTGGATGCACCGAAACTTATTGTTACCAATCAGACGACAATGAGTCAGTGGGACGTCTACGATGTCATGCAGCTTGTGAAAGAGAAATTCCCGCAAACAGAAATGATTCAAGAAATTTGCATGGCGACACAGGTGCGCCAGGAAGCAGTTGCCGAACAGGCGAAAGATGCTGATCTGACACTGGTTGTCGGCGATCCGCGAAGCAACAACTCCAATCGCCTCGCACAAGTATCTCAAGAGATTGCTGGTACGAAAGCATACCGTATCGAAGATCTTTCCCAGTTGAAGCTGGAATGGCTGGAGGGAGTCGAAACAGTTGCTATTACTGCTGGTGCCTCTACTCCTACTCCTGTGACAAAGGAAGTTATCAACTTTCTCGAAAAATTTGATCCAGCGAACCTGGAAGATGTGAAGCTGGAATTCAATGTTGATCCGAAGAAGATCCTTCCGAAGGTAAAAGTTAAGAAAGCGTAAGAAAACCGAGTCCGGCTGGACTCGGTTTTTTATATGCCCTTGAAAGGATCTGTGTTTACCAGCGAAACACGTACTGGTACATCTAAAAATGCAGGCTGTAGATAATCTGCCACTTTTTGCTTCATAATCTTCTCTGCATAATGACCGGGATCAATGAGACAAAGACCAGCAAGCATTGCATCCTGTGTTTCATGAAAAGTTAAATCACCCGTTATATATACATCAGCTTGCTGCATTGCCTGATCAATATAATCCCGGCCGCTTCCTCCGAGTACAGCTACTGTTTCTACTGAGGCAGAAGCATCACCCGTGACTCGTACATGCTGGACATCATACCGCTGTTTCACCAGTTGAGCCAATTCGTGCAAGGTCATGGGAGAAGGCAGTTTACCGGTTCTTCCTAATCCATAAGCCTTCCCTTTCATTTCAACAGGGTAAACATCGTAAGCAACTTCCTCATAAGGATGTACTTCTATCATAGCAGCTACTGCCTTACTTACATTCTCTTCAGGCACAAGCATTTCGATACGAACCTCTTCTACACGTTCTAATTCTCCTGCTTTACCGATGAATGGCTGGGCGTCAGCATTCGGCTGAAAATACCCGCTGCCTTCTGAAACAAAACTTACCTTATCATAGTTACCTACGTTTCCGGCTCCGTTCGTATGCAATGCATCCTTCACGTTTTGTTCATGTGTTTTCGGAACGAACACAATCAATTTTTTGAAAATTTGATGCCCCGAAGGAAGGAACACGCGCTTTTGTTCAAGCCCCAATGCATCTGCCATCAAATCATTGACACCACCTTCGACAATGTCGAGGTTCGTATGCGCTGCATACACAGTTATATCATGCTTCAAAAGCTTCTGAATGACGCGTCCTTTAGGCGTGTCGATATCCAATTTCTTTGGAGGTGCAAATAATAATGGGTGATGTGCAATAATCAGATTGGCATTATGCAAGATAGCCTCGTCTACAACGGCTTCGGTTACATCCAATGTCGTCAGCACACCAGAAACAGCTTGATCAAGCGTTCCAACTTGCAACCCGACATTATCCCACTTTTCTGCAAGCGAAGGCGGGCACCATGACTCGAAATACGCAATCACGTCTGCTATACGCTTCTGCTTATCAGTCATTTAATTCCTCCTCCAGCCATCTAAGCTCTGTTTTGAAGGATGCAAGCTTAGCTTCATCAACTTGCTGAGCATGCTGCATGTTCGCCACATTGCGCTCCAGCTTCCGCTTGTAGTCCAGCCATTTTGCCTGGAAAGCTTCATTTTTTTCCTTCAATAAGATAGGACCAAATAAAAGCTCCTTCTCACGTACATCTGCATCCTCGTGATAAATACTCTTTCCCTCACGAACCGCTACCAGAACCTCATAAATATGGCCGGCTTCTTCTAAGATTTGTTCCTTCTGCAGGATGAATCCATTTTTCTGGAACCATTTACGCAGAGCTCTGGCATCTATATTGGGCTGAACAATAAGCTGTTCTACACGACCAAGCTTTTCTTTGCCTTGTTCTAAGATTGATGCAATCAAGGGACCGCCCATACCTGCGACAACGACTTGTTTTACCTCGTCTGGCTGAACAACTGCAAGTCCATCACCTTTTCGTACATCTATTCGATCTGTTAAGCCTTGAAGCTTCACCTGTTTCTGAGCACTGCGATATGGTCCCTCATTAATTTCTCCTGCTACAGCTTTGCTGGATGGATCCTGCAAACATACATAGCAAGGTAGATAGGCATGATCAGATCCAACATCGACAAAATGCGCAGATTTCGGCAAATGGGCCGCGACTGCTGAAAGCCGCTCTGACAATGATAAAACGTTCATTATATCCAACTCCTTTGTCAAATATACGTGTTTTTTGTAAAATATCCTCCCACACTTTTTGCTGAGAGAATTTGCATTCGGCTTTCAATTTTTGTAAAATGTATGTATTCCTAAGGGCAATAAGAAAGCCCAGCCACATGCGGTTACACACATGATAGCTGAGCGAAAGCCTTCTTATTCTAGGAAATCTTTCAAGCGTTTGCTACGGCTTGGATGGCGAAGCTTGCGCAATGCTTTAGCTTCGATTTGACGGATACGCTCTCTGGTTACGCCGAATACCCGGCCGACTTCTTCAAGTGTTCTTGTTCTTCCGTCATCAAGTCCGAAACGCAGACGAAGCACATTCTCTTCCCGGTCAGTTAATGTATCAAGTACATCTTCCAACTGTTCTTTCAGCAATTCGTATGCTGCATGGTCAGAAGGAGAAGTTGCTTCCTGATCCTCAATAAAGTCCCCAAGATGGGAGTCATCTTCCTCACCAATTGGTGTTTCAAGGGATACAGGTTCTTGAGCAATTTTCAAGATTTCACGTACTTTTTCCGGTGTAAGCTCCATCTCTTCACCAATCTCTTCTGGAGACGGCTCACGCCCTAGATCCTGCAGGAGCTGGCGCTGCACACGGATCAACTTATTGATCGTTTCGACCATATGCACAGGAATACGAATTGTACGCGCTTGGTCAGCTATTGCACGAGTGATTGCCTGACGGATCCACCAAGTAGCATACGTACTGAATTTGAAACCTTTACGATAATCAAATTTTTCAACTGCTTTAATGAGACCCATGTTACCTTCCTGGATTAAATCCAAGAACAGCATTCCGCGTCCTACATAACGTTTTGCAATACTTACTACTAGGCGTAAGTTCGCTTCCGCCAATCGGCGTTTTGCCACTTCATCTCCAGCTTCAATACGTTCAGCCAGCGCAATTTCCTCTTTTGCTGACAATAAATCGACGCGGCCAATTTCTTTCAAGTACATGCGCACAGGGTCATTGATCTTGATGCCCAGTGGTACACTTAGGTCATTCAAGTCGAATTCTTCCTCTTTCGCAATTTGTTTCATATTCGGGTCCTGGTCGGATTCACCAATCACTTCCACATTTTGTTCGTTCAAGTGCTCGTAGATCTCATCCATCTGATCGGAATCCAATTCAAAGCTTGCAAGACGCTCACTTACCTCTTCATAAGCAAGGACTCCACGCTTTTTACCCATTTCAACAAGGAGTTCTTTTGCTTGCTCCAATGTCATTTCAGTCTCATTCACTTTAGAACCTGCTGGCTTATTCTCTGCCATAAGTCCTCCTCCTTCCAAAACATCAAGCTATCTATTGTTACAGAGAACTTTTTAAAGTTCTTCGTATTTCCATGATTTTCATGGCTATCTGTGCTGCCCGAATGGGATCATTTTCCTGTTCGGCTCGCCTTTGTTCGGCCAGCAGCTGGCTAATATCAGTCTTATTCACTTGCTCGCGTTTAATGGTGCGGATATAATCACTGATCTCCTGATCACTGATATCCTCGACTACCGGCAGCATTGCTGCCTGGATGACCAGCTGCTGCAAGGAAGGATCCTCCAGCGATGATACGAACTGGCTCACATCCGCATCATTGCCCTCTTCGTAAAAAGCATACAGATGGGTGGCGATCACCTGGACCTGATCCGTTATAAATGAAGCCCCTAACTCTTCTTGCACTTTATCCGCAATTGCCGCTGTTCTAAGCATATGCGCCAGCAGCTGTTTTTCTGCCGTCTGAAAAGCAGTTGGTATTTTTTTTTCATAATTTCGACGGGATTGCTGCTTTGGCGCCGGTGCTTTAGCCGAATTGCTGGCCCCTCTCTTGCTTTCCCGTTTACGGAGTCTGGGCTCAAGATCGGTGACAAGCGTATCCAAGGAAAGGTCCATTGCGTTAGACAGCTCCCGCAGATAGTGTTCCCGTTCTACAGAGCTTTCAATCTGCGCAATCTCATCCAATACTTTTTCTACATACTGCAGGCGATCTCCTTCAAGTGAAAGGTTGAAGTCCTGCTTCAAGTAGTGCATCATGAAGGACATAGCCGTCAGTGCTGCATCGATGATGGATCGTTTGAACTTCTCTGCTCCATGCTCACGGATGTAGTCATCTGGATCCAGACCGTCCCGAAGCATAGCAACACGCACATGATTGCCAGTTTTCTGCAGTATTTGCAAAGCTCGGTAAGTCGCTTCAAACCCTGCCTTATCGCCGTCATAACAAATGACAACCTGCTCTGCATACCGCTTTAAAAGCCTTGCCTGGGTCTCTGTCAGAGATGTCCCAAGCGTTGCAACCCCGTTTCTGACGCCTGCTTGATGCGCTGCAATCACATCATTGTAACCCTCGAAAACAACGACCTGACCCGTCTTACGAATTTCACTTCTGGCTAAGTCGAAATTGAACAGCATTCTTCCTTTTTGGAAAAGCTCACTTTCGGAACTGTTCAAGTACTTCGGTTCCTGACCTCCACCTAGTGTACGGCCACCGAAGCCTACTGTCTTACCGAGATGGTTCCGTATCGGGAAAATAACGCGCCCCCGGAAGCGATCCTGAGGCTTATTTTCTTTATCGGTTGAAAAAAGACCTGTATGAAGCAGTTCTTGCGGCTTGTATCCTTTTCCTTCAAGGAATTTTACAGTAAAGTCTCTGCTGTTTGGTGCAAAGCCCAGCTGGAAGGTGTCAATCGTCTCATCAGTCAAACCGCGGCCGAGAAGATATTCATAACCAGTCTTACCTTCTTTCGTGTTGCGCAGCAAGTTATGGTAGAGCTTGACGACCCATTCGTTCGCCTCAAGTGCAGTCTGCTCTTCCCTGGATTGCCCGCGTTCCTGCTGTGCTGCTACAGAAGCAGGTACCTCTGTCCCGCTTCTCTCTGCAAGCTTTTGAACAGCCTGGGAAAAGGAAAGGCCTTCTAATTCCATTAGAAAGGTAAATACATTTCCTCCTTTTCCACAACCGAAACAATGAAAAATCTGCTTTTCCTGGGTCACGGAGAATGATGGTGATTTTTCACCATGGAATGGACAAAGCCCGAAGTAGTTCCGGCCTTGTTTTTTTAATTGGACATGCTCGCCGACCACATCGACGATATCATTTGACTTGCGGACTTCCTCGACTATTTCTTCTGGTATTGCACCAGCCATTTCACATCACCAACCTATATAATTCAACAACTTCCGTCTGATTCCTGCATTTTTCGACAAAAAGACGAAAAAATAGTAAGGAATCTTCTTCTGTCGGCAGCTGTCAGCTTGGAAGGTCCCTTAATTCGTTTGCCCTGTCGTTGATTTTGGATTCGCATATGCTTTCTTAGAAGGATCTCATCGGCATCGTCCTCCGTAATCAGCTCTCCGCGAGGTGTGATGACTGTTACGTCCTTGGCTGTGAGCAAAGTAGCCAAAGCTAGGTCTTGCGTTACAACACAAGCTCCAGACGTTATATGGTTCAAAATATACCAATCCACCGCCTGATCCACTGGATCAAGAACCACCCAGGAGGCATCTGAATCACTGCTCAGATGATTGATTGTGGTTACGAATCGGACAGGAACGTGATAGGCTGCACATGCAGAAACAATCTCCTTCTTGACAGGACAGCTATCTGCATCCACATAGACAATAGGGTTATGTGATTTCATGTCTCACTAATTCTACAATAAAATGCGGAATCCTTCCTTTTTCGTAAAATTTTTATAAAGCTTTTTACCTCAAGGGTTACCAATAAAACTTTTTTCATACTAACAACATTTTTTCACAAAAACTAATTATAATACAAAGTATTTAAAAAAGCCATTATTTTAACTGGCTTTCAGGAAGCCTTAGATTGCTTCGGCAGACTGCTGTTTCTTGGTAATTTACCAAAGAATAACGAAGCAAAAGGCACAAAGCGATGACAAAGATAAATGATCAAAAAACAAACTCCCATTACAGCGAAATAACGGAGCATTATCTGTATATGAAATAAATAGTTGCTGTATGCAGGGATTGTTATTGTTACATAATCCAGAATGAGCGGATGCAGCAGATAGTAACCGAAGGAATAGCCCGCAATTTGCTGTAATCTGGCTAATGTTGACGTCGAAAGCTTGTCTGCCAAAGATTCAGCAATCCGGAATATGCTGTAACAGCCTGTTATAAGGAAAACATAATTTACACTCTCATATAAAATGTTGTTCCATTCAAAGGCACCGAGAGTCTCAGAGAAATAATAATAAACCGCTATGGCTGATCCTGCTATACCACTGATCAGCAGCCATCCCCAGGTAGTCCAGCGTCTGCTTTTCGCTTTTTCCCTATCATAGTGTATGCCTATCCATCCTCCGAGCAATAACGTACCCATTAATTGCAGAAATAATGGAAAAGGGCTCAATGGCACGAACGTCTGCATGGCAATATAGCCTAATTGCAGCAAGCCGCCGAACACAAACATATATTTTCTAAAGATAGCAACTTTATGATCCAGCCAAATCAGCAAAGGCAAGACGACATATATTTGAACAATGAGAAATATAAAGTGCAGCTGATAGTAGCTTTCTCCAAAGAGTATCCGCTTGGCGATAGTTGCTGGATGGAGATCTCCAAAGCCGAGAATCACTTTATGCACTTCGTATACAAGAGCCCAAATGATGTAAGGAATCAGGATAAAGCTGACTCGCTTCTTGTAATAATCTTTCCATAAGGACTTTGTCAGTTTTTTGTGCTTGTATTGATAAAAGAAAACCAGACCGGTAATAGCTATAAACAATCCTGCTTCTATCCGGATGATCCTATTCAAAAAATGATATTTCTCGTACGCATCGCCTGCAAATGGAAGAACAGTAGCATAAGCACCTGTCACATGGACGAGCACGACAAGTGACATTGCCAAGAGTCTCATCAGATAGATCGATTGGATCTGCTGTTGTTTTTTCATGTTAGGTCTCCTTGTAGACGTCATTTACGAAACAGAAGAGGCAACAACAGATGCCTGCCGTTGCCTCTTCTGTTTTTATCGTAAAGATTTTACCGGAGGACCGTCAACATGATAAACAGAATCTTAACACTAACTTTGTATTAACTTAATCCTGTTGGTTGCGGACAGTCAAGATACTATTGGCAGTTTCTTCAACTGCTTTATTGGAAACATCAATTACTCGACAGCCGATACGCTCGGCAATCTTATCAAAATGTTCCAGTTCATGATTGATTCTGTCGATATTGGCATAGCTCGCTTGATCCCCCAGACCGAGCGCTTTTAGACGTTCTTTGCGGATATCGTTTAGCTTCTCTGGACTTATGCGTAGACCGATACATTTAGAAGGATCCACTTGGAAAAGTTCCCGAGGCGGATCTACTTCCGGAACAATCGGTACATTGGCGACTTTCAGACGTTTATGCGCCAGATACTGTGATAATGGTGTTTTGGAAGTGCGCGATACACCAATGAGTACGATATCAGCCCTTGCGATACCACGTGGATCACGTCCATCGTCATAACGAACCGCAAATTCGATCGCTTCAATTCTGCGGAAATAATCTTCATCAAGACGATGGACAAGGCCTGGCTGAAGCTTTGGTTTCTGATGGAACATATCAGCCATCGCATCCATAAGCGGCCCCATCAGGTCGATGCAAGGTATACCGTGCCTTTGTGCTCCGCTAGTAAGGAAAGCCCGGAAATCCGGATTGACCATCGTGAAGGCGATGATTGATGGACGTTCGTTTGCTTGTTTCAGCGTTTCTTCCAATATGGATGTGTTCTCTACGTAGGGAACTCGCTGCAAAGCAAACGGCTCTTCCAAATTAAACTGACTTAATGCTGCTTTTACGACTAGCTCTGCAGTTTCCCCTACAGAATCTGATACAACATAGACGATAGGTTTCTCCATCGGTTCCCCTCCTGGAAATATTTACATAAGTTCATTTCGAGCAAGTTCCACAAAAGCCTTTGTGATCGTTGTCTTTGTAATACGTCCAACTACTTTGGCACCTGCCTCAGTTGATCTTTCTATGACCGGAAGACTGTCGATTTGTTTATCAATCAACCGATTGGCCGCTTCCACCAGCAATTCATCCGGATAACAAACGGCTACGTTCGGCATCCTCGTCATGATGATATGAACCGGAATTTCCTGCAGTACCTGATTGCCGATACTTGCTCGCAGCAGGTCCTTACGAGAAACGACTCCAACGAGATTGTTGTCTTGATCGACTGCAAAAAGCGTTCCGACATCACTCAGGAACATTGCACTGATCGCGTCATAAGCTGAATCATCCTCTTTGACGACAATCGGCATCGATTGGAAGGTCTCTACTTTGTATTTCATCAGTTTTTCTGTGATGATTTCTGAACCTGTTTTACCCGTATAGAAGTAACCAACACGCGGTCTTGCATCCAGGAAACCTACCATTGTCAGGATCGCCAAATCTGGACGCAAAGTCGCCCGTGTCAGATTAAGCCGCTCCGCGATCTGTTCCCCTGTAATCGGACCCGCTTCTTTCACAATCGCGATAATCTGCTGCTGTCTTTTAGACAAATCCATGTTCATCACCTCTATCCAAGAACTGCCCTCATTGGACCTGTTTCCACTGTACTTTTGTTACATCTGCGTAGCTGAGAATCAGTGCAGCCAATTGGTTCAATAATGATAAGCGGTTCGTTTTTAATTTTTCATCCTCTGCCATGACCATGGTATGGTCGAAGAATGCATGGATAGTGTCAGCGAACGCTGCCAGCGTATCCAGTGCTTCTTTCGCTTGACGGTTGCTTGCAGCTTCCATATAAGCTTTTTTGTTCTCATCGAGCTTGCTGTAGAGCTGCTTCTCGTATTCATTTTCGAATAACGCTTCCTCTACCCCGTGATCAGCACCTTTTTTAGCAAGGTTTATGACGCGTCCCAATGCTTCCTGAATTGGTTTGAAGCTCTCATCCTGACGCAATACTTGCAATGTTTTCGCTTTAGCAAGTGTGTACGGATAGTTACCGATTTGTACAGAAAGAACGGCTTCCACAACATCATGAGAGATACCTTCCTCTTTCAGCAATTGAGAAGCACGCTGGTAGAAGAAATTGCGAATATCTTCTGTATAGGTATCCTTTTCAACAGTCGGCAAAGCTTGCTGCTCAAACAATTCCACTGTGCGATCGACTATTGCTTCTACTGTGATCTGCCAGTCTGTCTTCAACAGCATTTGGATGATACCAATTGCTTGACGGCGTAAACCATAAGGATCCTGTGAACCAGTCGGAACATTGCCGATTACCATGCTTCCAACGATTGTGTCCAATTTATCGGCAATGCTGACAATCGTACCTTCCACAGACTCAGGAAGCTCTCCATGAGAGGAAAGCGGCATATACTGTTCGCGAATTGCTTGGGCCACTTCTTCAGCTTCGCCGAAGTGGCGTGCATATTTCTCACCCATGATACCTTGAAGTTCAGTGAATTCGTTCACCATATTCGTCACAAGATCAAATTTGGCGATGCTTGCAGCGCGCTCTGCCCGAGCTGACGTTTCCGAATCGATAGCTGCAGCTTCACTAATCATCTTCGCAATCTTCGTCACTCGGTCCACTTTATCCTGCAAGGTACCGAGTTCCACTTGATACACCATTTTAGACAGCTTTTCTTGCGCTTTCTCAATCGGCTGCGCTTTATCCTCCGCATAGAAGAATTCGGCATCCTGAAGTCTGGCACGAAGCACCTTTTCGTTTCCGCGTGCTACGTTCTCCAAATGATCGCTGTTTCCGTTACGTACACCGATGAAATGCGGTAACAGCTGCCCAGACGTGTCTGTAACTGGGAAGTAACGCTGATGTTCCTTCATGCTTGTTATCAGCACCTCTTGCGGCAAATCCAGGAAGCTGGCAGCAAAATCGCCATGGAATACAGTCGGGTATTCCACCAAATACAGCACTTCCTCCAAAAGATCTTCATCAATTGGAATTTGCCAGCCGTTTGCAGTTTCCAATTGACGAATACCATCGATGATCATCTGTTGACGCTTCTTCTGATCTACAATAACAAATTGCTCTTCCAGTACAGATGCATAAACAGAAGGATTATCAATTGTAGCTGTTTTTCCAAGGAATCGATGACCGTAAGTAAGATTTGATGATGCTGTTCCCGCTATCTCCATTGGAATGACCGTTTCACCATACAGTGCTACGATCCAGCGAATTGGTCGTGCATAACGCAAGCTGCCGGATCCCCAGCGCATATTCTTAGGGAAATGCAGACTTAGCAGCACATCTTTGAAAGCCGGCAGCAAGTCTGTAGCATGCTGACCTTTGACAAACTTCTTCACAAAGATATATTCTGTTCCATCCACGTCTTTCGTATAGATATCATCAACCGAAGCGCCTTGACCGCGCGTGAAACCTTGTGCTGCCTTCGACCATTGTCCTGCTTCATCTTTTGCGATTCGAAGTGCAGGTCCTTTCACTTCTTCTTCGATGTCAGGCTGCTTATCGGAAAGTGCTAGGATTGAAACAGCCACACGTCTCGGTGTTGCTTGTACAAGTACCTTTTCAAAGGAGAGACCCAGCTCATTCAGCCATGCTGTCGTCTTGCTTTCTAACTGCTCAATCGTGCCAGGCAAAAACCGTGCTGGCATTTCCTCTAAGCCAATTTCGAAAAGTACATCCTTACTTTGCATGCTCATCCGCTCCTTCTTTCAGCATTGGGAAGCCAAGTCGTTCCCGTTCTGCTACATAGCTCTTCGCAATGGATCTGGCCAAGTTACGTACTCTGCCGATATATCCAGTTCGCTCTGTCACTGAGATGGCGCCTTTGGCATCGAGCAAGTTGAATGTGTGGGAACATTTCAACACGTAATCATACGCAGGGAAGACAAGCCCTTGATCCATGATCCGCTTCGCTTCTTTTTCGTACATATCAAACAGCTGGAACAGCATGTCTGTATCAGATTCTTTAAAAGTATATGTGCTATGCTCAAACTCCGGCTGCTTGAAGATATCAGCTACTGTAACGCCATCTGTCCAGTCGAGCTCGAAAACATTCTCTTTATCTTGAATGTAAGAAGCAAGTCGTTCCAGACCATATGTAATCTCAACGGAAACGGGTTTTGCTTCCAAGCCGCCGATTTGCTGGAAATACGTGAACTGCGTGATTTCCATACCATCAAGCCAAACCTCCCAGCCAAGTCCAGCGGCACCAAGTGTCGGGTTCTCCCAGTTATCCTCAACAAAACGGATGTCATGCTTCAATGGATCGATGCCCAACTTGCGAAGAGAGTCCAAGTATAGTTCCTGGATATTGTCTGGTGAAGGCTTCATGATCACCTGGAATTGATGATGCTGGTATAAACGGTTCGGGTTTTCCCCGTATCGGCCATCAGCTGGGCGTCGGGAAGGCTCCACATAAGCTACGTTCCACGGCTCAGGTCCAAGGCTGCGCAATAAAGTCATAGGGCTCATTGTACCTGCCCCTTTTTCTACATCATACGCCTGCATCAATAGACAGCCCTGGTCTGACCAATGCTTTTGTAACGTCAAAATCATATTTTGGATATTCATCGGATTCCCTCCATCTTCTTTTCATCAACGTCTGGATGGACAAAGAAAAATCCCGTCCTTATGCTGCATAAACAGCATAGGGACGGGATTACCGCGGTTCCACCCTAATTGCTCCCAAATGGAAGCCACTCTTTTTTCCTTTTGCTCCAAAGCGCCTTCTCCGTCTGTCTTTGTTCTGGCTCCCACTATCCCAGATTCGCTATGCAAAGAACCGGACGGATACTACTCTTCTTCAACGCAAGCCGTCGATTTTGTTACTATCATACTAAAAGGCAGCACTAATTGTCAACAAACCATTATTGAAGTTTATCTAATTGTGCAAGGAACTTCTTGCTTTTCAGGAAATAACCACCGTACCGATCATAATAAGTATCAAGCAGCTCGTTTAAAAGCCGTTTAGTTTCTGGCTTCACCGATATATTGCCAATCCTGGAAATATCGATACTCGAAAATAGCTGCAGAAGCTTCGTTACTTTTTCTGATAATACATATGCATCCGGGTCAAGATGCATACAGCGCCTGCAAAGCATACCGCCTTCCGGTACGGAAAACCGGAAAGGCAGCTCCGTATTTCCGCAATTAACGCATTGATGCACTGTCGGCGCAAAACCACCGCGGCGGAACATCTTCAATTCATAGATGATTCGCAAAACATCTGCATCCTTGCCGTCATTGATCCACTCCATCACCTGCAGCAGCTGGCGGAATAAATCAGGATCAGGCTTATTATTATCTGTCAGCTTGTCTGTCATTTCCGCTATATAAGACGCATATGCTGTTTTGACGATATCTTCACGGATCGCCCGGAAGCTTTGCAGAGGCTCTCCCTGCTGCATGGCTCCCATGCCCGAGCCAAGCTGTACTAGAAATGACCCGAAGATGAATGGCTGCGCAATGGCAGCCATCCTGCTTTTCGGTTTCTTTGCACCTCTTGCCATCACAGCGATCTTGCCGCGATCTTCTGTGAATATGGTAATGATTTTATGTGTTTCCCCATAATCCTGTGTGCGCAGGATGATTCCTTCTACGTTTTGGAGCAACGCTCTCTCCCCAGTCCATTGCTTACATTTTAGATTGAAGCCGATTATAAGTCGGGAGCTCAATGATGTTATTTTGCTCCGGAGGTAATAGTGAATTGTACATTGTTTCGATTTCTTTCATCAATAAGTAGGTTTCGATACTCCCGGTCTTGCTAAAGATTTGCCAATGGAAATCAATCACAGGAAGTCCACCTTTCTATGCTTTTTTTAAGAAATGAATATACAAAACATTCTCCTAGTTAGGATGACACCTTCTCCTCAATCCATGTGCTTCAAATATTACCAGCTATCAATATTCTTCACGGCTGAAACCGTAATCATTGAGCTGCGCTTGCTTATTCCGCCAATCAGGCTGCACTTTAACCCAAAGCTCGAGAAATACCTTACTGCCAAGCAGCATCTCTATATCTCTACGCGCCAGCTTACCGACTTGTTTGAGCATACTGCCCTGCTTTCCGATGATGATACCTTTTTGGGATTTTCGTTCCGTGATGATCGTAGCTTGGATAAATACCTTCTCCTTCGTGCTGTGGCGATTCTCGATTGCTTCAATGACAACAGCGATCGAATGCGGTATCTCCTCCCGTGTCAAATGCAGTACCTTCTCACGAATGAGCTCACTTATAACGAAGCGCTCCGGGTGATCCGTCACTTGGTCTTCCGGGTAATACTGCGGCCCCTCTGGCAGATAACCTTTTAACGTTTCAAGTAAATGCGCCGTATTATTGCCTTCCAGCGCACTGATTGGGACAATTTCTGTGAAGTCCAACTTGTCCTTATACAGCTCGATAAGTTCGAGCAGCTTATCCGGATGGACCTTATCAATTTTATTCAGTACCAGGAAAACTGGGTTGTTGACTTTCTGCAGTCGTTCAAGGATGAATTGATCCCCTCTGCCATAGCCTTCCTCGGCATTGACCATGAACATGACAGCGTCCACTTCATTCATTGTGTTCTCTGCTGTCTTCACCATAAAATCTCCGAGCTTATGCTTCGGTTTGTGGATACCAGGCGTATCAATAAAGATGAATTGTGCATCATCCTGCGTGAGCACCCCTTGAATCCGGTTGCGCGTCGTCTGCGGCTTATCACTCATAATAGAGATCTTCTGACCGACAAAACGATTCAATAAAGTTGATTTCCCAACATTGGGTCTCCCGATGATGGAAATGAAACCTGAGCGAAATTCTTTCTCCA
The DNA here is from genome assembly GCF_002272135.1 of Virgibacillus sp. 7505. GTDB lineage: Bacteria > Bacillota > Bacilli > Bacillales > Amphibacillaceae > Terribacillus. Next base: position 81,864 of record NZ_NPBF01000017.1, on the reverse strand, counting down.
TGCTGTTATATTCCTCCAAGTACTAGTACGACAAAAACCTCGAGTACTATAAAAATGTTGTATCTCTATCTTACTACAAATCCCCCGCCACTTCACCCATTCGACAAAAGGGGTTAAAAAAAACCAAAAGCGGAGAAGACCGGTTAGAAACGAAGTGGTAAGTGAGAAGGCCCGGAGGGAGTGAACTGTCCTTCCGCAGGGACTTATCGCTTACAACGCAGTTTCTGGTCTTCGCAGCTAGACGACGCTCCAATGCGAGTAAAAAACCGTCCATCTACATGGACGGTTTTCCTCACAATACAGAAATGATTTCCGGAACGAAAACGACAAGACCGACACAAATGGCAGTGATTGCCGCAATGAGGACGGCACCTGCTGCAATATCCTTGATGAGGCCTGCTGCCTTGCTTTGTTCGGGCGATAGGTGATCCATCATAAGTTCGACGACTGTATTAATCATTTCCGTCACAATGACGAAACCGATACTTAAAAGGATAGCCGCCCATTCCGCTGGGTCGATCCGGAGAATCATGCCTGTTATCAGGGCGATGATTGCTGCGATTGTATGAATACGGAAATTCCTCTCCTCGAGGAAAGTCCAGCGTATCCCATTCCACGCATAGCGGAATCCGATGCCAGACTTAGTTTTCTTCCCGTTTGAGTCCGAAGCCATTCAAAATCTCCTCTTGTCGGCCGAACATCTTCTTCTCATCTGCCTCATTCATATGATCATATCCTAAAAGATGCAGGAAGCCATGCAAAGCGAGAAAACCAAGTTCCCTCTCCACACTATGCTGATACTCTTCTGCCTGTTCTTTCGCTTTGTCAACAGAGATGATGATATCACCGTAAACAATCGGGATTTCTTCTCCGATTATTTGCTGTTCGCCTTCCCCTTCTTCTTGCATGGCAAAGGATATGACGTCTGTCGGTACATCCTTTTGACGATAATTTCGATTGATCACCTGTATTTCAGCATTGTCCACAAATGTGATGGACATCTCGGCTTCTTCTGTTATTTTCTCTGCATCTGCTGCGTATTGGATAAGCCGATCAATCAGATCTACATAATCTGCTGTCACGCTATTCGTTTTATCATGGAAATCAATATGCATTAGTTTGCCTCCTTCACTTTTTCTTCATCCGGGTATTCGATCCGGGAATGAAATATTCCCGTAAGCGCCTGACAAATAGCTTCTTTGATTACTTGCAAATCCTGTAAAGTCAACGGCGCACAATCCAGTTGGCCATCCATTAGCTTATCCTTGATGATATTATCTACTAAGGTACCGATTTTTTCCTGAGTCGGCTCTTTCATGGATCGAACTGCTGCTTCGACAGAATCACAAATCGATAGGACCGCTGTCTCTTTCGTCGATGGCTTTGGACCTGGATAGCGATACGTTTCTTCCTTTACGTCTTTATTATATTCCTTTTCCTTGTAGTAAAAAAACTTCAAAAGCGATGTCCCATGATGCTGTTTGGCCATATCAACAATTTCCTTTGGGAAATGGTTGTTTTGCAGCATTTGTGCCCCATCAAGTGGATGGCGAATGATAATTTCAGCACTTTGCCGCGGTGATAGCTTGTCATGTGGATTCTTTCGGCCCATTTGGTTTTCAATGAAAAGCTGCGGCTGTCGTGTTTTGCCAAGATCATGGTAATACGCACCGACTCGGGCTAGCAGGCCATCTGCTCCGATAGCTTCACATGCAGCTTCACACAAATTGGCTACCATGATGCTGTGATGATATGTCCCAGGAGCATCAGTAAGGATCTTTTTCAGTAATGGGTGATTCGGTTTCGATAATGCTAAAAGCTTCGTTTCGGAAAGGACACCGAATCCGGCTTCGACGAACGGCAGAATACCAGCTACAAGTACGACTGTCAATATAGCTGACAAAACAGCAAAACCAACATAAAGCAGCACCGCATCCCAAGCATATTTTTCAAATGCGAAGAATAAGAATAACAATACACTAATCACTTGCACACTTGCCAGCAAAAGAAGTGCTTTTGCCATCGCTGCTTTATCCTTTACATTTCGAATGGAATAAACGGCTGCCAGCTGGGCGAACAGGAAGTAAAGTGTCGCCTCCATGTTTAAGGATCCAGGTATTTCATCGTTCAAGATGATTCCAGCCAATATACTGTACACGATGGCATATCCGATAGCGAACCGTTCGCTCAGTAAGTGCCTGAACAAAACTGCCGCAAACGCTGCAGGAAGCAGTAAATAATAATGCTGATCAGTTGTTCCAAGAGCACTGACCAACTTCAACAGTAGGGCAGACATACAAATAAGCAAAAACGAAAACAAAAGGACAGACTTACTCGGTCTAGTCCGTTTTTTTAATGTATGTATTGTTTCATATGCCAGAACACCGGTTAAAAGAGCCACGAATAGTACCAGACCGACAAGCGGCAGGACATTCCTAGTATTGTTCAATAGACCTACGAGCTTCAGTTCTTCATAAACATCGTTCGTGATCGTCTGTCCTTCCTGGACGATGATCTGGCCTGCACGAATCATGACAGGAGCTACGCTCTGCTGGGCTTCTGCTCTTGCTGAGGCTGTATCCTGTGCGTCAAAGGATGCATTCTGTACAATAGCAAAGCTAGTCAGCGAACGGAGTGCTTGCTTAGCGCCAGAAGACACATCTGCATAACCGATTCTTTCTCCCATCTCTTCCTTCGTCTGCTGTACTTCATCGCGTTTTACCCCATCTTCAAGATATCCAGTCATCGTGTCGACGAATACTTTTTCACTGATTTCTCTTTCGTCTGACGGTATTTGGAGCAGCTGTTCCAGCTGTCTGTCCGTCAAATCTTCCTTAACAGATTCGGAAAGCAGATCCTTGACTGACTCGACTCTTTGGTCGATAGGCTGGTCGGCTTCATCTGCTTGACCGATTGCAGAGAAAATCTCTTCAACCGCATCTGTTTTCGCTTCTGTTATTTCAGAGGATACAGTATAGCGGTCATCTATTTGCTGGCTCGCTTCCTGTCTTTGTCTTTCCGTCTCGGCTTCATTCTCGATGGTAATCGGTGAACGTATCGTTTCTTTTGCTGCATCATAAATCTGGACGTCATAATTCTTCGTTGTCACATTGGAAGCTGTCGTAACAAAGAAGAAGCATCCGAGCAATATTGCTCCAATCAAAATGAATGCACGTTCACCAGCTTGTGATTTCCTTCTAAACAGTTCCCTGAACCTCTTTCTAGCCACACTCTGCCCTCCTATCCGCTTAAACCGAAAAAGACCCGAAGCCGGGCCTCTTTCCTTTTTATTCTGATTCGTAAGCTTCGATAATTCGTTGCACAAGCGGGTGACGCACTACGTCTGTCTGCTTTAAGTAGGTAAAATAGATACCTTTTACATTACTGAGCTTTGTCTCGATAGAACGCAGACCAGATAGAGCACCTTTCGGCAAGTCGATCTGAGTCAAATCGCCTGTGATGACCATCTTGGACCCGAAACCGAGTCTTGTGAGGAACATCTTCATCTGAGCGTTTGTTGTGTTTTGGGCTTCATCCAGGATAACGAAAGCATCATCCAGTGTACGTCCGCGCATATAAGCAAGCGGAGCAATTTCGATCGTTCCACGCTCAATCAGACGAGTCGTCTGTTCTAAGCCGAGTACATCATGCAAGGCATCGTACAACGGGCGCAAATACGGATCTACCTTTTCCTTCAAGTCACCTGGAAGGAATCCTAAGCTTTCGCCTGCTTCCACTGCCGGCCGTGTCAAAATGATACGCTTTACGATACCTTTTTTCAAAGCATTGACGGCCATTACAACTGCCAAATAGGTTTTACCAGTACCGGCAGGTCCAATACCAAAGACCAAGTCATTGGACTTGATACCATTGATATAATTCCGCTGGCCGAGTGTTTTGACACGAATTGACTTGCCTTTTGCATTTTTCGTTATTTCATCATCAAATAATGTTTCGAATTGATCCAGTTTATCTTTTTTGGCTAACTCAATAGCGTACACCACATCGCGTTCTCCAATTGGAATGCCGCGCCTAATGACAGCAGCCAACGCTTGCAGCAGCTCCTCTGTCGTGCGGACTTCTTCTTCTGGTCCAGTTACGCGAACTTCTTCCCCACGCGTGACAATGGAAACACGGAAATGTTCTTCGATCTGCTTCAGATGGCGATCCTCCGTGCCGAACAGAGCTAATGTTTCATTAGTATCTTTTAATTGCAAATTCACACGTTTTACGTCTTCGGGCATAATCAATCTCCTTGAGATATAGGTTGAGATGTTGCAATATCTTCATTTACTTGAAAGTATAAGATTAATCTAACTTTACCATTCTCGACAGTCTCATGTAAAATTTTTTGAGAAATAATGTCAGCATCAGCACCAACTTGGAGCTGTAAATTCTGTTTGGCTAATTTTTCAGCCTGTTTACTCGCTTCCTCTTTTGTCCGGTTCACTTGTTTCGTGACCCGTTCGTATTCCGTCGTTTTACTCATCCCGATCGGCAGCTCCCAGCGGAGGAACCGGAGATGGCGTACAGCAGTCTGTTCCTGGGAATCCTTGAACTCAGTTTCCCCGAACCCCCAAACCGGAAACTGGAAATTGTCTCCAATCCGAATTGCATATTTATTTTCCTGTTTACCGCTAAGAACAGTATATGTTTCTTCTAGCGGAACTGCTGCAGACACATTATACCACGTCCGTGCGATGACTTTACCAGTCGCTGCAACATGCTTACGTGTATCTTTCTGCTTTGTCTTATCCTTTTGATCCTTGTCAATAGGAGGAGGTTCATTCCCGATCAAACCGGAAACGAGCACATCTCCAGGCTCTACGTAATCATGCACCCCCACTTGCGGCACTCCTTCTGATACAAACATGTCGACGATAACACCTTTTTTCTTTGCCACAAGGTGCCGAGGTCCTGGTTGTGCTTCTTCTTTAACGATTGTTTTCGGTACACCTTCCAATGCATAGGTTGTCCCTTTCTCTTGCACTCCTATCCACAGAAGATCCGGAATATCTTGTAACAAACGCTGCTGGATATCAACTGGGGCGCCAAGCGTCAGCTTGAAGGCACCTAAACGCACGCCGTACTCATCCAGCTGTGTTTCGATTTGATGCTCTAACTCCGGGCTTACGCCTTTCACTTCAATTTTCCAGACTGTATTTGAGAGAAAGAAAATAGACAGGATGCTGATGGCTATACCGAGCAGCAACGGTTTCTTATGCAGCAATGCAGTGAAGAGGAAAGGAAACCCATGCTTGCTGCGGAACTGAATTTTGTAGCCTGTCCCTCTTCGCTGCATGCGAAGCTTGCTTATATCCTGTTTCCTTATCTTCGCTTCACATGTCTGACTGTCTGTTTTGATGATATCCCAGACAAGAACCTTCTCCTGTACAAGCTGATTAAAAAATAGCTCCGGTCTGTCCCCTTTTATCAGTACGGTCACATATCCAGTAAAATAAATATCCTGTGTGTGCTTCTTCATACGTACCTCCCCGATCCGCTTGCCTTATGATTCAATGAATTTGAATTCCTTCATTTTGCCTTCGAGCAGGATTTCCTCTGGAAGCATGACTTTCAGTACGAATGATTCCCCTGTTATCCGGAGGAAACCTGTGTTGAGACGCAGCCTAAGTTCGTTATCAGAAAAAAGCACAAGCCCTCTGTGATTTTCGATATATGCATGAAAATGGCCGATTGTCGTAATGCGAGGGAGTTCAAGCACCACATCAGCAGGCATATCCAAATGCTCGGTGAACCAATTTCCGATCCGCTGCTGCCATTTTTTCATTTCCATCAGCTCCCCTCTGCACATTCTATGTTGCTAAGAGGCAAGTGAGAACAGTCTGATGCACGAAAAAAGCGAGCCCATTATTGGACTCGCTTGTTGAAAGCGCGATGCGGTTTTTTCGCACGTGGTTCTCCGAGTATCTCAGACCAGAGAACCTGTTCTGCTAATTGTCTGCTAGTAGGACGTTTCAGCTTGATTGGCTTAGCTAGAGGTTGGTCTTTATCATCCTGACGACGGACAGAGGAGGCACTGCGCACTTCCAAAGCTTGCTGAATTGCCTCTGTCGTCTGTTTTCTATATTCCTCTGCTTTCTGCTCGGCTTGAATCAGTTCTGGTGCTTTAACTGGCCTCTGTTTCTGCTGACGATCTTCTCTGCTTGCATGAGGCTGCTTCTCCTGCCAGTTCTTGACCGGAGGCTGCGTGCGTCGGGGATCGTTATCATGATCTCCTTTTTTACCTGCGGAGTTAAAAAAGAAAGCAATGGCAGCAATTGCTAACGGCACGAGAAATTGCAAAATGTCAAACATGCACCTGCCACCTTTCTAAAACTTAACGTTCTTCCTCGTCATTATTTGACAAGTCACCAATGCTGTCTCGCATTGTTGTATCTGCATTGATGTTCTGGTAGTTCATATAATCCATCACGCCCATGTTACCTGAACGCAGTGCTTCAGCAAGAGCAAGCGGAACATCCGCTTCTGCTTCTACTACCTTGGCACGCATTTCTTGTACGCGGGCTAAGTTTTCCTGCTCCTGTGCTACAGCCATCGCACGACGTTCTTCAGCTTTGGCTTGGGCGATATTCTTATCTGCCTCTGCCTGATCCGTTTGAAGCATCGCTCCAATGTTTTTACCGATATCAATGTCTGCGATATCAATGGACAGAATTTCAAATGCCGTACCGGAATCCAAACCGCGCTCTAACACATTGTGTGAGATTTTATCCGGGTTTTCCAATACATTCTTATGGTTGGTCGAGCTACCGATGGTACTGACAATTCCTTCCCCTACACGCGCGATGATGGTATCCTCTCCGGCACCACCCACAAGTCGGTCAATATTGGCACGCACTGTGATACGAGCTTTCGCCTTCACTTCGATACCATCAATCGCCACACCTGAAATGAACGGTGTTTCAATCACTTTCGGATTGACACTCATTTGCACAGCTTCCAATACATCACGACCAGCTAGATCAATTGCTGCTGAGCGTTCAAATGGTAATTCGATATTCGCACGGTGAGCTGCAATAAGTGCATTGACGACGCGGTCGACATTACCTCCTGCCAGATAATGACTCTCCAGCTGGTTTGTATCAACCTTCAAGCCTGCTTTATGGGCTTTAATCAATGGATTGATGACACGTGATGGGATAACACGTCTTAAACGCATCCCTACCAATGTGAAGATGCTGATACGGACACCTGCTGCCAGGGCACTGATCCATAATGCAACTGGTACGAAAGTGAATAAAATAATCAATGCAATCAAAATGACTGCAGCAATAATGATCGGTACTAGTATATCTTGATTCATTCTGTTTCCTCCTTGTTCGTCAGAGGACTGACGATGATTTTCGTGCCTTCTGTACGGATAACAACTATTCCCGATCCTTTGGCAACATACCTGCCTTCAGTGATGACATCCATTACCCTGCCATCAATATCGGCTGTACCTGACGGGCGCAAGGGTGTTTTCGCTACACCACGTTTACCAATCAGGACTGTCAAGCTAGGAAGCGTATCCGGCTTGAGTGTTTCCTGGAGTATCATCGGCTTGAACATCCCTTTTTCAAATCCGACAATGCGAATGACATATACAACAGCCAAAACGGTGACCACGAATGCAATACTTACACTCATCATCATATCGGTTCTATCTGCCGCCATAGAAAAAAGCGCCCATAGTAACCCGATCATACCAAGTATGCCCATTATGCCTCCAGGTACGAATAATTCCAAGACAAGTAAAATGATGGCTGCAGTCAAAAGCAGAATATCCGTATTGGTTGCTAGTCCTGCCGCAATGTGACCGTAAAGAAACATTCCTCCAGCAATGATTCCAAGTATCCCACCCGCTCCAAAGCCGGGTGTGAACATCTCGACAGCCAATCCAGCAAAAGCTATGGAAAGCAGGATTGTCACAAGAACCGGAGAAGTGATCCACGTCTGCATTGTTTCGCCGAAGCTGTGCATCGCTGTTTGAAGACTTGGAAGTGTGATATATTGCAGCATAGAAATCCTCCTGACCCCGACTGGTTTCGTTTACAGTTGTTATGTACGTTAACTTATACGCTTGGATAAAGAAAAGGTTTCATATGTAGATAAACTTTCGTAAAAAAGCAGAAAACCCAATCATTCATGATTGGGTTTTCCTTTTAGATATTCATATAACTATCAGTTAAGACAAGTGCTTATTCACGATTTTATTAACTAAAGAACCATCGGTTTTGCCTTTAACTTTCGGCATAACAGCGCTCATGACTGAGCCCATGTCTTTCTTGGAAGTAGCTCCTACCTCCGTGATGGTCTGTTTAATAATGTCTTCAAGTTCTTCTTCCGAAAGCTGTTCGGGCATATAATCTTTCAAGACTTGAAGCTCCGCTTCAAGCTTCTGGGCAAGATCATCGCGTCCAGCTTCTTGGAATTCTTGGAGGGAATCTTTTCGTTGTTTTACCTCACGAGATAAAACGGTAAGTTCTTCATCTTCTGACAGCGTGTCATTTCCAGTACGAATTGCTTCATTCTGCAGGGCAGCTTTCACCATACGGATTACGCTGAGCGTTTCTTTATCCCTTGCTTTCATGGCAGTCTTCATATCCTGGTTCAGACGTTCTGTTAATGACATATCTCTTTGCACCCTCTTTGCTTACTTACGCTTTCTAGCCGCCTCAGATTTTTTCTTGCGACGTACACTAGGTTTTTCGTAAAATTCACGCTTACGGTATTCAGATAGAGTACCGCTTTTAGAAACAGTGCGCTTAAAGCGACGAAGAGCATCTTCAAGAGACTCGTTTTTGCGAACGCGAGTAGTGTTTGACATGCTAATTTCCCTCCCTCCGAAGCATACAACAATGTGCTAACTCATATGCACTGCTGCATATGTCTTTGCTCATTATAATATAATGCTAAATCCTGGTCAATAGAAAGGTGCATAATCACGCACATTTCATAATTACTTCTTAATAATCGCTGCTTCCAGCAACGCCTGCGATGATCTGAACACCTGCGCTGGCACCGATGCGAGTAGCACCTGCTTCGATCATAGCCAGTGTAGCTTCGCGGTCACGCACACCGCCGGAGGCCTTTACACCGATGTCCGGACCGACTGTCTTACGCATCAATTTGATATCTTCCACTGTTGCACCACCGCCGGAAAAACCAGTGGAAGTTTTGACGAAATCAGCTCCAGCTTTTACAGCAAGCTCACAAGCTGTTACTTTTTCTTCATCAGTCAATAATGAAGTCTCGATAATCACTTTCGTCAGTACACCTGCTGCTGCTTCCACAACTGCACGAATGTCAGACTCAACAGTCTCTAAATCGCCTGATTTCAAAGCACCGACATTGATGACCATATCGATCTCACCAGCACCTTTTTCAATAGCGTCCTTAGTTTCCAAAGCTTTTACCGCGCTAGTCGAAGCGCCAAGAGGGAATCCGATAACAGTACATACTTTCACATCTGTACCTTTAAGCTGATCTGCACAATGAGAAACCCAATACGGATTTACACAAACAGAAGCGAATTTATGGGTTGCCGCTTCCTCAACAATTACATCGATTTGTTCCTTTGTAGCATCAGGCTTTAAAAGTGTGTGATCAATATATCCAGCGATATTTTCCAAGAGAAATAACTCCTTTTATAGTCAAGTTAGATAGTTACACTTGCTTCCTCATCATCCATTACCCGGACGAATTGGCCTTCATTATACGGATAGCCAGCCTTAGTCAGCTTAACACGGACAATCTTACCGATCATGTCCGGTGTTGCCTCGAATTTCACTTTCAAATAGTTATCTGTATAGCCGACATATAATGTGTCGGATTCGTTTTCGTCAAAAAGCTCTTCTGGAATGACTTCCAATACTTCATTTTCGAATTGAGAAGCATATTCTTTCGCTTGCTGATCCGAAAGTGTAATCAGACGGTGGACACGCTCATTCTTTGTCTCGTCGTCCACTTGGTCTGCCATACGTGCAGCAGGTGTTCCTGTACGCTTGGAATAAGGGAACACATGGAGCTCGCTATAACCGATTTCTTGAATGAAACGATATGTTTCCATGAATTCCTCTTCTGTCTCACCTGGGAAGCCGACAATCACATCACTCGTAATGGCAAGGTTAGGCAAAGCTTTCTTCACTTTATCGATTTTACTGCGGTAAAAGTCTGAAGAATACTTGCGGCGCATGCGTTTTAAAACGGAATCAGATCCAGATTGAAGCGGGATATGCAAATGACGCACGATTTTCTCAGACTCATCCAGTACCTGAATGACCTCATCCGTAATCTGGCTTGCCTCAATGGAGGAAATACGGATTCGTTTCAATCCACGTACATTCGCCTCCAATTCCCGCAGCAATTTAGCAAAATTGTAATCCTGCATATCCTCGCCGTATCCTGCTGTATGAATCCCTGTAAGGACGATTTCCTTGTAGCCAGCGTCCACAAGCTGCTGAGCCTGCTTCATGACGTCCTCAGGGTTACGGGAACGCAGCAATCCGCGGGACCAAGGAATGATACAGAAAGTGCAGAAGTTATTGCAGCCTTCCTGGATTTTCAGCGATGCACGCGTACGGTCGGTGAAGGCTGGTACATCCATTTCCTCGAAGACACGGTTTTTCATGATGTTCGAAACGCCGTTGATCGGTTCCTTCTTCACCTTGAATTCCTCGATATGCTCAATCATCTTGTCCCGGCCCTGCGTGCCAACTACGATGTCCACTCCCGGAATCTCCATGATTTCACCAGGGGACGTTTGCGCATAACATCCGGTTACACAAATGACGCCCTCAGGATTTTTACGTACTGCCCGGCGAATGACTTGGCGGCTTTTTTTATCTCCAGTATTCGTAACCGTGCAAGTGTTGATAACGTACACGTCTGACTGGTGATCAAAATCCACCCTTTCATAGCCTTGGGCTTTGAACTTCTGCCAAATACCTTCTGTCTCATAATGGTTCACTTTACAACCTAATGTGTGGAATGCCACTGTAGGCATGGTAAAACACCTCATTCTTCAAAATGGTACGATAGACTAGCCAACATATACAGTGGAGCGGTCTCTGTGCGCAAAATTCGAGGTCCGAGCCTGATAGGTGCAAAACCCGCATTTTGAAGCGCATCAGCTTCTGATTCACTGAAGCCGCCCTCTGGTCCGATTACGACAAGCACATTGTCTGATGGGGAAATGTGCTGGAAAACAGATCGAAGCGGTTCTGCCTTCAATCCTTTTGCCGCTTCTTCATAAGCGAACAATTTGTGCTTGTATGTATCGCTGCTATCAAGCAGCATTTGGAAGGTTTGCACATCCTTTATTGCCGGTATTATCAAACGGCTGGACTGCTCGGCAGCTTCTTTGGCAATCTTTTCAAGGCGCTGCCGTTTTTTGTCCTTCTTTTTCTCGTCCCATTTTACAACGGAACGAGCAGCTTGGAAAGGAGCAAATGCAGCTGCACCCAATTCCGTTCCTTTCTGCACGATCCATTCCAGTTTGTCACCCTTGGGAAGCCCTTGGGCAATCGTTACTGATACTGGCATTTCAGTATTCATATCGACTTTTTCAACTACGGAGACAGTAACATGATCTGACACCAATTCGTCAATCTCACATTTTGCGGCATGCCCATCCGGATGGACACAGATGATATTATCGCCTGTTTTCATCCGCATCACCCGATTGATATGATGAGCGTCCTGTCCATTCAACGTAATCCGGTTATCCTGCCAATTGGCAGCTTCTACGAAATAGCGCTGCATATGCTCACCTCTGCCTTAATTCTTCTTTGCAATGATGGCAACCCAATCTTCCATTTCATTGACTTCAACAATATCGAAACCAGTTTTTATCAAGGCTTCTTTTACGTCGCCTTTCTTCTGGCTGATAATGCCGCTCGTAATGAACAGACCACCTGGTTTGATCAATTTATACGCGTCATCTGTGAATTTCAAAATGATTTCAGCAAGGATATTCGATACAATAACGTCCGCTTCCACCTCAACGCCTTCGAGCAAATTATTCGCACTGGCCGTAATGCGGTCAGCTGCTTGATTCAGCTCTGCATTGACCTTGGTACTGTTTACCGCCACATCATCGAGGTCGAATGCATGTACATGCTCAGCACCGAGCAGTACGGCAGCGATGCTCAGTACACCAGAACCAGAACCAACATCAATGACAATGTCGCCTTTCGTTATATAACGTTCGATTGCCTGTACACTAAGTACCGTCGTCGGGTGAGTTCCTGTACCAAAAGCCATGCCAGGATCAAGTTCCATGATCACTTCATCACTTGCTACCGGTGTGTACTCTTCCCATGTAGGTATGATGGTGAACTTTTCGGAGATCTTCACCGGTTTGTAATATTTCTTCCAAGCGGTAGACCAATCCTCTTCATCTACTTCACTGACTGTCACATCATTTGCACCAATATCAATCTGATATTCTTTCAGATTTGTGATCGCTGCTTTGATCTCATTCACCGATTCATTCAAAAAGCTGTTAAGAGGCAAATATGCTTTCACAAAGATGCCTTCTGCTGGATAATCTTTTGGATCCAACGCATAGATTTCACCGAACGTCGTTTTATGATCTTTGACCAAGTCCTCTGGGTCCTGGATTACAACACCACTGGCACCTGCTTCATGCAGGATATTCGAAATTGGCTCAATCGCTTCATTCGTAGTATGGATACACAGCTCCGCCCATTTCACGTACACGTCACTCCTTTTATTAAGACTCACCTTTGAACGCACGTCTCATACGTGTGAAAATATTGTCATGCTGTTCGTCGGTTGGGTCATTACCGCTTATATCGTTGAGCTCACGCAATAGCTCCTTCTGACGATCCGATAAATTCGTAGGTGTTACAACACGAATTTTCACATGTTGGTCCCCTTGACCATACCCGCGCACATTCGGTGATCCTTTGCCTTTCAAACGGAATGTACGTCCTGTTTGCGTACCTGCTGGAACTTTAAGATTCACTGCGCCATGAACCGTCGGCACTTCAATTTCATCACCAAGTGCTGCTTGAGCAAATGTAATCGGCATTTCACAATAAATATTATCGCCTTCACGGTCAAAGAACTCATGGCTGCGTACTTGAATGACAACATAAAGATCTCCTGGAGGTCCTCCATTGACACCTGCTTCTCCTTTACCGGATACACGGATTTGCTGGCCATCGTCAATTCCCGCAGGGACTTTGATATGGATTTTGTTGCGTTTACGCACACGGCCGGAACCACTGCAAGTCTTACATTTATCTGGAATGATCTTACCTGTTCCATTACATGTATTACATACGCGACGGTTCACAACACGGCCAAATGGTGTATTTTGTTCGACATTAAGCTGTCCGCTTCCGTTACAATGCGTACAAGTCTTCGGCTTGGTGCCTGGTTTGGCTCCTGAACCGTGACAAGTATCACATTCCTCTTCTTTCGGTATCTCAATATCTGTTTCCTTACCAAAAATAGCTTCCTCGAAGCTGAGCGTCATACTGTATTGCAAATCTGCGCCTTGACGTGGTGCGTTCGGATCACTGCGGCGTCCGCCGCCGCCAAAGAACATATCGAAAATGTCGCCAAAACCGCCAAAATCTTGGGCTCCAGCTCCCCCGAAGCCTTGGCTCTGCGGGCCTGCGTGGCCAAATTGATCATACTGGGTACGCTTTTGTTCATTGCCGAGTACTTCATAGGCTTCTTTTGCCTCTTTGAACTTATCGGCTGCATCTTCCGCCTTATTCACATCTGGGTGGTATTGGCGCGCAAGTTTGCGATATGCTTTTTTAATTTCTTCCTTCGAGGCATCTTTCCCGACGCCAAGCACATCGTAGTAATCCCGCTTACTCACTGACAATCACTCTCCCGACTCTCTCTTATACATAAATTTTATCATACCATTAAGCCCTATAGGCAGCAAACACTGTAAACATGTAACAAGTCAAAGCTGCTCGGAAAGCGGCTTTGACTTGTCGGGTGATACTAGTTTTTACTTATTGTCTTTGTCGTCGTTTACTTCTTCGAAATCAGCATCTACGACATCATCGTCTGCTTTTTCTCCGCCTTGCGCTTGCTGAGCCTGTGCTGCTTGCTCATACAATTTGACAGACAATGCTTGAACCTGCTCGGAAAGCGCATCTTTTTTAGTTCTGATATCTTCAATATCAGTACCTTCCAATGCTTTCTTCAGTTCTTCTTTCGCTGCTTCTGCTTTTTGTTTATCTTCTTCAGAAACATTTTCAGCAAGATCTTTCAACGTTTTGTCCGTTTGGAAGACTAGCTGATCCGCTTCATTTCGAAGATCTACTTCTTCACGGCGTTTTTTATCTTCCTCCGCGTTCTCTTCCGCTTCTTTCACCATTTTTTCTACTTCTTCATCAGAAAGACCTGAAGAAGATTTGATTGTAATGGATTGTTCTTTGTTTGTGCCAAGATCTTTCGCACGAACATTAACGATACCATTTGAGTCGATATCAAAGGTAACTTCGATTTGCGGCACACCGCGTGGTGCTGGCGGGATATCCGACAGTTGGAAACGACCAAGCGTCTTGTTGTAAGCTGCCATCTCACGTTCACCTTGAAGTACATGTATATCTACAGAAGGCTGGTTGTCCGCTGCTGTAGAGAATGTTTGGGATGCGCTTGTCGGAATTGTCGTATTGCGCTCGATCAATTTGGTGAACACGCCGCCCATTGTTTCAATACCAAGGGAAAGTGGAGTAACGTCAAGAAGTACGACGTCTTTCACATCACCTTGAAGGACACCACCCTGGATTGCTGCACCGAGTGCAACTACTTCATCCGGGTTAACGCCTTTGGAAGGATCTTTGCCAGTTTCCTTTTTGATTGCTTCCACTACAGCCGGAATACGTGTAGAACCACCGACTAGGATAACTTTATCAATTTCGCTTGCAGAAAGATCAGCATCGCGAAGAGCTTGACGAGTAGGTCCCATTGTTCGCTCAACCAGATCAGCAGAAAGCTCATCGAATTTCGCACGTGATAGAGAAAGCTCCAAGTGAAGCGGACCTTCTGCACCAGCCGTGATGAATGGAAGTGAGATTTGTGTTTGTGTAACACCTGAAAGATCTTTTTTCGCTTTTTCAGCTGCATCTTTCAAACGCTGCATTGCCATTTTATCTTTGGAAAGATCGATGCCGTTCTCTTTTTTGAATTCCGCTACAAGATGATCGATGATCACTTGGTCGAAATCGTCACCGCCAAGACGGTTATCACCCGCAGTGGAAACTACTTCGAATGTGCCATCGCCGATATCAAGGATGGAAACGTCGAATGTACCGCCGCCAAGGTCATAAACAAGGATTGTTTGATCTTCTTCTGTATTGATACCATAAGCAAGCGCAGCTGCTGTCGGTTCGTTGATGATACGCTCGACTTCAAGACCTGCAATTTTACCAGCATCTTTCGTTGCTTGGCGTTCTGCATCGTTGAAGTATGCTGGAACTGTGATAACAGCTTTATCCACCGTTTCACCTAGATAATCTTCAGCGAAAGATTTAATGTACTGCAGGATGATAGCAGAAATTTCTTGAGGCGTGTAAGACTTACCTTCGATTTCCACTTTGTAATCCGTACCCATATGACGTTTGATGGATTGGATTGTATTCGGGTTCGTGATCGCTTGACGCTTCGCCACTTCACCGATTTGTCTTTCTCCATTTTTGAATGCTACAACGGATGGAGTTGTGCGGTTACCTTCCGGGTTCGGGATAACGCGAGCTTCTCCACCTTCCATTACGGACACACAAGAGTTTGTTGTACCTAAGTCAATACCAATGATTTTACCCATTTTGTATTTTTCCTCCTCTACAGCATATGTAGTGCTTTATTGATTCACTTGGACCATAGCCGGTCGAATGACACGGTCTTTCAGCTTATAGCCCTTTTGCAATTCCTGTACGACAGTATTTGGTTCGTATTCATCATTTTCCACCTGCATGACGGCTTGGTGCAGATGAGGATCGAATGGCTGTCCTACAGTTTCAATCGTCTCGATACCTTGCTTGTCGAATGCATCTAATAATTGACGATGCACCATGCGGATACCATCGACAAAACCTTTGTTCGCTTCTTCGTCCTGAACAGTCTGAAGGGCGCGATCCAGGTTGTCGACGACAGGGAGCAAGGCTTCCGCCAAATCCTGAGATCTATATTTGCTGGCAGCTTCCTTTTCCTTCTGTGTACGCTTGCGGAAATTGTCATACTCAGCCTGCAAGCGCAGCAGACGGTCGTACATCTCGTTTTTTTCTTGTTCGAGCTGTGCTAGTTGCTCGCTGCCTTCATCGTTAGTTTCGGATTCCTCAGCTGGGGCTGCATCAACCACTTCTGTTTCAACAGCTTCCTGCTCTTCGGTTTCATTCACTATTTCTTTTTCATTTGCCATGATGGTCACCTCCTGAAAAGCATTGCTTATATGAAAGGCTTGCTGTATAGCAAGCCATATTCAACTCATTTCTGCCAGTCCTGATAGGCGCTGGTCAGTTTGCTAGATAAAACATTCATCAACGACATTACCCGGGAATACTCCATTCTGGTCGGACCCAGCAAGGCGACGGTTCCCATGTGTAAGCCATCCGCTGTGTAACTCGCAGTGACAAAGCTGCAATCCTGCATCGCATCCAGCTTGTTCTCTGTGCCGATGGATACATGCAGACCATTTTGCTCTCCTTTGAGAAGACGCGCAATCGTCTCGCCTTCTTCTTCAATCATCGTATAAAGGCTTCGCAGCTTATTCAAGTCCTGAAAATCGGGCTGCATCAATATGTTTGTCTTACCGCCGAAATAGAGCTTGAGCGGCTGTTCCGTTTCCATGAAGGAGCGCAGATAAGCGAACATCGTATCAAAATGGACGGTATGCTGCTTGAGCAGCTCCTGCACTTCAGACTTCAGTCTGCCAGGCACCATCATAAGCGGTACACCAGCTAAACGGTCATTCAGGATATTCACTACCTTTTCCATCTCAGCATGATCCATCCCATCTGGTATCCGGAAAGATTTATGCTCTACATGCCCTGTGTCTGTCACCAGAATCATGACAGCACTAAAATCGGACAAAGTAAGAATCTGAATATGCTTGAGCTTCGTCTCCAGCATTTCCGGTCCCAATATGATACTTGTGTAGTTGGTAAGCTCTGAAAGCAGTGCTGCGGATTGCTGTACGACTTCTTCCATCTGACGTATGTTCGTCGAAAATGTCTGTTTGATTGCTGACGTATCCTGCCGCGTCAAATGAAACGGTGTCAGTAGATGATCCACGTAGAAGCGATAGCCCCTTTCGGAAGGTATTCTTCCGGATGAGGTATGCGTCTTCTCGATCAAGCCAAGCTGCTCCAACTCAGCCATATCATTGCGAATCGTTGCGGCACTATAGGCAACGTCCTGCTTATTGGAGATAGCACGCGAACCAATCGGCTGCGCCGTTTCAATGAAATCATCGACTATGACCTGAAGGATACGCAGCTGTCTTTCTGTCAGCATGATCATCACCTCGATTAGCACTCGTTAACAGGGAGTGCTAAATATACATATAAGGTAACAAAGCCTAGAAAAATTGTCAATTCGAAACTCTTGTCGGTTCTTCTTCTAAAAGGAACTCTTGGAATACATCGTTTCCGAACAAAAATCCATCTTCAGTCATAGCAACGTGTTCAGCATCTTCAATGAGCCATCCTTTACTGATCAGCAGATCCAGAGGCTTACGGTAAACCTCAGTAAGCTCGATACCGAATTTGTCACGGAAGCTCGCTTTGTTCACTCCTGATTTCTTGCGAAGACCAAGGAAAAGCTCTTCCTCGATACGCTCTTTACGGCCAATCGGCTCCTCATGCAGAACCGGTATACCATTTTCATTCGCTTGCTTCAGATAAGCAGGAAGCGGACGGATATTGATTACGCGGCGCCCTGGCAAGTACCCATGTGCCCCTGCACCAAGTCCATAGTAGAAATCATTATTCCAGTATGCAAGATTATGCTGGCTTTCCTTACCCGGAAGGGCAAAATTGCTCACTTCATATTGTTCTCTGCCATGTGCCTTCATTTGATCGCGCAGCAGATTGTACATATTAGCTTCCAATTCTTCCGGCGCCTTTTTCAATGTACCCTTTTTATACCGCTGATAAAAGACCGTCTTAGGCTCAATCTGAAGCGAATAAGAAGAATAATGCGGCAGATCGAACTGCAAGGCTTCTTCCACAGTATGCCCAAACTGCTCCAATGTTTGTCCCGGCAGCGCATAAATCAAGTCGATGCTGATATTGTCGAAGCCAGCCTGTTTCAATAGATCAAGACTTTCATATACATGCTTGACGCGGTGAACACGACCGATCGCTTCGAGAAGTTTATCATCAAACACTTGAACGCCAAGGGAGATTCGATCTACACCGTAATGCTTAAGCAGCTTTGCCTTCTCTAAGGATAGATCCCCGGGATTTGCTTCAAATGTATATTCTCTGGCTGCGTGAACATCAAATGCGCTGTCAACACTCTTCAGCACATGCTCCAGCTGCTGCATATTCAAAGCGGTTGGTGTTCCGCCACCTACAAAGATCGTGTTCATCTGCTGTCTGTTCGGAATGTAATGCTCCATTTCCTTCCGTAATGCTTCTACATATTCATCTGCACTATCTTCCCGATAGAAAAACTTCGTGAAGTCGCAGTAATGACAAAGCTGTTCACAGAAAGGTATATGGATATAAGCGGATTTCACTTCGTTCATCATGCTGCCTCCTTCCGCAATGACAAACCCTTGTCTGATAAGGACAAGGGTTGTCTGTTTTTTATTCGTCTTCCATCTGCAGGATGGCCATGAACGCTTCCTGAGGAACCTCCACGGAACCGACCATCTTCATCCGTTTCTTACCTTCTTTTTGCTTTTCAAGTAATTTACGTTTACGTGATATATCTCCTCCATAACACTTGGACAAGACATTCTTACGCATCGCTTTAATATTGGAACGGGCAACAATCTTGTTCCCGATTGCAGCCTGGACTGGTACCTCGAACTGCTGACGCGGGATTAACGCCTTCAGCTTTTCTACTATTGCTTTACCACGGTCGAAGGCAAAATCACGGTGTACGATGAAGGATAGAGCATCTATCGTATCGCCATTCAAAAGAATATCCATCTTCTGCAGATCGGATGCCTTGTAACCTACGAGTTCATAATCGAAGCTTGCATACCCTTTTGTTTGGGATTTCAGCTGATCGAAGAAGTCATACACGATTTCAGAAAGCGGGATTTCATAAACTACATTTACACGGACATCGTCCAAGTATTGCATGTCCTGGAAATCACCGCGTTTTTTCTGGCATAGCTCCATGACTGTACCAACGTAATCATTCGGTACCATGATTGTCGCTTTTACGTATGGCTCTTGCACTTCCGTACGTGATTGTGCATCTGGCAAAGCAGCCGGGTTGTCGACACGCACTTCGCTGCCATCATTCATGACGACATTGTAGATAACACTTGGTGCTGTCGTGATCAAATCAATATTGAACTCTCGTTCGATACGTTCCTGGATGATCTCCATGTGCAATAGACCAAGGAAGCCACAACGGAATCCGAAACCTAGCGCCTGGGAAGTCTCCGCTTCATATTGCAGGGAACTATCGTTCAGCTCCAGTCTTTCCAGTGCTTCACGCAAATCATTGTAGTTGCTCGCATCAACCGGGAACAATCCGCAATAAACCATCGGATTCAAGCGGCGATAGCCGGGCAGTGCCTCACTGGCTGGATTATTGGCTAATGTAATGGTATCCCCTACTCGCGTATCACTTACATTTTTAATAGAGGCAGTTAAATAACCAACGTCACCAACGACTAGCTCGTCCTTTTTAACTGGCGCCGGATTAAAAACACCGACCTCATTGACTTCAAATTCCTTGCCTGTAGCCATCATATGGATTTTGTCGCCTACTTTTACAGAACCCTCTTTGATACACGTATACGCGACAACACCGCGATAGGAATCATACAAAGAGTCAAAGATCAGACCTTTTAACGGCGCATCCTCATTCCCTTTCGGCGGCGGGATCCGGTCTACAATCGCTTCTAAAATCTCTTCTATACCAATTCCTGCTTTAGCGGATGCCAGAATAGCATCACTCGCATCAATGCCAATGACATCCTCGATTTCCTGTTTAACCCTTTCCGGGTCGGCACTCGGTAGATCGATTTTATTGATAACCGGAATGATTTCCAAGTCATTATCCATAGCCAAGTATACATTGGCCAATGTTTGGGCTTCGATACCCTGAGCTGCATCCACTACGAGGATGGCACCTTCACAGGCTGCCAAACTCCGGGATACCTCATATGTAAAATCGACATGTCCCGGTGTATCTATCAAATGGAAAATATATTTCTCGCCATTTTCCCGTTCGTATTCAAGTTGCACTGCATTCAGCTTGATAGTGATGCCGCGCTCCCTTTCCAGATCCATTGCATCCAAATACTGCGCCTTCATTTCACGCGCAGTAAGAGCCTTCGTCTTCTCGAGAATACGGTCAGCCAGTGTAGACTTCCCGTGATCGATGTGGGCAATGATCGAGAAATTCCGCACATGCTGCTGATTTCGTCTGTTTGTCTCTACCAATCAAAATCACTCCTAAATTGTCCGAAGCTGCCTCCACAAGAAGCAGCCGTAACAATAACTAGCATTGATTATAGCAATTGCGCCCTGTTTATTCAATGTTTTTAAGCGCTTTTGCTTCAGCCGAACAAAGCGTTGGAAAGCTGTTCGATCGCTGTGATGATAACCGAACAGATACCTGTGAACAGACTTCCAAGACCGCTTGCCAGCTGCTGTACGATGGAGCTGTCTGCCCCTTCATCTGAAACTGGTGCAGTATTTTCGTACACAGGCTCTTCTTTCGTACCCTCAAATGAAGCAGATGCAGTCAGCTTTCCCTCCTGCAGTTCTGCAGCAGGGGGCTGTTCTATTTGCTGTACATCCTCTTTTTCCATTCCTATCAATATACCGCCAAAAAACAACGTCAGCATCGTGAGAACAATTACTACATATTTCATCCTGCTTGGCCTCCTTGAACTTTTTCCGCTTCCCAGTAATAATCCGCAAATATCTCGGCAAAAAGTTCCGCCGTCCGCGTCGCTTCCTCCAGTGTATTCTCCGCCCCCCCTATTTCCAGGAGAGCTGCTTTGTCAGATACATCCTGATTATAAACACCGTCGACTCCAGCGCCTTGTTTCGTGATGACACCACGACTCAAGCCTGGGTATTCGGCTTCAATCTTCTTGTGCAGATCCGTTGCCAGCTTCAAGTTCTTTTCAAATTCCTTATTCTCTGCGCCGACGACGAAGACGACTTTTGCATATGTTTTACCTTCGATTTCCTTGGTCGTGTCTTTCCGTTTCAAGCTGTCCCGATGAATATCGAAAACGAAAGAAACATCCTTGTTTTCTGCTACAGCAGCTTCCACCACTCCTCTTGAGGCTTCGTAGGATTGATGATAAGCCATGCCATTTTCATTCAAAATAGCTCCTATATCTGTCTGGTCAGCTATTGCCCCGATACCCAGCTCTTCCAGCCGTTTTGCCATTGCCTCTCCAGCATCGGTAACGTTAGAATTTTTGTTATAAGCGTTATCTTCCTGCTGTGCATCCAAAGAAGGCAGATAGGACTCCTGATTATGTGTATGATAGATATAAACAACATCTTTTTCCCCTGTGGAAGGTGCAGGTTCCTCGTCTTTTTGTTCCTGACTATCTTCCGTCGGGTTTTGCTCCTCTTTCTCTGGCGGCACCTCTTCTTCCTTCTCTTGTGCTGGCTCTTCTTCGATAATATGATCCGGCTGCGCCGACTCAATCGGAAGGTTCGTATAGTTTGTCCCTTCACCAGCAATGACAATCTGGTTTTCATATAATGAGAACCCTGGTATTTCGGAGCCGAGCAGAGTCCTCGGATCATCCGGTTTAATGGTTGTCAGCATTTGCATAAGAATGGCGGATATCTGTATAGATGGAGCTTCTTCTGGTCTAACACTTTCGAAAACCTTATTTTCGTTTCCGAGTATATGCAAATATATGCTGCTGTCTAGCTGTCTTGTCCAATCTGTAATGGCTTGTGAGGACAGCCGGTACGCCGGCCCAGCAGAAGTAAGCGCCGCTATACCGGTCAATAGAAAAAGGATGGAGCCGACAAGGATAAGTGTCCGCTTATATATGAACAGTACGCCTGAACGCTTTCGCTTAAAGCTGTTCTTCTTTTTTCCCAAGAAAGAAGCTCCTCTCTTTTTGAATCTAGTTGAACTCTACTAGAATCTATGAGAGAGAAGCTCGAAGTAGAACCTCTGAAAGAAATCAGCGTGTGTAATCCGAGAGATTCGCCGGATTGACCTTTTCGTGCAGGGCGCCATTAATGCCAGCTGCTATGACATGGGCCATATCGGCAATAAACCCATCGACTTCCTTTGGTGTTACCATAAGATTATGCCCAAGAGGAGTCAGCACTTCATGGATCAACTGACGCTTCTCCCCTTCACTGAGACCGCCAACCATACCGAAGACTGCCTGACGCTGTTCCTCACTTGGTAAATCTTCTTCTGTAAGTTCCTTTTTTCCAAAACGCATTCCTGCCGGCACAAGTGCTTTTGACGGCTTGTCTTTTTCCTTCCATTCTCTCCCAAAATGCTTGAAGAGATAATCGATTGTGTCACTCGTAATGGTGACCGCATCGACGACGGTTGGAACGCCAATACTGAAAACAGGAATACCAAGCGTATCTTTGCTCAGTTCTTTCCTTTTGTTCCCAACACCTGAGCCTGGATGGATACCTGTGTCGGATAATTGGATTGTGCTATTCACACGACTGACCGAACGAGCCGCCAAAGCATCTACTGCTATGACGAAGTCCGGCTTCGTTTTTTCAATTATTCCGTGGATAAGGGTGCTAGTCTCAATACCAGTAGTTCCCATCACACCAGGTGATACCGCACTGACCGGCCGATAGCCTTCCTCCACTGATTCAGGCTGCAGCTTGAATAAATGGTTGGTGACCATGATTTTCTCAATCACTTCAGGTCCCAAAGCATCCGGTGTCACATTCCAGTTTCCAAGTCCGACAATTAAACCTGTCGCATTGGTAGGAATATTGTTTTCAGTCAGCATTTGTTCCAGTTCTTTCGCAAGTACAAGTGCTGTCTCCTCTTCCTGTTTCGTATCCTGATTCTTTACTGCCTCGGTATGAATCGTAATATAGATGCCTGGTTTCTTTCCGATCTGCTTTGCGCCTTCTTCATTTACTTGTACATAATTGACGGTGATACCTTCTGTCTTTTTCTCTGTTACCGA
Organism: Virgibacillus sp. 7505; assembly: GCF_002272135.1. GTDB lineage: Bacteria > Bacillota > Bacilli > Bacillales > Amphibacillaceae > Terribacillus. The sequence goes on along the minus strand of NZ_NPBF01000017.1, from coordinate 58,517 downwards.
AATACCCGCTGCTGTCCCCTGCTTCTGTTCACTCGATGTATAAAGATCCTTTGCTTCGATAGCCAAATCCGTCCGTACTTGCAGCTGCTTGATCAAAATCATCCCTCCACTTTTCACAAATGTCAGCATTAGCATAAGCAGATTAACAGCAAATCATACGAAAAGTGACACCATCAGTGAAAAGAATTGTTGAAAACATCGCTCTGCTTTGGTACAATGGCTTTTGTTGTAAGATGAAATGTGCCGGAGGTGAATCAAACATGGCAAATATTAAATCAGCGATTAAACGCGTTCGTGTAAACAACGATGCTCGTCTAAGAAACCAAGCTTTGAAAAGCGATTTGCGTACTGCAGTGAAACACGTGGAAACTGCTGTTTCCAACAACGATGCTGCTACTGCTAAAACAGCTCTTCTAACAGCTTCAAGCAAAATTGATAAAGCTGCACAAAGTGGTGTCATCCACCGCAACAAAGCTAACCGTCAGAAGTCTAACTTGACTAAAAAAGTTAACGCTCTTGGCGCATAATATGCTTTAGAAGAACGATTCCTTAAGGGAATCGTTTTTTAATAGAAAAAAGCCCGGCGGTTTATTAAACCATCCGGGCTTTTTTTCGTATTGTTACTATCTGCTGAAGCAGCAGTTCAAAGGCAAGGTTCTTCTCCATACGTCCCTGCTTCAAATCTGCATCCGTTTCAGCGGCTAAGAACAGAATATGTTTCAATTCTTCTTCCGAGAAGTTTGCTTCCCGCTTCAGTGCAAGCTTGATCACGAATGGATGAACCTTCGTTACTTCTGCCATCTTTGCTTGGTTGTATCCTTTATGCTTGAGAAGCTTGACATGTAAAATTGTCCGGAATTGGGATGCAAGCAACGCTATCAATGCAATCGGCTCTTCCTTAAGCTTGATCAGATCATGAAAGATGTAAACCGCCTTTGCTAAGTCACCTGCCATCAAGCTGTCAACCAGCTTTAATCCAGAGCTTGTCTGCTGATGGGAAACAAGTGATTCTGCCATCTCCAAGGTTACCGTACTTCCCTCACCTGCATAAAGTGCGAGCTTTTCGATCTCTCCGCGCAGCATAGATAGATCTGTTCCAGCCTCCTGGATGAGCAAATCAGCAACTGCATCCTCCAGTACAATTTGATGCTCTTTGCTTAACGTGACAATCCAATCCGACAAATCCCACTCTTTGACCGGCAGACAAGCCACAGCTTGCCCTGTCTTTTTGATGCTCTTGATGATTTTCTTCCGCTCATCCACCTTCTCATATGGAGCTAATAAAACGAGTGTCGTCCAAGCTGCTGGATTCTCTACATACTGTTCCAGGCTTTCCAAACGATGATCCACTGCCGACTTATCCGACTTCGCTTTCAGGAAGAAAGGGTTGTAAGCGAGAATTAATTTTTGTTCGCTGAAAAAAGGGTATTCCTCTGCATCCGCAATAACTTCCTGGATTGGGGTTTCCTCCAAATCGTAGACGGAAACATTCGTTCCATCGGAAAGGGCGAATTGTTTCTCTATTTTTTCCTTTATATCCTGCATGAAATAGGACTCGGTGCCATATAGTAAGTATATAGGTGAAAAATCCTTTTTCTTGATTGCTTTTAAAGCGTCAGTATATGACATGTTCTCACTCCTACGTAATCCTATTGTTTATCGTAGCGGCAAATAGGAATTAACGCAAGGTGGAGGTGGAACAGAGGAGAACAATAATACGTTCCCCCCCAATCTATATGAACGCTCTTGTTAGCCAGCTCCGGAGGCTGCAACGCGAAGCGGTGTTTTCTTACCTCTAGGTTATCCTTAATCATGCAAGTTATTGGTGACAACTCTTGCTAATCGAGGTAAGTACCTGCTGCCTGTGGTAAGTTCATTTGCCTCATTTATAACTACCGTATCTTATGGGAGGAACGGGCTAAATGTGCCTGTCTTCCCTGAGAAGGCATAGACGACCGCCCCATCCGTATCTGTACGCCAGATACGGATGTTTTGTTGTGACAATGCATCCACAACCTCTGGAGACGGATGGCCATATCTGTTGTTCCGGCCAGCCGAAACCAGCGCTGTCTCCGGCTTCACATGCTGAAGAAACGCTGGATCAGTCGAGGTATTGCTGCCATGATGTCCGACCTTCAGTACATCCGCCCGTAAAGTCGGATAACTCCGGATAATTTCCTTTTCCTCCTCTTTGCCTATATCACCCGTAAAAAGCCAGCTCTTCCCGCCCAGCACCGTATACATGACAAGCGAATTCTTGTTGGGATCCTTTTTATCACGCGAAGGAGCCAGCAGCTGGATTTCCCAGCCCGGAAGACGGATCATCTCTCCAGCTGTCCAAGGTATTATCTTTATATCCGAATCCCAAAGTTTTGCTTTCGAACGGTCAAAATAGACAGAAGTACGTACCCAATCCACATGAAATTCCTCTGTCAGCTTACCAATACTCCCGATATGATCATGATCCGCATGCGAAGCAAAGATGCCATGAACTTTGGCAATTCCCCGCTCATACAAATATGGTTTGATTACCTGCTTGAAATTCTTATCAGTCGGCTTAAAGTCCGTTCCGACACTGCCAGCTGCATCAATTAGATAAACACCTCTGCGATAAGGTAATTCGATGACAAATGCATCTCCTTGCCCGATATCGAGCATCGTGACATATCCTGTACTGCTCGTATAAGGCAGCAGCGCTGCAGCAAGCGGAATTGCTGTCAGTAAAGCACCATAACAAAGAGCAATCCTTCGCCTGCCTTTCTCCCACGCTGAGCAAAATAGAACAAGAATCAGAAAATAAACTATAGAGATACCAATTGGAAGCTTGCCTGTTACCCAAGGATAAAAAGCTGCACCATCTACCCATTCAATAAATCGGATCACTAATTCATTTAGAAATCGAAAACACTCCCCTAGAAGAGCAGCAAACTGCGGCAAAGGGTACAGCATGATACTGATTAACAGCAAAAGCGGAATAGCAATAAACGTATAGAACGGAATGGCAAAGAGATTCATTAAAACAGACAATGGATTCAAGAAGTAGAATTGGGAGACCTGCAGAGGAAGGATGACGAGCTGGCTTAAAAGGCTTGTTTCCAGCAGCGCACTTATAAAAGAGCCAGTGTAAAGGCGGGCCGATAAAAGCAATGCCAAGCTGACAAGAAACGAAAATTGAAAACCAATATGGTATAGATAATGCGGGTCGAGGACAAGTAAAAGTAAGAAAACGATACTGATGCTATCGATGATAGGCAGCCTAATGCGAAAGCGCATCAGCACCATGATGAGCATCACCATTAAAGCAGAACGCCAAACCGACGGTTCCCCGCCTGCAAATACGGGATAAACAGCCAAAAAGACAAATAAAAACAAATAGGTCTTTTCTATCGTAAGAATCTGGAGTTTTGTGAAGAGGAAGAAGAGGATTGCCGAAAATAATGCGATATGCATGCCGCTGATAGCAAGGATATGTGACAAGCTCCAACGATTGAAAAGCTCTACCGTCCCCTCATCCAAATTGCTGTCTTCCCCAGCAATCATCGCCTGCACCCATGCGTCGGTATGAGAATCAAGGTTCTTATCCGCTTTTTCTAAAAACCCAGTTCTCGCCTTTAACAGCTGACTGAATCGTGATGTTCCAGTACAAGAGATATCCTGGAGATTTTGAAGTTTTATTTCGTAAAAAATACCTTGCTGCCGTGAATAACGCTTAAAATCAAATTGTCCTTGGTTAGTAGCTGGATCGGGCTGGCTAATTCTGCCTTTGATGGCACATTTAGCACCTGCAGATAAACCAGTTAATACTTCATTAGCTTCTTGTTTGAAATAGGTCACTTGGATAGAAGGGGAACCAGAAGGATCTTCTGCAGTGAATTGAATCCGCTCATTTGTTTCAGAGATATCTGATATAGCGGAGGTGAGCTGAATTGGCTTATCCAGCGGTAGTTCAGGGGGTGCTTTTTGGCCGAGGATACTGTTGCAGAAAAACAACAGTGAAGCAAGTGAGGACAGAAGCAGGAGTGTAAATTGGATTCGCCTTGTGTAATACATTAGGCATAGCCAAACAACTATTAACAGCAAGATGGAGAAATGTAAGGAATGCGCCAGCATCCCGCCAAGGGCTGCCAGCGCGACAATATGCCATCTTCCGATCATATCCGTTCTTTGGTTGGAAGTTGATAACGAGAAGCAGCTTCTTCAGCAAGCCGCTGACTTTCGGTATCATCCAGCTGCTTGAGCTTCTCCACTACTTTTTCCATAAGGTTTTGAGTTTCCTGCGGCTTCGTATCCACTACAACTGCATCAAGCTCTACCTGTTGCGTCTTGACACCTGCTTCAGCAAAAAGATCTACCGCATAAGGATGATTTTTGTAATCATTCGCATAATAGACCGTTTTGATACCAGCTTGAATTAAGGCTTTACAGCATTGCAGGCACGGAAAATGTGTAACGTAAATTTCAGCTCCTTCGGTTGGTACACCGAATTTCGCACATTGTAAGAGGGCATTCATTTCTGCGTGTACTGTCCGCACGCAATGACCATCGATTACGTAGCAACCTTCATCGACGCAGTGCTTGCTGCCAGTGACACTGCCATTATAACCACCGGCGATGATCCGTTTATCTCGGACTACAGTCGCACCAACCATCAGACGCTGACAGGTGCTGCGCAATGCCAGCAAGTGGCTTTGCGCCATAAAGTATTGATTCCATGCGATTCGTTCCATGACGCTTCGCCACCTTTCCTTTTCTAGAGTAAGTGTACAATCCCCCTTCTCATCCGTCAACAGCTCTACAAGCTGATCTGATCCTTCATGTTCTCTAATGATTTCTCCCCGATGCCAGGTACTTCTGTAAGCTGCTCAATAGAAGTGAAAGGACCGTTTTCCTCCCGGAAAGCAACGATAGCCTGCGCTTTTGCTTCCCCAATGCCGTTCAACTCCGTCAGTTCCTCGCTGTCTGCTTGGTTGATATTGATTTTGTCCGATGAAGCATTCATCCCTCCAGATTGAGCTGGTAAATCCGCTCCTTCTCCGATAGCCGCAACATAAATAACCTGTTCATCTGCCACACGCTGGGCCAGATTGATACTCCTCCCCTCCGCTTTATCTGTCAGCCCGCCAGCTGCATCTATCGCCTGCTCCACACGGCTGTCTGGAGCAAGCTCGTACACTCCGGGGTACTGCACCTCTCCTTTTATATCTACTACAAACTTCGTGTGATCAGGCGCCGGCTCTTTTTCAGCTGGTGTTTCTGCAAGCAACAACTGATTCTCAGAAGGGTTTTCAGCTTCTTCAAGCTGCTGAACAGCAGCATCACCCTTAGGCTCCCGGATCCATATGACTAAAACCACACATACTGCAGCAGCAAGTATGATTGCCCAGCTATATCGTTTGACGATTTGCACCATGAATCTCCTTTCATATTCTATTTCGTTAAAGCATAAATTTGATAACAGCGTAAATGGGCAACAAGCAGAAAATGAGCAGAGGAGGAGTTTAGAATGACGAAATGGGGAATAATCGGAGTTGGAAATATGGGAGGTATGCTGCTGGAGACGTGGGTAAACTCCGGATCCATCAACCAGGAAGACATTATGGTTTTAAACCGTTCTGCTGAAAAGGCTGCGAAGTGTAAAGAAGCTTTTCCATCCATCCATGTGGCTGATTCCATTAGCCATATTGCGGAATATGCTGATATTTTGTTTCTCTGTGTGCGCCCGCCCCACTTGCCTGGTGTCTGTCACGAGCTTCACCCTATATTAAAGCCGGATCAAGTACTAGTCTCCATCACTAGTCCGTATTCCATTGAAGATCTCGAAGTTCTTGTACCATGTCAGGTAGCACGGGCCATCCCAAGTATTACGAACAGAGCAGCAGCAGGGACGACTTTGCTGACATTCGGAACAAGTCTGTCAAATCGTAATAAAGCCGCGCTGATCGATTTAGTCAGCAGCTATTCTAATCCACTTTATATTCCAGAGGATATAACGAGAGTTGCTTCAGATATTGTTTCCTGCGGACCGGCTTTCTTCAGCTACCTTGCGCAGCGATTTATCGATGGCGCAGTGGAGGAAACAGCAATCAGCAAAGAACAAGCCACTCATTTAACTTCGGAGATGCTGATCGGACTCGGAACTCTATTGGCAAACGGGCACTATACATTGGATGAACTGATAAAAAAGGTTTGTGTGAAAGGCGGTATTACAGGAGAGGGAATCGCAGTACTGGAGAAGGAAACAACAGAACAGTTTCCTCAATTATTCCAAGCAACTCATCGCAAATTCCAGGAAGAAAAGCAAGCAATTCAGAAGGGATTGTACAACTAACATTTCGACACATACTCCGCTTTTCCTGCATAAAAAAACCAGGTAGCAGCATTATGCCTCCTGGTTTTTCAAACATGCAAAGAATAGTCGATCTGCTTCTTCCAATTGCTCTGTCCGCTCTATATCAAAATCACCGTATACCCCTGACACCTGGAAGCCTGCTTCCTCAAGCCAGGAGATATACGTTTCAATGGAATATGTACGCTGATGATGATATTCATCAAAACGATCGTATTTATCCGAGTGAGTTTCTTTTGTAAAAAAAGTGAGGTCGTGGAATACCTCTCCTTTCTCTTCGCCGGTTTCACAGAACCACGTGTAAGAAAGGTCATCATGAATTTCAGCAAAAACCTCTCCGGCCAAGTCCTCTTCCATATGGCGTATGCTATGGACATCGAACAGGAAAACACCGCCAGGAGCAAGCATCTGCCATATCCTGGAGAAGGCTTGCTTTACATCTTCCGGTGAAGTTATATAGTTGACCACATCAAACATACTGATTGCAGCATCCGCTTTAATCGACCCCAGCTCCCGCAAATCCTGCTGTATCCAGCGCACTTGCTGATTCGTATCACGGGAAGCTGCATAGGCAAGCATATTTTCAGATTGATCAATCCCTGTCATTTGATAGCCTGCGTTTGCAAGCTGTCTGGTGACATATCCTGTTCCACAGCCTAAATCTGCTATCTCTTTGATCTCGATCTGGGCATGCTTTTGGAATATTTGCTGCATGAATCGCTGCCACGGCTCATAAGGCGCATCCTGCATCAGACGTTCATATACGGCGGCAAGCCGCTCGTATGCGGCCATCAGCTTTCTTGGGAGAATACCGGTTCCACTTGCGGCGCATCTCCCCACAGGCGTTCTAAATTATAATATCTGCGTTCATCGATGTGGAATACATGGCAAACTACATCTCCAAGATCGACAAGCACCCATCTTGACTGCTCCAACCCTTCCAAACGCTTCACTTCCACGCCAGCTTCTTCGGCTTTCTCTTTTATTCTTCTGGCGATAGCTTGCACTTGGCGTTCGCTCGTTCCATGACAAATCATGAAGTAATCAGCAATCAAGGAGACCTCTTTCATTTCCAACAGGACAACGTCTTCCCCTCTTACCGCATCTGCAGCATTTGCTGCTATTTGTGCTAAATCAATAGTTTCCATTTATGTGTTACCTCCAGTAGAGTTTAATAAATCATTATAAGCATGGAACGTGTCCGGGTACACTTTCCGGTTTAACGAGACGAGCATATTGATCGTATTCCGGGAAGCCATCCAGCACGCCTTATCCAAATTCTTCTCACTAATTTTACGTACATCATCCACGCCGGGAAAAGCACGGCCTGGTTCTATATAATCTGCAAGAAATACTACTTTATCAAGAACGGACATACCAACACATCCAGTTGTGTGTACCGTGATGCTATGCAGTATCTCCGGGTCGCTAATACCGACTTCGCGCTTTACCATCAGCGCTCCTACCGGACCATGCCATAATTCATGGTGATAATCCAGCAAGTCTTTCGGTAGCTGTTCTGATAAGATCCAGCGTTTCATTTCCTCAAGTGGCCGATACTTCGCGTAGTCATGAAAAATAGCAGCTAGTTCTGCTTTTTTTTCATCTGCACCATACTGTTTGGCCAGCCTGATGCTTGTATCCATTACACGGATAGTATGATCATACCGTGGTTTCTTTAATTGTTTTTCAACGATCGCCAATGCCTTATCTCTCTGCATACAGCTTTTGCTCCTTTATTATATCGAACACTGCGCCTGAAATAAGATAGTGTACTGGAGCTCCCTGTTCGACTCGTTCCCGGATCATGCTCGATGATATCTCAAGCTCCGGTATATCGACATAAGTGACAGGATAAGTTGTCACCAGCTCATATCCAGGCCGGCCGACGCCTACGAATGTCAGCATCTCAATTAAATCATCGATACGATGCCACGTGTGCAGACTCTCCACCAGATCAGCACCGATGATGAAATGGAATGCAGTATTCGGGTGCATTTCCTGCAACAGCTTTATTGTATCAAATGTATAGGATTTACCTAAACGATCCACCTCAATCGGATCCATACGGAAAATAGGATTATCCGCAATAGCCGCCTGCACCATCTCGAGACGCAGAACCGCATCGGTATGGGACTTTTCTTTATGCGGTGCTTCGTGGGCAGGAATGAACCAGACTTCATCCAGTCCAAGTCTGTGCTGAACTTCCTGCGCAATGAACAAATGTCCGAGATGGGGCGGATCGAATGTCCCCCCCAATAATCCGACTTTTTTCATGTCTTACTCCTTTACGGCAGCTTGATCTGTTTATTATCTTCTGATTCTCTATAAAGGACGATTGTACTGCCGATGATTTGAACGATAGAGGCACCTGTCCCTTCTTCGATTGCTGCAGCAACGTCCTCTTTCTCATCCAGACAATTCTGAAGCAAACTCACTTTGATCAATTCCCTTTTTTCCAATGCTTCGCCGATTTGGACGAGCATATTATCGTTCACACCGATTTTCCCTACCTGGAAAATTGGTTTCAAATGATGCGCTTGTGCGCGAAGATATCTTTTCTGTTTACCTGTTAACATATTATTCCTCCGTTAATCTTTGTTCCAGCTGATTCAATAAGTCCCCGATCATGACTTGCTGTCCCGACCAGATTTCAAATGCGTACTGTGCTTGATATAAAAGCATGCTGTGGCCATGATGTATAATGGCTCCCTGCTGTTTGGCACTGCGAAGCAGCATCGTTTCAATCGGTTTGTAGACGATATCACTAACCACCGCATTAGGCTTCAAGTTGGCTAATGACATGATCTGCTCTTGATCATGCGGGCTCATTCCCACACTGGATGTGTGGATGATAATGTCATAGCTGCCCAATTTCTGTTGCGCTTCCTCGTAAGACAGAATCTCGGTAATAGTTTCCGGTTCCTGTAATTGAAGCAGCTGCTCAGCTTTGGAAACAGTGCGATTGGCGATATCGATATAGCGGAAACCCTTAGCCACCAGTGCCCGGTATATGCCGCGAGCTGCTCCCCCTGCGCCAAGCATAAGCACATGCAAGGAGTCTTTCGAGAGGATCACTTGTTCCAATGCACGCACATAGCCCGCTCCATCCGTATTATACCCGATCCATTTGCCGTTCTTTCGTACTGCGGTATTCACAGCCCCGATTTTCGCTGCATCTGGATCGAGCTCATCAAGGAATGGAATGATGCGCTGTTTATATGGAACCGTAATATTGAAGCCATCAATCCCGCTTTGCATTAATGCAGTGATTTTTTCATCAAAAACACTTGGTTCGATCGGATATAGCTTGTATTCTCCTTCGATACCAGCCTGTTCCATGAATTGTGTGTGTATCCATGGTGATAAAGAATGCTCCACTGGATGGCCGATAAGGCCTAACTTCAATATTCTCATTTTCTCGTTCCCCCTTAGATTAATGATCTGCGGATCGTTGCCGGCACTCCTTCTGGTGTATGGACTGTAATTGAAGCAGGTTCACCTGACAGCGTTATCCATCCTAGTCCTGGAATGACGATATCCGTTTTTTGATCTTTTATCCTGAATGTTGATTTTCGGAAAGAAGGAAAGTTCTCAAGCTGCTCCTTATATGGAGGTGTGAGCAATTCCCCTTTTTGACGCTCATAAAGCGAATCCGCATTCTCAAGCTTCGTACGATGGATATCAAGCGCATTAGAGAAATAGCAGACAAATGGCTGTCTTTCCCCTTTTTCGAAATCGATTCGTGCCAAACCACCAATAAATAAGGTCTGCATATCGTTCAATTGGAAGATACGAGCTTTGATTTCTTTATTAGGTGTAATGGTTTTTAAGTCTTTTTCAGTCACATAATGAGCAATTTGCTGGCGGTTGACAATTCCCGGTGTATCGTAAAGGGAGCTTGTATCATCCAGAGGGATATCAATAAATCCAAGTGTTGTACCAGGATAATATGAAGTGGTGATTGCATCATTTATGCCTGTAGAATGTTTAATCAAAGCATTGATGAACGTAGATTTGCCGACATTCGTACTGCCGACCACGTATACATCTTGTCCATCGCGCAAATCCTGGATGCTATCTTCCAGCTCTGCCATTCCGATACCCCGTTTTGCGGAAATCAAATGCACATCCGCCACCTGGATACCATATTCTTTAGCTGCCCCGCGCAGCCACTGTTTCACACGTTCGTGGTTTGTCGATTTCGGAAGAAGGTCCACTTTATTCCCAACAAGGATAATCGGTTTGTCTCCTACAAGCCGCTTGATGCTGGAAATGAAACTCCCGTTGAAATCGAATATATCAACCAGTTTAATGACAATACCATCTTTGTTATTGATTTCGCTGATCAACGTAAAGAAGTCATCGTCCGTCACTGCAACATCCTGGACTTCATTGTAATGCTTGAGCCGGAAGCAGCGCTTACAGATGACCTCATCATTTTTCCCTAGTGCTGAAGCAGGGATATAACCGGGCAAGGATGCGTCTTCTGTTTGAATCGGCGCTCCGCAGCCTTGGCAAATCAATTCTTCCACATTCATTCCTCCCATGTGATCTTTCCTTTTCTTCTGAAATAGTTGAGTATCCGTCGTTCGATCATCCGATTGATTCTGGTGATTTTTCCGTCTGTTTTGACGATTGGCACCACAACTATCGTATAGAAACCAGCCAGATTGCCCCCTAATACATCTGTAAGGAGCTGATCACCAATCATTACAATCTCGCCCTTCCCGAGGTTCATCTGCTTGACAGCCTGCTTGAAGGCACGTCCCAGCGGCTTTCTTGCGCTATAGACGAAAGGAATTTCTAAGGGTTCAGAAAACAGTTTCACTCGTTGCTCATTATTATTAGATATAATCGTAATTTTAATATCATGTGCGCGCATTTCCTTGAACCAATTGGTCACTTCCGGCGTAGCATCTGCAACATCCCATGCAACAAGGGTATTATCCAGATCCGTAATGATACCTTTGATTCCTTGCGCTTTCAATTTCTCTGGCTTTATATCAAAAATGCTTTTCACATGCTCGTTCGGCAAGAACTTCTTTAGCATTGTGGATTTCCTCCGATCTCGTACACTTCAACAGTTACTTACCCATCATAAGACATTTTTGCTACGGTTTCAAAAAAATCTTTCATTGTTCCTCTTTTTTTCGACCTTTCTTTATGTCATAGGCAAGAAATCAGAAGCAAAACCTTTCGACAAATCTCTACATTCTTCTTCTTGTGGATAACTATGTCCACATAACCAACCGCAATATGAATCAATTCTGCATATTTATAAACACTTTATCTACAGGTTATGAACAGTTTCATGTAGATAACTATCGTCTTGTCCCCCTATTTTTTTCGTGATACATTATTAATAACTTATTCAACTCCCCAACCCACGTACAGAAGATCTGCAAGATAGTAAGATATCTCCAATCAGGAGGAATGCAAGATGGAACATCTGTCTGATGAATTGCTGATCGAATCTTACCACAAGGCGAACGAACTCCACTTGAGCCAAGAGTTTATTCATCTAATAGAGAAAGAAATCCAGTCACGGGGCTTATCGCATAAGATCCGCTATACCAGCTAAACATCGTCTCCCTCAGTCTTGCCGCTACGGCAAGGCTTTTTTCTTTCTGAAAGGGAGCTGTGTCTGTTGCAGTGTATGGTTGAATTACTTTACAATTGGGTATAGGATTTTTTAGCACTTATTTAAAATAGAAGAAGTTCTTAAGAACGAAATCAAAGAGGAGGACTGCCATAATATGATCGTTGCCATTCTGATGCCATTTATAATCGCTATGTGCATCCCATTCTTCGCGAAATTCAAATACAGGATACATACCGGATATGCGGTGTTCGCTACATCGCTCTCCATCTTCCTATATTTTCTCGTTCTGCTTGTCAGCGGGGAAACTGATACACTGTATCGTTACAGCTGGATACCGTCACTTGGACTGGATTTAACATTCTATACTGATGGACTGGCTCTTTTCTTTGCTTTGCTGATTAGCGGTATCGGTGCTCTTGTAGCTTTTTATTCCATCTATTATCTTAACCGAGAGGAACGGCTAGGGTCCTTCTATGTTTATTTGCTTCTGTTCATGGGAGCGATGCTCGGCATTGTCACTTCAGATAACATTTATGCCCTTTACACCTTCTGGGAGCTCACCTCTGTATCTTCTTTCCTTTTGATCAGTTTCTGGTTCACTAGAAAAGCTTCCACAGACGGCGCTTTGAAATCCATGCTGATCACATTCCTAGGTGGATTCGCATTACTCGGTGCATTGGTGCTTCTACACTTGGTTACGGGGTCTGCGAGTATCCGTGAGATATTGACACAGGGAGACCTTATCCTTGCAAGTGATTGGTTCCCGATGATTATTGTGCTGCTGCTGTTGGCTGCCTGTACGAAATCGGCCCAGTTTCCATTCCATATCTGGCTGCCAGATGCGATGGAAGCCCCGACACCGGTTAGTGCATACTTGCATTCCGCTACAATGGTTAAAGCCGGTCTATTCCTTTTGCTCCGCTTTACTCCTGTGTTTAAAGAAAGCGAAGCATTTTTCATTGCAGTATCTATAATCGGTCTCGTCACTTTGTTCTGGGGGTCTTATATGGCTGTCAGGCAGACAGATCTCAAGGGGATATTAGCTTATTCCACCATCAGTCAGCTTGGCATGATTATGGCGATGATCGGCTACGGAACAGAAGCAGCCATCTTTGCTGCTATATTCCATATTCTCAATCACGCAACATTTAAAGGAAGTTTGTTCATGGCTGTCGGCATTATCGACCATGAAACAGGGACCCGTGATATCCGAAAGCTCGGCGGGCTTTGGAAGCTCATGCCAGTTACAGGAATAATCAGCATACTCGCATCTTTCTCTATGGCTGGTGTGCCGCTGCCAATTCTAAACGGTTTTTATAGTAAAGAGGAATTCTTTTCAAGCTCCTGGGATTTGGCAGGCGACCGTGCCTTCGGAACAGACTTTGCAGCTGTACTAGCTACTATCGTACCGTATGCAGCTGTTGCAGGCAGTATCTTCACATTTGTGTACAGCATGTACTTCTACTTTCGTACATTTACGGGGAATGCAGAGAAAGCCACTGCTGAAAAAGCCCATGATCCGAAATTCGGGATGCTGGCAACACCTGTCCTGCTCGTTTTGGGAGTTCTATTGATCAGTATCTTCCCGAACTGGTTCAGCCGTCATTTGCTTCAGCCGGCAGCGAATGCTGTCTATGGTGAAGCAATGAAAGGGCACAGCATTCATTTCTGGCATGGTTTTGTACCAGCATTGATTATGTCACTCATTGTGGTAGTTTTAGGTACTGTATTTTATGTCACACGAAAATATTGGATGGTATTATACGACGTGCTGCCAGGAAAGTTGTCTGGAAATATCGTCTATGCCTCCCTTCTTTCGGCTAGTGAAACACAGACTAAGAGATTGAATGACCGTATTGTTAGCGGATCTATCCGACAGTACAATGCGATCATCATAAGTGTTATCTCCATTGTAACCTTAGTGGTTTTATTCGGGACAAATTCATTTGATCTTCGAAATATTGATACTTCGCCCGTCTCGCTTCCTCAAAGCCTGCCAGAGCTGGCTGTTGCATTTATCATGATCGCTGCAGCTTTTGGAAGCACCGTATCACAGAAGAAATTGACTGCGGTCATTATTCTGGGTGTGGTAGGGTACGGGTTGTCCATTCTGTTTGTGCTGTTCCGGGCACCTGATCTTGCACTGACACAGCTTAGTATCGAGACAATCACTGTCGTCTTGTTCCTGCTGTGCTTCCGTCATTTGCCGGAAATGAAACGAGAAAGAAAAGAGAAAACGTCCAAAAAAATCACAAATATCATCATCGCTTCCCTTTGCGGCCTTATGATGATGTTCGTCGGCTTAGCTGCATACAGTCAGCGCCTCTCCCCTAGCATTTCGGATTACTTTATCAAGTATTCCTACAAACTGGGAGGCGGCGATAATATCGTCAATGTCATCCTTGTCGATTTCCGTGGATTGGATACATTATTTGAAATCACTGTACTGGCTATTGCAGCTTTGGGAATCTATTCCCTGATCAAACTGCGTCAAAAAGGAGGGGATCGCTGATGGAAATTATCATGATTGTACTAGCCGGCATCCTCTTCGGATTTGCGGTTTACAACATGCTGCAGAAGCAGCTCCTCCGAATCATCATCGGGACTGCCCTTCTGTCACACGCTGCCCACCTGTTCATCTTGACGATGGGCAAGTTGAAGCGTGGTGCCGCTCCTGTTCTTACTGAAGGAACGGAGAATTATACCGATCCGCTGCCGCAAGCACTGATACTGACGTCCATCGTTATCAGCTTTGGTGTCACCAGCCTGCTTCTTGTCCTGGCTTATCGGGCAGTAAAAACGAACGGCACGGATAATATGGAAGAATTAAGAGGTAATGATCATGACTAATTTTGCTATTTTACCAATATTGATTCCATTCTTAGCTGGTATACTGCTGGCATTCATCCATAACCGGATTCTGCTCACAAGACGATTGGCAATGCTCTTTGCAATCGTCCATCTGATCACAATGGGGTTGCTCCTTTACAGAGTCCTACTTGATGGCAGTATAGTTCTGGAAGCAGGAGATTGGATCGCTCCATACGGTATCATCCTTGTACTGGATCCTTTGAGTACTTTACTTGTTCTGACCACTTCCATCATTCTTCTAGCTGTCGTATGGTATGCACCAGCGTCCGTTTCGAAGGAACAGGAAGGCTTCTATTTTTATACCTTTGTATTTTTACTTGTAACTGGGGTATCAGGTGCTTTTGTAACAGGGGATTTGTTCAACCTGTTCGTATTCTTTGAAGTCCTGCTGATGGCATCTTATGCCTTGATTACACATGGAGGGAAGAAAGTACAGCTCCGTGAATCGATCAAGTACGTCCTGATCAATTTGTTTTCTTCCATGTTATTTGTTACCGCTGTTTCCTACATATATGCTGTGCTGGGTACAGTGAATATGGCGCAGCTGGCTGAACGGGTAGCAGCCTCTGATCAGCCAGGCATAATCACGACGGTTGCCATACTGCTGTTCTTTGTCTTTGCGACCAAGGGCGCTGCATTTCCGCTCTATTACTGGATGCCGCACTCCTACATCGTTCCAAACCCAGTCGTGTCAGCTTTATTTGGAGCACTTTTAACGAAGGTCGGTGTGTATTCCCTCATCCGTACATTTACGCTCATCTTCCATCAGCAGCCTGAAATTATGGATCAGCTGTTCATATGGGTCGGAAATCTTACTATGCTGTTCGGGGTAATTGGGGCCTTGGCATCCCGTAATATCAAACTGATTGTTGCTTATAATATCATTCCTGCTATCGGGTTCATGCTGGTTGGAATCGGGATTTTCAATCATGATGGTCTGAGTGGAAGCATCTATTATTTGCTGCAGGATATGATTGTAAAGGCAGCGCTATTCTTGCTGGCTGGTACGATTGCCGCAGCAGCCGGCACTTCGGACATCAATAAAATGGGCGGAATGATCCGTTCACACCCTATCCTTGGCTGGATGTTCTTCCTTGCCGGTCTTGTACTCGCAGGTGTTCCGCCATTCAGCGGGTTCATCGGTAAGCTGCTTTTGGTAAGAGGTGCCTTCGAAAAAGGCGAAACAGTTACTGTTATCATTATGCTGCTCACGAGCTTACTGATATTGCTTTCGATCGTTAGAGCTTTTATCTCCATTTTCTGGGGGGAGGGCGAAGCAAAAACACAACAAACACGTCACAGTACACGTCGGCTATTACCAGCTGGATTTTTGATGCTATTCACTGTATTCCTAGGTGTTGGAGCAGAAGCAATTCTGCCGACCGTTCAGCTAATTGCCGACTATCTGCTTCATCCACAGGAATATATCGATCTCGTATTGAAGGAGGGGCGTTAGATGGCTTTTCAAGTCTGTATAAACCTATTGATTGCCTTCATGTGGATGTTCCTCGGGGAGTCATATAGTGTTGCCGGATTCGTAACAGGTTATATCGTTGGTATCGCCTTATTATTCCTGCTGCGCCGCTTCCTTAAAGGGCCGTTCTATTTATGGCGGGGATACAAGATTTTGGTCCTGGCGCTGATTTTTATTAAAGAGCTGATCCTTTCTAATTTCGAAATCACAAAACTTGTCTATGCAAGGCGCCTGGATATAAACCCAGGTATCTTTACACTCGAGACAGAATTAAAAACAGATTGGGAGATTACCTTATTAGCAACTCTGATTACCCTAACTCCCGGAACTGTCACTATGGCCGTTTCACCCGATAAAAAGGAGCTCTATATCCACGCCATGGATATCGTTGACATGAAGGATGCTGTTCATGCAATTAAAAATAGCTTCGAGAAGCACATCATGGAGGTGACACGATGAGCGCACTGCAAAATAATTTTGCTGATATTGTTCAGATAGTCTCTATCATTTGCCTGATTGCTCTAAGCGTCTCTATTCTGCTATTAATCATTCGTGTAATGAAAGGACCGACAAATGCTGACCGAGCAGTTGCTTTGGATGCCATCGGTGTAAATATAATGGCTTTCGCTTCCTTGCTTGCAATCATCCTGATTACACCTAACTTCAATGATATCGTATTGTTAATCGGAATCCTGTTATTTATAGGGACAGTAGCAATTGCAATCTATTTGGAAAAGGGTGATTTAATTGATACAGAAGATAATTGAAATCATCCTGAATATCCTTGTAATCGCATTTCTGTCAGGCGGTACATTTATCATGTTCACTGCATCTGTTGGCATTCTGCGCTTCCCTGATATTTATACAAGGCTCCATGCAGCGAGTAAAGGTTCTACACTGGGTGTTGCCGGAATTCTTATCGGTGCTTTTATTTTCCACTACACCGAGTACGGAATCATAAGCGGAAAATTAATCCTTGGTGTTCTGTTCATCTTTCTCACTGCCCCTGTCGCAAGTCATCTCATATCCAGAGCTGCTCACCTTCGCGGAGCAAAACCATACGGAACGTTGAAGGATCAATACCAGGAAGCAATCGATAGGGAAAAGCGAAGACAAAAACAACAACGAAAATGAAAGTGAATGCCCTTGTGCATTCACTTTTTCTTTTTCTTCTGGACAGACACGTTCAGAGACTCCTTCACATAAAGTGAGTGTATAGGCAATCTTTGAGAGTGTACAGGAGGTGCAATGAAATGAGTATTATTGGTGCTATCGGACTTCTAGTAAAGGAAGCAATGTTTTTCGTTTCCTATGTAAAGAACCATGCATTCCCTCAGCCTCTCCCACCCGAGGAAGAAGCATTGCATATCGAAAGGATGCAGCAAGGGGATGAAACAAGCCGTAACAAGTTAATTGAACATAACCTGCGTCTGGTTGCTCACATCGTAAAGAAATTCGAAAACACTGGCGAAGATTCGGAGGATCTCATTTCCATCGGTACAATCGGACTGATTAAAGGGATCGAAAGCTATTCGAGTGATAAAGGCACAAAACTCGCTACATACGCAGCTAGGTGTATCGAAAATGAAATCCTTATGCATCTACGGGCCTTGAAGAAGACCAAGAAGGATATTTCCCTGCATGATCCCATAGGTCAGGATAAAGAAGGTAACGAAATCAGCCTTATCGACATTCTCCAAGCAGACAATGAGGATATCATTGAGTATATCCAGTTGAATATGGAAGTCGAGAAAATAAAAGAATATATCGATATCCTGGATGGACGTGAAAAAGAAGTAATAGTCAGCCGCTATGGACTTAATAACGAAGAAGATATGACACAGCGTGAAATTGCAAAAAAATTAAATATTTCCCGCAGCTACGTTTCCCGCATCGAAAAACGTGCACTGATGAAAATTTTCCATGAATACTACCGACAGCATCGCACATAAAAGCATATGCTATCTATACCTTACTATTCTGTTAAGAAGGAGGTTGCCAATATGTATGCGAACAGCTACTCACCCAGTCATTATCAGCAGCGAACAAGCACCGGCGTGCTTATTGCTGCCTTCCTTGTCCTGCTTTTTGTAGGAGGAGCTTATGCTTGGGAGAATATATGGGATTAAAAAAACTCCGGTTTTATACCGGAGTTTTTAGCTTTCTAATTGTTTTTTCCATCTTTCTATTGCAAACCAGATCAATATGCTTGTAATGACGCATCCGCCAGTCATAGCAAATAGGATATCTGCTTTGTCTGTAGGTGCCAGATAAACATTGATAACCGAACCAATGTATAAATAACTGCCAAGAATCAGAAGCGCCAATGCAAAACGACGATAATCTGCAATCTTGTCAATCAACTGCTGTTGTCTTTTATTCATCTTGTCGCCTCCTCTTCCAATCTAGCAACATTGTAACACAAAAAAAGACAGCAATTACCTGGTAATTGCTGTCATAAGTGTTAGTAGCGTTCAACCATTTTGATGATCAATGTCGCTGCATTGCGAGCAGCTTGGTCAAGGAAAGCATCAAATGATACAGACGATTCCTTGCCTGCAATATCAGACAACGCCCGTACAATGACAAAAGGTGTTCCATAGTGATACGAAACTTGAGCCACTGCAGCAGCCTCCATCTCCGCTGCCAGCATAGCTGGGAACTTGTCCCGGACAAATGCTACACGTTCTGGATCAGACATAAAACTATCGCCGGTCGCAATAAGGCCGATTTCAGCGTTCGTATCAGGGAATTGATCGATAACACTCTTGGCTAGCTGAACCAGCTCCTGATCTGCCTGGAAAGCTGGCGGCATTTGCGGTACTTGACCATAAACATAGTCGAATGCTGTTACGTCCACGTCATGGTGAACGACCGAATCAGAGATGACAATATCCCCTACTTCCAGATTCGAAGCAAATCCGCCCGCTGAACCAGTGTTGATGATTGCTTCCGGTGCATATCGTTCAATCAGCATAGATGTTGCGAGTGCTGCATTCACTTTTCCGATTCCCGATTTAAGCAGGACAACTGGTTTGTCAGATAGTGTGCCTTCTGTGATTTCATACCCTGCTGCAATGACCTCTTTTTTGTTTGCCATTGTTTCTTTCAGTAATGCTACTTCTTCATCCATTGCTCCAATGATCCCGATTGTCATTCTGCCTGCTCCTTTAACTCTTCCTATCGTTTTCTTTCAGTACTTCCACTTTTGTTGCCTGCCAGCCTTTTCCATCCACCCAGCTGGCAAATACACGGAATGTCTCTTCTGAATCAGTTGCAGAGACTGTTGCAATGACATCATTACCGCCATTGCCGTTGTTCTCTACCCACCAAGCTGTCATCGAGGCTGGATCCAATCCAACTGCTCCTCCAACGGCCTGCATCATTTCATTCCAGTCCTGCGTACCTTTTTCAAAGGTTGTCGTATGAGTCCCGGACTGCTCGGTGCCTACCGGCTCCCAGTCCTTCGAATACGCTTCCTTCACATTATCATCTGAAGGTTCAGCTTCTTTTTTGTCTTCCTTTTCTTTCTCATCGTCATCCTGCTTCTCTTCATCAGCTTGCTCTGTATCTTCGCCATTGCTAGAATCATTATTGCCTTGGAGTTGTTCTGCGATGGATTTTTGATTCTGTTCGTCAGCTGTTTGATTTTCCATTGCCGGTTTATCATTTAAAACTGCTACGAGCAGCACGACGACTAGGGCGACACCAGCAATTGCCAGGACAACACTAAGCCACTTCCTAGGTTTTCTGCGTCTGTTTCTATTATTCAATCTGGAAAAATCCTGATTATCATCCGCCATGCTCATCCCTCCTCATTGGTCTCTATTATACTATGAACTGAGGCGAAGCCAAAGTCATATTATAAGCTCATTTTCTTTTGATGATTTTGTTGAAGCATCTCTAATTTTGACATACCGGAAGGATTCTGTGCATATATATCTAACTATATAAATTAGAAAAGCAGGTAGGACTACTTTGATCAGTCATCATGATTCCTGTGGAAGAGGAGGAAGATAAACGTGATGAAAGTGACAAGAATGGATACGAACCTTTGGGGGCACGAATCGTTCGAGTATGTCGGCTACGACAAGGAAGCCGAGACCTTCTCAATCTTCTTACCGGAAGAATGCTGTTTGTCTTTCACTAGTGTGAAAGAACAAGTTGTCTTTTCATTTCTGCTGGCACTCGACAAAGAAAGTTTTATCCTGCAAAAGCTTATACCCTTTTTCCCGTTCGAGAAATCATCTGCAGAGTCAATTCATCTGGCTCAATAACAAAAGCTGCTTCCATATCATTCGGAAGCAGCTTTTGTTTTATGTCTATTCTACTTTAGTAATTTTGACTTGGATGTCGCCACCTGGTGTGGAGACACTTAATTCTTCACCGACTTCATGGCCAATCAGGCTTTTTGCAATCGGAGAATCGTTTGAGATTTTACCTTCGAACGGATCTGCTTCTGCACTTCCGACGATAGTATAGCTTTCTTCTTCCCCGTCAGGCAGTTCAATGAAGGTAACGGTTTTACCCATTCCAACCATATCAGGATTATCTGTATCACTTTCGATGATTACTGCATTGCGGATCATGTTTTCTGTTGTAGCGATTTTGGATTCGACGAATGCTTGCTCGTCTTTTGCCGCATCATATTCGGAGTTCTCGGACAAGTCACCGAAGCCGCGAGCGATTTTAATACGCTCGACAACCTCTTGACGACGAGTTGTTTTTAGATACTCCAACTCCTCCTCAAGCTTCGCCAAACCTTCATTTGTCATGTAATATTGTTTTTCTGTAGCCAATTCAACCACCCCTTGAGCTCTAAAAGATTCTTTCCCTTTGCTTCACTTCTATAGCGTTTTCATGCATATTCCATACTATGGCAGATTCCTGCCGAAAATTCAATACTTATCTGTACGAGTCATGTAGTGCGGCCGGAGAGAATCGTTTCGATCTTCGCAGACATCAAATCGATGGCTACGTGGTTTTCTCCGCCTTCTGGAATGATAATATCTGCATACCGCTTTGTTGGTTCGATGAATTGCAAATGCATCGGACGTACTACATTCACATACTGCTCGATAACAGAATCAATTGTCCGTCCGCGTTCCTTAATATCACGCAGCAAACGGCGGATGATCCGGAGATCTGCATCTGTATCAACGAACACCTTTATATCCATCATATCACGCAGTCGCTCATCCTCGAGGATCAGTATTCCTTCCAGAATGATAACGTCCTTCGGTTCAACTGGTATTGTCTCTTCAGAACGTGTATGGATCTTGTAATCATAGATCGGCTTCTCTATCGCCTGCTGCTCACCAAGTGCCTGTAAATGCTGCATTAGCAGTTCATTATCGAAGGCGAACGGATGATCATAGTTCGTATTGAGACGTTTTTCGAACGGAAGATGAGATTGATCCTTGTAATACGAGTCTTGCTCGATCACTAGAATTGTCTTATCTGTAAACCGTTTGTAGATGGATCTTGTAACAGACGTCTTCCCTGATCCAGATCCTCCTGCAACACCGATAATGATAGGTTTCTTTGCCATTGCTCCTACTCCTCTTCCTACTGCCTCGTTCATTTCTTCTTCACACTGACAGCTACTCCATCGCCTACCGGCAGGATCGTCGTGTGGTACGCTTCATGCTCGAATAACCAGTCGTTATATTTTCGGACCTTCTTTGCGATATTAGCTTTGCGTGGTGTAGCTTCACTATCGTCTGCCACATACCCTTTGAATAGAACATTGTCACTGACAATGACACCTCGCTCACTGAGCATCTCGCTATAAGCTTCGAAGAAACGTTGATATTGCCCTTTGGCTGCATCGATGAAGACAAAATCGTACGGCGCATGCGCTTTGATTATCTCTTCCAAATCGAATGCATCGCCTTTAAGGATCAAAATATCATCCTGAGCGCCTTGCGCTTGGATATGGGTGACGGCCTGGTCGTAACGTACGGCATCACGTTCGACGGTCACGATGCTGACATCTGGTTTCGCGTGACGCATCATTAGAGCTGAATACCCGATTGCTGTCCCGATTTCCAATATTTTGTCTGGCTGATGAAGCCGAATCAGCTGCATCAAAAATTGTATCCCAAGCGGCTCCATTATCGGTACACGGTCTTCTGCAGCAAGCTCCTCCAATTTCTTAGCCCATTCAGGAGAAGACTCCACATGCTCTTCCAAGTAACCCATTATTGCTTGTAACATATTAATTCCTCACTTTTCCTGCTTACTCATCCAAGTGCATATGCTTCTCAATCAATTCTTCATGTTCATCGAATGTCCGTGCATAATAAATTTCTCCATCGTCTCCGGCGAGGAAATACAAATAATCGGATTCTTCCGGCTGGACGACGGCTTCGAGCGCATTCTCTGAGAAGTTGCTTATCGGGCCGACAGGAAGCCCTTTTATTTGATATGTATTGTAAGGTGAATCCACTTCCAAATCCTTGTAATACACGCGGGATTTATGCTCTCCTAATGCATACAGCACAGTAGGATCCGTCTGCAGCCTCATATCATCTGCGAGACGATTATAAAAGATTCCGGCAATCTTTTTCCGCTCATCTTCATTCCTTGCTTCGTTCTCGACAAGCGAAGCGAATGTCAACGCTTCATGCACGCTCAATTTCTTTTGTTTGAATCCATCCAAATATGGTGAAATAATCTGCTGAGACTTATCCAGCATCATATGAACCACCTTATCTACAGTGATGTCATCTGAGGATGTAAAGTTATAAGTAGCCGCAAATAAGTATCCTTCAAGCGGATAACGTATATCTTTATTCAAGATATCCTCCGTAAGAAAATCCGGATATTCACTAATGAGCTGTTTGATATAAGCTTCATCTTTCATCTTATCCAGGAAAGCCTGCTGGTCTATTCCTAATGACCCAGACAGGATTACGCTGATCTCCTCGATATCGGATCCTTCCGGAACAGCAGCAGATGCAGAGGGGGTATTCCCCGCCTCTGGATCGTTCAATTCATCGACGACCTGCTGCATGGACATGGAAGGGGAAAGCTCATAGTTCCCCGCGCGGAAGTTGGCTTCACCAGAAAACTTCACATACAGCCTGAAGATGAAAGCATTTTTAATCAGACCTTGCTCCTCCAGGGATTTACCGATTGAGCTAGCAGTAGCTCCCATAGGAACTTCGACAACCTGTGTTGTATCATTGTCTGAATCGACAGCTTTCATACTGGCATTCACGTAGATAAAGGTTCCGAGTGCACCAATCAATAGAAGTACGATTATTACGGATATGATCATTAAAACTATTTTCCGCACGACGCTTGCTTCCTCCATTCTTCTGTCCCGATTCTGTTGAAAAAGATCATCATTCGAGGCAGTCAAGCTATCTTTCCTCCTTTATCCGCCTTATTATACAACAAACGTCAAGCGGGTCTCCACCCGTCCGACAATTTATGCGGATAAAGCTGCAAGAAAAAATCCTCTCTGCCTTGTCGGAAAGAGAGGACTGCCTATTACAAATTAGATGCCGTCTTCCTCATCAGTAAGTGTATTCAGCATTTCTTCGACCATTTCCCATTCTTCCTCTGTGTCGATCTGGAATAATGTCAGATCCTTGTCATCGCCTTTTTCTTCATAGCGGAAAGCGAACACTTCGACTTCATCGTCCGCATCAGCTTGTTCAGCCGGTACGACCGCAATATATGAGTGTCCTGTTTCATCCACGTCAAAATTGAACAAGACTTCGAATAAATGTTCTTCCCCATTTTCGTCCGGGATGATGATACGTTCTTTTTCTTCCAATGCCATATGGCTACACTCCTTATTGTTTCGAATCCAGAAAGCCCTGCAGAATCATGACTGCTGCCATCTTATCGATTACTTTCTTGCGTTTCTTACGGCTGAGGTCGGCTTCAAGCAGTACTCGTTCAGCTGCCATCGTCGTCAGACGCTCGTCCCAAAGCACTGTTTCGATCTTGAATTCCTCATTGATCCATTGGGAGAAGACTTGTGAAGCCTCTCCCCTTGGACCGATTGTACCATTCATATTCTTCGGCAAGCCAATGACAGCTCTCTGTACATCATGCTGCTGAATGATCTGCTCCAATTCATTCCTTGCTGTTTCAAAATCTGCTTCATTCCAATGGATTGTAGTCAGACCCTGTGCCGTCCAGCCAAGTCCATCGCTGATTGCCACACCGATCGTTTTGGATCCGACATCCAATCCCATCGTCTTTAGTATGTCAGTCATGATTTATTCTGTTCCAGATAAAATTTTACCAGTTGCTCCACAATCTCATCCCGCTCCATACGGCGGATCAGGTTTCTGGCATCTTTATGCCGTGGAATATAAGCTGGGTCCCCAGACAGCAGATAGCCGACAATCTGATTAATCGGATTGTATCCTTTTTCCCGCAATGCTTCGTATACGGACATTAGTACTTCCCGGACATTCTCGTCCATCGGTTCCTCCGGAAAGTTGAATTTCATCGTTTTATCCATCGAACTCAAGTGAAGCCACCTCGCTTAAATTGCCAGTCTTTTTTTCAGTATATACTTTTCTGTCGGATTTGGAAAATCAAAGCTGCTCTTCGACATAAACTGCCGCATATGCAAGTGCATCCGGAACCTGCTCCGGATTCTTACCGCCAGCCTGCGCCATATCCGGACGGCCGCCACCGCCGCCGCCGCAGCGTTTGGCAGTTTCTTTAATCAGGTTGCCTGCATGCAGACCGCGTCCGATCAAGTCCTTGGATACACCAGCGGCCAGCTGTACCTTGCCTTCTGCTGTTGCAGCCAGAAGGATAACACCGCTATCAAGCTTTTGTTTCAGATCATCGACCATACCGCGCAGCTGGTTCATATCTGCTACATCCACTTGTTCAGCAAGCACTTTAACACCTTTTACTTCTTTTACTTTATCCAAGATGTTGCCAGCTTCGAGCTGGGACAGTTTGCTGCGCAGGCTGTCGCGCTCACGCTGAACTTCCTTAAGATCCGCAAATAACGCTTCGATTCGGGAAGGTACTTGTTCGTTTGATGTTTTTAGTTCTGCTGCAGCTTGTGAAAGAATCTGCTGCTGCTGCTGTGTGTACCGGTAAGCTTCTTTTGAAGTGACTGCTTCGATTCGGCGCGTGCCAGCACCAATACCACTTTCGGAAACAATCTTGAATAGGCCGATTTGGGACGTGTTTCGAACATGCACACCGCCACATAGCTCCAGGCTGTAATCACCGATTTGAACAACACGTACAACATCACCGTATTTCTCACCGAACAGCGCCATCGCGCCCATCTCTTTCGCATCGCTTAAGCTTTGATAAGACGTGCTGACAGCAAGCTCATCCCAGATTTTTCCGTTGACGATTTCCTCTATCTTTTCCAATTCTTCTTTTGTTACCGCATTGAAATGAGAGAAGTCGAATCGAAGACGATCAGGCGCAACTAAAGATCCTGCCTGGTTGACATGTGTACCTAATACATCCTTTAGAGCCTGATGCAATAGATGCGTAGCAGTATGGTTCTTTACTACGTGCTGACGTCTGCTTGTATCAACCTTTGCATGGACGATTTCCTTCACTTGAATCTGTCCTTGCTTCACTACTGCTTGATGCAGATTTTGTCCTTTTGGCGCTTTCTTGACTGCTTGTACGAATACTGTCGCTGTCTCGGTCGTCACCCAGCCCTCATCGGCTACTTGTCCGCCGCTTTCTGCGTAGAATGGCGTTTCTTCCAGGATGAAGAAAATTTCGTCTCCCTCAACCGCTACATCAGCAAGCTGCTTATCTTTTACGATCGCAAGGATAGCTGTATCCGTTTCTGTACGATCATAACCGACATAGGTGCTTTCTGCTTCCACTTCCTGCAAAACGCTATCCTGCACGTGCATGCTGTTCACTTTCTGGCGTGCATCACGCGCACGTTCACGCTGCTGCTTCATTTCTTGTTCGAAACCTGCTTCATCGATTGTGAAGCCTTCTTCACTGACATATTCCTCTGTCAGCTCTTTCGGGAAGCCATACGTATCATAGAGACGGAATACTTCGGTTCCAGGGAAGACATTGCTGCCTTTCTCCTTTTCTTCTGCTACGATCCGGTTCAGGATAGTCAGACCATCCGCAAGCGTTTCATGGAAACGCTCTTCTTCTGTCTGAATGACTGTCTCGATAAATTCACGTTTTTCGAGTATTTGCGGGTAGAAGGCATCCATGATATCACCAACGACCGGTACTAGCTGTTTCATAAATGGCTTTTCAATACCGATGTTCTTCGCATAGCGTACTGCGCGACGGATCAGACGGCGCAGTACATAGCCGCGGCCTTCGTTGGAAGGAAGCGCGCCATCACTGATAGCGAAGGATACAGTCCGGATATGATCGGCAATAACTTTAAATGCCGTATCGTCTGCTGCTGTCTCACCATACGCTTTTGTCGCAAACGTAGCTGTCTTCTCGATGATTGGCATAAAAAGATCTGTTTCGAAGTTCGTTTTCGTATCCTGAATGACACAAACCATACGCTCCAGACCCATCCCTGTATCGATGTTCTGTTTCGGAAGCGGTGTGTATGTGTGATCCGGATTATGGTTGAATTGACTGAATACAAGGTTCCAGATTTCCAGATAGCGCTCGTTTTCACCGCCTGGATAAAGCTCTGGGTCAGATGAATCGTTGCCGTATTCTTCTCCGCGATCATAGAAAATCTCAGAGTTCGGACCACTCGGGCCTTCTCCGATATCCCAGAAGTTTTCTTCTGTACGGATGATTCGCTCTTCCGGCAATTTAACAAGATCACGCCACATTTGATACGCTTCTTCATCTTCCGGGTGAACCGTTACAGATAGACGTTCCGGATCAAAACCAATCCACTTTTTATCTGTTAGGAACTCCCATGCCCAAAGGATTGCTTCCTTCTTGAAATAGTCTCCGATCGAGAAGTTTCCAAGCATTTCGAAAAACGTATGATGGCGGGCAGTAAAGCCTACATTCTCAATATCATTTGTACGGATGCTTTTCTGTGCATTCACGATACGCGGATTCTCTGGCACAACTCGCCCATCAAAATATTTCTTCAGTGTTGCAACGCCACTGTTGATCCATAGCAACGAAGGATCTTCTATCGGCACAAGTGAAGCACTCGGCTCGACACTATGTCCTTTCTCCTTGAAGAAATCGAGGAATTTCTGTCTTACTTCAGCAGACGTTAATCTTTCCATAAAAATGCCTCCTTTATTATGTAAACACACAAAAAACTCCCGATCCTGCCATATGCAGGGACGAGAGTATGATCGCGGTACCACCCTGATTATAGACCGGAAAATGGTCTATCACCTTTAGACGCGGATAACGGTGCGCAGCCGATAAGGATTAACTTAGAGCTCCGGTATAGCTTTCCATCACACTTTTATGGAGATTCTTCCAGCCAAGGAATCTCCTCTCTTAATAAAAGGACGTCATGTACTTGTACCTTCATCGCTTTTCGCTATAAATCTAAGCGTTAGTATAGATAAAAAAGCGGATTTTGTCAAACATCCGTCTCCTTTGCTGTATCCAAGCAGGCTTTGATTATTGTGAGACAAGGAACAGCAGCGATCATACCGATTATACCCCCAAGCTCCCCGCCTACTAGTAAAGCAAAAATAATAAGAAGCGGATGGATATGGATGCTTTTTCCGACGATGAAGGGAGAAAGCAGGTTCCCTTCTATCAATTGAATGATAAAAACCATTATTCCAGCAAGGAGAGCCGTTTTCGGACTGATAGTTATGCCGACGAGTATAGCAGGAACTGCCCCAATGATCGGACCGAAGTATGGGATGATGTTCGTTGCTCCTACCAATAAAGCGAGCACCAAGGAATATGGCAGTTTGATCAGCGTGAATGCAGTCCAAGTCAGAAGACTGACAATGCAGCTCACAAGCAGGACTCCGCGAATATAGTAGCCTAGATTATTATCTATACGCAGCACTAAGCTTTTAACTCTGCTGCGGTAACGGCGTGGCAGCAGCGAGAGACCGGCATTGCCTATTTTATCCGTATCTTTCAGCATATAAAAAACGATGACTGGTGTAACGACAAGAAAAATGACTACTTGCGGCAGCTTATTCCATATATGCAAGAGATCTTTTAGAAACACTTCTGCTCGCTGTTCCAAGCCTTGTAAAACAGCGTCCATTTGATCATGTACAGTTTCCGGCAGGAACGCTGTCCGTTCATACATGAATTGCACATAATGATCATAGCGCTGTGTCAATGCCGGCAAATTATGACTGAATTCCTTTACCTGACTGATCAATACCGGGAAGCCTTTGTAAAGCAGGAATCCAGTAAGACCAAAAAACAGCGTATATATAACCAAAATGGACAGCCAGCGCGGCAGTCGCCACGACGCAAGAAAATCGATGATCGGATGAAGCAAATAAGCAATCAAACCTGCAATGATGAAAGGCAGGAATAGTCCGCCTAAAAATAGGAGAAACGAGCGATAAAATGGGTATAGCTTGATCAGCAGAAAACAAAGCAGCAAGGCGACGACTATCGTCACCATCCAAAGGAGAACACGATAAAGACGGGATGCCTCTTTCATATTACTAGAATGATGCGCCGTCGCATTTCCGTTCTTCATCTGTGAACAAATCATCAAGGGAACTTAACGAGCCATCTTCCTCTACTTGATGCAGGGAGAGCATTTCATCTTTATACGACAATTCAATAAAACAGCCCCAGCAATAATATTGTTCCGGTCCTATCTTTCCGATATCTTTGCTGCTGCAATTCGGACATTTCAACATGTTGGATCACTCCAAATCCTTTTTACATGTTAGAATGTCCAATTATTTCCTTGTATATACTACATGAAATCGTATGGAGAGATATCTTCCTGCTCTGCTTCTGCCTCACGCAGCATCCGATCGATGTCATCCCCAGCTTCGTGGAAACCACCCAGATGTTCCACGAGGGAAGTATAGCGTTGGTTCGTATCTTCTGTTTGAATTCCTTGCAGAAATGCCTGTTTTTCCCCAACTAGAATCAAAGAACGCTGTGCCCTCGTAATCCCGGTGTACAACAGATTTTTGCGGAGCATTCTGCGATATCCTGGCACGACAGGCAAAATAACGATTGGAAATTCACTGCCCTGGGATTTATGGATCGAGATACAATACGCATGCATCAAATTCGATAAATCCTTGCTTTCGTAGACGACTTCCTTCTCCTCGAATGCAACAACAAGCTGCTCCTTCTGCTCGATATTTTCTTCTTCGCGGAACAAAGCGACAACTTCTCCAATGTCTCCATTGAAGACACCTTCTTCCGGATCATTGACAAGCTGGATGACCTTGTCACCTTTTCGGAAAATAACGTCTTTTGCTGCCATTTCCCGCTTCTGCTTGTCCTTTGGATTGACCAGCTGCTGCAGCTGCTTATTCAATTCATGAATACCTGCCTGCGAACGATACATCGGAGCCAGCAGCTGGACATCACGCATATCCCAGCCTTTTTCGACGGCACGGCCAACAATCTGGGTGATGACATCTACCACTTGATGCTCCCGGCAAGGAATGAAGTTGAAATCCTTGTCCTTTTCCAGTTGTTCTTGTGATAATGTCCCGTTCTTGATAGCATGGGCAATCGTGATGATTTTGGAGCCTTCTTTCTGTCGATACACATCTTTCAGCATCACACGAGGTACAGCCTCTGAACGAAGTAAATCCGACAGTACCTGCCCTGGACCAACCGAAGGCAACTGATCTTCATCTCCGACAAGCAGTACTTGCATATCATCAGGAATAGCTTTGAACAATCTGTTTGCCAGCCAAATATCGACCATGGAAAATTCATCGACGATCAGCAGCCTTCCAGCTAGCGGATTATCTTCATCCCGCTCGAATGAGTCGTTACCGTCCCAACCTAACAACCGGTGGATCGTGCTGGCCGGAATATTCGTTGACTCATGCATCCGCTTAGCCGCACGTCCGGTTGGAGCAGTCAAGACGAATGGATAACTCTCATCTTTATCTTTATAGTCATTTGGATCAAGCGAAAGTTCGTGTATTTCCGCATACGCTTTGATGAATCCTTTGATAACCGTCGTTTTACCTGTTCCAGGTCCCCCAGTCAAGATCATCACCTTCGATTGCAGCGCCTGCTCGATTGCTTCGAACTGTTCTTTCCCGTAACTGATCGTTTCCGCTTCCTCAAGCTTGCCAATTATCTTCAGGAGCTCTGCCTGAACAATTTCCGTCTCAGTATCTTTCTCCGTTAAGCGCTGCATATGGCTGCAAAAACCAGTTTCCGCAAAGTAAAGCATCGGATGGTAAACACGATTTTCCTGTTTGACAACCTTTTTCTGTGCATGCAAAACACCAAGCTGTTCTTCGATTTGGTCTGCACTAATACCGAATTGCGCACTGCGAAGTAGGACTGCTGCCTGTTTTAGCACTTCTTCATTCGGCAAATAAACATGACCTGCCTGCATGCTGTCTTGCAGCACCATCAAGCATGCGGCTTGTAGCCGGCTGTCATGGTCCATCGCCAGGTTATTCTTACGAGCAGCTTCATCCGCCCGGTGGAATCCAAATCCCTCAATATCAAATACATATTGGTACGGATCCTTCTCCAATACTTTGATTGCTTCATCCCGGTATACTTTATAGATTTTCTGGGCAAGCTTCAGCCCGATGCCGTACTTCGACAGATGCACCATCACGTGGTCGAAGCCTTGATGTGTACGAAGGTCGTGGAGGAAGCGCTCCTTCTTCTCATCGTTCAGTCCCTGGATACCATCCAGCAAATCCGGATTCGATAGAACATCCGCTATCGCATTTTCACCCAGCTTCGCTACAATTCTCTCCGCAATCCGCTTTCCAATTCCATAAAACAGATCACTGGATAGGTATTGGATGAGCCCGTCCTTCGTTTCGGGTACATACCGCTTGTACTCCGTCACTTCATACTGTTCACCGAATCGTTTATGACTGACCATCGAACCATAAAACAGATAAGGCTCGCCTTGGTCCAATTCTCCGATATATCCTTTGATGACGATATCCTTTTCTTCGATCGTCTCGTTGGTTTCCAATACCTTGATCCGGATAATGGAAAACTGTTCTTCTTCTTTCCGGAAAATCGTATGCAATAATTCACCTTTCACAAAGCCTTTCGGGCTTTCGGCAGTCTCCCCATATTCCATACGCCTGTGCTCCTTACTCTTCGTTCTCGATTTGCTCCATAATCAGTTCTATTTGCGCCTTTCCGTGCATGGCCATCTCATGATCAGGCTGTGCTTCGAGCGCTTTATCCATATATGCGAGCGCTTGTTCAAACTGCTGCTGATACAAATACGCGACACCTACATTATAAAGGGCATCACTATGCTTTGGACTCCATTCCAGCAGGTCAAGCAGCACTTGTTGTGCGGTATCGATTTCCCCTGCGGTTGCAAGTGCCAATCCGTACTGGAAAACGATAGCAGCATCGCGATCCTCAAGCTCTGCGGCACGCTGCAAATAAGGAAGTGCAAGCTTTTCCTGTCCAGACTGCTGTAAGGACATACCAAGGAGATAATGAACATCCCCTTCATCCAGACCGAGCTTCACTGCTTCCATCAGCTGCTGAATTGCTTTCTCATACATTTCACCAGTATAATACATACTCCCCAGACCGTAATAAGCAGTTGCAGCTCTCTCATCAAGCTCAATGGCACGGCGGAAGAAGCGTTCTGCTTTCTCTAAATCATTCATCCGCATCAGCAAATTGCCAAAATTGACATATCCAACTGGATCGTTTGGGTTTTCTTCGATAGCTATATTAAAATGCTTGGCAGCTCCCTCTAAATCCTGCTTCTGCAAAGCTTCTATTCCTGATTTAATATGATCCATTCCTTCACTCCTCTATGTAAGGGAAACCCTTGCCATAAGACAAGGGTTTCTGTTTTAACCGACGTATTCAAGCTGTTGTTCGTTCTTGATGATATCATCGATCGTACCGCCGCCAAGACATACATCCTCATCATAGAAGACGACTGCTTGTCCTGGTGTTATTGCGCGCTGCGGTTCATGGAAATCGACGCGTACTTTGTTTTCACCGATCGGTGTTACCGTCACTTTGCTGTCTTTTTGACGGTAACGGAATTTAGCCGTTACCGTAATCGGTTCTGCTAGTTCTGTTTCGGAAACCCAGCTCATATCAGTAGCGATCAAGGCATCGGAGTACAGACTGTCATGATCGAAGCCTTGTTCTACATAAAGAATGTTTTCTTTCAGGTTCTTTCCGACTACGAACCATGGTTCGCCTTCGCCGCCGATACCAAGACCTTGACGCTGTCCGATTGTATAATACATGAGACCGTCATGTTTCCCTTTCACAACCCCATCCAATGTGGACATGACACCAGGCTGTGCTGGCAGGTACTCGCTTAAGAAGCTCTTGAAATTACGCTCACCAATGAAGCAAATACCAGTGGAATCTTTTTTCGTCGCAGTTGCAAGATTGTTCTCAGCTGCAATACGGCGCACTTCTTTCTTGTCCATTCCGCCTAGCGGGAACATAACTTTAGAAAGAGTTGATTCTGTCAGCTGGTTCAGGAAATACGTTTGGTCTTTGTTTTCATCCAGACCGCGGAGCATAACAGTTTTACCGTCACGCTCTTCGACTTGCGCATAATGTCCTGTAGCCAAATAGTCGGCTCCAAGAGACATCGCGTGATCCATGAAAGCTTTGAATTTGATTTCTTTGTTGCACATAACATCCGGGTTCGGTGTACGTCCAGCTTTGTATTCTTCCAGGAAGTATGTGAATACTTTATCCCAATACTGCTTTTCGAAGTTCACCCCGTAATATGGAATACCAATTTGGTTAGCAACTTTTTTAACATCTTCGAAATCTTCTGTAGCGGTACAGAAGCCATTTTCATCCGTATCATCCCAGTTTTTCATGAAGATGCCGACTACGTCGTACCCTTGCTGTTTGAGCAAAAGGGCAGCAACGGAAGAATCGACACCGCCGCTCATACCGACGACGACACGAATATCTTTGTTTTCTTTCATCTTTGTCACTCCTTTCCTTTTGTTAGACGTTTTATAATAGCAGCGACTGTCTGGGCAGCCTCTGCGACGGATTCAGCTGTGTTGCCATATCCGAAACTGAAACGGATACTGTTTGTAACACGGTCATCTTCACCGTACATCGTTTTCAGAACATGCGACGGATCGACGGAGCCTGCTGTACACGCACTGCCGCTGGATACAGTAACACCGGATAAGTCGAAGTTCATCAGCAGAGATTCTACATTAGTCCCCGGAAAACTGATATTGACTATCCCAGCGGATCGCTGACCTGCCTCTCCATTGATGAAAAAGTCGATTCCTGAAAGCTTCAATTCAGAAATGAACGTATCTTGAAGCAGCTGATACGCTGCTTTACGTTCCGTTCTTTTCTGCATTGCCAATTCTGCTGCTTTGCCAAAACCGACGATGGAGGCGACATTTTCTGTTCCCGCACGGCGTTTGCGCTCCTGCTCCCCGCCATAGGTGATTGGCTTGATACGCACACCATCGGCTGCATACAAAGCGCCTATTCCCTTTGGTCCATTGATTTTATGTGCCGATACACTCAAAAGATCAACTCCGAGCGTATGGACATCAATCTCCTCGGTTCCATAGGCTTGGACAGCATCTGTATGGAAATAAGCAGGATGGGATTGTAGCAGATCACCAATCGCTTGGATTGGCTGCATGACACCTGTTTCATTATTGATCATCATCACAGAGACAAGTATCGTGTCCGGTCGTAGTGCTGCTTGCAGATCGGCAAGCTTAATTGCTCCAGACGCATCAGCAGGCAGGTATGTCACCTCGAAGCCTTGACTTTCCAGATAGTTGGCTGCATGTAGTGTAGCATGATGCTCGATTGCAGTCGTAATAATATGCTTACCTTGTTCACGGCAAGCATTCGCCACACCGATGAGTGCCATATTATCCGCCTCTGTCCCCCCGCTCGTGAAGATGATCTGTTTATCTGTTGCACCGATACTTGCTGCAACCTTCTCACGTGCAACATCCACGATATGGCGTGCTTCCCTTCCGAATGCATGAACACTGGACGGATTGCCGAATGTGCCCTCCATGACCGGAATCATCGCCTGGATGACATCCGGGTGCATTGGAGATGTTGCCGCGTGATCAAGATAGATTGGTTTCATAACTGCTTGCCTCCATTAAATATAGAACATATACGGATCCTGGCTCTCATCATCTCCATGACGGCATAGATCCTCTAAAGTTGTCGTATCCAATACGTCCCTGACGGCATCGCGGATGCGCAGCCAAAGCTGCTGCTTAGCCGGCTCCTCCTCTTCAATCCCCTCAACAGGTGTGATCGGACCTTCCAGCGTACGGATGATATCGCCGGCCGTAATCTCTGATGGGGCTGATGCGAGCATATAGCCGCCCTTGGCGCCACGGATACTTTTGACCAGACAGGCATTCCTAAGCGGTGCAGCGAGCTGCTCCAAATAATGCTCGGACAATTTATTTTCAGTCGCAATGGTCTTCAAGGAGACTGGTCCTTCTCCATAATGCTTTCCTAATGCGATCATGATAGTTAATCCATATCGTCCTTTAGTCGATATTTTCATCTCTTAAAACTCCTCATAACTGCCTCAGTAATGTTCGGTTTTCAAAACAATAACGATTATTATACCAGAAAATATTATAACATGGATAGCAAGTGGCTTGCATTTTCCCCGGTCGCTGGATACGCTAAGACAAGCAGAAACAGGATGGAGGAATAAATATGGCCAGACAACCATTAGCATATCGCATGCGGCCGAAGGATATCAGCCAGATCATCGGCCAAAAACATCTCGTCGGTGAAGGTAAGATGATCCGGCGGATGGTGGAGGCGGACCGTTTGAGTTCGATGATCCTTTACGGTCCTCCAGGTACGGGGAAAACGTCGATGGCCATCGCGCTTGCTTCCAGCGTCCAGATTCGGTACAAGCTGCTGAATGCGGTAGTGGACAAGAAAAAGGATATGGAAATCGCGGTAGAAGAAGCGAAAATGAGCGGCCAGCTCGTTCTCATACTGGATGAAGTTCATCGTCTTGATAAAGCGAAGCAGGATTTCCTTCTTCCGCATGTCGAGAGTAATTTGATTACATTGATCGGGTGCACAACGAGTAATCCCTATCATTCTATAAATCCGGCAATCCGAAGCAGATCTCATCTGTTCGAACTGAACAGTCTGGAACCGGCAGATGTAAAAGAGGCACTTCAACGCGCAGTGGATGATCCTGAACAAGGGCTGGGCAGCATGCAGCTGGATATAACGAAAGAAGCATTGGAGCATTTTGCAAGTGCATCAGGAGGAGATTTACGGGCAGCGTTGAATGGGCTGGAGCTTGCCGCGTACTCTACACCGGCACAAGATGGGACTGTCCACATTGATTTGGAAGTAGCAGAAGCTTGCATGCAGAAGAAAAGCTTTTCTCATGATAAAGACGGTGATGCCCATTATGATGTACTGAGTGCTTTTCAAAAATCCATTCGAGGCAGCGACGTCAATGCAGCTTTACATTATCTGGCTCGTTTGATCGAAGCAGGAGATCTCGACAGCATCGGCCGCCGGATGATTGTGTGTGCCTATGAAGATATCGGACTCGCCAATCCGCAAGCCGGCCCCAGAGCTTTAGCAGCAGTAGAGGCAGCTGAACGCGTAGGCTTCCCCGAAGCACGTATTCCTTTGGCAAATGCAATCGTAGAACTCTGTTTATCTCCTAAATCAAACAGCGCGTACAAAGGCATCAATGCTGCGCTGTCGGATATACGGTCAGGCAAAGTCGGCGAGGTTCCTGCTCATCTGAAAGATGCCCATTATCAAGGGGCTAAACACATGGGCCGCGGAGTCGGATACCAATACCCGCATGATTATCCAGGAGCTTGGGTAGAGCAGCAATACTTACCTGACCTTCTTAAGAACAGAAGGTATTACGAACCAACTGACACCGGTAAGTTTGAACAAGCTCTCAAACAAGTCTATGAACGCGTAACAAAAAGAAAATAAGGTTATAGGTATACGGGCAGCAGTCTGTGGCAACAATAGGGCTAACAGTTTTTATTACTTTCTATGTTTGTAGATTAACAGATAAGAAATGGAGTGTTAGCCCATATGGTTAAAGTAAGACAAGACGCATGGAGTCATGAAGACGACTTATTGCTGGCCGAAACTGTGCTTCGGCATATTCGGGAAGGTAGCACTCAGCTGAAAGCCTTCGATGAAGTCGGAGACAAACTGAATCGCACCTCGGCAGCTTGCGGCTTCCGCTGGAACGCAGAGATTCGCAACCGCTACGAACAGGCTGTTGCTATAGCCAAGCGCCAGCGCAAGGAGAAAAAGCGCGCAGAACAACGAGCGCAGAAACCAGCTGCTGCACCAATTTATCAGCCTGCACCGGCAATGTCTGCAATAGAAACACAACAGGCTTTCCCAATTACAATGGATGAAGAAACAGCACGTTTCGAAGCAGAGATTGCACAAGAGACATTCATTGTCGGTGAACATACTGAAAGTGAAACAGAAATCGACAGCAGCCAGCAAGCGGATGAGCTGAACCTATCTCAAGTAATCAGCTATTTGCAATCAATGGAGCAAGGTTATCAAACTAGTGAAACGAATCGGCATACCATTCATCAGCTGGAAGCAGAGGCCCATAGTCTCCGACAAGTAAACGCACAGCTAACAGAAGAATGCGAGAGCTTAAAAAATCAGCTGAAAACGATGAAAGCTGATTATCAGGTGCTTATCCAGATCATGGATCGTGCTAGGAAAATGGTTATCTTCGACGACCAGGATGCCTTCGCACCCCCAGCTTTCCGGATGGACAAAAACGGCAACTTGGAACAAGTAGCAAAATAAAAAGCAGCACATACCCCAGTAGGGTGTGTGCTGCTTTGTTCATTTTTAACGGAAAATAGCAATCCCGATCGTGCCGTCCTATTGAAGTTTTGAACCCGCTCTCCGCAGGTGGGTGCCCTGATTCGCACTTTATGCGTCCACTCTATGGAGGCTTGCATGCCGCACGAAGACTTTCGGGCTCCCGTACTTCATTGTAATCGGTCAAAACATATGAAGAACGTACACATCAGGATTGCTATTTGTTTATGGAACTATATTAGCATGGATAAACAGAGTTTTCAACTGGAAAGTCTGCCTATTATGCTTCCTGCCCTGCTGATTTTTTTTGGATATCCAAATACAGCTCATCCAGCTGCTTTTTGCTTACTGGATCTGGAGCATCTGTCAATGGATCGGTCGCAGAAGCAGTTTTCGGGAATAGGATTGTATCCCGAAGGTTCGTGCTGTTGGATAGCAGCATGATGAAACGGTCATAACCAAGTGCAATTCCGCCGTGTGGAGGAGCTCCTGATTCCAAAGCATCCAGCAGGAATCCGAATTGTTCCTGTGCTTCTTCCTTCGTGAAGCCAAGCACTTCGAACATCCGGTTTTGCAGATCCATTTGGTAGATACGCTGCGAGCCGCCTCCCAGTTCATAGCCATTAAGGACGATGTCATACGCTTCTGCTTTGACAGAAGAAGGATCTGTTTCCAGCTTATCGATATCTGCTGCCGCTGGCATCGTGAATGGATGATGCGCTGCATAATAACGGCCTTCTTCTTCGTCGTATTCGAATAAAGGCCAATCTGTCACCCAAAGGAAGTTGAACTTGGTTTCATCGATAAGTCCAAGCTCACGACCAAGTTTATTCCGTAATGCTCCTAAGCTATCAAAGACCACCTTCGTCTTATCTGCAACAAATACCAGCAAGTCGCCCGCTTCAGCAGAAAGAACGTCCTTCAGCTGGCTCTGAACAGTTTCGTCAAGGAATTTCGCAATTGGTCCTTTCAAAGAACCGTCGGCTTCTGCTTTGACCCACGCAAGTCCTTTCGCACCGTATATCTTAACAAAGTCAGTCAACGCATCAATATCTTTCCGAGAGAAGTTCGCCGCCTGTCCTTTCACGTTGATTGCACTGACGCGGCCGCCGTTTTGGATTGCATCTTGGAATACTTTGAAGTCAGCAGACTTCACTGCTTCTCGTACATCTACCAATTCAAGCCCAAAACGTGTATCTGGCTTATCAGAACCGAAGCGTTCCATTGCTTCTGCGTAAGGCAGGCGCGGGAATGGCACTTGAACTTCAACATCCTTCACTTCTTTCATGACACGCTTCATCATACGTTCTGTCATGCCGATGATATCTTCTGTGGACATGAACGAAGTCTCGATATCGATTTGAGTGAACTCCGGCTGACGGTCCGCACGCAAATCTTCATCACGGAAACAGCGAGCGATCTGATAATACTTCTCGAAGCCTGAAATCATGAGCAGCTGTTTGAATAACTG
The DNA here is from genome assembly GCF_002272135.1 of Virgibacillus sp. 7505. Classification (GTDB taxonomy): domain Bacteria; phylum Bacillota; class Bacilli; order Bacillales; family Amphibacillaceae; genus Terribacillus. Next base: position 19,834 of record NZ_NPBF01000017.1, on the reverse strand, counting down.
CGGAGATTGCGGAAGCGCATAGAACTCACCTGGGTGCACACGGCTTGGTACAAGATAGTCGCGCGCTCCTTCTGGTGTGCTTTTTGTCAGCATCGGCGTTTCCATCTCGTAGAATTCTTCTTCGTTCAAGAAATTGCGGATCGCTTGCGTTGCCTGATGGCGAAGACGGAATGTCTCCTGCAGCGGTTTTCTCCGCAAATCCAGATAGCGGTATTTCAAGCGGACATCCTCGGATGCATCCACATCATCCTCGATTTGGAATGCCGGACTCTTTGCTTTGTTCAAGATACTGATTTCTTCTGCAACAACTTCGATTTCTCCAGTTGCCATGTTTGGATTTTTCGTAGCATCTTCGCGCTCTACAACTTTACCCGTAACACTCACAACGAATTCAGAGCGGATTTGTTCAGCAGTTTCTAATGCTTCTTTGGATACATCAGGGTTGAAAACGACTTGCACGATTCCGGAACGATCCCGGATATCAGCAAAAATCAATCCGCCCAGGTCACGCCGTTTCTGTACCCACCCTTTGATTGTTACTGTCTCGCCTGCATGGCTCGTTCGCAGCAGACCTGCCTTTTGTCTTTCACTCATCCGCTTTTCCTCCATCCAGCTGTTGTTTGATTGTATCAACAGCTTCCTTGATTGCTACTTCAGTCTGCTGTCCTTCCTGCATATTACGCAAGGAGATGACGCCTTTTTCGAGCTCATCTTCACCGAGAACAACAACAAACTTCGCCTGCTGGCGATCAGCAGCTTTGAACTGGCCCTTCATTTTCTTGCCAAGATAATCCTTATCTGTTGTCACACCAGCTAAGCGCAGCTGATATGTCAGTCTTGCAGCTTCTTTTTGGACAGCTTCCTCACCAAGTGCTACGACGTAAACATCTGTTCCAGTCTTAACAGGCAATTCGATACCTTCTGCCTCTAATGCAAACAATAGACGTTCAATACTTAGTGCATAGCCGATACCTGGTGTGGAGGGACCGCCAACTTCTTCGACAAGACCATTATAACGGCCACCGCCCGTGAGCGTTGTTAGGGCACCGAAGCCTTCTGCATTACTCATGATTTCAAATGCTGTGTGGTTGTAATAATCCAAGCCTCTGACAAGATTCGGATCTACTTCATATGGAATGCCGATTGCATCCAGATTTGCTTTAACAGCATCAAAGTATGCTTTGGATTCGTCATTAAGAAAATCATGGATGGATGGTGCGCTTTTTACTTTCGGGTGCTCCCGGTCCTTCTTACAATCAAGAATACGCAATGGGTTCTTTTCCAGACGGTTCTGACAGTCACTGCAGAGCTCTTCTTTGACAGGTGTGAAATGATCAATCAAAGCTGTGCGGTGTGCATCACGGCTTTCTTTGTCTCCGAGCGTGTTGATGATCAGTTTCAATGATTTCAAACCTAACTGCTGATAGCCGCTCATAGCCAAGCTGATTACTTCCGCATCGATTGCCGGATCTTCACTTCCCAAGGCTTCGACACCGAATTGAACGAACTGGCGCATGCGACCTTGCTGCGGCCGCTCGTAGCGGAACATCGGTCCATAATAAAATAGCTTCGTCGGTTGTTCCGGCTGACCGTATAGCTTGTTTTGCACAAAAGCGCGAACGACGGATGCCGTTCCTTCTGGTCTAAGCGTCAAGCTGCGATCCCCTTTATCCTTGAATGTGTACATTTCTTTCTGTACGATATCCGTTGTTTCCCCTACACCGCGAAGGAACAACTCCGTGTGTTCGAAAATCGGCACCCTGATTTCCTTGTAGTTGAATTTGCTTGCCAGATCTGTCAGTACTTTTTCAGCATACTGCCACTTTTCTGATGTTCCAGGTAAGATATCCTGTGTACCTCTTGGCGCTTTCATATCCATGTGATAAACCTCCTCGACTAATGACCCAATCCCCGGATTCCAAAAATAATGACAAAAAACCCCCGTCCCTTATAACACAAGGGACGGGAGTTTTTCCCGCGTTGCCACCCTAGTTGGATACAGCTGTATCCCACCTTGGTCAGTTAACGCCTGCTACGTCACTGTCTACTGCGTTGTTCGACAGTGATCCTAAGGAATGTCTTTCAGTTCGAAGCTGTGCCAGGCGCTTACAGCCAATGACGCCTGATCTCTGTTCACAGTGATTTCGACTTACTCTTTCCCTCATCGGATTTCCGGTTTCTTTAGATTGTAATAATAGTACATGTTTGTAAGAAAGATTGTCAAGATTGTTTTAGTCGTTCTTGTAATTTTTTTCGTTCCATACTGTTTGGTGATCCTGTGAAGTTCGGTATAACCGGATCGTCGATCATAGAAGCTGGCTCACCTCGAAGCCGGACAGCATCCAGCCGGGATGCGGCGAATACATGCTGCTGTGCATCACTGCTACGCAAGCTGATCACACCTTTTTCGGATTTTTTCTCAACTAGTATTCTCGATTCAACCATTCTTTATACAAAAAAACAAGAAAGCATTATGCTTCCTTGTTCGGTCGATCTGCACTGTCCAAGATAATGGTAATCGGGCCTTCATTGATGAGCTGTACGTCCATATGCGCACCGAATTCCCCAGTTTCCACGTGAATGCCTGCTTCGATAAGCTTTTGATTAAATTGTTCATAAAGCTTAATGGCAATATCCGGCTTTGCTGCGTCAGTGAAGCTGGGCCGGCGCCCCTTCCGTGTATCAGCATACAATGTGAATTGGGAAATAGATAGAACTTCACCGCCGATTTGCAGGAGCGACTCATTCATCTTTCCGTCAGCATCTTCGAAGACGCGAAGGTGAATCAGCTTATTCACGATATAATCAAGATCCGCCTCCGTATCCTCATGTGTGATGCCTACAAGCAGCATGAAGCCTTTGCCGATTTTTCCGATAACCTCTTCACGTACAGTGACGCTGGCTTCTTTTGCAAGCTGTGCTACTACTTTCATCTCTTGTGCCTCATTTCTCTATTGCAGCATTCTCGTAACTGTATAAATATCTTTAATTTGTTTGATCCGCTCTACGATTTTCCGTAGATGCCCGATATTATGAATCAAAATTGTCAGATGGATTGTTGCCAGCTTATTCCGGTCGGACTTGCCATCGACAGCAGTAATTTGTGTGCGGGTCTCATTGACAGCTTGCAGTACTTCATTCATCAATCCATGTCTATCAAAGGCTGTTATCTCCAAGTCCACATGATATTGCTTGGAAATGGTGGCATTGTTTTCCCAGTCGACATGCAGCTTACGCGTTTGCGCATCTTCTGTCTGCATATTCGGACAGTCGGAACGATGGACAGAGACTCCCCTTCCCTTCGTTATATAGCCGATAATTTCGTCGCCTGGTACAGGGTTGCAGCATTTGGAAAGACGGACAAGCATATTATCCACACCCTCGACACGCACCCCGGAATCCCGCTTGCGGCTTGAGGCAGCGGATTTGGACGCACTTGCCATCTTCGCTGTTTCAATCGTCTTCTCCATCACTTCTTCTTTTTCATACTGACGGCGCAGGCTCTCAGTTAGTCTAGTTGTAATCTGCGCTGCTGTGATACCTTGATAACCGACAGCTGCATACATATCTTCCTCGGACGTGAAGTTGAATTTCTCAACTACCTTGCGAAGGTTATCCGGTGTAAATACAAGCTTCATATCGAAGCCAGACTGCTTGACTTCTTCCTCGACGAGCTCCTTGCCTTTGGCAACATTCTCTTCCCGGCGCTGTTTCTTGAAGAACTGTTTGATCTTATTGCGAGCATGCGTAGTCTGGGCAAGCTTGACCCAGTCCTGAGATGGTCCATAGGAATGCTTGGAAGTCATCATTTCCACAATATCGCCATTCTTCAGTTTATACTCAAGCGGCTCCATCTTACCGTTGATCTTGGCGCCAACTGTATGATTGCCTACTTCTGTATGAACTCGATAAGCGAAATCAATCGGAACGGAGCCTGAAGGAAGTTCGATAACATCACCTTTTGGTGTGAACACATAAACCATGTCACTAAAAAGGTCGAGTTTAAGTGATTCCATGAACTCCTCCGCATTTTCGGATTCATTCTGGAAATCAAGAATCTCACGGAACCATGTCAGCTTTTCTTCAAATGATTTCTTCTGCGTGCTCGTGTTTAGCTGTTTGCCTTCTTTATACGCCCAATGAGCTGCGATACCGTATTCTGCTATCTCATGCATTTCTTCCGTACGGATCTGTACCTCGAGCGGATCGCCCTTTGGCCCGATGACAGTCGTATGCAAGGATTGGTAAAGGTTAAGCTTTGGCATCGCAATATAATCCTTGAATCTGCCCGGCATCGGTTTCCAGCATGTATGAATTACGCCAAGAACGGCATAACAGTCTTTGATGCTTTTCACAATGACTCGAACCGCAAGCAGGTCATAGATTTCATTGAACTGCTTATGCTGATACTCCATCTTCCGATAAATACTGTACAAGTGTTTCGGCCGTCCGAATATATCAGCATCGATGTTTATATCACTAAGCTGACTGCGGATCTGATCCATCACGTCACCGATGTAGCTTTCCCGTTCATCGCGCTTTTGCTTCATAAGGTGGACGATTCGATAATACTGCTGAGGATTCATATAGCGAAGTGCGGTATCCTCGAGTTCCCACTTGATCGTACTGATTCCGAGTCTGTGTGCAAGCGGTGCAAAGATTTCAAGTGTCTCATTAGAAATCCGGCGCTGCTTTTCAGGTGACAGATGCTTCAGTGTACGCATATTATGCAAACGGTCAGCAAGCTTAATCAGAATGACCCGAATATCCTTTGCCATTGCAACGAACATCTTCCGGTGATTTTCAGCTTGCTGTGCTTGTTTTGATTTGTATTTAATTTTCCCAAGCTTGGAAACGCCATCTACGAGCATTGCTACTTCGGCATTAAAAGCTGCTTCCAACTCTTCGACCGTTACAGGTGTATCCTCTACTACATCGTGCAGGAAGCCGCCTGCAATCGTTTCGGCATCGAGTTCCAGATGAACAAGGATTCCGGCCACTTGAACAGGATGAATGATATAAGCTTCACCGGAACGGCGGAATTGTCCTTCATGCGCTTTTTCGGCGAACTCATACGCTTTCCGGATAAAATCGATATGCTCGTCCGACAGATATCGTGCTGCTTCTTGTATGACCTCTTCGGCCGTGAGAACTTTTTCCTTTGGCATCTCTTTAGTTAAACTCCTTCTCATCGTCTGCATAAGCGACGAGGGTTCTGAACTGTCACATGTTATTTTTATAAGCTTAACAAATATCCAATCTATTCGACAAGTATCTGTTTCTTAAAATGAAACAAAGAGTGCCCCGAATGAGGCACTCCTGTTCTGTCCGATATTATTCGTAGCTAGTCAATGTAAGTACTTCATAGCCATCCAGCTTATCTCTGCCGTCTAGATATGACAATTCCACGAAGAACGCACATCCGACAACAATACCGCCTAATTCCTCAACAAGCTTGATTGTTGCTTCGATTGTACCGCCAGTTGCCAGCAAGTCATCCGTAATAAGGACGCGCTGACCTGGTTTGATAGCATCTTTATGGATTGTGAGTACATTCTCACCATACTCAAGTCCATAAGCGACTTTGATAACTTCACGAGGAAGCTTGCCTTCCTTACGGACAGGGGCAAAGCCGATATCCAGCGCATACGATACCGGGCAGCCTACGATGAAGCCGCGCGCTTCTGGACCGACAATCAAGTCCACATTTTTATCTTTAGCGAATTCCACGATTTCATTTACCGCTGATTTATAAGCCGGACCATTATCCATCAAAGTAGTGATATCCTTGAATCGGATACCTGGTTTCGGCCAGTCCTCTACGACTGTAATATATTTTTTATAATCCATTTACTGCTTCCTCCTCGATAACTTCCCCGCGTTCAAGTACGCGTTCCAGCCACGCTTTCAATTCTTTATAGCCGGAATAATATAAGATCTTCTCGACTTCTATCGCTTCCTTCAATCCCTGGTAGACCTCAGAGTCAGCCAGATCACGTTTGGAAGGATTTGGGTTGATTGAAATTTGATCCTTATCTAGTTTAACAAATTCCAGCTCAAAAAACACGTCGGAAATAAACTTGGTCCTTTCAGGACTCCAGCCTCGGCTGTTTTTCAGATAATCCACTAGCTGGCTGTACATCATAGTCTTCTGCTTTAGCAGAATCGCATAGAACACTTTGAATTGATCACGATCTGGAAAACCTTGTAAGTAGGCATTCTCTTTCACATCATAGCACGCATAAATCAAATCTGGCTGTATATGCTGCAAGACATACGTGATATCCGTCATACGTCGAGGCATATCAGCGAATATGACAGCCCTGATATTGCCTGCCGCATTTGCAAGGCCTTCTGTTTCAAAATCCAAAACACGAATCTGATCAGACAGCCAGCTTAAATCCGTATTCGGCCGGAATCGCACGACAGCTGTCTCTTCTTCATTTTTGATTTGAACAGCCTTCTTCAGCTGCTTGCTGCCTCTATGATCAAATAGCTGCCAAGAGCGAATTGCGACATCTTCAATCAAGATTTGCGGTTTTTGTCTGCCATTCCATTCATTGATAGACAATTCCCCGACAACTTCCAGATCATCTGCCGGAGTGAGGAATGGGTAAAGATCTCCCTGACCAAAGCATACACCGTCTAACTGTACGCTTTCCTCTGCAAATACGAACTTGAGATGGTTTTTATTTGCTCCGATGAGCTTTACTTCCCGCATTGGTGAAGTAAGCTTCACAAGTGGCTTTGGATTTTGCATTCCAAAAGGCGAGAGCTGAGCCATGTCCCGGATCAAATCGATTGAAACATCTTCCACTGTAACCGACAAATCGATCGCAAGCGTTTGTTTGAAATCTTCTGCTGAAAGCGATTCTGCTGCCATTTGATTCAAAGCTTTTCGCAGTTTATCCAATTGTTCCAGCTCTAATGTCATCCCGGCCGCTTGGGCGTGTCCCCCGAAAGCGATGAAGTGATCCCGAACCTGCATACAGTGGTGGAACAGATCAAAAGCATCAATACTGCGGGCAGAACCTTTCGCCGTACCTTTTTCCGGATGAATCGCCAGCACAATCGCCGGCCGGTCGAAGGTTCTGACCAGTTTCGAGGCCACAATCCCAAGTACTCCTTCGTTCCAGCCTTCCTTTGCAACGATGATGACATGGCTGCTGTCTTCCTCTGACTGTTCTCTGACCATTGCTTCCGCTTCTTTTGCTATTTTGGCAACGATATTTTGTCGTTCTGTATTGAGAGATTGGATTTCCTCTGCCATTTCAGCGGCTTCCTCGTACGAAGCTGCCAACAGCAATTCGACAGCGAGGTCAGCATCCTGCAACCGTCCAACTGCATTGATACGCGGCCCGATTTTGAAGCCGATATCTTCTTCTGTTACAACGCCGTCTAGTCCGCAGCTGTCTCTCAGAGCACGGATTCCAGGTCTTGTCGACGACGCAATTGCCTTTAACCCCTCGGCAGCCAGCACCCTGTTCTCATCAACAAGCGGCACCAAATCAGCTATCGTTCCGATCACAACAAGGTCAAGCAGCTGTTTTGGAAAATAGCCAAGTAAATAATGAGCCAGCTTAAAAGCGACACCTACTCCTGCAAGCTCATGGAAAGGATAATCCGGCGAACATTTCGGATGTACCACTGCGACAGCTTCCGGGACAGCTTCCTGCACTTCATGGTGATCCGTGATGATAAGATCGATTCCAATTTGTTTCGCTACTTCTGCTTCGTGGATCGCAGCAATACCTGTATCCACTGTCACAATCAACTGATAGCCATTTTCCTTTGCGGCTCGGAAAGCTGCTTCGTTCGGACCGTAACCTTCCGTAAATCGGTTAGGAATATAATAATCGCAATCCGCTCCAAGCTCCCGTAATGCTTCCAATAAAACAACTGTGGATGAAACACCATCTGCATCATAATCTCCGAAAACCAGAATTTTTTCACCCTGCTCCACTGCAGCACGGATCCGTTCCGCTGCAACATCTATATCAGAAATAAGTTCCGGGCTGTGTAGGTCCTCTAGAGACGGATGAAGGAACCGTTTTGCAGCCTCAGCTGACGTGATTCCGCGCTGTATGAGCAGCTGCTCTACCAGCGGAGAAACACCCAATCCCATAGGCTCGTGAGCTGAAGGTCGGCTGCTATTATCCTTCCATCTCATTCTGCTTTCTAACATAAAAAAAGACCCCCTAACCAAGCTATTATACTAGAGCCTGGTCGAGGGAGCAATCGGTTATTGTCTGTATTCATCTCTAATTCGTTCGGATGTTGGGTAGGTATTTGTTGTCGGATCGGAAATATTCGTCGTTGGCCTTTCAACTTCTTCATGTCCTTGTTCCGCACGTTTTTCTTGAAGTTCTGTTATTTCAGCTGCTTTTTTATCATTATCCTTACGTAAAGCGCGTACTTCCCTATTTAACTTGAACATACGCAACCCTCCTACAGATGCTGTAATTAAGACGCCCATCAAAACGGAGAACAAAATGATCAGGATTAGCGGAGCAGAGCCTGTACCGAATAGATAGTCCACCTGCACGCTGTCAACGTTGATAACTGCGAATACTGCAATAAGTACTGCAAAAATGACTGCTAGAATGATATACCATTGTGCCTTCATTTGCTGGCTCCTTTCTAATGGTGCTACTCTTTACATTCCCCATTCCCAAAAAAATAACCCCCGTATTTACAACGGGGGTTATCCAATCAGACTTGCGGTCCTTCCACTTTCTTTTTCTCTTCATGGATGATTGGATTTTTTTCAATATTTCTGCCGCGCCAAACGAGCCATAGCTGTGAAGCAATGAATAGGGAAGAATATGTCCCCGCTGCTAGCCCAATTATAAGCGCAATAGAGAAGTTAGCAATCGACGCAGCACCGAAGAGCCACAGAATAATCGCTGCAACTATTACAGTCAAAACAGTGTTCACACTTCGCACAAGTGTCTGCAGCAAGCTGTCATTTACGATTTTGGCCAGCTCATCGAACGTTTTGACTTTCCGTTTGATACGGATATTCTCTTTGATCCGGTCAAAGGTCACTATCGTATCGTTGATCGAATAACCGATGATAGTCAGAATTGCTGCTATGATCGTAATGTCGAATTCCAGTCTGGTGATACTGAATACCGCCAAGATGAAGAAGGCGTCATGCAGCAAGGCCAAGATGGCTGTTACAGCAAACTTAAATTCAAATCGGATCGTCGCATACAGGATGATACCTATGGAAGCAAAGATGACAGCGTATAATCCATTTTCCGCTAGTTCTTTTCCGATTATAGGTGATACTGTACTGATACTCGGTGCATCTCCATATTCATCTTGAATACTGCTCTTCAACTCATTTTCCTGGTTTTTTGTGAGCGTATCCTCTAGTCGGACGGAGGCATGTTTGCCATCAGCCGACAGCTGCGTTTCCCTCGACTCGAAGCCGAAGTCATCCATCTTCTGTTCTACTTGTTCTGTCGTAAGAGCCTGATTTGAATCGAATTCCACACGAGATCCGCTCGTGAAGTCGATACCAAGATTCAGCTTGAATACACTCAAGCAGATAATCCCGGCAATCGTTAGCGCGATAGAGAAAGCAAAATAAGCTTTTCTATGCTTCACTAGATTCAGCTTCAACCCATAGAATGTGACTTCACGTTCTTCTTTATCATTGAGTTTGCGAATATTCTTTTTCGAAACTCCGAACCAGCCTGGTTTCTTGTCAAACGCACGGCTTTTCACCAACAAGCTGAGCAATGCCCGTGACCCATACACAGCTGTAATGAAGCTCAATAGAATACTAATGATTAGTGTCGTTGCGAACCCTTTGATGGAGCTAGTACCGAATATGAACAGCACGATACCTGCAATCATTGTAGTCAAGTTGGCATCTGTAATTGTAGCCAATGAGTTTTTGTTACCCGCTTTGTAGGCGGCTTTTAGAGACTTACCGGTTTTCAGTTCATCTTTTATCCGTTCGTAAGTGATGATATTGGCATCAACAGCCATCCCCACACCTAGGATTAATGCCGCAATTCCTGGCAGCGTCAGCACTACACCAAGTAAATCAAACACAAGTATGTTCAAATAAGCAAAAATTGCCAAAGTAATGGAAGCAATTAAACCTGGAAGTCTGTAGTACACAATCATGAACAACAGGATAAGTGCGAAGGCAATATACCCTGCAAGCATTGTCTGATCCAGTGCTTCCTGTCCGAATTGAGCACCAACTGAGTTTGAGTACACTTCTTCCATCTTCACTGGAAGTGACCCAGCATTCAGCAAGTCAGCAAGCTCTTGTGCACTTTCTACTGTGAAGTTACCTTCAATCTGAACTGATTTACTGTTGATAGTCTGTGAAACTGCAGGAGCAGAAATGAACTTTTGTTCATTCTCAGGCTTTTGTGCTTCCTCTTCATAAGAGTCGCCATCTTCATAATCCAGCCAGATAACCAGACGGTTGTCTGGGAATGCACGCTGAGAAAGCTCACTTGTCACTTCGCCGAATTTGGAAGCGTCTTTCATATCGACCGTAACAAGCGGCTGATTCGTTTGTGGATCAAATGCCTGCTTCGCACTGCCCGCCTCAATATCCGTACCATTCAGATATTCTTTATCTGCTGTGTCACGGAATGATAGATTAGCAGTAGTCGACAGCATCTCACGAGCCTGTTCCTGATCCTTCACACCAGCAAGCTGGACTCGGATCCTATTTGGCTGCTCGATATCGATGCTTGTCTCACTGACACCCAGGGAATCGACACGCTCCGTTAATGCCTGTGCTGTGGCATTCAGCGTTGCTGTATTTACCTTGTCCCCTTCTTCCAGCGGACTTACTTCATATAGCACTTCGAATCCGCCCTGCAGATCGAGTCCTAAGTTTAAATCGTTTGCGATTCCTTTAATCGTCGTTCCCATCGCACCCAAAAGCAATAGGACGATCAAGAAGAAGGCAACAATTCTGCCTCTTTTCACCATGATGCAACTGCCTCCCATTTTCCGTTCAACGGAAACCTAATATGATGCAGAGTTTTTCTGCAATAAAAGTACATACATATGTACGTGCTGTGCTTGTCCCTCAAATACTCACATAGTATAGAGAACATAAGCCGGCACTGTCAACATTACCTGGATCAGGATTGACCATTGATAGCAGCAATGGATGCCATCAGATCCTCATCTTCTCCATACACCGACATTGTCAAATAACCCATATAAACCGATACATTCAACTGCATAATATCAGCCACTACTTCATATAGACGTTTTGGTTTGTCTTTCTCTTTTTTCCATACCTTTTTTTCCATACAGTTCCAGATATCCGCAGCAGAGGCTTTATCGTAGCCAAGCAGATGAAATTCTTCCTTCTTGCTAATCACTGCAGGCATCACTTCCGACTTCCATTCGTTCACCGTCTTTGTTTCGTACACGTTTCTACCTCCTAAAACAACTTGCCTTTGTTCTGTTCAGGCTAGTCATGCTTGGCCATATCTCATGCATACATTTAATTGTAGCCGAAAAACTAACATTTGAGAAGGCAGGTTGTCGATGTGACAAAGCAGACTTTCCTAAAAGGGGCACTCATACTGATTGCCGCCAGCTTGATCACCCGCTTCCTAGGATTCGTGAACCGGATTGTCGTTGCACGTGTCATGGGGGGAGAAGGGATTGGTCTATACATGATGGCCATGCCTACGTTGTTCCTGGCAACTGCCATTACCCAGTTCGGTCTGCCTACAGCTATTTCTAAACGGGTAGCCGAAGCAGACGTGCGTGGAGACAACGAACAAATAAAAAAAATCGTTGTTGTTTCGCTGACGGTAACACTCAGTATCAGCATTGCATTTGTCGGTCTTCTTTACTTTGCAGCTCCATATCTTGCAGATAAGCTGCTGAAGGATGCGCGTGTCATCTACCCAATGCTGGCAATCGGACCAGTCATACCGATATTGGCAGTGGCATCTGTTCTTCGGGGGTATTTTCAGGGAAAACAGAATATGAAGCCGCAGAGCTTTTCACAAGTGATCGAACAGATAGTCCGAATCAGCTGCACAGTCTTCCTTGTAAAGTTCTTTCTCCCTTATGGGGTTGAATTTGCAGCTTTAGGGGCAATGATTTCAGTTTTAATCGGCGAATTCATTTCTTTGCTCTACATGCTGTATCAATTCAAACGAAAAAAGACCGTAAAAATACGATCTCAATTCGTCACAGCGTTAAAGGGCGGCAAGCAGACTTTGGAGCGACTGTTCTCGATTGCCTTACCTGCAACTGGCAGCAGGCTTGTTGCCAGCGGAACCCACTTTCTAGAGCCGATACTTACAGCACAAAGCCTTGCTTTGGCTGGGGTCGGAACGGCAATGGCCACAAGGCAGTACGGAGAACTTACCGGTTACGCACTTCCCCTGCTGTTTTTACCGACATTCATTACGAATTCTCTTGCAACAGCTTTGCTTCCTTCTATCAGTGAGGCAAATGAACAAAATCGACATCAATTCGTACATTACCGGATTCACCAGGCAATTCGCCTCAGCTTTGCTTCAGGTGCGATTGCAACGGTAATTCTGACAGTATTTGCAGGACCGATCCTCCATTATATGTACGGAAGTGAAAGTGCAGAGCGATTCATTCTTCTCATGGCACCTTTTTATATTATGATGTATATCCAAATGCCGCTCAGTACTGCACTCCAAGCACTCGATGCAGCTAAGTCCGCGATGTGGAATACAATCATCGGTGCAGGCGTCAAAATCATCTTGCTTGTCTCTTTGGCATCCAATGCCAAGTTCGGAATTATCGGGGTTGCTATCAGCATGATTGTCACAGTTGTTTTAATAACTCTATTGCATTTGATTTCACTAGCACGAGTTGCAGGTTTTAGGCTATCTGTGAAGGAAATCGGTCAAATGCTAGGTCTGCTGGGAATAACTGCTTTTACTGCACACTTGTTGAAAGGGATATTCGCTAGTTCACTATATAACCTTCCAACATTTCTATTTTTACTTTTGATTCTAACCATCCTCTACTTATTGTTCATGCTCAGTTTCGGCTTTATAACGAGAGCGGAAGTAGAGCAGTTTCTGTCCAGAAAGAAACGTTGATTCCTATCAGCGTTCATCTTTTCGGTCAATATACCAGTTATGATCTTGGTCGAGTGTACAATACGATATACGACCAATATCAGGATGGCCATGACGCTTCATCTCACCGCGGAGCCAAGAAGCAGATTTATCGATATACTCCAATGCTTTTTGCTGAATCTCGCCGTCGATGATCAGCGGCTGAACGAAACCGCTGCTGCCGTCATCTGTATCTTTTTTTTCAAATACAGATAATTCACCGGAAGTTTCCAGGATCGCAAAATCAACATCTTGTACACTCTTCGTTCCTTTTTCTCTCAGTTGCTGCTGAAGATCTGAAAAACTGTAACGCTGTTTGCGCATCTCATGCTCATCTATCTTGCCGCGGGAAATGATGACTGATGGCTTCCCTTCCATAAAATCACGCATCTTAGGAAACTTTAGAGAAAGTAATGCTGTCCCTCTCTGTATTATAAGCAGTATCACCATCGGCACGATAAAATGAAGCAAGTGACTGCTTGGGTCTTCGATGGAAAAAACGGCTATTTCCGCCAGCATCAAATAGACGACCAAATCAATGATGCTCAATTCACCTATCTCTCGTTTTCCCATAAGACGGAAAATGATGACAATGACAATATAAGAAAGAATTGTTCTGCCTATGATTGACCATTCCAGTGTATCCAGCAACATGACCACCTCCTTTTTACTTATTTTGTGTAAGACCAATGGTTCTATTCGTTCTTAATTTGGTTGGACGAGCATACAGTAGCCATATAGACATGCTGGAGGGATCTTTGTGAAAAAGAATGTACAAGCGATATTGTATGGCTGGATAACCGTCTTTGCACTGCTGCTATTCATCAGTTTCACACTGGCATTATTGCTTCGCTTCACGAAAATGGGGGAAGGAATGCTTGACTGGACTACACTCGGAGCTGGAGTACTCAGTTTATTCATCGGTGGTTTCATCGCAGGGGTGAAAGGTGAAGATAAGGGCTGGATGCTTGGCGGAATGACCGCACTCGGCTTTTCCCTTTTCATCCTTCTCTATCAGTATCTAGGCTATCAGGTAGGGTTTTCTGGAACACAGCTACTGACACATGGAGGGTTTCTAGCGGCCGCCCTGGTTGGTGGTATGATCGGTGTCAACATTAAAACGAGCACATAAAAAAGACAGGAGAGAAATCTCCTGTCTTTGTCTTTTACACTTCTGAAGGTTTAACGTCACGGATCGCATTACGATCGAACGTCAATTTACTGCCGTCATCCGTAGTCAGGACTACAGATGCCTCGTCTATAGCATGCACCTTACCATGTAAACCACCGATGGTAACGATGCTGTCTCCTTTTTTCAAGCTAGACTGCATTTCTCTAACCTGTTTCTGACGCTTCTGCTGCGGACGAATCAACAGGAAGTAGAAGATGACAAACATTAATACGATCAGTATTAAACTTTGAATATTCATTCACTGCTCCCCCTTTCTAGAAATTCTTCGCATTCGGCTTGTTGAAACCATAGCTTTCGAAGAATTCATCTCGAAAATCGCCAAGTCGATCCTCTTTGATCGCCTCTCTGACTTTCCTCATCAATTCTATCAGAAAATGCAAGTTATGGTAAGTAGTAAGCCTAAATCCGAATGTTTCGTTACATTTGATAAGGTGGCGAATGTAAGCGCGTGAATAGTTCTTACATACCTTACAATCACAATTCTCATCAATCGGACCGAAATCACGAGCATATTGCGCATTACGGACAACAAGACGGCCATTGGATGTCATACATGTTCCATTACGTGCAATACGAGTCGGAAGCACACAATCAAACATATCGATACCGCGGATCGCACCGTCAATCAAGGAATCTGGTGAACCAACACCCATCAAGTAACGCGGTTTATCCTGTGGCAGCCATGGAGTGGTAAATTCAAGCACACGGTTCATGACGTCCTTCGGTTCGCCGACAGACAGCCCGCCGACAGCATAGCCTGGGAAGTCCATACTGACAAGATCTTGTGCACTCTGTTTACGAAGGTCTTCAAACTCACCGCCCTGTACAATTCCAAATAGTCCTTGCACATCCGGTCGAGCATGCGCAGTTAAGCAGCGTTCTGCCCAACGGCTTGTCCGCTCTACTGATGCCTTCATATAATCATATGTCGCTGGATACGGCGGACATTCATCGAATGCCATCATAATATCACTGCCAAGCGCATTCTGGATCTCCATTGCTTTTTCAGGGGAAAGGAATAGCTTCTCTCCGCTGATATGATTACGGAAATGAACGCCTTCTTCCTGAATATCTCGAAGATCACTCAGACTGAATACCTGGAAGCCGCCAGAATCTGTCAGAATAGCACCATCCCAGTTCATGAATTTATGCAATCCGCCTGCTTCTCGGATAATCTCATGTCCCGGACGGAGCCAAAGGTGATAGGTGTTTGATAGAATAATATTCGCGTTAAGTTCGGTTAATTCCTCCGGACTCATTGTCTTTACCGTAGCCAGTGTTCCTACTGGCATGAATGTAGGCGTTTCAAAGCTCCCGTGGGGTGTATGTACGATACCGAGCCTAGCGCCTGTCTGCTTATCTTGTTTAATGAATTCATAACGAATTGCCATATTATAGTAGTTCCCTTTCTATTATCAATCTATACGAGCAGCATTGCATCGCCAAAGCTGAAGAAACGATAGCGTTCTTCTACAGCAGTCCGGTACGCATCGAGGATGAAATCCCGACCTGCAAATGCACTGACAAGCATGATCAATGTGGATTTCGGCAAATGGAAATTAGTGATCAAGCCGTCAATAGCTCGATATGTGAAGCCAGGATAAATGAAAATATCCGTCCAGCCGCTTGCTGCGACGAATTTCCCATCATGATCACGTGTGATTGTTTCCAAAGTGCGGGTGGATGTAGTCCCGACTGAGATGATCCGTCCGCCGTTTGCACGGATCCGTGTAAGCTGATCTGCTGTTTCCTGTGACATTTGATAGAATTCAGCATGCATTTCATGCTCCTCAATCGATTCCACACTCACAGGGCGGAAAGTTCCCAGCCCAACATGAAGTGTGATGAACGCGATTTCCACTCCTTTTTCCTGGAGATTGGCAAGCAGCTCCTTTGTAAAGTGCAGACCTGCTGTCGGTGCTGCAGCTGATCCTTGTTCTTTGGCATAAACAGTCTGATAGCGCTCCTGATCAGGCAGCTGTTCCTTGATATAAGGCGGTAAAGGCATTTCACCAAGCTGCTCAAGGACTTCATAGAAAATGCCGTCATAATGGAATTCTACAATTCGGCCACCATGCTCCAGCAATTCCTTACATACAGCTGTTAGTTTTCCGTCACCAAAGCTAAGCTCTGTGCCGACTTTGACTTTCTTGGCCGGTTTGACCAGTACCTCCCAGCTGTCACCTTCTATCTGCTTCAGTAATAGAATCTCTACTTTTGCCTGTGTGTCCTTCTTGATACCATACAATCGTGCCGGAAGCACACGTGTATCATTCAGTACAAGACAGTCTCCAGGCTTTAAATAGTCACCGATGTCAGCGAAGTGACGGTGTTCCATTGTCTTCTCTTCCTTATTTAACACAAGCAGCCTTGACGCTGTCCGATCCTGAAGCGGCGTCTGGGCGATTAGTTCTTCTGGTAAATGAAAATCGTAATCCTGTATATCCATACCTGTTAACTCCTAGTCTGTATCAGCGAAATTTGTTGAATAGGAACAAGATGAGCGACAGTACGATACTTACTACAATCGATGTTACGATTGGAAAGTAGACTGTCGTGTTCCCTTTCTTTAAAACGATATCTCCTGGCAGTCTGCCAATAAACGACATGATAATGCCGATTATAATACACACGACGCCTATAAGAATAAAGATTTTTCCAATGCCGGTCAAGCCCCTGGCACCTCCCGGTTGAAATGGGCATAGGCAAGCGGAGTCACAACCCGTCCGCGCGGTGTTCGCTGGATAAATCCAATTTGCAGCAAATACGGTTCATATACATCCTCAATCGTCTGGGATTCTTCCCCGATTGTCGCACTGATTGTATCTAGTCCGACAGGGCCTCCGCGGAATTGATCCATGATAGTCGTCAGCAGCTTATGATCGATATGATCAAGGCCTTTTTCATCTACCTGCAGCTGATTAAGCGCTGCATGGGTCGTCTCCTGCGTGATATAGTCTTCCCCTTTGACCTGGGATATATCGCGCACCCGTTTCAAGAGCCGATTGGCAATCCTGGGTGTTCCCCTTGAACGCAATGCTACCTCGTTGGCTGCAGAAGGATCTATCTCGACATCGAAAATTACCGCTGTTCGCTCGACAATGCTCGCCAAATCTTCTGTATTATAGAATTCAAGGCGACTCAGTACACCAAAACGATCTCTTAATGGTGCAGATAATAATCCAGCTCTCGTCGTCGCGCCAACCAATGTGAATGGCGGCAAATCAAGGCGCACGCTTCTAGCACTCGGTCCGGTTCCGATCACAATGTCCAAAAAGAAATCTTCCATAGCAGGATAGAGTATCTCCTCGACCGCTCTTGGCAAACGATGGATTTCATCTATGAACAGCACATCGCCTGCTTCAAGTGAGCTAAGAATCGCTGCCAGGTCACCTGCTTTTTCAATTGCCGGTCCGCTCGTTGCCCGGAAAGACACGCCCATTTCATTGGCAATGATCGACGCCATCGTTGTTTTCCCCAGACCTGGTGGTCCATAGAGTAATACATGGTCAAGCGGCTCATCCCGCATCTTAGCTGCCTCTATGAAGATAGCCAGATTTTCCTTTGCTTTATGCTGGCCGATGTATTGCTTTAAGGTGGACGGGCGCAGACTGAGCTCGATCACTTCGTCTTCCTGTTTCAATTCGTTCGTTATCATGCGATCTTCCATCTTCGCACTCCTTTATTTCTTTTGACTTAACAAAGCCAAGCCTTTCTTGATCAAGTGATCCGCACTGTCGCTGTCTTCTTTTTTCAGCTGCGGCAGCACAGCTTTGATCTCCCGCTCCTGGTATCCAAGAGCCCGCATTGCGTCTTCTGCATCAGCTAATGCAAGACGTTTCTTAGATGTATTGCTTTCTGTCCCTGCAGATGCTTCGATTGCAGTAAGCGATACCATATATACCAGCTTACCCTTCAAATCGAGTACCATCTGACGTGCGGTCTTCTTACCGACACCCTGGAAGCTAGTCAGGAATTTATCATCTTCCCGTTCAATTGCTGCAACAAATTCCTCGACATTGACCCCTGCTAAAATCTGAAGGGCATTTTTAGGTCCGATACCAGATACCCCTAGCAGTTTTTGAAACAAAAACTTGTCCTCTGTATTTTTAAACCCGAACAAAGTCTGGGCATCCTCCCGTACATAATGATATGTATGGACAAGCGCCTCCTTGCCTTCTTCCATTTGGAATTGGAAAGGATTCGGGCAGATGATCTCATAACCTACACCGTGTGCCTCTACAAGCACCGCTTCGTCAGTAATTCCAGTAATATTTCCTTTTACATACGCTATCATGCTGTTTCTCTCCTACCTGAATCAATAACTAGCTTCTATTTTACCACACAAGCGTATGTTCGTATAAGGTTAATGGCGAAAAACAAGAAAAGGACCTCCCTCTCTTGAGGGACGATCCTTTCAACTTGGCATCGGTGCTATATCATTCTTGAAACGGAATGCTTCCAGTACATCCTCATAGACTTCTCTGGATTGAATCTTGATCCCATCTTCAAGCTCTTCCGCTTGATGGCTTTCCAGCTTGCCCTTATTTATCTGATAAAACGATTGGATTGCCTGCTGGTCAATCGGTCTGCCTTCGAATATCGTCAGTTTCCCTTTGTAAATACCGAAATAGCCATTCTTCTTTAATGAAGGGGAGATATCCATTACTTCTTGCTTAAATACAACCAAACCTTCTTTTTGGGAAACAAGCTGCCAATCATGATAGGTTGACCAGAAATCTTCCATTGCATAGATTTTCTCTTGATGGGTTACCTCTGTCTGCTTGCAATCTATATATTGACGCTTCAGTACGACCTTTACTTCTACTGGATCCGCAGCTTGCGCTGTTATACTCGGAACGAATAAAAGGAAAAGCAAACAAAAGACTAAGAATCTCCTCATGATCTTCCACCCCTATTCCGTTGCTTTTGCCTTCATTTTTTCCTGTCAGCGCTTCTTTATCCGTTTTTTTGAAAAAAAAATGATTTGACCGACACTTTTTTGGTTTTCTTTTCGATTATATGTGGTAAAGGATTAGAAAGTTAAACAAAGGCGGGATAAAAGTGAGAAACACTACGCAGCAAAAGTACCTCCACTACGTGGAAGCGAAAAGCGAAGCAAACATGGCGAGCGTTTTCTCAGAAGAAAAAGCGACCTTGATACTTAGAAATCACATTCAGCACGCAGGTCTCTCCAAAGCAGAAGTACTTGCTTTGGAAGATAAGTATCGCCAGGATATGCACCGCATTTTCGAGGAACATGGTATATTATAAATGAAAGCCCCTTCAACGGAAAAAGGGGCTTTTTTTATTTCACTTATTTTCTTGTTCATCACCCGGCAAATCTTGGGCAGGTGTAGGCTCATAGAAATCGGCGAGCGGCTGCTGCACACCGTACGGATCTCTAAATTCCGGCTGTTGTTGCGTAAATTCCGGTGCTGCCGGAAAAGGAATATCCGGACCGCAACAAGAGCGCATCGTCGCTGGTGGATAGGAATAAGGTGCTGCTTGGTTTTGTGGGTTATAAGGTACT
>NZ_NPBF01000016.1 GCF_002272135.1 Virgibacillus sp. 7505 | reverse complement strand
TTCCACCCTCCAGGCATCGGCGTACCGCCGTATCCTGGCTGCTGTATCAGCCAGCTACCGTGCTGCGGCGCCTGCTGCCAGGCACCTTGATGGGGTTGATAAGATGGAAAGCCATGCATCTGCTGGCCTGGCGGCATTTGTGTAATCGGCTGCGTAGGAAGAGCCCCCATGTACGCTTGCTGCTGCGGCAGATTAGGAATGGAACCTCCACCTTGACCTGGCATAGAGATTTGCGGCATCTGCGGCATAATAGGATATGGAGTAGCAGACATGTCATCCTCTTGGATAGGCGGTGTATTATGGAACGTCGGAGCTGGTGTTTGTTGTCCTGCATTTACAGGAGGAGTACCTCCTTCCGCTTCAGAGCGCAAGACCGCTTCCGTAGCTACTGCTTTTGCTGTTGACGGTATTTTGAGCTTCATTCCTGGCACCGCAAGCTCCGGTTCACGGATATGCCCATTCAATTGTCGTAATTCATCAAAGCTTACACCGTATTTTCTTGCGATACTCCACATGGTATCGCCTTTCTGTACAATATGAATCTTCAAAACTGAAACTCCCCTTTCATGAACTCACGCACTACTTCACCATCTTATGCATCAAATTCAAAAAGGTTGAAATAGAAAAAGCCGGCACGCTATAAATTCGCTCCGGCTTTTTTCTCATATTGATGAATCGGGTAGCTTCCAAGTACCGTCAGACTGCAGCCTAATGCTGTAAGTTCCTGCTGGACACCTTGAAAGAGTATATCCTCCGCTTCACATGTAACATCCATGATGAAAAAGTAATTTCCCAGTCCAGTTTTCATCGGTCTGGATTCAATCTTCGACATATTGATCTTCCGCCAAGCAAATGCTGCCAATACTTGATGCAGTGCACCTGCGTAGTCACTAGGAAGCGTTACGTACAAAGACGTTTTTCTGTTACTTCCTGAAACGATTGTATCAGGAACCTTCGCTGCAGGGTCGGCCAAGATAAAGAAGCGTGTGTGATTATTTGCATAGTCATGGATATCTTCTTGTAAAATCGTCAGACCGAATTCTTTCGCAGCCAGTTCATTGCCGATCGCAGCGGCAGCCTCCTCCATTCCAGCAACCATCTCAGCCGCTGTACCAGTGGAGGAAGTAGCATGGGTAACTGCTTGCGGGAGCTTCGTATGCAAAAACTGATGACATTGTGCAATCGCATGACTATGGGAGTATACCGCTTCAATTTCACTTAACTCCATGACATCCTTTGTCAGTAAATGCTGTCTTATCGGTATGACAATCTCTCCGACAATCGGCAGTTTTGCTTGATGGATCAGATAATCCATCGTTATTGGCACCGTACCTTCAATCGTATTCTCGACTGGAACGACACAATAATCCATTTCCCCGTTTGTGACAGCATCCATACATTGCGGAATCGTCGCATAGCTGTATGCTTCTTCCCCAGGGAATAACGCATCTACTGCCATTTTCGTGAATGTTCCCTTTGGTCCTAGATAACTGATCTTCATATTCCTCTGCTCCCTTGCCTAAGCTTCCGAACTCAAAATCTCTACTTTATCTACATATGCTAAAGCTCTCAGTTCATCAAGCAGCGACTGGATATCGGTATGCATACCAGCCGTATTCAATGATATGGTTACGTTGGCTCTTCCTTGCAGGGGTATCGTCTGGTGAATTGTCAGGATGTTTCCACCTGACCTAGCTACGATAGCCAATAGCTCAGACAGCGTACCAGTCCGATCCTCTAAGTGGAAGAATAGGGTAATCATCCGCTGCTTCACCATGGCGCGGAACGGGAATACCGCATCCCGATATTTATAAAACACACTGCGGGAAAGGTCAACCTGCTGCACTGCATCGAAAACAGAAGCAACTTTTTTCCGCTCCAGCAGTTCCTTTGCCTGTAATGTTTTTTTCATCGATTCCGGCAGTACATCACTGCGTACGAGGTAAAATTGTTCTTCCTTCTCTGCCATGCTATCCCCACCTTGGCTCACACAGAATCAATCTATAAATTCAAACTCAAGTTCCAATAGACGGATTATATCGCCGTCTTTAGCTCCTCGCTTGCGTAATGCTTCATCTACGCCCATCGCGCGCATCTGTCTAGAAAAACGTCTTGCAGCTTCATCTCGATTGAAGTCCGTCATCTTGAACAGCTTCTCGATCGGTTCTCCATACAAGACGAATGCTCCATCCGGATCGCGAGTGATTTCGAATGGTTTCTCGGATTCCTCGAAACGATACACAACACGCTCTGTCTGTTCCTCGACTGGCTTTTCGGTTTTCGGAATCTGATCCAGTTTGTCTGCAATAGCGTACAGCACATCCTGAAGACCATCTCGAGTAATCGCTGAAATCGGGAATACGTCAATGTCTGCTGGTACCTTCTCTTTGAAAACGACCAGGTTTTCTTCTGCTTCCGGAATATCCATCTTGTTTGCGATGATGATTTGCGGTCGAGTTGTCAGGTCCTCATTATATTTCTTGAGTTCCTCATTTATCGTCACATAGTCATCGTACGGATCACGACCTTCAGTCGAAGCCATGTCGATTACGTGGACAATAACACGAGTACGCTCTACATGTCGCAGAAACTGATGTCCCAGTCCAATCCCTTCATGCGCTCCTTCAATCAATCCTGGCAAGTCAGCAAGTACGAAGCTGCGCTGGTCTTGTGTTTCCACAACGCCCAGGTTAGGAGCAAGCGTCGTAAAATGATAATCCGCAATTTTCGGTTTTGCTGCACTAACGACAGATATGAATGTGGATTTACCCACACTCGGGAAGCCGACTAGACCGACATCCGCGATCAACTTCAGCTCAATCTGCAGATTACGCTCCACACCTGGTTCACCATTTTCGGCAAAGTCAGGAGCAGGGTTGCGCGGTGTAGCAAATCGTGAATTTCCGCGACCGCCGCGGCCGCCTTTCGCTATAACTGCTTCTTGTTCATGTTTCGTCAAATCCGCAATTACTTCTCCCGTATCTTCGTCACGAACAAGCGTACCTGGTGGTACTGGCAAGATGAGCGGCTCTGAATTTTTTCCGTGCTGCCCTTTACTCATACCATTTTCACCGCGTTTTGCTTTGAAATGGCGCTGATAACGGAAATCCATTAATGTGTTCAAACCTTCGTCAACCTTGAAAATGACATCTCCGCCATTTCCACCGTCTCCACCTGCCGGACCTCCAAGCGGAACATATTTCTCTCTGCGGTAAGCAACTAAACCGTTACCGCCATCGCCTGCTTTTACAAATACTTTGACCTGATCTACAAACATGGTTTCACCTCATATATTGCACGCCAGTACGATGGTACAGCGTGATTTCTTCTCTGGCAATGATTCGATTTTCACTTCCCGGACACATTCCTTCTGGCCGATCAATTGTAAATTATCCCAGCCAGTAAACGTCCCGACAAACGACATTTCTATGACCGGCTCTTCCTGCCGCGTCTTTACATGGAGCAAGCCTTCATACAATTCCATCTCTTGTGCACTTTCACTTAATGCATCCACTACTGTTTCTAAGTTTTCTCGAATCCTCTTGTCATATTCCCAAATCTTCGGTATAGGCTCGTCCACTTGGAATTTAATCCGAAACTGAGAGTAGGTCCAGTTGAAAGAGAGAATCCAGACGAAAGTCTCTGGAATGTTCAGATTGGAGAGCTTTCGCTCCTCATCTGCCAAGTGAATGGCTTCCTCGATTTTTTCCTGTACCTTTTCATCCTTACCTAATTTAGAATAGCTATGTAGGAGTTGGAGCCGATTCATCCATTCATGGCGTGTAAATCCTAACAGCGTCATCACTTCATGATATTCCAACCGTATTCCTCCTTTACGAAAAAGAAGTGGAGAGGGCAACTCCTTTTTCATACTCAACAATATGTGGTGCAATAGATGTGGATTAGAAAAAAAGACTCTAACCCGAAGGCTAGAGTCTCTCTTCAAACATTAAGCTTCTTGAGCTACCGGATATACGCTGACCTTTTTACGGTTACGGCCATAGCGTTCGAATTTAACAACACCATCGATCTTAGAGAACAATGTGTCGTCTCCTCCTTTTCCAACGTTTGTTCCTGGGTAGATTTTCGTACCGCGTTGACGGTAAAGAATGGATCCGCCAGTTACAAACTGACCATCAGCGCGTTTTGCGCCTAGGCGTTTGGATTCAGAGTCACGTCCGTTTTTGGAGCTACCAACACCCTTTTTGGATGCGAAAAACTGCAAATCTAAACGTAGCATAGTGGTGCACCTCCTTATTGTTCGATGATTCTTATATGCTTGCCATAGTCCTGTTCAATCGTTTGGAGCGAGACGAGCATGCCTTCCAGCAGAAGAGACGCTTTATCTAGCTGCTCCTCAGACAATTGATCGGGAAGTACTACATGTAGATACCCACCGTCGCCGCCCTGCTCTACCTCTGGCTCAAACTCACCGAGAACGAAAAGGCTGTTCACTGCTCCAAAGCTTACTGCCGAAACAGCTGCACACACAAGATCATAGCCATAAGGGCCGCTCTCCGCATGTCCGCTAAGCTCAAAGCTGTGAATATCTTCATCGACACGGTTTATTGTAACAGTTATCATGGTTCGCCTTACGCGTTGATTTTGCCGATTGTCAATTTAGTGTAAGGTTGACGATGGCCTTGTTTGCGTTTGTAGTTTTTCTTCGCTTTAAACTTGATCACGTTGATCTTTTTAGCGCGGCCTTGCTTCTCAACAGTTGCAGTAACCGTCGCACCTTCAACGAATGGAGCACCGATTTTAACATCGTCGCCACCAACTACCAATACTTTGTCAAAAGTAACTTCCGCACCGTTCTCTCCGTCCAATTTCTCAACGTAGATAGTTTGTCCTTCTGTTACTTTAACTTGTTTTCCACCAGTTTCAATAATTGCGTACATGTAACGCACCTCCTCTTAAACTCAGACTCGCCATCACAGGCGCTCGTAAGCTTGAAACCTGATCTGCGCGGTTGTAGCACGGGTGCTAACCTCGTGTAACATACTGATGTTATCACACTTCAAAAAAGATTGTCAAGACTATCTAACCCATCTCTTCTTACAGTTTCCATATCTGTCTCCGTCAGTTTGAGTTCATTTGTATCCTGGAAATTCACAAATACGGCTTCATAGGCAGGATTGCTGCCTGTCAGCTTAAGAAAATGATTGATCTGTTCCTTTCTGCCTGAGAGAAGATATATCTTGTCTGCTGACAGACTAATGATTTCCCGTTCAAGCAGAAAACATTTCGTCTCAAAGGATAAACCTCTGAGGATCGGAGCTTGCAGCTGTTCCATTAAGGACGGCCGTTCTCGTTTCCTCGACATTTCCAAAAGGCCAAGCTTCGTAAATCCATAGACTTCCGTCCGCCGTGTATCCTGCTGGAGTGCTTGCCGAAAAGTTTGCAAAACAGCGCGCTGTTGATCCGGCCGTTTCATGGATACAAAATCTATCAGTATGATCCCTGACAGATTGCGCAGTTGAATTTCCCGGGCAATTGCCTTTGCCGCCAGCTGATTGACCATGACAGCTGTCTGATTTTTATCCGAATGACCTGTGTAGCCGCCACTGTTTACATCAATGACCGTCATTGCTTCTGTTTGATCGATATGCAAGGTGATGCCTCTGTCAATACTCGTAATCGGCGAAACCAGACGGTCCCAAAGTACAGACAGCGGCTGAGGCAGGAGTGTTTCTGCCTCTCGTTCCCACCTGATCTTCTCGCTAAGCTCTGGATATTGCTGGCGAAGCTGTCTCGCTTCGAACCCATCATCTACCACGACCTCACCTAAAGTTCCTGCTGGAAAGCGACGGAGCAGCTGATCTGGAATAAGAGCATCTCGGAAAACAACCGCAGGCGGATTAACTTTCTGCGCTGACAAAGCACGCCACTTATCTCGGAGACGCTCCAGTTCTTCCAACAAAACTTCTTCTGATAATCTATCTGCTTCTGTACGTACAATGACGCCTTCTCCTGGTGTCAGGAGATTCGTCATCTGTGCTTTCCATTTAGCTGCTCTCTCTTCCGGCAATTTCTTAGATACAGCTACGTAGTTCCCATCCGGCAAATAAACGAGGCCGGTCCCCGGAATAGTGATAATAGCGGAAAGCTTCGCCCCTTTTGTACCATAGGCGTCTTTTTGTACTTGAACGTAAAGAGCCTGTCTCTCCTGTATTACCTGCTCGATACGGAGCGATTGATCTTGTTTGCATGCTGGAACTTCCTCACGCTGCAAAAATCCTTGCCGGTCTTCTCCATAATCGACGAAGGCCGCCTGCAGGCCGTGATCCACATGCCGTATAATTCCTTTATAAATGCTTCCAACTTTCGAGCCCATACCCGGCCGATCCAAGAACACTTCCTGCACTTGGCCGCGATTCACTGTTAAAGCTGCTTTTTCTGTTCCTTTGAAAAACATATATAATGATAGCATTGCTTTCCTCACTGTCTGTTTTGTTGCAGAATATCCGCCACTGTACAATGTGCCTGTTTCCGCTTGAAGTACATATCACTGCATTGCTGTTCGTCCAGTAATGCATTTTTCCCCTTCACTACAATTATATGCCGCCTGTTTCTCCTGTATTGTGACAGTACATCCAGGAGAGCCGTTTCCGATGTAGCAAAAATCGGCGTGCTGATTCCAGCATTCGTCCCGTATGTAGCACGCTGCAGCAGGAAACGCAGAAAGACATAATAGCGTCGTTTCCATTCTAGCCGATTTTCCCACAATAGAAAACAGAGAAGGCTGACTGTACTCAATGTAAATGGCATGGCCATGCACACATACAGAAGAACAGCTGTACCAATCATCCAGCTGACAAGGATAAGGGTGGTATGAGCCTTCCGGTAGGGCATTTGCAAGGACAGTAATAATCCAATCAATTTACCGCCATCAAGCGGCCAAATAGGCAGCAGGTTAAAAAGAAGAATGGTCGTATTATACATATAAGCTGTCTCCAGTACGGATTGCGGTATAGATATAGCAGAAAGGCTGTATAGCGCCGCATACAGAATTAGGTGGACAGCTGGTCCTGAAAGAATCACGATTGCTTCTTCCAGAGCCCTTCGATTTCCTTGTTCATCGGTTTCCATCACACCGCCGAAAACCCATAGCATGATACGGCGGATACGCCAGCGAAAATGACGTGCCGCCAAATAATGTCCCATTTCATGCAGCAGTACTATGATGAATAGAATAAGTACTTCCATAAGCATCCCGGTCAATACAGCAAGCAGCAGGAAACCCCAGAATACCGGATGTAAGTGAATCGGCGGCAGCCAATCATGGCGCGTCAACTTCTGCCTCCTGGATTGGATTCAAATACTTATTCCCCTGCTGCAAGGCAAAATAGACAGACTGGGCATTTTCTGCATTCGGTACAAATTCACCTATTTTTTCATTGGCCCCGATTCTCTGGTATTGATTCACCTCAATAGCATGCAAATGGCCATAGATACTTTTGCTTTTATCTGCATGCTGGAGAATGATGGTCTTACCTGTATCTTGATCATTCCCTGCGAAAATGACGATCCCTTCGTCAACTGCTACCACGTCGGATTGCTGCGATGATTCGATTAGAATCCCCTCTTTTGATTCTTCAAATGGCTGCACGACGGTTCCATTCACCGGCATCGCCTGTGCTTCTACAGTATCAGTACTATCACCACCAGGGCTTAGCGCCACTGGATCACCGAATCTTTCCTGATACCAGCTATTCACAGTAGCGAAAGGAAACTCTTCCGTCAATGCTGTCAGTACTGTTGCCTTTGTTTTTTCGATAATCGGATGGTCAGCTTGCAGGTAGATGGCCGTCCCAAAGAACAGACTGGCAGATACGATCAGCCGCAACATGAATCGAGAAGCAAATTTCGAATTATCCTTCGAATTCGGCGGATCATATTTTGGATGCGGCGGGAACCCATGAGATTCTTCTTCATCCACTGGAAATGATCTAACTGTATTTGCCATGCCTTTCTGAATTTGTTCCCCTTTCATACGTTTACGTTCAGCAATTCCTTTCCGTACCGAATGCAGATTCTTGCCCATAATAAGAACCCCTCTCCCCTTCTTTGTACAAGTCTATGAAGTAAGAGGACGAGTTATTAAAACAAGCGAAAAAAGCCTCCCAATAAGGGAGGCGATACATCACTTCGATCTAGCGGCTAAAAGGAAACGATGCTGCCGAACGTTTAAATAACCATTTTTCTCTATAAAAAGATGCATCTCGAACAGAGCATCCCGATAAGCATCCACTGTGAATTGCGGCACTTGCCAAGGAATAGCCTTCAAATAGTAGATGACTGCTCCTATGTCATAAAAACGCATGGACGGAAATGCTTCTGCCGACTCTAGTATGGTAAACCGATCTTCCAGTTCCTCGACAGCTGTCTGCCGACTCCAATTTTCGAAATCCGGGTTGAGCGGCGCTCCCAGGAGTTGATTGAGTTCTTTAGAATCAGTACCTCCTACTTGTTGCGTAAGGAAAATGGCGTTTTGTTTCACCACTCTCCATACTTCGCTTACATCGTAAGATTCATGTTTGTTCAGTATAACCTCAAATGATTCATCCAAGAATGGCAATTGGTCGTCTTCCTTAATTTGGACGACATCTACTCCTAATGGTGAAAGTCTGTTTCTGGCGATTGGCACATTCGGCAGATAGCTCTCTGTCGCCACGGTATACTCCGGAAGCGGCAGCAGCTTAGACAAAAACTCTCCTCCGCCGGTTCCCATATCAAGTGCACTCCCGGCACCGAAAAGATATTTCCGTGCTTTACTGCCATAGGACCATGGCAAAGGTTCATATTGAACTCGGCCTGTATCCTCGACATAAGAAAAATCCCATCCTGTGAAGGCTTTGACGCTGTCTTCCAATAACAAATTAAATAACCCCATCGTTCTCCTCCTTTACTTGTGGGCTAGTGTTCAAGTAAATCAGGGAGGAGAGCGTATATTATGGCTGCCCCGTTGTTATGGATGATGCTCCTTGTCCATAGTCATCCTCTTTTTTCCTAATTATAACAAAAAAAGACCAGCAATTTGCTGATCTTCATTGATAATGCATTTTCGGAACAGGCAGCTGCCATTTCCGATGGAAGGAAAAAATACGCAGGAAAATGATGACTGCAAACAAAGCATAAAGCAAAACGGGATGATCAGAAGCTCCAAGCCCAATGACAAGTCCCGCCAATGCAGCCCATGTTCCGTAGATTTCTGCTTTGAAGACATACGGCTTCCTGCCGGCCAGCACATCTCGAAGTATGCCGCCTCCGCTTCCTGTCAGGAATGCAGCAACCATTATGGCTAGCAGACTATGATCAAGACTGGCAGCATGCAGCGCTCCCTGAATGGCAAATGCCGCCAAACCTATTGCATCAGCATACAAACCTGCCTTTTTCCATGAATAGCTCATAAGCTTTGGGAAAATCAAAATGATGGTAATGGAAATAAGTGAAATATAAAATAAAGTCGTTTGGGACCATAAATAAGAGACTGGCAATCCGATTAATAAATTACGAATCGCTCCTCCGCCAAATGCAGTCACAAAACCTAATATATAAACGCCGAACACATCATACTTCTCGTCCATGGCGACGAGGGCACCACTTATTGCGAAAGCAGCAGTACCGATAATACTGAAAATATCCCATGTCATGTTGTACATTCCCCTTGTTTGTAATGGAAATAAAAAAAACTCGTAACTCTTACCAGAGCTACGAGTTTACCATAAGTTCATTTACTTTTGGAAAAAAGTTTTTTCAACCGGCTGAACATGCCTTTTTCACTCTCAAAGCTCATAAGCGGCACTGACTCACCAAGAATGCGTCGTGCGATATTGCGATAAGCAATACTCGCTTTCGTATTCGGTTGAAAAGCAACCGGCTCCCCATGATTGGCAGCTTTGATAACTTCTTCATCGTCTGCAACAATACCGAGCAAGTCGATCGACAGTACTTGGACAATTTCATCCACTTCCAGCATGTCGCCTTCTTGCACCATATGATTGCGGATCCGGTTGACGATCAATTTAGGAGGTTCGATATCCTCCTGCTCCAGCAAGCCGATAATGCGGTCCGCATCACGTACACTAGGTTTTTCCGGTGTGGTGACGACAATCGCTTTATCCGCTCCTGCTACAGCATTTTTATAGCCCTGTTCGATACCGGCCGGACAATCAATGATGATGTAATCGAATTCCGGCTTCAGCTCGGCTACGATTTTTTCCATCCCATCGGGTGTCAAGTCCGTTTTATCGCTTGTTTGGGCAGCTGGCAGTAAGTAAAGATGATCGAAACGCTTGTCTTTGATCAACGCCTGTTTCAGCGCACATCTGCCGACAATTACATCGATGATGTCATAGATGATTCTATTTTCAAGACCCATCACAACATCAAGATTCCGCAGACCGATATCCGTATCAATCAAACATACTTTTTTCTCCATCAGTGCAAGCGCTGTTCCCAGATTGGCAGAAGTAGTCGTCTTACCTACTCCTCCCTTACCGGATGTAATAACGATTGCTTCACCCATTTAACATTCTCCTCTCGAAACTGCTGATGCCCGGACGTTTGCGAATTACTGCCTGCAAACGGTCAATGATAATCTTTTCCTGTTCATCATCGATATGTCCGCATTCCATATAAACACCATCTGTCTCATGATCGGGCGCGCGGCTGATATAATCCGCTATCCGAAGCTGAGTCGGATTCATATAGGAAGCAGCGATGACAGCATCAGCATTGCCTTCCTTGCCCGCATGCGCTATCCCGAGCAGATTCCCCATGACGAAAATATTTCCGGTAGCTGTCACACAGCCTCCGGGATTCACATCACCAAGCAGCAGTAAGTCACCCTTTACTTCCAGTACCTGACCAGAACGGACGACGCGGCTGACAGCCTTCACTTCCGCTTCTTCCTTCCACTCAGTCGCCGCTTGTTTCGTAATGACATCAGAATGGATGGATTCTATTTTTAATCGCTGTTTACTCGTAATCATCTTACGGAGGGTTTCCTCCTGCTCCTTGTACAAATACCTGTTACCTAATTGAATATGTACACCAACAAGGTGATCAGCCGAATCAATACGATTAGCAGCAAGCTTCTCCTCCAATTCCTTCAGCAATTCCTCGAAAGAGCAGGCATCATCCATATGCAAGGACAACCCTTCCCGGGTACCTTTTATCGTGATAATCTGTTTGTTTCCAATCAAGATGGTCACCTCCGTTCCTCGTCTGATTTTCTTCTCTATAAGCTAGTCGTTCTTCTAAGCTGCGAATCGGACCATTTCTGCAGAGGCTTGTGGAAAATCAGATACAAGATTACAAGCATGATAAGGTTGGCGCCAAGCGTCGGCAAGAGGCGGTGCAATAAATATGTACCGAATCCCAGCGGCGTGATGCCAATTAAATGATAGATAAAATAGCCGATTATATCGGCGAAAACAATCGACAGCATCCCCAGCACTGCAGCTACAAGGATATTCCCATGCAGCACTCTGCGCAGTTCCAGGATCAAGTAGATGCTGAATCCATATGTGAACATATAAACACCAAGCATATCTGTATAGACAATATCTTTCAGAAGCCCGAAAACAAGTGCATATAACAGACTGTAATACGAATTATCCAAGTCATAAAGCATTGCGATCAGTACAAGGAACAAAAGACTCCAATGCGGAATCAGCCAAGTGTCACCGCCAATGAACTGCTCTGGCAGCATGGCGGTGGCAACTCCTTCCAAACAAACGATCAAAAGCATAATCAGGGGCAAGTATAGCTTTTTCATCACAGACCCTCATCTCCGTTACTTGACGAGGCGTCTTCAGATGCAGCATCTACCACGATCACCTTTTCGATGTCATACAAGTCAGCTGTTGGTTTGACATGGACAGTTTGAGACAAACCATATTGGTCCAATTCAACAGAATCAACTTCCCCAATCGGAAGCCCTTCCGGGAATACACCACCCAGGCCAGAGGATAAAACTGTAGAACCTTTCTTCACTTCCAGTTCAGGTTTCACACCTGTAAACAGCAACATCCCATCTTTCTCATCATAGCCTTCGATCAAGCCGAAGATTGTGTCCTGCTCTTCACCGTCTTCGTTCTTTCCACCAGATATCTGAGCAGAAATACGATTAGTCTCGTTGAACCCACTCAACAATTGCACGGAAGAAGTACTGCGGCTGACATCCTCGATTTTCCCAATCATGCCACTGGCTGTCATCACAGCCATATTCGTCTCGATGCCATCGTCAGATCCCTTATCAATCGTCAGCTGGTCAAACCAGCCTTCTGGACTGCGTACGATGACATCAGCTGGAATAGGACTGTAATCCATCGACGTGTACTGATTGAAAGAATCATTGGTTGCTTTCAGGTCGTCGTACTGCTTTTCCAATTCCTGATAGCGGAATTGCAAGCCTTTGTAATCGTCTACTTTCGATTTAAGCACCTGATTTTCTTCGTAGGTGTTCTTAAGATCTTTAATATTCGTCACTACCGTAGAGGTGAACTGTGCAGGTTTGGAGAAGATATTCTGCACAAACCCTACGGTATCACTGATTATTTGTTCTGGTAATGTCTGGCTGCTCCGATCCCTGGTTGAAAAACCAATCAACCCGACTAGGATGATGATCGCAATCAGGAATAAGAACATCCTTTTTTTCTTAAAGAAATTCATAATTCACCCAACTTAATTTTTAGTAGCTTTGGAAAACACATGTGGATGCGAACGGAAATGCTCGATGAATTCAAGTGATTTACCTGTACCGATAGCTACACTGTCAAGCGGATTTTCCGCAACGAACACCGGCATTTTAGTTTCTTCGCTGATGACGCTGTCCAAATTGCGAAGCAATGCGCCGCCACCAGAAAGAACAATACCGCGATCCATGATATCAGCAGCCAATTCAGGCGGTGTTTTTTCCAATGTGAGTTTCACAGCATCCACAATCGCACTGACTGTGTCGGCTAAAGCTCCTGAGATTTCCTTCGCGCTCACACTGATTGTTTTCGGAAGACCTGTCAGCAAATCGCGTCCGCGAATTTCTGTTTCTTCATCTCCCTCCGGTACACCAGCATGACCAAGATCCATCTTCAATTGCTCTGCAGAACGTTCCCCGATCATCAAGTTGTACGTTTTGCGGATGTAATGGATGATTGCTTCATCCATATCGTCTCCGGCTGTACGGATCGATTGGCTTGTAACAATACCACCTAAGCTGATGATTGCAACTTCAGTCGTACCGCCGCCGATATCGACGATCATACTTCCAGTCGGTTCCCATACAGGGAGACCAGCACCGATTGCAGCAGCGAAAGGCTCAGCAATTGGGAAAGCATCCTTTGCACCTGCTTGTTTGGTTGCGTCGATAACCGCACGTTCCTCAACCATTGTGATACCAGATGGCACACAAACCATTACGTTAGGCTTCTTAGCGAATGAAGAACGATTACGCTGTGCCTGTTTGATGTAATACTTCATCATTGTCGCTGTTGTATCGTAATCCGCGATGACGCCATCCTTCATCGGACGGATGACACGGATATTTCCTGGTGTTCTGCCAATCATATTACGAGCGTCGCCGCCAACTGCCTCTACCTGGCCTGTTTCTACATTTGTCGCCACGACAGAAGGCTCACGGACGACTACGCCTTTTCCTTTTACAAAAACCAATGTATTTGCTGTGCCCAAGTCGATGCCCAGGTCTTGTGAAAAACTGAATTTCGCCACAATTAATTCTCCTTTTCCGAGTCCGTTCGTGTTTCAGCAAAGCTGTTACGCAGCAGTGCATACTTTTCATATATTGTCTCATTATGTTGTACTTTATCATATCAGATATTATATCCAATAGACATCGTTGCAAGGTAATAAAGCATACCATCAGAAGAAGCGCCAGCTAGTAAGGTGTACCATGCTAGGCGCTTCTCTACAAAGCTAGTTCCAATTATACGAGAAAACCAAAAAAATAGATAGTAATTACAGGTATCCTTTTTCCTTCAATGAAATAAACTTTCGGTCACCAATGACAAGATGATCCAAAAGCTCGATCCCAATCATCTTCCCGCACTCCAGCAATCGCTTTGTCACATGGATATCCTCCTGTGAGGGTGAAGGATCACCAGAGGGATGATTATGAGCACATATGATGCTGGCAGCAGAACGACGGACAGCTTCGCGGAATATCTCGCGGGGATGGACGATGGAGGCGTTGAGGCTGCCAATGAAGATTGTCTGACGATGGATGATATGATTCTTCGTATTGAGAAATAAGACGACAAAATGCTCCTGGCTTAGATTGCGCATTTCTTCCATTACATAATCTGCCCCGTCCTTTGGGCTTCGGATCGTGTAACGTTCTGCCGGCTTGTATCGATACAGTCTTTGCCCGAGTTCGATTGCAGCCAAAATAAGCACTCCTTTTGCAGTACCGATTCCTTTGATAGCTGTCAGCTCCTCAATGGTAGCATCACGCAGGAGCTGCAAACCTTCAAAATGCATCAAAAGCCGCTGCGCAAGCAATGTGACAGACTCGTCCTTCGTTCCGCTTCCTAATAGGATGGCGAATAATTCTGCATTGGACAAATGCGCAGGTCCTAGCTCCAGCAGCCTTTCCCGCGGACGATCCTCCTTTGGTACCGATTTTATAGCCATTTTAGTATGCAGCAAAAAACCGCCTTCCTTCTGACTCGGATTCCTGTGTGGCTGACAGGTTACGAGAAGCTTATCGGAAGACGGCTCACTATTCAAATTACTAAATAGAAATTTTAATAAGTTTCTCTATAAGATAATGAAGTAATTAGATCAAGAAAATCAAGTTCATTGATCTTCAGCAACTAGAGTGGCAGCTTCATGCCATACCGGCAGCAGCATACTAGCTGTAAATGTCCCTTGCTCCATAGCGCTGACTGCTTCATCAGATACTGCTTTGACACTCTTCGCTTCTTCTGGGATTTTCTCCTGCCAAGCTTTCCAAAGAGCCGCATCCTGGTTATCCCCTGCTGCAAGCAAAACAGCCAGCTCGTCCAGCCAAGCACTGCTGGCAGCCTCGACTCCAGGATCCCATTGCTTCACATAGCTTTCATATCCCTGCGCCTGCAGCTGGGAGCCAAGTGTGTCAGCTTCTTCCTGCGAACCTGCCATCCCTGTCAACAAGAAGAACTGGCCGTTCTTTTCCCATAACACTGCCGGGATCCCTGCATCAGCATACTTTTGTACAACATCCTGCCCGATATCTTCTTGATTATAGACGCCGCCCTGGACAACGTAAGCTGTCAGATCACCAAACGCTCCCGCATTAGCAGCGGCTTCCTTTGTCGCGATCGGGGCCGCCACACCGCTTGTCTCCGATTCAATACCTGCTGTATAACGCAGCAGCAGGAATCCTAACACAACTCCTATGAGCGCAGCACCAAGTGCAGCTGCAGCCAGCTTCTTCGCAAAAGGAGACAAAGATACTGCATTTTTCTCTGATTTCTTCTTATTCAGCTGATCCAATACAGGAACATCCTTTTCGACCGTTGCCGCCGCTTCTTCGTCATAAAGTGTGTAGCTTCCCTCACCGATCATCTCTTCTTTTGACTGCTGCTGTTGTTTCTTCGGCTTCTTACCGCCAATCTTGACGGAAAACCCCTTTTTCTCTTCCATCCTGGCACCTCTTTTATGATTGATTGGCTCAACTCTAGCACAGCTAATAATAGAAGTAAGAGAAATGCTGTCGAGACAAAAAAAGAGTGTTCGACAGGATGAACCTATCAAACACGCTTTTCTACGAATTAAGATGCAGGATTATAAAATACCCGTAAAGATATCGTTGCAATATAGCTGTTTTCCGAAGCATTTGTCACGTCGATTTGTTCTATTTTATTCACAAACTGATGTGAAGGTTAATTGACTATACCAACACATAAATGTATCACCGTGAAAATATGAAAATAGTGCTGCAGCTAAAATATATGGACCAAAAGGAATTAATTGGTTCCTCTTAATAACATTTATATAAAGAAGGAAAATACTAATTATCGCACCTAATATTGATGCAAATGCAAAAGTAAGCAAAATGCCCTTCCAGCCAAGTATATAGCCTAGCAGTACAAATAATTTTAAGTCTCCACCACCCATACCACCACGGCTTAATAGAATGACAAGGAAAAGCAGGATAAACGCAAAGACTGATCCGATTATGGAGTCCCACCATGGATCCAATGGAGTAATAAATCGAAGAACGATGAATAGAGGGAGGAAAAATAGAAGGACTTTATTTGGAATGAGTAGAAATCGTATATCCGTCACAAATAAAATTGCCCCGATTGATACCAATAGAAGAGCCAAACCGAGATCCCATCCTATATCGAACAAATAATAGCTGTAACCAAAAAGCAGACCGGTTGCAAGCTCATTCAAAGGATAGATAAGTGAAATATTCTGTTTACAGTTTCGACATTTACCACGTAATATCAGATAGGAAATGATAGGTATCAGATCATAGGGTTTAATTTGCTGCTTACAGTCCGGACAAATTGAACGTTCTGCCTTGAACATTCTCTCCTCAAGTATTCTCATGCCCACAACATTGTAGAATGACCCGAATAAAGCTCCTAGAACAACGAAATAAATCAAGAAAAAAACTGACATAGATCCACTCCTTTACAGAGATTACACGATAAATCATTTTCTAATTATTTCTGTGCCTCCTTTAATAATTCATTAGACTGCTCGCATATAACTTCCAATAAATTGTACCAAACTCTATTTAAAGGTTTTTTGATTAAGCTCAAATTTAACATTAATTACACAACTTACGTAGAGTCAATCTTAGTAACAGAGAACATAAACCCTACATCAGTAAATCGCTTGCATTCTTATCAAATAGAGAGATCTATCCCCCAGGGATAGGTCTCTCTATATCCTTCTTACTCCACTACAAACTCAAAGTCAGCAGTGAACTTCACATCTTTACCGATCAATACGCCGCCTGTTTCAAGTGCTGCGTTGTAAGTCAGGCCGTATGCTTCACGGTTGATTTTCCCTTCCACTTCGAAGCCGGCGATTGTGCTGCCGTCCATTGGGTTTTTGGAAGTACCGTTATATTCTACTTTGAATGTTTCTTCGTTCGTTACGTCTTTAATTGTGAAGTCTCCAGTGATTTCGAATTCATCATCGGATATTTTCTTCACGGATTTACTTTTGAAAGTCATGGCAGGATAATTCGCTGCGTCGAAGAAGTCCCCGGATTGCAAGTGGCCGTCGCGGTCCGCGTTGCCTGTGTTGATTGTAGCTGCTTGGATTGTTGCCGTAACGGATGAGTTATCCATATCATTCAAGTCTCCGCTGAATTG
The DNA here is from genome assembly GCF_002272135.1 of Virgibacillus sp. 7505. Lineage (GTDB taxonomy): Bacteria > Bacillota > Bacilli > Bacillales > Amphibacillaceae > Terribacillus. Next base: position 31,160 of record NZ_NPBF01000016.1, on the reverse strand, counting down.
TACGTCGAAGTCTTCGAATTTCCCCTTTGCTTTCGAAACCATCATATGTTTCACCGTAAATGAGATGCTGCTGTGTGCTTTATCCAATTTCAAAACTGCCATGTTTGTTCCTCCTCAGTGGTATTTCTTTATTAAGTTACTTTATGTAAGTAACTATATATTAATCACTTCATTACGTCAAGCATTACTTTATAAAAAAACATTCCTTTTACGAAGGAATGTTTTCAGGCTTTTGATTCAGTTCATGGTAGATGCTTACTCGATTCCGCCCTTTTTGTTTGGCACCGACGTACATCGCGCGATCTGCATGCCGGACCAATTCCAAGTCATCTTCACTATTCTCCGGATAAGATGCTACACCAACACTGACTGTCATATTCAGTGTAACTGTCTGACCAGAATCTAATGTATTTTTTGTTTGGAAAGGCTGGGCAGTGATACAGCGCCATAGTGTATCTGCTACCTCAGCTGCTTGAGCGGAACTGCTTCCTGGTAAAATGACTGCAAATTCTTCTCCGCCATACCGTGCCAGCACTGCTTCCTCTTCCACAGCTTTTTCTAATCTGTCAGCAACCTCTCGAAGAATATCATTTCCAGCTTCATGTCCATACGTATCATTCACTTGTTTGAAATGATCCAAATCCATCATGATCAACGATACAGGACTTTCAGGAGCACCCTCCTGAAATAGTCCCTTGAGTGCATCATCGAAGTAACGGTAGTTATATAAACCGGTTAATGCACATCGTTCACTGATCTGCTTTGTTTGTTCATAATGCTGTGCATTGAGCAGACTTACAGCCATGAAATTCGCCAGCAGTTCAATCAGCATGAATTGATACTTCTCATAGATGTTCCGTTGTTCAGACAAAAGAACAAGGATACCTATTATTTCATTATCACGTTCTATCGGCAAACACATAAGACTTTCGCTATCGATTGGTGCTGTAACTTTCCATTTGTCAGCCCATTGTTTTCGTTTCCCATAGCGGACACCGGCGCCTTTTTTCCATACGAAACCAGCTATTCCTTCGCCTTCTTTCTTCCAATCACCTTGGTTGTAGAAGGAGCGCTTTTTCGGATCATACAATCGGATTAATTTCAGCTCCTCGCCATCTGTTACATCATACAGATAGGCTTGATCAGCCGGCACGAGCGATACTATCCGTTCCATAAACAGATCCAATGTCTCTTTCACATTTAGTTGAGCGGTTAATTCGTGCCCCACTTCACTGACATTGCGAAGATGCTCATTCATACTGCTGCTTCTGTAATAGAGACGCAATATATAGGATGTACTCACAATTGAAAAACCAATAAAGACAACCGCGACTCCACCAATCTGATGATAAAGAACGTGCAGAAGCAATGCAGCCGGCAGGATGTAGATAGTCGTCATGAACTCCCAGAAAAAACTGCGTTCAAAAAACTTATCTTTCTTTCCGTAGATATATCTTCTTGTCAGCGTAATCAGGATATGGTTCATCATGAACAGTGTCATGGAGTATGCAAGAATACCAATGATATGCAATGGTGTTTCCAATGCTTGAGCAGCGTCTCCCGGGAGGTCGAATAAACGATATACTCCCGCCGCAGATACACTCATAAGGAAAAACATTAGGTAATTCAGTGGTATGCGAAATAGGTCTTGTTTAGTCATCCGCACTTGCAGCAGCACAATTGTGACACTGATGGTGGTAATGATCAGTTCCACGAACAAACCAAAATTCAAATAAATGACAAGCGTAATACCGTTGAGGAAAAAGACTGGAATTTGGTTTATCATGATCGGAAAAAGCGCCACAATAATCGCCAATGCGGTGAATGCTCCTAAATCAAGCCAATTCAAATCATCCAAATTTGTCTGTCGATAGATTAGAAAAAGGGAAGCCGGCCAAATGATAGCCCAAGCTGCCCAGATCCATCGTTTCTTGCTGCTATTAACCATCTAGCTTCTTCCTTCCTATTACCCGCACAAAAATATTCAGATAATTTAAACTACCACATTTTTCTAATTTGAACAATATAGTTTCTGACTTGGTATATAAAATGCAGGGAACCTGTGACAAAATAGATTGTGTCTGTTTGGTAGTCTCCATAAATCTGCTTTACCCACTCCTGCCAATCGGCAACAACTTCCACTGCCGGAAATGCTTCTGACAAAGTCTCCAAATTTGCTGCACGTGGATGATCGAAAGTAGTCAAAGCTATGTTTGGTGTAATTTCTTGTAGCTGCTGAATCATCTGGGCAAATGGCTTGTCCTGAAAAGCACTGAACAAAATTACTATCCTGTTATTTGAGTGATTTTCCTTGACCGTTTCAATGAAAGCAGCCATTCCTTCTGCATTGTGAGCCCCGTCCAGGATGATTGCAGGTGCGTTTTCCACACGTTCAAATCGACCTGGAAGCTGCACCTGGCTTATAGCTTCATTCACTTTACCCGAACCTAGCGAGATTCCCTTCTCCTGCAGCAAACGACATGCCTCGGTTGCAAGCGCAGCATTCACTCGTTGATGAGCGCCCTTCATCTGTGGATCTATATGAAGTCGATCAGCATCCTTGGCGTCTATCCAAGTAATCGTTACACCTGCTCTATTCGCCTGGTTCTCTATAACTGCTCTTGCCTCAACTTGTGTTACTGCACTGACGACCGGAGCTCCCGCTTTTATAATACCTGCCTTTTCCTCAGCAATCTTTTCAATCGTATCCCCAAGGAAACGTTGATGGTCCAGGCCGACATTGGTAATAATGCTGAGTAAAGGCTGACGCAGCACATTCGTCGCGTCACCACGTCCGCCCATACCTGCTTCTATCACACTAATATCAGCATGCATTGCAAGGTAGGAAAAAGCGATACACACGTGAATTTCGAATTCACTCGGATGATTGTCCTGCTGGTCCATATCTTCTATAGTAGAAAGTAGTGCATTACATTCCGCGATGAACTCCTTCTCACTTATCCATTGGCCATCTACTTGAATGCTCTCCAGGAATCCGCCGGGGGTTGGGGAAATGAAACTGCCTGCTTTATATCCGTTATATGTAATTGCTTTGGCTAGATAAGCCGAAGTAGATCCTTTGCCATTCGTTCCAGCTATATGTATACTTTTCATTCGACGTTCGGGATTGCCTGATGCCTGCAGCAGCTGCTGCACCCGATGCAGTCCCGGTTTGATGCCAAGATGCCTGCGGCTGGCTAAAAAAGCTTCCGCTTGTGCTAGGTTTGCAAACATAAAGCATCTCCTTCCATGTATAATTGACTATTATATCAAACTAGTTTGTGCTGCCACTATAGAAATAATTTCTTCATTTGTTGGGCATCACCTAAAGAAAGGAACTACAGTTATGGCTACACCGAAACTTGGCTGGGTCATTTATAACGGCCATCTTGGCGGTAAGAAGTTTCTCGATTTTGCGGAATGGATACAGCGCGCTGCCAATGCCCAGAATATTGACATGAAAATCATTAAAAATAATGCGTTGCTGGGTATGGTTGGAGCAGACAAAAGCCTGCTTAAGGAAGAACAGCAGCTGCCGGACTTTGTCGTTTTCAGCGATAAGGATATTCCGCTTGCCCAGCAGCTCGAAGCAATGGGAATTCCACTATATAATTCCAGCAAATCGATCGCCGTATGTGACAATAAGATCCTTATGTATCAAGCATTAGCTGAAGCAAGCATTAGAATACCAAAAACGATTATCGCACCGAAAATTTTCCCTGGTACAATGCCAATACAATTGGATTCTTTTGAACCCGCAATGAAGGAACTTGGCTTTCCAATGGTCGTTAAGGAGGCTTTCGGGTCCTTCGGAGAACAAGTATATCTGGTTCATAATAAAGAGGCATTACATCAGAAAATCACCGAAATTGGCACTAACCCATTCGTCTTACAGGAATATATCCAAACAAGCCACGGCAGAGATATACGAATCAATATCGTCGGCGGCAAGATTGTCGCTTCCATGATCCGTACATCAGAGACGGATTTTAGAGCCAATGTTTCACGCGGAGGCAGTATGCAGCAGTATACACCAACAGAAAAAGAGTCCGAGCTTGCTATTGCAGCTGCCACAGCCGTTGGAACTGATTTCGCCGGGGTAGATTTGCTATTTGGTCCCGGAGGAGAACCGCTTGTATGTGAAGTGAATTCCAATGCGCATATTCGTTCAATCTACGACTGTACAGGTGTAGATGTAACGGAATCAATCATCTCTTACATTAAAGAGGTGCTATCATGAGAGGCTGGCTGATATACGATCGAGTGAATGCAGAACGTAATTCGGCTTTTATTGATTGGTTCCTTGAGGAAAGTGATTTGCTAAACATAGATTTACAGGTCATCTACACAGACGACATTCATGTGGTACTCCAAAATGGAAAAGTAGTTGTACATACAAAAGAAACACAGGAGCCCCCAGACTTCAGTATCGTGCGGACTATCGATCCGTTGTTGACCACACAGCTGCAGCAAGCGGGTATTGCCTGCTTTAATAATGCCGAGATTGCAGCTCTTACTAACGACAAAATTAAAACCCATCTCGAACTTGCAAAACTGGATATCCCGATGGTGGACATGCACTTTCAGACTAATGCCCCTCTACCTCAGCCGCCGCTAGACTTTCCTTTTGTATGGAAAACAGCCAGTGGCCGTGGCGGAAAAGAAGTTCATTTAGTTGAAAATGAAGCACAGTATAACGATTTACAGATGCAATATACAGATCAGTCTGTCCTCATGCAGCAGTTAGCACCAAGACCTGGAAAAGACGTACGTGTTTTTGTGATCGGAAAGGAAATCATAGCAGCTGTGCTCCGCAGCAGTGAGCAGGATTTCCGAGCAAACTATACTCTGGGAGGAAGCGCTTCCCTTTATACATTGAATACATCAGAGCAAAAGCTTGTCCAACGCATTGTCGATCATTACGACTTTGGCTTTGTCGGCATCGACTTTCTAATTGATGAAAATGGTGGCTTATTGTTCAATGAGATTGAGGATGTTGTCGGAAGCAGAACATTGAGTGCAGTAAGCGATGTGAATATCGTCCGGCTTTATTTGGAATATATACAGCAGCTTATGGAGGGATGACGTTGTATGCGATAATAGGTTATTTTGACGGCGTAACCGAAAATAAAATAGTGAAGTTGTGGGAAGAATTGCGTGAAAAAGAAATCACTGATTATCCTTTTCGTCGTAAGGGACACTTCCCCCACCTTACCTTCTCATCCTTCACTGAATTTAGCCCAGGTTTGTCACAAAAGATTGTGCGGTTAACGAATTCCTATGAAGCCCTCACCTTACGTTTTAGACTATTTGGCAGCTTTATGAGAAGTGATTCGTTTCTGCTGCTTCCCGATCCGAGCAGAGCATTAACTGAATTACACCGGGAAATCTTTAACTTGCAAGCTGTATCTTCTCTTTACACACCGGAAAATTGGATTCCGCATATGACAATTGCCAACCACCTTAACCCAGATCAACAGTCAGCTGTTCAGCAGCTGGCACAGCAAAGGATATATCCTTTTTCAGGGATCTTGACCAAATTAGCACTTATACAAATTACTGAACGTGAAGTAATTGCATTACAGATCATTTCATTATAGGAAGCTGCTTGCTAGTAAAGCAGTTCCCCATGCGCTAAATTATCTTAATGTTTCGATAATGATTACTCAATCTGATTTAATTAGCCTAATAGATAACAGCCTGCAGGAGGTAATGGATGTGATAGTTGAATTGAAGGATGTTTCTCTTAAAAGAGGCGGTAACTGGATTTTAAAGGATTTGAACTGGAAGGTGGAAAAGGGACAAAATTGGGTATTATTAGGGCTGAATGGCTCCGGCAAAACATCTCTGTTGAGTTTACTGAATGCCTACACCTTCCCCACTACCGGGAATATGCGTGTTTTGGGGATGGAATTTGGAAAGACTTATCTTGCCGAAAAACTGCGGATACAAATTGGCTTTGTTTCCTCTTCGCTCCAGCAAAGATTCGACTCTAGTGATAATGCTTTTGAAGTTGTACTTAGCGGTGCTTTTGCATCCATCGGGCTGTTCGAAACACCTACCGATGAGATGAGAACTAGAGCCGCACAGCTATTGCATGATCTTGGCTGTTTTGTTTATGCAAATCGCCGCTACGAAACGCTCTCGCTCGGAGAAAAACAGCGCGTTTTAATTGCACGAGCCTTAATGGCAGACCCGCCTCTGCTCATATTAGATGAACCTGCCAATGGATTGGACTTTTTAGCACGCGAATCATTATTGGAATCCATTGAAAGAATCAGTAAGAAACCTGATGCACCTACTATCATCTATGTAACGCATCATATTGAAGAGATATTGCCTATATTTCATCAAACACTTCTGCTTAAGGACGGGAAAGTATTTGCCTCTGGATGTACATCTAACATGATTTCCAGTGAACGGCTTTCAGATTTCTTCGGGATTCCAGTCAACGTCATGTGGGACCAGAGCCGTCCAGTCCTTTCTAGGGCGTATATGGCAAATAAGTAGAGTTGGCTAATCATTAGAGTGAAAATATGCTCTTTCTATATCCGGTAATCTTTGATAGTGCCTTAAGATACTTCAATGACTAAATATTCGACTAGTAAAAAAGCTGCTGATACGCAGTTTTTTTTATGCATGTAATTGCAGTTGAGATATCCATCCAATCTACGTAGTACTAACACTAGTCACACCCAAAAATATAATTGCATTTCCTTTATTCCCTTCTCTTCCAACAAAGAGCTGCCCCTTTTTTTATCTTAAAATGATAATCGCATATACATTTTATATGCATGATGAATAGGTTGGACTATAGAGTTTCTTATAAGGAGGAATAATAATGCCACGTTTCTGTATTTTCCCGGGATATAATTGGTGCGGTCCCGGTTGCAGCGGCCCTGGTGCTCCCGTAAATAGGGTAGATGCTGCATGTAAACAGCATGATATATGCTATCAAAAACATGGTAATCGATGTGAATGCGATCAGATGTTTTTGAAACGGCTGCGCCCTTTAATCAATTCCCGTACACAAGAAGGACGACATGCACAAACTATCTATAACTATATGAAGCTTCAAACAGCAATAACGTGCAGGAGATATAGAAAGTAACATCTATTTGAAAAGGAGTCAGTAGCAAATTAGAAAAAAGAATGCTGCATATAGCATTCTCCATTAGCACAAAAGTATAGTTTCTATTTATTGAGGTAAACCCAAACATATCAGCATGCTAAAGCAATTTATTCTGATGCACATACACCGCTGCCTGCGTGCGATCATTCACTTGCAGTTTTGCCAGTGTATTACTCACATGTGTTTTAACTGTTTTGATGCCTATGTAAAGCTTATCTGCAATTTCCTGGTTCGTCATTCCATGGCCGATACAGCATAATACTTCGAATTCTCTTTCGGTCAATTGATTATGCAGGAGCTGTTTTTTTTGGCGAAAGCTGTGCATTACTTTCGCTGCAACAGCTGCTTCCATTACCGTTTCACCGATGGCTGCTTTCCTGATGGCTTCAGCAATTTGTTCAGCTGTTGAAGTTTTCAGCATATAACTGAAAGCACCTGCCTCCAAGGCTGGAAATACCTGTTCATCATCATAGAAGCTAGTGAGAATGATAATTTTAGCAGCAGATCCCGCTGCCATTATTTCTTTAGTGGCCTCTATCCCTGTACCATCTTCCATGATCAAATCCATGAGTACGACATCTGGCTTCTCCGTCAGAACCAAGCGGATGCCTTCCCGGCCGCTGCTCGCTTGGCCAATGATAGTGAAACCATCTTCTGTTTCTAAGTACGCTATCAGTCCTTTTCTTACGATATCATGATCATCTATGACTGCTATTCTTATCATCCTGCCTACTCCTTCACTTAGTTGGTATTCGGAGACCTATTTGTGTACCAACACCTACGCTCGCCCGCAGCATAAATGTCCCTCCTAATTCTTCGCAGCGTTCTTGCATGGACCTTAACCCAAGCGATGTTTTACGCTGTTGCATAGCTGCTGTATCGAAGCCTTTGCCATTATCCTGGATAGTAACTGCCACATCCATTCCTCTTGTCAGCAACTCGACCGTCACTTCACTCGCTTCAGCATGACGCAGTGTATTCGACAAAGCTTCCTGAATTATACGAAACAGATGCTCTTCCACCGATTTCGACAACTGCATCGTATCTTCTATATGTATATGAAAAACAAGTTGGGTACGTTGTTTCAACTCATCGATCAGCTTCCTCACCCCGCTGCTTAAAGAGTCACCAGAAAGATGAACAGGTCGCAAATGCAAAAGCAATGCACGCATTTCTGTCTGAGCCTGCTGCGCAATTTGTGAAACTTCTGCGAATTTGTCCCTTGCAGCTTCCGAATTTTTATCAAATAGCTTCATGCCCGCTTTTGACATCATCGTAAGCGCAAATAATTGCTGGCTGACCGCATCATGTAAATCCCTTGCAAGTCGTTGCCGCTCTTCCATTGCAGCTGCTCGATGTGCACCCTCGGCAAGCTCTGCCTTTTCATCAGCCAAACGTTGAAGTGATTTGACCTGCGAATGCATCTTATCTGTCAACTCATTTAAATCCTTACCTATCCGAGCAATTTCATCATGGCTGTTGTCTACAATCTTCGCCTGATAATTGCCATTGGCAACCATTGTAATAAACAAAGATATATGATCCATTCGATCCTTTATTTCTTTGCTGTCTTGAAATCCAACAAATATGGATGTAAGGGAATGAAGCATGATATATAGGAGCAAAAATGTAAAGATTGCTTGTACACTAAGCCATATCGGCTCCAGCAAAACGTGGATGGACAGCAGGACGCCAAGAAGCAGAATTGCATTCAGGAACATTGTGCGTAAGTTTGTTTTGATATACGAGTATCGAATACTATTAAGTTTTTTCAGCATCACTGCCACCTCATATCCGGTCCACTCTTATTTGTCCAGCCTTATAATCAATAAAAATATCCAGCTTGCGGGTTGCATCTGCATATCCGGGGGTTTCGTAATACGTTCGTCGATTTATGCCTTCTGAAAGTTCTCCAAAAACATTTATCTCTCCAGCCTTAATCAAAGCTTCCAAGCGGAATTCCACATTATCGGGGAGAATGATTCGTACTTCCCCTGCCCAGCCTTTAAGATGAAATGGTATTTCGTCGTTCGGTATAAAGGCTTTTGTAAAGTCCACATAATACTCGCCTACCGCATTCTTCACCTGGGTGGGTTCAACTGTCCAGCCCTCACTATCAAACCTGTGCTCTCCCACTGCATAATTATGATAGTTTTTATAAGCTCTTTTGCCCTTCTTCTTTTGACTTCCAGTTTCCCATTCCATATTCACTCCAGCTTGACGCCTCTTCCCCTTCTTGCCTGAGCGAAGCAGACTGAATCCAAAGTAAATGATAAGAAGCGGCCAAAGCTTTAAAATATCATTAAATTCAAATGTAAGGACTTCAAACCGATCAAGGATCAGCAGTCCGCCAAACAGCATGCAGAATATACCAAACCAGAATCCCACTTCGCCCCTTAAGAAATCAATCAATAATTTCAGCCCTAGTAACAGGATGAATACGGGGTATAGATAATGCCAGCTTTGGCTGTAGCTCCAGTCAATTGCACCAATGTTAGACAAAATCAGCACCAGACCGATCACTATTATTGCGATTGCAAAAAGATTGCTCCATAAACGTTTCATAATAACCCACCTGCTTATACCGTTTCTTGTTGTTCTACCTTATTATAACTGTTAAATGAAGTAAGTTGTTTATTTCGCAAACATAAAATCCCAGTAACCATCACGAGTATTCCTCCGGTTACACAAAGAAATTGAATACTGATTCCCATTCCAAGCAGTGTTGATGTAACCATATAAGACACTGGTATCAAGCCAGTCGAAGCAAGTGCCATAATGCTCATCACCCTGCCGATCATCCGCCGATCAGTTGTTTGCTGCAGCATAGTTGAAATCGGGATATTGGTAAATTGCAAACATACACCAATAACGAATATAGCTGCAGCCGAAGACCAGAAATGAAGCGCAGAACCGTATAGGATGAAAAATGCACTCATGATGATCAAACTGAATATCACTGTATAACCTGGACTTTTAAGATTTTTCGATAATACAAGACTAAGAGCAGCAGTAAGAGATCCAATTCCCATAGCACCTTCCAAAATAGTCAGACCTAGCGCATTTGTCTGGAAAACGTCCTTTGCCAGCAAAGCTACAGATAAAGAGACAGGACCTGTCAGGAAAAAATTGATAAAGAAACTTACTGTCATAATTGTACGGATCAGTGGATGATGTTTAACATAGTGAAAACCTGCTTTTACGTCTTCTAATGGGGATTTTTTCACTTCTGCAGTTGTCTCGTCCTTAGAAGAGATCCGCAGCAAGGATATAGATAACGTGGCGGCACATAACATGACAACAGCAAGAGTGAATACTGCTGAAAAGCCACCTAACACAATGAGACTTCCACCAATTGCCGGACCCAGAATAGGACTGATCATATTCGTCATCTGTACCATGGCATTCCCTTGCTGCAAGTTTTCCGATTTAAGTACTTCCGGTAATAACGATCCTGCCGCTGGGTAAGAAAAAGCATCCGAAACACCGAAAAGGGCAGAGAGTACAAGTAAGTGCCAAGGCTGCAGTACATCTGTCAGCAACAGTCCGATGACAATACCTACCAGCACTGCCCTGGAGCCGTCTGATAGCAGCAGGATTATCTTCTTTGAAAAACGATCGGCTGTTATACCGCCAATAACAATGAATAATAGCCGAGGCACCGATGCTGCAAAAAAGAGCATTCCAAAATAAAAGCGATTTTCCGTGATGGACAGCATCAGCCACTCCGCTCCCATTAAGTACACATAATAACCTGGAGCAGAAAATAACATACTAATAAAAACGAGTCTAAAATTGCGATTCCGAAACAGCTGCCATTTGCTTACTCTTGCTTCTTCTACCATTCTCCCAACCTTCTTTCCATTTGTTACCCTAAGCATAAACGACTGGAAATAACAAGAAAACATCCTGAGGAATGGACTTGTATCCGCCTTAAGACGGAGTCCTTTTTCCGTCAAGTTCCAATGTGGATATAAGTGTTGCCTCCTGTAAGAAATCTTTTATAGTAAAATAAATGAATACCCATATCTTTGTAGAAGTTGAAAACGTATAAGCAATAAAGGGGTGAATATATGGCGCAGCCCAAGCAAATGGATCGTCAATCACAGATAGAGGAAACTATGGAGAAGTTAACGCATTACTGTTTGTATCTAACGAAGAATAAATGGGATAGCGAAGAAATAACGCAAGAGGCAGTCTTAAAGACGCTGACGAACTATCCTGAAGAAACGTTTCCACCCCCGGTCAGTCTGTTGAAAAAGATTGCTTATCACGCCTGGATAGACAGAATACGTAAACAAAAGAAAGAAGAACTTGTGCCTGAAATTCAGGATGAAACGCCAGCTGTAAGACAGGACAATGAACAGCAGATGGAGCAATTGCGAAAACTCACTCCAAAGCAGTTGATTGTGTTTGTCTTAAAGGAAGCTTTTCATTTTCAATCTGCCGAAATTGCAGATCTGCTTGAACTAAAAGAATCAGCTGTAAAAGCGCTCCTGCATCGAGGACGCATGAATATTCAAACGGAGAGGATGCACCCCCTCGTCCAGAGCTCGTGGGATAATGTAAAACAGGAAGAGTTTTTTGAGCTGGTAGAATTGTCTCTCAACAAAGGTGATCCAGCAGGTATTATTCGAATTCTTCCTAGGTTGTTTCATATCCCCAAGCCCTACCTTCAAAAAAATTCGAATCCATACATGGCTGCAGCCTGAGGATGCAGTTATTTTTTTTGCCCGTATCGTATGTCATTCTGGATTCGTTCTAATTATGAAGAACGAAAGGAGAGTGTAAGCAATGACTGCAATACCTTATGTAGTGGAGCAATCGAATATGGGAGAACGATCCTATGATATTTATTCCAGGCTGTTAAAGGATCGGATCATTATGGTCAGTGAGGAAATTAATGATAGTATGGCTAATGCCATTGTGGCACAGCTGTTATTCTTAGCTGCTGATGATCCAGAGAAAGACATTTCGCTGTACATCAACAGTCCTGGTGGTTCGATATCCGCAGGTTTTTCTATTCTGGATACAATGCAGTTTATCAAACCGGAAGTGCAAACGATTTGCACAGGCATGGCTGCTTCTTTTGGTGCAATGTTGCTGCTTGCAGGCACTCCTGGGAAAAGATATGCACTGCCAAATAGTGAGATCATGATTCATCAGCCGCTTGGTGGAGCCAGAGGTCAAGCAGCTGATATTGAAATCACTGCCAAGAGGATAATCAAACAAAGACAGCATATCAACCAGATGATTGCAGACTTTACCGGCCAGCCGATTGAGAAGGTAGCTGCCGATACCGACAGGGATTATTTTATGAGTGCAGAGGAAGCGAAGGATTATGGGATCATTGACCAGGTGTTACTGCGGAAGTAAAGATCAATGGGAAAGAAGGCTTCCATTCTTCCCCAGGTATACACATCAAATAATAATAAGACCTGAGTCATTATAGCTCAGGTCTTTTTTGCTGTATCATGGATCAACTGCCAGACATACTTTTATCTTGGTCATCACTATTTTTCTCTTTCGGCAAGTAGTTCAAAGTGAAGCCGACAAGGCTGAATATGGCACTCAAAATAATGGTTGGATTCTTAAACCATTCTGCGCTCTGGATGATCAGGTCTCCATTTTGCAGGATCAAGCCCAGAATCTGCCCAAACACCAGCAGTGTACCGCATGCCAGGAATGCTATAAGAAATAGTTTAAACAACAGTTCTGCAAGCTTACGCATCTATACCAACTCCTATCCCTTTTATACTGGTAATATCTCCATGCCGATCAGCCACCCGATTCCTACTATTGGCAGCATGTAATATACGATTAATGGTATGAAAGTTTTTTCCGGTCTTGCTCCTGCTAGTCCGGAGGCAATGAATATCGATCCTGAAGCTGGAGGTGAGGCCCCTTCAGTTGAAGAGAAGGCCAGTATAGCTACTACTGCCACCAATGGGTCTACTCCGGCAGAAGTTAAAGCAGAAAATGATACTAAACCAACTGCTGTAAGCGTAGCTGTAGAGGATAGCGGTCCCGCTACTAAAGTAACCAATATACCTACCATAAGGACCATCAGCCATTTTGGTATATCAAGAGAAGAAGTAATTTGACTAAGATCATTCGCAAGTCCTAATTGTGAGAGGACTTCACTGGCTGCTACTGCGAATAACATGAGCGCGCCAATCGTCGTAAATTGCGGTATAGCAGATGATAACATCCGTGACCAATTCACAAGTGAACCAGGTGTTTTGTTCCAGCCGATGATCAAACTTATAATCATGATAAGTATAGGTATCCAAGTAATCAATGAAATCTGATCCATTGCCTCTGGTCCAATATCAGGGTTGTTTTCCAGCGCTTCCGCAAGCGGACCGACAGTGACAAGTATAGGAATCAACGCACCGAGGAATATAAAAATGGATTTCCATCCTTGTTTAAGAGCTTCCCTGAAACCAACGATATCCTCTGATGGAAGAGCCTTGATACCATTTTTCTTAACGAGCAAGAATACTAAAATCATTCGGTAAATAACTTGGTAAGCACCTCCGATCAAAAGAGCAATATACAAGTCACCCTCTGTAACCACTGCTCCTATCGGTGCAAATCCAAGCATGATGAACATGGAAGAATTCGGTGGCAATGCAGCGCCTAAACCGCCATTACCAGCCAGGATAGTCGCTGTCGTCTCACGGCTCCATCCGGATCTAATCATCCATTGTGCAGTAATTGATCCAGTTGTTGCTGTATTGGCTGAATTGGATCCTGAAAGAGCGCCAAGAATGGCAGAACCTACCGTACTCATGTAGGCTGCACCACCTGGCAGCTTGCCTATGAGTGAGTTGAATATACGTAAAAGAGCTTGAATCAAGTTGAGCTGATCAACTAAGTAAGCCATGAAAACAAAGGCAACAGCAGCGTATAATACTTCATAAGTAGAGGCAAATACTAATCCTTCCCAAAATAATCTTGGAGCCTCAGTTCCTCCAAACAAAACAGTGGCAACGAATCCTAGAAACATCGCTTCACCCATGTTGCGCTTTACTATTACATTCCAGATGATAATAACTGCTATAAACACAACCAGTGCGATAAAACCCGTCATTTGGTCTCCCTCCCCTTGGTCTCTGTATTTTAAAACGCTTACATTCTAAGTGTGATATACTTCGTTTTCGTTCATTAGCAACGCAAGGACTTCTTCCCAAGTGTCTGGCTTTTTTCCTTTATATTTTTCGGAAATATTTAAATCAGCTAGACGTTCCAATTTCTTCTGTGCAGCAATCGACATACTCGCATCTAAATTCGATTCCTGCAGCATCTCGATTGAACCACTCAATTCCACTGCCCGTCTTTGCGCGTGAAGTGCACTTCCTGTTACAAGCCGGTTCATTGTTTCAACAAAAGTCTTGGCATTCATTGTTTCGTTAATAGAACGAATGGCCGGTTCTTCAACTCCATATGTCTTAGCTGCTTCTAAAAATTCAACCATCAAACCAACGACGCCTTTCATATAGATGCTTCTTATAAGTTTAAGAGCTGAAGCATCCCCAGGATTATCACTTATTTTAGTGATTTGCATGCCGTATCCCGCTAATTTTTTTATAAAGGAATCTGTCCCGTTTCCACTTGCCGAGATTGGTACCTTATGTTTATAAACAGGTAGTGGCCCTAGCATCGCTGCATCTACAAACAAAGAGCCTCCATCCTCTACTACACTGGCTACCTGTTTCTTGATTTCTGGTGTGGCAGCAGATACATCGACATAAATCAAATCATCCTTAAAGCTATCGGTTAGTGATTGTGCTGCTTCTAACGTCTTGTTGGCAGGTACTGCAGCAATAACAATTGTACATATCTCCAATACTTCATTAGCACTTGCCAGCAGCTCTACATTTGCTTTGGAAGCTCTGTCTCTTATACGTTCGGAAAGATTCACATCATCTAAAAGTGGATCAAATGCATAGAATCTATCAATGCCTTCACTATGCAGTCCGGATGCCATTTCATAAGCAGCTTCTCCAAACCCGACAAAACCTAACTTCATATCTCTCAACCCCTATTCTTGGTATTGTTTCATTTTACTTTCCAGCCATTTCGGTGCTAAAGACTTTGGATCAGGATGTTCCTGATGAGAATACTGGGCAATTGCTTCCAGGCGTTTTTTTTCATAAGACAATTTTTCTGACGCCTTCATAAGTACTTCGTCAATTTTATCGACTGGTACGATAACTACACCATCATCATCCGCTACAACTAAATCACCTGGCGCAACACGGACACCCCCGCAAGAGATGACTTCATTTATCTCTCCTGGACCATCTTTGAAAGGACCATTCGGATTAAACCCCTTACTGTATATAGGAAATTTCAGCTCTTCCAGTGCTTTTTTATCTCTTACAAGTCCATCAATGACTATACCTTCTACTCCGATGGCTTGGGCTGAACTAGCCATAAGTTCTCCTAAGTAAGCATTATTTGTGTGTCCTTTTCCATCGACTACCAGTACAAGTCCCTTCCTTGCCGAATAGATAGCTTCATGAAGAAATAAATTATCTCCGGGTCTTAAGCTCACTGTCATAGCTGTTCCCACAAATTCCATACCAGTGCTTACTGGTTTGATGCGGTAATCCATCGAACCTGTACAGCCCATCACATCGGCAAGAAGTGTTGTATTCAACTTTTTTGCTCGCTCGATTAGTTCGTTTGGTAATAACGATACACTTTCCATATCTAAGCTCCTCCCGTAACAAATATTACTTAAATTAAAATTAGAGTAATATATATTACTTTGATAACGCGATCATACCATTCTATCTCATTTTGGTAAAGCGCTTTCACGGAAAAATATTCAAAATAAAAATGAGTTACCGCACAATTAACGTTTTGTGTGGTAACTCATTTTTGTAAGGATTTCATTGATTTTATCAAGTCTAGGCTTGGTTCTTTCAGGATAATTGATAGCTAAAGCACTTAGAATGTAGTCAACGATAAAAATGGCTGACACTATGGAATTATGAGAAGCTGCACTCGCTGAAGAACAAGGTAAAATCAAATCAGCATACTTTGTCATTGGAGAAGAATAACCATCGGTAATCAAAATGATTTCAGTACCACAGGACTTAGCTACTTCTAACATATTTGCGATTCGTTCAGCATACCGCGGATAGCTCACGGCTATTATTAAATCCGACGAAGTAAGACTGACGGATTCATCAACCCATTCACTTTTATCCGCATCAATATACCTGCAATTCCCTAAAATCCTGTTTATCCCAAATGATATGTATTCTCCTACTGGTCTTCCGCTCCGCACACTTGTACATATAATATTATCTGATGCCGCTATCTTTTCTATTATTTCCTGTAAAGTACTCTCAGCTATATTGTCTAAGGAATATTGGATATTTTCTAATTGCAATTCAGCATGCTGCTGCAAAAGATCGCTTTTATCAGCATCCTTCAAATTGGCCTCTAACCTAGTTTGAGGAGCAGCTTTATGCTTCATGTTTGCTTGAAGTTCCCTCTGTAGTTCTGAAAAGCCGGAATAGCCAACTGCTGCCGAAAATCTCATTATAGTAGCTGTACTTGTTCCTACAGTTGAAGCTAATTTGTCAACAGTAAGAAATGCAACTTCCATGGGATGCTGTACAACATAATCAGCAATTCTCCGCTGGGCTTCTGTTAGTTCGAATGCTTTGGTTTGCAATCTATGAATTAGGTCTCCCAATGTATCACCTGCTCCTGATGAGATATGACATGAGTTCTTCCTACGTCAACCGTCAATTATGAATCCTACCTGTATGATAACACTTATAAAAATATTCCCAAAGCAGGATTCCGCTTGAGTAGTTTTATTTCATACTAAGTTAACGGTACATCGCAGGCTTCCCTCATTACATCCCCAACAATAAGCAGTCCACTGAAACTAGGAGGATGCCAATTTGGAGCTGACTTTTTAAGAAACCAGTTTTAATCCTACTGCTGCACCCAGTACCAAAGCAATAAACAAAATCCTTTTCCAATCCTTTGATTCATTAAAGAATAACATCCCCACAATCGCTCCACCAGAAGCACCAATTCCTGTCCACACGGCATAGGCTGTGCCCATAGGCAGGCTTTCCATCGCTATAGAGAGAAAGAGAAAGCTAGCGCCGAATCCAAGAATCAGGAAGACTGCTGGTTTCCAGCTTTTATCCTTATGCAGTTTATTTATCATTGCTACACCAAACATTTCAAACAGTCCTGCTAAAATTAAAAATGTCCATGCCATTACTGTTCTGCCCCCTCTGCTTCATGATCCTTCGTTACTAGTTTCAATCCAATGACCCCTGCAAGTAATAAAGCTACAAGCAAGAACTTATTAAGAACGAATGGCTGCTCAAAGAAGAGAATTTCCGAGAAAAAGGTACCTGCTGTTCCCAGTCCTACAAATACAGCATAAACCGTCCCGACAGGTATATAGCGCCCAGCCCTAATCATCAGATAAAAGCTAATCGCGATCGCTATTATAGTTCCAATCCATTCCAAGACACCACTTGCATGCTTTAATCCAATAACCCATAAGACTTCAAAAACTGCCGCAATGATTACCATGAACCAATGTTTGTTCAATTCTTCCACCTCCGAATTTTAGTTTGTCCATGAAAAGATAAAAAGCCTGGGAGTAACTGTTAAACAGTTTCTCCCAGGCTTTTATCCTTCCGTGACACAGTGAATACTGTGAGTTTTCTCTCGGACCAGACCAGCCAAGCTGCGGAACCCTAGAAAACATTTAGCAATATTCAATTCACTACATTGTATAAGGTCTTACTTAAGAAATCAAGTCATATTTGAATCAAATGGACAGGTCAGTTAATAGAGTATATTACCCTATTCTAACGTGGAGACAGGGAAAGTATAATCATAATGAAATGCTAAAAAATGAAAAATTTGGAGGAATCAAGATGGTGAAATCAGTTCTTTTAGATGAGAAATTCAAAAGTAGAGAATTAAGTAATTTACTCCGATGGCATAATGAACCGAGTAAATGGTCTATAGATACGACGAGTTCCCAATTAGTTTTAGAAACCGATGAGGAAACTGATTTCTGGCAAAAAACACATTATGGCTTTGAAAATGATAACGGGCATTTTCTGTATATAAAGACAAATAAGAACTTTAGAATGACCACAAAAGTTAAAGCTATGCCAAATTCAAAATATGACCATGCAGGATTAATGATTCGCCACTCCAAAAACACCTGGGTTAAATCCTCCTTAGAATATATAACACCTAATTTGAGTAAGCTTGGCGCAGTAGTTACAAATAGAGGGTATTCCGATTGGTCAACACAATATGTCAAGGATAAAGAGATTGACTTATACTTACGTTTATCGAGGATCAATCAAAATTGTTATGTCGACTTTTCCTGGGATGGCGAAGAATGGATGCAAATGCGCATCGCTTTTTTAGATCTTCCAGATGACTCCCCTATTGCAGCTGGATTATTTGCATGCAGTCCCCAAGGCAAGGATCAGACTGTGCGTTTTGATTTTCTAGCTATAGAAGAGCTTTCTGACCCAAACGAAGCTTACTTATAATAAATGTTCAACCATGCTGCCATAGTGCAGCTTTTTTAAATGAGAATACACACGGAGAATGTTAAATAAGCCGTTTCCTAAATAGGAAGCCGCTTCATGAGAGACAGCTAAAACAACTTCCTTATCTTCTTCCATGATTTCTTGGCAGCTGGCAGCAATTCTTTCTGCTGAGACTTCCTTCCATGAAGACATAAAAAAAGAACGCTTCGAATACTTCTTAGTTTCAAATCGTTCCTTTTATATACATTCATTAGCTTGTCATCTCTTGCAGCTGTGTTTGAGGCAAGCTATATCCGGATGTCTTGCTTTTTCACCTTAAAAATCTCTATTGAGGTCACAGTTTGATTTGCATTTTGATTCTGCCCAAGATTACGTGCCCTATATTTCTATTTATCTATAAGGAAACTCTTCAACGTATCAAAAGTAACATGCTCATCACAGCCATTCACCATAAGCGTGATTTCATCACCATCCTTGACATTCAAATCCATCACTCTCATGAGCTTCTTTCCATCACTGGACATCCCGTTTTTAGAAAGGATTACATCACTTGTAAAGGAACATGCTTTATCAACAAATATTGCCGTATTCCTTGCCTGTAATCCTCGGTGAAGATTTACTGTTATTTTAGTGACCAGCATAAGTTACACCTTCCTCAGGAACGTTTCGTAAGTTTCATCACTACCTGTACTAGCTTCATATTAAAATAGGATGTCCCAGGTCAGAGCAACGGGACATCCTTAAGATTAAAAGTTACAAATGTTACAACGTACTATTGTCGATAACAAAGCGATACTTTACATCTGAAGCCAGAACACGTTGATAGGCTTCGTCGATTTGGTCAGCTGCTATCACTTCAATTTCAGGAGCAATATTATGTTCTGCACAGAAATCTAACATTTCTTGTGTCTCGCGGATTCCTCCGATCAAGGATCCTGCAAACGAGCGACGATGACCGATGAGAGACTGTACGTTTAATGACAACGGATCAGCTGGAGCGCCGACATTAACCATAGTGCCATCAAGATTTAGTAAGGCGAGATATGCATTCAGATCGATCTTTGCACTAACTGTGTTAATGATTAAGTCAAAGGATCCCGCAAGTTTGTCGAATGTTTCTGGATCACTTGTGGCATAGTAGTTGCTCGCACCAAATTGCAGGCCATCTTCTTTTTTCTTCAATGATTGTGATAGAACTGTCACTTCAGCACCCATTGCATGTGCAATTTTGACAGCCATATGACCTAGACCACCTAAACCAACAACAGCAATTTTTTTACCTGGTCCAGCTCCCCAGTGATTTAGTGGAGAAAATGTCGTGATACCAGCGCAAAGCAACGGAGCTGCAGCATCAAGTTCAATATTATCAGGGATACTTACAACGAATTCTTCCGTTACAACGATGTGGGAAGAATAGCCTCCCTGTGTAGGTTCGCCATATTTATCTACGCCAGCGTAAGTTGGGATATTTCCTTTATGGCAATATTGCTCTTCCCCTTTTACGCAATTTTCACATTCTCCGCATGAGTCAACCATGCATCCGACGCCTACTCTGTCACCGATCTTATATTTAGTAACTTCTGAACCGATATCTGTCACGATCCCTGCGATTTCATGTCCAGGTACAAGCGGATAGTTTACTGGTCCCCACTCTCCATGAGCAGTATGTATGTCAGAGTGGCAAATTCCGGCAAACTTGATTTCGATTAAAACGTCATGTAAATCAAGATCACGTCTTTCAATTTCAGCAGCTCTAAAGGGTTTGTCTGGACCGTCAACAGCGCGTGCTTTAGCGATAACCATTTAGAAATCCTCCAATAAAGTTTATAGTTTCAGAGAATAACATGGACAGACTTTATCCTTTCTTCTCTTGTAAACAATTGTAAACTTTAGAGTCAACTCTAAGTCAAGCATCTGAGTAAATATTTTTATCACTATGTATTAAACCCTCCTTCACTTTGACGTTCATGAAATCCTATGATAGAATCCTTCCTATTCATAGAGTGACTCGAAGTCTATATATTTATGGAAAAGGAGAGCTACGATGAAGACATATACGATCAGTGAAGCAGCAAAGGAATTAAATGTTACAGCGTACACCTTGCGTTACTATGACAAGGAAGGATTGATGCCTTTTGTTGAACGTACAGCAAGCGGCCAGCGTTTATTTAAAGAATCCGATATTGCAGCTTTAAATATCATTGAATGCTTGAAATCAACTGGTATGCCGATAAAGGAAATAAAGACCTTCATCGATTGGTGTACAGATGGAGATGTTACGTTGCAGCAGAGATTTGACATGTTTATGGAACGAAAATCCGTGGTGGAAAAACAAATGGAAGAATTAAAAGAAACAATGAAACTTATCGAGCATAAATGCTTTTATTACAAAACTGCCTTAGAAGCTGGTACGGAAGATATACATAAAAACGACAAAATTGAAATTCCAGCTGTCCCTTAATAGAACGAGCCATCCGTATTGTAAAAGTACTGATGGCTCTTTTTTATATAACTAATGATCCCTTCTGACATCATAAAACTCAGGAGCAAAACAGAAGACCAACCAGACAGCCTTGGTAAGGTATTGATTAGACCTAACTAGATAAACAGGCTGTCGGAAAGACCTCGACAACTTGTTTTTTCTTTTCAACCCTCAAACTTTTTCCGCCGAATCCACCCTAAGTCTCTTTATATCTTCTCTAGGTGAAAAACCAAACATCCGGGCATATTCGCGGGTGAATTGAGATTGACTTTCATAACCTACTCGAAAAGCAGCTTCCGCTATATCCGGTAACTCAGCTAATAACAAACGCCTGGCTTCCTGCAACCTCAACTGCTTTTGAAACTGAATCGGACTCAATGAAGTTACTTCTTTAAAATGCCGATGCAGAGAAGAGATACTCATATTCGCTATCTCCGCTAAATCCTCTATTCGGAAAGGTTTATCAAAGTCAGAAATGATATATTCAATTACATTTCTAATTCGGACAGCATTGCTGCCTTCTAATACCATTTGTTCAAGTGCGTCCCCATTTGGTCCCTGCATAACCCAGTACAGTATTTCCTTCTTACATAATGGAGCGAGTATCGGGATATGCTTTGGGCTGTCTAACAAACTAGCTAGCCTAATTACCGCATCTAACAAAGAGGAGTCTGAGTTACCGATAAACATGGCTCGTTTTGTATCACGTTTCTTCCCGGATTTTGTGTCTGTTTCATTAAGGATCTCTAAGATTTCTTTTGGTGTAAATTCAAGTTTGAGGGCCAAATAGGGATAATCATTTGAGGCATGAATGACTTGCCCTGTTACTGGCAGCTCTACAGATGCCACGATATGATTGCCTGGTCCATATCTAAAGCATTCTTCTCCCAGCCACACCTCTTTTTCTCCTTGGACAATAATGCAAAAAGAAGTCTCGTTAACTCTAGCTATAGGTTCGCTGATCAAGGATTCGCGGATGAGAAATAACGATTCGATAGAAGTAGCATGAACGCCATCTTGAGTGGTTTGTCTGCTGATAAGTCTGCTCAGTACTTGCTGCTTTTCAGAATCCTTACTCATGTCTTATTTGCCATCCCTTCTATTTTAGATGTGTTCATTTTAATTGATATTTTTTTACTTTGAAAGGCTTTTGAGAGGATCAGGCAAAAACTTGATATGAATGGGTTTCATGTTTAATTAGTCTATATGAGACAATCTAAGAGACAGTAATGAACAAAATATAAAAGGAGGATTATATCAATGGAATATATAAAACTAGGAAATACGGGTTTGGATGTCTCTAGATTCTGTCTCGGGTGTATGAGCTTTGGTGAAGCAGAAAAGTGGATTCATCAGTGGGTTCTTAACGAGGAGCAAAGTCGCACTATCATAAAAAAAGCTCTTGATCTTGGAATCAATTTTTTTGATACAGCTAATGTGTATTCGATGGGAACCAGTGAAGAATTCCTAGGTCGTGCTTTAAAGGATTATGCCAATCGCGACGAAGTTGTGTTAGCAACAAAGGTTCACGGATGTATGCATAAAGGTCCAAACGGTGCAGGGCTTTCCCGAAAAGCCATCTTGAGTGAAATTGATAAAAGCCTTAAAAGACTCGGCACAGATTATATAGACCTTTATATCATCCATCGCTGGGACTACAATACCCCTATCGAAGAAACAATGGAAGCATTGCACGATGTCGTGAAAGCTGGAAAAGCAAGATATATCGGTGCTTCTGCCATGTACGCTTGGCAATTCCAGAAAGCATTACATGTAGCAGAGAAAAATAATTGGACACGCTTTGTATCGATGCAGAATCACTACAACCTCTTATACCGTGAAGAAGAACGGGAAATGCTTCCTCTCTGCAAAGAAGAAAAAATAGGAGTGACTCCTTACAGCCCGCTTGCCTCCGGAAGATTGATACGTGATTGGGCAGAAACAACATATCGCTCCAAAACGGACCAAATCCAAAAATCCAAATATGATGCAACTGCTGATGCAGACAGATTGGTGGCAGAACGAGTAGCCTCACTGGCAGAGAAACATAGTGTTCCTCGTATCCACATTGCGCTGGCTTGGCTGCTTTCAAAAGAAAACATTACAGCCCCGATTATCGGTGCTACGAAAATATCCCATCTTGAAGATGCTGTAGGTTCTTTATCACTTAAGCTAACAGCTGCAGATATTGCCTTTCTCGAAGAACCTTATGTACCACATTCCATAGTTGGACCTAACTAAATATTTATCAAAGCAGCAATCCAATCTTATAAAATAGGAATTGGGTTGCTTTTATTTTTAATAAAAGATGGGGAATGGAATATGTAAAGTTTCCCTCAATTAGAAATAAAGGTTTGAGGTAATCAAATATTGGGCAAAGTATTAAGGTTGGGGGGAAGGCAAGAAATGCGCTTAAATGAAAAGAAATTAATCTACAGAGAGCTTGCCAATCTAATGCATGATTTCGATAGATGTCCAGATGAATCTATAAAAAAACATATAAACCAAGACATAGCACTTTTAAAAGAAGCAATTCAATATAAAGCAAAAAAATAACTCTCCATTTATATTAAACGAAAAATGGAGAGTTTCTTTCTGTCTTAGTTCAATATATATCTGTCTACGGCAGCTTTTAAAGAATGCGTAGTTTTAACATCAAAACCAATTCCTAATTGCGTTGCAGTCTGCGCTATTTCAGGTCTTATACCAGATAAAATAGTTTCTACTCCCAGCAGCTTCAAAGAGTTGACTATATTAAATATACGGTGAGCAACCATTGTATCGATAATTACCACACCTGACATGTCAATGAATAAGTAATCCACTCCCAATTTCGCACACTGTGAAAGAACATTATCCATCATATACTTAGCCCTGTTTGTATCAATATCACCTACAAGGGGAAGCAGTGCAACTTCTGGAGTCAATGAAATAACTGGGGTACTAAGCTCCAGGATCATTGCTTGCTGTGCAGCCAGCTTGAATTCTGCTTGTTTTTTATTCTCTCTAGTAAACCAGACAATGATCTGATTAAAAGCGCTAGTAATCTTTCTCGTATAACTAAGTGTTTCCTTACCGCATAAATCATGTTCAGCCACAAAGTCTTCCAATAGCTCCAAATATAATGATTCCGTTCTATTGAATTCATCAATAATATCATCTATCGGTGTAATTAAATGCTGCTCATCTTTTGATATCTCCACTATCCATTCCTCGAATAGCTCGTAAGATAGAGGATTTTCCGGATCAAATAACTCACAGAAACGGGTATGGAAACCTTTATTTTGTTCTTTTAATACATCAATAACTGCTTGATCATCAGAACCATAAACCCCTTCTGTCTTTTTAAGTCCTGCAAACCAAGCATCATTCAATTTATCTATATTATCGCAAAGAAAATTATATAATTCTTTATCTGCTGCTACTTCCAGTTTTTTCTCATTTGCCATAGAAACGTCTCCCTGATTTTTATATGTACGACACCTCATTCTATCATTTGTCACAGCAATTGCCTATTATACTCTAATGAATAACACTTGTTAGATAACCAAAAGCCATTCTCCACTCTTAATTTCGTCACAAAATTACGCCGAACTATCCATTAATCTCATGGTGTAGAACCAAATAACCCAAACTATTCCAACGTGATTTCCTTACTTTTCCGGATTTTAGCTTACGCAATTTAAGCTTGCTACTTCCTGTCATCCTTCACTATCGATAAAATCGTAATAGTACTTAAAATTAACATCGTACCTATCCACTCTGCTAAACCAAATGGAATATGAAACCACAAGATAGAAAGAAATGTTGCAGACAATGGTTCCACAGAAGCCAGCAGACTCACTTTGGAAGCTGCAATATGTGTTGTGCTTTCCAGGTAAAAATAAAAAGCAATTATCGTGCCGAAAATGATGACAAATAGCACAGCTGCTAGAGAAGATAATGTCCAATCCCCTTGTACCTTCCATAGTGGATGTATGAAGCTGAAACTAACACCACCAATCAGCATGCCCCAACCAACAACAATCTTCGATCCCCAGTCCGCAAGTAGTCTTAAGGGCTGTAAAGTATAAAAACTCAAAGCGAATGCTGAAGCAACGCCCCAAAATACGGCCCGCCCTGACACGGAAAGAGATTGAAGGTTAGCTCCTGTAACTAAAAGAAATGTACCTATAATTGCTATTACGACAGATATAATAATTGTAAATGATGGCAGACGTCTTGATCGCAAAGCCAAATAACATGTGATGAGTGCTGGCGCTAAATACTGAAGAATGGTTGCGGTCGCTGCGTTACCGTGTTCAATTGCAGCAAAATATGTATACTGTACTGCAAGCATTCCTAGTATCCCAAATAAAATAATACGTAGCGCGCCACTTTTACTTGTCCAGACCCCCCATACTTTTTCCCCTTCTTTTATATAAGAAATCGTCAATAAGATGACTCCTGCAACAAGAAGTCTTGCCACTGTAAGCCACTCCGTACTGAATCCTTTCACCTGGAATAGAAATTGAGCTACTGTTCCAGAAACACCCCATAAAGTAGCTCCGGTGAGCACTAAGACTATACCTAACACACGACTATCTTTCACCTGATAACCTCCTCATTCTGTTACAATAGTGTCATCATAAATAAAAGAACAGCAATTTAATACTAAATTTGTATATAAAATTATAACTATATTGAGGTAACAGCATGCAAATTAGAGATTTCTTGATCACTCCGCAACTAGAAGAATTAACTCAACACAAAACAGTTCAATTGCCTGTAGCATGTTATGAGACAACCATTAAACAAAATGTACATGGACATATTCCACTTCATTGGCATAATGAGATTCAATTTGTGCTAGTTACGAGCGGCAAGGCTTTATTTCAGATAAATGAAGAGGAAGTGGTCGTTCAAAAAGGGGAAGGAATTTTTATTAACAGCAACTGTCTGCACAGAGCAGATGATCAAGCTGCATCGAACTGTGTTTATATATGCTTAAATGCTTCGCCCCTCACACTTCTAACAGAGGATCTGCACGCTAAATATGTTTATCCCTATATCCAAGCGACAAATCTGGCTTATGTAAAGATAGGAACAGATGGAGATTGGGAGAAAAACATTTTAAGGGCCGTGATGGAAATTCACCAATTAATCGAGCAAAAATCACCTTATTTTGAGATAAGTGTCCTCCATCACCTTAATTTCATATGGCAAAACTTAATCATGAACGGAATACCATTGGAACACAAAGAAACAGAAATAGTAAAGAATCAGCGCATGAAACAAATGCTTATTTATATTCATGCTCATTTTAATGAGAGAATAACTTTATCTGATATCGCAAAAGCCGGTCAATTAAGCCGTTCCGAAACCTGTCGGTATTTCCAGCGAATAGTGAAACAATCCCCTTTGAATTATGTAATGGATTATCGTATTAAAAGAAGCCTGCTCCTGCTGCAGGATCCAAATACAAGTGTCACGGATGTGGGTTATCAAGTAGGCTTTAATAGTACTAGCTATTTTATTGCTAAATTTCGCGAGTCTGTTGGTATGACACCACTGGCATATAAAAAAATCACCAAAGATAAATTCTGGAAAATGGATGTTGATTCGAGCTTCTGATACTTCGTTAATCTAATAAAACACACAAAGAAAGGAGCAGCGTAATAGCGTGCTCCTTTTTGTTTAGACTATTTGGAGAAAAATTGACGTATTGTGTTTCACCTTGATAAATTTCCGCTTTCATTCATTGAAAAAAGAGCCACTTGTAGTGACTCTTTCGGCCTTGTCTATTTAATTTCATTGAGCATTTTTTAATTTGGTTTCTTTTTCTCTTCTTTTCCGACCCATAATTACTGCCAATACGGTCAGGACTGCTAAAGCTGTAAAACATACAACCGTTCCTACTGAAATCCCTTTACTGAATGTCGAACCTACCAGAATGATTCCCAGCCCTGCAATCCCGACAATTGTCGTCGCAGGAAACAGCTTCATTCTGAAATGCGGCATATCTGCATATTCCGGACGCAATTTCAGCTGCGCTGCACAAATACTAAGCCATAGCAGCAGCATAGTGAAGCCAGGAATTGTCATCATCGTTCCAATGATACTTTCAGGCGCAAAATAAGCAAGTCCTGCACCTACCAACAATAGCACACCATTTAAAGATATAGCGTTGATCGGTGCACCTGATTTAGAAGTCTTCGTTAATAGTTTTGGTGCTTCACCTTTTTCAGCCAGTGAAAACATCGTTCTGGAAGTGGCAAACATACCAGAGTTAGCAGCAGATAGAACTGCGGTCAAAAGTATGAAATTCATTACGTGCGCAACGCCTGGTATGCCGATAGCATCCATT
This sequence comes from Virgibacillus sp. 7505, assembly GCF_002272135.1. GTDB lineage: Bacteria > Bacillota > Bacilli > Bacillales > Amphibacillaceae > Terribacillus. The sequence continues at coordinate 3,630 of NZ_NPBF01000016.1, read as the reverse complement.
ACTTGAATGAATGGACTTTCTGTTCCAGCGACCTGGTTCCAAGGAATCAGTCCCGCAATGATTGTGATTGGGAGAATGTAAAACAGCAATACTCGCCAAACGACGCCTTTGATTACTTTAGGCAAAACCTTCTTCACATCTTTTGTTTCAGAAATCGCTACCCCGATTAACTCAGATCCCCCGAAGGAAAACATGACTATCAAGCATGCTGCAAATACTCCTTGCATACCATTCGGGAAGAAGCCGCCATGGCCGAATAGATGCTGTGTTGGTGTATCTGGGGCAAAATCCGTCAAACCTAGCAGCACCGCACCGCCTAATAGGATAAATAGTACAAGAGCAATAATCTTAATACTAGCAAACCAAAATTCCATTTCTCCGTAGAATTTAACTTGTAGGCTGTTTATTCCAATGATAAGTGCTGCACAAATTGCACTTAACAGCCAAAGCGGCGTATTGGAAAACCAAAACTGCAAGAATGAGCCTGCAGCTAGTATTTCTACAACGGTAACAAGTGTCCAGTTAATCCAGTACAGCCATCCAACAATGAAGGATATATGAAAGCCAAATGCCTTATGAACTAAGTGCTGGACATTATGATTCGGATATACGACGGCCATTTCAGCTAAAGCAACCATTACTATCAGCAGCAGGGCCCCGCCCAATAAGTAAGAAACGACTACACCAGGCCCTGCAATCCCTAATGTCTCACCACTTCCTTTGAAAATACCGGTACCGATCATACCCGCTAATGCTAAAAACTGTACGTGCCTAGGTAAAAGCTCTTTCCGCAAACCATTCTGACTCATCTTCTTCTCCTCTTTCTATATCAAATCCTGTTCTGATTAATTTTGTATAATAATAGTCATCATCCATGGTTAACCACCTCCTTAACTGTCCAACCAAGCAAAAAATCCCTGCTGAAATGTATCAGCAGGGACGTGATTTACGCGGTACCACCCTAATTATCGACATATAAACTATATCAATCTCTCATTTAAGATAACGGCTATAAACCGTCTTCCCCTCACCAGCCGGTTCGAAGAAGAAAGCTCCTGGATCGTAATTCATGCTGTTCTTTGTTCTGACTCGCACCATCCGTCAGCTCTCTGTATCAGGGAGAACATACACTACTTCAATCCATTCAATGCTTGTTATTTAGCTATTTAAAACAAAAAATCCCTGCTGAAGTGTATCAGCAGGGACGTGATTTTACGCGGTACCACCCTAATTATCGACATATAAGCTATGTCAATATCTCATTCCTCATAACGGCTATAAACCGTCTTCCCCTCACCAGCCGGTTCGAAGAAGAAAGCTCCTGGATCGTAATTCATGCTGTTCTTTGCACTGACTCGCACCATCCGTCAGCTCTCTGTATCAGGGAGAACATACACTACTTCAATCCATTCATCACTTATCATTATATTTAGCTTTCAAAACAAAAAATCCCTGCTGAAATGTATCAGCAGGGACGTGATTTTACGCGGTACCACCCTAATTATTGACACGGCTATTATGTCAATCTCTCATTTCATCATAACGGCTCTTCACCGTCTTCCCCTCACCAACCGGTTCGAAGAAGATGCTCCTGGACTGTAATTCATGCTGTTCTTTGTACTGACTTGCACCAACCGTCAGCTCTCTTTAACAGGGAGAACACACATTACTGTAATCCGTTCAACGCTCAATTATTAATATAATGAGTATCCTACAGGAAACATTACAAAAAATCAACATTTTTTTGTTATTTTATTTCATTCAGCTCACATATAATCCAAAGACAATGCTCATTAGCAGTAACTACCTTGTATGATTTTAACCGCTTAATCATTGAGCTTGCCCATACATTTTGAATAGAGAAGATGACCCCACTAAACAATAATCCTACAAGCAAAAAATGCACCGGACCAGTTTGTGTTATAATAGAAGTATCTTTGAAGGGAGATTGTTAATTTGCTTAAAGGCGGAGATAGTGTATTCTATCCTTTTCACGGAACAGGGACCATAGAATCAACAGAAATTATGAGGGAAAGAGAGTATTTCAAGATATTCTTTCCTTATAAAAAGTTACATGTGTTTGTACCGAGTCAAAGCGAAAACCAGAATGGTCTACGCCCAATCATTTCTTTAGAACAATTAGAGCAAGTAAAATTAGATTTCTATGACAATGGTGTTCCTTTGCCTTCTTCAGTAAGTGAACGATCTAAAGTCTTGGACAGTAAGATGAAATTAGGTACTACGTTAGAAATCAGTCAGATAATAAGAGATCTAATGCACTTCCATACAACGGATGGTCGTTTATCTCAATCAGACAAAAAAGTATATAAAAATGCAGAAGAGTTTCTTATTGGAGAGATTCAAGAAATAAAGAATATTTCATATGATCAAGCCTCTTCTGATGTAAAATCTTTAGTTGAAGAACGTTTTAATATTGATGCACCTAATTTTAGGTGACATCTTGTATCAATGTAATTCCCTCAATTACATTAAAATCACTAAAAAGGACCTCCACGGATAATGCGTGGAGGTCCTTTTTTAATCAACGAATATACGGAATACCCTTGTATTAGCGCATTTTTTAATTTCAGCCTTCTTAACTGATGCCTAGCCATCCTCAAAAGTCACCCCTTTTTACACCATACTTTGTGCCATGCGTTGATCCCAGCTTTAACTGGTTAATTTTTCATGTTAGGATGCTCATATATTTGGGTATAAGTTGATAGCAAAAGTCTGACAAGAACTTTTGCATGACAAAAAAACAGGAGGTGCCCTCCCATTACAGCTTTAATCGAATATTTCATCAGTAATTTCACATTTATACTTGGATACACATGGGATCACATCAAGCTTGTTGGTTTAGCAATTATCATCGCTATCGTGATCGGTGTACCATTAGGTATTTATTGTTCCGTCAATAAATACGCAGCCTCCACCATTCTCCAAATTGCTTCTATCATGATGACTATTCCAAGTCTCGCTTTATTTGGAATCATGATTCCAGTCCTTTCACTCATCAACGAAGGAATCGGTACGTTGCCAGCTATTATCGCTCTTGTACTGTACTCACAGCTGCCGATCATCCGGAATACGTACACGGCGATCAGCAATGTCGATCCCGATATACGCGATGCAGCAAAAGGGATTGGTCTGACAACCTTTCAACGCCTTTATAAAGTCGAGCTCCCAAATGCCATGCCTTTGATCATGGCTGGTATCCGTACTGCAACAGTACTGAATATCGGTGTCGGTGCTATTGCTACGCTAATCGGCGCAGGAGGCCTTGGCGGCATCATCTATCAAGGGATTCTGCGTACCAATAACACGATGATCCTTGCAGGTGCAATCGCGGTTGCGGTTTTGGCATTGATTGCTGATTTGTTCTTGCGCTTGATCGAAAATCTATTTACGCCAAAGGGTGTAAAAAAATAATAAGGGTGAAAATATGATACATTTCAACGACGTGACAAAAATATACAACGGCAACGTCAAAGCAATCGAAAATATGAATTTTACAGTTGAGCAAGGCGAACTGGTCATCATGCTGGGTCCTTCCGGCTGCGGTAAAACAACTTTACTTCGTATGGTGAACCAGCTGGAGAGTATTACAGATGGTGATATCATGCTAAA
>NZ_NPBF01000015.1 GCF_002272135.1 Virgibacillus sp. 7505 | reverse complement strand
CTCGGCTGGGACCGCAAAAAGATGCGCGATCGTTTCAATACATTAATGGAGCTGGTTGGTCTGAATCCTGACCAATATCGAAAACGATTTCCACATGAGCTTTCCGGAGGGCAGCAGCAGCGTGTTGGTGTAGCCCGTGCATTAGCTGCCGATCCGCCGGTCATGTTGATGGATGAACCATTCGGAGCATTGGATCCGATCATCCGCACCCATCTCCAGGAAGAATTCCTGCAAATTCAAAAAGAGCTTAAGAAAACAATTCTGTTTGTAAGCCATGACATTGACGAAGCAGTCAAGATGGCAGATAAAATCGCCCTGCTCAAAGGCGGCAAGATGATGCAATACGCGGAGCCGGCCAAGATGCTGAACAAGCCGGCCAACAGCTTTGTTGCTGAATTCGTCGGGCAAGACCGTGTGCTTAAAAGCATGAGTCTATACACAGTGAAAGACTTGGCAAACGCTTTGTCACTAAAACCAGTCTTTGAATCTCCTGACTTTCAAAATATCAATGAGAACCTCTCCTTGCGAGTGGCTATATCGAAGCTTTTAAATCAAGAAGCAGATCAGCTGATTGTAGAAAACGACAATGGTACAAGCAAAGGAAGTATCACTTTGGACTTGATCGAGCAGTTCCTGCACCGTGAGATCAAGGAGAGCGTCTGAGGGGGCTGTATTCATGGAACGGACAAATAAAACAATTGCCTTGATTATCAAGGTTGTCTTCTGGGCCCTGCTCATTGCCTTTTTTGTGTGGGCTTTCACCAATAATATGTTCAGCAAAATAGCTGAACAGCCAGATACCTTCTTACGTCTTCTTGGTGAGCATATCACAATCGTGCTGCTTTCTGGTGCTGCCGCTGTGCTGCTTGCAGTACCGCTAGGTATTTTTGTGACCAGACCTAAATTCCGCAAATCAGAATGGCTGATTGTAGGAATTGCCAATCTTGGACAAACAATCCCGAGTCTGGCAGTGCTTGCCCTGGCTATGGGCTTTCTAGGGATTGGAATCAGTGCAGCTGTCGTTGCCCTTTTCGTTTATTCCCTGTTGCCAATTTTGCAGAATACGATTGCTGGCCTGGATTCCGTTAATGATGACATGATCGATGCAGCAAAAGGGATGGGCCTGACAAATGCTCAAATCCTTTGGAAGATCGAGCTGCCGAATGCACTCACTTCGATTATTGCTGGCGTACGGACAGCATTGGTCATCAATATCGGAACCGCTGCACTTGCTTATTTAGTCGGTGCAGGAGGTCTCGGCGTGTGGATTTTCACTGGTATCCGTCTATTTGACAATGCCTTCCTGATGTCTGGAGCGGTACCTGTCACCTTGCTTGCCATTCTGATTGATTATTTGTTCAAATGGCTGCAATTTGCTTTGGTGCCAAAAGGTCTCCGTCTAGCCAAAAAAGCACAAAATGCGTAAAGAAAGGATACCAGAGTTTATGAAAAAACGATTATCCCTATTTGCCTTATTAGCAGCTTTATTGCTTGTTCTAAGCTCCTGTAGTCCCGGCGGGAAAAATATCACTGTCGGAGCTAAGACCTTTACCGAGCAGCTGCTTCTAGCCAAGATGACAACCTTCATATTGGAGGATAACGGGTATAACGTGGAAGAAATCCAGAATCTCGGTTCTTCCGCGATGCGCCAAGCAATTGAAACGCAGCAAGTAGACATGACTTGGGAATATGTAGGTACTGCGCTAGTATCCTATCTAGGTGTGGATCCGGTCGTCGATAAAAATGAAGCGATGGAAACCATTCAAGAGCTGGATAAGGAAAACGGTGTGGCCTGGACAAACTTAACCGATGCCAATAACGTCTATGTACTGGCAATGAAACAAGAGAAAGCGGATGAGCTGGGCATTGATACAATCAGTGATTTGGCTGCTTATGTCGAGGATAACCCAGAAGAACTCAGCTTTGGGATGGAAACCGAATTTGCTAATCGTCAGGATGGGTTGCCGGGTTTGGAGGAGCATTACGGCTTCCAGGTTCCTGATACCAACATCCGGGAAATGGAGATTGGTCTTTACTATTCCGCGCTGAATAATGATGAAATCGATGTGACCGAAGGGTTTTCCACCGATCCGCAAATCAAATCACTAGATTTAAAGATTCTTGAAGATGATCAGGCATTCTTCCCTTCTTACAATCTGGCTGCCTCCATCAATCGAGACACATTGGATGAGCACCCCGAATTAACAGAGTTACTTGAGCCGCTCCAGAATGCACTGACCGCGGATTCCTTACGGGAATTGAACTATCAAGTGGATATTGAACAAAAAAGTGTGGAACGTGTAGCCAAGGACTTCCTTGAGGCGAATAATTTACTCAAAGACTGATATTAAGTACGGCATGTCATTGACATGTAAATCAACTGACACAAGTGAATGATAATACAAACAAAAAGGCCTGCGTTCTGTATAGAACGCAGGCCTTTTTACTCTTCTATTTGTCACATAGATTCGAAGCATTGGAACCTGCCTTAAAAATCTATTGAAACAAGCATATTAGCTTGCAGAGCTATCCCGGGCTTTCTTCCAATCTTCTCGCAGCAGTGCATATACAGTTGCATCATATGTTTTGCCACCATGATAATAATAACTGCGCAAAAGCCCTTCTCGCTTGAAACCATGCTTCTCCACAAGGGATGCTGATGCCGTATTCTCCGGGTAGACCATAGCCCCGACACGTAGCAGGTCGAGTTGTTCAAAGCAATAACCCAGAACTGCTTTCATTGCTTCACTAGCAAATCCTTTCTTCCAATGGTCCGGATGCAATTCGTACCCGATTTCCGCTCGTCGGTTGCTGCGGTTTACTTGATGCAGACCGATTGTTCCAAGAAATCGTCCTGCTTCCTTACAATACATGCCCCACCGAATTACCCGTCCCTCTTGCAAGCCGCATCGGAAAGAGGAAATGACTCGCTCTGCTTCTTCAATGGATTGGAGCGGCTCCATGCCGTAGAACTTTGTTACACTGCGGTCGGACAAAGCAGCAAATACGTATGGAGCATCCTGCATCTTCACTTCATCCAATACTATCCGTTCGGTTTCTAGCTTCTGGAATGTCAGCATTGTATCCCTCTCCTTATGTAAAAAAGACGCACTAGCAAAATTCTAGTGCGTCTTGTGGTGTGTTTAGCCTTTTAGTTCGTTGATGCGCTGCTGTACGCGTGCGCGTTTATCTTCATAATCTGCTTGCTTAGCACGTTCCTCTTCGACGATCTTTTCTGGTGCCTTGCTGATGAAGCCTTGGTTGGAAAGCTTCTTCACAACACGATCGACTTCTTTTGTCCATTTGTCGAGTTCTTTCTCCAAGCGTTCGATTTCTTTAGAGATATCGATCAAGCCTTCAAGCGGCAAGTAAAGCTCTACGCCAGTAAGAACAGCTGACATCGCTTTATCTGGTGCTTGAATACTTGTTGCAATCGTCAGCTCACTTGGATTACAGAAGCGTTCGATATAGTGCTGCTGCGCCTTAAGTTCTGCTTCGATTGTATTGTCTTCTGCTTGGATAAGCAGCTGGATTTGTTTGGACATCGGTGTATCCACTTCTGCACGGATGTTACGAACAGAGCGGATGATGCTAACCAAACGTTTCATCTCTTCTGCTGCTTGTTCATCATGCAAATCTTTGTTGACTGTCGGCCATGCGGCAACCGTGATGGATTCCCCTTCATGCGGAAGCTGCTGCCAGATTTCCTCTGTGATGAATGGCATGAATGGATGCAGCATGCGCATTGTCTGATCCAGTACATGTGCAAGCACAGAACGTGTCATTTGCTTCGCAGCCTCATCTTCGCCATACAGCGGAAGCTTCGCCATTTCGATATACCAGTCACATACATCATCCCAGATGAAGTTGTACAAATGACGTCCAGCTTCTCCGAATTCATATTTCTCAGCATTATATGTGACAGCTTCAATTGTTTCGTTCAGGCGAGTAAGAATCCATTTATCTGCAAGACTCTTCTCTTTGGACAAATCAATATCGCTGTACTGTAAGCCTTCCATATTCATCAAGGCGAATCGGGAAGCGTTCCAGATTTTGTTGGCAAAGTTCCAAGTAGACTCAACTTTCTCCCACTGGAAGCGCAGATCCTGACCTGGTGATGAACCAGTAGATAGGAAGTAGCGCAAGGAGTCTGCACCATACTTCTCGATAACATCCATCGGATCAACACCGTTGCCAAGTGATTTACTCATCTTACGGCCTTCGCCGTCACGTACAAGACCGTGAATGAGTACATCCTTGAATGGACGTTCGCCTGTGAACTCTTTGGATTGGAAGATCATCCGGCTTACCCAGAAGGCAATGATATCATATCCTGTTACGAGTACATCAGTCGGGAAGTAGCGTTTGAAATCAGCTGCTTCCGTGTTCGGCCAATCCATTGTGGAAAACGGCCATAATGCGGAAGAGAACCATGTATCGAGTACGTCTTGATCTTGCTCCCAGTTCTCGATGTCTGCTGGCGCTTCTTTGCCAACATACACTTCTCCTGTTTCTTTATGATACCAAGCTGGAATACGATGTCCCCACCATAGCTGACGGGAAACACACCAGTCACGGATATTTTCCATCCAGTATGAATAGGTTCTTTCGAATCGTTCTGGTACGAAGTTGATTTTGTCTTCGCCTGCTTGCAATTCCAAAGCTTGTTTCGCTAACGGCTCCATGTTTACGAACCATTGTGTGGATAGATAAGGTTCTACCACTGCACCGCTTCGCTCGGAATGACCAACGCTATGCATATGATCTTCGATTTTGAATAGGATGCCTTGCTCCTGCAGATCCTTCACGATTTGCTTACGTGCTTCAAAACGATCTAAGCCATTATATTTTCCAGCATTTTCATTCATGCTGCCATCCTCATTCATAACAAGGATGCGTTCAAGATCATGGCGGTTACCTACTTCGAAGTCATTCGGGTCATGGGCTGGTGTGATTTTCACTGCACCGGAACCGAATTCCATGTCAACGTAATCATCCGCTACGATCGGAATTTCCCGGTTTACTTCCGGCAGGATGACCGTTTTGCCGATCAAATGCTGGTAGCGCTCGTCATCCGGATGTACAGCTACTGCTGTGTCCCCTAGGAATGTTTCCGGACGCGTTGTCGCGATTTCGATATGTCCTGTTCCATCAGCAAGCGGATAACGCATATGATAGAAGTGACCTTGCACATCCTTGTGAATTACTTCGATATCGGAAAGTGCCGTTTTAGCAGCCGGATCCCAGTTGATGATATATTCGCCGCGGTAAAGCAGGCCTTTTTCGTACAATGTGACGAATACTTCTTTAACCGCTTCAGACAACCCTTCATCCAATGTGAATCGCTCACGGGAATAATCTAGGCCAAGTCCCATCTTCGACCATTGCTTTCGGATGAAGCTTGCATACTCTTCTTTCCATTCCCAGCTTTTCTCTAGGAAGCCTTCACGGCCAAGATCGTAGCGGTTGATGCCCTGTTCGCGCAGTTTCGCATCTACTTTTGCCTGTGTCGCGATACCGGCATGGTCCATTCCTGGAAGCCAAAGCACATCATAGCCTTGCATACGTTTCATACGTGTCAGGATATCTTGTAAAGTTGTATCCCAAGCGTGCCCTAAGTGCAGCTTACCTGTTACGTTTGGCGGCGGAATGACGATGGAATATGGCTCTTTGCTTTCATCCCCGGTTGCTTCGAAATATTTGCCATCAAGCCAGAATTGGTAGCGGCCTGCTTCGATGCTGGCCGGATCGTATTTGGATGGCAGCGAGTTCGTTTCTTGTGATTTGTCTGTTGTCATGCCTGGTTCCTCCTTCAATGCTTTTGGTGACATATAAAAACCCTTCTCATCCAAAAGGACGAAAAGGGTTAGTTTCCGTGGTACCACCTTCATTTACGACACTACTTATACGTGTCGCACACTCGAGGGAGATAACGGCTCTTCACCGGCTCCCCCTACTGACTAAAAAGTCACATTCGGGGTCGCTGCATACAGGGCGACCTTCTACTGCAGGTATCCGGGAAACTTCCACCAGTTTGCTTCCCTCTCTAGTATGGACCCTTACACTATACTCTTCCCTGTCAAAGCATTTGTATCATGTATAGCTTATTGTATCCACTTGACAGTAAAAAAGTCAATGAAGAGGCATATTTTTTTCAAAAAAGGGTAAACGCCTAGCTTTTCCCGTTCATATACTGCTTATAGGAGGGATGACAATGAGTAAATTCAACCGCAACAACATGCCGGGTTTCCTCAAGTATTGGGTCAATGTCACCGAGAAGGCGGTAATTCCACTGATCGTCTTCCAGTTCATCAGAACGCTCTTGTTTCCATCGATTTTGGATATCCTTATACTTGGCGGCTTGATCGCCCTTTATTTCAGCTTCCAGACAAAATCAATCTAATCAAGCCTCTGCGCCTTCCTGTTCTTCCTGATCCCGCAGATCCTGAAAATAGGATTGTGCCTGGAGAGCCTGTATCAGCTGCCGATGCGTCTGGGTCAATTCCAATACGACAGCAGGGGTATCCGCCTTTTGCGGAGCACTTACATACTCTCTGACCTGCTTCAAATACCGGCCCGGATGAAGCAAATGCAGCATGAACAGGCTCTCTTCATTTTTTTTCATTTGCCGATGCTCTTCATACGTATGCAAATAAAATGGTGCATTTATTACATTGCTATCTACAAAACGCCATTCTTCCTTATAGTAATCAGCCAGGTCCAAGCTAGGATTGCCAAGCTTGGTCTTTTCCCAATTCAGCAAATGCAGCGGACTGCCATCCTGTACATGGGAAGGTCGTAAGCTGCCATGCAAGACACTATGCTCCATCTCGGGATCTGCTTTAAGATCCGCATCATAATGGTCATACCATTTATCCAGCATTGCAGATACATGCTCCAAATCCTTATAATGCGTGCAAACGAGCAAGGGCACAACCCCCATGTATGTTTGGGATTCGAAACGCTCTACCAAACCGAGCAGCTCCTCCCTGTCCTGCTGGAGCTTTTCTTTCTGCTTCCGAATGGCCAATGCATACGCTTCATAATCTATTGGATACCGTTTGCTGGAGGAGGCATGTATCTTCCCAAGAGTAGTGAACAGCATCTCATAAGGATGATCTGGTTCATCTGTTCGATGCCGCTCCAGCCATGGCATCAGATAATACACTTCCCCTTCATCCACTACATAGAAATTCTCCTGCAATGTTTGATAGACCGGCGGAACACCTTCCCGATAAAAATTATGCTTGCCTTGGACGACCATCAGCCAGCGGTCGAGCCGCTCCGGATGGAGGGATGACCTTTTTAAAGCAAAAGCCGCCTGGTGCGTTTGCACTTTAGACAGGCGGCTGGTAATAGCTTGAACCGAGGCTGGCGTGATGCCATAGGCAGCTAGTATTCGATCGATATTTTCCATCTAGCACACCCCGTTCATTTTTATTAATTCTTTCTTGGACGACGCTGCGGAATGACTAGCAGCTGACCTTCCGATACTGTTTCTTCCTCCAGATTATTGGAGCTGGCAATTGTACTGACAGGCACATCATATCGATTCGCAATCTTCTCCAATGTGTCCCGCTCCTGAACGATACAGACACGGACCTTCGTATATGTTTCTTCCCTAGCACCAAACATGTGGACAAGGAAATTGCTGCTGTCACTTCGGTCAGCTGCTGCTTCTTTTGTTTCTGTCACTTCGTCTGCTTCAGCCACTTCCTGCAAATCCTCCGGCTGCAGTTCCTGATTGATTGGGACTGACTGCAGAGATACGTCGTTATAAGCATCCTCGTATGATTCTTCCGTATCAATCTCTTCTGCAGTTATATCTGCTTGCGGCACCTCCGTAGGCTCGACTGGCTTACTGCCGAAAAACTCACTGAATGTCTTCGACTCTTTATATTTCCATCTGTCATCCTCTTCTGGGGTCAAAAGAGGAGGTGCTTCGAATCTGATTGGCTCAGGAGGCGCTTCTTCTGTTTGCTTTGCTTGATACGTAAAGGTGAAATCCGGTGCTTCGGCTGGTTCTTCATGAGGCAGTTCCCGATCCAGATAATATACGTCATCATCCTGATCAAGCGCCTGTCGGAAATCAGCCGCTTGATAAGCATCCTCCAGCTCATCAGGTAGCACGAAGAATTCTTCTGGCAGCTTGCCAGCTGCTGGAATCTGATAGTCATTTTGTACGTACTGTTGTTCTTCTGATTTATAAAATGCTTCTTCGCGTGATTGCGGAGCTGTCTTCTCCGCTTGAATATTAACCCTTGGTGATGCAGGTGCCCGCTCTTGTGCATAAGCCTGAGGTTCTTCCTGTTCCTCTTCATCAGCAGGACGTTGTTCTATATAATCTGCTGGAGCAGCTGAAGCCTCCAGTACCGTTTCTGCCTGTGATGGCGTTTGTTCTGTATAATGCTGTGCAAATGAGATGCTTTGCTCCTCTGTCTTCTGATCGCGGGTTTCTGCTTTTAATTCAGCTTCTATCTCATTTTCGGCATATTCCTTAGAAAACTCATAGCCCTGCGCTTCGGCTTCTTTTCCCTTACGATTTTCTGCCTGCGCTTCTGGCTCTTTCGACTCCACATATTCTTGAGCTGACTGGTAGCTCTGCACCTCAGCATTTTGTTCTTCACGTGCTTCTGCTTGCGCTTCTACCTCTGTCGACTCCACATATTCTTGAGCTGACTGGTAGCTCTGCACCTCAGCATTTTGTTCTTCACGTGCTTCTGCTT
>NZ_NPBF01000014.1 GCF_002272135.1 Virgibacillus sp. 7505 | reverse complement strand
TGCTTCTGCTTGCGCTTCTACCTCTGTCGACTCCACATATTCTTGAGCTGACTGGTAGCTCTGCACCTCAGCATTTTGTTCTTCACGTGCTTCTGCTTGCGTTTCTACCTCTGTCGACTCCACATATTCTTGAGCTAACTGGTAGCTCTGCACCTCAGTATCTTGTTCCTCACGGGCTTCTGCTTGGCCCTCAGTCTCTGATGACTGTGCATATTCTTGATTATCCCGGGCTTCTGCTTGAACTTCTGCCTCTGGTGACTCCGCATTTCCCTTAGCAAACTTATACCCTTGCACCTCAGGCTCCTGATTGTCACTGCTATCTGCTTCTGTTTCCTCTCGGTTCACTTCTATTTCTTCTTCCCCTGCATACTCCTCTTGAGAGAACTGATACCCTTGTTCCTCGATTTCCTGTTCTGCGGAAACATCTGCTTCTGTTTCCTCTCGATTCACTTCTACCTCTTCTTCCGCTGCATTTACATCTTGAGAGAACTGATACCCTTGCTCCTCCGTACCATGTTCTTCTCTTGCAGCTGCTGTTGATTCTTCCAGCTTACTTGCAGCAGCTGGTTCTTCTTTCGCAAACTGATAGCCTTGCTGCTCATATTCCTGATCATCACGTGCTTGGGCTTCGATCTGATTGGCAATTTCGTCTGTATAAGATTTTGACTGTTCTCCTTGCGGGAATGCTGCAGGAGGGAAATAAGGCTGCTGCGGTGCTTGTGGCTGCGATTGTCTTCTTTCTTCCAAGACACCGTAAATGGCAACCGTTGCATGCAGTTCAAGCACATTACTGCCAGGAACTTCATAATCAAAGTTGTCAATTGTGACATACACGTCATTCAGCTGCTTGATGCGATTTTTCGGAACAGATATTTCAACCGGGAAACGATGATAAAATGTATTCGTTCCTGCTTCCTGTTTCTCGACGTTTTCCATTTCTCTTGTTCCAGGGCTGACAGCGACTGCACTTCCTTCAACAACCTCCTGAAGAGGGTAATATTCACCTGTAAGTTCGATGACACCTCGAACAGAAATTTCATGCTCAAACTCCTGGATACTGATCTCCGGCTCCAATGCGATTCCAATTAAATCTTGCAGCTGTGCGTCGGCACGGAAACTGAGTGATTCTTGTATATCAAACATAAAAGGTGTTGTCTCATTTGAAGACATGTGGAATCCTCCTTCCAAGATTTAAGCGTTCCTCTGTACTAAAACCTATGCTTACGCCCAATCACATATGTAAAGAAAATCCTTTGTCCTCATGAAAAAAAGCCCAAGCATATGCTTGGGCTTTTACGTTTAAGATGCTGCTATTTTCTTGAATGCCTGTCTTGCTGCTTCGATTGTCGCTTCAATATCTTCATCCGTATGAGCAGCTGATAAGAACAGCCCCTCGAATTGAGAAGGAGGCAGGAAGATGCCAGCTTCGATCATTTCCCGATAGTACATGGAGAAGTGATCCAAATTGGATGTCTTCGCTGTGTCAAAGTTGATGACAGGAGTATCCGTAAAGAAGACACCCACCATCGAACCCGCACGATTCACTTGTAACGGAATTCCGAATTCCTCTGCAGCTGCTTTGTATCCTTCTGCAAGACGGTCAGCGTGCGCATTGATGCGCTCATACGCCGCTTTATCCATCGCTGCCAATGTTTCGTAACCAGCAGTCATCGCAAGCGGATTTCCTGAAAGTGTTCCTGCTTGGTAAATATCACCCGCTGGAGCAACACGATCCATGATTTCCTTACGGCCGCCATATGCACCGACAGGGAGGCCACCGCCGATGATTTTACCAAGGCAAGTCAAGTCTGGTTCAACGCCGAAGTGACCTTGCGCAGAATGATAGCCGACTCGGAAACCAGTCATGACTTCATCGAAAATGAGCAAAGCGCCATGCTGCTTTGTGATGTCACGAAGTCCTTCAAGGAATCCTGGCTGAGGTGGGACAACACCCATATTCCCGCAGACCGGCTCAGCAATAACAGCTGCAATATCATCTCCATACTGTTCAAAAGCATATTGAACGCTTTCCAGATCATTGTACGGTACGGTAATCGTATTGCGGGCAATTGTTTCCGGTACACCCGGGCTATCCGGAAGTCCAAGCGTCGCCACACCAGAACCTGCTTTGATCAGAAGTGAATCCCCATGGCCGTGATAGCTGCCGACGAATTTCAGGATCTTGTCACGTCCAGTGAATCCACGCGCCAAACGAAGGGCACTCATCGTCGCTTCTGTACCAGAGTTGACCATACGGACGATATCCATGGATGGAATCCGCTCTTTCACCAAAGCTGCCATCTTGTTCTCCATCACAGTCGGCGCACCGAAGCTTGTCCCTTTCTCCGTGATTTTCTTCAGACCTTCTACAACTCGGTCATCGGCATGTCCCAGAATGAGTGGTCCCCAGCTTAGGACATAGTCGATGTACGTATTGCCATCGATATCTGTAATTTTTGAACCCTTACCGCTATCCATGAAAATAGGATCCATCCCGACGGAACGGAATGCACGAACCGGGGAGTTAACCCCGCCTGGCATATGCTGTTTCGCCTCTTCGAATGCTGCTATCGACTTTTCAAAGCTTTTCATCAGAATTCCTCCTCGTTCAGTTATCTTCCTTCAGCCATCTTGCCACATCTTTCGCAAAGTAAGTCATGATCAAATCAGCACCCGCACGTTTCATGCCGATCATTTTTTCCATAACAATTGCTTTCTCATCGATCCAGCCGTTCAAAGCAGCAGCTTTTACCATGCTGTATTCGCCGCTGACATTGTATGCTACGATCGGAGCATTGAATTGATTACGCACATCACGGATGATATCCAAGTAAGCAAGTGCTGGTTTCACGATAAGGAAGTCTGCATTTTCTTCGATATCAGATGTTGCTTCGCGCAGTGCTTCTCTTCTGTTTGAAGGATCCATTTGATACGTTTTGCGATCCCCGAATTGCGGAGCGCCTTCAGCTGCTTCGCGGAATGGACCGTAAAAAGCAGAAGCATATTTGACAGAATAAGCCATAATCGGAATGTTCGTAAAGCCGGCTTCATCCAGTCCCTTGCGGATGGCTTGTACATAGCCGTCCATCATATTGGAAGGGGCAATGATATCAGCTCCTGCTTTTGCCTGGCTCACTGCAGTATCTACTAAATAGCCTAATGATTCATCATTATCGATTATTCCGTCATGCACGATGCCGCAGTGTCCATGGGATGTATATTCGCAAAGGCAAGTATCAGCAATCAAAAGAAGCTCCGGGACTTCCTGTTTAGTCTGGCTGATTGCACGCTGTACGATGCCGTGGTCATGGAAAGCACCAGTTCCGACTTCATCTTTTTCAGCAGGTATACCGAAAAACAGCACCGATTTGATGCCTAATTCGCTTACTTCCTTCATTTCAGCTGATAAATTATCTAAAGACAGCTGGAATACACCTGGCATGGAGGAAACCTCATTACGTACATTTTCGCCCTCAACAACGAAAACTGGGTAAATCAAGTCATCCACTGTTACTTCTGTTTCTCTTACTAATGCCCGCATGTTTGCTGATGTACGCAAACGGCGGTGGCGTTTGAATTCTGCCATTGTCATTCACCTGTCCTTTGTTCATAGTAATGTAATAACGCATCGATCATTGCTTCTGCCGTGTACTGAGCAGGCAGCAAAATATTCCGGAAGCCATGCCGCTTGGCAGCTTCCTCTGTTGTCGGTCCAATGACGAGACAAGGTTTATCCAACTGATCCTTTTCCACTTCAGGCTCGGAAATAAAAGAAAGAAAGGCCTCGATCGACGACGGACTTGTAAACGTCAATACTTCCGGTTTGTCCTTTTGCAGGACCATATTCAGAAGCTCTTGGTTACCTCTCTCTTCTACCGTATCATAGACGACCATTTTCTCGAAGTCATAGCCATTCTGTCTCAATCCGTTAGCTAATGCAGGCCTTGATAAATTCCCTTGTATCAGCAGTATCCGGCTAGAAGGATCATATATTGCGCTGAAAGTTTCCGCTAAGCAATCTGCGGTATAAGCAGCCGGCACTAAATCTGCCTTCCTGCCAAGCACCCTTTCTACAGCCTCTGCAGTCTTTCGTCCGACTGCAGCAATATGGCAAAGCTTCCAGTTCTCCATATTGGAATACTTGCTCACCAGTGCATGGAAGTGCTCTACTCCATTCATGCTGGAGAAGAACAGCCAGTCAAAGCGATCAGCTTGCTGGCTAAGCATTTGATTCTCCATATTTGTCCTCGTTCGAAATGTCAGTAAAGGCACCATAATTGGTCTCGCGCCTGCTTGATCCAGCTGTTCAGCTAATTGGACAGCCTGCTGCTTCGGGCGCGTTACGAGCACCTTCACGGCCGGCAGCCGGCTCAATTGGATTCCGACTCCTGAATCGCTTTGGTGATGATGTCCTGCGCGCCTTGTTCCTGCATCCTTTCAGCGGCAAGCTTACCGACTTCCTGTGGATCAGCTCCACGCACTTCTTCTTTGAATACTTGTTTCCCGTCAGCAGAAGCTATCAAAGCTGTCAAGACAACATCGTCTTCTTCCATATGGGCTACCCCGGCAATCGGTACTTGGCAGCTTCCATTCATCAAATAAAGGAAAGTACGTTCAGCAGCTACCGTCTGCTGCGTGTAAGAATCGTTGATCTTCGCCAAAAGCTCAATCAATTCCATATCTGTATCACGGCACTCGATGGCAAGTGCGCCTTGGCCGATAGCTGGCAGGCAAAGGTCTGTTTCAAGGAATTCAGTAACGATATCATCACTCCATCCCATCCGCTTCAAACCAGCAGCAGCTAGAACAATTGCATCAAAATCTTCGTTTTCAAGCTTTTTCAGGCGCGTGTCGATGTTTCCGCGTATTGGTTTGATTTCGATATCCGGTCGAATCGCGAGAATCTGTGATGCGCGACGCAGGCTGCTTGTTCCGACAATCGCACCCTCCGGCAATTCTCTCAAGGAAACGTTATTCTTTGAAATAAATGCATCCCGGTAGTCCTCCCGAACTGGAACACTTGCAATCGTCAGACCGACAGGAAGTTCGGATGGCATATCCTTCATACTATGTACGGCCATATCGATTTCCTCGTCATACATAGCTTGCTCTATTTCCTTGACGAACAACCCTTTTCCTCCAACCTTTGAAAGTGTAACGTCCAGGATTTTGTCTCCCTTTGTTTCGATTTTCTTGATTTCGAATTCATATGGCGCTCCAGCTTGTTTCAATTGCTCGATTACCCACTTTGTCTGTGTGAGTGCCAAATTACTTTTTCTTGAACCAACGATAATTTTTCGCATTGCTCTCCTCCTAAGGAACTACGGATTTACCCAGTAAAATGAAATGATGAATACGTGCTAAGCAAGAAGAAATTGATGATGAGGATCAGAAAGGCTGCAATAGTATATATTGCCAGCCCTTTCCCCCTGACACCTCTTGCCAAACGCAGGAACAGATAAACTGCATAGACGGCAAGCACCGTCAGCGAACCGATTGTTTTCCAATCATACCAATAGAAGACGGCTGTTGTCGTATAAGCCCATACAATCCCCATCACAATGGATAGCAATAATAAAGGCGTCCCGATTGTGATGGAAGTGAAGATATATGTTTCTAGCTTGCCCAAGTCACCAAGCCTTGTCCACCATCTATATCCTTTTTTCCGCTTCAGAAGCTGGAATTGAAATAAGTACATAACAGCGAAGACAAAGGACAGGGTGAAAAATCCATACGCCAGAATAGCCAGCGTAATATGTGCGATCAGCACTTCATCCATAAAAGGAATCGTCTGCGTCCATTGCCGCTCATAAGCCGAGCTTGCAATATATAATAACATCATAAAAAAGCCGACCACATTCAAGAAGAAGGTGAGAAAATCGACTTTGTAGATGCGGTTGATGAATAAGGAAAGCGACACGAGGACCCATGCATAGAAGTATAACCCTTCATAAACGTCCTTTACCGGCAACCCGGCATGCGCAATCATTTCCTGCAATAAAAAAAGGCTCTGGAAGAACCATACCAAAGTAAGCAAACGGAAGGCGAAAACATTCGCCTTCCGATTCTTTTGTATAAAATCGATAAAATAGCTAAAAATGCTGGCTGCATATAGAAGTAAAATGATTTCGTAAAGATAAGCGGGTACCTGCATCTATAAGCCCTTCTTTTTATCTGGTTGTGGAAGCACTTGGTACAGACTGAAGTTTATGTGACTCTGTGCGCTCCAGTTTGATAAGATTATTCTGTTTATCCAGCACCGCTTTTTCGATTCCAAAGATCTCTGCGAACTGCTGAATCAGTTCTTCGCTGTTCTCGCGGCCGGCAAGCTCTTTCGCCTGCGTAATCGGCTGTTTGAGCAGCTGATTGATGATACTTTTCGTGTGCTTGTTCAGCACTCGCATATCACGTTCGCTTAGGTCAGGCAGCTTCCGTTCCAAACTCTTCATAGTCTCAGCCTGGATAGATGCTGCTTTACGGCGAAGCTCAGAGATGACTGGCACAACACCTAATGTCTGGAGCCATACTTTGAAATCAACGATGCCGCCTTCGATCATGATTTCGATTTTCTCAACCGCTTCCTGACGTGCAGCCAGGTTTGCATCGACAACATCCTGCAAGTCATCGATATCATATAAGAACGTGCTTTCCAATTCATCCACGTCTGGATTGATATCACGCGGCACAGCAATATCGACTAAGAATAGTGGCTGGCCTTTGCGTTCCTTGTGAACGGCTTGAAGCATTTCCTTATCGAGTACATATCCTGGTGCACCTGTAGAACTGATGACAATATCTGCATCATGCAAAGCACTGTCCAGTTCATCCCAACCAGCTGCTTTGCCATTGAACAAAGCTGCCAGCTGTTCTGCTTTTTCTTTCGTCCGATTGACTACCGTAACATCTTTGACGCCTGAACCGTGCAAATTCTTTGCTGCCAGTTCCCCCATTTTACCAGCGCCTAGGATGACGATTCGTTTAGAAGAGATATCACCGAAGATCTTCTTGGACAACTCAACCGCTGCATAGCTGACAGAGACAGCATTTTCTCCGATTCCTGTTTCTGTATGCGCACGTTTCGCTACGGTAACAGCCTGTTTGAACAATTCATTATAAATCGTTCCGGATGTATGCAGCTCCTGTGCTTTTTGGAAAGCCCGTTTCAGCTGACCAAGGATCTGAGTTTCCCCTACAACCATGGAGTCCAGTCCGCTCGCTACCTTGAACAGATGCTCCACAGCTCTTTCGTCCTCGTGAAATGTAAGATAAGATGCAATCTCGTCTTTTTCGATGCCGAACCATTCAGACAAGAATTTCTTTATATAATAGCGGCCAGTATGCATCTGGTCGACCACTGCATAGATCTCCGTGCGGTTGCATGTCGAAACAATGACGTTCTCGAGCATGCTTTTCTGGTTGGAGAGTGCTTGCATCGCTAAGCCAAGCTCTTCTTCCTTGAAACTTAGTTTTTCTCTTATTTCAATCGGGGCTGTGCGATAATTGATTCCAGCAACTAACATGTACATTCCCTTTTTCCCCCTTGAAAACCTGTCGCTCTTACTAGTATAACACTATGGTATTTCTGTCCTATTCAAATTTGTGAACAGAATCGTAAACAATTGTGTTAGGATAGAGTGTGTGTTCATTTGAATGTTTGTGAATGATTTCATAAGTACATATAACAAGTTAACACAGCTAGTCATGATAATCAACGATTTAATCTTATTTAATAATAATTATTATGTGGAGAGATGTTATGACGAAGAAAAATGCTTTTGCGGGATTCCTTTTACTAGGGATCGGAGCTTATTTCCTGTTACGCCAGTTACGAGTACCCTTGTTTGTCGACTTTTATTCGTGGCCGACTTTATTGATCATCATTGGCGCCGCACTATTATTGCATGCTTATCTTACGAAAGATCATAAAAACTTATTCGCCGGATACTTTATTCTAGGATTGGGTATTCATTTCCATGGACTGAGGCACTACAGCTTCTGGACCGATAGTTGGGGAGCTTATCCCTTCTTAGCCGGCGCTGCTTTGTTCATTTCGGCAATTAAAACGAAAAAAGGTTATGTATTGGCAATCTTGCTGCTTGCTCTCGGCGTTTTTGCCATAGCAGCACCTCAGCAGCCTGCCTGGTTTGGATGGCTCGATAGGACAGCAGGCTTTATTAGTAATTATTGGCCAGTTCTGCTCATCCTCGCTGGTGCTTATCTTCTTTTCCGAAAAAAATAACCGTACAAGCCTAGGCTTGTACGGTTATTTTTCATAGGAATTGTTTCAATACTCCCCATGCTTCCTCTTTTCCTTCACCTGTTTCAGAGGAAAATGGAAGGATGATATCTTCTTGTAACAGCTGCAATTTATCTGCAGCCCGCTTGATATGCTGTACACGTTTCCCTTTCGGAATCTTATCCAGCTTTGTTGCCACTACAACAACCGGCAATTCATAATGCTTCAAGAAATCATACATCGTGACGTCATCCTTCGTCGGTTCATGCCGAATATCGACAAGCAGTACAACCGCCTTCAGGTTTTCACGCTCCGTGAAGTATTCCTCCAGCATTTTGCCCCAAGCATTACGTTCCTTCTTCGAGACCTTGGCATAGCCATAGCCTGGCACATCCACGAAATGGAAGCGATCATTGATTTTGTAAAAATTCAATGTCTGCGTCTTCCCCGGCTTCTGGGATGTGCGGACCAAGTTCTTCCGGTTGATCATCTTATTGATAAAAGATGATTTTCCTACATTCGAGCGGCCAGCTAAAGCAATCTCCGGCATATGTGTCTCCGGATATTGCTTTTTCGATACCGCGCTGATTACTATTTCTGCTTCAGTTACTTTCATGTTTATCTTCCACCAATGCGTATTTTAATACCTCATCAAGATGGCTGACTTTAATAAACGTCATGTCTTGCTTGATTGTATCCGGTATCTCTTCCAAATCCCTGTCATTATCAGCTGGGAAGAGGATTGTTGTAATACCTGCCCGGTGAGCACTCAAGCTTTTCTCCTTCAGTCCGCCGATCGGCAGGACACGTCCGCGAAGGGTGATTTCACCTGTCATCCCGACTTCCTTCCGTACCGGTCTGCCAGTCAGTGCACTCGTCAAGGCAGTGGCAATCGTAATACCGGCAGATGGACCATCCTTCGGTGTTGCTCCTTCCGGCACATGGATATGGATATCATAGTGCTCATGGAACGATGGATCAACGCCGAGTTCTTCGGCATTGGAACGGATATAGCTGAATGCAGCCTGAGCTGATTCCTTCATAACATCGCCTAGCTTCCCGGTAAGGGTCAGTTTCCCTTTACCTGGAGACAAGGAGACTTCTATTGATAATGTATCTCCGCCAGCAGTCGTATAAGCAAGACCTGTCGCTGCGCCAACTTGATTCTCCTCTTCCATTAAACCATACCGGAACCGTGGACGTCCAAGCAATTCTTCCACTTTCTTCGCGCTTACTGTCACCCGTTTCTTATCTTCGGAAACAATGATACGAGCAACTTTACGGCAAACTGCTGCCAGCTGCCGCTCCAAACCGCGTACCCCAGCTTCTCTTGTATAACGACGGACGATATGCTCCAGTGCTTCATCCTTCACGAGAATGTTGCCTTTTTTCAAGCCATTTTCTTTGATCTGCTTCGGCAGCAGATGTTCCTTGGCAATATGCAATTTTTCCACTTCTGTATAACCAGCAATGCTGATGATCTCCATCCGGTCTAGAAGCGGTCCTGGGATTGAGCCTAAGTTATTCGCTGTTGCAATGAACATGACATTGGAAAGATCGTACGTCTCTTCGATGAAATGATCACTGAATGAGCTGTTTTGTTCCGGATCAAGCACTTCGAGCATAGCTGATGATGGATCGCCTCGGAAGTCATTGGACATCTTATCGATTTCATCAAGAAGAAAGATTGGATTCGTCGTTCCAGCCCGGCGCATACCTTGCATAATTCGTCCTGGCATCGCGCCGACATATGTCCGGCGGTGTCCTCGGATTTCCGCTTCATCTCGCACGCCGCCCAATGAAATACGGACAAATTTCCGATTGATTGCTTTAGCAATGCTTGTCGCCAAGGATGTCTTCCCGACCCCTGGAGGTCCAGCAAGGCAGAGAATCGGACCTTTCAAGGAATTGGTCAGTTTCTGAACGGCCAAGTATTCCAATATCCGTTCTTTCACTTTATCCAATCCATAATGGTCTTCGTTCAGTGTCTCCTCAGCATGCGGAATATCCAGATTATCTTCTGTCTGCTTCTTCCATGGCAAGGCGATCAGCCATTCCAGATAGTTTCTGATAACAGAGCTTTCTGCAGAGCTCTGCGGTACACGCTCATATCGGCGTAATTCCTTTTCAGCAACTTCCTTCATGTGATCTGTCATATCGGAGGCTTCGATATCAGCCCGGAACTGCTCAATCTCTCCGGACTTGCCATCGCGATCACCAAGCTCCTTCTGGATTGCCTTCATTTGCTCCCGCAAATAATATTCCTTTTGTGTCTTCTCGACTGATTGTTTGACGCGTAGACCGATTTTCTTCTCAAGATCAAGTACTTCCCGCTCATTCGTAATGATCGTGATGATATGACGCAGACGTTCTTTCACATCTTGCATCTCAAGAATCTCCTGCTTGTCATCCAATCGCAGTGTTAGATGAGAGGTTATCATGTCTGCCATGCGTCCCGGTTCCGTAATATCCGTCAAGGTAGCAAACGTCTCTTGACCAATTTTCTTTGAAACCTTTATGTATTGCTCAAACTGCTCCAAAAGCGCACGCATCAATGCTTCTTCCTCATTTTTCGTACCATGCATGTCTGGTCTTTCTTTGATTTCAACCATGAACTGCTTGTCATCCTCCAGGAAGCGGATGATTTCAGCACGGTATAATCCTTCTACCAATACACGCATCGTCCCATTCGGAAGCTTCATCATCTGATTGACTTTTGCTACCGTACCTATATGATGGATTTCCTCTTCTGTAGGTTCATCCAAATCCACTTCTTTTTGCGCAGCCAAAAAGATTGTTTCTCCTTCAAGCATCGCTCGTTCCAATGCATGAACGGATTTTTCCCTGCCTACATCCAAATGTAGAACCATCGTCGGAAAAATTAGCAAACCCCTTAAGGGTAAAAGAGGCGTTACCAGTGTCTTCTCTTTTTCCATCGTGACACCTCCAAATGTCTGTCTTCTTCAGTTCTTCTTAAAGTATATACACAACCACAGTACTGTACCCATACTTTGTGAAAATCAAGAAAAAAATCCCTTGCCACCAACTGTAACAAGGGATTTGCTGTACATGATCATCTGCTTGTCAGATAGAGAATTACGCACTCTCTTTCGGAGATTGCTGATTCTCATCTGTTACGGTACCATCATGCAGTACAAACTTCGGACGGCCATTCTCAAGCAGTACTGTATCTTTTGTTATGATGCATTGCTTGATATCATCACGGGATGGAAGCTCATACATAACGTCAAGCATGATACCTTCCATGATGGAGCGCAGACCCCGTGCACCAGTTTTACGTTCGATAGCCAATTTGGCAATCTCACTAAGTGCATCTTCCTCGATAACCAATTCAACCTGGTCCATCTGGAAGAGCTTCTGATATTGTTTCACCAATGCATTTTTAGGTTTAGTCAAAATTTCAACCAAAGCTTCCTCATCAAGCGGCTCCAGGCTGCCGATAACAGGCAGACGGCCGATGAACTCTGGAATCAAACCGAATTTCAATAGATCCTCCGGCAATACTTTGGAAAGATACTCGCCTTTATCAAGTGTTTGGTTGCCTTCATTAGCACCAAAACCGATAACCTTGTTGCCAAGACGGCGTTTGATGATTTGCTCGATTCCATCGAAGGCACCACCACAGATGAATAGGACGTTTGTCGTATCAATCTGGATGAATTCTTGATGCGGATGCTTGCGGCCGCCTTGTGGCGGAACGCTTGCCACCGTACCTTCCAGGATTTTAAGAAGTGCCTGCTGCACACCTTCACCGGAAACATCACGAGTGATGGATGGGTTTTCGGATTTACGTGCTACTTTATCGATCTCATCGATGTAGATGATACCTTTTTCAGCTTTTTCAACATCGTAGTCAGCAGCTTGAATCAATTTAAGCAGGATGTTCTCTACATCTTCCCCAACGTAACCTGCTTCTGTTAAAGAAGTTGCATCCGCAATCGCAAATGGTACGTTCAGGATACGCGCCAATGTTTGAGCTAGTAATGTCTTACCACTACCAGTCGGTCCGATCATGGCAATATTACTCTTAGACAATTCCACATCATCTGAGCTCTTACCGGAATTGATACGCTTGTAGTGGTTGTAAACCGCTACAGCAAGATTTTTCTTCGCTTTATCCTGTCCGATGACGTAATCGTTCAGTATATCGCGGATTTCCTGTGGCTTCGGAATTTCTTTGAACTCAACTTCTTCTTCGTTTCCAAGTTCCTCTTCCACGATTTCAGTGCACAAATCGATGCACTCATCACATATATAGACGCCTGGTCCGGCTACTAATTTACGTACTTGGTCTTGGCTTTTGCCGCAGAAGGAGCATTTAAGCTGCCCTTTTTCTTCATTAAATTTAAACATCATTTCACCCCTCGAATGTAATATCTATATATGATATCTCGAAAGATCAAACACATTCTGGATGCGCCCAGCCTTCCTTTAGCCAATCATATCAGATAACAGCAGTATTAAAAAGCAAAACACTTTTTCCAACAGTATTAGCTAAATGAACGCAGGTAAACCCTGCAAAGGAAGATTTCTCTCCAAATCAATTTGGCAAATTCTGCATACGCGAAAAAAGAGGTACGTTTTATTATGGAGTTTTTTTTGTAAAAGTCAAATCATATGTATGTAGTATATGTAAACGAAAATGCCGTTCATGCACGTAATTCAACAGAAGGGTTAACAAAACCTCCTGAAAATACGTTTTATTTTTTAGAAAAACAAGGCACAGTGATTGCTGCCTTGTTTTTCTATTATGTCTTATGCAGTTTTGCTGTTGTCTACCAATACATCGATAGCTTTTTGGAACTTCAGATCATCTTTGATAGCGTCTGTGTTGCCGCCAAGCATTTGAGTCAATTGCTCTTTGTCTGTTTGGTACATTTCAGCCATTTTTTCAAGCTCAGCGTTAACGTCTTCGTCTGTTACTTCAACGTTTTCAGCTTGCGCGATCGCTTCAAGTGTCAAGTTCGTTTTCACACGTTTGCCAGCATCTTCTTTCATTTGCTCGCGAAGTGCAGCTTCGTCCTGACCGGAGAACTGAGAGTACATTTCAAGAGTCATGCCTTGCATTTGAAGGCGTTGTTCGAATTCACGAACCATGCGATCCAGCTCTGTATCTACCATTGCATCTGGCACGTCAACTTTCGCGTTATCAGTAGCAAGGTTGATCAGCTGCTCACGTTTGTTGTTTTCCGCTGCATTTGTTTTTTCTTCTTGCAGACGGTTTTTCGTTTTTTCACGAAGCGCAGCCAAAGATTCTACTTCTTCGTCTACGTCTTTTGCGAATTCATCATCAAGCTCAGGAAGTTCCTTTGCTTTGATTTCATGGATTTTCACTTTGAAGACTGCTTCTTTACCAGCAAGCTCCGCAGCATGATATTCTTCAGGGAATGTCACGTTGATATCGGACTCACTGCCGGATTCTTTACCTACTAGCTGTTCTTCGAATCCAGGGATGAAGCTGCCAGAACCGATTTCCAAGGAATGGTTTTCTGCTTTGCCGCCTTCGAATGCTTCGCCATCAACGAAACCTTCGAAATCGATAACGACTGTGTCGCCTTCTGCTGCAGTTCCTTCTTCTTTGACAACCAATTCAGCTTGTCTGTTGCGTAGTGCATCGATTTCTTTTTCAACATCTTCGTCAGTTACAGTAGTATCTTCCGCTTCTACTTCAAGACCTTTGTAGTCGCCAAGCTCTACTTCTGGTTTAACAGTTACAGTAGCTTTGAAGATAAGCTCTTTGCCTTGTTCGATCTGCTCAAGATCTACATCCGGCTGTGCAACAGGCTCGATGCCAGTTTCTTCAACAGCGTTCATGTAAGCACCTGGAAGAACGATATCAATCGCATCTTGGTACAAAGATTCTACACCGAAGCGTTGTTCGAAGATTTTACGTGGTACTCTTCCTTTACGGAAACCTGGTACCTGAACTTGTTTAACTACTTTTTGAAACGCTTGATCAAGCGCTGCGTCCAATTCCTCAGGAGATAGGGTGATTGTTAAGATACCCTCGTTCTTGCCTTCTGTTCTTTCGAATTTTGCTGACATAATATTCCCTCCAACATCTATCGTTTGTTACATGTTAATCGTTCTCAATTCTAGCATAATATAAGTTATTAACTAGTACTGGTTTACAACCATCTTATTATAACATATTCATAGTCGCTTTCAACACTAACGATACGAACTCTGTCATTCCTCGGCGACAGTCAGATATTTCGCTTCCAATGTAATGATCTCTTCCATCATGGAAGCGATTCTCTGTGCTTCCTCTTCGGTAACAGCAGGCTGATCGATTTGCAGATAACTGCTTGCCAGCTTCTGAAGCGCAGCAGCCAGAACAGCACCGTCTTCTTCTGATGGAACCATTGGATATCGTACATACATATAACGTTGCAATAGCTTATACACCAGGTCGTAAAGTGATGGATTCTGCTGCTCAAGAAGATGCAAATGCTGCAGTACCTGTTCCATCCCTTCCGATTTATCGACCGTTGTCAGCTTTTCCGGGACAACTGTCATCGTTTCTTTCATCTTATGTATCGTGACTGGGAATTCGATTTCCTGCTTGACTAGCCACTCCAGTACGGCAGTCTGTACAACTGGATCTGATTCCTCATCAAGCAGGAATGCTTCCATCTTCTGTACATGCGGACTGACATCAAACGAATGGCATTTCTGGATGAGCTGCCATTGAAGGGCGGCATCCTGGTCTTTGCGTGCTTTTTCGAAATTATGTATAAGCTGATCTGCAGTCGTTTGATTCTTATCTTCCGCCATTTTACGGCTTACCTTCTGCAGCTGGTCAAACGATGTCTTAAGCGGTGCCGGTATTTTCTCTGTTGCATACACCTCGTCCAGCAGCTCCACTACTTCGTCGTAGCGCCCAAGCTGGAACAGCAGTGTCAAATGAATATGTAAGTATTGCAGGTAATCCTTATCCCTGGCAGCCAGCAGCTGCAAGGACATCTCTTCCGCCTCTTCATGTCTGCCCAGCTCCATTAAACATATCAGGCGGCCAGTCAGAATTTCCGGCTGACGGTAACCATAATCGAGGAGCTGTTCAAACTTCCCAATCGCATCGGTATAATTCTTCTCCTGCAGCTCCTTCATCCCTTCCCTCTCCAGCCGCGTCTTCAGACCCGGGAACAGGACAACATTATTCTCTTTATCCATCGGCAACATCCTCATTAGATTTTCAGTTAGAGACCCAATAACAGCTATACCCTTAAATGTAACAAAGAAAACGCAGATTGCAACTTAAAAATGGCAAAAAGCTGTGAATCCGTGCATCCACAGCCTCTTAATACTATTCCCTACTTTTCTTGGGGATCCTCAGACCGAGGTCTTCTGAAGGGTATAACATTGTCCATGCGGAGAGGTGTAGCATCGTCTTCCTCTTCTTCATCGAGAAAATCAAACAACCGCTGCTGCATATCACCCAGCTCAGCGGTCGTACCACTTTCATCACCTTCAAGGTCATAGATATTACGCTTGATCTGAAGGTAAAATTCCTTCAAGGGCTTATCTGTATATTGACTCAGAAGCCGATCAGATAATGTATATTCCTGCTGCAGTTCCAGGTCATAGATGCGGACCATGAAGTATTTCCCGAAAGGAACGGATCCAATAAACCGATAACGTTTCGTCTCATCTAAATACATAGGCCACCTCCAACAAAAGTGTAGCATGTATCGACTCCCATATGCATATTTTCTCCATAATATACAGAAAACTTACATTTAATTAACTATATATAATCGAGGTGACTGCCTAGAAGGAGCGGCTCCGTTCGACCGCTGTACCTGTAACAAGAACCCCTCTTCCGGGATAAGATTCCACATGATTACCACGCAGGTATGCACCAGTTATAGGTGACTGCTCATCACCTTTCAGTCTTATCGCTGAGGCATAATTTCCGCCGCCGCAGATGGTGTTCTGCATGACCAGGAAATTCTTGATAGGGTTGCTGCGCCCAGTAGGACGGTTCTTGCTATCCGTGTCATTTCTGCCGTCTACATGATTTGGATGAATAGCAATCCCACCACCGCATGATTCCATTCGATTATTGTAAAGAACAACATTCCGCCATGAATAAGCACGGACAGCCCATTGGAGCGTTTCCTTCATTACATTGTCTGTCACGAAAATACGTTCATGCCATTTGTCTGCTGTTGCAGAGTGTGATCCAATAGCCCTTCCCCAGCTTCCTTTAGTCTCAGAGGGCCCAAAACTATTGTGATGAACCCAAATATCCTGACATGTTGTTTGGTCGAACACAGATCCTCCCCACGGGAAAACCCTGCGTGCTTTAGCTAAATCAAGCTGAATTGCTTCACTGTATGTGCGCTTTCCCCCACGGTCATCATAGCCGAGGAACTGACAATGGCGCACTTCGATATTACGTACAGCATTCAATTCGATTGCATGCCCTCCGCCATGTTCCACCAGTCGCAGCTGTTCAATAATCACATTCTCCGCATGCGCCAGCACAAAGCTAGTGCCTCCACGGTAGGCTGGGTAGTTTGCATCCCACGTTCCGCCTCGAATGATCAGATTGCCATTGCCGCGATAAGCACGCATTCGATTCCGCCTGCGTAAATTCAGCAGCATCGGTCCATGATGCTTTTTTCGGAATATAGAATTATCATCCGCCTCAAAGAACGTGTTTGGCTTGAGACGTAAAGGACTTCGCAGTGTGTAAAGTCCTGGTGGAAAGACAATATGTATGCCCTTCTTTCGATCAGCCAAGTTCAACAGCTGCTGAATACCTTTTGCATCATCATGTCTTCCATCCGCTCTGACCAGCGGGTGATCGGTTGCTACTATTGTATAAGCTGACTTTAACAATTCTTCTAAATGATTGCTTGTTCGGCTTATGTCTCGAAGCTTTTCTGCCAGTTGACTGAATACAGCTGGTAACTTTTGTTCCTTACCCATCCTGCCGCCTCCATTTCGTGAGTATGTTACCCATTAACCGAATTGGAAACAGCTTAATCATATGGAGAGCAACTTTATGGCAAGACCGCAAATGAACGAACAGGAAATCCTGACGCTTTTCCTGCTTTCGGAACGATATTAAAGATGAACGCACCTTTTTCTGGCAGCTGATCCAAGTTCGTCAGCAGCTCCACTTGATAGGAATCCTGTTCCAGCACATAATATTCACCAAGCAACGCACCGTTTTTCTGAAAATCGACTGCAGCATCCGTATCAAATGTCTCATGTCCTACCGCTTTGATATTACGTTCTTCATACAGGAATTTCAGACTATCCAGTGACCAGCCAGGGGAATGACTGTTTCCCTGTTCATCTTTATTATCCATCTGTTGCTGATTTGGCCAGCGTTTGCTCCAGTCCGTGCGTAAAGCAACAAACGTGCCAGGTTCAATCTTTCCATATTCTGACTCAAACGCCAGAATATCATCCACAGACAGTGAATAGTCATGATTTGCAGCAGCTTCTTTGGATTTATCAATTACAACAAGCGGTAATACCAATTCTTTCAGATCGAGTTCTTCTAAATATCGTGTATCCCGCACAAAGTGGATCGGTGCATCCAGATGCGTACCGTATTGTCCCGGAAAAGTAAAGCTCTGGGCGAAGAAGCCATCATCATGGGAGAATAGTGTTTCGAACTTTGCAGAATTGAATGCCGAGAAATGCGGAGACTCAGGACCAAATGTATGCGTCAGATCCACCCACTTCTTTTCTCTTAATACTTCCAACACTTTACTCAATTCGTTTGTCATAAACTCTCACCTCATATAATTAGTTTAAGAGAACACGAAAAACCTCTCCTAAATAAGAAGAGGTTTGCTACATTGTAGTCCGATTCTTATCTAGTCTGGAATTAGCACAGTAGATATAGTCTGTTGCTGAGGCTTCATTGGGCCAGTCCCTCCGCCTCTCTTGATAAGTGAATATTCTGTTAACTAATACTATATAGTAAAACCACTTAACAGTTCAAGAAAGCGACTGCTATCATTGCTCGAGCCCACTATCCTCTTTGATGTTCATAACAATAGACCTTCCCGCTAAATCGATTGTGATTAGCCTTGCAGAAGGACTCTACCTTTTTAGAGACTGTGACATTACAGATGTAACATTTGGCATTGGTAGACTGTACAGCAGATGTCTCTTTATGTTTCTTCTGTTTCAACGCTTCAATATGCTCTTTTCTAATATTAGGATCCTTTATGTTCTTTTCACTTAATATACTGTGCATTCGTGAAATATCTTCATCAGAGAATATAGGAGAATTGCTCTGTACTCTTAAAACATTCATTTTTCTGTTTATGTACTCCGATAATTCCGTATCATAAACGATGAGATCATTCGATTGAACTTTTCTCAGTTCTTCATTCACTTTAAACGTACATCTTCTAGTAAATGAGACAATGGAAACAATATTCGAGTCCTCTTCTAGTGATAGAATCGATTTTAGTGCTTGGACATGTCCATAATTTTGATGAAAAGGATTCATCATCGGAAACTTTCCATTCACACTCCACTTCTCTCTATTTCGATCACCATATATTGTTCCGGCGTAATTTTTTGTTTCAACCACAAATATTGCCCTAGAAGTAAAAATGACGTGATCAATTTGTGAATATCCTGATTTAGCACGAGAATTAGGGATTAATACGTCACTTAAATAACGGCTGTCCTTAGGAAGTTGATCAAGCTGTATATTGATTTTGTACTCTCCAAGTTCGCCAATTCTTGTTGAATTTATTTTAGGTTTCTTTGCTTTTGATTCTGTTTTAGGCTTTTCCAATTTTACATTTGATTTCTGTGACTTAGATTTTTTACCAAACAACTTTTGAAACAGTTTAATCAGCCTCTTTTCAATTACCACATTCAATCTGCAGTTGTAAAAAATATAATTATTATTATAGGATAATCTTACCATAGTTTAAATGTAATAATATGTATTAAATTAGATAAATAAAAAAGGAACACCTTATAATAAGGTTATTCCCTTTTTCACAATTCAAGTTAACCCATATAAACGCTGTCACACGTCCCAGCCTGCGGCTCATAAAAACAATGGTCTTTAAATTGACCCGCAAACGGCTGGCCATACCAAGTCGGAGGGCATGGTGCATATGGATTAAAATACCAAAGTGCATACGCAGCAGGCTGTTGTCTCCAGGACTTCAAATTCCTTTCTGCCAATCTTCTTTCCTGTTCACGTGCTCGCTGGTAAAACACATTTCCTTTTTGAACAGCTTCAAATGAGAAATTCCCGCCCTGTACTTGGAAGATAACATCATTGATCGATCTTACATCTGCAAAATCCAAACAGTCAGCAACCGCACGATTTACAATGACATTCCCAACAAACAGCATTCCCAGCTGTCCTTCCCCTTCGGCTTCAGCACGCATCATTCTAGCCATCAAGTCGATATCAGAACTATTGTATTGTACTCTTGCCATGTTATCACCCCACATACAGCATATGAAAAAGACCCGCTTTCATGTCATTGTATTAGAGGAGGGCTTAGTCATATGTGTGGAAGATTCACTTTTTTAGATAAAATCAATTATGTTCTGCTGCAAAATAGGCTTCCAGCCACGTATCAGCCATCAGTCTATTACCGGCGTCCGTCATATGCACACCGTCTGTTGTCAAAGCCGTTTGCGCCGTTTGCAAAAAGGCGGTATGAGTCGGGACGAGTCTCGCGCCATACTTTACAGCCAACTCCCTGACAATTTCTACATAAGGAATCAACATTTGATTTCCTTTTGATTCGTTATTCTCCTCGATAATAGTCGGCTCCATAAGGTAGAGCTCCGCACCAGTATGTTTTGTTTCAGCCAGGATCTTATCGAAGACTTCTCTGAATTCATCCGGATAAACCTGTTCCATTTGAGGCTGATCCAGCTGTCTCCATACGTCATTGATTCCAATTGAAACAGAAATTAAGTCAGGCTTTAACGAGAGCACATCTTTCTCCCATCTTGCCGCCAAATCGGTAACTCGGTTGCCTCCTACTCCTCTATTGACGATTTCAACCTCTTTATTCGGCGTCAGTTCATCCTGAATCATTTTTACATAACCATCGCCAATGTCTTGAGGATCCTCGAACCTTCCGCATTCGGTTATACTGTCTCCGATAAAAACCCATTTTTGACTCATCTAGAATCCTCCTTTTTAATTACCAGCCTGCTTACCTGTTTTTTATCCAGTCAGTCGGGCTGCATCCTTTACTTTTCTTAAAAATTTGACTGAAATATTGCGGATTATTTCCAAATCCCAATTGTTCTGCAAGTTCGAAAACTTTGATATCCTTCTGACTACCCATAATTTCTACTGCTTTATCAATTTTGCTTTTCATTACATAAGCAGAAAATTTCTCTCCTACTTCTTTCTTGAATAATTTCCCTAGGTAATCTGTGTTCATATATAAGACTTCATTGGCTATCCATTGCAAAGATAGATCAGGGTTTTCAATATTCTCTCTTATGCTGGCAATTATTTTATTTACGACGGCAGAATAGCTGGTAGATTTTTCTGCGTGGCTGCCCGTCATTTTTTCCTTATTCTCTTCCGCCAGTTCTTGGACGACTTCTTCTAAAGCTTCATGGATATCTTCTTCGCTAGATGGCTTCAGCAGATAATGTTTCACACCAAATCGCATCGCTTTTTGAGCATATTCAAATTCGTTATAACCGGAAAGCAGTATCCATTTGATCAAAGGAGAGATTTTTCTCCCTTGTTCGATCAGTCCCATTCCATCCAGACCAGGCATGGTGATATCGGTAATCACGATGTCTGGAGTCTGTTCTTTAATAAAGTCCAACGCTTCCAATCCATTTCTGGCGGTACCATGTAAGACAGTTCCCTGCTGTTCCCATTCTACAATAGAAGATATTCCTTCCAGAAGCATCGGCTCATCATCTACCAGCAGAACTTTGAACACTATCACTTCCTCCTTCATAAGGGATCTTCAGCAAGATTTTCGTTCCCAAGTCTGGTTCACTCAGCACTTGAATTCCGTATAGCGGACCAAACAAGATTTTTAATCGATTATCTATATTTCTGATACCCAAGCCCGTGCCTTTTGGCCGGTAATGCCCGCTTACTAGTTTATTAATGAGTTCCTTTTCCATTCCAGGTCCGTCATCTGTTACAGAAATAAACGTATTTCCCCCTTCCTCTACTGCTTCAATTGTTATCGTACAAACACCAATAATCTCCTGCAAGGCGTATCTTATTGCATTTTCAACCAAAGGCTGAAGACTGAATTTAGGTACCTTGCAAGAGAGAAGATAGTCAGGTATATCGGTGTGGAAACGCAGCCGTTCCTGAAAACGATACGATTGAATTGTGATATAGTGATTCACAATCTCCAGTTCATCAGCAAGCGGAATGAGAGCTTCTTTGGTTTCCAATGACGATCGTAATATAAAGCCAAGTGACGTTGCCATTCGTGACGTCTCCTGATGTTTACCTAGTCTTGCCGACCAATTGATCGATTCCAATGTGTTATATAAAAAATGAGGATTAATTTGTGCCTGGAGTGTTTTGAATTCAGCGTCTTTGATCACGAGCTGCTTCTTATAATTTTCCTCAATCAATGAATGGATTTGGTTCATCATTTTATTGAAGTTTTCATGCATTTGACCTGCTTCATCCTTTGAGAACCTTACGTGACTCTCCACCTTAAAGTCCTCGACCTTCCCTTTTTGCACTCTTTTCATCTTTCTATTCAATGCCTCGATCGGATTGGTAATTCCTTTAATGAAGCGAATGCCAAGAAACAGCAGCATCACAAATAACAGGAGATAGATCGTTAATACCGTGCTTTTCACCAACGTTACTGCCTGGAATAATTGATTGTAGGGGGAGGCTATCATATACGTCCAGTTTGTATAAGCAGCTGAAGAATACGTCACAAAATATCTATCAGCATCATAATTCACTACCTGATATCCATCGCTGCCTTGCACACTGGCCATTAAAAAAGTATCCTTCTTCGTCGTTTCCTGCGGGAAGATGATCTCTCCATCCGAATCGGAGATCAGCAGCTGCATCTCTTTTTCATCCAGACTTTTCTCAAAAGAAGAGACAATATCCTGCATATCAAATCGCACAACAATCATGCCAAGTCTCTCGAACGAAAGATCTGGATAAGCATTTACTTCCCGTGCCACGACAAATGATTTGTCGTGGCTATCAGGCGCAAACCATTCAGCTCCTCCATCCTTTTGATTCGTCCCTTGTTTATATTGAAGCAGCCGCTCATTCCCGATTGTGATGACACGGTTTCCTGCACTATAGCCTCGATCCGTCGTATCGTACAGCTGAATGGAATCTATCGAATCTTCGAAGGCACCTAAGTCAACGAGCCTTTTTTTAATCGTGACTCCGATGAGATATGCCTGATAATCATCTTCCGTTTCTTTTAAATTGTAGAGATAAGACTGCAGATAAGGATCAGTAGCTAATCTGTATGAAAACCCTTTCATTTTTTCAATCTCGTTTTCGATCAAAGCAGACGATACCTTCAATGACTGCGCAGACTGACGATGAATCTCATCGTTGTATGTAACAAGGGCATATTGCAGGAGTACCAATCCGCCTATACTAAAAGAAATAAGAATGAGAGAGAGTAAGCAAACTAGTTTATATTTCATCTTCAGATTGGTAAATAAGCTTTTGATTTTTTTCATGCTGCCACTCCCTCTCATACATCCAAGCTAAGAGTTCACTATTAACAATGTAATTTCTCTACACTTGAAATGATATCCTCTATATTTTCGAGTAACTTCACATCATATCTTCTAATCTATAAAACCGTTTTGCATTATGGAAATAAACATTTTCCTTCTCGCCAGCTGATAATTGACTTGTCACTGTATCCTCAAACAGCTGGACAACCTCTGCGTAAGAAGCAGACTTTAAGCATACTGGCCAATCGCTGCCGAACAAAATCCGATTTGGTCCGAAGGCCTCTAAAACGAGCTTCGCATAAGGAGAAATACTTTCAGTTGTCCAGCTGGCACCGACTTTTTCTGGAACAAGACCAGACATCTTACACATGATATTAGGGTATTCCGCAATTTTCCGCATATGACTGGCCCACGGCTCCATTTGTCCGCTATCGATAGGAGGTTTTGCTATATGGTCTATGACACAGTGTATATGAGGCAGCTTTTCTAGCAGCTCAATAATTGCAGGTAAATGTCTTGGGTTTGCCTGTAGATCAATAGGAAAACCCTCATCGGCTAACTTGCTAAGGTTACGGATCACCGTATTTTGTAACAGCCACTCTGAAGGCAAATCTTGAATCATTGGCCGGATTCCTACAAAGTAAGGATCTTTTTTATAGGCAGCCAATGTATCTAAAGCATGGGCATCATTCAATTCAATCCAGCCTACAACTCCGATTACTTCTTTTCTTGTATTAGCTATTTCCAACAGAAACTCATTTTCTTCTATTGTGGGTAAAGCTTGCACAGCTATCGTTTTGTTTATGTTTCGTTCATGTAGAATGGGCCCTAGATCTTCAGGTAAATAAGAGCGGCTTCTGCTGCCAGGTCCGTAATCAACTTCGGCATGCGTTTTGTGCCAGAAATGTTGGTGAGCATCTATGATCATATATCTGCTCTCCTTTCATTAGTGACCTCGAAATGCCAGACAAACACCATGACTTAGCTCATGGTGTTTGTCGCAAATCAGATATCTTATCCAATCAATAAGGACTCTGCTCCATCTATAAATATTTCCGTTCCTGTAATATGACTAGATTCATCAGAAGCTAAAAACTTCACCAAATCTGCTACTTCCTCAGGCTTACCAGATCGTTTATCCAATGGCTTGCTTCCTTCCGGAAATTCAACCGGCACTTTGATTTCATCCAAATCAGGAGATCGTTTTATCGACTCACTGAAATTAGTTTCTATTCCGCCGGGGCAGATGACATTTACACGGATATGGTATTTTGCCAGCTCCAATGCGGCCATTTTAGCGAATGCTGCTTGTGCTGCTTTAGAGGTGGAGTAAGCTGAGAATCCGGCTTGAGAAAAGACTCTGTTTCCACTGACGGAGCTTGTAATGATGATGCTCCCGCCTTGCTGCTTCATGTAAGGAATAGCTGCTTTCACGAGGAAGAATGTACCGTTCAAATTGATGCTGAGAACCTGGCTCCAGTTGTCCACACTCATCGACTCAATCGATGATGTCTCACCAACTATTCCGGCATTGGCGAATACTGCATCGATCCTTCCCCACTGCTCCATCATTGTTTTAGCAGCTGCCCCAACTTGATTGTAGTCGGACATATTACAGGGGATGGTAATTACCTTGAATTTCTTTTCTTCCATCTCCGATTTAACTTCTCGCAATTTTGCTTCATTCACATCCAGCAGGCAAACCCGGAAACCGGCATCGGCAAGCTTCAGTGCAGCTGCCTTTCCGATTCCAGAGGCTCCGCCAGAAATGATGGCCGTCTTCTCCACCAACATATCCTCCATTCAAGCAAACCGTTTTTATAGATCCATCAATTCTTTTATGTTCACTGCATTTCCTGATTTCAAGGAATGATTACCTGCAATGCCGGTCATAATGGACATTGCTCCGTCTATGTGGGAAGCTGCACGTTTGTATGGGTCTGGGTTTGGATTACCGAATAAATCTTCCAGCAGCAGCGTATCTCCTCCGCCGTGTCCTCCGATTCCATTATCCACCTGTACCTCATATGGAATATCGAACATAGGACTGACGACGATTGATAATTGCTCCAGC
Source organism: Virgibacillus sp. 7505 (assembly GCF_002272135.1). Taxonomy (GTDB): domain Bacteria; phylum Bacillota; class Bacilli; order Bacillales; family Amphibacillaceae; genus Terribacillus. The sequence continues at coordinate 56,624 of NZ_NPBF01000014.1, read as the reverse complement.
TGACCTTCCTCAGCTTTGCTTCCTCCCGAATTTACATAGGACTTCTCTATAATGCGCGCATCGATTCTCCCTTTTGTTCCATTAAAGGAGACGATAAAACCTTCCCAAGGCAAGTAGGCATTCAAACTGTATGTCAGGATTGCTTTACTTTTATAGTTCACCAGCACACCTAAAGTATCCTCGATACTTATTCCATCACCAAAAACACTTTGATCCCTTTGATAACCATCTTCTTTCTCCGCATCAAGGTACATCGCTTTCAGATGGTCATTGTTTTCCAAGTCAAGAGCGAATGGATCGTTTTTTGCTTGTTCACTTTGATAAGCTCGCTGATAGAACTTTGTTTCTCCTCTTTGTTCGGCATTTTCCCTTCCGTAGAAAAGCAGATCGCCAGAAGCGTACACACGCTCAGGCGTTGTATCCAGCCAGAAGTTCACCAAGTCAAAGTGGTGAGTAGACTTATGAACGAGCAGGCCGCCGCTATTTCGTTTGTCGCGATGCCATCGACGGAAATAATCGGCACCATGTGTCGTATCCAGCGCCCATTCAAAATGCACCGAATTCACTTCTCCGATGACACCAGAGCTGATCAATTCCTTTATTTTTGTATTATGCGGGGCATATCGGTAGTTGAATGTCACCCGGACTTCTCTTCCTGTCCTTTCAATAGCATCCAAAATCTCCTGACACTTATTTTCATCCGTCGTCATTGGTTTTTCTGTAATAACATCACAACCAAGCTCCAATGCCCTGATGATATACGTGTGATGCGTTCGATCGATAGTCGTGACAATGACGATATCTGGCTTTACCTGCTGTATCATCTTTTCAAAGTCCGCTGCAGGATATGCTGGTATTGCAGCATGCTGATACCTTTCCTGCAGCAGCTTGTTTGCGTAAGCCATCCTTGTTTCGTTTATGTCACAAAAAGCAGCTAGTGCACATGTTTCTTTAAAATCCCTCGCCATAGCTCCATAATAAAATTCCGCTCGGCCGCCTGTTCCCACGAGCACATACCTTTTCATAGCATAACCTCCCATTGTTGTGATCTCAGTTCGCTGGTACGGAGTTGATGTCCCTGGCCAGGAGTTTGGATGATTTCCTTTCGGTTCTTTCAAATGCTTTTGCAGCTGGCATCATCACGATCAATGCAAGAATACTGAAGCTGAAAAATAACGCCAAACCCTGGAAATACCATAAAATCGAACCTACTCCAATTGTACCGATAAGCATGACAAACGTTTGACTCGGGTTCAGCATCATGATGAAGAAAGAACGCTTCACGATTTGAAAAGGCTTCATATCGTAATGTACGAGCATCGGGAACGCATACAAACTCGCTGAAAAAGCAATGGACGTAATAATAAGGTACGGAATCGTGAAGTACAAAGCGGCATTTGCAGCAGATGTTAAGAAGAGGAAGTCCAGATAGAGGATATATCCCAGCAGCACGTAGATATATCCCAATTTATTGCTGTTCATGAACTCCTTTTTATACGTCTGTAAAAAGGTTTGGAATATAGGAAAGTCCGTTTTTCCTTGCAGCCATTGGTTTATCACATGCAGCAGGGCAGTGGTAGCTGGGAAAACCCCGAAGACCACAAGCCCCGGCAGTAAGAAAACGAGCCATAGAATATTTACATATGCCATTCTTGTGATCCATTCCAGACCTTTATTTATAGCAGCCATAAAAGCATCTCCTCTCTATCCCTTTAGACCTGTCGTACTGATCCCTTCCACGACATAGCGCTGGAAGATGAAGAATATGACAAACACTGGTACGAGTGTGACAATCGACATCGCGAACATCGCTCCCCAGTTGGATACCGTTTCATTACTCAAGAACATGTTCAGCGCCATCGAGACGGTATATTTCTCCGGACTGTTTAAATAAAGCACCGGTCCAAGTAAGTTATCCCACGTCCAATAGAAAGTGAAAATTGCCGTTGTTGCCAAAGCAGGAACGATAAGCGGCAGGATCACCTTGTAGAAGATTTGGAATGTATTAGCCCCATCGATTGTCGCTGCCTCATCCAGTTCCCTCGGGATGGTTCGGATGAACTGGACAAGCAGGAATATGAAGAATGGGTGTCCAAAAAATGCTGGGACAACTAATGGTTTCAATGAATTCAGCCAGCCAAGCTCAGAGAAAATGATGTACTGCGGAATCATGACGACTTCATACGGCAGCATCAATGTAACGAGCATGATCATGAACCAAAAACCTCGTCCGACGAACTTAAGTCTGGCAAAACCAAATGCAATTAGTGAACAAGAAATCAAATGACCTAGCAGCATCCATATAACAAAAACAAGCGTATTTTTTATAAACGTACCAAAACCGTATCCGCCAAATCCCTCCCACCCTTGCGCGTAATTCAGTAACGTAAAGGGATTAGGTATAAGCGAACCTGCGGTAATAAAAATATCGCCGCTCTCTTTGAAAGAGCTGACAAACAGCCAAATGACCGGATATAGCAACAGGATAGCAAAGCCTCCGACAAGAATATGGTAGAGAAAATATCGAGGTCGTTTTTTCGTCATTCTACTTCCCCTCCGACTCGTAATGCACCCAATACTTGGACGTCAAGAAGATGATTCCTGTCAAAACGGCTACAATAATAAGCATGACCCAAGCCATGGCCGACGCATAGCCCATATTGAAGTACTCAAATCCTTGCTTGAACAAATACAGGGAATAAAGAAGCGTTCCGTCCAATGGCCCACCTGTCCCTTTGGAGATAATAAAGGCCGGTACAAAGGTCATAAAAGCAGAGATTGTCTGCATGATGATGTTGAACAGCAAAACAGGGCTAAGCATAGGCAAAGTGATGCGGAAGAATTTCTGGAAGAAGTTTGCCCCATCCACACTGGCTGCTTCATAAAAGCTTGCCGGAATGGATTTCAAACCAGCCAGGAAGATCAGCATCGATGACCCAAACTGCCAGATGGAAAGAAAAATCAGCATCCACAATGCCGCTGTTGGTTCACCAAACCAACGAATCGAATCAATCCCCATTGTCTTAAGAGCGATATTTACGATTCCATCATCACCAAAGATATTCCGCCACATGATTGCGACTGCAACACTTCCGCCGATAAGGGAAGGCAAATAATAGAGCGTCCGGTACCAGCCGACAGCTCGTGATCCGACATTCAGCAGCATGGCCACCAGTAAGGCAAAAGCAAGCCGCAATGGGACGCCAGCGAATACGTAGATGATGGTGACTTTCAATGAATTGATATAGCGGGGGTCTTCCGTGAACATTTTTATATAGTTCTCAAAGCCGATCCATTTTGGGGCATCAAATAAACCGTACTCTGTAAATGAAAAATATAAGGAAGCTAGCATGGGTACGATCGTAAAGGCTAAAAAGCCGATGATGAACGGTCCAATGAAAAGATATCCCCACAAATTGCTTCTTAGACGTGAGCTCAATGACTTTACTCCTCTCCTTTTTTGCAGGTGTAATCAAAACGACAGCTGCTCAGCTGCCGTTTTGACTATCTTTTCTCCTATTGTCCAAGCATGCCTTCTGCTTGCGTTCTGAAGCTTTCAGCAGCTTCTTCAGGAGCAAGCTGACCATAACTGATTTGTTCTGCTAACGTTTCCAGTAATTCAATGACCTCTCCGGCACCAGCTGGATCTGGAGATCCCATTGGAGAACTGTTTGTTTCAGCCCATTCCACATATTCAAAGACTTGCTTCTGCGCTTCGGAAACTTCATCCTTCAACGCGTCTTTTACTTCTGAAGATCCTGGTACACCACGGTCGCCGAGAATCAATTTATTCGCTTCTACATCGTTCATAAAGAAATCCAAGAAGTCAGCAGCAGCTTCTTTCTGCTCGGAGTTTTGTGAAATAGAGAAGAACATACCTGGCTTCAAATAAAGTCCATCAGAGGTTCCAGGTCCTGGCATTGGCGCAATCTCCAGCGGCTTTTCTGCCACCTGCTTCAATCCTACAAACTGATTGGACCATTGGAAAATACCGATTGCTTCTCCTTTTACAACTGGATCATCTTCAATCCCAGTAATCTGTGCAAGCGTATCAGGCGTCGGTGTAGCTCCTTTTTCCACTTGCTCTGCAATCATGCTCCAGTAATCCACGAATAATTTATCGTCCTCATAGCCTAAGCCGCTGCCATCCTCTGCATACAGACGAGCGCCTTGGCTGCGAAGGTAATAATCGAAGAATACATCAGGCCTTAGATGTGTATCGAAATATACTCCTTGTGCAACAGCCTTGTCAGACATGCTCTTATAATCATCCCATGTCCAATCTTCCGGAATTTCGCTTCCAAGACCCAGTTCTTCCAATAGCTCAGGATTGTAATGGAATCCAACCGCGTTTACTCCAGTGTTCATTCCATAGATACCGTCATCTATTTTTCCGCCATTCACGTAATCCTCTGTCATATTACTCGTGTCGATTTGTTCACCTAAAAACGGAGTCAAATCGGCTAATTTATTACCTTGCGCATATTGTGCAAGGTAGGAAACGTCCATTTGAACGATATCCGGCAATTCATTTGCTGCCGCTTGAGGAGAAAGCTTCTGCCAATAGTCATCCCAGCTCGCATACTCCGCATCGATTTGAACATCAGGATTTTGTTCCTCATACATCTCAATAACCTTCGTCGTATAATCATTTCGCGGCTGATCTCCCCACCACGCAATCCGCAGCTTCACCTTCCCGTCATCCGAACCAGAGCTGCTTCCTTCATTGCTGCAAGCAGCAAGTAATAAAACCAAAATCATTCCAAAAACCAACAGAAGCGATTTTCTTTTCATATTCAATCCCCCCAGGTCTGATGTAAGCGATTACATTTATGATTTTACCAAAAGGATGGAAATTAGGGGTATATAGAAAACAGGGGTAAATGTTTAAAAATAAGAGGTCTTAACAGTCCAATGATACTGTAATTACACTTGTGGGAAACTCGACTTAGCAGGTTTAACCTATAACCAAGCACTATGCCCTTTACTAAATGTGAAACCACTATTAGAAATCGACAAAAAAGGAATCACAATGAACGTCCTACTTCCTACGTTTTCAAAGTGATTCCTTACTTTTCGATTGTGACTCTTGCCATTAGATGAAGCTGCCTATTCCGACTGTACCTTCTTGCGTACTATAGTGAAACATACCTATCAGGAAGTTATTGTCGTTCCGAGACAGCCGCAGTTTAATATTGTTAAGACGGCCGCTCCTATTTACTCTCGAATTGACCTGAAAATTGCTTGACAACCGCTTGCACTTCCCCTAATTTTTCTGCTTGTATTAAACTGATCATTTTAGGGACGAACGCTTGAATATCTTCTTGAGAAAAAGTACCTTCATCTTGTTTTCTGAAGTTTTCGGTAAGTATCTCTCTCGCTTCGTCCTCCTTGCCTGCTTGAACTCTTTCTAAGATCCAATTCAAAAACTTTTCTTGTCCTTGTTTGTCCATCTTGTATTACCTCCTCAAAAACATCAAATAGCAAGTATTTACGTTTGCGCTCCTCATTATAATTTCCAAAAGTACATGCACCCAATCAATTGGTTAACCTCGATAAAGGTATTCCTTTGGTAACCTTGTGTAAATCAAATGATCTGCCATGTATTTAATTTTACTCAAAATGAGAATTCACTAAATTACTTCGAAAAACGATATGTACTAAACTGGTCCCTCCAGAGTTGGGTCGGTGCTGGCTGGAGTCAAGCTGAGATATGGTGCCCCTTCAACATACAAAAAAGGAACTCCTTCAAACGCTATTATATCAACGCTTTAAAGAAATTCCTCTTTTAAACTAAATTAATTTAACCTATTAGCGTCCCAAGAGGGATTCGAACCCCCGACCCACAGCTTAGAAGGCTGTAGGTCTCTGTGGGAACGGGTAGGAATGTGATCGAATAATTAAGTATAAATCGCATAGGAATAGGGTTTGTGGCTAACTGTTCAGATGTTTTTGGGGCTGGAGCAACCAATTCTAGCCCCAAATCAGCCCCATTTATCTTTTTAGTGCTAATCCTTTAAAATAATTAAGCGGACTACATATTTAAATGTAGTCCGCAGATCTATTTAAGCCTTCTTTATTAATCTGATTAATGATGAAATTATTATCGGAAGAACTAATACGGTAAAGAAAGAATAAACATTAAAATACATATCATTTGTGTAGGTATTTACCCAACCCATGTCGATAATGAATGAACTGAGTTCTTTTGGTCCGCCACCAAGATAATCGATTTTTTCATAAAAATGGTTCACAAATCCCTCATATAACAATACTTGAATTGTAATAAATATGAGTAGAGAAACTATAGACCATACTCTACTCAATCTTCGCAAAAGCTTTATACATAGCAGAGAACCAAATATCAAAATTGAGATAGCTGATGCAATTGCAAATGGATAACCAGCTAAAGCTAGATTACCATTTCCTGATCGGTTTCCATTCTCAGGGATGTCAAAATTCAATAAGTTTATGATTAAAAATGAAATCATACAGACCAATATTGAAAGAACGAGAACTAAAGTATTTTTTCTGTTTTTTGTCAAATGTTTCACCGCTCTTTTTATTATTTAAGATAAGCGAATCCCATATCATCGTCATTTGCTGTCCAATCAAACCAATGAGTTCCATTATTATTCTCGCCGCCATCAGGATTCTTATAGCCTACATGAAGATCTCCTATAAAACTTCCGTCCCTATCATAGCCAATGCCTGCTACAAAGTGGTATTTAAATTCAGTTCCGGAGGATACAAACAAATCAAATTTGAAACCTGCTGGGTCAGCACTATTAATTGCACCAATATACTGAGTCTGAGCTGTTGTTCCTACAGCATCCGGTACGTATTTACTTGACCAAGCAGATCCGCTACTTGTATGCAACACATGATTGTACATCCCAGCAGCATACCCTCGCAAAGTAGTTCCTCCGGCAAGTGTTCCCATGTCTATCCGCAAATGATTAGATAAGGCGGCCCAACTACCGTAATATGCATTATCTCTCACGTTGTAACCTAAATGATCATGGTAATAATCAATTATCATTGCACCAGTTGCAGGGCCACAATTAGAATTCTGACCTTTCATTCCACCTCTTCGTTGCCAAATACGATCAACATTTAGAACCTTATACCTTGTATCCCCCGCACCCATAGTAGAGAATCCACCACTGTTATCTTCACTCCATCCAGGACTAACTTCAGAAGATAAATCTACAGTTTTAAATTCTTGGTTAATTGCTTCATTATATTCTTTTTCGGCTTCAGCAATGTCAGCTTTTGAAGTTGAAAAAGCACTAACTTGGGATTCAGTTTCTAATGGTGGAACAAATTCACTTTTAAGTTCTTCGAATTTTTGCTCTGCAGCTTCCGCACTTTTAGCAAATACAAAACTATTAACGCCTAAGTAATAAGCTTTATCTCCTTCTTGCATATTAGAGAATTCGAACTCTAATGTGCCGTCTACACCGTACTGAGGAAGAGGGTCTAACCTTTTATCAGCAGCTACAATAAAGTAACCATCTGTACTTCCTGTTTGAATCTCATAATAATAGGCTATTACATTTTCATTTTCACCGTACAAACTATGTACTAAATTAACTTGACCGCCCTTTAAGGCATTAAGGTATGGTTTCGCTTCTATGGTTTGATTTATTTTATCAATTGCTTCTTCTTCTGTTACAGAATAAGATTCAGCCTCACTTACTAGAGGAGTTAACAAGAATATTAGTAATCCTAGCACAAAAACGAATAATTTTGAATATAAATTCAATTCGATACCCCCATACAGCTCTTATGACATAGAACTTTATATTTAGTTTTTTATGAAGAAAAAGTAAACCCTCCTACCCATTTATTTGCCATAATTTTATAATATCGTAAAAAAGATATATTTTGTGGTAAAAAAAGTAAAATAATGTTGGGAAACTCACTTATGATAACTATATTTTTTTAACTGTTTAAAGCCTAAGATGGGAAATTTACGCTAGATAATCTAACAATGAATTAATTTTTTTAGATAGCATAGATTGGAAATGTTTGTTCCGGAGGAGTATGGGGTGGTGTATATTCCATATAATAAAGTGGTTGATACAGAATGTATGTAAAAAGAAAAAGACCAATTAATTATTGGTCTGCAAGTGCCTAGGGATGTACCTCAAGGTTTCTTTTCTTTTCATATTCGATTGCATCTTCATGCAAATAAAGAGGCAGAGACCCGTCATGAACATGCATGACTGGGTCCGGGAAATCATTATGCCGTTTCTCCCAATTGTTCACAACCTGCCTTGTTACGCCCCAACGGCGAGCAAGATCAGCCTTCGAGTATAGTCTTGGTAGCTCTCTTTTCATCCTTATGCACCTTTTCTATTCTTAATGGATATAATAAGCGCAGAAACAGACGTCACTAAGCTAATCGCAGTTAAAACAATTGTTATAGTTAACATGTGTTATCCTCCTATACTGATTTTTTATTTTATCCGGAAGCTGTTATAATAATGATGAGAAGGGGAGTTGCACCTCCCCTCCCTCTCATTTCTTGCCTTTAGCTTTTTTCTTCTTGGCTTTAGGCTTTTTCTGAATTACTGCGGTAGCCAAGTTTAGGACTGCTATGCTTAGATTGGCTATCGCAGTTATCATTATTATCGTTTCCGGTTTCACATTACCTCCTCCTTTCTATGTATTAATTATAACATCTTTTGTTTACATTGTAAACAGATTAATGTTGATTTAACTAGATTTCTTTATTAAAAATAAAAGAAGCTATTCCTTATCTGGGTAGCTTCTTTTATTTATGCATTTCATTATTTACATACATGGAATTAAAGATTAATCCTTTCAGCAAGAATAGTCACTGTTGCGCTATGGGCTATACTTACTGCTGTTTAGGTCTAAAAGAAAATCTGGAGGAACGCAAAACTACTTAAGTAGAGTTAGTGAAGAAGTACCGACCATATGATGATAAGAAATAAGTCCCTCGCTCTAATACAAGGACTATTTTTTTACATAAATTAATCACACTTTTATGGTTTTTTGCTCGATTATAGTAGTAAAAGGAGATAATGTGATTAGACACAGCTTATATTCTGAATATGTATTGGCTAGACTGCAGATCAACATTGATGTATTGATGCGTTTGAGGAAATATCTAAAAAATATACAACAGCATTATTTGGCAAATGAAAAGAACCCTTTTCCTATTATGGAAAGGGGTTCTTCATGCAAAAAAAAGATGAAAAATATACCATAAAGCTATATACATATGATTATAGTTTTGGTATAATTAATTTATAGAAAGGAGGTGAACAAGATGTTGGATATAATAAATAAAGTCCTTCAAACAGTGTTCTTTATCACTTCGATTGCTTGGGTTGGCAAACAGTGGAAAGACACTTATAAGAAGGACAAGGATAATGAATAAGGGACAGGGGCGAAAGCCCCACCCTTACCATTACAAATTATTATATATCCAACACACTAGTTATGCAAAAAAACAACATTTTCTTTTTAATATTACTCACAGCTGCAGCGTTCATTGCTTACAACATTTATGGTGGAGTATGGCTGAATATCCTAAGTGCTGGTTTAGCCATTGCCACTCTGATTGTAGCATTCTCAGACCTGTTCAAAAGAAAGGGTAAGTAACTATGTACACATTTGATAACAAGGAACAATTAATTGAGTTCATCCAGAAAAACGTGTTGACATCCTCGGAAACCGTAGAGTTTCTGGGGATTACACGTGGCAGACTTAGCCAGTTGATTAAAAATGAAAAGATTGTACCAATTAAACGTTCAGGGAAAGATAGTTTGTTTTTTAGCGAAGATCTGGAAGAACGAAAAACTGTACAAGAGGAATTAACGAAGAAGTATCGCCCATATGACGAAAAAGATGGAGGAAAGTAACGTGAGCTTTAAATCGTTTCTTTACACTGTATTGAAGTTATCTAATGATGTGAAGGCATTGAATAAAGGGCCTGAAGCAACAGGCAAGCGGATTGGTCGTCGTATCTATGGTAAGGCTACTGGAAAGCTCGCTAGAAAGCTGTTCAAATAACAACATTACCTCTTTTCCCTCCCCCTTGTTGGAGGGTTATTTTTTTACCGATCAATCACACCTTTTTATATTTGAGTGCGATTATATAGGTAAAAGGAGGAGATAATATGGCAAGACCTATCAGAATTGAATTGTATGGTGAATTTGTAAAAGCGAGAATGGATGTTGAAGTGGACACCTTAAAGAGTTTTGTTTTTAGCGAAGACGACAATGATGATGTAAAACTACCAAAGCTTACACCAGAGCATCCATCCTTTAGCAAGTCACGCAAGATGAAATTGATTCTTTTGAGTATATCTACAAAAAGGATATGAAAGCTGTCCATAGGAAATAAAAAAACCCCTCCCGTTAAGGAGGGGTTGGTCTTAATTATGAACCAAGTTTTTTCTTTCCTTTACCTCAAAGAAAAATCTTCTTTTTATCATATCGTTAATTACACTGTTCGTATCAACGAACTTTAAATTTCTTTTAATTTGATCAAAGCTATATTCTTCCAACAGTTCGATTAATGCTGAATTCACGAAAGATGATGTTACCGTATCAACTTTGTCAAAAGAAAGTTCCACATTTTCCCCTCTTCTAAGTTGCTCTGAAAGTTTGTTAAGAATTACAGTACCATCCTCATTGGAGTAACAGCGTTCTACATGATCTAAAATTTTTAGAAATCCCATTCGAACTCCTCCTCTTCTACTTCTTCGCGAACAAACTTGTTTGTGTCCAGTGTTATTTCCATGAATGTACCTGGATACTTATTCGCACTTAGTACAGAGTTTACCTCTAATTCACCAGAAGTATTCCTCGATATATTTAATATACCATAAAATGATCTAATTTCTATCCTGCCACCGTTATTTAATACAACGTTATGTACCAATGTACGAAGCCCTGCGCCCCTGTTTCGCGGAGTTGACTTTGAAGAGACACCTTCAACGATTGCATGGACTAATGCTTCAGAATCGTTTAGTGAAGGATGTACCCTCCTGATTGTTTCGGGAATTCCAACACCGAAATCTGAAACAGAAATGACAATCTCATCCGGTACCCTGTTGGGGTACCGCTGTGCAAATATACAGCCGCATTTCTCATTCGCATGGTCACGAATATTATTAAATATTTCACCAAAGCTTGTTTTCATATCAACTATAGATTTAACATTAACAGATAACATATCCGATAGGTAAGGCAAAAGTGTATTATCCAAATAAGAAAAGCTTTCATCATAATTAATAACATTCAATGGAGAAGTAGTCGGTCTTATGGCAGCATTCTTGCTAAATGTTTCATTTAGATAATGTTTGAAAAACATAGAGTCGTCTAAAAACCTTAAAGCTTGACTCATTTCTTTTGGACCTGTAAGAGTAACTTTAACACCCCTTATCATTAGCCACTCAAAGAGATTACTCAATATTGTTACTCCAGCAGGCTCTATAAAGGATAATCTGTTAAAGTCAAAACTAATATCTTTGGATTTTGGCATCATATCACTATCAATCACTTTGTTAATTAGAATATGCATAGTAGTTTTTTTGAATTTTTCAGGTATGTATACTTTTAACACGTTTTACACTCCTTAATTAAACTATGAATATATTACCATATAAAATACATTATAGGGATACTTCTATGTATATTGTAGGAGTGAACTTGTAATAAAAAAGCCCCTCCTTAATTGGAGGGGCTTTTGTTTTACTTAAAGAACTTCTCGTATGTGTTAGATCCTGCCGCACCGTCGGAAGCAATTTCTTTGCTCTTCTGGAAGGATTTAAGTGCTGCTTCTGTTCCGGTACCAAAGATACCATCTACAGCTAACTTGTATCCATGGACGTTCAACAGACTTTGTATAAGCCTTGTCCAGCCTGGAGTATGCTTTTTACGACTCTGAATGGATCCAGCAGCCTTACTCTTAGGACCGAAGATACCATCGATCGTTACCTTTCCATAATACTGATAAATCCTCAACAAAGCATTCATCGTTTTCGGACCTTTATAACCATCCACAGTAAGCTTGGTAAACTTAGCTTTTGTAGGATAGTCCCGGCTGTTGGCGTACTTTTGTGCCTCCTTAATGTAGGAAGAACCTCCTGATGAAGATGCTGCTGGCTTGCTGCTAGTCTTACTGGGTACAGCTGTCTTTGTACCAGTACGATCAGTTAGGCTCGGCTTCTTGCCTGCACGTAGTTGCGCAGTTGATAAACCACCTGACATTTCGAGGTGAGGATAATCTTTGAAGCTAGTCCAATCGCCACCCCAAGAAAAACCTAGACTTTTCGCAATTGCGGCCACACGGTTCCAATCAGAATTGACACTCCATATTGCTTTTGTACCGTCTTCAGACGTTAAGAAATAATCTACAGCAAGACCGAAATTGTGGTTTGAATATCCGCCGCGGGCATTAGTGACTTTACTACCTGGTTTTGTACGCCCTTGAGCATACAGGGCATCTTGTTGCGCGTATGTCCGCATACCATGTGAAATCTGAGCATTGATTCCTTCCTTGTATGCCCTCCGGATAACTTCCAGTGCACTCTTCTTTACGATTGCATTCATGCCGCTACCCATGTTCTTCTCAGAACGCTGCAGCAACGTATCTAGTGATACTCTTCCCATTAAATATCACTCCTTGGTTTTTTATAGGTTTTGGCTCGTTCACTGTCCGACACGCCTTTAGTCGTCGGATCTGCAACTATACCTAGCAATGCTAAGACAACGAATACAGCATTAATAAATTTGGTCGCTTCTGCTTCGATAACATCAGCAGCCAGTTCCACACCAATCCAATTCAAAACAATCTGAGCAACAAGCAACAATGCTGGTACTATTGCAAGATAAAACGCTGGATTCTTAAGACGTACTTTCCAATTAATTCCCAAAACAAATCTCTCCCTTTTTGTACATAATAAAAGCCCACCGGCTAGACCCGATAGGCACTACTTTGCAATATGCTCCAGTATCATCTGGACTATAGAATAAAAGGCTCCGACGCTCCCACCGATACCTAAGATCAATTTCCACCAGTTCTGTTTGTCTAATAGTTTCAGTTCATGTTTACGATCTTGTGAGCGGGTGTTTATTTCAATCACTTTTTCCAACAGTAAGTTGTTTTGATCACGTAAAATCTTGTTGTCCTGTTCTGTTTTTGTGTTACCCTTTTCAACCGCACCAGACAGGTCGTCAACTTTTGTCATTAATACTTCTTGGTTTTGCTCAAGCTTCGATATACGATTCTCGTGATCCTGCCACATAATTTCCTCCTCCATCTCTTTTCTCGACCCCCTTTCAAATAAAAAAGCACCCTATGATTAAGGCGCTTCTAGTGTGTTTGTATGTTTTTCTTCAGAACTTAGATCTATAGATTCTTCTATTAATATTAAAGCATTTTTTCTGTTTCTAAATCTTGCGATAAAGTAAATGGTTACTACCGCCCAAAATAAAATCATAGTAAAAAAAGCTATTGAAATATTACTCATAACTAAGTCGAATAGGGACGAATAATCATACATCGACATAAATTCTTCCTTGGTTATCTCGTCTTTATAAAGGTCAACAGCTTTTCCTGCATAGTTTGTGTTGGAATTTATCATAGTAATTATAATTGTACTCATTACAGTAAGAAAGCTTAACATTATTGTAATTGGCAAATAGAATAATGCGTTACTTTCCTTGATAACATCTAGAGATCCATTTAATCTACGCTTCATCATTTTTAATTCTTCTTGAGTATGGTCTCTTTTTATATTCTCGATAATATAAATTTCATCTTCTATTGTTTGGCCGTGTAATTTGCCATATTTTTTGTAAAGATAGGACACCACTACTTTTGAATTCTTGAAATTCCTACTCACTTTTTTATCACCTCGATATAAATATCGGCGATGTAAAACAAATGTTAAGACTAGAAATTTACATTTCTACTTGTAATTACCGATATGCTACGTCACATCTATCCTTTCATATTATCTACTTCCCCTCAGTTCATAATCTTTCCATTTTCAAAAGAAAAAGCACCCCATTTGGGATGCTTTTTATAATTTAATCTTTTTGTTTTTGTTCTTGTTCTTGTTCTTTTTTCTTTTCGGCTTCCTCTTTTAAAATCTTGTCATTCTCTTCTCGCTTTTTAATAATTTCTTGCGTCTGTTTTGGAAGATGTCTTGTACCATAATTAAAGCCCACTTACTCACCTCCTTATTCGGTCTGTAGTAGCTGATAAGAACATTCCCACCTGGTGATTTAATTTATAAGTAAAATTTTCATAGCTTCGTAATATACGTCATCAAGATCGTTATAATCATATGTGACATCGAAACTCTCCATGGATGTGAGATGGTATCTATCAATTTTTGAAGTCACTTCAACCATCCCCAAAACCAGAACAGCATTTTCTTTTTCTGACTTCGTGAAAGTCAATTTATTTCCGGATATATCTAACTTTATAGCGCAATTAGGAAATTCCCAGTAAAGATCTTTTGAGGAATAAAAGCTGGATTCTCCATCACCGTAGTTTTGAAAAGCTCCATCTATATCCCTCTTAAAATCTTCGGCAATAAGATTAAGTTCACTCTTGTTGAAATAAGTCTCGTTTAAAGCTCTAACGTAATTTTTCATCCACATAACTAACATTCCTCCCTTTCCGACTATATTCGACAGAATGGGAGTATATTCCTGCAATAAAAAACCACCTTATCCGTTCTGGGTGGTGGATGTTTCTTCTTCATTTGTAGATTGTGGTTCTTCGGCTGCTTCTTCCTCAACCGGTTCTGGATTATACGGATTATCGTTTACTTCTTCTGCAGGATCGCGTTCGGGTTCTTCTGGAATTGGTTCATTGTCAATCGGAGTTTCTGTTTCTTCTGGTGTCTCTACCCCTTCTGGCGCATCATCAGGACTTGGTTGGACAAGTGGACCTTCCCAATCTGTTACAGGTGGTGCTGGCTGTGGCAACGGACGTGGCTCTATTGGCGCTGGTCCTTCGTAATCTTTCCCTGTGATGTACTTGTACTCTTCTGCCGTCAAGAAAGTATAATACACTCCATCAACCACATTCTGATCAGTTAAAAATGAGACTTCATAAAATAAACGCAAATCCTCAATGGAAGGAACTTTGTCATCCTTGTACCACCAGATAAAAGCATCTACATCGTTAATGTGAAATTCCCATTCCTCATACTTTGCCATTTCTATTCCCCTCCTTAAATTCTTCGTTCAATCAGATCCCTATTGGGTTTTTGTGGCTTCCGCCTGAGCAAGTAATACCTTACTAAGAGTTGCTTGCATTGTAGCGAATTTCTTTGTTAGATCAATATTTTGCTTTACTAGAGCAAGATATTGTTCTTTGGTTACACCTTCGAAAGCTGGTGCAGACGGTGCAGGCTCTACTGCAACCCCACCCTCTTCCCAATTCTGCAAATCTGGATTCCATCGCGCATGAATGTAAAATTCATTTTCACCTTTTTTAGGCTCAACCCATGTAGCATTTTCAGGAAGAATAAACTTTCCTTTCGCATCAGCTGATACTTGAACATAATCATATGTGTGAAGCAACGTGTCTGGATCAATGAAGTAAGCTGTTTTTATATCTGCCATCTTATTTCCTCCTTATGCAGTGATTGGGAAGCTGATACCATCCAGGCTCCACCAAGCAGCATCAAAACTGTTATCAGACGTATATTCCATAGTGACATCACCATTTGTCGCAATTGACCATCTAGCAAAACGCGCGACATAGTTTGCACCTATGGAAATGTTGGATTGATCTGCATATAGTTTCGACGGACGGCAATGCCCAGGAAGTGTGAGCGCGATAAATTGTCTCCCTGTTATTCCTTTTAATGCTCCGCGAAGATAAACCATATCGCCCAATCGTAATACCTGTGGCGGGTTTGCTGTGTCATAGGCTGAAGAACCACCGCGTGGCGTGAGATTTTCCCATAGGGCATCCACTACCGAACCGGCTGTTTGCAACCAATCTCCCCAAACACCATTATTTTTAATACGCATCCATTGCACGCGCTTATTCACAAGGCGCGCGGTCTGTATTGCGTAGGCGTTATTGCTGTATGGTATATGTTCCACAATCCCGCCCCCAACTATCGAAGGGGCATTTGCTGTTGAAGAATTAAACGTATACCAACCGGAAAGAGTTAGCTCATTCAAATCTGTCACCGTAGTTGTGGCAGCAACCCCTAGACCTTGCGGAGATAAATCTTTTCCGATTGATTGCCACGCTGACCATGTGCCATTCTCGTTCGTTCTGAAGTAGTGAGCGCCATTTCTTCCGGCTATCTGATATGCATAAGCTGAACCATGCTGAACATGAATCCCGATATAAACACTTGAAGTCGGTCCGTTAGTCGAACCAGCATAGAATCCAGACTTCGTCAATGTGTTCCAATCGACACCAGAAGCAGCTGCAACTCCCAAACCGTAATTAGTAACTTCGTCTAGGCTTGCGATCTTGTACCACGGGAACCATTTACCACCACTTGCATTCAATGGATTACCTGATCTTACCCATATAATCTGTTCATTATATTTGAATATAACTTGTGTTACGGTATCGCCACCGCCACGAATCACCAACATTTGAGAATAGCCGACTGAAGCTGGCTGATTGACGAAGGAATCACCATTCAAACGGTAGAATCCCGAATCCGTTTTTGTATTTAAATCTGTTCCAGCTGAAAGAGTATTTGTAGGATTGGACCCTAGACCGTATGCCTTTACCTGATCATCAAGCATTTGTTGTATGGTTTTCACATAAGCAATTTCTTCCCAAGCGTTAAATGTTCCGACTGAATCACTGTAACGAATATACCGGCGTTTTGTTCCGAAATTCGTTGCTATTTGAAGGCATTCACTAGTACCTTGATTTAATATTTCAACAAAGTACCAACCTTTTGAAGGCGCATTTACCATATCCACGCCGCGATAATTTCCAGTCAACACAATTTTATTCAAGTCTTGATATGAAACTGACATAGCTTGTCCGTTATCTGATGTAACTTTATGCATTTGTGCCTTGTTTGTTGTCGCAATCTGATACCATTCGCCCCAGGTATTTTCAGTTTTAATCCTTCTATATTCTGCCCATTGTGAATGTGTGTATATTACCGTGAACCTTTGTTCAATTCTCACGTTAGAAAAACCGAAGTTTTGAACCAGGAAAACTTGTGCGCTACCTTGAGCTAGGTTTCCTAACGGCGTGTTTTTCATCGCCCCTTTTCCGGTATCGAAGGTGAAGAAAGTATTCAAGTCTTGGTAGTCGTTCAAATCGCCGGATGCCGGTGGCTTCCCTCTTTGCACTAGTTCTTTTTGCATTCTTTCCTGTGGTGATTCGTATTCCGTTCCGGTATAACCGCCAAATTTCAGCTGCAATGAAGCAGGGCCATCTGTCGCCTTTCCAACAATAGAGTTGAATTGAGACAGTATCCAGTTAGCAGTGGCTTCTGCTGATTCTGAAGTTTCGATCGCTGTACCTGAGTTATCCAACGCCTGGTTTGCTAGCTTGTTAGATTCGTCAGCAAGTTCCATAACCCTTTTGTGTAGCAAATCTAAACTAATCTTTCCATCCTGCCATAGTTTAATATAAGCATTTAGCAGCTCTCTGTAGTCCCGGTTAAACTCACTTGGTAAAGGCGTTCCTTGCAAGGCTTGTTGGGTGTAATCAGCCATCTATTCCACCTCTTTTTCTTCCGAATTTCCGTTTATTTGCTCACGAAGCTTTTTTAATTCCTCATCCTGTTCCTTGATATAATCCTTCAAATCACTAAGCTCTTGCTTTGCCTCTTCTGCTTCCTGTTTTGCCAAAACATAATCAGCACCAACAGATGCTAGCCGGCCGGCATAATCATTAATTTGCGCCCTTAGATTTTGAATGATTAAATCATGTCTGTTAGTTTCCATCATGAAGCCTCCCTTTTCCCTTCCAACGTAGCAATACGCTCGTTGAGCTCTTGATTTGATTTCCATAGCAATGTAGCCATAGCGTATATGTCAATCGATTCTCCATTGTTCATGTTGACGATTTCCAGAGGTGACTCCTGTACTATCAAGCCAATTCTCTTCATATCGACTTCATCAACATCGTCTAACATGTGATATTTCCTTACTGGTGTGGACCTTATCAGATCTGTGGCATCTATATGAGCGTCTTCGATATTCTTTTTAAAGAACTTACTGGAGGCTGAATTGAATTCACTAGCAGTTATAGGCTTATATCTGATATCTCCGTTGTTATACCCCCTCTTGTCAGTCACACGAAAGCTCCCATCGACCATGGCATAGGAGTTATCTGCGCTGGCTACCAATGAACCAACCATATCTCCGTAGAATTTTCCATGAGCTGTTATGTCTTTAGCGTGTAAATCACCTGTGAAAAAGTCACCGTTACCGTTCGTTATATAAACAACCGGGTCGGAAGGGTCTTTAGACATTCGAATAGCTGAGGCATATCCATTAGATTCAGAACCATACTGAATCACTCCATCCTGATCCCATTTGTCAGGGTTTTCTTTAACGTTAAAGGAGAACTCATTATCTCCAGTTCTGTTAGAGTCTTTAGGGCGCATGATTATTCGCCCGATTTGAGCCTTCATGATAACGTCACGATAAGAATCCGAAACAATGTCCCGTGATTCTGTTTTAAATCCAACCGTCCCTAAATTGGAGTACAATGTGAGACCGCGTCTATCACTTTCGAACATATAAGACCAGAATTCAATTACCCCTGAACCAAAACCGTCATCTTCGCTGGCACCGCCAATGAACGTCGCTAAACCATTATTAGTCAGGTATAGATTTCTCCTACCGCGTTCATCATTTAGCTTACTTAGCCTTAGATATCCACGGCCCATAGTAATCTCAGATTCAATCTTTTCTGTACTTCCAAACCATGTGCGGTCATAAGTGCCTTTGGTCTCGATAATTTCTCCGTAAATTGAGGCATATGTTTCTGAATTACCACCAAAGATGGTGATGTTGTTCGTAAGTATTGCTCCAGCTGTTAGTAAAGCGGTGTTTACTCCATCTGGTGTAATAGCTTGTTCATATGTGTTACCACCATCGCGCGTTATCCCCAAACCGGAGGAATTGAAGATTGTATAACGGTTCGCATTTTTTGGATCTCGTGCAATTATGCCTAGATTAGGAGGATACTCCAATTGAGTTAAACTGTTATTAAGAGCTTCTGCTGCACGTTTAGCAGCAGGTGGCAAGACCGAGTAAGGGATTTGCCCGCGCCCTTCCGCAATGTCTTTCAATTGTTTAACTGTGTTGTTTAATTGTGATCGGAATGCTTCTTTTATACTTTGATTGGATAAGGTGACAGTTACAGAAACTGGCTTTAATTGTTCGTTGTATTTAGTGTTTATATCAATAATCCTAGTCTCAATGTTAACTTTTACCACTTCGTCATAAACAAAGATCCGATCACCAATATAAGGTGCTTTTTTATACCCCTGTGCTCTTAAATCCACCATGTCCACAGTCATAGAGACTGATATTGACTCGTCAACTTGTTTTTTTACAGCTGCTAGAAGATTTTCTTTTATGGTGTATTTCTCGTCATCGACAGGCGGAATATGAATTTTACCGAATCCCGGAATATCTGCTAAAGGTGATTGATACTCAACTTCTAGTCTTTCTCCAGTCTCTTCATTGAGGATTTCTCCGAATCCCTTTCCGTAAGTACCGAAACCAGAACCATCTTCCTCAATAGAAATATCTTTTAAATTAAGCCTTCTTCTTATCTGGAAATCACTATCTGACCCTGTTTGAGCCCTAAAATAGCCGCGGTTACCACTCACTTCTATCTCAGCATCGTGAGCATCCAACGCTTTTGACAACAAATCAAGACTGCTGCTGTTGCCAAATCCATCGATACTTGCTGCATAAAAACCATCGATAACACTATAATTCAGCGAAGTTCCCTTAAATAAGAACTCCAGGCGTTTTTCAAAAGTCATAGAACCATCATGAGTTTCGTAAATCCAGTTATTTGCCAGAGAAACAAAAAAGTGATGAATAGCTTTTATGCTACGCATCACTTTATTTCCTCTTGGCTTCTTGCTGGCTAAGACAACCACATACTCTTTGTTGTCAAATATTACTCGCCAGTAATTGCTTATATCTTGAATCCACTTCTCATTAAGTGTGGTTTGAGCAAAGTTCAGTGTAATTTCTTCTTGTCCATTCAATGACTGAGTAATATCCACTGTACCTTGTGCAAAATATTCATTGCCATATAGGTCCCTTACTGTTATTCGTTTCATATAATCACCTACAGATAATAAAAACGAAACAGGAATTTAATTTCTTCGATAGAAGATGTTCCTGTAACGGTGAATGTGTTCCATCCAGGAGCCAGCCGAATTAACTCTCTATTAGTGCTCCGAATTATATTAGCTTTGTTAAGCTCATATTCACTTCTATTTAATGTTAAGACATCACCAGCACTAAGTTTCCCTTCATAGCGAAAAACGTCTCCTGTAGTTTCGTTTTGAATCTGAAAATAAGTACCAGCAACAGCTTTAACTGTAATTCCAAGCTCATGTTCCAACGGATCAACTATGACATTGCTTGGATTGTAAAGTTTGAAACTTGTACTTTTAAAGCTGTAATCCTTACTTCCATCTTCGCTTGATAACCCCATTCCAGTCTGCCAATTAGGGACATCAAAACTTTGTAAATCTTCAGTTGTATTTATAGATTCGCAGAATGGTGACGGGCTTATAAATGTCAGGGAAAAGTCTCCCCGCAGCACGAGTTCCTCCATACTGTATTCCGAATCAACTTTCACCAACCAGCGTTTACCTGGTTCCCGATCACGTATCAAGTAAAATGGTTCCCTGCTATCGAACATGAAAAAAATCTCATTCTGAAGCAATGCGTAATCAGGAAGATCAGACGGGAACATACTCAGTTCAGCTTCGATTACCCTTCCGCCATAGGTGGTTCCCATATCCCAAAACCCATTTCTACCTTCAGCTTCTTCTCTTACGTGATTGGGTGCGGGTGATCTAAGCAAAAGCTTATTCACCAGCAAACCAATCTCGTACATGTCATAGGTTGTTCCGTCCGCCCTAACTATTTTGAAGTTATGGGAAGTCTTTGGCGCTATAAAAACTGGCACTTAGATCACCTCACAATTTAAATTTGGATACAGCATAGTTTTCTCCGTTGGCTTGATCTATGGTGTCTTTCACAAACTCCGCTAATTTTTCATCATTTAGGAGAATCGCGCGTTCCCTCTCAGTTGCATTAGCGATTCTTAGAAGCAAATCAAGAATCTCTTGATTGTCTTGATCATCTTGGAAGAAACCAAGTTCACGTCCTGTCTGCTCCCATATAGCACGCTGGCTTGGTCGTTTAGCCGGATCATGACTTATGATACTCTCAGCCCATCCACCTTCCGCAATCCACGCCAATTGAGCCGTATCTACGATACCTCCGTCAGCATAACCAACATACTTCATGCCGTTGAGCATCGCTTTGATGCCAGGCACCTCATTAATGGATCCGTACCTTCTCTTGATGTAGTTGATTGCTGCAGCAGCATTATGAATAGGATTTAGAATATTATCCCATCCAGGCTCTTTATTTGCATGGAAGGTAGGTGGAATGGTCTGCATTAATCCTTGGGACGGAATGCCGTTTTTCCAGTTTATATCCCATTTATTGATTGCATTAGGATTACCACCTGATTCTTTCATAGCAATCGTAGTCAAGGGACCAAGCCATGATGATGGTACTCCAGTACGATAAATAGCAGCTGATATCCAGCTTTTAACGTTACCTGGAGCGCTGCTGTCGAATGAGCCGAAGTCATCAAATTTCTTTCTGATAAAGTCGTGCGCACCTTTTGTGGCAAGACTAAATGCTTTTTTGCCTGCTTCCCCAAATGGTTTAGGTAGTGTTGGGATTTCAAAACCCAGTGTCTTCATCGCAAGTTTAAGTAACTTACCTGGATTAGTAGCATAATCCCAAATATTGAATGCAACATCCTTTATTTTCTTGGCGCCTTTCTTTACGCCCTCTTTAACAGCAGATGCCGTGCTCGAAGCAGTGTCTTTAAAGGAACTTAATTTTTCCTTGCCCACTTCGTATAACCCTTTACCTTTTTTCGCGATGCCGCTTATTGCGCCGCTAATTTTCCCTGAAATTCCGTTTGCATAAGCTGGAATTTCATCTAGTAATTTTCTAGTGTCCTTCGCAGATACAACTGTCGATCCTTTCGGTAAGTTCATGAGTGTATCGGTGTCAGGAGATAAAGCGACTTTTCCATCTGGTGTTTGGATTAGCTCTTGACCGGCATTTGAACCTCGTCCGTCCCCAACTATTGCAGCTCCGCCAGGATGCCCTTTCGTTCCTTTTGCATATTTGGGTACGTCCCATGTATCAACCCACTTGTCTTCCGGAACATTAAGCTTCTCAAGAACCCAGTTCACTCCACCTATAACACCATTTACGCCTTTACCGAGGATATCAGTCATGCTGTTTATGACTTTCTTAATACCGCCAGTTACTTTATCCTTCATTTTGCCGATACCGTCACCGATTTTTCCTGGCAACTCTTTGGCTCGATCAACGATTTTTCCAAACCAATCTCGGACAGTATTATAGACGTTTTTAAATATGCTCTTAGTTCTGCTATAGATGTTATCCCAGGCACCTTTAACACGGTTGTATATGCTGCTTACTCGGCCTGATATGAAATCACGAATAGTATTGAATATACCTTTTAGGAAGTTCCATACATTCTGGAATACACTTTTCGTGGTGTTCCAGATTCGATTCCAAACAGTGGTAACCAACCTGTAATAGGCGTTAAAGGCGGTTGTGAATGTCGATTTCAAGAAATTAAAGATGCTTTTCAAGAAATTCCAGACATTGTTGAACACTGACTTCGTTGTATTCCAAATCTTTGTCCAAATGCTTGTTACCAGTCGATAATATGCATTAAAAACTGTTGTAAACAGATTTTTTATTGTGTTAAAAATGCCTTTTAAAAAGTTCCAGACGCCTTGAAATACTGTTTTAGTCGTATTAAAAATCCTTGACCAGATACCAGTAACCAATCGGAAATAACCATTAAACGCAGCATTAAAGGTGGTTTTCAGGAAATTGAAAATACCCTTTAGGAAGGTCCATATGCCGTTAAATACTGTTTTGGTGTTATTCCAAATGAACTTCCAGCTGTTTGATATCACTGTTCTAAAGATATTAAACGTTCCTGTAAACAATGATTTCAGCGTATTGAAGGTGTCTTTCAAGAAATTCCAGATACCCGTAAAAGCAGTTCTTGTGGCATTCCAAGCGGTTGTCCAAGCTGTTCTCAAGTTACCGACAATAGCGCCTAAATTACCTCCAAAGAGGTTCTTTATCGCTGCCCAACCAGCTGTAGCTGCTGCTTTAAATCCGTTGAATAAAAGTTTAACGCCTTTTAATATTCGCCCGACTAATAGCAGGTTGATATATCCCCAAACGAGCTCTATTGCACCGAAGAAGATATTCTTAATACCTTCCCACATCTTCTTGAAGTCGCCGGTAAATATGCCAGTGAACACCTGGATAATACCCTTAATCACATTTACGGCACCTTGGATGACATTCTTTATCGAACCCCAGACAGACTCGATAATGGCTAGAACAACCGGCATTACAAACTTAATAATGCTCAACACAAAGTTAAAAGCATTCTTTACGGCTTGTATGATCTGTTGTCCGTCAGATTTCCAGAATGATACTATCTGACCAACTATATTACCGACGAAGGTAACAACGTCATTAAGTATTGGTTCAATGAAGGGGTAAATGGTACGGAATACTGCAATTGCATTGGAAACAAGAGTCTTGGCAAGACCTAGTACAAGCTTGAATGCATCTGGTATTCGTTCAACGGCGCCCATAATTCCATTTGCAATACGGATAGCCATCTGAACTTGCTCATCGCTGAGCCCCATTTGCTTAAGCAGGTAAGCACCCTCTGCTTTATTATCTGAAAACAGAGAGGATATTATCGTTCGAATACGGTTTATCGCATCCATGATAAGGTTCGCGCTACGAATTGCTAGCTGAATTTCCTTATCATCGAAGCCCATTTGTTTTAACAGGCTAGCTCCTTCAGCTTTGTGATCTGAAAATAACGAACCGAATACTTTACGCAATTTTCCCGACCATTCTGTTACCTTATCAATTGCTGTGTTAATGCCAGGCATAACCTTATCTTGTATTGGTAGGAGGACGCCTGTAACAAACTTACGGCCGACACCCTGCGCCGCTTCGCCTATAGTGTCATAGTTAACGTCATTGATTTCCTTTAATGTGTCTGCTGTTTTGTCTGCTTGTCCTTCTACATCTCCTAGTGCTAAGACAGCCCTTACACCTACATCCTCTGCCAATGTACCGAATAAGCCTACAGCAGCCTGTTCCTGTTTGCTTGCATCACCAATTCCACCTATAGCATCAGTGACTTGTTTGAATGCTTCGCGACCAGATTCTCCACCTTTATTGAATTTCTCAATGATCTCATCGGCATTTAATCCGGCCGCCTGTAAAGCCTCTCTCGTCGTATCAGATCCATCTCGTATCCGTGTAGCGAATTCATTGACTGCATCTGCTGCCACATCGCTGTTTCTTGCTCCAGCTTCGATAGCGTTGTTTAGCATGTTCATTGACTGCTCACCATTAAAGCCTAAATCAGCAAACGCATGTGAGTATTCCCAAAAGGTATCTAATAAGTCGTTTCCAACGTTCACACCAGTCTGCTGCCCTTGAGCCAACAATGTTAGAGCCTCTTCTGACGAATAGCCAAATTCGTTCATCATTTGACGTGCAGCGTTAATTGTTTCGGGAACTTCCCAACCAAATGCATCTTGCAACAACAGTGCTTCTTTGGTGGCACTTTCTAGCTCATCACCAGTAAGTTTTGTGGCTTGCTTGACATATGCCATAGCATCTCCGATTTCTCGAATACCTGGTCCGACATTAGCGCTGTAAATGTCTCGAATGGAACTGTTCATTTCTTTCAGTTCTTCATCAGTGGCGCCGGTCTGTACGCTAAGTTTGTTCATCGTTCCTTGCATTTCATCTGCAACCGCAACCGCTTTATAGATACCTGCTAGAAACGCTGTAACACCAGCTGCTGCCGCAAGCGTACTTCCCTTTATACCAATAAAAGCTTCTGCCACTCCGGCAATGCCTTTTTTCGAATCTCCAGTTTCTTTCAGTTTATTGTTCGTTTCGCTGACACTATCACCTAAGTTGCCAACATTAGATTCAGTCTTGTCCACTTCACTGTTGAAGTCTTCCAATCCCTTGCTGTCCTTGCCTACATCTGCTAGCGCATCATCGGCTTTATCAGAAGCTTTCTCAATGTCATCCATGCTTTTCTTGCCGGAAGCACCAAGCTCTTTGAGATTGTCCGTAGTCTTTTGAGCAGCTTTATCAGTTTGATCAAGACCCGTTTTCAGCCCAAGCTTCTGAAGATCCTGATTTACAAGATTAATAGCAGACTCTAACTCTTCAAAGCTATCTGAACCCTCTGTACCAAGCTTTTTCAGTTCTTGCTCGCTTTTCTGTACAGCTTTCTGCAGACGCCGCTGTGTTCCTTCACTGACTTCGCCATATACGTCCATTTCACGCTTAGCATCTTCAATAGCAGTTGCTAATGGCTTGAATACTTTTGGATTACCTGACTTCTCAAGCGCTTTTTCGAGCTTACCAGTGGATTTCAGAAGGTCGTCATAACTTTTATTGGCTTCTTGTACTGCCTTATCGGTAGTAGGACCAAGCTGTCTGATTTCCTTCTTCACTTCATTGATTGTCGCTTTGAATCCTTTAGCAGTACCTTCGAATTTGGTACGCAATTCTCTGATAGGACCCGCCATTGGTTACCCTCCCTTCTGCCGATCTGCTCGCAAACTCTCTAAACACTCGATAAACCACCCGGCTTATTCTGTTGAGCTGCCAATCTCTTCATCAACTCTTCATCCCATTGATATACCTTCGCTGGTCCCTTGTTTTCAGGAAGCTTAGGTTTAAGAGATTCGACAAACTCTCGCTTACCTTGCTCAAACTTATGATCGCGCTTCTCTCCCATAGCGGGAGGGCGTGT
The DNA here is from genome assembly GCF_002272135.1 of Virgibacillus sp. 7505. Lineage (GTDB taxonomy): Bacteria > Bacillota > Bacilli > Bacillales > Amphibacillaceae > Terribacillus. The sequence goes on along the minus strand of NZ_NPBF01000014.1, from coordinate 30,466 downwards.
ATACATAGCGATTAGGTATTGAATAAATTGTTCGGCTTTCTTTTGCTCTACAAGGTCCTCATCTCGTCTTAATGCCATATCCATGTACATGAGCATTGAGGAAGCTTTACCATGTATAACTTCCTTTGCTCCCCCGAGATCCTTTGCCAGCTTAAATACGAATGCTTCTGTTAGTGTTGGGCCGAAGGTTTTATTGCGTTTGTTACTTTCGCCACCCCAATCTTGAACGCCAACTTGCGCTTGGTTTTTGCGAAAGACTTTTTTCCTCGCTCCACCAAAGCCTCGATGTCGTTCTCCTCGATTACGGCATCATAAATATCCAAGACTTTCATCAGCTTTTGCTTTTTCAAGATTGCTAGATCGATTCCACTCATTACAGATACTAGCTTGATAGCATGTCCCGGCAGTTTAACTGCGAATAATTCAAATGATCCTATAATGCCTTTAATGAATTTCTGATCTAGTACAAGGTCATCATTCTCGTTCTCAAGAGATCCAAGGAAGTCATTAACCATTGCAGCAACTTCTGGATTTCTTTCAGCTTCAGAAAATACGTCTGTAACAACTTTCATCATTTCTTCGTACTGCCAGAACTCGATATCCTCAATTTCATGGCTTTCTGTGCGTACTGTATCTTGTTCTTTAATTTTCACCTGTACTGTTGTTGGCATCCTATTTCCTCCTAATGAAAAAGAGGAGCGCCTTTTGGCAACCCCTCATTATTTTTTGATTTATGCAGCTGGTGTTTCGCTAGCGTTTGGATCAGTTCCACCAATGTAGAAATAGTTACCCGGCTTGTTGGCATCAGCATTGTCACGAACAAACATTGTAAGCTCGATAGTGACGTTACCTTGCTCATTACCAAATGTACGAGCCATTTCACCGTTGGAAGCCATTTTATAGATTGTGATATCCATGTCCTTGTAATCAACAGCGTACTGTCTAGGGTGGATCGTAACCTTTTTGCCTTTTGTACGGATGGATGTACCCATCTTAGAGTCCATTAAGCCTGTAAGCTCTCCAGACTCCGCGTCAGTAATCTCCTCAGTGGCTGCAAGAGCCAATTGAAGCATCTTAATGCTTTGGTGGGAGGCTGTGATAGTCACTGTACCTTCCCAACCTACAAGGCGCTGATCGTAAACGCCTGTACCAAAGTCTTGGATAACAATATCCTCAAATGAAGGTGTAAGACTAAGTTCTCCGCCTTCAGCTTGATAGTTGTCTTTACCATCGAATTTAATTGCGTCTGCCCCTTCACCTATTAGGATATCGGATAGCCCAAAAGGGATATGAATCGGATCAACTGTTGCCATCAAGAATTCCTCCTCTAACTTTTTTAAGTGTCACATCAAAATTAAGCGAGTATTCCATGACATCATCTTGTACACCAATCCTATTTGGATCACTGGCTGCCTCGATGAAATAAACATGGAGTAAATCCTCACCAATCTGACGTTCTTGCTCATCATAAAGAGGAACCGCAACAGTGAAGTTTCCCTTCTCGTGCAGTTCCTCATGTATCTGATCTACAAGGCTTTCTAAATAAGCCCATTTTGACGACCGTAGCCATATCATGTATCGCGGGTATCGCATCTTATCTTCATAAGTGCTTGGCTTGCTCCCGCCCTCGTAATAGATAGTGCCTGTATTGTCATTGTTCGTATAAAAGCTCGTTGTCCAGGTAAGCCCCGGAAACTTTGCTGCTAGTCGGTTCATAAGATATTCTTGTATCATTTGCGACCACCACCTAGAGTGATATCCATGATACGCTGCAGCATATCGTTGTAATTCGTTTCTGTAGCAAGGATTGCGTTCTCCATGAACTTACGACCCGGACGCATCCCCATCCATGTAGGCTTACGGGCAGTGGCTCTACCCCGTCCACCTACATAGTAATTAGGAAACAGAGATCCGTTATCGTATTTATCATGGACACCCATTCGATATGGTTCTTCATGCCTTCTGAGTGCATATGAAAGGTTTGAACCGCCTTCTACTGTGACGGTATCACCATTTAATTCAGCCCGGTCGAAGGTTATGCTCTGTTCCAAGTCGCCCGTGTCATAGCCCGCCAGCGCTCGGGAGCCTTCTTCGACTAACAAGCCATATTCGGTGTATCCATCGACTAGAGCTTCCTCAAACTTGTCTCCCATATGTTCAAACTGATCGATTAATTCCTCCAATCCTTCCCATTCCAGCGACAGGAATCCATCCTTACTGGCCAATGTGAACAGTCCTATAAAAGACTTTGGAGCCTGATAGATTCAATATATCCTCCACGGCTACCACCTGCCCTTTAGTTTGAATTCCTAATGCATCAACGTAGGTGAGTGTTGTCTGGTAATCAACCTTTTGGTAGGTTGGCAAATCAACCTCCAGCACTGTTTCGTGTTGTTGACCATCTGATGCTTCGACAACCTTTGTTTTTCGCTGTACACGCGCTTTGCTCACCACTTGCTCCGGTGTAACTGGACGACCGTATCTATCTTTCTTAGGTTGACCATTCTCGTCCAATACCGGAATCTCCAGGAGGACCCGGTGCCTCATTGGTGGTTTCATATCAATCTACCAATCCCGGCTTTGTGATATCCCAAAATGGTTAGAACATCAGGGGATATGCTGCCAACACTGATACTGACTGAAACACCCTTAGTAGAATAAGAGGTAATGCCATGCCTTTTAAGCACAGCAAAATACTCTTCTTCTCCTTCCAACATGTACATGACTTGGATAGCAACTGCACGATCAGTTAGCTTGGATTCATCGAATTTATCTTTCAGCAGTTCAGTGGCAGAGAATACCGCTTTTTTTCTTGCGTCATTATCTAACGCTGTGTAAGCATCGGAATTAAAGATGCTTTCTAGATATGCATTTATTGTTTGGAAATCCATTCGGATCACCTGCTTATTCTTGATTTTCTAGGATAAAGGCAATGCGCTTTTCTTCATTTGTGATTTCTTCCAAGTTACCGCCTGCTTGTTCGACAATGGCTTTTTGTCCTTCAGCACCAAGCTTTTTCAAGGAAGCCTCAGTGTACTTCTCTTCACCATTACCGCCCTCTTCGGTTTCTTTTCCTGGAGCGTTTTTCAGCTTGTGACCCAAACGAATTGCTTGTTCTTCTGTAAGTTCAACTTTTTCTCCTGGCGCAATCATCTTTCCGCCTTGAGTTAAATAAGCATTTGCTTCATATTTCGGCATGTTAATGCCCTCCTTTTATTTTTGATAAAGAAAAAAGCAAAGCCTCGTTAGAAGCCTTGCTTATACAGATAGATGAACGATGGATTGTGGACGCTGCAGACCTGGGAATGCCGCTTCACCAACGCGAACAAATTGTCGTGGTGGATCTGACTCACGTTTTGTCACACCGAATTTACCCGGGTTGAAGTTGTTTTCTTCTGTCGGTCCAAGGAATGTTTTCCCTAGATCAGCACCCAAGAATACTACTTTGTTATCAGCAAGGAATTGCACTTCTTCTTCACCATCTAAGGAATAAACATCGTCGTTTATTTCATATGGAGGTAGACCAAGTGCAGTGAATACAGCTCGCAAGTTTTCTTGTGTAACGATACGATTACCGTTATTCTCACCGAATACCTGAACGCGAACCTGTTCATTCTGCAGCAAGTTAGCTTCTGTAACGCTCGTCATGTGCATAGCCACTGGCTTCTGGCGTTTGTTCGTCTTCTGGAACTGACGGACAGCCACCTGAATGTCAGTAAGTGGTGTAGAAGCAGGATCGCTCCATGGAGTAGTTGCCGTGATTTTGTTCTCATCCAGCAAATCGAATGTAACTTCAATTTCAAGATCGTTGTCTTCGTCCTTGTAATTGAGCACCCCATTGTACAAAGCTTGAGCCCGCAGATACTCCTCCGTATCATCAACACCATAAATAAGCTCATCAGTGTCGTTATACACGGCTTCTACTGCGCGTTGCTTCTCTCCTTCGGTACGTGGTCGGTTAAACTTCAGGATCTCTTTCTCGTCCAAACGGAAACCATGTTGAATCTTAGCGATAGAACCGTAAACTTTCTCTAGTTCCTTTTTATCGCGCAATGGTGTAGATGCGTTCCATCCAGTGATAGAAGCAGCGCGACCATATTTATTGTTGATTACGCCATAAGAGAAATCGATGTCATCAATTGGCTCTACTGGCAGGAATCTTGCAAGCGGATAAGTTCTGGAAGGCGGTACGCTTTCCACGTATCCTTGAAACTGTTCTCCTTGGAATTCATCAAGATGTGTTGGCATGTATTTTTCCCCTTTCAATTACCTTCGTTTTTTAGATATCGAATACAAGACGGCCTTTAGTAGCTTCTTTAAATGCAGCATTAACGCCTGTGCATTTTCGTTCAAGTGGATGACCGGCAGCAAGTACTCCGACAATCGGATTTTGATTGGATAGAACTTTGACATCATGTGTTGTCAGACCAGCAGCAGGAGCAGTAGCAGGCGTATCGACCGCCCAAGGATGGAATAAGCCATCTTCACCCTTGTACACTGCGGTACCAGCTTTCACGTACTCTCCAGCAGTAAAGTCGGCGCCAGAAAGTGTTGCACCAGCTGTTTTGAACTGTAGATCATTAGCGTTACGCAAGAACTCTTTCTGTCCTGCGATTACTTCGCGGCGAGGTTGTAGATTCATTGATTAGTCCTCCTTCTTTTTGTGGCGAGCAGCAGCACGTTCAGCACCGAGAGCTCGCGGATCTTTCTTTTTCGTTTTATTATTGTTTTTCTGGTTCCGACCAGGCTTGTACGCTTTCTTCTTTGTCGAAGGTTCGTCTTCATCCTCATCGTCCTCATTATCGTCACGACTACCACCGAGTAGATGACCGAATTCCGCTTCAAGATCATCGATAAGCTCTTCGAGGTTGTCTGACTCTCCGTCTTCGTCCAGATCCACTTCATTCAAGTCGATAAGACGGGCAACCAACTTAGGATTGTGACCGCGTTCCAGCGCTTCTTCTTTTACTAGCGCCCGCTTTTCTCTGCGTTCCGCCCGCAGGAGGCGTTGTTCTTGCTCCTTTGATTGGGAATCGTCACCTTCATCATCGTCAGCGCCTTTCCCCTTCTTCTTCTCTGCCTGTTGTTTGAGTCGGCGAGCCTCTTCAGGGTCAATGCCCTCGAACTTCTTCATTCGTTTTCCAAGCTGTGTCTTGAATCGCTCATTATATTGCTTCTTGAACTTCGGATTCTTTAGCAGCTCGTTTAAATCCGGCGTGTCATCTTCGTCCTCGTCCTCATCCGAATCATCGTCGTCTCCTCCGTCATTCTCATCGCCGCCCTCGTCATCTTCTCCATCAGCAAAGAACTGAAGATTAAGTTTGTACGGCATGCGACGTTCAACAGCAGGCGCAGCTGCCGGAGTTAGTAGACTGATAATCCATAGATAAATAACGGTGAATGGTTTCATTGTGTTGCTCCTCTCCTCTGCTTTATGGTGCAGGAACCAATACTCATATAGCTTTTAGCGCCGTCAATATGGTTTGGGCATAAAAAAATAAGCCTTATCGGCTTTCGTTTTTATTGCTATACCTATATTCGATGTATGCAATAGCAAGCAATGCATTATGCAGTGTACTACTCTTCAATATCACCACCACCTTTCAGCAGCTACATAACGCAGTAGCAAAGCGAGATGTAGGATCACTTCCTTTCAGGAGAATATAAAAAAGCCATCTCTTCAAATGTACGAGAGATGACTTTTTAGATTTTCTTCACAGTAGAGATTTGATCTTCCTCTAATTCAACTAACATGCCAGCTGAATATGACCCGTAATTTTCATATGTCTCCACCAAAAAGGACTCATAATCCTCTTCTAAATACTGTTGTGGTTTACAACGTAGCTTTTCTCCATTCTTCAGATGGACTTCTACTTTTTTATCGATATTCTCTGCTAATTTAACCAACATTTTCGCAGTCATCAATATTCATCCTCCTTCTTCGGATATAAATGGACCCCATTATTAGAATAAACAATCATAAAGGCTCTAGTATCTACGTATTCCATGGATCCAGGATCAAAATATTGACCAATAATCTTGCCTGCAGTTATCGCCTCTTTAGGTGGATTCCTCAAGCTGCTAGCAATAATACGGCCAGTTCCACTATATTGATTCACTAACTTTTCAGGATCTTCGGTTAGGATGGAAGGCTTAGATCCCCTTTCCCCTAATTTTAACATATGCATCTTATATTCGTTAGTACCTTCAATATGCTTGTTTTGTTTACCTTTACTGATAGTTTTAGGATAATATCCACTATTGATTCTTTCCCGTTGAGATGAGAGTACATTCTCTTTCTCAAATCTTTTTTCAAGATGCTGGTAGTTAGTAGAGTTAGCTCTTTTCATGCGCCGGAATGATCCGATGGTTTTAGGTGCTTCATCACCAAACATTGCTTTCCACTTAGCATACTCTTTCTTTTCAGCATTAGCCTGCTGCCTTATCTTCTGATTGCGCTCATATTGCTTCTTAGCAGTTATAGAACGGGGGTCCTTCTCAGGATTGAAAGACTTCCATTTGCCCTTTTCCTTTTGTATTTGCTCCTCTGTTTTGAACGCCAGAACAAACGGTCTAACAGTTCCTTGGCAGTTAGGATGGTAAGGCGGAAGCTTTACACCTTTGTCCTTTATCGATTTGAAGCCAGGATTATCGCCAGTGAGATCGATTACCATGTCCTTGAATCGAGCACATACTTCGCATGTGTCGCTTCTTTCGTTGACCTGGACTAATGTAACTTTATTCTCTTTATAGCGATTGACAGAGCCTTGTGTGGTGGCTTCTCGTGTCTTTGCTCTTGTAACTGTCATTGCATAGAAGTCCAACGGCAGCTTCTTGCCGTCCTTCGTAACGAATGAGGTTAATCCACCCTTTTCAAAGGACTTGGCCACACGTTGCTGTATAACCTTACGAGCATCTCCAACAATAAGACCATTGGTTATATCTTTCTTAACCTCTTTGAGCGTGTCTTCAATGTTGTCCTTTGCACTGCCCTTTGCAGTACGAATAGCGGCCTGAAAATCACTTAGTGTATCGCTCACAAGCTCATTGACTGCGTCCAAATGGACTTTCTTCTGGAATGGTGCTGCAACTTTACCGGATGCGGTTAACGCTGCAACCTTCTCGATATCCATACCCTCATCAATTAGCATTGCAGTAGCTTGGTCAATGCCCCCGAAGTAAGCTTTCAAGAGTAATTCAGGAATGACAGTATTAATATCGATGTCCATCTGCTCAAGAATCTGTATTATAGACTCAATCAACACGCTAGCTTCATCATCCTGTTGTAGGTCACCTGCATCTTGTACCTGGTCGTTAATGGCTGATACGGAAGCTGTGATGTATTTGAGTAGTTGTTCCTCATTCATAAGAGCCTACCCTACTTTACATCGTAAACATTGAATACTTCTGTTTCGGAGTCGCTGCTTTGCTCTGGAAAATTAAAAGATTGTTTATCTATTTTCAGTTCATACTCATTTTCGAGAATATAGGCTACATCTTTCGGACTTACATCAGGACGATTTTGAAGGATGCCTTCAACGAGTATAGAGAGATCATTTGCTGACAAGTAATCTGGCACTCCTACGACCATTTCTTCGGAGTACGTCAATTTTTGTTCAAGCTCAATTTTAACTTTCTTCATCTTCTGCCTCCTCCTCTTCCTCGTTGGTTTCCTGCTCATTGCTACGATCAGCTGGATTATCCATGAAGTTAGCCAGCGTCATAGCGCCAGCTGACATGCTGTTGCTCGATGTTGCTTCCTCTTCGATACGTACAATCTCCTCTTGAATCCATTCTTCCGATGCATGAGGATTAATGCGGCGTACAGTTGTCTCGAGCGACTGCGCCTGTTTGCTGCCGTTGAATGGAATCATATTCTCTTCGATAAGCTCCTTACGGCTAACCGGTACCATGGATTGAACTGTGATTTCCGGTTCCTCTATAATCACAGCAGGATCATCTTGATTAGCCAGCCACAGCGCACTTTCGAATAGCTGTTGCAGGAAGTAGATATATTCTTTCTGCAACTGATCGGCTTTGGATATGGATGTGAACAGGTCGTAGAACTTAGCAACACCGGATTGTGCCGGGCTGCCGCCTTCGTCCATGTAGAAATCGACCGCCTTTTCAGAAGTCCTTGTCTCTACGAACATGAGCTTCATGAGGTCTTTAACCCACTGGATGTCACCGATCTTGGTGATGTCGATTTGGATGACTTCCAGTGACTTTCCTTGGTCATCCATTGTAGTGATTTCCAAGTCACGATGGTCAATCTTTGTTTCATCGCCATATCGCTGCTGTGCAGCATCCTGCAGTGCTTGGAATACTTCCTTCGATACAGCAAGTCTCGGCTTACCGTTACGCTCGAATGTTAGTCCACTGCGTGTCAGTGTCCAGTTGATTTCATCTTGCTTACCGAACTGGTCTTTGAGAACTGATTTCCCGTAAGGATGGGAAAATGTCTTTTCATTCGCCCAATACTGAATGAATGGACGGTTGCGCCCCTCATAGAATACTTCCAGCTTGTCTGTTTCCTTCATACCAAGGATTTCTTTCGCTTTCTCATCATCAATCCTATTGGTTTTGGAATCTCTGCCAATAGAAAAGAGCATGTTGGAGGTTCGCAATCCATTCTCTTCAACACGCTCTCTATATACATGCAGATATTTTTCATCTTCTCGCTCAAAATAGTAGGCAAGATCACTGCCTAATTCATCTTCATGTGGGAAGTAGACATCTCTTTGCTTGAATTCCAGCCTTATGCCACGCTCATCTTCCCACACGCAGCCAACAAGGCCACCATCGACTTGATGCGCGACAATATTTGACCAGTGCTCGAACTGCAGCTTGCTGTTCTTATCGATCTGCTTAATCAGTTCATTCTGGATATCTAGTACGGTGCCGTTGAACGAATCATCATTAGGACCATCAATCTTTTTCTCTGTTTCTTCATCCAAACTCTCGTTCTGCTCATCCGTTGATTTTACAGACGACTGTATCTTGCCGATAGATCGCGCCACCAGCGTTGCGGGTATCTCAGGTATTAACTTGGCTACATTGGCTATGATATAAGGCGGACGGACGTTTATAGCCTTGCGTTTACCCTCTGTAATGTTATCGACGATTTCACCCTTATCGACCAAGTCTTTTGCTCGGCCGAACAATTCGGTGTGATCACCATCGTATAGTTTGCGATAATCTGAAATAGGGCCGTGATATTCCTTTATCACGTCTTCTCCCCATTTCGTCCACTCGATCGGACCATTTGGCATTCTCTCACCTTCTTTCGTGCAAAATAAAAAAGCCTACTCGGCTTGTGTTGGTATGAATTCGTATAGGTCTGGATTTGCAATGCCATAGCCAATAAGGTTCCCATCATCGTCATAGTAATCTTGGAATCCATATCGTTTAAGCCAACGGTATGCACTGCGTCGTCTTTCATCCTGCCACTCAACTATTAACTCCTCGTCATAGCCAAGCATATGAACGACTTCAAGAATGATTTCCTTTGCTCTCATCAATGCTTCCAGAGTACCGTCACCCGTGATATCCAGCTGCTTACTCTGCTTGTTGAACCACAAATTTGCTTGTTTGCGAGTTTCAGAGACGCATACACCGACGTACCAATACTTTGTAGGAGGCTTGCCTAACTTACGATGGAAGTAAATGTTCAGAAGCTTGCCAGATGATAGCCTTTCGCATATGCGGATATCAGTCTTCCGTTTGGTTAGGTTATTCATCCTATACCATCCTTGCCTCTTGCTCCTATAATTGCCTGTCTCTTGATTTCTTTTATATCATCCATCGTGACACCGTAATGTTCTGCTCTGCTGCATAACCTCTCGATTTCCATAAGCGAATCTGAACAATGTTTGATAATGGCATAAAGTTTGAATATATCTTCTTTACCAGACATTAGAACTGCTGATACCTCCTTGAGGAGCAAATAGGATAGTATTTATGAAATACCTGTCAGCATCCATCGTATGGTCGAATTGCTTCACAGGCTTATCCTCGCCTCGATTGGCTGCCTTCTCGTCCCAGATGTAAGAAGAGAACTCCTTGAATGTCTCTTTGCAGCAGTCGTTGAAGTAAATCAGGTAATCACTCAATGCTGACTGCACATTACGAATTCCTTCCAGCACATCGTTCTTGGCTTTGATTACATGGAACCTATCCTTCTTCAGTTGCGCTATGAAGCTGGATGCAGATGGATCCACGATAACCCCTTTGACCCGTAGACCTTTTGTGAACTCCTTCAAGTCCTTGCTGTAATCGATATCGGTCTTCTGCTTGGACTTCTCGCGGCCGTTGTAGTAATACTCCTTGACCTTGTACCATTTCTTCTCGAACTTGCCCCACAATCCGAATGTCGTAGGGTTCTGAGTACCATAGTCAATACTGACGTAGTAATCTGTGTACCGCCGCTGAATAGTCTCTACAACGTGTCCGCCTTTATCATTGTTGAACATGTCATATATAACGCCCTCAGCAAGAACCCATAAGCCGAGAATGAACCGTTTGTAGAAGACACCGGTAAACATGCGCTTATAACGAGCTTTAACTCGCTCAGAAAGCGATGGGTTGTCGTCCATCGTGAAGTGTAGGCGAATCAGGTTCTTTTCCTGCAGCTTATCGATGTATTCAGTCTTGAACCAATGATAAGGACTGCCTGGGTTGCAGTTGTACCAATATTTCGAGCCATCAACAGAGCAACGTGCTTCTGCCTGGCTCACGAATGACTGTGGCATTAGTGCTGCTTCGTCAAAGAACATGCCAGCCAGCGTGATACCCTGAATAAGATCCTGCGAGCTTTCATCCTTACCACCGAAGATATAGAAGTAATTGCTTACCCCATTCTTCGTTATCGTCAGATAGTTGTCTGCTCGATGATCCTTGACCTTGTATCCTCTGGACTTCAGCATCCGTTTAAGCGGAGTAATTACGTTACGTCGGAGTGCCCCGATAGTTTTACCAGCCATTCCAAAGTTCTCTTCATTAAATGACTGCATGCCCCACATAACGTAAGAAAGGCTCATCACGACTGTTTTACCAGCACGAACCGAGCCATCGCATATAATGCCGTCTTTATCATGAACGGGAGTCTTCTTATTCCACCATGTCAGCACCTTCATCTGCTTTCTGGAGAACGGCTGGAACTTAAACAGCGCCGGCTTAAGCTTCTTCGGCTTCGGTATTGCTTCCATCGTCACCGTCATCGTCCCACGCTCCTTCAGCAGCCTTATCCAATGCATCCATGAATCCATCATCCTCGTATTCGTCATCATCAAGGTTAGCTTTCGCTTTATCGAATGCGAATCTATCTTTCTCAAGCTGCATCTTCTCTTCTGCCAATCTGCGTTTATAGCTATCTGGCAACAGCTCAAAGTATTTAGTCAGCACATCCAGCGCCTTCATCTTGTCAGCCATTTTAATAGCTACGCCATCTTTACCTTGCTTCACTTCAGTAATGATAGTGCCGTCGATCATGTTGGATTCCTTGAAGTCCACGTAATTAACTTCTTTCATCATCACATTGCCGTCTTCATCTTCAACAGGACCGAACATGCCCATCACTTCGACTTCTTTCTTACCGAAGGTCGTAAAGTCGGTTATATCAGCAAAGGCGATAGCAGCATACTTCGCCAGCACATCCTGCGCATCAATAAACAGGCTATCAGTTAAGTCCTGCTTTATGCGGCGAATTTCAGCTGCAATCTTATCATTCTTTAACAGTCGACTTCCCTGCACATGAGCAGTATCGGGACTATAACCAGCTTTTATTGCTGATTGTGTAGCATTAAATGACTTAACATAATAAATGCAGAATAATTGCTGTTTGTTGGTCAATCCATCTTCATCAATCTCTGGCACTAACTCTTCTGGTTGCATCTCTTTCTTGGTTGCATCCTTCTTCTTTGGGGTTGCAACCTTTTTAGCAGGAGTTGCATCCCTCGACCATCCTTCACGACTTTTCCTACTTTTCAATGTACCAAGCTTTATATCATGCTTTTCAGCTAATGCTTTCAGTGTAATATCACTTGTCTCGTATTCTTCTCTAACCGTATTCCAATCCATTTACATTCACCTGCCACCTCCGGGTTTTGGTATTGTCTTAGCGTCCCACGTAAACAACCACATCAGTTGCTTAGGTCGAAAGCTAAATAAAAAACACCCTTTATGGGGTGCTAATTTGCTTTTTTTAACTCTTTAATAAGATCATCATGCTTTAAAGATAATTGAATATATAAGTCCCCATAAGCTTGATCTATGTGGTAATGTATCCTCCTATCCGCTTTCCATAAGATCCCCATTAATTCATTAAATCGTGCCTCATCTTCATCATCCAACTCTTCTAAAAAACCGTATTGCTCTTCGTAATCCCATTCAGGATAATGTTTCTTAATCATTAACTCTTGGAATTCCATTATTTGATCCTTAGCATCGAAGAAATCTTCCAATTCTATTCTAGTTATTTTTTCATGGGTGTCTAAAAACATCTTGTATGTCTCAGTATCGACAAAAGTTAAGTTCCGCCGAAGCTCTTCTAAATAAGTTACTGTTAATAATTCAAAGGTATTTGTGTAATAAACCCTTAAATCTTCATCAACTTCTATGAAAAAATATTTCATATCATATGGGTCTCTGGATATATAGGTCGGCATTTCTATTTGATCTAAGCGCTCCAAAAAGTTTTTACTTTCCTCTACTCTGTAAATCTGAACCGGCAAATCTTCCTCTTCTTTGCTCTTTTTATTAGCTCTTATGGTTAAATAGACACCACCAAGAGTTAGAATCCCTCCTAAAATTGCTCCTGCAAACCCTATTAGACCACCTAATATTTCCGTGTCATTTAAACCAGTTATTTTTAAAGAAAACATGGTCCCCATTACAATGAATATGATTTCAATAAAAATGAATCCAAATAATAGCGCCCAAGCATAATATTTCTTCATATGAATCACCCCTCCATATCCATTTTACCGGATTTCAGGAAGAATTTGTTAACTAAAAAACACCCATAAGGGTGCTTATATTGTGTATTGCTTATGATATTTTCTGTATTTTTCTTCAAGAGTGTCATTACTTCGTTTTAACAATCCCAGTATACTTCTGATGTCTTCAACAGCTGCAGTAAGCTCTGAATCAGATATATCTTTCCTGTGTGTATAGAGAAATAATTTTGAATTCAAAAATTTTAGATACACATTAAACAATTTTGCGTCTTTATATTCGAGCGCCCTCGATATTTCGAAACTTTGTTTATTAATTTCTTCCAAAAACTCTCTTGCTGTTTCTTCTAAGGCCTCATTCGCAATTACTTTATCCTTTTGAGCTTGTTGAGAATATTGATAAACGAATAACCTATTTAAATATTTATTATACTTTGGCATTATACCGGATAAAACATTTAATCTCTCTTGAGCATTGAGAAGGAAGTTTTCCACTTTCCTATGATGTAATTGCATACTAACACCAAAATAAGTTATTGCTCCACCAATTAAAGCACCTACAAATCCAATAATACCACCTAAAATGGCATCACTTAGTACATCAACAACTTTATTAATCGCGACAATCGCGATTATGTCGATTACTATAATCCCTAATAAAACCAATCCTAAAGCTGAAATTTTAAATATCTCTTTATAATTCATATCCTACCTCCCAAATCTATTTTACAAGATTCCAGGAAAGTTTTGTTAACTAAAAAAGCCCCACTATGGAGGCTTTAATTATTTTCCCCACTGCTTCGCGCAATGATCCTTATTTTCGGCTTCTTGTCGCCGATATCCTTGCTATTTACTTGTGTATTCAGCACCACGTGATCTCTCCCTTTTGAAATCACCTGCGCTGATAGAGTGAGCTTCATAGATTCACCGCCTCCCTATAAGGTTAACAGCGAATCTAGAGCATGAATGGTAGAAAGATGTACCAATTCTATCTCGAATGAGAGTGGGTTTGGAGGAACGAAGTTCCTTGGCAAACCACTTTATTCAGCTTATCATCTAACCCCTTCACCCTTAGGTGGGTTCGTATGACAATCGTATGACAAAGAAATTTTAAATTATTTTTTCTTTTATTTTTTCCTTGGCACGATTAATGTATTTTTGCACTGTCGGCTTGCTGATATGGAGCTCTCTCGCAATCTCTGACATTGACCATCCTTGCGCTTTATGCAAAAGGAAACATTCTCTTTCCCTGTGAGACAGTAAGATTAAAACATCGCGTATGGCGTGCTTCTCGTCCTCTGTCAGCTCCCTTTGCTGTGGTTCGATATCCAAGGAAGGCATCAAGTCCATATTCACCAGAGAACGCCTCTGATAAGCTGATTTTCGTTCTATACCCCTTGCTCCTGGATGATGCCCACATTTCATCCATTCCATAGCTTCCGACATCTCGCCAATCATGCTATTAATCTGTGACTTATCTTTTTGATCATGAATATTCTCGGGATCCAGAGCGTTCTTCATCTGACTCAAACCTTGACGACCCTTCTCATACTCAATAATCATTCTGTCCGCCCAGTTATCGTGTACAGCAAGCTCCCTATTTGCCGTCAGCATAATACATTTCCTCCTCGTCTTCGAAGTAAGAGAAAGTGCCGCCAGATACTTGTTCCAGCTTTTTTAGCTGCTTTCTTTGAATCCGCTTGTTCTTCGTCCTGTTTAAGATATAAAAGGGCTTGGCAACCTTCAAAGACAACTCAATCAGATCTTTTGAGCTCATTTCCACCCTGCACCTACTTCCCACAAAGACTGTGCATATCTGCTGCGCTGAATTGGCTGTTGTGCTGGTTTGTCGCGGTCTTTACGATAAGGACTCTTCCTCATCAAAATCCTGTATGTCATTTTCATATCCATTGCTCCCTTTTTGGATAAATAAAAAAGGACACAAACCGAATCCTCCCTTTAGGATTTGGTTCATGTCCTGCGTTTTTCGCTCAGACTTATTTTATTTGAATCGTTGACGAATTGACTTCACTACGTCAATCACTTGTCCATCCTGATAACAGAAGTTGTAATTCCCGAATCCTTTCTCGGGTGGATCAATAACTTCAATCCTGCCTTTTACAACCGTGTAAATCATGCCGTCTACAAGTGGTACTTCCGCAATCATTCGCTGCTTGTCAATCGCTACGTTCTGCGTCATATCAACGTTTCTAGCTGTTTCCATTATACCACTTCTCCCTTTGTATGGCACGTAATATATGGCAAATTTGGTCTATTTTTCAAACTTTAATTTAAGTCGCTCGTAAGCTTCTCTTTCTCGTTTTTCTTTTAGTTCTTCCAATTTTTTATTTTCCTGCTCACGTCGCTCTTTCTCTTTCTGTTTGTACGCCTCGATATCGAAAATTCCTTTCTTTCCCAGTTCTTCTCTTACGTAATTATGATTCTCGATATATTCAATAGCTCTGTAAGGTTGGTATATCCTTATTCGCGAACGGAACATGTCCTCTTCCTCGAAATCGTATTCGGGTTCAAAAACAATTACTTCGTTGTCTGTGGTTGCTAGAGTTACAGCTGTAGCAAACTGAGCAATATGCGCAAAGGCTACTGTCTTTCCAACTAGTTGTTCACCATTAGTTAGTATCCTCATCAGGTGCATCCCTCGCATTCAACGTTCTTATTTCGAACCCATGGCCCAACATATGTGACTACCAAAGAACTTTCGTCAATCTCGTCCACTTCCACCATTTCACGATCAGCGATGTGCGCCAGCGCTCCCTTTTTAGCACCCTCAATCGTGTTTGCCGGCATGTTTTGTGTGCCTTTCTCACCGTTTGTCAGTTTGTAATCAAGCTTGTATTTGTTCATTTGTCTTCCTCCTTCGGTTCTGGAAAGAAGCCACTAAGTTTTGAATGTTCATCGCAAGCATTTACTTCAATAAACTCTTTATCCCTGGTCCACACATGACCTTTAGTCGTAGCTATTTCTTTACAAGTGTTATAATCACACCGTTTTTCTTGGCTCATCTTACTTCCTCCCCTTCTGGCCTGCTGGCTTCTTCACGAATTCCACTCCATCAATCAGTACAACTGTCGGTTCACCCTTCTTTGTTTTCAATATTTCAATAAATGCAGCTACACGGGTGTTTTTGCTTAGCATAAGAGGATCATTTGATCTGTCCATCTATACCGCCCCTTTCTTCTGCCGTTTCGTTTTTGCCTTCCTTTCCAACTTCTTGAGCTCGTCCAACTCAATCCAGCCGCCAAGTTCATGCTTGTAAGTCATTAGTGATAGCTTCAAATCCGGGTACCGCTTGTAGAATAGTTTCTTTTTGATCTTAAAAGCCTCTGTCTCCACACCTTTTACATCGACTACCTCCTGGCTGCCATCATTGTGCGTAATCAGGAAGTCTGCCACATACTCCATCTTCTGAATTGACTTGCCCTGGTGCTTGAATGCTTCTTGTAGTAAGTATCTTGGTTGTAGTTCGTATGCTTGAATGTCTCCGGCTTTTAACCGTAGTTTCGTATATTGATAGAAATGTGCTTCGGCTTTGGAATCAAATGTGTGGCCATCAAGAGTTACCTTCTTGGCACCGTACTTGCTTCTAGGCATTTATCTCAGCCCTATCAATAAATCCTATCTGTTCTGCAAAGCCAATGATTTCCTGCATCTCCTCTTGCGAATAGCCCCATCCTTCACCCAACAGACCGCTATAACCATGATTGCCGTTCGTAGCTTTAACTGTAAGGATGTACTCTCTCATATCATGCACCAGCGACCAAAGCGTTCCACCTTCTGAAAAACCAGTGTCATTGCTTATGTTAGATTCATAGGGATTGACTAGGAATCCTAATTTATCGATGAACCATAATCGCTTGTTTCTGCCTCTTATCACGAAGATTGACATTGCATTTTCGTCCTTATTGTAAAAGTAATGTCTACCCAGCCTGCCAATCATATTCAAAAGTTCATTAGCTAATTTAACTCGATCAGCTTTATTCTTAGTCTTCAACCTGCTTCCCCCTCTCGCACATCACCTTGATATGCAAATCCTCCAGCTGCACCAGTCCCGCCTGCTCGATCGGCACTCCTTTGTATTCAATCACACCAAATCGTTTCAGCTTATCTATCAGGTACCAGCGTCGGTCTATGACTGCTTGCCGTTGCCTTCCGGCGTATTCTTTAAGTAATGGCATGTAATCACCTCAATATCCCGACTGTTGCCGTTGATGATTGATCATGTTCTTTTCGTAGTAGGCTTGTTCGATTTGTTCCCAAGTGAAGCCTAGATGTTTTTCTCCTAATCCAATAAAGGTATTAAATAGCTCTTCATAGTCTGTTCTTATATGTCCTCGAAAAATATCTGTTCCCAAGTCCGTTAGAATCATTGTTATATCATCGTATAGCTTGATAAATGTTTTAACTGTATTTTCTTCTGTATAATTACCATCGATTACTATGTCCCTTGCATTTAACTCCAACCCAATACTCAAAATGAAATGCAGGCAGTCAACGTACTCCTCAAGCAGAGGATTAGTAGAACCCTTTCCATCACAGTGCCAGCAGTCTAATACCTTTTCATTAAGCAAGGATCCGCCATAGATTTTTCCGGAACCCTGGCATCTTTCACACCATTTACTTTGAATCGGATTTTGCTTAAGACTCCAAAACTTAAACCCGCGCCATTCGTTCGCACATTCTCCCAGCTCCACTTGCAGCGCCAGTATCTTCTTGCTGAGTCTATCCTCGCCTTCTTGCACCGGGTGCTTCTCCAAAATATCTGCTTCCAACTTTGCTTGTGTTTCAAACAATGCTTTTAAATTCACATTCTTTTCCCCCTTACCTAAGTGTTCTGTTCTCAATGTCCATGATTGCTTTGAATATCGGGTAGATCTGCTGAGGCACTACCGCGTTTCCGAGTCCCTTAATTCTGTCCACCCGATTGGGAACCCCATTAGCCACTCGACCCACGTCGGGTTCAACTGACCACCATTCCCTGCAGTCATTTGCTTTCTTTCCTTCTCCGTTATGATTCCTTTGTTCTGAAGCTCCATCATCTTCTGAAAAGATCCCGTTCCTCCGCACATTCCCTTGGTTCTTGGTGTCGGCCAGAACTGAACGTACCTCCCCAGCCCTATTGAACCGTCCGATCCGTTCTGATTTATCTTCCGCAGTGTTCCTGTCTTGTTCATCTTGTAGGTATCGTTTTTCCCGATGATCCCGCCTGTCGTCCCGTCCGATGCTGTCGGAGTAGGCAACAACGAATGTCCGCATTCGCTCATGCTTGGCGCCGATGGCTGCAGCCGGTATAACAAACGATTGCCCCTTGTAACCTGCACTCTCCAAGTCAAAAAGCGTTCTGTCGAGCTCCATGTTGACGAAGTTAGCAACGTTTTCACCAACAACCCAACGGGGTCTGATTTCTTTGATAATCCTAAACATCTCTGGCCAGAGGTCACGGTCATCTCCCTTGCCTTTTCGCTTCCCGGCAATACTGTAAGGCTGGCAAGGGAATCCTCCTGTAATAAGCTCAATTGCTCCAACGTCAACTCCCCTTTTTTCCAATGCTTGTTTATTAAGTGTTCTTACATCGTCAAAGATCGGTACATCCGGCCAATGCTTGTTCAAGACCCTTTGAGCAAATGGCTCAATCTCACAAAATGCTTTTGTTTCAATCCCTGCCCATTCAGCTGCTAGGCTGATTCCGCCAATTCCGGCAAATAATTCGATGGAGTTCATCTTCACCACTCCCCTGTCGTAAGCCATAAGATAATAAACAATGCTGCCGGTACTACGATGACAATCACATAATCCATGGTGGTCATTGCACAAATGCTATCGGTCGCGTCAGCCTGCCTTGACGTGCCAAATGAATTATTGCGATGAGTGTTTCCCATGAGTACCGTTTCACGCATTTACTAATTTGGTGCATGTTGTATCCTTCGTTGTGTAGTCTCGCTATTTCATCTAACTTTTCTGTCTCAATAATGAATTCAAGATCCTCAAGCATGTTGGTCCAGTGTCCAGGATCCTTGATCGGCAAAATGTATCTGTCGCTCGCCTTCTCCCTTTTGAAAACCGATGCTTCAGCAGGCATTAGCTTCACGCTTCCTCATAGCAGTCAGCAACCGCTGAATCTGTCGTTCAATCCTGGCATCCAACTCTTCCGGTGTTGCCCTATTGCAACCATTTGGGCAGGGTCTTATTTGCGTTACAGCCCCGGCCAGATTGTGAAATACTCCATTGTGGCAGATGTTGCACATCAGAATGCATCCTCCCTTTTTCTACGATCCTTGCCTTCTAGCCGTATCCCTTTTGCGTTCTGCAGCATCCTTGAAGTAATACGATTGCCGTGCATCCCGTATTTGGTTGCTAGCTCCCGCTCTGTATAGTTAGTTGTACAAATAACGGGCTTATTGAGTCGTAGATCGAACACTTTACACAGAACATCAGACACCCATGTTTCGTAGCCATGATCGTTCATTTTCACGTACTCAGCACCTACGTCATCCATCACCAACAAATCAAGTCCTGATATCATGTCGAATATCTGCGTCTCAGTAAGCTCCGACTTCGGTGAAAATGTACCTCTTACGTACTCCAGTAAATCCGAAGCTTTTATATACAGGACCTTGTAGTTCTGGTGCTTCAGTGCTTTAGCTGCAGCATACGCAAGATGACTTTTGCCAAGGCCGGGGGAACCGCTCAATACAAGCGACGCCCCTTCATCGTTGGCAAACCCTTGAATGAATCGAGCCACTAAATTTCTAGCTTCTCCTTGCGATGCATACTCAGAATCTGGTTTGAATGAATTTACAGTGGCTTCATGGAGATCCCAAGGCACGCGCTCAAACTTTTCGATGAAGTTTCTTTCACGTCTTTCTTGAAGGTCTTCGATGAATGGTAGTCCCTTCTTAAGTTCATTGTCTGAGCAAGTCTTACATGCACCTTGTACACCTGCAGGAGTTTCATAGACTTTGTATTCATTACCGCAGGTTTCGCAGTTACGGCTGCCTGCTGGCTTAATCTTTTGTGCAAAACTGCTACTTTTGAACGCGTCTTTGAATGATTTCATTGTCTACCTCCTCAGAATGCGTCAGACGCAGGATCATATACATGTTGCTGTCTTCTAGGCTTGAACTGTCTTACATTGCTGTTTTTGTTGTGCAAATCATCATCACGATCAACATCTTTCATATTTCGGATACCTTTGGCATACCATTGTTTTAAGATTCCTAAAGCATAGGACAACTTCTTTTCAGCAATACGAGTTCTTTTCATAGCTTCGATACAAAGCTCATCACCGAGATCATCGATAAAGCTGAATAAGGTTTCTTTTTCTTTTAAGGATGCATTGAAAAAGTTTTCGGACAGGTAGGAGGTAGCGTTCTCTACCTTGCTTTCCTGTTCTTTACTTTGCTTTTTATTTGCTTTACTTTCCTTTCCTTTACTTTGTGGGCTTTTCCCGGCGTTATCTCCCGAATTATCCGCTGTGTTTTCTCCCTGGAAAACTCCTGTATCTTTCGTTTTTCTCCACTTATTCCTCATGTTTTCTACTTCTTCATGTCGTTTCCTTATGCCATTGCTGGTGATCCAACCCTTTGATTCAAAAGCTTCTCTATCCAACAACTCAAGATCAAATGAATCGTGCAGCATGTCTGTAAGCTTCTGTTCTGATACCATCAGCTTGTTAGCCAAAGCTTTGAACAATACAGGTTTTGATACATCCAATGCAGCCTGACTTGTCCGGTAAATCCTTTCCAGAAGGATGAAGTAAAATGCATATCCATCGTTCCCATGGACGGATCGCAATGCTTCAAGCTTTTCATCGCTGCTGGCGTCTGTGTCATGTGGAAAGTAATCCATTCCTTCTTTTCTTGGTCTTGCCATACTCCCTTTCACCTCTCCCTTTAGGTGTTATTTCTAGCCGCCGCTCCCGAGGCAGCCATATGCTTTTACTTTGCTTCTTCTAGCAGGTGACTGTGTTCGTGAATATGACTAATATTTAGAAAGGCAAATCATCATCTGAAATATCGATTGGTTCACCTTTGTCTTTAAATGGATCATTATTCTGCTGCTGGTTAGCTTGTCCGCCACCGTTGTAGCTTTGGTTATTGCTTTGAGTGTTGCTGCCGCCTTTTGATTCAAGGAACTGCACACTGTCGGCAACGATTTCAGTCACGTACACTTTCTTGCCTTCCTGATTATCGAAGCTGCGTGTCTGTACACGTCCATCCACTCCGACTAAGCTTCCTTTACTCATGTAGTTAGCCAGGTTCTCTGCCGGCTTTCTCCAAACGACACAGTTGATGAAATCTGCTTCACTTTCTCCTGATTGACTTTTGAATGGTCGGTTCACCGCAAGAGTAAAGTTCGCAACTGCCACGCCATTTGGTGTGTATTTAAGCTCTGGATCGCGGACCAGACGGCCAGCAAGTACGACTCTGTTTAACATTTCATTTCCTCCTATTCGTAGAGCAAGGCTCCCACTTCAATCGTGTCTGCTAGTTTCTTAGTCTGTCGGCAATAGATGCAGTTACCACAGCTGCTCGGTTCTTCTTCACCGGATTTTACTTTCTTGAATCGCCCCATTCGCATTTCCAGGTATTCCTCCTCGAATGTGAACCTTGATTCGTCAAAGTGGATCACTGCCTTATTGCATGGATTCTCTTTTGTAACTGCCACAATATATGGTGTCAGCTCTTTTCCGGTATTAGCCTTAATGACTAAGCGATACAGAGCCATCTGGAGCACATAACCCCATGCTTCGATAAATGACACCCAACCTTCGTATTTGTTGCTCCAGTAGCGTTTATGAAGCTCCTGTGTGGTCTTTATGTCTGAGAAGAATCCTCGGTCTAGATTGATGTTGTCTGCTTTCATTTTCCAAGGGACCCCGAACAGTTCAGCAGTCATAATGACCTCTTTTTCACCTGTCAGAGCGAACATGGACAAGTTGTCGTTCTTCAATGTCTCAATCATTCGGTCAGCTGTTTCGAAGTCGGCGTATTTGCTGCCGTTATTCTTGAATATTGCGTCACTGTTCTGTGTCAAAATGTCATTGAATGCTTCATCACTTTCGAATGCTGCGTGAACGTAGGAGCCAACCAGTAAAGCGTTAGTAGTCGGCTCTTTATATTCACCTTTCAGATCTGCCATTGCTTTGGCTTCGCATTGCTCAAACCTTTTGAATTGGGAAACAGAGAAGTAATCCCGGTTAGCTTCAGTCGAGTGGTAGTTTGCTTGGGTCAAGGTCATTAACGCTGACATCATCTTTCACTTCCTTTGGCTTGTCCTGCTCATTTTGCATGTCGGCGGCCAGTTTACTGGATGGTTTGTCATCCTTTGGTTTATCAGCTGCAGCTTTCTTGCCGAACCAGTCAACTGGCTTGGACATACCGTCTTTCAAAGAGGTGTAAATCTTGCCTAGTCCAGCTAAGTCGCGATCAGTGAAAGCTGAAATGTTGTAGCCGACATATTCTTCTAGTTGCTGCTGTGTGACTCCGTATTCTTCTTTGAATAGTTCCAGCGTTTTCGCAATGCGATCTTTCAACGGTCGGCCATTTCCACCTTCCAATGTCTTGTTGCACTCCTGCACTGCCTTTTCAACGATGTCACCAGGGATGATACCAAGGATGCATGCACGAACCCGACGGGAACCGTTATTCGCAACCAGCTCGTAGATATCGCGTGGATCATCGAGCTTTTTAAGCTTCCCTCCGGCTTTACGCGAGTGCTTAACTGTGAATACTTTCTCTTGGCGAACGTTGGTTTCTAAGTCCCAGGCATAAGCCAGGGCGACAGATTCACCTTCACGCTGCTCTAGCTCTTTCACGCCGAATGAAAGGTTGCCCCAGTTCTGTGCTAGTACCTCAGCCAATCGGATGGAAGGTCCTTCTACCTTCGTCCCACCCCTTGGATAGCTGTAGACTGCAACTTCTGCCAAAGATGCACGTTTGCAGTTGTCCAGGATCCTTTGCTCTGCTTGATAAATATTCCGAGGGAACTGACGAGCCATGAATATCTGCCCCTTTACTTCCTCCATTTCACGGCTGGATGATGCTTGTCCTAAAACAGATGGCTGTTGAGACTGTTCAAATTGCTGTACGAGATTTGCCATTGAATATTTCCTCCATCACTATATTTTTGTGATCCTTAATAACGCTCTTAAGGTCATCTAAATTACCGTTTATCCCTATGCAGTAGACAGTTGTTATGAATGCGTTGTCTCTGGTCATAGTTTTTAAATGTTCTTGGAACAACAAGTTAAAGTCTTCTTGCATACCCTCACTCCCTTGATATTTGCCGGCCAATCAGCTATTCTAAAGGTGCGAATCTTTATAACTGACTGACCGCCACCTTATGGGTGGTTTTTTTATTGGATAAATTCGCAATGGATACATTGGTCATACTGCGGTTCCTTGACTGCTTCACCAGGAATGTAGTCGTAAACCGTTTTGAATTCATGGTCACATGATGCTTGTTTATCTTGCTTTTTCTGTTCCGGAATCGGTGACTTATAGCAATAATCTTCTTCGTGACGTTTAGCTCCCTGCTTAGTTAAAAAACGTTTGCTACAATACTCACATCGATAAATGAACGCTGCCTTTTCTGCTATCACATGAATCCTCCTATTTCGCTGTATAAAATTTGGCGTGATACACTTCACTCAGATACTTCTGTAAGTCATCCTGCAGCACCAAGTCTCCATCAATCTCGACTACATCTTCACCGCGAACTATTTCTTTGCCCCAGTAGTCATATCCGTGAATGTCTGAATGAATCGGGAACGGGTAGCCTGTTCGAAGCGTTTGCGCTATTGCTGGATGTTCCATGCTTGTCCTCCTCTCCTATGTATTGAGCTATCCGATAGCCCTCACTAAGCACAGGATCTATGCTCACTGAGGAAGACCGGATGGTCATTCCTTTGGTTCGTAAATGTTGCCTACAACCTCAATTCTTTCTTGCCAATGTTCCAAGCCAGCATAGCTACTACTGCTGTTTTGTTTGCCTTTAAAACCTGTATCGTGCCATACGACTGTATACGTAATTTTAGGATCGCCCTGATGATAAACGTCGCCTTCGTATATCTCCTTGCCGTTCTTGTCCTTTAGGCCTGTGTATTGCATGTATTCTCCGTTTCGTTCAGCGAATATCTCGTTGATGCTGCCATTAAAAGTCGGCTCAAGCATGCCGATCTTTTCTCCATACCAAGCTCGAAACTTAATCTCTCTCATAACTTCCTCCATCCCGTCACCAGTGACGATTCATATTTTTGTAGTGTTCGAACAATCCTTGTTTCCGAAGATTAGATACCTGCTGCGCCAAGCTTACTCCCGTTCTTCCTAACGCTAGTCCTAGATCATCCATGTGATCGGCATGCCAATACTTACAAATGTATTCCAACTCCTCCACCGTAAAAGGAGTCCGATTGTAGCTGTTGTGGTGATACAATGGATGTCTTTTCATCCTGCCAAATTGGTCATATTCCACTTCGATAATGTCCGTTGCTTCCATAACTACGCCCTCCCTTGGCGAGTAAATTGGCATATGTTATAATCGGTTTGTATTGAGATAACTAAGGACGCTAGTGGTGCCAGCCGCTATGCGTCTTTTCTTATGCCGCAAAAATGATGATGCAAAAGTAGAGAGCTACCAACATTAGAACGAAAGCTATGGGGAAGAATACTTTCGGATTCATATCGCCTCTTTACCTTTGAAACGTCTGTACATTTCATTTACTCGTCCCTGCTCTTCTATCTCCTGGACTAACTCCAAGATTTCATCAGATTGCGTCTTTTCTTCTTGCATCTTCAGCATTTGTTTGGCTGATCGCGTGGCATTCTCTAAGCGTAAAATTAGCCCTTCGTAAAATCCCTTATCTACATCCATTTGAGCTTCAATCAACATATCTTTGATACATACAATCTCTCTTTCAGCAGCTGCTATGTCCGATGGTTTGAATTGTTCAGCTAGAATGCGTTTCATGCAAAACTCATCTCCTTTGTTTTTTCTTGGTACCGAGGCATAGCCACTTGATCGGCCAACGCTTCCATAGTCCACGAATCCGAAACTTCCTTCATATCCAAACCGACTTTTCTTTGACAGGCGTAAAACAGAGTTTTTAGTGCATCATCCAGATCGCTTAATTCCTTGAAATCACCTAAAGGTATTTCTGTTTTTCTTCCTGGTCGCTGTTTTAACATCCATTCCTCTATCCGTTCTATTGCTGGCAGTGCATGTTCTATCTGTCTGCGTAAATTATTTGTCGCCATGGCCGGACGTTGATTAAGTTCTGGATCCACTGGAACAGTCGCCAAAGGGTGCAGATTGAACAGGTAATGAACCAAGTCGATATGTTCATAAGATTCGGTAATTTCGAACCACCTAATTGCTAGAAGGGGGTTTGGCTTGACGTATCCATTTTCGATTTCGCTCACTGCTTTTCGACCCTTTTTCAAAAGTGCTCCCATTTGTTCCTGGCTTAATCCCGCGCATAGGCGTTCCTCCCTCATTTGTAGGTGCAGATTTTCCAAAGAATATGCTTTGTTCGCCACGTGTTCTCGTCCTTTCTTGTCCCTTAATTCGTTGTATTATTGTTTTATAGAAGTAACTGAGTGACATACTCCCAATGTTGCTTATATAAGTTAAATTGCTTCATCTTCAACGATCATGCTTTTGGCTTCCTGCTCCCGAATCCAAGCATCGATTGACTCCCTTGAGAAGATGATGCGACGACGAATCCTTGCGTGTGGAATCTGTTTCTCCCTTACCATCGTGTAGATGGTGTCAGTGCATACGCCAAGGTAATCGGCACAACCTGGTACATCAAATTTTTGTGACATGTTCTCACTCCCTTATGAGAATTTGTTTATCTTACAAGTCGTAATTGTTCATCGTCTCTTTCTATTAAAGGGACGATCCCTTTTTCTTTTTTCAATATTCGGTAAATAAACATGCGACCTTTCTGTGTCCAATAGGTATGTGTTGCACTCTTTTCTGAATCAATAGTGTGTGTTTTAGACTGCGTATATCCTTCTGCTTGGTACTTGTGATATAGCAGCCACACGCCACCTTGTTTATATTGAACTCCCAACTCATATAGCATTTTGTTCAGTGTCTGAGCGCCCATACCGTAATCCTTAGCGATAGTACTTATAGCGAGCAATGATTTGTTCTGCAATACAAGGTCGTAATAAGAAGCTTTTGGTTTAAGTTCTGCGTTTTCTTGTTGAAGTTTCTCGTTTTCCTCTTCTTTTGCAACCAGATGAAGCAATGCTTCCTTAAAGTTGCTTGGAAGTTTAAAGCCTTGTTGCAACTCTTGTTCCATCTGCTGAAACTTTTTAGTGTAAGTAGCTGTGAACAGTACACCTTTTGTTCCTGTCATCTTGTTAGCGACCATGTCACAGCCGATTTTGGTGAGGTAGTACATTTTGTATAGCTTGCCTGTACCGGCTTGATATTGCGATTCTATGAAGAAATCATCAGAATCCAAATCTGGATTTTGATCCATGATGCTTCTGTATTGATTGATATCCCTAATTAGATGACCGTGATTTTTCTCAATCATTGTTGCTACTTCACGACTATCAGCTAGTACTTGTCCATTCTGTGAAACTAGTTTTAATTCAGTCATTTTCTTTCCTCCTAAGGAATTTTCTCCCTATTTGTCGTAAAATGAGACAAAAGGGGGTGATGAAATGAAAATTGATAAAAGTGATTTTGCTCCAATAGAAAAACTCGAGAATGACATGGAAGCGATTCAGTTAGATGCTATGAAACTTGCGGAAACAGCTTTAATGGATACATTGCAAGCAGTATTTGATGTAGCTGACGAGAAGAATCTATCCGATAGAGACTACATCAAGGAAGTAATTTCTGGCGCTGCTGGAGCTGCCCTTCAATCTTCAGCTCTTCATACGGGGCATATGGTTTCAAACTACGTTCCAATAATTGTCGAGTTGGCATACCAAAATTCTTCCCAGCGTATCGCATCGAATTTGAAAGAGTAGTAGCAAGATCAAATTTGGATTCCTCTGTTGCAGCAGAGGTTTCCTTCTCATTATTTATAAACATATTGGTTCTCCTTTCTTCTCCTTCACACACTGCAGAGAACGTCCGGTCTAGGCAATGGCCTGCATGTATTTTGGTGGGGCTCATATCGTCGCTCCCTCTCGCTCTCAGTCGCTCTGTGCAGTGTGCGAAGTATGCTTATTGGTTAGCAGACTTCTTGCGCTTCGTCACGTGTCACTTCGTTACTATTTTGTGTAAAAAAAATAGTCCAATCAAACCCTAATGCTCTTCCGATAGATTGTGCGACAGTAACACTTGGTATACGTTTGCCTCCTTCAATCATAGTGTAATAAGAGCGCTCGATCCCGGACAATTTAGCTACTTTCTCTTGTGTGTAGTCACGTTGTTCTCTAAATTCTTTTAACCATACTCTCATTGGTAATCACCTCCTGTAACGTTTCGTTACATTTATAATAGTATCATTTTGTTACTTTGTCAACATATGAATAGAAAAAAGGTTGCGATTTGTTACTAATATAGATATGTAACTAACTGTTACTGTAAAATGCATGGTAGAAACGGTGGTGAGGATATGCTTGGAGACAGGCTTTATAAGCTGAGAGTGCGTAAAAAGAAAACCCAACAAGAGATAGCTGACGTTTTGAATATAACTAGACCTGCTTATGTAGCCTATGAGAAAAACAGAAGAAAACCAGATTACGATATGTTAATTAAGTTATCGGAGTACTTCGATGTTTCAACGGATTTCTTGCTAAAAGGCGAAGACTTCCATCAACAGGCCAAAGAGATTATAAAAGACGCAGATACAAACATAGCCGCTTCCGATGGAGACATTACAGAAGAAGAAGCAATACGAGCATTGGAATTCATACTTAAGAGAGAAAAGAACCGTAAGCCCGGCGACAAACAATAACTATTAAGGGGAGTCAATTAATGAGTAAGAAATTACTAGCTTTACTGTTTCTAGCATTATTAACCTTTCTTTTAGCAGCATGTGGGTCTGATAAAGAAGCTTCTAGCGATAAAGATACTGAAAACAAAAAGGAAGAAACAGCAGTAGCAGAAGACGCTTCATCTGCTGAGAAACAAGCTGAATATATGGAAGAGCAGGAAAAAGAAAAGACTGCTGAAGGTGAATCATCGGGCGAAGGTTTTAGAGATGAAGGTAAATTCGAAGAAGAAGGTTTTGGCAAAGGTGAAGTTGTAGGTATTGGATACAGTGAAGAAGCTGGTATTGATGGCGTTGAAGACAATCCACTAAAACCATTTGACTTTGGTGGTGTTGAGATGAAGGTTGGCGGTGTCGGTGTAGTCGATGTAGTACCAGATGCAGACGCTAAGGAATACATTTTTGAAGGTGCCGACAAAGCTAAAGTAATTATTGTGGATCTAATTTCTGAAAATAAAACTGACAAGGATGTTAGCTTCTACCCTGACCAAGCTATCGTTACAACTGACACAGGAGAACAATTGGAATCAGAAATATTGCTTTCTGGTGAAGCAGGCGGTGACTTCTATGGCAAGGTTAAAAAAGAAGGTCAGGCTTGGTACATCTTAAAAGACCCAGAAGCTGAAATAAAGAAAATCACTTTAATTGTTACTCCTCCTTACAATATGGAGACATACGAGGATATCGGTGAGGAAAAACGCATTGAATTTGATGTCCTCTCCTGGGAAGAAGCTGAAAAGAAAGATGGAGAAAAATAAAAGCCCTATTCAGGGTTTTTATTTCAACCAAAAACAGAACAC
Source organism: Virgibacillus sp. 7505 (assembly GCF_002272135.1). GTDB lineage: Bacteria > Bacillota > Bacilli > Bacillales > Amphibacillaceae > Terribacillus. Next base: position 1,730 of record NZ_NPBF01000014.1, on the reverse strand, counting down.
ATGTTCTAATACGCATTGCTTGGAGGTTTCATCATGGGGAAATTCTATTACACTAGTCATCTAGAAGACTTTGTTGAGGAAGTCTATCAGCAAATTAATATCACAGAAGCTTCACACATCAGCAAGGAATTAATCGCCGGCAGGCTCGGCATATGGTTACATTATTGGGATGGCAAAAGTAAGTATATTAATCGTGAAGATGGGATGATTTCTATTCTAATAGATGAACGCTTGGACAGCACAGCTCAATGGCATGTATTTGGGCATGAGCTTTGTCATGTACTGCGACATTCTGGCAATCAAGTGCTTATGCCAGATAGTTTCAAGGAGTTGCAGGAGACTCAGGCTAATATATTTGCTTACCATTTCTGTGTCCCTACTTTCATGCTTAGAAAAATGTTACTTCCGGATCAATGTCATTATGCCGCTCTAATCATATCGGATAAGTTTAATGTGAGTTATCAATTCGCTGCAGAAAGGTACGAAATGTATATGAGAAAGATAAGGAGTTGTTTATATGGGATCTGTTGAGGACAGAGGAAATGGCAGCTATCGACTTAGCGTAGTCATTGGATATGATAATAAAGGTAAAGCCATCAGAGAAAGAATTACTGTTAAAGCTAAAGGTATTAAGGATGCACGTCTGAAATTAGCTGAATTTGAAATGACCATAAGAGGTGGTACTTACGTTAAACCAGAAAAGATGACATTAAGTCAGTTCTACGACGATTGGCTCCAAAAGTATGCAGAGAAAGAGTTAGGTCACGATACAAGAACAAACTATGTGAACATACTAAACACCCGAATACTACCTGTATATGGACATATGAAGCTATCAGACATCAAAACTATTCATATAGTTAACTTCCTAGATGAGTTAAGTAAGAACGGTAAACGGTTGGACGGTAAGAAAGGTGTGCTATCTGCTTCATCGCTGAATAATATCTACAAAGCGTTTAATAACATCTTAAATCTTGCTACTAAGTGGAAATTGATTAATGAAAACCCAGCATCTGCCGCTAAGCCACCTAAAGTAAGAAGCAAAAAGACAGAAGTATATAATGAAGAAGATGTTAGTGTTCTATTGGCTCACATGACTAACGAACCTTTTAACTGGCAAACATGTATTATGTTTGCTCTTACCTCTGCTGCTCGGCAAGGGGAAATTGCTGCTCTTGAATCAAAGCATCTTAATTTCGAAAAGAACACCGTGCGCATAGAACAATCGGCATATGAGTTAAAAGGCGGCGGTGTTGGAATCAAAGCTACAAAGACAGATCGAGAAAGAACTATATCTGTGCCTAGTGCAATGATGGACATGCTAAAACGATTAGACAATCAACGTAAACGTGAAACAATGAAAGCAGGTTCGCTTAGAGAATGGCCTGATCATCTCTTCTTATTCGCTAACGAATTCGGGCGACCTATACGACCAGATAGTATTGCTCAGTACTGGTTAAGATTGGTCGAGAAATATAATTTAAAGAAAATAAGATTTCATGATCTGAGACATACTTCAGCAACCTTACTAATCAATAAGCAAGTACATGCTAAAATCATCCAAGAAAGATTAGGACACTCTACCATTTCTACAACAATGAATACTTATGGACATGTACTTGAAGAAGCTGATCAAAAAGCTGCCAGCCACTTTGATTCAATGTTTGAAAAGAAGCAGAAAAATGGGGGCGCGTAATATTCCTGCCCCATTTCAGCCCCATCCCCTCCTC
>NZ_NPBF01000013.1 GCF_002272135.1 Virgibacillus sp. 7505 | reverse complement strand
CCCCTCCTCTTGACCACCCGCCCCAGGGGCTAGTCATCAAAATAAAAAACGCCAGAACCCTTATATATCAAGGTTTCTAGCGTCTTTGTTGTTAGCGTCCCAAGAGGGATTCGAACCCCCGACCCACAGCTTAGAAGGCTGTTGCTCTATCCAGCTGAGCTATTGGGACATGGAGCGGGTGAAGGGAATCGAACCCTCGACATCAGCTTGGAAGGCTGAGGTTTTACCACTAAACTACACCCGCGTGTTTCTTTTATGTATGCTGTCCTCTCTTAAGGACAAGATTTATTCTACATGATATTTAACATATAGTCAACAGTTTTTTTGAAATTAAGAAATTGCCCCGGTTTCCCGGAGCAATACTCCTTAATAATACGGGCGGATCATTAGGTAAACGATGACGCCTGTAAGGCTGACATAAAGCCATAATGGCATTGTCCAGCGGGCAATTTTTCGGTGCCTTGGCACGTCCATATTCCAAGCACGTGTAATCGATGCAAGGGCCAGCGGTACGATGACTGCTGCCAGCACGATATGCGTGATCAGGATAAAGAAATAAATCGGACGGATGATACCTTCGCCTCCGAATGATGAATCTCCTGCCAGGTAGTGATAAGCTACATAAGAAATCAAGAATAGTGTTGTTGTGACAAAAGCTGAATAGATGAAGCGCTTATGCCAGATGATATTCTTCTTCATGATGAAGATCAGTGCCAACAGCAGGAAGACGAACGTAAAGCTGTTGAAGATAGCGTTCAGCATTGGCAGGATGTGTACGTCGAATAGGTCAAAGCCTTCGACAGGCGGTAAGCCGCTCAGTACGACAACCAATCCATCTATGATGATGGTCAGCCAAATAACTAGCGGACGATAATTGCGTTTTTTATGATTTGGTTTGTAACCGAAATCGGCTTCATTCATACAAAATCACCTCAATTCATTCAAACACTAGTATAACGTAAGTGTGAGGTGATTCGGCAATAAAAACGTTACAATTTTTTGTCCGAGCTTACTTGAAAGTAACGGATTTTTCCAGTTCCGGTACTTCTTCGCCACCTAATGTATAGTATCGAACCGTTGCAATCCCATCTTCGTAGGACAAAATGCAATATGTCGGATATGGCGACTGCTTAGGCAGGCGGATGCTGCCAGGATTTATATACAGCCTGCCATCAATTACGTCCGCTCTCGCCACATGTGAATGGCCGTAGCAAACAATCTTGGCTTCTCTCTCAGCTGCCAGCTTCTCCAATGATCGGAGACTCGATTTCACTCCATAAAGATGACCATGCGTAATAAGAATCGGCAGTTCAGATGCTGTCAACTCCTCCACTTCTGGATAAGCTCTGTCATAATCACAGTTTCCAGCAACCCGATAATAGCCTTCCATCTCTGGCGCATCGAAAGGCAATTCAGAATCACCACAGTGAATATATGCTGCAACTTCATCCTCATGTCGCTGCTTCAGCTTGCTTACTTCTGCTGTCAATCCATGGCTATCGCTCGTTATCAGTATCTTCATCCTATCTCCTCACTTCGCTTGGTCATTCAGCCATTTTTCCAAGTGAACCATTGCCTGTTTCCGGTGGCTGATCTGATTCTTTTCTTCCGGCTTTAGCTCGGCCATCGTTTTATCATAGCCTTCTGGCTGAAAGACGGGATCGTAGCCAAAGCCATGTTCGCCGCTTGGTTCTTCCGTGATCGTACCTTCCACATGGCCTCTCGCATAGAATGTTTCCTCTCCTGGCTGCGCAAGTGCCAATACACAAACGAATCGAGCTGTACGCTTCCCTTTCGGTACATCTTTCAGCTCTTCCAGAACTTTATCCATATTTGCTTGATCACTTTTTTCTTCTCCGGCATAACGAGCTGAGTAGACACCCGGACGACCTTCAAGTGCATCGATTTCCAGACCGGAATCATCCGCAAGTACAGGAACCTGCAAGTGGCCTGCCATTATTTCTGCTTTTAACGCGGCATTTTCCTCGAATGTCGTGCCTGTTTCTTCGATATCATCGAATTGCTCTGATAATTCATCTAGTCCGTAAGCTGTAATATCGTATTCTTCGAAAAAGGCTTTGAATTCCTTCAGTTTTCCTGCGTTTTTTGTTGCGATGATGATTTTATCCATTGTAATCACTCCATTCAAATCTTATGTATGTCTATTACCCTAGATAGTACCTAAATATTAATATGTATGAAAAAGGCGAGCTTCTATTAAAGTATAGCTCGCCTTTCAACGTTTTTCAAAGATCAGCTAAAACGGGACTCAACAAAGTGCATATTCATATTTGCCGCCACTCTTGCACCGTCAGCTGCTGCCAGCAAAAGAGAAGAAGGTGCTTGATTTACATATTCACCAGCGGCATAGATATCCGGCACGCTTGTTTGTCCGAATTCGTTCACCATCAGTCTGCCTTGTTCATCAAATGAGCACCCCAAACCGGCAGCCAGTCTATCTTTTCGGACGAATTGCGGGACAACAAAGCCACCTGTCCTTTTTATTCGATTATCATTTTCAAAGACAACTTCTTTTAGGATCCCATTCTCTCCAATAAGATCCACTATCCTTGCCTCCTCGATTAGTACACCATGCTTCTCGTACAAAGAAAAAGTATTTTGTTCAAGTTCATATCCATTTGATGCAATGACAAGATCCCCTGTCCAGTTCAGCAGCAATTTCCCCATATGGCGAATACCGGACTCTGTTTCAGCAAACAGAATCAGCGGCTTATCTTTTCGTTCATACCCGTCGCAATATGGACAGGAGAAAATGCTCTTACCATAAAATGAAGCAATGGAAGGGATTGCCGGGAAAGATTCTTTAATACCGGTCGCCAGTAAGACCTTTTTTATTAAGTAAGGGCTGTCATGTGTTTCTATCACAAAACTAGCTGCGTCCTTTTGCTTGATTCGAGTCACTTCAGCCGAAACAAATGTGACATTCGGATATTTTGCCAGATCACGTCTGGCTTCTTCCCTGAATTGAGCTGGTGTGATACCATCTCTCGTTAAGAATCCATGAGATTCTTGAGTCACCTGGTTACGGTTGGTATCATTATCAAAAATAATCACATTCTTTCTGGCTCTCACAAGTTGAAGCGCTGCACTCATCCCTGCTGCACCGCCGCCAACTATACCGCAATCCCATTTTTCCATTGTCCACACTCCTTCGCAGATTTAAAAGACTTATAATGTCTATGATTGTACGAAAGAAAAAACAGCTTTTATTTGCTGCTTTTACCCTCTAGCAATGACGCTATAGTTGTCTGACGAAGCTCCTGCTCCATCTGCTCTTCTGCTCTTTCCATTACTCGCTTCACGACACAAGCAGGCTCGTCATGTAAGCTGCATTCAAAGATCGAGGCTTTCCCTTCTATCGCTTGGATAATATCAAAAAAGGAGAGTTGCTGCCATCCGTTTCTGAGCTTATATCCACCATTTGCTCCCGAAGAAGATGTAATAAGGCCTTCTTTCACCAGCTTGGTGAGTATCTTAGACAAATAAGTCGGTGAAACCTGCTGATGATCGGCAAGCTGCTGCACTCCGATCGGCTGCTGACTCGCTCCTTCTTTGGCTAAATAGAGCATCGTATGCAGAGCGTAATTCGTCGCTTTGGTGAATTTCATTTGCCGCACTCCAATCATAGACTTTACATATCTATGATAACTACTTAGACTTTACCTGTCAAACGATAATTGCTTATCGATTTCCCGATCACGATGAGATGATTAACAACCAAAACGACAATGTTTGCAACCAACAATTGATACGATATCACCGTTTGTTCCCTCTTGGATAAATATGTATACATCCCCCTCAATTGTTATCAACAGAAAGCATCCTTTTCTTTTACCTGCAATAAAAAAGCCCGGTCAAATGACCGGGCTTTCTCATTTTACAATTTTTCTGCTGGAACGTACTGTTCTCTAGAGACTGGCTCAGCGTATGCTTCACCGTGCTCGTTGAACACTTCTTCCACACCTTCTACTTTCACGGAAACAGCTTCGACCTCTTCAAGCTCTGTCAAGCTCATGACAAGTGTTTCCATAAGCTGGTCTGTAATCGCAGCTTCATCCACGTTGCTCAATACTTCTTTATTGAATTCAAGATTGAGGACGCCATCTTTCAGTGTCGGCTCTGAAGCTAGTGCAGAGCCTGTGTTGAAGACGTTGGACAAATTGCTGTCCATGGCTGGTCCATCAATCAATGCATTCACGATCTCTTCATAGCTGTTTTCTGCGTTGCTGTTCATTCGCTCAGTGACCGGCACTTCATAAGGTGTGCCATCTACTGCTTCTGCCGGGAAGTAGAGCGTGACAGATTGGCTGTTCACCGTAGTGATGCCATTATCCATCAAGTTGATGCCGTCCGCACGGGAATAGCTTTTCCCGATAGGTGTTCCATCAACCGGCATTTTTGCCAGGTCTTGTCCTTCTACGCGGATAGCTACATTTTTCACATTCTCAAACTGTGTCAATGTGTACGTGATGGATTCGAGAATCTTCTTCTCACTGGCTGCTTCGTATTCGTTGAATTCCTTTGAGAAGTCAACGATCAGTGTTCCGTCTTCCTGTGCATCGATTCCATTGATGGTTGTACCTGCTGGCAATACTGCTTGGAAGCCGTTAGGAAGCATGTCCGTCACTGGACCATCCTTCACGAGGTATTCCAATGTTTCTTTGGCTACTTCATTTGTCTGCGGCAGTTCAAATGTCATCGGTACGACCATTCCATTGGCATCCATCAGAAACAGCTGACGTTTTGCAGTAGCGGATTCGCCTTCTTTAGCACCCTCTTCAGGCTTTTCTTCCTCACCCTCTGCTGGTGCTTCTCCTTCAGCCGGTGTTTCCCCTTCGGCTGGTGCTTCTGCTGCGCCAGGCTCAAGCGCATTTTTCTCCAGCTCGTCCACATAAGTTGTATCCTGCGGCACGTCCACTTCATCCACAGCCTGTTCTCCTTTCAAGGAGCATCCGGCCAATAAAATGGAAAGGCCTATTACGCTAGTGAAAAGACCTGCAATCTTTTTGTTCATACGCACTTCTTCCCCCTTGATGGTTTGTACTATCATGTATACGAGCCATCAAAGGTTTTAGACCATCTTTATTTAAATAGACTGTTTGCTGCCAAGCTGGATCCTTCCGACTTCATTAACTGGGCGCTGCAGCCACATATTTGCTATCTTCATGAAAAGATGCGTATCTCCTGATGCATAGAATTGATGATTAACAGGGCGATCTCCTTCATACAGCTTCCGTTTGAAGCCTAAAATCGCACTTACTTCACGAGCTGTCTCATCGCCAGAGCTGATTACTTCCACCGATTCACCGATCACTTCTTCAATCACTGGTTTAATGATCGGATAATGCGTGCACCCAAGGATGAGTGTGTCCATCTCTTTCCAATCCTTTAATGGAGTCAATGCGTCTTGAACGACCTGTCGAGCCAATGGACCGGACACAACACCTTTTTCCACCATCGGAACGAATGTTGGACAAGCGAGCCCTTCGATTTCTAGCTCACTATTGATATTTTTCAGCGCTTTACGGTACGCATGGCTGCGGATCGTGCCTTCTGTACCGAGTACACCGATATGATTTGTTTTTGTCGTCTTGATAGCTGCACGTGCGCCTGGCTCAATAACACCGACAACCGGGATATCAAGCTTCTGCTTCAGCTCTTCCAATGTAAAAGCTGTCGCTGTATTGCAGGCGATGACGAGCATCTTGATGTTCTTTTCCAGGAGGAAATTCACCATGTCCCATGTAAATTCCACCACTTCTTCTTCCGGTCTGGGACCGTATGGACAGCGCAGTGTATCCCCGACATAGATGAGATTTTCCTTCGGCAGCTGACGCATCAGCTCCCTTGCAACGGTCAAGCCGCCTACTCCTGAATCAATGACACCAATCGGATAATCCACGTTTATCTCCTCTTTTTCTTCTCTGTTTTAGCCTCTAGCTGTTCGTAATCATTCATTTTACCGTGTAACTTATGTAAGAGCAACTGCAGCTGGTCTGCCTCTTCCAAAGAAAAAGTTTCCAGCAGCTCTTGCAGATATGCTTGACGCTTTTTGATCACTTCCGAGATGATCAGTTCTCCCTTTTCCAGGATATGCACTCGTACGATGCGTCGGTCCTTTTCATCACGCACGCGTTTTACAAGCTCATTCTTCTCGAGCCTGTCTACGATATCAGTCGTCGTACTGATTGCAAGCCTGATTGTCTGGGAAAGGTCGCCAGTCGTCATATCTCCTTTGTCCGCCAGCCATTGCAGCGCGACGAACTGCGGTGCCGTAATCGGATACTGCAGGAGGATCTCACGTCCTTTTTGCTTGATGATTGCGGCAATATGTCGCAGCTCTTTTTCGATCGCTGCAATTCTTTCAGCTGTCAGTGTGTCTTGCACCATTCATTCCTCCTGCTATTCTTCCGTTAGTTTATTCCTGCGCAAATATTTTGCAAGTTGTTTTTTAAATTGTAAGGAAACCATGATATACAGTGTGTCACCTGCTTTGATGACGGTCTGTCCGTTTGGTGAGATTATCTCACCGCTCCGGAGTATGGCATTGATCAACGTCGTCTCAGGAAAGCTGAGATCCTCCAGCCGTTTTCCGGATATCTCATTCAGTTCCGTTGGTTTATATTCTACCATCTCGAGATTGTTCCGTCCTATACTGATCAATTCAAGAGTCTCAATTTCATTCGTTGTCGGCGGTTCCACCAATTTAAGCTTGGCCGCAAGTGCCGTGACCGTCGAGCCCTGCAGAACTGTTGATAAGAGGACGACGAAGAAAACGGCATTAAAGATGAGCTGACTGTTTTCGATACCTGCAATGAGCGGGAAGAGTGCCAGCACGATTGGTACGGCACCTTTCAGGCCTGCCCAGGAAATGAACAGCTTCTCTTTTGCAGAATACTTAAAACGAATCAGCGACAGGAACGTTGCGAGCGGCCGTGCCAAGAAAATCAGTACGAGCGACAGCAAGAATCCTTTGATCATCAAACTCGGTGTAAACAATTCGGAAGGGAAAACAAACAACCCAAGCAAGACGAACATACAAATCTGCATAAGCCAGCCAAAACCCTCATTGAACCGAATAATGGAACGACGATACGTGATTTCAGCATTCCCGATATAAAGGGCGCTGACATAAACCGCCAATAGTCCAGAAGCATGAATAATAGATGTCAATCCGTAGCTCACCAAAGCGAATGAGAGCGCGAATAGCGGATAAAGACCGCTTGTATCGAGATTGATCCGATTGATCGCAGTGACAGCTATGAATCCGATCAGCAGCCCCATCGCTGCTCCTGCTCCCATTTCCCATATAAAGCTGCCGATCATGGAAAGCACGCTCGAGCCATGGCCGCTGATTAGTTCAATACAAGTGATTGTCAGGAACATAGCCATCGGATCATTCGTACCTGATTCCGCCTCTAATGTCGCAGCAAGCTTTTCTTTGACATTCTGCCCTTTCAAGACAGAGAAAACTGCAGCTGCATCGGTCGAACCGACAATCGATCCAATCAAAACAGATTCAAGCCATGTCAAATCGAAGATATAGTGCGCCGCAACAGCGACGATTGCTGCTGTCAGCAGCACCCCTACTGTCGCCATGGTGATTGCCGGAGCAAGTGCCGGCTTCATCGAATGCCAATTCGCATGAAGACCACCTTCAAATAAAATGACAATCAGCGCAAAGATACCAATTGCCTCTGCCAAATGGGCATTATCAAAATAAACAAGTCCAAAACCATCACTTCCGACAATCATTCCGACCGCGATGAACAAGACAAGTGCCGGGACACCCAGCCTCGTCGAAAACTTCGTCACCACTACACTCACAACAAGCAGCAGCGCAAAGAGAAAAATGAATTGATTCGTTACCATATAATCGTGCATGAACATCCCCCTACAAGGTGTCGATCGATATCTGACTTTTCTATCCTATCCTTAATGATACAGTTAAAAACGCTGTACTGCATGTAATTAGCCCTCGCCAGAGCTGACCATATCAAAAAACCGACTCATGAGAGTCGGCTTTTTACTACTATTTATTTGAACAAAGAACTGAATGTATACGATCGAAACAACTCAGAGAAGGAGGAAAGCGGTAATTCATGATAAGGTATGGTTTTGCACCCATTGATGCTGACCATTATGCAATTCTGAACATCATCGTATCGGCTGACAACCGTATTCCCCTTCCTCATCGCCCACTTCTCAAAATCCGCTGGCGGAGAGCTTCCAAGCTTTGCTGCCTGAAATTGTGCAATGCTGCACTCCGCCCCGCTATAATATGTAGCTACTTCGGTGAGCGTCAAGTGATGCATCTCGGCAAACGGCATCATCACAATCTCATCATCTTCATCAGCCATATAATATTCCCCTGCTTCGGTCACACGTACAAAAGCTTCTCGAACATCCCTGTAAATCTGCTGCTGCAAACTCGGCAGCGATGAAATGACTGGAGCGACAGACGGACTTTTCACAATTTCCATGGAAAACCCTCCTTTTCTGAACAGTTTCGACAGATTGGGAGGGATACCTGCAATTTCCAAACAAAAAACATACTATTTCAGCTTATTCACCACAGTTACCAAAAATTTAACTGAAACCAATGATACAAGATACAAAGGATACTCTCTCTCTCTCACCATCTAAACCTCTACTAAAATAAAGGTTTTCTTGTTTAGCCCCTATATCAAAGGAGCTAATTAATAATATTTTTGTCTATTTTTGTCGAATAAACCAAATATTCCTTTACTATGATATAGTTAGTAAGAACTAATTATATTGTTTTATATGGAGGTCTTTTGGTGGATAACGTTTTAATGAAGAGGGATTTAACAGCAGAGCAATTATCAATTGTACATAGTGAACTGGAGAAAAAATCCAAGAACAAAGTAATTATGTACTTACTTTGGTGGTTTACTGGTGCTGTCGGTGGTCATAGGTACTATTTAGGTGATGCTGGCATGGGTATTGCTATGACCTTGACTTTAGGAGGATTTGGTTTTTGGGCATTAATTGATGTCTTCTTTATCGGGAAAAGACTAGAAACAAAAACAGAAAGACTTGAAAGAGATATTATTGAAAAAGTCAAAAGTTATACGAAAACAACAGCTTAAAAGTAAAGTCCGTTACCTAAGATTAACCTAGTCATACGGAATTCAAAAAAATCCTTAAGTGATACACTTAAGGATTTTTTATTGAAAACAGATGTTCTATAGAACAAATTGCTGAAATGTATCCCGTTAATTAGTTTTATAATTAATCTGCCGAAGGAAAACTATATAGCTTTTAACATGGACGTGAGGTAACAGAAAACGAGAAGGGTAATATCCCTTATTCTCCGCCGCCCCCTCCGCCATCTGAACCTCCACCTCCATCATAGGAAGGGCTGCTCGGACCGGAATCATAGGACTGGGAACTTAGATCTGTGTCGTGATATCGCTTGTTATGGCTATCACTATCCGAATCAACCATCAAGGGAATATGTACATATGAATTCCCATCATTGTCTGATTTACTTTTGGTTTGTGTGCTTTCTTTTGTATGTTCGTGACTTTTATTATTATCGTTCCGTTTCTTCTTTTGAACAGCAATTAAGATTAATACTATGGCTGCTAATAATACAAGAACTACACCAATAAAGATATTTGTCGCTATATTATTATTAGCTGTAATAATATCCATTAGAACCTCACTCCTTAAATATAAATAAAGCAGTAGTTAATTCCTTAACTTTCCTTGTTTTTACAGGATAACATAAATTTATTTACTATATTCCATTCTTACTATTCTATTTGAGTTAAATTCTGATATGTACCTTTACAGTAGTTGAAAGATCGTATATAAAGGCAAAGTTGCTCTATACCCCGTACTCATATTTCAGTTATACCCTACTAGCTAAACCATAAGGGGTTGATCCTCATGTTCTAAAGCTTGGATCACTGATATTAACTCGTCTTGATAGCTATTGATATTAGGATCTTAAAATACCAATAAATGATAAAATAAAGTGAGAGGATAATTGGTTTGGAGGAGTGAGATTGATGCAGACAGAATTAAGAAAAATGAATGAGGAAGAGTTTGATCAATACATAGAAGAGTTTATTCCTGACTATGCAAAGGATTTATCCATTAACTTTCTCTTACCTATGGATTTAGCCTTGCAAGAATCCAGAGAACTAATAGCCAGTTTATTGCCTGACAAACAGGAATCTGACGGTCAATCAGTGTACAACATCTATTCCATGACTGAGGAAAAGAACATCGAAGTGATTTGGTATAACATTCAGTCTGACAGTAAAAAAGTTTTTATATACCACATTCATGTTTATGAGGATTTCAGAAAGCAGGGGTATGCAACTTCAGTACTCCGACAGTTGGAATCGGATATGAGAAATAAAGAAATCACGTCATTAGGACTGAGTGTTTTCGGAAATAATCCAGGCGCTTATAACCTATATAAGAAGCTCGGGTACAATACTGCATCTATTTCAATGGGTAAGACTATTTGAATCCTTTGACCGTCCTTTTAAACGGATATTCGAAATAAGATTAACCGCGTTAACACCGCGGTTAATCTAGTTTGGCCAATTTCCAGGATAAGTGCAAAATATGCTCTATCCAACCTAAAAACTACTGTTTTTTTACTGTAAATGCATACTTCTTATTTAATAAATAAGGGCGGTAATAACCGTTTATTGTAGACATCGGAAGAACTTCCGGATGAAGTTGAATACCAAGCGTATGGATCATATACTCTCTGCGAGTTTGGATCCTTCCCCATAGTTCTGGGTAGCGCTCGGACAATTCTGCACGTAGTTCTTCGTCGGCTAGTACAATACCATCTTCCGCATTCGCTCCGCCGTATCCTGGAATACTAGGGATAATATCCATCTGGAACATCATGCCGCTGGCAAGTTGGATTTCTGAATTGGGATACATAGGAGAAGACATCCATTCTTCACCAGCCGTTAGATGACCCGGGTTAAGCTTCCATCCATATCTTGATTTAGGCAGGACAGATTCAATTAATTCATACATCTCCCCACCTGTCATACCAATTCTAACATTCTCATACCAAGCAACACTTGCTGCGTAATAAGGCTTAGCAACTGCATCTATATAATCAGATACATCCTCAGGCAGTTCTTCAGCAGATGATACAACATAGGCGGAGCGGTTAGTAAGACCCCCTCTGTAACCTACTGTGACTGAAAACTTATCACCTACTTCTACTTTCTTTGCTCTTGGAGCCACTACTGCGTTCGTAAAGCGATCACCCGTAGCACAAATCGTCTGGACATTATTCGGCTGCCCATAGGCAGCTAGTCCATCCGCAAGCTCCATCTCTGTTTTTCCAGGTTCTAATTGATCAAGCACTCGTAAAATTCGGGACGATGCAAGGGAAGCTCCAAACTCATAGTGAGCGATTTCATTTGCATTCATTAAAGTACGAGCACCCGTACCTGGATGAATGAATAATGAAGTGGCATTTAAAACACTGCCGGAATCTTTCACTAACTCCTTTACAGCGTTAACTATAAAATACGGCGTATCAAACAGCTGCTGATTGTCTTCATAAGAACTCGTAAACATTTTCCATCCTGCAATACCAACACGCATTCCTTCTTTAATACCTGCAGATGCAATAAGTTCTGCAAATGTCTTATCAGTCTGCATCGGCTGATTCGGCAGTGAAAAGTACGATACAAGGATAGCATCTGCTTCTATACGGCTGTATTGGTTCATTCGAAGAGATTCATTACCTAATAACAAGTAAGCCTGCCCATTACGATGTAAAACCAATACAGCTTCCTCAAATCTTGGCTCAAAACCTGTAAGATAGCCAAAGTTGGTGCCATGTTCACGATCTCCGTAAACAAGAAGAACATCCAGTCCGGCGTCTTTCATCTGGGCAACAATCTTCTCTTTATGAAGCTGCATCGTTTCATCATTCAGATCCACTGGTAACTCTGCAGCTGTTTCAGCAGGTGCAGGCACTTCAATATAGCGTATTCTCTCTATGTATTTCATCAAAACTACTCCTTTGCTTATGTATCTAACAATTACATTGTAAGCGATTTACTCATGCATGAGTTAGTGAATGTTTTATGGCTTAAACATTTTTTGGAGAAACAAAAAAACCGACCATCACAGTCGGTTTTAATAGCCGTCACAGCAAGCCAGTACTCTCTATCCGCTTACAAACAGCTATGTCAGTCAACAGGCAGAGCTCGTGCCTGTCAGAGCTTCAGTTCCCCCATGCGAAGGAGCTCCACTACAGCCTGAGACCGTCCCTTTACTCCCAGTTTCTGCATCGT
>NZ_NPBF01000012.1 GCF_002272135.1 Virgibacillus sp. 7505 | reverse complement strand
GCGTGAACGGAATTCGCGAATTGTTAACGATTGTTGGCGGAGGAGTTACGGTATTGGGTATTTAAATTTCATAAACGAACTATCCATGAAGAGGCCACTTGATCTCAGATGGGTTAATTAACTCTCGATATGCAGCGTCTTGCTTACAAACCATGTAAAGTTTCTTATTGTTAAGTCTCTTGGGAAATTTTAAGTACAAAAATCCACTAACATTAGAGAAGAATCAAATATAGATAATTGAAGCAGAAATAGAGGAAAGCAACAGATCCATTCTTTGAAAGTGAAGCTTCTTTTTACGACGAACTAATGCAAAGTACAGATGCGAATAATAACGAATAAAACAAAATTAAAAGGCATAAAGACCGGCACAATACCGGACTCATGCCTAGAGCGTTGCCTAATGAATTAACATGCAAAACTTTTGGGGGCACTTAGCCTATTGTAGGCTCTTAAAAGACATTAATCTTCGTAGTACTTGTCATAAAGATCCGGATATTTGTTTTTAAATTTCTTAACTTTTACGTCATCAACTGTAACAACGTCTAATACATCGGAGCTCACATATACGATTGATTCATCATTATGAAAGGTTAAGGGACTGGCAATTTTCTCTGCTAAGACGCCATAGATAATTGATAGAACTTGTGTGTTATCGAGGTTTGAGATTGTACCATAAATCAATCTCTCTTCATCATCTGATATCACTTTTTCCTTCCAATTAGAAATACTCAGTACCTTCCCTAAACCTAATTTCTCTCTAATTCTAGTATCATTAATGTAATATGCTGATAAAAAAGTTAATGATACAGGTTTATAAATAAAGCGCTGAATAATTTCTTCTTTCAAGAGTTTCCTATTATTAAAATCACTAAATATATCAGTTGCTAGTCTTACTCTATTTTCTTGCGATGCTTGAAAAAAAACAGAACCTTCTCTTCCATAAATATCAATTCCTAATTGTTTTAAAGCCATCCATTAATCTCCAATTCGTTTTATAATTCCATTTCACTACAAAAAAACCATAAAACACCAACATTTGACGTTTCCTCCTACTTTAAATAGTGTTTCTTTTCGGAGTGTCTATGAATCCTTTTATCAATATAAACATTAATATTTAGTAAGCAAAGAAAAGAGGTATATATCAAAAAAAACTAAACTTCCCCCTCACGCTGTTTCTCGTCATCTTTGTCAGTGCATGTTCTAACGCATCATCTGGATCAAAGGAGCTTACACCTGTTGATGTTGTTGCAGCCTTCCAGGATGCCGGCCTTAAAGCTGAGAACCCTACTGAAATGACGGAGGGATGATTATAGTGTCGGTCCTATGAAGTCTAAAGAAGGGATTCGTGTAACTATCCCTCAAGTCTGCAGTAATTGTAACTCTCGTATTATCAGTTATGAAGATGAAGCTGATCTCGATGAAATATGATATAAAGTGTAAGAAAGCGTCAAACACTAGGGTTGTCGTTTTTTATGCTCCATAATCTTCACTGTACGTATCGCTTTTTTCTTTCCCTCTGCTAATACCAGCTCCTATAAAATTAAAAAATGCTCCCATAATCCTAGTTGTCCCTTTGCTGGAATAAATTTATCCAGTATTTGCATATCCTCAACTACCCAAGCATAACCTCCCACTGTAAAGTCACCCACAAAATAGTCATTCCCTGATACAATTCGACCATCCTCTAGAATTGCCCACGTCTCATTGTTTTCAATTATCTTCAAACAATCTACAAGTTTGCATACAGCAATGATTTGGCCAGTTGGAAGATTCTCTGGTGTATATCCGTGCTTACCAAGCAACGACTTTATGGCTATATGGTTAGAGGAGTCTTTATCTATTTTTTTACTTGTGTGAATAGCAAGTGGCCCCCGATAATTCGTTCTCCATGACCTTGTTTCATATGTTGCCTCTCTAGTGACAAAAAGGCTTGCCCACGGCTGGATCATTGATAAAACCTTCATTTGACAGCCTCCAACCTATAGAAGTGTATTTTAATTATAGAGTGTCCCTTTAAAGGAATATTATGAGCAAAAGGCAAAATATCAGTTCTCGGAGATTCAATTCGAACATGGGTGGCATGTACATTATGGGCGGTATGATGTAACTTAGATAAATTACTTAGGGCAACAGATCTACTTTAGTAGGTCTGTTTTTGTTTAACGCAAAATTAGTAGTTTAGTTTATTTGTTCCGACAAAAAAATGGGTATATTTTCATATAGGATACACCGAAAACACACTCATAAGGTAAATTGTGTAAGTCGGCCGACTTACATGTATTATTTATAAAAGACTATTGGAGGAAATTATGAGAATAGTTTTATGATTAACTATCACAATAATGTTTTTGGCTTCTTTAATTAGTCCAAAGTCTAGTGTACTAGCAGAAGAAAATCATGGTACTAAAACTGAAACATTACCAACAGTATTAATAAATGATGCTGATTCGCCTACATATGAAAGTGATGATGCTACTTTAGACTCCGAAGATAATATTGATGAGATTGGCGATGAATTAATTTCCGACTTAGACGGCTTAGGTGCTAATGAATTAGAAGACAATGAATCTATGACACCTGAGATGGAAGAGGCTATCCAAAAAGCAGTAGACGAAACTGTAAGTGTTATTGAAGAAGAAAATGAAGAACTTGAAGAACAGTCCCAAGTATCAGTGATGAGAGCTTCTTCTACTTCAACAGGTACTATAGTCAAAGGTTATTTTAGAAAAAATTTAAAACTTGCAAACTCAATTAATGCACAATATAAGAAAATGACAAAAGGACTTAAACCGAATGCACCTGGTGAAGCATACAGAGCAGGAATGTGGGTATCACTAGTTAAATCCGGTGGAGCATGGGATTTGAAACAAAGAAAATATTTAGGGATAAGTGCTAAATATACATTTAGAGGAAAACTAAAAAATGGAGAATATATTGGTAATTTCCACTACGGCTATATGGGGAAAGCAGTAGGTTATTCAGATACAGTCTTAAAATCCGCTGCAGGTGCTTATCAAATTAAATCTAGAACTTCTAGTGTAAAATTCTGGTATTTATCTTTATCGCTTGTATAAGAGAACGAGACAACACCGTCGAAATCATACTTTGCCACCTTTTCGCTTGCTTCGTCCAAGTTGTCTGAAATCTTATTTTGATGATCCTAGTGATACTTCAGCAATTAAAGATGGAATAAGTTCCTATAAAAATGGTGTAAGATTCCAAAATAGTCAAATGTTAATATAAAATTAGAGGAGAAAACTATGAAAAGACTTAATTTCTGGTTATTAGCTATCGTTTTACCAGTTGTTGTGATCTTGCTTATCGGGGGAATTATTTTATATAACCTTATTGATGTAAATCTAAATGATCTAAATGGAAAAGGACAAGTTGTTTCAACCATTGAATCACCTAACAATAACTATGTTGCAGAGATAAGATTAATTGATGAAAATGGTAACGCAACAACCCCTATACAGCAAGCAGTTAGCGTTTCCTCAAATGCTTCAAATCAAAACCAATTAAAGGAAGAGACAGTATATTGGGAGATACACTCTGATAGCGAGACACCTGAAGTAAACTGGTTAGATGAAGATACTATTAATGTAAATGGTAAGATAATAGATGTACTGGATAAAGATACTTACTACAACTGGCAAGATCATAGTGAGAACTAAATAAGCACGCATGTACATTTCAGGGACTGGTAAATTCCAGTCCCTTTAATTTTCTCTAAGATTTTTAGATAGACTTACCTAGTTCGTTATCCTAATTTAATATGACCTAATTTGCTACTATGCTTTTCAATACATCATAAATAATGGCCAGCTCATCTTTAGTATATATCTTTTATCCCTAAATCAACTTTATCATAAAGTTATTAAATCCTTTTTAACACGGGCATATTTCCATTAACTATCTAAATATCTGTTTTGCATTTGTCAATTTTCAGCAGAAACTTTTCCAACTTATCTCTCGTATGTAATTTATCTAATTTGAAAGAAGGTTGTTTTATGAAAAAGCTGATTTTCCCCCTCGCTCTGTTTCTCGTCATCTTCGTCAGCGCATGTTCTAACGCGTCATCTGGATCCAAAGAGATTACACCTGATGATGTTGTAACAGCCTTACAGGACGCTGGCCTTGAAGCTGAGGACCCTACTAAAATGACTAAAGATGACTATGGTGTTGGGCCTATGAAGTCTAAAGAAGGTGTCCGCGTTACTGTACCTCAAGTCTGCAGCGATTGTAATGCTAGAATCATTAGCTATGAAGACGAGGCTGATCTAGATGAGATGAAAGAATACTATGACTCCATGGGTGAAGAAAGCGCAATGTTATTCTCCTGGACTGCTAAGCATAAAAACATCTTGGTTCAGGTTAACGGCGATATGGAAGAAGAAGAATTCAACAAGTACAGAGAGGCTTTGGAAAGTCTCTAAACAACAAAGAGGACCGGTATAGGTCTTCTCCTTTGTATAAAAGTGAAGAAAATCTAAGATACTAGAAAAGGATAGAAGGAGAGAATACTATGATCAAGGGGAGCTCCATTTATTTAAGACCTATTAAAGATGAAGACTTAAGAAGTATCTATAAAGCATGTCAGGATGAGGAGTTTCTTTTTATGACTGGGACTCGAAAGTCGTTTACATTTGATGAAATCGTTAATAGTTATAAACAATTTAGTGAAGATCCTACACGTTATGATTTTGCCATATGTGTATTAGATAGTCATAAAGTGATTGGTGATTTAGCTATTTTAGATGTGGATAAAATCAATAGAAAAGCCGGTTTTAGAATATCGTTACATAACAAAAACGTCATAAACAAGGGTTATGGTACTGAAGCAACTAAACTTGCACAAAAGTTCACTTTCGAAGAACTTAAACTTAATCGTCTTGAATTAGAGGTATTTTCACATAATATCCGAGGTATTAAAGCATATGAAAAAGCGGGATTTAAAAAAGAAGGTGTGTTAAGGCAATCCCTATTCATAAACGATATATACTTAGATGAAATCCTTATGAGTATGCTTCGGGAAGAGTATTATAAATAAGCATGAATAAAACTTGTTTGATTTTGTTGTAACTATGTATCATCGTTTACTTAAGATAGCGGGGTGCTTTACAATAATACACTCCATGATCAAAAGACCTTCAATACACTATTTTTTTAGTGTTCGAAGGTCTTTTAATATTCATTACACCACCCCGCTCCACTTCCCAACATCTTGGGAATCCCCTTTTACCCAGTTGTTTCTCATTATGTAAGGGTACAAGTATTGAATTGTTCGCAAATGGTCTGCACCGC
>NZ_NPBF01000011.1 GCF_002272135.1 Virgibacillus sp. 7505 | reverse complement strand
GGGTGAACGGAATTCGCGAATTGTTAACGATTATTGGCGGAGGAGTTACGATATTAAGTATTTGTCCGCTGATGATCTCTTTGTATTTGTTCGACACTTCGAGGGGCAAGATGAAGCTTTCTTTAACTTCATTAAAAGAGCAGTCAATAGAAGGGGTTGTACTAAAGAAAGCTGACTCCATCTATAAACCAGGTACACGCTCACCTAATTGGCTAAAGGTGATTAACTATCAGTACGAAGATGTATGTATCAGCGGTCTTAGAAAGAAAGAATTCGGCTTATTATTATCATTTAAAGATGGTTCACCAGCTGGCATCCTTGAATTTTACGAAGGCAGAACATAAAAAGAAATTTTATGCCGAATACAATGAGCATGTTTCAAAAGAAACAGATGATTTCATTTATCTAAATCCAGGTCTAAGTGTAACAGTTAAATACCGAAACCTTACGAGCAAAGGTCCTTTACGCATTCCCTCCTTTGACTCTTGGCCTAATTAATCTCCTTATTGGGGATTTTTTTTATAAATAGCTTTGATAGCCCTTCTTTTAATATGTAAGGACTATTACCTTATCGCGAGAAAGTTTTCCAACATAATAATATGTATGACTGTATAAGGAGACTTTAGCATGAGTAAAAGAAATAATTCTTATTCTCAAAATTGGATAGAAAAACGAAATAAAAACAACAGACGAAAATGTAAAGAAACTGCCCCAAGTGACGGTTTTAATATTACTGAGATACAAGAAATTGACATTAATCAGTCGGGAGCAACAACTATATATAATTTTCAACCGGTCACCATTACTAAAAATTCAAAGATAAAGATTGAAGGTAATGTCTATTTTTTTCTTCCTCATACACCTGCTGCTGAAGCAAATGGTATCGTCCAATTGTCTCTTATTGAAGCAAGTGAACCATTTATTATCTACCAAGTGGAACAAGGCTTCCGAGCAAAGAATATAGATGAGACCTATGAACAATATGAGACATTGGACTTACTATGGATGTCTGATGTTGAACCGGGCACTTACAACTTTTCAATTAGAGCTGGCGCGGAGGACCCACCATTTTTTATAGAAAGTGGAGCCCTAATATTAACTGTGTACACAGAAAGGTGATCATTTTCCAATGAGTTTTATTATGAATGAGTAAATAACCACACTTATTCTCTCCTTTATCCGATTATAGGAGTAAAAGGAGGAGATATTGTGAGGCACAATTTATATTCTGAGTATGTATTGGCGAGGCAGCAGATTGTTGATGGGTTAACTCTTTTCGTGGCGCTTGAACTTGATTAAGATGAGGATATAAATTATGAATTGACGCCTAACAATCCACTGCTACACAAATATACTCAAGGTGAAATTGATGTATTTAAGGAGATATTCTAGAAGGATACAACTGCAATGTTTGGTGAATGATTAAAACCCTCCGATTAAGGAGGGTTTGTTTTTTTACATCTTCTTAACTAACGAAGGAAATCCTTTAGTTAATTTAATTGGTTCATGAGTAATAGATCTATAATACAGACGCCAATCGATTTATCCTATTGAGGTCATACTTGTAAGCAGTTAGATTCAGATCTTTCACAAGAGTTTCATAGAATAATTTACCATGTATTAGCAACTCTTTTACCACTAACTTTTTATCTACTGTTACAGTCTGATGATCGAATTGGATTTGAATGTTAGTACCTTTGTCTTTCATCGCTATTTCTACCGGTTGCCCTGGAAAAAGGCAATTACCTTCACCGGATTCCAAGCATTCTTCTAAAGTATTAAATATAAATGCCCAAAGCATGGGAAGGTCATCCCAATACTCGACACCCAGATACTCTTTATTCTGATATATAAATGAAAGTCCCCCATCAAGACTTAAGAGGTTATCGTTCAGTAGCTCGCCTATGTTTGTTTTTACAAACTCAACACATCTATCTTTATAGTTTTCAAAGAAACAAACATAGTCTTCAGGTTTTAAAGAGGCATTTTCTAAACTCTCAATTGGTTTAGTTACTATAAATTGTTTGATTTGCAGCATAATTTTACTCCTAATATATTGGATAAAGTTGTTTCATATGCCCACTCCATACTAACTTAGCAATTAGTACTCTAGCACTTGCATGAAATACAGGTTCTTCTTGATTCGGATCTTTTACTAGAGGAACACTATCCCAATCTATCTCGTTATCCTATGTATCATCAATGTCATCTATCGAAACATCCTCTAGATTCTCAAAGAGTTCCGGAGCTTCTTCTTCAGATAATTCATTATTATATTCTAACTTACCTGCCCAATCTTTATCTCTTACAATAACGTTTTCATCTGGCTCTTGTTCAGGCATGATAATAATTACTTCTCCAAATGAATCCTTACTAACTTGGCTCTCTTCAGCTCTAGCAAAACTCGGTGCTACTAGAGAAAACCCTAGAACAAAAACAAGAACCCACGGTTTGGCGTTTTTTTATGCACTAGACCAACATGCTGTAGTTTTTTTGGAATTTATATGAAATCACTCTATCTTACGTTAAAATAAAGAGGATAATGGAGGTTTACAAGAAAATGAATATGAATACGAATAAGATAATTTTATACTTCTGGCTAGTAGTAATTGCAATTATTGCCTTTTTCACAGGTGAAATTGCCACCTTTATGATGTTGTATTTAATTTTAATGGCTTTACATGCAATACATTCAACACTTATAGATTTTTATAACGACTGGAAAAGTAGTAGATATTAAAAGAACAAAAGTACTATTGATCCCCACAAAATGCGAAATAACAGCTATCTTTGTATGCTGTTATTATTTTTATTTTTGATGAGTAGGATTATTATGTAGTTATGAACGTTGAATTTAATTTTGCTTAATGATCTCTGTTGAAATGAATTGGGCTGAGATGGGTGACGCGGGTATTGCGGGCGGGTCTTTTCCGTAGGGTTCTCAGCTTCAAGACCGCCTATATCTACTCTCCCAGGTCTCTTATTGTCCATGTACTTCACTTTTACCATATATTCATTTTTACTCCCCCGTGGAAAACTTCCTGTATATATAATGGGTACGGGGTAAGAATTCCTTCTTTTTTGAGCCACTTAAAGAAAAGTCTCTTTATCCATGTAACGCTTGCTAGGTGTCGATATTTGTACGAAAAAAGCTGTGATTAATAATTTTAACTTGACAAAATAATTTATTTATGCTATAATTTACTTTTATATTTTTAATGTATATAATAGGATTCTCCTGGCCAGGGGAATCCTATTTTTTTTGTTCTAAATAAAGGAGTGTGTTTGTATGAAGAAAGATGAGTCAAGTGTAACTTCGTTAATATCAGCTTTCGGCAGATCCTACCATAGTCAATTTGATACCCCTAAAATCTTTAATGATTATATAGCTAAAGACTTAATTTCTGATAAAGAATTCAATGACATCAAAGAGAATATGGTTCAAGGTATACATTTCTTCGACGAAGATATCGCACAAAAATTCGAGGGAAATACAGAAGAAATATTAAAATGGATTACACAAGTCCAACTTTCTCCTATAACCTTATCACGTGCTGCGTATTGCGAAAAAGTATTACTTAATGAGGTAGCGTTAGGATTAAGACAATATGTCATACTTGGCGCTGGATTAGATACTTTCAGTTTCCGACATCCAGAATTGGAAAACAGCTTAGAAATATTCGAAATTGATCATCCCACTACACAGGAATTTAAAAAGCAAAGATTGGACGAGGCTAATTTAAAAATCCCAAGTAATCTTCATTTTGTTTCTATGGACTTCACCAAAAAGTTGTCCTATCAAAACCTAATAGGTAAAGGATTTGAAAACAAAAAGACGTTCTTTAGTCTTTTAGGTGTTTCCTACTATTTAACTAAAGAGGAAGTTAAAAGCTTAATAGATTATATATTCACCAAGGTTCCACCAGGAAGTTCGATCGTTCTTGATTATGCAGACGAAAAACTATTCGAAGAAAAAGGAACCTCTAATAGAGTTGAAAATATGGTGAAAATGGCATCAATAGGCGGGGAACCAATGAAATCATGTTTTTCTTACTTTGAAATCGAAAAAGTGTTAGAGAAATCAGGCTTACTCATTTATGAACATTTATCACCTGATAAAATTAATGAATTGTATTTTAACAATCGAGAAGATTACCTATCAGCCTTTGAGACCATTCATTACATTCATGCTGTAAAAAAATAAAACACATCAAAACATGCACTTTGAATCTATATTTGGATTAGCCTACCTTTCTATGGTACGTCGTGGGCATTTACTACTTTTATATACCAGCGAAAAGTGTTATAGATATCCAAGCTTCAAACTATAAGGGATAAAAAATATGAGCGTATTCGATTTATACCGGGATACGTTTATTTTTTATTATTTTTTCCGTTTAACCACTCCCTCTCTGTGGTACCTAATAAGACGAATCGCAGATGTACATAATAATTTCAAATGAAGATAGTCAGCCGTAATTTCTAATAAAAGGAGTATTATTTATACCACTTATAACTTCCATTCCACTTGCACTTAGATTATTCTTAAGGTAGTACACAACATAAAAGGGGACATCAGTATGAAAGACGAATTGAGATATATAGGGGAGAAGATACAGATGAACCAGGATATTATTGCCGAGTCTGTACTTCTAAACCTCGATTCGACATTAAATAAAGAGCTTCGTATCTTATCTCTTCCGAAAGAGCAATTATCCAAATTCAATGCGAAACTTGTATCTAATATCGGTGCCATCCTTTTTGCTGAGGATAATAAGGAAGAAGTGGAAAAGAGCTTTTTAGCTTGGGGTTCGTGGGCTGGACAAGCAGCTACGGAGATGAATGTTTCCTTGACTGCTACGTTGCAATACGTTTCCAGCTTCCGCAGTGTTATTTGGGATATATTCACGGTTGAACTGGAGGAGCGGCATTTTGCTGCGATTACCATGCTGGATGTATCGAAAATCATCGATCCAATGCTGGAGGTAGTCAGCTTCGAAATTGGAAGACAGTTTGAGAAACATAATAAGAAGATGGTTAGCATTGCCTATAGTGCGCTGGAAGAATTGTCAGTGCCGGTAGTTCCGATTTATGAAGGATTAGCTGTTATACCCATTGTCGGCGAGATCGACACACATCGGGCCAAATTGATCATGGAGACTGCATTGACACAAGGCAATGCTTTAGAATTGGATCACCTAGTCTTGGATGTTTCTGGCGTGTTGATGATCGATACGATGGTGGCCAATCAAATTGTTCAAATTGTTCAATCCCTTCGTGTAAGCGGGATTAAAACCATCATTACGGGAATCCGTCCAGAAATCGCACAGACGATGGTCTCACTTGGTTTAGATTTCAAGTCGATAACTACAGTATCGAATCTAAAAAATGCCTTGTATCATCTTGGATACGGTAAATTGAAATAAATCATCAAAAAAGAGCTGGTCCTTGTGATCAGCTCTTCTTCTCTTTACTTCACCCTGCTATATATATTCTTTACTGCTTCATCAATTTCATCACGTGACATTCGCAAGGCCTTGGCTGAAGTACCGTACCCTATTTCTTCCTTACCTTCGGCCAGCCCTTTGAATATCCCTTCAGCAAACGCATCGACTGGTTCTCCGAAGGTATGGATGCCTACTCCTCCCAAATCTGTGTTGACTGCCGGCGGAGCAACTTCAATCACTTCCACTTCCGTTTCAGCAAGCTGCAAGCGCAGACTCATCGTGAAGGAATGCAATGCGGCTTTTGTTGCCGAATAGATTGGTGCTATGGCCATTGGCGTGAACGCAAGACCTGAGGTCACATTTATAATGGCTGCTTTCTTCCCGCTGGAAGCAATGAAAGGTGCAAACAGCATGGATAGATGGAATGGTGCTTCAACATTGGCTGATATTTCTTTATTGAAATATGCCCAGTCATTCACTGCATCAGTTTCTAAAACATTGAAGCGCTGCTGGATTCCTGCATTATTGACTAGTATATTTACATCTGGATGCTCTTGTTTTACCCATTCAAATAGCGCAGTTCGCTCGGATTCAACCGTAACATCACATACACGTGTAATCAGTTCCGGATGCTTGTCCCTTGCCTCCTGCAGCTTACTTTCCCTTCTGCCGCATACAATCACTTCATTGCCCGCCTGCAAAAAACGTTCCGCAAAAGCAAAGCCAATACCGGATGCTCCGCCCGTAATCAATATTTTATTACCCTTTAAATCCATATAAAAGACCTCCTATTCCTAACATAACTACTATAGCATTCCCCCTCTTTATAACGCATAATCGCCGCCTATAATTATTGCCTTCTCTTTTGGGTATAGTAATACCAAATCAATAGAAACGGAGTGCTTGACATGTCTGTGGAACCAGTTGTGATTGATAGCATCATTAATGGAAAAAAGCATAAAGCCGAAAAACAAGCTCCCAGAGAAAATCCGGCTAACCCTAAAGAAGTGGTCGGATACGCCCCGCTCAATACGAAAGACGAAACAATCCAGGCAATTGATGCCGCTGATCAAGCGTTCACCGAGTGGCGGCAATCTTCATTCGAGGATCGAATCACGCGCATGCGCCGAGCTATCCAAAAGATAAAAGATAACGCATCAGACATTGCAGCTCTCCTATCCAGGGAACATGGGAAAGCATTATATGATGCGAAGGGCGAAATCGCTGTGTCCCTGATGTGGATGGAGTTTGCCTGTGATAATGTCATGGAAGTACTTCAAGATGAAGTGAACGAGCATGATGGCGGTAAAACAATCATAGCTCGTGATGCAATCGGAGTGATCAGTGCTATTTCTCCTTGGAACTATCCAATTTCGCTCTCAACTATCAAGATTGCGCCTGCCTTGCTTGCAGGCAATACGATGGTCCTGAAGCCAAGCCCCCTGGCGCCGCTGGCTGTCAGCAGAGTTGCTGAGATAATTGCAGGCGAGTTTCCAGCAGGCGTTTTGAATCTTGTGCATGGCGAAGCTGAAGTTGGCGTCGAACTGACTTCCAACCCGAAAGTAGCTAAGATTGCGTTCACTGGCGGAACAGAAACAGCAAAGCACATTATGAAAGCAGCGGCCGATACAATCAAGCATATGACATTGGAGCTAGGCGGCAATGACGCTGCCGTTGTACTGGAAGACTTTGATGTGAATGATGAAAAAGCAATGCGCCGGATTGTCGTTTCAAACTTCCTGACGGCAGGCCAAATTTGTATGATCGCCAAACGTGTTTACGTACATGAGTCCATTTACGAAGCGTTTATCGAAAAATATCGGGAAGCTGCTGATAAGTGGATTCGCGTTGGTGATCCCTTCGCCGAAGACGTCACGATTGGTCCGGTAAATAATAAAAAGCAGATGGAATTTGTCCAGGGGCTGATTGATGACAGCAAACAAAAAGGGGCTGAAGTCATCAAACTCGGCAAAATAATGGATGAAGACCTATTCAAACAAGGATACTTTATGCAGCCTACGCTTGTGCTTGGTGCTGATTATGATGATCCGATTGTCGAACAAGAACAGTTTGGTCCGACGGTCCCCATCTTACCTTTCAAAGATGATGAGCATGCGATTCATCTTGCCAACAAAAGCATCTATGGCCTGACTAGTTCGGTTTGGGGCAAGCAAGAGCATGCGGTTAAAGTAGCCAAGCGGATTCAGGCTGGAACGACGATGATCAATACTGCTGCCATCCAAGGCTTGGACGTCCGCTTTCCATTTGGCGGCGTAAAACAATCCGGCATTGGCCGTGAGTATGGCAAAGAAGGCTTGCTTGCATACGCCGAAACACATGTCATCAATATGCCGGATGAATTGGATCTTCCTTATATACCAGAATAAAAAAGCAGGGCATCTATCCGATGCCCTGCTTTTTGCCCTTGTGAAACGATATCTTCCCTCTTATTATACATATAATGCAGCTAGAAGGAGTTATCGTACTTCATGAGAAAAAAAATAAACCATATTGTTTGGCTGACCTTTGTACTGCTGTTAATAGGTGGCTGCGGTGTAATCCAAACATAACAGACCGATACGAAAGCCAAACCCACGATCACGTCAGGTACAACTGACAAAGTAGAAGTTTCATTAATCCGAATAGTGGATGGCGACACAATCAAAGTGAACTACAACGGGCAAGAAGAAACTGTCCGCTACTTGCTTATAGATACTCCAGAGACGAAAGCGCCGAACAAATGTGTTCAGCCCTATGGAAAGGATGCCAGCAAACGTAATGAAGAACTAGTGGCGGATGCGGACAAACTGGAGCTGGAATTCGATGTTGGTTCACGAACGGACAAGTATGGACGTTTACTTGCCTATGTATATGCTGATGGAGTGAGCGTGCAGCAGACATTACTGGAAGAAGGATTGGCACGTGTAGCTTATGTGTACCCGCCAAATACAAGATACCTTGATAATTTCGAGAAAGCACAAGCAACTGCTAAAAAAGATGATGAAGCAGTTTGGCAGCAAAATGGATACGTGACAGATCGCGGATTCGACGGCTGTGCCACTAGTCAGGACACTTCCGAAACACCAGTAGACAGCTCATCAAATGAATCTTCTCAATCAACACAGTTTGCCAATTGTACGGAACTTAGAAAAACATATCCAGACGGTGTACCAAGCACTCACCCTGCCTACCAACGTAAGTTTGACCGGGATAAGGATGACTATGCTTGTGAATAATAAATGGACGTTTAAACAGCACTTAAAATGTCACGCAGACTCTAACAAATGACAGCACATAACTTTTTTGTTTATAGTATAAGAAACCACCATAAAAGGAGCATACATCATGAGTAAAACAAAACACTGGAAAGAAAATTGGCTGCAGCATCGCAATGTATTAATCCAACTGATTGACCGAATCGAAGATGGCCATCTGGATTTTAAACCATGGGAAGATGCAATGACGCTTCGTGATCTGGTTCTCCATGTAGCTGGCTCGAGCAATATGTTCGTAAATATGGTGAAAACGGAAGTTATGTCACCTCCGGATCTCCCTGAAGTACATATGATGGAAGATCTTAAGCAAGCTGTTAAGCAATTTACAGATGATACAGCGCAAGCCTTTGATACTATCACTGATGAAGAACTGGCACTGGAAAACGAAGCGAAGATACCGGGTATGCAAGGTAAGAAAGAACTTTATCTTCAAGCTATGTATGATCATGAACTGCATCACAAAGGCCAGTTGTTCGTTTATGCTCGTTTAGTCGGGGCAACAGATCTTCCCTTCTTCCGCTGAACCAAAATAACCTTATAGCATTTTAGCTGTAAGGTTATTTTAATTTACCTAGTATAATTTTCCTTATTTTTATCAATTTTTTACAGAAAACTGCTATACAACAGATCCTCTTCGATATATAATCTTCTAAACACATCTTAGAAAACTATAAATGAGGGATGATATTGGCGTATGTGATCATGCGTGAAGAGAAGGATGACGTTCGCTGTCTGAAAGAGACAGGCAGTACGATGTGCAAACTATTCGATACGATGGAAGAAGCCGAATTGATGAAAAAGCAGCTTGTCTCAGAGACTACTTCAAACATACACTGGTTTATTGTAG
This sequence comes from Virgibacillus sp. 7505, assembly GCF_002272135.1. Taxonomy (GTDB): domain Bacteria; phylum Bacillota; class Bacilli; order Bacillales; family Amphibacillaceae; genus Terribacillus. The sequence goes on along the minus strand of NZ_NPBF01000011.1, from coordinate 54,779 downwards.
AAATGTAACTGCTGAATCTAATTCAGGTAAGTAGCCGGAATTGCTTCTTCAGAACTTCCGTCTTCTTGCCTGTTTATTTTATACACAGCAGCACCTTTCCGGGAACTAACAGCTCGGCTCAGCTGCTCATTCACGAAATGCATGGCAGCAAAATCACCCACGCCATAACCTTCTTTCATACTTCCTTTTCCGACCGCTTCTAGGTAACTTGGTCTGCGTTTCGCTTCTCCATCAAAATGAGGACAAACACTGCCTGATAGAAAACCAAGTCCATTTAATGTATAGAGCGGCCCGTTCAAAGGGTCGGTGAGCCCTTCTTCAAACCAGCAATTGGCCCCTGCACTTAGTCCTGCCAAGATGACTCCATTCTGATAAGCTTCAGCTAATATATTATCCAGCTTCCATTCACGCCACAGTGCGAGCATATTCCGGGTGCTTCCCCCTCCGACATACAGGATATCCTGCTCCATCACAAAATCACGCAAACTTGGAAACGACGGCTCGAATAAAGATAGATGACTAGGCGTGCATGGCAGTTGTTGAAAAGCCTTATAAAAACGTTGGATATAATCCGCACTATCTCCACTGGCTGTAGGAATGAAACAAACACGCGGCTCGTCTTTAGCGCTCTGGGAAAGTATATATCGATCAAGCGCTAAATTATCCGGTTCCATTGAAAATCCTCCGCCCCCAAGAGCGATAATCTGTCTTTTCATTGTATTTTTCCTCCTTACCATGCAATATACCCTGGCTAACAGCAAGGCAAGGGAAACCTCAGCTATATACGTAGGGTACGTTTAGTTAACCTGTAGATGTATATTCAATATAATGGAAAATAAATCCTTGTGAAACTAATGGTATTAGTTTATAGTTTAACTAATACCATTAGTTTGGAGGAAGATTTTATGCGTATACAAAAACAAAGCAATCTATACCAACTCACTTTTATGCCAAGACTATTCCCGGTGAACTGTTATTTAATTGAAGAAGAAGACGGACTAACATTGGTCGATGCAGCTCTAGCTTCTTCAGCATCTTCTATTCTCTCGGCAGCCCGAACTATTGGTAAACCGATAACAAAGATTGTATTAACTCATGCCCATTCAGATCATATTGGCGGTTTAGACAGCTTGAAAGATGCTTTACCTGATGCAGAAGTCATGTTATCTCAGATGGAGTGGGATATACTTCAAAACGAAAAGAAAATGGAAGCTGGCCATGCCATCAAGGGCGGTTACCCAAAAAATATTAAGACTAAGCCAGATAGGTTCTTAAGCGAAGGTGACCGTGTCGGATCACTCGAAGTGATAGCAGCACCAGGGCACACACCAGGTATGCTGGCATTGTTCGACCATCGAGATGGTGCCCTTCTTGTCGGAGACGCGTTTCAGCTTCGAGGCGGAATAGCAGTATCCGGTGATCTAAGATGGCAGTTTCCATTTCCCAGCTGGGCTACCTGGCATAAACAAATCTCCGTTCAAACTGCTAAGAAGCTAGCCGACTTAGAACCTAAAATCTTAGCTGTTGGACATGGAGATTTGCTTCATGAACCGTTTGCGCATATGAAACAAGCTATTCTGCGTGCCGAAAAAGGAGAAAGAATACATGCCTAGAAAGCAGCTTACGAAAACAATGATTATCGACACCGCGCTATCCTTAGCAGAACAACAAGGATACGAAGCAGTCACAATGGCAAACATCGCCCGCTCCTTATCTATTAAGCCGCCTTCTTTGTATAATCACTTCAAAAACTTAGAAGAAATCAAGCATGAAATGGCTGAAATGGCTCAAATTCAACTGTATGACGCTTTAAAAGGAACAGAACAAACAGCACAGCCATTATTGTCACTAGCCAAGGCCTATGTCCATTTCGGTTCGTCTCATCCAGGTCTGTATGCCTCCTCCCTGCCAGGCGGAACCGGAGAAGTTGGTGAAAAGCTTGTACAGCTTATAGCTGATGGTTTAACAGCATTCTCATTAGAGGAAACAGAAGAGATCCATGCTATCAGAGGATTTCGCAGCATGCTGCACGGCTTCATTGATTTGAATAAACATGCTGGATTTAAACTTGATGTTGATTTGGAGAGATCACTTGAACATATGGTTGGAATATTTGAACGAGGTATAAAATCATAAACAAAGCCACCAGATAATGATCTGGTGGCTTTTATTTTAGTAGTTCGTGTCACTTCCAAAGAAGTTCTTGAAAGACTGGATATTCGTTGCACGGTTCATCTCGGCGATGGATGTTGTCAACGGAATACCTTTCGGGCAGACCTGAACACAGTTCTGAGAGTTACCGCAGCTGCCGATACCGCCTTCACCCATCAATGCTTCCAGACGTTCCCCTTTATTCATTGCACCAGTAGGATGGGCGTTGAACAAACGAACTTGGGAAATCGGTGCTGGGCCGATGAAATCTGATTTATCGTTTACGTTCGGGCATGCTTCCAAGCACACGCCGCAAGTCATGCATTTGGAAAGCTCATATGCCCATTGGCGTTTCTTCTCTGGCATACGCGGACCTGGTCCTAGATCGTACGTACCATCAATCGGTACCCAAGCTTTGACTTTTTTCAGGCTGTCGAACATTTGAGAGCGGTCCACAGCCAAATCACGGATGATTGGGAACGTAGACATTGGCTCTAGACGAATTGGCTGCTCCAGTTTATCGATTAGTGCCGCACAAGACTGTCTTGGCGTACCGTTGATAACCATGGAACATGCTCCGCAAACCTCTTCCAGACAGTTCATATCCCAATAGATAGGGGTCGTTTCCTTGCCTTCCGCATTCACCGGGTTTCTCCGGATCTCCATCAAAGCAGAGATGACGTTCATATTCTCCCGGTATGGTACGTGGAAGGTTTCTTCATAAGGGGCGCTACTCGGATCATTCTGACGTGTCACAATAATTGTTATCGTCTCTTGCTTCGTTTTCGTCGCTTCCATTATGCTTTTGCCTCCTTCGCTTTCGCTTGGCTGTAGTCACGTTTTCTCGGCACGATATAGGAAGTGTCTACTTCTTCATAATAGATGTCTGGTGAGTTGGAAGATTCATCATATCTAGCCATCGTAGTCTTCAAGAATTCTTCATCGTTACGTTCTGGGAACTCTGGTTTGTAATGGGCGCCCCGGCTTTCATTCCGCATATACGCTCCAATTGTCATAACACGAGCTAAATGCAGCATGTTTTTCAGCTGGCGGGTGAACATGACACCTTGGTTGCTCCAAAGGGATGTATCATGGATGTTGATATTGTTCCAGCGCTCTTGCAGCTCCTGCAATTTGTCATCCGTTTTCAGCAATTTGCTGTTTTCACGAACTACTGTCACATTATCTGTCATCCATTCGCCTAGCTCACGATGCAGCTTGTATGCATTTTCTTTCCCGTCCATCCTTATCATCTTATCGAAGTTTGCCTGCTCTTTTGCAAGTGCATCATCGAATAATTTGCTGGAGATATCATCAGCATGCTTATCCAGTCCGTCGATATATTTGATTGCATTCGGTCCGGCAACCATTCCGCCGTATATTGCGGACAGAAGGGAGTTCGCACCAAGACGGTTTGCACCATGCTGGGAGTAATCACATTCTCCAGCTGCAAAGATTCCCGGAATGTTTGTCATTTGATCATCGCTGATCCAAAGACCGCCCATAGAATAATGGACTGCCGGGAAGATCTTCATTGGAACCTTACGTGGATCATCACCAGCGAATTTTTCATAAATTTCAATGATACCGCCCAGTTTGACATCCAGCTCTTTTGGATCCTTATGGGAAAGATCAAGATAAACCATGTTCTCGCCGTTGATACCAAGCTTTTGGTTAACACATACATCGAAGATCTCACGCGTTGCAATATCACGTGGTACCAAGTTTCCGTACGCTGGGTATTTCTCTTCAAGGAAGTACCAAGGCTCACCATCTTTGTACGTCCAAACACGACCGCCTTCTCCGCGGGCGGATTCACTCATCAGACGGAGCTTATCGTCACCAGGTATGGCTGTAGGATGAATCTGAATGAACTCTCCATTCGCATAAATTGCGCCTTGCTCATACAAAGCTCCAGCAGCAGAACCCGTGTTGATGATGGAGTTCGTCGATTTTCCGAAGATGATACCAGGACCGCCTGTCGCCATGATGACTGCATCTGCCCTTAACGCGCGCAATTCATGGGATTGGATGTTCTGTGTCAGGATACCGCGTCCGACACCTTCCTCATCAATGATGGCATGAACGAATTCCCATCCTTCATATTTTGTTACCAGACCTGCTGTTTCAAAGCGTCTCACCTGTTCATCAAGTGCATAAAGCAGCTGTTGACCAGTCGTTGCACCAGCATAAGCTGTCCGGTGATATTGCGTACCCCCGAAACGACGGAAATCAAGCAGTCCCTCCGGTGTCCGGTTGAACATGACTCCCATCCGGTCGAGCATATGGATGATACTTGGTGCTGCATCGCACATTCCTTTTACAGGACCTTGGTTGGCAAGGAAATCACCACCGTAAACCGTATCATCGAAATGCTCCCAAGTGGAGTCACCCTCACCCTTCGTATTGACCGCTCCGTTGATGCCTCCCTGTGCACAAACGGAGTGGGAGCGTTTCACCGGAACAATGGATAATAAATCTACATGAACGCCGGCTTCTGCTGCTTTGATGGTTGCCATCAAGCCTGCAAGACCCCCGCCGACAACAACTATATTTCGTTTACTCATTTCTTTAAGTCCCCTCTCTTAAAGCCGCTATCTTATACGCCCATACCGAATGCCAGCAAAGAGCGTATCCCCAAATACGTTACGCCTAGGAACACAAGCAGGGTCGCATATGTTGCAATTCGCTGGGAACGCGGAGAAACAGTGATCCCCCATGTAACCAGGAAGCTCCATAAGCCGTTCGCGAAATGGAACGTTGTGGAAATGACGCCAATCAAGTAGAACCAGAAGAAGAATGGCTGTGTCAAAATCGCTTCCATGAAATCGAAATCAATTGTTTCTTGCGTGAAGATCGTGATAACGCGAGTCTGATACACATGCCATGCGATGAATATCAGTGTCACGATACCAGTGATCCGCTGCAGCAGAAACATCAGGTTCCGGAAGTATCCATATCTTCTCGTATTGTTCTTGCCTGTCAGTACGATGTACACACCGAGAATGGCATGATACAGGATCGGTATGTAGATGACGACCCATTCCAGCACGAATCGGAATGGAAGATTGTGCATGAAACCGGCAGCAGTATTGAAGCTGCCGCTTCCGTATGCAGCAAAGTGGTTAATGACCAAGTGCTGGATAAGGAAGATTCCGATTGGAAGCACTCCTAACAACGAATGAAGCCTGCGGTAGAAAAACTCTCGATTCTCGTTCATACGTACCCCCTCAGTAGCTCTCAGAATTAACAGAATGATTGCGTTTTCATATTCGATTAAAAATAAAACCGATTGAAAACTGAATCCGTTCTTAACAATATTATTGTATAACTATCAAATTTAGGCGTCAAGAAAACGCTTTAAAAAATTTACTAATCTCTTTTTTTATTTTATATAAATCAATCGATTAACGATGAATTTTGTCAGTTTCATAAACATTGTCAATTCAGCCAAAAGACATTGGCAGTTTACCCGGTTTTCATGGTAAAGTGAGTAAAGATACTTTGTAATTGCAACAAGGCGGGAAAGGAAGACATGCATGCAAAAGAAAATGCAAGAATTCGACAAGGATTATATGGAACAGCTCATCACTCATGGTGCCGGTCACGATATATTGCGTTTTGTCAGTTTACCAGACTTATTAGGTGAGGACGCTTCCTCCATCCTTTATGTGATGGGCAAAAAACTGGCACGAAAAGTAAACCCGACATCCATGGAACAAGTCGAGGACTTCTTCATCCAGATGGGCTGGGGGAACTTGAGCCTTATCAAACAGAAACGACAAGAAATGACATTCGAACTCTCTGGAGCACCAGTCTTACATAGATGGAAGGTCGGAGTCGGAAAAGAATACCGAATGGAAGCAGGCTTCCTCGCTGCAAGCATCGAGCAGATCAAGGAGCTTGCCTGTGAATGTGTAGACGAAAATGTACCTAAAAAAGAACATGTACAATTCAATGTGTATTTTGCTAAGGAAGATTGATGGATACAACATATAATGGAGGATGACGTGTGTTTCTTGCACGTCATTTTTTAATGCTTCTCACGCCTTATACAGGCTGTTTTGAACTATCTATTCAAGAACTTCCTTCCAGCTGTCCATTGATAATAAAAGAACAATACATAAAATCTAGCACGCTCGTATTCCATAAATTCACGATGAAACACAGGATATTCTTTTGATAAGATGTCGTTCTGGTTACCCCACTCCGGATGACGTAAAAAGAAGTTCAAGCTGCACCAATAGATTAGTCCCCTTTCAGGAAGATTACCTCTTCCCAAATGACATACAGCTCCTGCGATTTCCATCCAATGCGTGTTCCAGTCTGCTATATCCAACTCATCCATCCTTGTGTTATGTACTAGCATTCGCTGCAATTCCGTATTAGGAAACGGCTTCATTAAATGAACTGCTAAAAGTTCATCTACCGTTTTTGTCCATCTTTCCCGCACAACAGTCCGTACAAGCTGTCGATGATATGACGTGGTCATGGCAAAATATTTATCATCCTTCCTATATCTCCTCATTTCATTTGGTCTAATATTATTGTTACATTTAAATAATAAATTTGGTAACTAGTACTAATATTTCTGGAAATAAATTTAAACATACATGTCATACCAGGAGCGTAATTTCTAAAATCATTTCTTTTATGAGATGCTTCATTTCGTTTTGAAGCAAATAATCCTATTAAAGCTTTATCCGGAGCATTCTCTTGAAGGATTTTTTGGACTTGTGTTCAGCAGCAGTTTGGTAATTAATGTTAAATCAAGTATAGCATAGATCACAAAGTATCAAAGAATAATTGCTTACAAAAAAACCAGGCCTATCTTAGGCCTGGTTTTCATCTTCCTGTTCTTCTGCAACTTCCTCAGGATTATTCAAATGGTTCAGAATAACTTGAGCAGTCGGTGCCGGAATTCCTAGCTTAGCAATTTCTTCTACGCTTGCTTCTTGAATTGCTGTCACTGATTTAAAGTGACGCATGAGCAGTCTTCTGCGCTTCTCGCCGACTCCTGGAATATCGTCCAGCTTTGATTTGATCGCACTCTTCCCGCGCAGCTGGCGATGGAAGCTGATGGCGAATCGGTGCACTTCATCCTGGATACGCTGCACCAAATAGAAATCTTGGGCGTTCCGTTCGAAATCTACAACGACTGGCGGTGTTCCGTACAGCAATTCACTTGTCCTGTGCTTGTCATCCTTAGCAAGGCCGCAAACTGGTATATCAAGCCCAAGTTCGTCCTCCAGCACTTCGATTGCTGCGCTCATTTGTCCTTTTCCGCCGTCGATGACAATCAGGTCAGGCAAAGGCAAATTATCCTGCAGCACCCGCTTATATCGCCTGCGAATGACTTCTCGCATCGTATCGTAATCATCAGGACCTTTTACATCACGTATCTTGTACTTGCGATATTCCTTCTTATCCGGACGTCCATCAGTAAAGACGATCATTGCAGATACCGGATCGCTTCCTTGGATATTGGAGTTATCGAATGCTTCGATACGGTGCGGTGTCGCTATATTGAGCTTCTCTCCGAGAGATTCAACCGCCTTGATTGTCCGGTCCTCATCACGCTCGATAAGGGAGAATTTCTCCTTGATGGCGATTTTAGCATTCTTTCCTGCAAGCTCGACAAGCTCTTTCTTGCGGCCGCGATATGGAATGGCTACATCCGTTTCCAAAAGCTGCTGCAATCCCTCTACGTTTGTACCGATCGGGACGAGCACTTGCTTTGGCAGCAAATGGTTTTGGTGCAGATAGAAGCGCCCGACAAAAGTAAGGAATGTTTCCTCTGGTTCATCGAAAAACGGGAACATACTTACATCGCGTTCGATCAGCTTGCCTTGGCGGATGAAGAATACTTGCACACACATCCAGCCTTTGTCATAGGCGAAGCCGAAAACATCGCGGTCTGTCTGATCCGTCAATGTCATCTTCTGCTGCTCCATGACAGATTCGATATGCTGGATTTGGTCGCGCAGCTCTTTCGCACGCTCGAAATCGAGCTCTTCAGCTGCTTCCTGCATCTTCTGCTGTAAATCCTTCTTGATCTGATGGTGTCCCCCGTTTAGGAATGTCGTGATATTCTGTACGATATTACGGTTCGTCTCCTGCGAGACAGGATAAACACACGGACCAAGACATTGGTGCATGTGGTAATACAAGCAGACGCGGTCCGGCATCGTATTACATTTGCGCAGCGGGTATAGTCTGTCCAGCAGCTTCTTTGTCTCCCGTGCAGCGATTACGTTCGGATATGGTCCGAAGTACTTGCCTTTATCTTTTTTCACTTTTCGTGTCACCAGCAAACGCGGCTGTTCTTCTGCTGTGATTTTCAAATATGGATATGTTTTATCATCCTTCAGGAGGATGTTATATTTAGGGTCATATTTCTTGATTAGGTTCATTTCAAGAATGAGTGCTTCAATTTCGGAGGAGGTAACAATATATTCGAAATCTACAATTTCCGCGACGAGTCGCTGTGTCTTGCGGTCGTGAGCACCGGTGAAATAGGATCTGACCCGGTTGCGGAGGAGCTTGGACTTTCCGACATAAATGACCGTCCCATTTTTATCCTTCATCAAATAACAGCCAGGCTGCGGCGGCAGAACAGCGAGTTTATCCGTTATCGTCTTGTTCATTCGCTTTCCCCTTTTTCTAGTGCTTTACATAAAGGAACCCTTGCTACAAGGATGTAACAAGGGATCTCATGTCTATTGCTTACGCGTGTTTGTTAACAAGCTCAACAAGAGCTTCTTTTGGCTGGTAGCCAATTACTTGATCCACAACTTCGCCATCTTTGAAAAGAAGCAATGTCGGGATGCTCATTACGCCGAATTTACCAGCAGTAGCTTGGTTTTCATCTACGTCAAGTTTCACGATTTTAACTTTATCGCTCATTTCTCCGTCGATTTCTTCCAAAACAGGTGCGATCATTTTACAAGGTCCGCACCAAGTTGCCCAAAAGTCAGCAAGGACAAGTCCTTGGCTTGTTTCTGTATTAAAGTTTGAATCAGTTGCATTTACAATTGCCATATTACATTCCTCCTAAATAAAAGCTTTCATCGAGTATAGCACTGCTGAAGTCCGTAACGCTACTAGTTTGCTTAGAAGCGTTCATTCCTAAACATCGCACTAAATACTTGCTCCTATAACATAAGATAATCCCACTGAAATAACAAGCGAAATAAATCCGACCGCACGGTTATCATTAGCGATTTCCGTGTCGATTTTGTACGTCGGCGTCAGGAATTCGAAAATGAAATAGCCTATCAGCAGCATAACAAAACCAATGGAACTCCACATGATGCTCTGGAGGATACCATCATTATGTTCATAGGAGAAGCGAAGCACGTTCGCTATACCGAACATCTTACCGCCTGTTGCCATCGCAACAGATAAATTACCCCGGCGGATTTCTTCCCAGTTCTTATAGGAAGTCACCAGCTCAAAAATAGCCATAAACACGATGATGCTCAGTACTGCCACGCTATAGCGCGCAGCTGTCAGGACGATCGTATTTTCCCAAAATGACTCCATAACCCCGTACTCCCCGCTGTTTACTGAAATTCAAGCACGGTTACACCGGTTCCGCCTTCATTCATGCCCCCAGAACGATAATTCTTCACTGCTCGGTGGCGTTTGGCAAATTCCTGCACACCTGTACGCAGGGCACCCGTTCCTTTACCATGGATGATCGATACATGAGGATATCCAGCCAGCAGCGCATCATCCACATACTTCTCGACGCGGCGCAGGGCATCCTCGTAGCGTTCCCCTCGCAAATCAAGTTCTGTGCTCACATGATAGGCGGAGCCTTTTACTGTTGCAACCGGCTTTTCTTTTAATACGTCCTGTCTCTTTACGAATTCGATGTCTTTTCGTTTCGCTTTTATTTTCATAATTCCAATTTGGAGCAAATATTCTTTGTCACTTACCTTTTCGACAACTGTTCCTTTTTGACCCAATGTCAAAAGAAGGACTTCATCCCCAGGCATAAGCTGCTTGTTTTCCTTCGTTTGCGGTGCTGCTTTTGTGCCTTTTTTCGCAAGCTCCGGTGAAGCGCCTTCCAGTCGTTTGCGGGCTTCGATGATTTCATGCTCTTTTACACTGGCTTGATTTTTCATTGTGCGAAGAGAAGCAACAATTTCTTCAGCTTCTTCCCTAGCCTGCTCGACAGCCTTAGCAGCCTTTTCTTCAGCCTTTTGGTACAAGCGCTCACGCTTGGCATCGAATTCCTGCCACTGCTTCTCCAACTCACGCTTCAGCGTTTCAGCTTCTTCAAGCTGTGCTCGAGCTGTTTCATAATCGTGCTCCGCTTCTCTGCGGGATGTTTCCAGTGAAGCGATCATGTTTTCTACGCTCTTCGAATCGGTACCGATCAATTCCTTGGCACTATCAATGATGGATTCCTTCAAGCCAAGTCGTCTGGAAATCTCGAATGCATTACTGCGGCCAGGAACACCGATCAGCAAGCGATATGTCGGTCTTAGTGTTTCCACATCGAACTCCACGCTCGCATTCACCACGCGGTCGCGGTTGTAGCCGTATGCCTTGAGCTCAGGATAATGTGTCGTCGCGACAACAGAAGCGCCGCGTTTGATCGTCTCATCAAGTATGCTCATCGCCAGTGCCGCACCTTCCTGCGGATCCGTACCTGCACCTAGCTCATCAAATAGTACAAGTGACTGATGATCCACTTGCTTCAGGATATCAACGATATTGACCATATGAGAGCTGAACGTACTCAAGCTCTGTTCAATGGATTGTTCATCACCGATATCTGCGAACACTTCCGTGAAGACTGCCATTTCACCGCCATCAAGCGCTGGCACCTGAAGTCCTGATTGGGCCATCAGTGTAAATAACCCAATCGTTTTGATCGTAACGGTCTTACCACCAGTATTCGGACCTGTGATGACAATGGTAGAGTAATCTTCTCCAAGATCGATATCATTTGCCACTACCTGCTCTGGATCGATCAGCGGATGTCTAGCCTGCTTTAAATGAATGATACCTTTGTCATTCATTTTCGGCATAGAGCATCGCATAACTGCACCTAGCTTGGCCCGTGCTGCAATGAAATCGATTTGACCAAGGATTTCGATATTCGCCAGCAAAATTGCTTCATCCTCGGCAACTCGCATACTGATTTCCTTGAGGATCCGTTCAATTTCCGCCTTTTCCTGTGCCCTTGCTTCTTGCAGCTGGTTGTTCAAATCCACTACCGCCTGTGGTTCCATGAATAAAGTCTGCCCAGAGGAAGACTGGTCATGGACGATACCGCCGATTGCCCCGCGGTATTCTTGTTTGACAGGCAGCACATAGCGGTCATTCCGGATTGTGATGATGGAATCTGACAGCATCTTGCTTTTCGATCTAGTATACGATTCAAGCTTTTCCCGCACTCGGCTTTCGTTCGTACGGATGCGGGAACGGATACCGCGGAGTCGTTCGGAGGCGCCATCCATTACTCGACCATGATCATCGATTGCACTCTTGATATGACGTTCCAAATCACTCAATGATACAAGCTGATCAACAAGACTGCGAATGATCGGTATCTCCGGTTCTTCCAGCTCATCGATGAAATGTTTCAAGTTCTTACCGCCATAAATCGTACTGGCAATATCGAGGCACTCGTTCGCATTTAAAATACCGCCGATCACTGCACGCTTGACGCTTGCATGGATATCATAAATGCCGCCAAGCGGTATACCGCCGCGAAGCCGGATGACAGAAGCTGCTTCATCCGTTTCAGCCTGTAGCTGTTCTACTTCTGCAAGCTCCGTCGCCGGCTCTATTTTCATGACTCTTTTTTTGCCAAGTGACGATGCTGCTTGTTCACTTAGCTTCTGTATGATTTTATCGAATTCCAGTACACGGAATATTCGTTTATTCATGTTTTCCCCCCACTTTTTACGCTGTTAGCTGCGCTTAAAAAGCTCCATCAATTGCTGCTTGGACCAGGTATTGATAACCGTCTCTGGTTTGAGCCAGCCTTTACGTGCCATCGCCACACCGACTTCCATGAATGATAATGTTGCATAACTATGCGCATCGGTATTAACAGCAATTTTTACGCCAAGCTCTTGGGCTTTTTTCAAATATGTCCACGATAAATCCAGCCGGTTAGGGTTGGCGTTCAGCTCGATGACCGTACCTGTCTCCGCAGCCTTTTCGATGAGCCAGTCCGGATCTGCTGCATAGCCGGCTCTTCTTCCGATCAGACGGCCGGTTGGGTGAGCGATGACATTCACGTTCGGATGCTCAAGCGCTGCTGTCAGACGTTCTTTGATTTGATCGGCTGATTGCGAAAAGCTGGAGTGAATTGCACCAATGACATAATCCATCTCTTGCAGGAAGTCATCGTCAAAATCCAAACGAGCATCTGGCAGAATATCCATTTCAACGCCAGCAAATATGTGAAAGTCCGGATACAACGCATTGATGCGCTCTATTTCTTCCCTTTGTTTGCGCAGCCGTTTCTCATCCAGACCATTAGCCACTTTAAGATACTTTGAGTGATCCGTTATTGCTATATAAGAGTAGCCAAGCTCCATCGCCTGCTTAGCCATTTGCTCTATCGATTGGGCACCATCACTCCAAGTTGAGTGCATATGCAAATCTCCCTGGATATCTGATAGCTGAACAAGCGGTATTTCTTGTTTGAAGCTTTCCAGTTCGCCTTGTGCTTCCCTTACTTCAGGAGGAATAAAGGACAAACCGAAGTGACCGAAAAATTCCTTTTCAGATTGGAAAGTAGTTAATTCCCCTGTTTCTACATTCTCAACACCGTATTCACTGATGCGCTCCCCACGTTTTTTCGCCAGCTGACGCAGCGCTACATTATGGTCGGCAGAGCCAGTGAAATGGTGAAGCGTCGTTGCAAAGGCTGCTGGTTCGATCATCCGGAAGTCTACATTGATGTCGTAGCCTTCTTCCAAGGTAACGGATACTTTCGTGTCACCTTTTGCGATGACTTCTTTCAAGTTGTCAATCGTAAGCAGCTGCTCTTGAACAGTTTTTGGATCATTGGTTGCAATGATGAAATCCAAATCCTTCACTGTTTCCTGCATCCGCCGCAGGCTGCCTGCACGGGCAAACTGTTCGATTCCTTCTAATGATTCGAGGAAGGACTCGATTCGTTCCGCTAGCGGCAGCATCATTGCAATTGGAATACGTTCTGGTCTGGATCCGACATTTGCAAGACCATCTAGTATCTTTTCGGCAGATTTCTTGCCGAACCCGCTTAACGATGCGACTTTACCCGATTCCACAGCTTCTTTCAAGCTAGCCGCATCGATAACGCCAAGCTCCTGATACAGCTTAGCCAGCTTTTTGCCTCCAAGACCAGGCAGATCAAGGAGCGGCACCAGCCCTTCAGGAACTTCCTCCTGCAGCTGACGTAATGTATCAGACTGTTCGTCTTTGATATATTCCTCTATAACCGCCGCCGTACCCTTTCCGATTCCGTTCAGCGACGTGAAATCCTCGATTTCATCTATGGATTGGTCATTTGCTTCCAATGCCGCTGCAGCTTTCCGGTAAGCGGACACCTTGAATGTATTTTCCCCTTTTAGCTCAAGATAAATTGCAATTGTCTCAAGCAGTTTGACTACGTCCTTTTTATTGATAGCCATACCTCTCATCCTTTCAAAACAAGGTAGAAAACCCTTGCGCACGATGCCGCAAGGGTTAAGCATTTCATCCCATCAATTCAGTGGGTAATTTATTTGCAACATGATTCAGCCATAGATCCTTGATCTCACCAGAAATATATGGTGTATGTTCCACGATCCATGCTGCTAGTATTGACCTGTCCAGCGCTTCCTGCACTGGTGTGATCGGCAGCAATACCGATAGATACAATATCACGAATACGAGCAGATAGATTTCAACGAAGCCGAGTACACCACCGAGCAGCTTATTCACTGAGCGCAAAATCGGCAAGTCTGCAATGAAATCCAGCATGGATCCGATGATATGCAGGATGATTTTCGTCGCAAAGAACAAAATTGCGAACGCGATTGCATTGTAAAATACCTGATCGAGCGGTACTGCTCCGAATATATCGGACCAAGCGCTATCGGAAGATATATCCGGATACGGAATCCAAAGTTCGAGCTTCGGTGCGAGCTGATCATAATATATAGCTGCAACTATGAATGATACGACAAAGCTTGCTAAATGGAACAGCTGCATGATGAAGCCACGCTTTAAGCCGACGAGTACGCCGAACAGGAGCATGGCGATGATAAGTAAATCAATCATTATCCTTTCTAGCCTCTTTCCTTGTAATAGAGCCTAGCAATTGTGCATACTCTTCTTTCAGTTTTAAGTAATCGTTAGTTGTATTCACAGCCGTCAGGACGGCCAATTTCGCGGTATCAAGATTCGGATTTGCTTGATGGATCTCCGACATCTTCTGATCGACAAGGCTTGCCACCATCCGCATGCGATGAGCTGGCTCTTGTCCGACGATTGTATAGGACCGGTTATGTATCTCAACCGTAACACGTGTTTTATCAGATTGGGACACGTTATCTCCCCTCACTTCTCTTATAATACTAGTCTTTATAGTAACATGAAGGTGTCGATTTAGGAAACTATTCTGTATAGACAAACGGCGTGCTATACTAATTGTCAGATTGGAGAGATGAACGTGGGACAAATTGTTTTACAATTGCCGCTGGACACAATCCAGCAGATGAAAGCAACATACAGCCATAATGAGAAACCAGCACCTCCAGGAGCCATCTTTTCGGCGAAGACACCTAGCTGTGCCATTACCGCTTACAGATCCGGAAAAGTACTCTTCCAGGGTAAAGCGCCTGAAAAGGAAGCGGATAGATGGGGAAGTGCACCAGCTGGTCCGAAAAAACCAGGCCCGAAAACAGGTGTCAAAGATCTCAAACATCCTGCTCCAAAAGGAACCGCAGGCCCGAAACCAAGTGTCAATGATCACAGATACGCCCCTGCCCCGGCTTTATTCGCTTCTTCCCATATCGGTTCAGATGAAGCAGGCACTGGTGACTTCTTCGGGCC
Organism: Virgibacillus sp. 7505; assembly: GCF_002272135.1. Classification (GTDB taxonomy): domain Bacteria; phylum Bacillota; class Bacilli; order Bacillales; family Amphibacillaceae; genus Terribacillus. The sequence continues at coordinate 39,575 of NZ_NPBF01000011.1, read as the reverse complement.
GATTACGGTTGCGAGTGTGTATGTAGACCAAAGCCAGTTCGCCCTACTGAAAGAGCTCGGCGTCAAAGATTCCAAGCTCTTAAAGGATGATGCAATCCAGCGAATCGCCAAGGATTTGATGCATGTTGACCTTCCCTATTCCCTGCTCGTCATGCGCAATGAAAGATACAATCAACTCCAGCAGCGAGGCTGGTCCCAAGGGAAGATGAAAACGATGCTGCATCATCATGCCATTCAGAAACTGCTGGCCAAGATTGCCCCGACCAAGCCAGAGGGAATCTTGATTGACCAATTCCAGCTGCCATCAACGTATATCAAACACCTTGCTACAGAAGGGGAGAGGCTTCAGCAGAATGTAAGCTTCATGACAAAGGCAGAAAGCCATTCACTTGCCGTTGCTGCTGCATCAATTATTTCCCGAGCTAGCTTTGTTAGGGAAATGGATAAACTGTCCAAACAGGCGGGCTTCACGATTCCAAAAGGAGCCAGTGCTGCTGTCGATCAAGCCGCAGGACGCCTTATCCGTACACACGGCCGACAGGCATTGCCTGTCTTTACGAAAATGCATTTTGCTAATAGTGCAAAAGCAGAAAAGTATATCTAATGGCCGTATCCGCGGCGGCTGTTTGATTTCCTTGTACGAACAAGCCTTCCCGCAGGCTGTTTCCGGATCCATTTGATATATTTGGAAAGTTTCTCATCCGCTCGCAAGTCTTCGATACTAGGCAGCCTTGCAGCAAGCTCCTCATTTGTATATAAAGCATGGATTTGCTTATGGCATGGAATACATATCATGGCTGTATCCAGAAATGTGCCGTCCATTTCCTTCGGGATCAGATGATGCTCTGTCAAGGTGACCTTGTCCCTGCCGCAGAGCGCACATCTGCCTGTTTGCTGTTTCGCCATCTCTATCCCCTCGCTTACTACCAGTATAGACAGGAATTATGCCTTTTAACGTTATAATTCCCGATAATAGCGAAGCGACACTTGTGTTTCCCCCGTATCCATTAATGTAGTTTTCTTTTCCTGGAAACAAAAACCCCTCGCTTCATAAAAAGGTATTCCAAGCTGGTTGCCTTCTTGAACAGATACCCATTGTTTCCGTGCACCTTGTTTCTTTTGATCTTGCGTCAATGCGTCCAGCAGCAGTGTTCCTGTACCTTGATAACGTAATTTTTCATCTACATAAAGTACAAAAACCTCTCCCATTTCAGGTGCTGTGACCTTTCCCCCGATTACACCGACCACTTCCTCCTCAGCAATCGCAACATAATTATATCCTCCTGCATTTATGTCCACTTTAACACGATCAAGATTGTACCAGTGTTCCACAGTTAGCTTCTGGGCTTCTTTACTAAGCTTCCCTTCCACTGTCTGTCTCCAGCCTTTGGCACAAATATAAGCTATTGCTTCTGCGTGAGCCGGTTCCGCTTTTCTGATCTCCATCTTTTCTCCCCCATTGTATTTGTTTACATTTTTGATTATCCTTTAGAAAATAATCTCAAAACTCAATTATCAAAGCAAGGAGAGATACTTAGTTGAAAAGTATTCAACTGGAACAAATCAGAGTCTCGTTATTACATTCATGGTCGCTACAGACAAGCTCGAAATGGACACCAGCTAACCCGGCAAAAGGCCAATGTAGTGTCACTGCTCTTGTGATTCATGACTTACTTGGCGGACAAATAGTAAAAACAGCTGCTCCAGAGGGCTCGCATTTTTATAATATTGTAGATGGAGTAAGACTGGATTTCACAGCATCTCAATTCGCAGAAACACTTTTATACGAAGATATTCCTTCAAGCCGTAAGGAAGCATTCACTGATACAAATGCGTCACAATATGAAGAGCTTCGAAGACATACACTTCGATACTTGAAATCATTTACTTCAACACATTCTTATAATCTCGAATGAATGGAATATGCTCCTGGAATAACTCTTCAGGTAATGCTTGCAACGGGTAAAACCTATTATCAGCGGACTCACTATTATATCTGATCAGTTCACCACTGAATTCCTGGCAGTAGTACAAAACTTGAACAAGGGCCACTTGATCACCGTTGGCAAACGTCTTGTCATATTCAGGTCCAGAGTATACGCGGAACAACTGTCGCCAAGTTGAAGTCCAGTTTCCTCAAAAACCTCACGTAGGGCTGTTTCCGCTGTGCTCTCTCCCATTTCCATAAATCCACCCGGCAATCCCCATTCTCCGTTATCTCTCCTTTTTTGAAGCAATAACTCCTTTTGTCATTCAGGACGAATACACCAGCTACAACCATGATCACTTTTTCCTGTCCAACCATTTGTCGCAGATATGTAATATAATCCATTTGCTTTCCTCCTATAAAAAAGGGGATAGCTAGAATCATACGATTCTGCTATCCCTTTTTTATTTAACTTCTCAATTCTGCATCATGCTTCACTTTCACATTTTCGATGATATTGTTATAAGATGCTTCTACTTCTTCATCTGTGAGCGTGCGTGTCGGATCCTGGTAAAGCACTGTGTAGGCAATTGACTTCTTGCCTGCTTCCATGTGCTCGCCTTGATACACATCGAAGATCTGCACTTGCTGAACAAGCTCTCCGCCTGCTTCCTGGATTGTGCGCTGGATGTCGCCTGCATGTGCTGCTTCATCCACAACTAGTGCGATATCCCTTGTAACGGAAGGATGACGCGGAATCGTGCGGAAGCTTGGTACTTCTTCATACTGATCCATCAAATAAGCGATGTCCAAATCGAACACATATGTTTCCTTAAGATCAAAAGCTTTTTGAACTGTCGGGTGCAGCTGGCCGACTACGCCGACAACTTTGCCGTTAAGGGAAACTGATGCCGTACGTCCCGGATGGTAGCCATCAACCTCTGATTGCTGGAATACTGGTTCCAGATCAAGCTGTGCAAAGATTCCTTCCACGATTCCTTTCGCTACATAAAAATCGACAGGCTTCTTCTCCTGCTGCCACGGCTGTTCCATCCAAGTACCAGTCAAAGCACCTGCTAAACGTGCTGTTTCGTTCGGCTGCTCGGTAATCTGTTCTTCTTTGGACAGGAATACACGGCCAAATTCGAAGTAGCCTAGGTTCTCTTGCTTACGAGCCACGTTATAGGAAAGTGTATCAACAAGCTCTGGGATAATGCTAAGGCGCAAATGACTGTGATCTTCACTCATCGGCATTTTCAATTTAACAGGGTACACTGTCTGTTCCAATACATCAGGACTTACAAGCATTTCTGTGCGTGCTTTGCTTGTAAGCGAGTATGTGATGGTTTCCATCAGTCCGGCACCTTGCAAGTACTGCTTCAGCTGACGTTTCAAATATTGTTTTGTCGTCAGCTTACCAGCGAAGGCTTCACCTTCAGGCAATGTATAAGGAATATTATCATAACCGTAAATACGAGCGATTTCCTCCAGCATATCCTCGAACAAGCTGATGTCCCCGCGTCTTGTTGGTACAGACACAGTGAACTGACTGTTGTCTTGTTCAAAACCGAACTGCAGCCTTGTCAGGATGGACGCGATTTCTTCATCGGAAATTGTTGTGCCTAGGCGATTATTCACACTTGCTGTATCGATCTTGACTTGCTTCTCTTCACGATCCAGCTCGTCAAATGCTACGATACCTTGCACAACCTTGCCGCCAGCATACTCGGCTAGAAGACGCGCTGCATATGCTCCAGCTCGTTCCACACGATTCGGATCGATGCCTTTTTCATAGCGCGCACTCGCTTCACTGCGCAAGTTATGATGCTTGCTGGAGCGGCGGATAGCACGTGCATCGAAATATGCCGCCTCAAGCAATACCGTTTTCGTATCATCGGAAACCTCGGAGTTAGCGCCACCCATCACACCAGCGAGCGCGATTGGCTCAGCACCGTTTGTAATGACAATTTCATCACCCTTTAAAGTGCGCTCCTGATCATCCAGTGTTTGGATTTTCTCACCCTGCTTAGCGGATCGCACCACGATTTCCTTCGTTGCTACTTTGTCATAATCAAATGCGTGTAGCGGCTGTCCGTAAACGAGCAGTACATAGTTCGTAATGTCTACAACATTATTGATTGGACGAATGCCTGCTGCCATTAGGTAATTGCGCATCCAAAGCGGTGATGGAGCGATTGTAACGTCTTCAATGACGAACGCGCCGTAATATGGGTTAAGCTCGCCATCCTCCACTTTCACTGATACAAGGTCAGCTGCCTTGCTGCCGCTTGTCGGATACGTCTCTTCCGGCTGCTTCACTTCCTTATCAAGGATAGCTGCCACTTCATAAGCAACGCCAAGCATGCTCATTGCATCAGCACGGTTTGGAGTCAAACCAAGCTCCAGGATGACATCATCCAAGTTAAGCAGTTCTGCTACTGGAGTACCAACTTCCGTATCTTCCGGGAAAACGAAGATTCCTTCTGCGTATTCCTTTGGTACGAACTTTTCATCGATACCAAGCTCCTGCAGCGAGCAGACCATACCGTTCGATTCCACTCCGCGAAGCTTGGCTTTTTTGATTTTTACGCCGCCTGGAAGACGTGCTCCTGGCAGTGCGGCTGCAATCTTTTGTCCTTGAGCAATATTCGGAGCACCGCAGATGATCTGGTATGTCTCTGTGCCAACATTGATTTGGCAAAGATTCAGTTTGTCAGCATTCGGATGCTGTTCACAGCTCTCCACGTAGCCCACAACAACATTCGTGCTTTCTGGTGCCACGCGTTCAATACTTTCTACTTCAATTCCGGAGCGTGTGATTCTTTCAGCCAGCTCCTCCGGGGTAATATTATCTATGTCTACATATTGCTTCAGCCAATTCAAAGATACATACATCGTTTTTGCCTCCCGTTATGCCTTATGGTATTGCGATAGGAATCGTACATCATTTGTATAGAAGTGACGGATATCATCAACACCGTACTTAAGCATTGCAATCCGCTCAACACCCATACCGAATGCGAAGCCAGAATATTCTTCCGGATCATAGCCGCTCATGCGCAGTACATTGGAATGCACCATACCAGCACCTAGGATTTCGATCCAGCCAGTATGCTTACATACGTTACAGCCTTTACCGTCACAAACCTTACATGTTACATCGACCTCAACAGAGGGCTCTGTGAACGGGAAGAAGCTTGGACGCAATCGGATTTCGCGGTCTGCTCCGAACAATTTACGGGAGAATTCCAGCAGAACACCTTTCAAGTCACTCATACGTACATTTTTGTCGACTAGCAGTCCTTCGATTTGGGTGAACTGATGGGAATGCGTTGCATCATCTGTATCACGTCGGTACACAATACCTGGGCAAATCATTTTGATTGCTCTGTTGCCGTCGTATTCACGCATCGTACGCGCTTGAACCGGAGAAGTCTGGGTGCGTAAAAGCAAGTTATCTGTAACATAGAAGCTGTCCTGCATATCACGTGCAGGGTGGTCCTGCGGCAGGTTCAATGCTTCAAAGTTGAAATAATCCGTTTCTACTTCCGGACCTTCTTTTATCTCAAATCCCATCCCGAGGAAAAGATCTTCCACTTCTTCAATGATGCTAGTCAAAAGATGAGGACCGCCTGTTTTGACAGGTCGTCCTGGCAATGTGACATCGATTGCCTCTTTTTGAAGCTGTTCATTCAGTGCTGCTTCTTCCAGCAGATTCTTTTTATTATCTAACGCAGTTGCAATTGCCTCACGGACTTTGTTTGCCAATTCACCAATAACCGGGCGTTCTTCAGGAGATAGTTTTCCCATTCCGCGAAGTACTTCTGTAATTGGACCTTTTTTCCCTAAATAAGCGACACGTACATCCTGCAAGCTCTGCAGGTTGTCTGCTAGCTGTACTTTCTCGATGGCTTCTGCTTGTAATGCTACGAGCTTTTCTCTCATGCTTTTGCCTCCTATGATTTTTGAGCATAAAAAAAGCCCCTCCCTCCGAAAAGGGACGAGCTTTCATTCGCGGTACCACCCTTGTTGGTATACAAGTATACCCAACTTGAAGCTTGATAACGGATTTAGCAATCCGGATACACCTTTACTTGTCATCGACAAGGTCCCGGTGCCTGCTCCAGAGTGAAGGTTCATCCGCTGCCGCAACCGGCATGCTCTCAGTCATAGGCATGCCTTCCTGTTGTCGCGATCCGCAGGGATTACTGACTCTTTCCACGCATCTCAATATTAATCTTGTTTCATTATAGAAAATACCGGGACTTCTTGCAACCCGCTTTTACCTATTTACCGTGTGATACAGCAAAATACCCGCAGCAATACTTACATTAAGTGATTCTGCTTTACCGAAAATAGGAATCTTTACAGCCATATCACTCTGGGCAATCAGCCGTTTGTCGATTCCTGCCCCTTCATTACCGACGAGTAATGCTGTTTTTTTCGGTGCAGTCAAATCTCTGTAATCGACAGCACCTTCCAATGCTGCTGCCCATACGGTATACCCGCTTTCCTGCAGTTCCGGCAATAAAAGCGCCAAATCGGCAGTTAGTACAGGTAAATGGAAGATAGAGCCTTGCGTAGCACGGATAACCTTGTCATTATATCGATCAGCCGAACCCTCTCCCAAGTAGACAGCATCATACCCCGCTGCATCTGCCGTACGAATGATGGTACCTAAATTACCGGGATCCTGGACAGCATCCAATAGAAGGATACGATTGTGTCGTTTCAGTTTCTTATCCTGCATCTGTACCACTGCTGCAATCCCTTGCGGTGTTTCCGTCTCCGTAATGGCTTTAAAAACATGGTCCGATACACGCACTGGCTCCAATTCCGATGCCCATTCCGGCTGTTCCGTTTCCTCACGCAGTATAAGCTGGTCAATCATCCAGCCAGCTTTGATTGCTTCTTCTGTAAGATGGAATCCCTCTACCAGGAATGTATTTGATTTTGTCCGTTCTTTCTTCCTTTTTAATTTCTGCCACTGTTTCACCTGGGCATTTTGAGTTGATGTAATCAACGCACGTTCACTTCCTCTTTCTTGACATATCCTCTATCATACATAGTTTTACGAACAGAGGTCAAACTATAAAAAAGTTTAGGAGGTGCTCATGCATGGATTTAGATATCCGACGTGCTATCTTGGCCAATATCAAGGACAACAATGAGGAACAGCTGCAAGCGACGATCACAGATTCCATCGATGGAAGAGAAGTTCTTCTTCCTGGATTGGGAGTTTTATTCGAATTGATCTGGAAAAACGCAGGCGATCAGGAGAAACAGGAAATGGTTGATGCACTAGCTAAGGGCGTCCAAACACAAGGATAAAACTCCGCTGAAATAGGTCTTGTACCCCTGGTTCTTTTGAGCTACAATTGGACTAACAATATGTGACAGGAGATATGTTTTTTGGATACATCTTATCTGCTTTCCACACTTAGTCCGACGATGCTCGCATCTTATCAGCAACGGGCAGCCTTTTCGCCGACGTCAAGTACCAGTCAGTCTTTCAGCGATCTGCTTATGCAGACAATGGATACCGGTTCTTCGGTTAGACTGAATCCTTATGTAACGCTCAGTTCCATGACTCAAACGCAAAACGTACCCTCTGTTCAATCTGTTACAGATAGTACTGCCAAAAGTTCTGGTAACGAGACGATTGATGGTATCATCTCTGATGCTGCTTCCAGATACGGAGTCGATGAGAAACTCATCCGCTCTGTCATTCAGATGGAGTCTAACTTCGATCCATTGGCTGAAAGCGGCGTAGGTGCACAAGGTCTTATGCAGCTTATGCCAGCTACAGCAGCTGGACTCGGGGTGACCAACAGCTTCGATCCGGAGCAGAACGTGATGGCAGGCACAAAATATTTAAAACAGATGCTGGACCGCTATGACGGCAACACCAGCCTAGCTTTGGCAGCGTATAACGCCGGCCCGGGAAATGTCGATAAATATAATGGCATCCCGCCATTCAATGAAACGACGAATTATGTCCGAAAGATAATGGGCAGCTACCTAGCATAAAAAACCAGCTTCCGCGTGGAAGCTGGTTTTTTAATTTAGCTATAAGTGATTTTCTCGACTGTTTCTTTGTCCAATTTCTGGATGACCGCAGTCAGGAGTTTCACGGTATTATCATAATCATCTTCATGCAGCATTGCCGCATGTGTATGGATATAGCGGGTTGGAATACCGATTGTCAATGCAGGGACACCATTGCCAGTCAGATGAATACTGCCCGCATCCGTTGCCCCGCCTTTGATTGTGTCGTACTGATAAGGAATCTTCAGCTCTTCTGCTGTTTCGATTACAAGATCACGAAGACCTATATGGGCAATGTGTGCAGCGTCATATAAAACGATCTGCGGTCCAGCTCCTAGCTTGCCTGTTGCTTCCCTGTCGCTGATGCCTGGAGTGTCACCTGCAATACCTGTATCGACTGCAAAAGCAATATCCGGTCCGATTTTATTGGCAGAAGTAGTAGCTCCTCGTCTTCTTACTTCTTCTTGAACAGTACCGACACCATAGACAGTCGCTTCCTTGTCGGTATCATGCAAGTTCTTCAAAATATCAATGGCTACTGCACAGCCTATGCGATTATCCCAAGCTTTGGCTAGAAGCAGTTTTTCATTCTTCATCTTCGTAAACTCGAAATAAGGCACAACCGAATCCCCAGGACGAACACCGAATTCTTCTGCTTCTTCCTTGCTGCTTGCACCGATATCAATGAACATTTCCTCTATAGAAGCCGGTTTTTTCCGTTTTTCAAGTGAAAGCAGATGCGGCGGCTTGGAACCGATGATACCGACAAGCTCACCCTTTCTCGTATGGACAGTTACACGCTGTGCCAGCATGACTTGGCTCCACCAGCCGCCGAGCGTCTGGAAGTACAGATAACCATTTGCATCAATACGTGTCACCATAAAGCCGATTTCATCGAGATGACCGGCAACCATCACCTTCGGACCATCTGCCTTGCTGCCTTTTTGCATGGCAATCAAACTGCCGAGATTATCAGTTGTTACCTCATCGGCAAATGGGGATATATACTCGCGCATTACCTTGCGGATACCTGCCTCATCTCCAGAAACACCTGGTGCATCAGTCAAGCTTTTCAGCATATTCAATTTGTCATTCATAATGCAGTCCTCCTCCGTTTAATAGCCTTCGTCCTGTCTCGTATGATTCACTTCGTTTTTTTGCTGGTAAGCCTCCAGTATCGAGGCTTCCGTGAATCCTAGCTGCCTGCCTAGCTGCAGGAAGCTATGGAAAAGCTTTTCATACATTCCCTGTACTGGTTCGCTGTAAAAGGCACCGATGCTACGGTACAATTCCAAAAATGCATCGGTTTGATCCATTTCGGTGGCAGCTAACGGACCAGCGGCATATGTAAGACCTTTATCAAGTCCAAGTGACAAAATGAAATGCAGACCATCCACATATTCCTCTAAAATGACACTTTGCTCGCTTGGACCTTTTCTGCTCCAGAATTTGAAGCAGCGGGTTTCATTGGCCAATTCCCCGATTTCAACCTGAAGCGCTACTATTTTCTTGCGGAAAAGATCGTCACGATCGGTTGATTCCAGCTTGTCTTCAATGTAAGCATCCAGCTCCCGCTGTTTATTGAATAGATATACGTAATCCATATATAAGACTCCTTCTTGCGTTATTCCTATGTAGTGAGGGTATAGTAAAACGGATGAAACTTCTTCTTTAGCGTAATCGTATCTATACAAAAAGTAAAGGAGGCCTGCTCGCTATGAAGATTCTTTTTCTCCTGTTGCTGGCAGGTGCAGCAATTCTTTTGTTCTACACCGTCATGAAAGCAAGGAAAAACCAATTGAATGATGCCTCACACCTCAATGCAGAGGAAGTGGAATACCGCGAACAGTATGATCATTATTTCTCATTAAACTATCGCGGCTATCGGATGATTGGTAAGAAATATCTCCAGCCAAGGGAAGACAGCATTGAAGTGACCAAGGTCGTGATGAATGCTGTACAGCCGGATCGATTGACCGGATTTTCCCGAAATGATTTATATAAGATGGAAGAATGCATCCTGAGCCATTTTCCTTATGCTTCGATTGAATGGAAGCATCCGATAAAGGAGCTCGTCCTGACAGAAATATGATAAAGCACTGGAGCTTATAAAAGCGCCAGTGTTTTATGCACTTTCCTTGAAAAATTCTTCCCATTTGATTGTAAATTCCTTTTTCCGCATCAGATAAATACATACCAGTAGCACGACCAAGACCCCAGCTATCGCTGCTGGCGGCAAGTAGCGCAGCCACGTCCCAGCAAAAGAATAGGCAGCTGCAAGCGGGATACTTGATAGAACCGAGGCTTTCCCATATGACCTCCAACTGCGGTTGGTTTCCATCAAGCAGACGCTTAAGATGTGGAAGTGAATAAATGGCACTAGCCGCATTAAGGCGACTTGACCCGTTGTAAAGCTCGTGTGCCTGCCAATCAGCTTTTGTTTCAGCATGAGAATCCTGTTTGCAGACCGTGGGAAACGCTGGGCTACACCATAAAACAGCATACTGGATGCGGTAATCCCGATAATAGACAATATTGTACCGGCAACAGCACCAAACAGGATCCCTCCAGAGATACATAGGAAAACGACAGGCAGAAATAAAGCAGGTCGAAGCAGGTACAGGAGGATGAACAAAAGCGGTGCAAACAAGCCGCCTGTCGCGACGACCGTCAAGAGACTTACGCCAACCTGGTCCATTGCTGCTCACTCCTTCTCAGATGTCTCTAATATATATGACAGGAGACGAGCCTTTATGACAAGCACACAGCATTTATCTTACAGCAAATAAAGAATAAGCAGGACATGCATGGCGACAAGGCAAGGAAAGCCGATAACGAACGCGGTATGCTTCGTTTTATGTCGAAATGCTTGCATCCCGAGCCAGCCGCCTAGGGCGCCCCCGATGATTGCTGTGATCCACAGCCTTCTTTCACTTATGCGCCACTCGTGCTTCTTTGCTCTTTGTTTATCTATTCCCATCCAGCTGAAAAGCAGGATATTAATAACCAGCAGATAGAGACTAATGACCAGCCACATATTCCTACCCCTTTCTATACAAAAAGCCGCTATCAAAGGATAGCGGCTTTTTGACTTATTTCAATGCGTCTTTTGCTTTAGTAGCAAGTTGCGCGAATGCTTTTTCGTCAGAGATTGCAAGCTCTGAAAGCATTTTACGGTTTACTTCGATACCAGCAAGTTTAAGACCGTGCATCAAACGGCTGTAAGAAAGTTCGTTCATACGTGCAGCAGCATTGATACGTGCGATCCAAAGTTTACGGAAGTCACGTTTTTTCTGTCTGCGGTCACGGTATGCGTACTGACCGGATTTGATTACTTGTTGTTTTGCAGTTTTGAATAGTGCGTGTTTCGCACCATAATAACCTTTAGCTAGCTTAAGAACGCGTTTACGACGCTGACGCGTTACTGTTCCACCTTTTACACGTGGCATAGTATTCCCTCCTATAGGACAAAAAAATCTTTAATTTTATTATTTAGGTAGCATTTGTTTGATACGTTTGAAGTCACCAGCAGAAACAAGTGCATCTTTACGAAGTTTACGTTTCTGTTTAGTAGATTTATTAGCAGCCAAATGGCTTGTGTAACCGTGGTTACGAACTACTTTTCCAGTACCTGTTTTCTTGAAACGTTTAGCGGACCCTTTGTGGGTTTTCATTTTTGGCATCGTATTTCCTCCTTATATCCTTCGGCTTACTGTTTCTCAGCTATAGGAGCAAGCATTAGGAACATGCTGCGGCCTTCCATTTTCGGTTTCATTTCAACCGTTGCAACATCCTTGCACTCTCCAGCTAGCTTTTCGAGAACTTCTTGGCCTAATTCTTTATGCGTAATGGCACGTCCGCGGAAACGAACAGAAGCCTTTACTTTATCGCCTTTTTCAAGAAACTTGCGCGCGTTGCGAAGCTTCGTGTTGAAGTCATGATCCTCAATACCAGGGCTCAAACGAACTTCTTTTACGTTGATTATTTTCTGGTTTTTACGCGCTTCTTTTTCTTTCTTCTGTTGCTCGAAGCGGAATTTACCATAATCCATAATCCGGCACACGGGTGGTTTTGCGTTTGCAGCCACAAGCACCAAATCAAGATTTCTTGTTTGTGCGATTTCTAATGCTTCTTGACGGGATTTTACGCCAAGCTGGTCACCGTTTGAATCAATGAGTCGAACCTCACGTGCGCGAATTTTCTCATTGATATTCGTATCTTTGCTAATAATCATCCACCTCCAGGATATTTTGGGAAACTTATGATCGGGGACAAGATATCCGCCGCTTATCAGTTAAACATGGTTGTAAAAAAGCATAAAAAAAATGCCGGTACGCATACGGCACCCACATTTGTCCTAGAACACTGTTTTCGTACCTGCCAACTGCCAAGCGGCGTCAATCAGGTGAGAAGTGGGTACTTCTGCTTGTCTCAGATCAATATTTATTTCACTTTTACAATCTTATCATAGCTGATGAATGCTGTCAATCATATTGAAGCCCAGTAATCCTGCTCAACTAATGTAACATATTCTTCAGATGCTGACAACCTCCCCCTTTAAAATAATATAGCTGGAACTTATTCCCCCACTGTTCCGTACATAAGCTAAGGGGTGATAAATATATGCAAAAGCAGCTCAACATACCGAAAACCCGCGGCGAAAAAGCCTGGGATATCATCGGAATCAGCGGATATATTGCTACCGTCCTTTTCTTGATCATAATCTGGCGGCAGCTGCCTGAACAAGTGCCTCTCCACATGGGTCTGACTGGTCACGTTGACGACTGGGCGGCAAAAGAAAGCCTGCTTCTCCTCCCCGCACTCAGTATCATTATGTTCACCATATTACACCAGTTGGGGAAGTATCCTCATATACACAATTATCCGAAACGACTGAATGAAGCTAACGCAGCAGCATTTTATCAGCTTAGCCGAAAAATGCTCAATAAGGTGAAGAATATTTGTGTACTGGTCTTTTGCTTCATTGATTTGGAATTCAGTATGATCGCTTTAGGCTGGATTGATGAAGGTCACGCCTGGATATTGATCATCATCTTGCTCGCTGTTTTATATCCTTTGGTAGAGGGTATGTTGAAGCAGCGTAAAATAAAGTGAACTCTATCAAGCATATCAAGATGTCTTGGCCGAATAAAAAGCCATTTCTACTAATAATGACAGTCATGAAAAGTGAAAACCTTTCCTCTATGTCTATTAAGTCGCTTCATATACCTTAGCAAACAAAAAAATCCTTCCACCACTTTAGTGATGAAAGGATTCTTTCTGTTATTTACGCAGTATGCGCTGAGCTACTTCTTCTTTTATATCCGCAACGAAAGCTTTCAGATCTTTCGTTTCAGATTGTTTCTCTCCATAACGGCGGATGTTTACGGCTTGGTCGCTCACTTCCTGGTCACCAACGACAATCTGGAACGGAATCTTCTGTACCTGTGCTTCGCGGATCTTATAACCCATCTTTTCGTCACGCTCATCCACTTGTACACGGATACCTTCCATACGCAAAGCATCCTCTACTTGGCGTGCGTATGCCAAGTGTGCTTCAGGAGAAACCGGGATGATTTTCGCTTGGACTGGTGCAAGCCATGTTGGGAAGGCACCTTTATACTCTTCGATCAAGAAAGCAACGAAACGTTCCATAGTCGATACAACACCACGGTGGATAACGACTGGACGATGTTCTTTACCATCTTCACCGATATAAGTCAGATCAAAACGCTCTGGCAAGTGGAAGTCCAATTGAACAGTAGACAATGTTTCATCTTTACCAAGAGCAGTCTTCACCTGGACGTCTAGCTTCGGACCATAGAATGCTGCTTCGCCTTCTGCTTCTACATAGTCAAGTTCAAGATCTTCCATTGTTTCTTTCAGCATCGCTTGTGCTTTATCCCACATTGCATCATTGTCAACATATTTTTCTTTGTCTTCAGGATCACGATAAGAAAGACGGAAGGAATAATCATCGATACCGAAGTCTTTATACACAGCTTGTACAAGTTTCACAACGCGGATGAACTCATCTTTCAATTGATCCGGACGCGCGAAAATATGTGCATCATTCAATGTCATCGCACGAACACGCTGCAAGCCGGCAAGAGCACCAGACATTTCATGGCGATGCATAGTTCCTAGCTCTGCGATACGGATCGGCAGGCTGCGGTAGCTGTGCAATTCATTTTTATATACCATCATATGGTGCGGGCAGTTCATCGGACGAAGAACAAGGTCTTCATTATCCATTTCCATCGGCGGGAACATATCGTCTTTATAATGGTCCCAGTGTCCGCTAGTTTTATAAAGCTCTACACTGCCCAGGACTGGAGTATACACATGATCATAGCCAAGTTTTTCTTCCAAGTCGACGATGTAGCGTTCAATTGTACGGCGGATTGTCGCACCTTTTGGCAGCCAAAGCGGCAGACCTTGTCCGACTTTCTGGGATACTGTGAACAATTCCAATTCTTTTCCTAGTTTACGGTGATCACGTTCTTTTGCTTCCTCAAGCATTTTCAAATGATGATCCAATTCATTTTTCTTTTCAAAAGCAGTACCATAAATACGCTGCAGCATTTGGTTGTCACTGTTACCTCTCCAGTAGGCCCCTGAAATGCTAAGCAGCTTGAACACTTTGATTTTGCCTGTAGATGGTACGTGAATACCGCGGCAAAGATCGAAGAATTCGCCTTGCTCATAGATTGTTACATCCTGGTCTTCTGGAATGGCATCGATCAATTCCAATTTCAAGTTATCGCCAATCTCAGAGAACATCGCTTTTGCTTCATCACGGCTGACAACTTTGCGGACGATCGGAAGGTTGGCATCAACGATTCGCTGCATCTCTTTTTCAATCTTCGGAAGATCCTCCGGTGTGATGCTAGCCTCCAGTTCCATATCATAATAGAAGCCATTTTCAATTACGGGACCTACACCGAATTGCACTTTGCCGTACAAGCGTTTTACTGCCTGTGCAAGCAAATGCGCAGCAGAGTGGCGCATAATTTCCACACCTTGCTCCTGCTTAAGTGTGACGATTTCGATTGCACCGCCATTAGGAAGCGGTGTACGCAGATCATATGCAACGCCGTCAACATTGACTGCGATAGCCTGCTTCTTCAAACCTGATGAAATGGAACCTGCGATATCCTCGCCAGTTGTTCCAGCAGGAAACTCTTTCTTTGCTCCATCCGGGAAAATGATTTCAAATACATCTGCCATTGTTCTTTCCTCCTAAAATATAAAAAGCCCGTCCCTTTGCACAAAGTATGTGCAAAGGGACGAGCGTTTGTCTCGTGGTTCCACCCTAATTCCCGGTATATATATAAACCGGCTCAAGAATCTGTAACGCAGATAAGACGCTGCCGGTTTTCTTTCGTCCCCCGACAGAGCTGTAAAAGGTGGTAACAGCAAAGCGTATGCAGGAAGCTTCCAGCCTAGGCTCCCCTCTCTTCAGTGCAAACGGATTTTACTATCATGTCCTTTATTGTCGCTTTTTCATATAAGGTAAGTATAAGCGCTGAATCGGGAAAATGCAAGGACATGCTAAAACATGGAGAAAGGAAATTGATGTAAAGGAAGGTATGTGGCTCTTTCCTGGAAAATATTGATGACAGTCAGTGTCTTCGGTTCAGATGGGTAGTCACCATACAAGTAAATTCGCCGTGGTGACATGGCAATCAACGGTGTCAGATTTTTTTCTGGTTTGCCGATACCAGCCAGGAACAGCGGTTCTTCCTCAGCAAGCGAATGGATTTCCTCAGCAGAATAGCAGGTTCCGTCTTCCTTGTAGAAGGAGAAATCACGTCCTTGAATGACATGGATCGCTTCCATTCCTATTGGCTTTTTGCCAACATATTCCCGCAGAGATTCCACGTATAGCTGATATTCTTCTTCACGCTTGTACTCATCTATCGCTTCACCGACTACGTCCATCAATGCTTCTCTGTATGCAGTGCTGCGGAATTGGATGACAGCGTCATAGAAAATCCTGATGTGCTTGGCAGCAATTTCTTGGAAACTCTGAGTGATTTGCTGTCGAGGCAAACTCGGCTCTTTTGCTTCTTCATACATGTCTCCTACGAGAATCGTATGTGTTAATTCTGCTATACGTTTTATCGCTTCTTCGTCCTTATAATAATAAACTTCTTTCACAATTTGCTCGATCCATTCTGTCTCTCGATGATGAAGAAACGTTTCTACTAAGGCGATTGCAATCCGCCGGTGATAGCCATCATGAATTGTCGCTTCATAGCCCCAACGGTCGTCTTCATCCACGTACACCTGTTTCGTTCCCTCCAGCATAGCCAGGCACGAACAGAATGTATCCATTTCTTTTTTTGATTTGATAAACACTTTACGCAATATCAACCACCCTCGCCACTATCAACTGTTACATTATATGGGCGGAGAATGGAAATATGAGTTGAAAAAAAGACAAGCCGTTCTCAGGCTTGTCTTTCTGATCAATCGTTTCTTCTATTTTTGCCGAACAACGGTACTTCGGTGGCAACACGCTTAATACGCTCCATGATTCTTCCCGCTTTCACTCGTTCCACATCACCCCGATTAGTCGTGGCAATCTGCTGCTCCAGCTGGGCAATGGAATAGTTGGACGTAAAGAAGACTGGCAGCCTTTCCATCATACGGTAATGAAGGATGGAACCGAGTATCTCATCCCTGAACCAAGCAGATTGGGATTCGGCGCCTATATCGTCCAGCATGAGCACTGGGGTCTTCTTGAACAGCTCGACTTTCTCATTCACCGAATCATCTTTCAGGGAAGCTTTCATTTCCCTTACAAACTCAGGCATATAGATAAGCATACTGGAAATATTTCTTTCGGCCAGATAGTTAGCGATGGCACCAAGGAAATAGGTCTTTCCTACGCCGAACGGCCCATAGAAATACAACCCTTTTTCAGGAATGGTATCGCCTGTCTGCTGCAGGAACTGCAATGTCTTCAAAATCGCCTGCTGACGTTCTGCATCGCCATGATCAAGCATTTCTGTCGACGCTTCCAGTATATCCTTTGGCATGTACAAGCTGTTGATCCGTGACTGCTGCTTCTCCCGTTCCTCCTGCTGAAGGCGGGTATGGCATTTATCATATGCCAGGCGGATGACATTTCCATCCACCTCAAGCGACGGCGTATAGCCATTAAGGATATTCCGGCATTCCCCAAGTGAAGGGCAGTCCTGGCATTGCTTTGATTGTGTTGTATATTCGTAAAGACGCATCAGATTCCTCTGGATATCCTGCTCTGTCAGCTGCGGATTTGCTTCCAACACCGCTTTGACTTCCGGATCCTGTCTTACCTGCTGCTGCATGCGCTCGAAGTTTTCTTTAAAATTACTGTTTTCCTGCATCCATTTCCGTAAAGATGCTTGAATGGGTTCCATACGTGCACCCCCTTCCTGCTATCAGTCAAACATGCCGCTTATTTTCATTGAACTGTTTGAGCAATTGCGCTACATCCGCATCAGGCACAGCTGCAGCGCTGGGAGCTTCTGCCTTGCCCTTTTGATCGAACCATTCCGGTACAACTTCTGCACGGCCAGAAGTTTTTCTTCTTGCCCCCGACTGGTTCGTGCTATTTGTCGTATTCCATGGCTGATTGCTGCTTTTGGCTAGCTCCATCGCTTCTCTTACTGTACTTACTTTTTTACGAGCCCAATGGGCTGCAATCTTCTCCATATATGCTTTCGACAGCTTCATATCAGATTTGAGCAGCACATAGTACACCAGCACATTCATGATGCCAGGTGACATTCCCTGTTCAGACATGACATCACGGATCACCTTCAAGTCCGAAGCAGCTGCTGTCCCGTTTCCGGATATATCCTCTAATAGCTGTTTCGGTGATATGGTCTCAAGTATCTGAATGAGCTGCTCCTGCTTGGTGGTAGCCTGTTTGTCCGTTTCCTGTTTGGATTCCTTTTGCACAAGTTCCATAACCTTTGTGTCGTTAGTTTTTGGACGTGCTAAAAATAAATCATGACAAGCAGATTTGAATTCTGCCGGATTCAGCTCATGCTCATCCGAGACAGCCCAAAGCAATGCTTTGTCAAGTTCCGGTGAGGTGAGGCTGTACAAGACAGCCATCGATTCGAGCAGCTTTTGGTTTCGAGGAGTAAGAATCGCTTCCGGATCTAGCATACGCTGCTTCAATGATTGGCGAAGCCAGTCAAAATCGACTACTTCCGTTTCAATGGAAGGTCCTCGCTTTGCATCCGCAACCGGCCTTGCGGCTGCCTTTCTTGGCTGAACAGCATGGTTAGTCAGATTCTTCGCTGAAAAAACAGCTTCAAACGATGCCGTAACTTCCTCCATCGTCTCAGGCAAATCTTCTTCTTTAATAAAGAGAGCTTTCATTTGCTGGAATCTGCTTTCGCCTAATTGGTGATACAGCAGCTGGGATAGCATGTCATCTTGGAAAAATGCATCTGGTGTAAACGGTGCATACAAATCGTATGTATACAGATTCTGTTCCCCAGGATTTTGATACGTCCGGATGAGCCCGATCGCTTCCAGCTGCAGTCTTGCTTCATATAATTGATCCATCGGCATGTCCAGCAGCGTCATAAGCATATGATGGGTCTGCGGTTCACATGTGCCATGATGCAGGAGATAATCATTGACCAGTGTCTGATATAAGGTCACTGCCCGTATCCCGAGCAGCGGCTGATACAGATGCGTCAGGGCTGCTGAATATGTTTCCGGAAGTACTGCTCTCATCCGGAGCTGATAACCATCAGCTGGCAGAAGTTTCCCGATATGCTGACTGTTCATACTATCTGTCCTTTCCTTCTTGCAAACTATTACTCTTTCTTATCGGTTTTGATCAAGTCCTTCAATTCTTCCAGGAAGACACTGATATCCTTGAATTGCCGGTAAACAGATGCGAAACGTACATACGCCACTTCATCCACTTCAGACAGACGTTCCATGACCATCTCGCCGATTTCTTTGCTTTGCACTTCAGATGTTCCGCTGTTACGCAGTTCCTTCTCAACTTCTGCTACAATATGTTCAATCTGCTCCAGCGCAACCGGACGTTTTTCACACGCCTTGATCAACCCGCGCAAAAGCTTCTCTTTACTAAATTCTTCCCGCGTTCCTTCTTTTTTAACAACAATCAATGGTGTTGCTTCAATACGTTCGAACGTTGTGAAGCGAAAAGCGCAGTCTTCGCATTCCCTGCGCCGCCGGATGGAACGCCCTTCCTCGATGGGACGGGAGTCTAGTACTTTTGTGCTTTTATATTGGCAGTTTGGACATCTCATGCCGATCCACCCCATTACTTTCGCGAACCTCGACAGGCTTCGCGCATTTGCGACACTTTTGCATCGTCTTTTTCCTATTCTACCATGATTCAAGAGAAAAATCGAAGCGATCTTGGACCCAACAAAAAAAGGCAGCCGAGGGCTACCCTTTCCATTTTTGCAGTGCAAGCACCGCATTATGTCCGCCGAAACCGAAACCATTCGACAGAGCAACTGCCAATTCCTTTTCAACTGCTTCGTTCGGAACATAAGACAAATCGCAATCAGGATCAGCATCGCGATAATTAATCGTTGGAGGGACAATGCCATCTTGCAGGGCTTTCAAGGTGATGATCGCTTCCACAGCTCCCGCAGCACCAAACAGATGCCCAGTCATTGATTTTGTCGAACTGATCAGCAAGTCACTTGCGTTATCTCCAAATACTTCCTTGATTGCTTTCGTTTCTGTTTTATCCCCCTCAGGAGTGCTTGTAGCGTGCGCATTTATGTAATCCACGTCCCCAAGCTCTAAGTCAGCCATTTGCATCGCCAGCTTCATTGCGCGTGCAGGACCAAGATAGTTAGGCGATGTAATGTGATGCGCATCCGTAGTCGACCCGTATCCAACAATTTCACCAAGGATGACTGCGCCACGCTTTTGTGCATGTTCCAGCTCTTCCAGTACAAGAATACCCGCACCTTCTGACATGACGAACCCATCGCGGTTTGCATCGAATGGCGAGCTTGCAGTTAGAGGTGAATCATTTTGCGTACTCATTGCCCGCATTTTCGTAAATCCGGCATAAGCGAAAGGCGTAATAGATGCTTCTGCTCCTCCAGCAAGAATGGCATCCGCATAACCATGCTTAATATTCAGGAATGCTTCCCCGATTGCATGGTTCCCAGTTGCACAAGCAGATACAGGTGCAAAGCTAGGGCCACTGAAGCCCGTCTTGATCGAAACAATACCAGCAGCCATGTTGCTGATCATCATCGGCACCATGAATGGTGAAACACGTCTGGGACCTTTTTCAAGCATCGTTGCATGATTGTTCAATATTGTGTTTACGCCGCCAATACCAGAACCGATGTAAATACCGACACGTTCAGGATTTACGGTCTCCGCTGACAGATTGGCTTGCTCCATCGCCTGTACAGCAGCACCGTAAGCAAACTGACTATACAAGTCATAGCGTTCAATTTCTTTTTTGTCCAAATACTGCTCCGGATCAAATCCGCTGGCAGTTCCGCCGATTTGTGAAGCTATTCCGGCAAATTTCTCCGTATCCAGCTTTTTGATACCGGATTCCCCAGCTTTAATATTATTCCAGAATGTCTCTACATCCGAGCCAAGCGGTGTAACAGCACCATACCCTGTAACTACGACACGTCTATTCAAAAACATACCTTCTTTCTAGCAGTAACTATTAGTACCTGCTATTATATCGGAAGTGAAACTAAAATGCGACCATAAGCTATGTTTCCCTTATGTAGGCTTGCCATTTTACCGACTTGAGATACAACATTAAAAAAACCCTGTTCCTAGTAGGAACAGGGTTGGTTATCTTGGTATTAATGTGATTTAGGCTGTACTGCCACAGGACCCATGCCCCGCGGAAGCTCTGCTTTTTCACAAGTTTTAGCTTCAAGCGCGTCAATGATATAATCAGTCGCTACGTTCGGGTCAATGATGTTACCGCAAGTGTAAACATCAATGCTGGCATAGCCATGTTCCGGAAAACTGTGTATTGTCAGATGCGACTCAGAGATGATGACCACTCCGCTTACGCCATGCGGCGCAAATTTGTGGAAGGCTACCTCCCGTACTTCAGCTCCTGACTTCAATGCTGCATCTACGAAGATCTGCTCGATCAGCTGCATGTCGTTCAGTTTTTCTGTATTACAATCCCATAGTTCCGCTATAACATGTCTTCCCATTGTATCCAATGTGTTTCCCCCTTTGAATATTTACCTAAAAAATAAATGCGTGAATTGCCACGGGGGAAAGTTAGTCCAAAGAGGTCCTAACCCTTTAAGCAGTCACTTGCTGCATAGATTCTTTAGGAAAACAGTTTTGACATCATGCTTGTATGCAGTAAAGAATGCATGCAAAAAGTAGTATATAGTGTTTGTACTTGTTTGGCAAGCATACGTCCAAAATAATTCAAAGCGGGAGTTTTACTCAGATGACTTCTGCTCCATCTGTCTTTAGAAGACTGCTGCCGACAAGCTGTGCCAAATCGACGACGCGGCAGGAATAACCCCATTCATTATCGTACCAAGCAATAACTTTTATTTTCTTTTCTTCCATAACGATCGTAGATAAACCATCAATTGTAGCCGATTGCGCTGTCGTCGTATAATCGATACTGACCAATGGCTCTTCATTATAAGAGATAATGCCTTTCATGTCGGTTTCTGCCGCTGTTCGGAACGCATCATTGACTTGTTCTGCAGTTACGGATTCTTCCACATCCACCACAAGATCAACAAGCGAGACATTTGGAGTCGGAACACGCAATGCCATGCCGTGCAGCTTCCCCTTCAGATGCGGCAGTACTTCCGCGAGTGCTTTAGCAGCTCCCGTTGTCGTCGGAATGATCGATTGTGTACAGCCTCTAGCTCTGCGCAAATCTTTGTGCGGATTGTCGATATTCTTCTGATCATTCGTGAAGCTATGAACCGTCGTCATCAGACCGTTTTTAATCGTGAACCGTTCATCCAGTACTTTAACAACAGGTGCCAGGCAGTTCGTCGTACAGGAAGCATTGGAAACGACATGATGCAATTCACTTTCATATATCCGATCATTCACACCCATCACGATCGTTGCATCCACATTTTTTCCTGGAGCTGTAATGACAACCTTTTTCGCACCTGCATCCAAGTGCAGGGATGCTGATTCCTGTGAACAGAACTTCCCTGTCGCTTCGATGACGACATCAACCTCAAGTTCTTTCCATGGGAGCTGTGCAGGATTCCGTTCCCCTATGACGCGTATCGTTTTTCCTTCATAAACAATTGAACCTGCTTCTGCGGAAATGTCAGCATCTAAATTACCGTGCACACTGTCATAGCGGAGAAGATGGGCCAGTGTTTCTGCTGGATAAGAAGCATTCACTGCCACAATTTCCAAATCAGGCATTTCCATTGCTCGTCTGCAAACCAATCTGCCAATTCTGCCAAATCCATTAATCGCGATACGTGTTGTCATTATACTGCCTCCTCTAATGTGTCACACTATATATTGTTTTATTACTATTAGTATAACATATTAAAAGATAAATGCGAATAAAAAAGGAGCCCTTTCTGTCAGGCTCCTTCCTTAATGTTCCAAGATACTAAAAGCCGCTCCAGCTGCGCTCTCGTTTCTTCCCTGCTGCCATTATTATCAATGATTGCATCCGCTCTGGCAGCTTTGTCTGCCAAAGACATTTGACTGTTGATCCGATCCAGTGCTGCTTGCTCAGTTAAATCATTTCGCTGCATCAGTCTTTGCAGCTGTGTTTGCGGATCGACATGCACAACAACTATCTTTTCAACTAAATGCAATTGATTGCCTTCAAATAATAATGGTATATCAAGGACAACGGCTGGATGATCGACTTTAAGACGATCTCGCTCAGCTGTCATCCTTTCCCTGACAACAGGATGTACGATACCATTGAGAATCTCGCGCTGCTCTTGATCCTGAAAGATGATTCCGCCTAGCTTCTGCCGGTCAAGTGATCCGTCAGCAAGCAGGATATCATTGCCGAATGCTTCAACGATACTAGCCAAAGCAGGCTCACCAGGCTCAACCACTGCACGCGCAACTATATCCGCATCAACAACCGGGATACCATACTCCTTGAACAAGCTGCTTACTGTACTTTTCCCGGAGGCAATGCCGCCAGTCAGTCCGATTACAATACCCACTTTGCTTCCTCCTTTACTTCTGACAGGAAGTACAAATATGTGTGCCTCTTCCGCCTACTTTGATTTTAATGATTTCCCTTCCGCAATTCGGGCATGGTGTGCCGTTCTGGCCATATACGAGCAGCTGCTGCTGGAACGTCCCGATCTTCCCTTGGCTGTTCACATAGCTGCGGATAGTGCTGCCGCCTTTTTCGACTGCTTCCAGCAATGTCTCAGCGGCTGCTTGCTGAATACGAACCAATTCCATGTCTTGCATTGAACTGCCTCGTCGCTCTGGGTGTACTCCTGCTTTAAACAATGTCTCATCAACATAAATATTACCCAGACCAGCAACTACCGTCTGATCCAGCAAAATATTCTTGATCATCCTGCTGCTTCGCTGTACCTTTTCCTTGAAATAATCCAATGTGAAGCTTTCATCAAAAGGCTCTGGTCCAACCAAGGTAAGCGGCGGTGTATCATTTTCCTGACCTTCAGTGAACAGATGCATCGTACCGAATTTACGGACGTCGTTATAACGCAGCTGTTCGCCATTCGTCAGCTGGAAGATAACGTGGGTATGCTTGTCGGAAGGCTCTTCTTCGGGCTTGACGGAGAACTTTCCTTCCATCCGCAAATGGGACACAAGTACATCCCCATCCAAGTAAAACAGGAGAAACTTTCCTTTTCGGCCTATGGAACGAAACGTCTGTCCTTTCAGCCGATTGATGAAAGCTTCCACACCTTCATCAAATTTAATGATTTTATGCCAGCGGACCGTGATATCTTTAATCGTCTTGCCGACGACGAGCTGTTCCAATGTCCTTCTTGCTGTTTCTACCTCTGGTAATTCCGGCATTCCTTGTCCTTCTTTCCGTGCTTATTTCGCGTCGTACCATGTCTTGCCGTATGCGTATTCCACTTTCAGCGGTACATCCAGCTCCACAGCGTGTTCCATGACATCAGGGACGACTTCTTTTAATTTCTCTAGTTCCGATTCTGGTGCTTCCAGAATCAGCTCATCGTGCACCGAAAGCAAAAGCTTCGCTTCCATCTGTTCCGCTTCGAGGCGTTCTGCCAAATCAATCATCGCTTTTTTGATGATATCAGCTGCACTGCCCTGGATCGGAGTATTCATAGCTGTCCGTTCAGCAAAGCTCCGCACATTGAAGTTCCGGCTGGTCAGATCCGGCAGATAGCGTCTGCGATTCATGAGCGTCGTTACAAAGCCTTTCTGTTTGGCATCCTGGACGATATCTTCCATATACGTTTTTACACCAGGGAAGCTCTTGAGATAGCGGTCGATAAACTGCTGCGCTTCCTTACGTGTGATACCGAGACTTTGGGATAAACCATAATCACTGATTCCATAGACAATACCAAAATTGACTGCCTTTGCTTGGCGGCGCATGTTGCTGGTAATATCTTTCTCTTCGACATGGAAAACGTCCATTGCTGTCCTGCTGTGGATATCCATATCTTCATTGAATGCCTCGATCAATTTTTCATCTTGGGCGATATGCGCTAAAACCCGGAGCTCAATCTGAGAATAGTCTGCTGCAAAAATAACGGAATTCTCCTTGGACGGAACAAAGGCCTGTCTGATCTTACGGCCTTCCTCCAGACGGATCGGTATGTTCTGCAGGTTCGGCTCCGTTGAGCTCAAGCGGCCTGTCTGCGTCAAGGCTTGATTGAAACGAGTATGGATCTTGTTCGTGTCTTTATCCACTACTTTCAAAAGCCCTTCAATGTACGTAGACTGAAGCTTTCCTAATTGACGGTACAAAAGCAGCTGCTGAATGATCTCATGCTGATCCGCAAGCTGTTCCAGTACATCTGCTGATGTGGAATATCCTGTCTTTGTTTTCTTGATGACCGGTAAGCCTAGCTTTTCGAAAAGAATCGGTCCCAGCTGTTTCGGTGAATTGAGATTGAATTCTTCGCCAGCAAGCTCGTACACTTTTTGTTCGATTTCCGATAATCTGCCGCCTAGTTCTTCTTTCATTTCTTTGATACGCTCTACATCGACCTGCACACCTAGGTATTCCATTTCTCCGAGGATGGTGGCAAGCGGCAGTTCTAAGTTACGGAATAATTCAAGCTGCTCGTTCTCCGACAGCTTTGCTTCTGCCTCTGGCTTAAGCTGGTATATGACCATCGCTTTTCTGGCAAGGTGCTCACTAAAGGCTTCCAAGTTCGGGACCTTCATCTTCGCGCCTTTTCCGTATACTTCTTCATCATATAAGACATCTTTTTTACCTAAACGATGCCCGATTGCTGGAATGTCGTGATGATTTTCAGATGGATTGATCAAGTAAGACGCCAATAACAAGTCAAAATCAGCATTTTCCATCGTAATACCATGATGCAGCAATGCTACGACAGACCGTTTGACATCAAAAACCCATTTTGCTTTTGTACTGTCCTCCGCCCACGCTTTGAACACATCCGAATCGTACGCAACATCTGAAGGAATGAAATAAGCTCCATTTGCATTAGCAAGACCAAAGCCTTCGATTTGAGCTGTATGATAATTATCAGTCAGCATCTCGACGACGAGTGCATCTTCTCCAGTGAACAGGTCCTCCGTGATGTTATCCACGATTGTTACATCCAACGGCGCAAGCTCTTGCGATACTTCCTCTGGTGCACCCTCTTCACCGAGTCTCCCAAGCAGCGACTGAAAGCCGAGATCTTTAAATATCGTACTTACTGCTGCAGGCTGAAATCCATCATAATTAATTTCTTCAAGACTCACTTCAATTGGCGCTTTCGTTTCAATAGTTGCGAGCTCCCGGCTCATGAATGCCGATTCTTTATTATCCGTCAGCTTCTGCTTTATGCTTTTACCTGATACATCATCCAGTTGTTCGTAAATACGATCGAGCGTTTGGAACTGCTTCAGCAATTTGACAGCAGTCTTTTGACCGACACCGGGAACTCCTGGTATATTGTCGGAGCTATCTCCCATGAGCGCTTTCATATCGATAATCTGATCAGGTGTGACCTCCATGTTTTCCAATAAAAAGTCCGGTGTATAGGAATCAATTTCACTGATACCTTTTCTTGTAAGCTGAATAGTCGTCTTATCACTGACAAGCTGCAATAAATCCTTGTCCCCGGAAATGACTTTAATCTCGTAATCTTCCGCTTCTGCTTGCTTAGTCAATGTACCGATGATATCATCCGCCTCATATTGATTCAGCTGATAATGCTTAATAGAGAATGCATCCAGCAATTCACGCAGCAGCGGGAATTGCTCCGATAATTCAGATGGTGTCTTCTGACGGCCGCCTTTGTATTCTTTGTACGTTTCATGACGGAAAGTCGTCTTCCCAGCATCAAAGGCTACTAGCAAATGCGTCGGTTTTTCATTCTCTAAAATACGGAAAAGCATTGTAGTGAATCCATAGATAGCATTTGTATGGATACCTTTATCATTATTCAACAGCGGCAGTGCAAAAAACGCACGATAAGCGATGCTGTTTCCATCGATCAATACCAATTTATTCGTCATACATCAAACTCCTTTATCATCGTTCCTGTCTCTTTTCATTAGTTTACCATGTTTCCTTGCTGAAACAAAAAAGATCGTCCAGTGGACGATCTTAACCAAGAGCCTTTGGCAATCGAATAGAAAAAGTAGTTCCTTTATTCACTTCACTGCTTACTGTTATCGTTCCGCCATGCGCCTCCACAACATGCTTGACGATTGCGAGACCTAGTCCGGTTCCGCCAGTATTTCGGCTGCGAGCTTTATCGACGCGGTAAAAACGCTCAAATACCCGATCTAGTGAATCTTCCGGAATTCCAATACCAGTATCTGTTATCTCGGCAAACACAGCATCATTCGATTGTGTTACCTTCAGCTTCACCTTGCCATTTGACGGTGTATAGTTCACAGCATTATTCAGTAAATTGATGACGAGCTGCTTCAGCCGGTCTTCGTCTCCTCGCATGATGACACTGCCAGGAAGCTCCAGTTCCACTTCGATATTCTTATTGGCTGCATGCTGATCTATCATAGGCATGATGGTATCAACCATACTGCTGAAGTCGAGCCTCTCCATCCGCATCTGCAGTTCTTCTTTCTCCAGACGGGAAAGCTCTAGTAAATCCTTCACCAATGCCTGAAGGCGCTGACTTTCATTGTTGATAATCGTAATAAAGCGCTCTGTGAGCTCCTTATCATCCAAAGCCCCTTCTTCAAGCAATGTTTCGGAAAAACCACGGATGGATGTGAGCGGCGTTTTCAGTTCATGCGAGACATTGGCCACGAAATCCTTCCGCATCTCCTCCACACGCTTCAAATCTGTAATCTCGTAGAAAACGAGTACAGCGCCCTTTAAATCGTAGGAGTCATTGAATATAGGTGCAGCGACAATTTCGAAGAAGCGCTTTTCCTTTTCGCGCTGCAGTGTAAAAGCATCACGAACTTTCTCTTCATAAAGAAAGGCCTCTGAAACAACATGATGGATATTGGTTTGGGATATCGTGTCATGATATACATGACCGATGTAATCCTTGTCCTTGCCTCCGAATACGGAAAGGAACTTCCTGTTGACCAGATGCACATATCCGCGTTCATCGACTAGCATCAGACCGCTTTCCATATTATCGATCACCGTTTCAAGCTGATCTTCCTGCATCTTCTCCAATAGCTCCAGCTCATGCAGATTGCGCGCAATCTGGTTCACAGAGCGAATCAAGCGTCCGGCATCTCCATAGAAATTCTCGTAATTCCTTGCCTTATAGTTTCCCTTCACCAGCTCCTCTGCTACTTCAGCAGTCATGGAAACAGGCTTTATATAGCGTTCCTGCAGTCGGTATAGCACCGAAATGATCAATGCTGCTCCGATCAGCAGGGCGCTCCAAAGAATAAACCACTCAGAAGTAATTTGCATAAGGATAAAACCGATTGCCGCAAAGATCAGCAGGATGAGCGATCCATAAACGGCAATCCCATAAGAACTGCGACGCATTATTGCGGCTCCTCCATCTTATAGCCCAAGCCGCGAATCGTCTTGATATAGACAGGATGTTTGGAATCAGGTTCAATTTTTTCGCGCAAATGACTGATATGTACATCCACGATACGCGTATCTCCGACGAAGTCATAATTCCAGACCGAGCTCAGCAGCTGATCTCGTGACATGACACGCCCCTTATTTTTTGAAAGATAGAGTAAAAGTTCAAATTCCTTGCGGGTGAAGCTCAAGGATTCTCCATTTATGGACGCTTCGTATTGATCCGGGAAAATGGACAAGCCTGCGATTTTGATTTCGCCGCTTTCCATATAATTATCACTTTTATTCGTGCGTCGTAAAATAGCTTTGATCCGTGCAACTACCTCTTTCGGGCTGAAAGGCTTTGTCAGATAATCATCCGCACCTAGCTCAAGACCGAGAACCTTGTCCAACTCCTCATCCCGAGCAGTCAGCATAAGAATCGGCGTATCGATCTGCTTCTGCCTCAGCTGCTTGCACACTTCTGTTCCATCCAGCTCCGGAAGCATCAGATCGAGCACGATCATATCATATGTATTCTGCAGCGCCTTCTGCAGTCCTGTTAAGCCATCGAAGGCTGTTTCCGTTTCAAACCCAGCTCTTTCTATATTGAATTGCAATAAAGTTACGATGGATTCTTCATCATCAACAATAAGTACTTTTTGTGCCATGGATACTAGCCCCCTCTATGCAACATCATACCGTTTTCCAACTGTAAAGTGAACCATGCCAATTCGCTTTCTCTGTTAAGAGTTTGTAAATATAAGAAAACCTATCCTAAAAATAGGATAGGTTTTCTAAATTTATTGCAGCACAGTCATGACTTTACGTACAGATTCAACGGATTTATCAAGCTGTGATTTTTCGTCATCTGTCAGCTCCAGCTGAATGATGTCCTCCAAGCCATTGCCGCCGATGATTGTCGGAACGCCAAGGAATAGATCGTTGTAGCCATATTCACCTTCCAGATAAGCAATGGAAGGAATAACACGACGCTGATCTTTCAGGATAGCTTCTACCATCACGAGCAGGGATGCCGCCGGTGCGTAATACGCACTGCCGTTACCAAGCAAATTGACGATTTCACCGCCGCCTTTTCGTGTACGTTCCACAATTGCATTGAGGCGATCTTCCGGAATCAATGTCTCAAGCGGAATTCCGCCAGCATAGGAATAACGGATAAGCGGAACCATATCGTCTCCATGTCCGCCAAGAACAAAGCCAGTGATATCCTTGATGGAAAGGTTAAGCTCTTCTGCTACAAATGTACGGAAACGAGCTGTATCAAGGACACCAGACTGTCCGATTACACGATTACGAGGGAAACCGGATGTTTTGTATACTGTGTATGTCATTGCATCAACCGGGTTGGTCAATACGACAATGATGCTGTCCGGAGAATACTTCACAACTTGTTCAGTAACAGATTTCATGATCTTGCTGTTTGTGTTCACAAGATCATCGCGGCTCATTCCAGGCTTACGAGCGATACCCGCAGTGATGACAACCACATCGGAATCCTTCGTGTCAGCATAGTCTGAAGTGCCTTTCACATGTGCATCAAAGCCCTGCACCGGAGATGCCTCCAGCATATCCAAGGCTTTACCCTTGGTTGGATCCTCCATGTCCGGAATGTCGACTAGTACGACATCCGCAAGCTCTTTTTGTGCAATCAGGAAAGCTGTTGTAGCTCCTGTAAAACCACTACCGATTACGGATACTTTTCTGCGTTTGATTGCCATGATGTTTCCTCCTTCGACACATTAGTCCATATTTTTGATCAATTCATCACCGAACTCAGACGTCTTCACTTCTGTTGCCCCGTCCATCAAGCGTGCGAAATCGTATGTGACAACTTTGGAAGCAATCGTCTTGTCCATAGCTTTTGTGATCAAATCAGCTGCTTCTCTCCAGCCAAGGTGCTCAAGCAATAGCACTCCGGAAAGGATAACAGAAGATGGGTTCACTTTATCCAGGCCAGCGTACTTCGGCGCTGTACCATGAGTCGCTTCAAAGATGGCGTGACCTGTTTCGTAGTTGATATTCGCTCCTGGAGCGATACCGATACCGCCAACTTGTGCAGCAAGAGCATCAGAAATGTAATCTCCATTCAGGTTCATCGTCGCTACTACATCAAATTCCGCAGGGCGAGTCAGGATCTGCTGAAGGAAGATATCTGCAATCGCATCTTTAATAACAATCTTACCAGCTGCTTCCGCTTCCTGCTGTGCTTTGTCGGCAGCTTCACGGCCTTGGTCTTCGGCAATCTTATCATACTGCTGCCATGTGAATACTTTGTCGCCGTATTCAGCTTCAGCAAGTTCATAGCCCCAGTTCTTGAAGGCGCCTTCGGTGAATTTCATGATGTTGCCTTTATGAACCAGTGTCACACTTTTTCTGTTTTCTTGGATTGCGTAGTCAATTGCTGCGCGCACCAGTCGCTGTGTTCCTTCTTCCGATACAGGCTTAATGCCGATACCAGATGTTTCCGGGAAGCGAATATTATGTACTCCCATTTCATTCTCAAGGAAATCGATGACTTTTTTCACTTCCGGTGAGCCCTTCTGCCATTCGATACCAGCATAGATATCTTCCGTATTCTCGCGGAAAATGACCATATCCGTATCCTCAGGCTTCTTCACTGGTGAAGGAACACCATTGAAGTAGCGGACCGGACGCAAGCAAGTAAACAAATCAAGCTCTTGTCTTAGCGCTACGTTCAATGAACGGATACCGCCGCCAACCGGCGTTGTCAATGGACCCTTGATGGCAATCTTATATTCGCGGATTACATCAAGTGTTTCTTCCGGGAGCCATTCGCCTGTCTTATCGAATGCTTTCTGACCTGCGTAAACTTCTTTCCACTCAATGGACTTCTCGCCTTTGTAAGCCTTATCTACAGCAGCCTCGAGTACACGGCTTGCGGCAGCCCAAATATCAGGACCTGTTCCATCTCCTTCGATGAAAGGGATGACCGGACGGTCCGGTACTTGCAGCGCTCCGTTTGTTACTGTGATTTTGTTTGCTTCAGCCATGTTCGATTCCTCCTAAATAAAATCTGATACTCTATCAGTTTAGCAAATATTTTCCTCTATGGTTGTAAAAATATTAGACTCTTTCTTCTAATGGTGTATACGTACGATGTGTTTCCCCGACATATTCTGCACGCGGACGGATCAGACGGTTGTCTGCATACTGTTCGAGGATATGTGCGATCCATCCTGAGAAACGGCTCACTGTAAAGATCGGTGTATAAAGATCATGATCGATTCCCAAGCTGTAATAGCATGTAGCAGAATAGAAATCAACGTTTGCCGGAAGGTTTTTCTCCCGCTTGACGATGTCTTCTACTTTTACGCTCATTTCATACCATTTTGTCTGACCGGATATCTCTGTCAGTTCACGGGACATTTCTTTCAGGAATTTTGCACGCGGATCACCAGATTTATAGACACGGTGCCCCATACCCATGATCTTTTCTTTGTTTGCAAATTTCTTTTCAAGATACGGTTCTACGTTGTCAATTTCACCAATGTCGAACAACATCTCCATAACTGCCTCGTTTGCTCCTCCATGAAGCGGGCCTTTCAATGCACCAATTGCGGCTGTAAGACCTGAATACATATCAGACAATGTACCGACACAGACACGTGCAGTAAATGTAGATGCATTCAATTCATGGTCAGCGTGAAGCACAAGTGCCTTATTCATCGCTTCAATCTCAATGGCACTTGGTTCTTTCTCGTTGAACATATACAGGAAATTCGCAGCATAGCTAAAATCTTCCCGCGGTGTTACTGGTTCCTGACCGGAACGGATACGGGAAAAAGTAGCAACTAGTGTTGCAATCTGTGCCTGAAGACGGATTGCCTTCTTAGCGTTCGCTTCTGGTGTATTCACTTCTGCATCCTCATCGTACAAACCAAGCAGCGAAACAGCAGTGCGAAGTGCAGCCATTGGATGAACCGCTTTCAAATCACAGGATTTCAAGTGATCGATAACCGGTTCTGGAAGCTTAGCTTGCGCAGCCAATTCCCCTTTTAGCTGTGCAAGCTGCTCCTCAGTCGGCAGCTCATCATGCCATAATAAATAAATTACTTCCTCGAAACTGGAATTACTAGCAAGATCATCGATGCTATAGCCAGCATAAGTCAGTTGATCGTCGATAATCGAGCTGATCTTTGATTCTGCCGCTACAACACCTTCAAGCCCCTTAACTACTGCCATGTTAATCTCTCCCCTTTAGTAAAAGTCAAATCCATAACATGTGTAATAAAAACTTCAAGTTGCTAGATATTTGAGTGAAGCACTTTCATTATAAACATAATATAACTATTTGTGAAATGAAAACGTTTTAATTTTTTTGTTTTCTTTATTATTGGAATAATATCAATTTTTCGTTATTTAGTAAATAGTCCGACAATCTGAAATACCATATAAGCGATTCCCGCACCTATCAGCGGACCTACCGCGACACCGTTTAATAGCACAACAGCAAGGATTGTGCCGATTACAAGCGCCACTGTCACCTGCGGATCTGAAGACATGAGGTTGACGCCGTATTTACCTAAAACCGCAACAAGAATCCCAGCTGCCAATGCTACCCAGGCATAATATGATTTCACACTTGCATATAAATCTTTGAACCCAATTTCTCCGCTTGCAATTGGGACAAGTACTGCAATTGTAAGGACGGTGATTCCGATACTTAACCCTTTGGAAGCTAAAAATGGGAACACCTTGTCATCCAGCTGCAGTACCTTAATGCCGAGCAGGACATATGCGGCAATCGTGATCGATTGATTTTTTCCGATGATTCCTAATATAAGAATGATTACTAAAAATAATGATGATGTGTTTAACAAAATTTTTCCTCCAAACTTATTTCACTCGAAAATGAAAGGATGTGAGCTCATGCAAATGACAACACTTCACCAGTTGCTGCGATTATGTATCGTCCTCGGATCGATAGCGGGCAGTATTGCTCTCATTCTGCTGGCCGCTCCTTATGTATATCCATTTATCATTTCCGTCATCCTTGCTATTCTGATGAACCCAGCAGTACGTCTGATCGAACGGAAGACAGCCTTGAACAGGACAGCGGCAGTTGCACTTATTCTATTGATATTTTTAGGTTTCTGCCTTGCTGGCCTTGCATTGGCAGTAAATGAAATTGCCCAAGGTGCAGCTTATCTGGCTAAGACTGTACCCGTGCATTTCACTGATTTTATAGGTTATGTACAAAAACTGGCGGAGCTTTATATTGTGCCATATTATGAGCGATTGATGTCTTTTCAACAGGAATTGAATCCTGATCAGCAAAAGGCACTTGATGAGAATCTGCAAGCAGTCATTCAGCATCTGTCTGCTACACTTGGGGAAGGCATTCAGGTTGGACTGGAGGCTGTTCCTATGTTGCTCGGCAAGGCACCTCTCTATATAAGTGTTTGTATTTTTGCCTTGCTAGGCACTTTTTTCATCTGTAAGGACTGGGAAAAAATCTCTGCATTTTTAAATAGATTTCTACCTTCACTATTGCTCTCTTCCGCCAAACAAGTAGGCAAAGGACTTAAAAAAGCATGCTTCGGATTCCTGAAAGCACAGGCTTTGCTCTTGAGTTTAACATTCGTGATCATGTGTATCGGTTTCGCTGTACTTCGCATTGAGCATCCGATTGCTACGGCTTTTTTCATTTCACTGGTTGATATTGTGCCTTATCTTGGAACAGGAATTGTCTTCGTTCCTTGGATTCTGTACAGCTTTTTGAGTGGCAATTTCTCTTTAACGATCGGACTGGCTGTGCTTTATCTTGTAATTGTGCTGCAGCGGCAGCTGATGGAACCCAATCTATTATCGGTCCAGATCGGGCTCAATCCACTCGCTACATTGATTGCTGTCTTTGCCGGATTCCAGCTGTTAGGCTTTATCGGCCTGCTTGCCGGCCCGGTACTGTTAGTCATCCTCCATACGCTTTATCATACTGGTGTTCTGCGTGTCCTTTGGCAATATATAAAATCTGGCAACTAGACTTAACGGCGATAAACACGAATCGTATTTTTCGCTATAAGTCGCATGAGCAGCGCCTGCACCCAGTACCGAAGTCTTTTTCGGGTAAACGGCAATAAAAATAAAATACCTATAAAATCACTGAAAAAGCCGGGAAGCAGTAAAAGGAATCCACCAATCAGAATGCAAATACCGTTTAGAACCTCATCTGTCGGCGGCTGGCCATTTTGCATTTGCTCCCTTGCCCTCCTATATGTTTGGATTCCTTCGCGGCGTGCCAAAGCTACTCCAAGCAGACCTGTTGCGACAATGAGAAGGAAAAGCCATAGAAAACCCATTTCCATACCTGCCCAGATGAAAAATGTTATTTCAATGGCCGGGAACAAGATGAAAAGGAAAAGTAACGCTTTTTTCATAGACAACGCTCCATTAACTTAGAATGATTCAAGTGTACCACAGCCTTTTAGAATGAAAAAAGGAGAGGGTCTCATCCCCTCTCCTAGTCTCACTTATATCTTAAAGAACACTTGCATGACCGTCGTAAATATCACCTTTGGCTGCGTCAACTGTTACAAGTGCGCCATTGGAGATTTTTGTTGTTGCTTCCGCTACACCAACAACAACCGGGATACCTAGGCTCAAGCCGACAACCGCTGCGTGGGATGTCAAACCGCCTTCTTCTACAATAAGACCGCCAGCTTTCTCAATGGCCGGCATCATGTCTTTATCTGTTCCGTACGTTACGAGAATATCTCCTGGCTGAAGAAGACGCTGCGCTTCTTCTGCATCCTTTGCAACGATAGCTTTGCCGTAGACACTGCCTTTTCCGATTCCTTGACCTTTTGCCAGGATATCACCGATAACATGTACTTTCATCAAGTTGGTTGTACCAGTTTCTCCCACAGGTACACCTGCAGCGATGATGATACGGTCTCCACGCTTGAACAATTCAGTAGATAATCCTGTATCCACTGCAAGATCAAGCATATCATCCGTGGATTCCACACGTTCACCTGTAACTGCTTGTACACCCCATACAAGGGCTAGTCTGCGGTTTGTCGCTTCATCGAATGTAACTGCTACGATAGGAGCTTTCGGACGATATTTGGATATCATCTTAGCAGTATAACCGCTTGAAGTAGCTGTAACGATTGCGCTGACACTCAAGTTGATGGCAGTATGGCCAACAGATTGGCTGATTGCATCTGTAATTGTCATATCACTTGCTTTGGAACGATCATCGAGAATCGCTTTATGGTCAAGTGCAGTCTCTGCTTTGCGAGCGATATTGTTCATCGTGCGAACAGCCTCGACAGGGTAGTTACCAGCAGCTGTTTCACCAGAAAGCATGATTGCATCTGTGCCATCAAAAATCGCATTCGCAACGTCAGATGCTTCTGCACGTGTCGGACGCGGATTGCGCTGCATGCTGTCCAGCATCTGTGTTGCAGTGATAACTGGTTTACCAGCGATGTTACATTGCTTGATCATCTCTTTTTGTGCCAATGGTACATCTTCTGCCGGGATTTCAACGCCAAGGTCACCACGTGCAACCATTAGGCCGTCACTCACCTGCAAAATGGAATCCAGGTTGTCAAAGCCTTCCTGGTTTTCGATTTTCGGGATGATTTGGATATGACCAGCTTCATGCTTCTCAAGCAATTCGCGGATCTCCAATACATCAGATGGGCGTCTTACGAAGGAAGCAGCGATGAAATCAATGCCTTGTTCGATACCGAACTGGATGTCGCTTGCATCTTTGTCTGTAATACCCGGAAGATTCACGCTGACACCTGGCACATTGACACCTTTTTTGTTTTTAAGCAATCCGGAGTTCAATGCTCTTGTTTTGATTTCATTATTCGCTTTATCGATGTCAAGTACTTCCAATTCGATCAAGCCGTCATCCAATAGAAACTTCGAGCCGACATGAACATCATTGATTAAGCCCGGATACGTTACGGAGAATCTCTCTTTAGTACCTTCCAGCTCAGTCATGCTGACAAAGATTTCGTCGCCTTTTTCGATGTTCGCTTCGCCGCCTTGCAGAACTCCAGTACGAATTTCAGGTCCTTTTGTATCCAAAAGGATAGCTACTGTTTTGCCAGTGCGTTTTGATGCTTCGCGGATATTCTTGATACGGGCGCCATGCTCCTCGAAATCTCCGTGAGAGAAGTTAAGGCGTGCAACATTCATGCCTTCTTCGATTAGCTGAACTAGTGTTTCTACGGACTCAGAAGCTGGTCCAATTGTACATACGATTTTTGTTTTTCTCATTATGAGAATCCTCCTTCAGTAGTGCAACATCTATTAAATCGATAATTCCTGGGATAGCTTATACATATCCAGATCGATTTCGTGTCTCTGGTCTAAAATTTCCAGAATGTCATGATCTACAAGTTTATTATTTTGAATTCCTACCATGCGTCCGGATTTGCCTTCAAGCAGAAGATCAACAGCGTGCGCCCCTAGACGGCTTGCAAGCACGCGATCATTCGCTGTAGGCGATCCGCCCCTTTGCACATGGCCCAAAATAGTTACTCGTGTATCCATATTCGTTGCTTCCTCGATGCGTTTGCCGAACTCAAAACCACTGCCGACTCCTTCTGCAACGATGATGATACTATGTTTCTTTCCGCGTTCCTGCCCGCGCTTCAGACGCTCGATTACGTCATTGAAGTCTGTTGGCTGTTCTGGAATGAGAATACTTTCAGCTCCATCTGCAAGACCTGCCCATAGAGCAATATCGCCTGCATGACGCCCCATTACCTCGACTACGTACGTGCGCTCGTGGCTCGTAGCAGTATCGCGCACTTTATCAATTGCTTCGATAACTGTGTTTAGTGCTGTATCAAAACCGATGGTAAAGTCTGTACCTGGAATATCGTTATCGATCGTTCCTGGTACACCAATGCATGGATAACCTTTTTGCGTCAGCTTCTCTGCTCCACGGAATGAACCGTCACCGCCAATGACAACAAGTCCCTCGATGCCAAAACGCTTCAGCTGCTCGATACCTTTATTCTGTCCTTCATCTGTCTTGAATGCTTCACAGCGTGCCGTATGGAGCACCGTACCGCCGCGCTGAATGATATCGCCGACTGATCCAAGATCCAGTTGTTTGATATTTCCATCAATCAAACCTTGATAGCCGTTATATATACCATACACTTCCAAATCATGATAAATAGCCTTTCTTACTACAGAACGGATTGCCGCGTTCATGCCTGGAGAATCTCCTCCGCTTGTTAGAACACCTATCTTTTTCATGCGCTCACCTCTAAGCAATTTCGATTATAGAACTTTTATACCCTCTCAAAGATAATCCTTATCCAGCTTATTATCAAATAAAAACATATAATTTTCTTATTAAAAAAAGTAAGAGAAAGAATTCCGCAAAAAAGCCTATGTAAATCGTTTACAGAAGCGGAAGATGAAGTCAGTTGTACGAGTGCTTATTCAGCAAACGAACCAATATTACTATATTTTTCCCATCTTTGTTCCAGTAATACTTGCTTGTCCAATTTTTCCAATTGAGAAAGATGCTCGGCAATTGCCTGATCCACAAGCTCTGCTTGCGCCGAGAGATCCCGATGTGCACCGCCGCGGATTTCCGGGATAATATCATCGATAACACCGAGTTCTTTCAAGTCAGGTGCTGTAATCTTGAGTTTTTCTGCTGCTTCCTTCGCTTTCCCGCCGTCTTTCCACAGGATGGACGCTGCACCTTCTGGTGAAATAACAGAGAACGTGGAATTCTCCAGCATAAGCAAACGATCACCGACACCAAGAGCCAATGCGCCGCCGCTGCCGCCTTCTCCGATAACGATGCATATGATCGGTACTTCAAAGCCGGACATTTCCATAAGGTTACGGGCAATTGCTTCACTTTGTCCGCGTTCTTCTGCTGCTCGACCCGGGAATGCACCCTTTGTATCGATGAAGCAAATGATCGGACGGCCAAATTTAGCAGCCTGCTGCATATGACGGGCTGCTTTCCGGAAACCTTCCGGATGCGGCATTCCGAAATTACGGCGAATGTTTTCTTTCGTCGTTTTACCCCGCTGATGTCCTACAATGGTTACTGGGCGGCCTTTGTACTTGGCGATACCTGCAACTATTGCAGCATCATCCCCATAGTAACGATCTCCATGGAACTCCAGGAAATCAGTGAAAAGCTGCTCCACATAATCAAGAGTCGTCGGACGCTCAGCATGTCGCGCCATTTGCACACGATCCCAAGGCTTCAGGTTCGTATAAATATCATTTTCCAGCTTTTCAAGCCGCGTCTCCAGCTTAACGATTTCTTCCGTTAAATCCAGGTCGCTCTCCTTCGTGAATGTCTTCAGCTCTGCAATCTTTTCACGCAGAGCGATGACTGGCTTCTCGAATTCCAATACTTGTTTCATGATACGTTTCCTCCTGCTTGATGAATATCGAGGATCGTGGTCAGGTATTTTTTCATATCATGGCGATTGATAACATCGTCCAGCTGCCCATGTGCCAATAGGAATTCCGCGGTCTGGAAGTCCTCTGGAAGCTTTTCACGAATTGTTTCTTCTACAACGCGTCTTCCTGCAAAGCCGATTAGTGCTCCTGGCTCGGCAAAGTTATAATCCCCGAGCGATGCAAAACTTGCAGAAACTCCTCCATATGTAGGATTCGTCATGACAGAAATCATCAGTCCGCCAGCATCACGGAAACGCTGGACAGCAGCAGATGTCTTGGCCATCTGCATAAGGCTTAAAGCGCCCTCCTGCATTCTGGCGCCGCCAGATGCTGTGAAAATGATGAACGGAATGTTCGCTTTACGTGCATTTTCAATTGCACGAGCAATCTTTTCCCCGGCGACAGAACCCATGCTTGCCATTCGGAAGCGAGAGTCCATGACAGCAAAGGCCGTACGGAAACCGTTTATCGTACCTTCACCAGTTACGACTGCTTCCTTTAAGCCTGTCTTCAGCTGGTCTTTCTCCAACTTCTGCGTATAGCTTGGGAATCCAAGCGGATTGCCTGTTTTTAAGTCTGTATCATATTCCATAAATGAACCTTCGTCGAACAAGTTGTTAATTCGCTCGTCAGAAGGCAATTGATGATGGTGGCCGCAGTTCGGACACACATTCAATTGCTTTCTCATCTCTTCCCGGTAGTAGATCTTTCCACAATCCGAGCATTTGAGCATGAGTCCTTCAGGAATATCCTGCTTCGCCTCTTCACTCGGCTTAGAAGCATGTTTCTTCTTGCTAAAAAAATCTTTAAGCAAGGTAATTCCTCCTTTTGAACAAACGCATCTAACTATTTATTGTACCATCATTTCCATGTGAGTGCGCGTTAAATTCATCTATGTAAATACACAAAACCCGCGCCAGACAGACATTTTCCAACAATGGAAACGTCTGCCTGTGCAGGTTGCATGTC
>NZ_NPBF01000010.1 GCF_002272135.1 Virgibacillus sp. 7505 | reverse complement strand
AGTCTTCGTCGATGAGTGTAAGCTGACGCGTCTTCTCAGCTACTTCTTCTGGATCAACTGTAATGCGGTTGACGCCTGTATCCATCGCTGCTTTTGCTACTGCTTTCGCAACAGCCGGTGCAACACGCGGATCGAATGGAGCTGGAATAACGTAATCTTCATTTAGATCACTTTCGTCGATTAGCTCAGCAATCGCTTTGGCAGCTGCAATCTTCATTTCCTCATTAATTCCAGTCGCGCGAACATCCAGGGCACCACGGAAAATACCAGGGAAGGCAAGTACGTTGTTCACCTGGTTCGGGAAGTCAGATCGGCCAGTACCGATAACGCGGGCGCCTGCTTCTTTTGCATCATCTGGAAGGATTTCCGGATCTGGGTTCGCCATTGCGAAGATGATTGGATCTTTTGCCATTGTGCGAACGTCGTCTTTTGACAATAGGTTTGCCAAAGATACACCGATGAACACGTCAGCATCCTTGATCGCATCAGACAAGCTGCCTTCCTGACGGTCACGGTTCGTGATTTTCGCTACACGGTCTTTCATTTTGTTCATGCCTTCTGGACGACCTTCGTAGATCATTCCTTTGGAATCACACATGATGACGTTGTTTACACCAAGGCTGTGCAGCAATTCGATGATTGCGATACCTGCAGCGCCAGCACCGTTAGCTACCACTTTGATATTATCGAAGCTTTTGCCAACCAATTTCAATGCGTTCAGCAAACCAGCAACCGTTACGATTGCAGTACCGTGCTGGTCATCATGGAATACTGGAATATCCGTTTCCGCTTTCAAACGCTCTTCGATTTCGAAGCAGCGAGGAGCGGAGATATCCTCTAGGTTCACGCCGCCGAATGTTGGTGCCATCAATTTCACAGTGCGAACGATTTCGTCCACGTCGTTTGTATCAAGCACGATCGGGAAGCTGTCAACACCTGCGAAGCTCTGGAATAGGACAGATTTTCCTTCCATTACCGGAAGCGATGCTTCTGGACCGATGTTTCCAAGGCCAAGCACGGCAGAGCCGTCACTGACAACTGCAACCATGTTGCCTTTCATTGTGTATTCGTATACATCATCCTTGTTTTGATGGATTTCTTTACAAGGTTCAGCTACACCAGGAGAATAAGCAAGGCTCAAATCCGTTGCATTACGGACA
>NZ_NPBF01000009.1 GCF_002272135.1 Virgibacillus sp. 7505 | reverse complement strand
CCGCTCATTTGGCGACTAGAACATTATATCATGTTTTAACTTGCGTTGTCAACATGTTATTCGTTTGTGTCAGCTCCGTTCCGAAGCGACTTGAATAATATATCATGATTTTGGACATACTGCAACACTTTATAATAAAAAATATTGAATTGCTGCCAAAGAAGCTAACCCTGGAATACCTAATAAGCCCACCATTACAGTTGTAGCAGCATTTATCGGAATGTGCAGCCCAGCAAGTGCTCCTACTACATTAAATAAAAATAATAGAAAGACACCAATAATGATCCTGACTGAACTTTTTAGTATTAGACCAAACAGCTTTCCTGACGTACCTGAAATGAGTAAGACTAATACTGCTGCTAACAGTATACCGATTATTGCATATGACATATTTCATCTCTCCTTTAACTTGTCCTGCTTTCTACACTATGAGCAGGGACAAGAAAAAAGAACACGCATTGCGTTAAGTACGCAATGCGCTTAGGTTTCGGTGTCTTGCCTCACGAAGCATGAACAGATACTTGGCTTGCGCCACCTGTAAATCGTACTGCCCCATTTCACTTGCATCGACACTTCTCTCTATTATAGATTGGATGCTCACCCAATCATTTTTCATTTTGAATATATCAGCTAACAACTCTTTGTCCACGTCAGATCTCTTCAATCTTCTGCCAGCCATTAATCTCACCTGCTTTACAGTTCTCTTCTGCCTTCCATCGCTTTGGAAAGGGTGACTTCATCCGCATACTCCAGATCTCCACCCATTGGCAGGCCGTGTGCAATCCTTGTTGTTCGTATACCAGATGGTTTGACTAGTTTGGATATATACATCGCTGTTGCTTCGCCTTCTATGTTCGGATTGGTAGCTAGGATCAATTCCTTCACTTCCTCATCCTTCAGGCGGTTCAATAGAGATGGAACATTGATATCTTCAGGTCCGATACCGTCCATCGGAGAAATAGCTCCATGCAATACATGGTATTTCCCATTGAATTCACGCATCTTCTCCATAGCGATGACATCTTTCGGATCTTGCACGACACAAATAAGAGAGCTATCTCTTGCTTCATCCTGACAAATACTACAAGGATCCTGATCGGTGATATGACCGCAGATGCTGCAGTGGGTCAATTCACGTTTGGCATTGATTAATGCCTTCGCAAAATCCATGACGTCATCTTCCTTCATGCTAAGTACATGGAAGGCAAGACGCACGGCAGTCTTTGGTCCGATTCCAGGCAATTTAGTAAAGCTGTCTATCAGCTTCGAAATCGGTTCGGGATAATACATCTATTTAGTTGCCTCCTAGAACATTCCTCCAGGTAACCCTTTCGTGAACTGTCCCATTGTTTGGTTGGATTTTTCGTCGACTTGCTTCAATACTTCATTTGTTGCAGAAATGATAAGATCTTGGAGCATTTCCACATCATCCGGATCTACTACCTCTTCCTGGATGACTACATCAGTGATTTCCTTTTTACCATTGGCAACAACCTTTACAGCACCGCCGCCTGCAGTTGCTTCGAAAGTCATTTCGAAAAGCTCTTCCTGAGCCTGCATCATTTTCTTCTGCATTTTCTGCATCTGCTTCATCATATTGTTCATATTCCCACCACCACGCATGGAAAAATCCCTCCTTGAATTGGTTATTAGTCTTTTATTTCGAGTAAATCATCTCCGACCAGCTTCCTGGCCTCTGCGATAATTGGGTCTTCCTCTTGCTTTCCATCCCCTGAAGAGTCATCCTGCTTCTGATTCTTCAAGAAGTCTTCACGCAGTTCTGTCCAATTCGCCTCCGGAATCGGTATGACCGTAACTTGGTGTCCGATCCGTTCTGCTAGTAATGATTCTATCGTGTCTTTGTGTTCCAAGGCAAGTGAACAGTGAATCTCATATTTGAAACCGATTATAAGTGCATTCTGGGAGGCTGCTCTTGGCTTACTATTCAAAATCGTCGCATGCGCAGGGGCGCTCTGCCGCTTAAGGGCATCCATAAAGCTTGCCCAGTGCTCAGCAACCAGCTTCAGTTCATCCTTTGTTGCTTCTGATAATACTTGGCGTATGCGTTCAAACGGAACACGATAGCTATTCTTGCTGCCTGTTCTTACCGGACGCTTCGGCTGTTCGGCAGGAGCTGTAGCTGATTGCGGCTGCAATTTCAGTTGTTTCAATTCCTGTTCCAGCTGAGAAATCTTGCGCGTCAGCTGCTGCACAGCTTCGGCTTCCACACTCGCTGTCGGAGCACTTTTATCCGCGATGTGCAAAATCGCTATTTCAACAAATACCTTCGGACTGTTTGCCCATTTGATTTCCTGCTGGCAGCGATTAAGTTCTACAATCGCCGCTTGGATCCAAGAAGCATCCACTTCCTCTGCCAGTTGTTTGAAACTATCGTCTACCAGTACGCGTTCAAGGATGTTCTCCATGCCAGGTGCACTTTGGAACATAAGCAAATCCCGTAAGTAATAGATAAGATCAAAAACGAAACGCCCTGGATCCTTCCCATCCTGTATCAGCAGATCCACTTGTTCAAGTGCTGCTTGTACATCTTGTCTGGCACAAGCACGGATTACCTCTGTAAGTCTATCCTGTGAAACGGCACCGGTAACAGCAAGCACATCCGCAAGCTCCACAACATCTTCACTATAGGAAATAGCCTGGTCGAGCAAGCTGAGTGCATCCCGCATACCGCCTTCTGCAGCTAGTGCAACTGACTCGACTGCATCGTCAGATACTGTAATCTGTTCTTTCTCCAGTATCTCCTGCATCCTGTTCACCATTGCCTGCTGGTTGATACGTTTGAAATCGAAACGCTGACAGCGGGAAATGATTGTCAGCGGAATCTTATGTGGTTCTGTTGTAGCTAAGATGAAAACCACATGTTTGGGTGGCTCTTCCAATGTCTTGAGAAGAGCATTGAATGCCCCAATCGAGAGCATATGAACTTCATCGATGATATACACTTTATATTTAACCGCACTAGGAGCATATTTCACTTTGTCCCGGATGTCCCGTATTTGTTCAACACCGTTATTGGACGCCGCATCGATTTCTATAACATCTGCAATCGACCCATCTTGGATACCTCTGCAAGCCGCACACTCGTTGCATGCTTCCTCTACTGGTGCATGCTCACAGTTGATCGTCTTTGCAAAAATCTTCGCCGCACTTGTCTTCCCTGTACCACGCGGACCGGAAAACAAGTAGGCATGCGAGAACTTATCCTGCATGATGGCATTTTTCAATGTACGGATAATCGGCTCCTGGCCTACTACATCAGCAAATGTCCTTGGCCTCCAGACACGGTATAACGCTTGATAACTCATTGCGCCGCGCTCCTTTTTTCATTCTTCCCTCATTATAACGGAATTAGGTTACTGATACTACATGTATAAAAAGAGCCCTTACCAAATGGCAAGGACTCTGATTGTTTATTAATTAAGCGCCGTGCACCCACCGTCGATAATACGGATCTAAGCGTTACATAAGTTCATGGCTCGACCCAGGCTTCCCCGCGGCACACAAGAAAGACCGCTTACTGCTGCTTCCTTCCGGACCTGACAGGGTTCACGGGTTCCTGTTGCGCAGGACCCGGGTGTCAACACCAAT
The DNA here is from genome assembly GCF_002272135.1 of Virgibacillus sp. 7505. Lineage (GTDB taxonomy): Bacteria > Bacillota > Bacilli > Bacillales > Amphibacillaceae > Terribacillus. The sequence goes on along the minus strand of NZ_NPBF01000009.1, from coordinate 13,965 downwards.
TCCTTATGGCAGACCTTAAAGCCGCATTACCTCGGGCGGGAATTCGGCCTCGCTATAGCGGATTGCGAGTACAGGGCACCGCTACCTCCCCGCTTAGCACGGCTAAGTTGTGAATAAAGTTAGGCGCTTCAATAGCGCACTTCATAGTATAGCTTGTTTGCGGAAAAAAATCAATCCCGGCTGTTTTTCGCTGCTTTTTTCTTCCGGAGTTCCCGGAAAAATGAGGTCAGCAATCCGCCGCATTCCTTTTGCAGCACACCGCCTGTCACTTCTGTCTGATGATTGAACCGATCATCTTCCAATAAATTATATAAAGTGCCTGCACAGCCAGCCTTCGGATCATACGCACCAAATACGACACGTCGGATCCGTGATTGGATGATGGCACCTGCACACATTGGGCAAGGCTCAAGGGTCACGTACAAATCACAATCCTCCAATCGCCAGCTGCCTACCTTTTCATTGGCCGCTTGGATTGCATGCATCTCTGCATGTGAGTGTGCCTGCTGGGTTGTTTCTCTAAGATTGAAGCCGGAAGCGATGATCTCTCCATCCTTCACGATAATAGCTCCAATCGGAACTTCTCCAAGATGCTCCGCTCGCTTTGCTTCCTTAATCGCTTGCTCCATCCAGTAAGCATCGTTCGTCATATCTATCTCCCACATTTCTATCCAAAGGTTTCAAATTACGTAAAGTTGATAATGTATAAGTATAAGAAGCTTCCTACTACGAAGTAAAGGAGAATTATCATGAGTGATAAAAAAGCCGTTTTGTTTATAGATGTATTCAACACATTTGATTTTCCCGGCGGCGAAAACCTGCTGGAGAATACAAAGGAAATACTTCCCAACTGGGAGAAGCTGCGCAAAAAAGCAAAAGAAAATGATTGGCCAGTCATCTTTGTGAATGACCATTACGGAATCTGGCAGGATAACTTTAAAAAAATAGCTGACTATTGCCGGAATGAAAATAACAAGGAAATCATCGATAGTATGATGCCCCACGAAGATGATTATTTTCTTTTAAAACCGAAGCATTCTGCTTTCTTCCAGACATCACTACCATCCTTATTAAAGGATTTGGAATGCGATCGAGTTATTCTAGCAGGAGTTGCGGGTAATATTTGTGTTATATTCTCCGCAAATGATGCCCATATGCGGGAGTTCAAACTGGATGTGCCAAGAAACTGTGTAGCATCCAATACAAAAGAACAAAATGAAGACGCATTGCGTGTCATTGAAACGACTCTCAGTGCCAATACAGATCCAATTTGACATAGAACGGCTCCTCCGAGCATAGCTTTTCTACAGAGGCTTAATAAAGGAGGAGTCGTTTTGCAAATATATGTAGTACAGACTGGGGATTCACTGAATAGCATTGCAAGCAGCTACGGTACGACAAGTCAGGAATTGATTACCGCAAACGAATTGGCAGCACCAAATGACCTTGTCGTCGGACAGGCGCTGGTGATTCCAATCATTGGCTCATTCTATTATGTCCAAGCCGGTGACAGTCTTTACACCATCGCCAGAAGAAATAACCTGTCCGTTGCAGAACTGGCTCGAATCAATAATATTTCAGCATCAGCTGTCCTGCAGCCGGGACAGCGTCTATACCTCCCAGCAAAGCCAAAAAGGCAGATTGAATCAAATGCCTATATCGAGCCAACCGGAAATACTGTATCCCAAACTTTGGAGACGGCAGCAAGACAGCGTGCACCATACCTTACCTATCTGATGCCATTCAGTTACAGAGTAGATCGGCAAGGAAATTTAACCGCTCCGCCATTAAATGAATTTCCAACAATTGCACGCGAAAACAACACAACATTAAGTCTTGCTGTTTCCACGCTCGAAAGCGGCGCATTCAGTGCTGAATTAGGAACTCGTATTGTCACCAATACTGCTGTTCAGGATCGCTTATTTACAAACATTATCAATACCGCCAACGAAGTCGGTTTTGGAGAGGTGCACTTTGATATCGAATTTCTGCCAGCGGAAAATCGGGAAGACTATAATAATTTCCTAAGGCGTGCCGTCGCCAGACTTCGACCTGAGGGACTGCGTGTATCGACAGCAGTGGCACCAAAAACGAGCGCGACCCAGCAAGGACAATGGTACGAAGCACATGATTATGCAGCTCATGGGGAGATTGTTGATTTTGTCGTGTTGATGACCTATGAATGGGGCTATAGCGGCGGACCACCCTTAGCTGTTTCTCCATTACCGAACGTAAGAGATGTCGTGGAATATGCCTTAACAGAGATGCCCGCCAACAAAATCATGCTCGGACAAAACTTATATGGCTATGATTGGACACTTCCCTATGAGCCGGGCGGACAGTATGCCAAAGCCGTCAGTCCGCAGCGAGCCATAGCGATTGCCCGTGAAAATAATGCTTCGATTCAATACGACACTACTGCGCAAGCACCTTTCTTCAGATATACAGCTGCTGGTGCACAGCATGAGGTATGGTTTGAAGATGCCCGCTCCATCCAGGCGAAGTTCGATTTGATCAAGGAGTTGAACTTGCGCGGAATCAGTTATTGGAAGCTTGGTCTTTCCTTTCCGCAGAACTGGCTGTTACTTACCGATAATTTCACAATCAGAAAGCTATGAGAGCAGTAAATCTACTGCTCTTTTTTCATGTCACCGTCACCCAGAGCTTCTCTTCACGGAACTCATCGCCGTCCACTACCACTTGTGGAATGGCAACACGGACAGGACTTTCGAGCGGTGAAGGTGTCAGTTTGACTTCCACAGACGATACCCATTCTCCGATAATTTTATCGGCAAAAGAAAACTTTTCCCCGAAACCATCCCGGAACCATTTCACTTCATTCTGCTTTGATACTCCCGGCTGATTCATACACAGGTACAAAGAAACATCATCACAGAAAGAAAGCATCTTTTGATCAATATCCAACGTAGCACTTTCGGCTGAAGTAAGTGTTTGTATGTCAGCTTGCTGCAATCCATGCTCCCGATCCAAGAATGCTTTTATCTGCTCATCTTCTGTGTGGTTGGAAAAGAACGAGCAATAATGCCGGCTGCACAATATAGCTGCATAGCGGGATTGTTCCCGTACTTCCATGATGCCCTGCTGATATGCACGCAGCTTGTCCGTTAAAGGATAATCGATAAAGCTATAAAAACCTTCTCCATCAGGCTTTTGCTTTGGTACTTCATCCAACGGAATCCAAGCTCGGTCGTGCTGGTCGATGGCCATGATAGTCTCAGGACGCTGAACAGGTGAATCTGAATCATCCTTTCGCCAATGCCTGGCTATTTCCCCGGAAATAGCCGCATGGTCATGCTGCCGTATCAATACCGTTTTACCTGCATTATTCTCACGAACGATCATACTATCCCTCCTATGAAAAACTCCCGGCACATAGCCGGGAGTAATAATCATCGCTTATTTCAATAGCTTCAAGGATTCCTCGATGAAAGCTGGAATATCATCCGGCTGTCTGCTCGTAACCAGCTGATCCTGACATACGACAACTTCCTTGTCTTCGACTGTTGCACCAGCATATTCCATATCTACTTGAATAGATTTATATCCTGTCGCTTTTCGTCCTTCAAGTGTCTTAGCGGTGATCAGCAGCTGCGGACCGTGACAAATTGCGAAAACAGGTTTCTTTTCATCCATGAAATGCTTCGCAAAATTAACAAATCGATCATCTGCACGTAAGTTATCAGGTGAGTTCCCACCAGGAATGAACAGTGCATCAAAATCTGATGGGTTTACATCATCGATGCCTTTATCGATGGACACTGTCGCTTCTCCTTGTTTACCTGTTACACTTTTACCAGATTCAAATTCAATTGTTGTCACTTCATGACCAGCTTCTTTAAATGCTTTCGCCGGATCCGTATATTCTACATCTTCAAACGTATCGGTAATGACAGTTGCAATTTTAGCCATTGTCTAACACTCCTTTATAAAAGTATTACACAATGTATAGTTCCACGCAGGATGCCGATTAAACCTGTTATTCCTCTAAAGTAGATGTATCACCCAGCGGCAGTCCGAGCTCTTTGGCACGAAGCAGACGGCGCATGATTTTGCCGCTTCTTGTCTTTGGAATTGAAGTGACAATCTCAATTTCCCTTGGTGCTGCATGCGCACTCAGTCCTTTTTTGATGAACTGCCGGATTTCTTCGCGCAGCTCCATGGAATCTTTATGCCCCTTATCCAGTGTGATGAAGGCTTTGATGATCTCCCCGCGCTCTTCATCCGGTTTCCCGATTACCGCTGCTTCAGTAACAGCATAGTGCTCGATAAGCTTACTCTCCACTTCAAAAGGTCCGACCAATTTTCCAGATGTGTTGATCACGTCATCCAAACGTCCTTCAAACCAGAAATAGCCCTCTTCATCCATCTTGGCGCTATCCCCTGATACATACCAGCCATTGATGAAATAGCTGTCAAACTTCTCTTGATTGCCCCAAATCGTTTTCATCATCGATGGCCAGCCTGCCTTTACCGCAAGATTTCCGCTCTTATGAGGCGGCAGTACATTCCCGGCATCATCAATGATCGCTGCTTCTACACCTGGTATCGGTTTGCCCATCGCCCCTGGCTTGATTGGCAGTGTAGGGTGATTGACGATAAGCATGGCACCTGTTTCTGTCATCCACCATGTATCATGAATGCGTTTGCCGTAAACTTCTTCCGCCCAATAAATAATCTCCGGGTTCAGAGGCTCCCCGACACTGAGGACATGGCGAAGCGAGGACAAATCATAGGAATGAGCAACCTCATCACCTGCAGCGGCCAGCTTCCGCAAAGCAGTCGGGGCTGTATACCAGACCGTTACCTTATGCTTCTCAATGACCTTATACCAAGCTTCCGGTGTAAAACGGCCCCCGGCAATAACATTTGTCGCCCCGTTCAGCCAAGGTCCGAATATGCCGTAACTTGTACCTGTCACCCAGCCAGGATCAGCTGTGCACCAGTACACATCATCCTCCTGCAAATCCAAGATCCATTTGCCAGTGGCATAATGCTGTACCATCGCACGATGTGCATGATACACACCTTTCGGCTTCCCAGTGGAACCAGAGGTATAATGCAGCAGCATACCATCCTCCTTATCCAGCCACACAGGCTCGAATTCGGTTGATGCCTGATCCATCAGTTCTGTATAGTCATGTAGTCCATCTGTTTCACAGTTAAGTACAATGACTTCCTTCAATTCGGGCAAATTATCCCTGTTAACGCGCGGCAGCAGTTCTGCCGTTGTAATCAAGATGCTAGCGCCGCTGTCCTTCAGCCGATCTTCTACTGCCTGTTCCATGAATGCTTCGAATAATGGTCCGGCTACAGCGCCAATTTTGAGAATACCAAAAAAGCTTGCGTAAAAATCAGGACAGCGAGGCATGAACAAAAAGACGCGGTCTCCTTTTGCTGCACCAAGAGATTTCAGCATATTGGCGGCCTTATTGCTGCGTTCCTTCAGCTGTGTGAACGTCCACTTCTCCTCTGTCTCTCCATTCTGATAAATTAAAGCAAGCTGATCCGCTTTAGCCTGATTTTCTGCATGACGGTCTACTGCCTCATAAGCAGCATTTAATTTGCCCGTATGGTACCAGGAGAAATCCTGCTCCATCTGACTCCATTCAAACGACTGACGTAGTGCTTCAAAATCCGTTACATTGTGCTTTCCACTGAGAGGTGCTAACATTTTCATGATTCGACATCCTTCCCTATAATTTGTAAGCGTTTACAATTAACACGAATAAAAAAGCCTCTGTCTGCATCAGCAAATCAAGTAGGTTATTTCCATTGTACATTGTTTTCCTTACCAGTCAAAGCGAAATCATAAAAACGAGCACCCGCTTGTAAGACCCTTTATATAGATATAGACTATTTCACATTGCTGCAGTTATCTCCATCATAAAGAATGACAATATAAAAAGGTCCGCTCTTACAAAGAGCGGACCTTTTACTTACACTTAGCAGATTAGTGGTATGGGGGATACCTGATATCACTATACCCATCTGTGCAATATATAAACATCAAATTGAAAAAGTTTATAAGTTTTTATAGCGGGAAGAGCATAATATAGCAATTTTCATAAAGGAGTGGATTACAAGTGGCTGAAAATAAACAAAGTCTAAGCGACAAAGTAAAAGGTGCCGTATCAAAAACAAAAGGTGAAGCAAAAGATCAAATCGGTAACGCAAAAAATGATAAAGGCATGCAAGCAGACGGCAAGAAAGACAAAGCAAAAGGAAATCTTCAAGATACTGCTGGTAAACTAAAAGAAAATTATGACCGTCACTAAGAAAGAGCCTGTCCTTTTGTCAGATAAAATGACAGGATAGGAGGGGAACTTGGGAAAGTAAGATCTGCACGCAATTTCGGCAAATTTCGTGCTACACTTAATGCAAGATTTCCCCTAAATTTCTAACGCAAAATGGCTGCCAAATCGGCAGCCATTTTTGTTTTACACAAGTTCTACATATTGAGGATTCGCTGTAATATAGTTCCCGCTCTTCAGCTTATACATCGTGGAACCATCGACTGTCAGTGTCTCCACTACGGTGAACACTTCCCCTTGGCTCACTGTACCTGCTCGTGCATTCCAATCTGGTGCATCATAGTAGTATAGAGAAGCTACCTTTACTCGGATTAAGAAAGTGGAACCAGAATCTGCCTTCTTTGTTAGACCGAGTGCTTTCTCCAAGCCGTTGACATGTCCTCGCGCCACATTCTGAATCCAAGAATTCGATTTCATCTTCGCCGCGTCAGCACTATTATCAATAAATCCATTTTCTGTCAGGACAGCAGGCATATTTGTTTCCCGAAGTACATGGAAGTTCGCCTTTTTCCTGCCTCGATCCGCCATTCCATTCAGCTTCATTACTTCCTCATGAATTCGTGCCCGCATTACGCCTGTCTCGGAGCTATCCGATAATGTGGAGTAAATATAATCCTCATAACCAGTTCCTCCGCCAGCATTGATATGGATGCTAAGAAAGAAATCTGCCCCCCAAGCATTGGCATCATTCGTACGCTGCGTAAGGGACGGGAACGTATCCCCTGTACGAGACATACGAACCTCTGCATTTTCATATTCCAGCTGCAGGATGTTACGAATCGACGTTCCAATCGCCAACACGACATTTTTCTCCTGTATTCCGTTTGCTGTTGCACCCGGATCTGACCCTCCGTGACCTGGATCTACATAGATTTTCACCATTCGACCATCTCCCTTTCTTTTTTTGACTGCTATATGTTACTTTATGCAGCCTTGTACTAGATAAAAGCGGTTGGTGTCACAATTTCACAACCCATTCTGTATCTATTATCGAAAGATAGGTTCCAATTGTGTTATCCGTTCATAAAAAAAACCCGATTAGACACACTAACAGAACAAGAGAGGTGATCGGTGATGTTTCCTTGGCAGAAGAAAAAACAGACAGAGGCAGTGGAAAAGCGGAAAACCACAAAAATTTCCAAGAACTTGAAAGAAAACGTAGCTTATATCGAAGAACAATATTCCTCTAGTATTAACTTTGACTTCGAATCTAAAGAGCTGCGAACACTAGTTGGAAGATATCATTTATTTTTCTACACGACTACCATTGATTCTAAACTATTGAGTGAACATATTCTTACTCCTTTATTGAATTCTAAAAAAGACCTTCCTATCCCCCGGACTGTCACAGTCCCACGAGTTACTCCCATAAAGAATATGGATGATGTGGAGAGAGGATTAAATACTGGCAGTGTCATCATTTTCAAGGATGGCGCAGCAGAAGGTTTTGAAGCAAAAATCGAAGACTTCAAACATCGAGCCATAGAAAAAGCCGAAAATGAAAAGACGGTAAAAGGACCGAAAGACTCTTTCACCGAATCCTTACCGACGAACCTCTCAATGTTCAGGAAAAAGATTCCTTCGAAAGATCTGATCGCAGAAAAAATTGAAGTTGGCATTAGACCGGCCATGCCGGTTACCTTGATTTATACACGTGATTTGGTGAACGATAAAATACTTAATAATATCAAAAAAAGAATCAAGGCCATCACTGTGGACAACATCCGGAATATTGAGGTACTAGAGCAGTTCCTTGAAGAACGACCTAGATCCCTATTCCCAACACTGCTCTACACCGAACGTCCGGATAATGCTGCTAACTACGTATCAGAGGGTTTTATCGCCATCCTTATGGATAATTCTTCTTCTTGTTTAATTGCTCCTATGACAATCTGGGGGTTCTTCCATTCCCCAGAGGATCGGTATTTGAGATGGGCCTTTGGCAACTTCAGCAGATTAATAAGAGCTGGTGCATATTTCATTACGCTATTCGTCTCTGCTTCCTATGTGGCAATAACAAATTATCATAGTCAGCTCGTCCCTATTGATTTGCTCCTGGCTATCGCAGCCAGCAGAGAAAGGGTTCCAATGCCTATTGTTTTCGAAATTATTTTGATGGAAGTGGCCTTTGAATTAATCAGGGAAGCAGGCGTGCGGATACCTTCTCCGCTCGGACCGACTATTGGAATTGTCGGAGCTCTGATTCTTGGGCAAGCAGCCGTAGAGGCAAATATTGTAAGCCCTATTGTGGTTATTATTGTGGCACTTAGCGGCTTGTCCTCATTCACTGCTGCTAACTACAGTATCAACCATACATTGAGGATTTCGAGATTTATTTTCATCATAGCTGCTAGTTTTTATGGATTGCTTAGCCTGCTTGGGGCTATCTTGCTCTGGGTAGCATATGTCGTATCGATTGATTCCTTTGGTGTGAGTTATTACTCACCAGCAACCCCTTCCACCAGATCCCCAAGGGATACATTTTTCCGTATGATTTTAAAAAAGGAGAAGTGGAGACCTGGCTATCTTAATCCGAAGGACTGGGACAAATCTTGAAAGGAGATATTCGAAATGGAACTGAGTAAAAAACCCTTACGCATCCGTGAACTGGTCGCGATGATTTTTATGCTAGTTGGGTTAAAGGGTGGAGATACTACGCCTGCCCTTTTCGCGGATAAAGCTCAGAATGCTATGTGGATTGTTCCGATAATCTCCTTTCTTTTTTTATTAGGTCCATTTCTGTTACTAATGTTTCTGCTGAAGAAATACGAAAATTATAATCTCGTTGAACTTATATTTCACTTGATCGGTAAGAAAGCTGGCAGTTTGCTTGCACTGCTGCTTTTCATTAGTGGTTTCATTGCCATGTTTTCAGATATGCGAAATGTAGTCGAAGAATTAAACTACCTGTACTTCCCGGATTCCCCATCCATCGTTATTTATGTCATCTTCCTTGGTATATGCCTGATTGTTGCGCATAAAGGATTCGAAACGATAGGCAGTCTAGCTTGGGCACTCACCCCGGTAATTGTTGTCACTATTATCTCTGTCATTGCTATCGATCTAAAGGATGTTGAATTTGCCCGTATATTCCCTATTTTTGGAGGAGGAGTGGGCACTGTTTTATCTGAGGGAATCACCAAATCAGGAGCCTTTATGGAGATATTCCTGATCACGATTGCTTACACCGCCTTTCATCAAACTAAATACTTCCGCAGTGGCATATATCTTGGCGGCGGTCTATCCGGTTTGCTGATTGTCACATTTTACTTAGTATATTCCATGCTTTTCGACTATAATTCGATCAACAACATCGCTTTCCTTTACCAAGAATCGACAGAAGTTGTTGCACTTGGGCACTTTTTCACAAATATCAGTACTCTTTTTATGGTCGGCTGGATGTTCTCGAATTTTCTGCGCTTTATTATTTTTCTTTATTTATTATCCTGGATATTTGGAGAAATCTTTGAAATCAAACGCTTCGAGGGGCTTCTATTGCCACTCGGGTTCATTGCTATGATGTTGTCACTCATTCCCCCAAGCTTTGTAGTCAATGAGATGCTATTCAGAGAAGAAAGTCTGCAATTCTCCACACCTCTGTTTTTCCTTTTTCCTTTCCTGCTATTAGGAGCATCTTATTGGAAAGGCAGAAAATCATGAAAAAATTCTTTTTATTACTGGTGTTTTTACAAATGGTCACTCTTCTATCCGGCTGCTTTGATCGAAAAGAGTTAGAGGAACAGGCATATGTTGTCAGCATTGGTGTTGATAAAACCGATAAAGAAAATATCTTCCGCTTTACATTTCAAATAGCCAACCCAGAAGTCGGGAGCTCTGTTTCAGGTAACCCAGCGCCAGAGCCGGTACAAGAAATAGTCAGTGTGTTAGGGACCGACTTCCTGTCTGCTACAAATGCTGCGAATGCATCCGTTGCGAAAGAGATTACGCTGGAACAAGCGCGTATCGTCATTGTCTCCCAGAAGCTTGCCAGGTCCAAAGAATTCATTCATCTCATGCAGTCTGCACCGAGTACTGTTGATTTAAAGCTGAATTCCCAGCTAGTTATCAGCAAGGAAAAAGCAGAAGACTTTATTCGGGATAATAAACCGAAAATGGAGTCCCGCCCGCATAAGTACTTTCAATATATACTTGACCGAGCCAAGGAAACTGGGGTTATACCAAATGCACCATTAGTTCGATACTTTCAAATAACCGAAGGTGATGCAGACCTCTTTATTGCTCCGTTAGCGACTACCAAAAAAGATCCTAAAGAAAAATATGGGGAAGAAGATAATTATGAAGCTGGAGAAGTACAATTAAGAGGCGGTAATGTCACGCAATTCATGGGCTCTGCGGTATTTAAGGAAGGGCAGATGATTGATACATTGACGGGTGAAGAAACTCGCATCTCATTAATACTCGATACAACATTGGCTCAGCAGGATATTATAGCCACATACAAAGATCCTCTAAAGCCTGATTTCGATATAGCAGCTCAGCATCAAGTAGATAGAGTAAAAGTGAAAATAAAGTATAAACCAAATAGCACATCAGATATCATTGTTTATATCAATACGCATATGAATGTCTTTGCCGTTCCAAGTACGGAAAGTTATATGGTGGAGGCGAAAAAGAGGAAAATGCTGCATGACTCATTGGAGCGGCAGCTAGAAGAAAGAATAGAACAATTGGTCAGAAAAACCCAGGAGAAATACAAGCTGGAACCCTTCTACTGGTCTCTGCATATTAGACATAAGTTCCTGACAATCAGGGACTATGAGAAGGCCGACTGGTCGCACAAAATTTATCCGAATGCCAATGTACAGATACATGTAACAGTAAAGAGCCTGGAATTTGGCAAAATTTTACGGGAATCAGATTTAAAAGAGGTGAGGGATTGATGCAAATATTTTTTATAGTTATTATCGTAATCTTTATCACGATATACTCTGGATTGTTTTGCTACGCCCTTTACAAGACAAATAATAAAAAAGGAGCAGCAGCTGTCCTCTGCTTGATCCTCATCGTGATCATATGTCCCTTCTTAGTCTATCGATACTAAAAAAGCCACAGCCCTTCACAGGCTGTGGCTTGCTTTACATATATACGACCCCGGCAAGATTCGAACTTGCGACACACGGTTTAGGAAACCGATGCTCTATCCCCTGAGCTACGGAGCCACGACATACTATATTATAACTGAATCGGCATAGCTTGCAAAGTCTGTCGCTTTTTCCACTAGTTTCTTCCTTCACTGTATCGAAGCAGCAGCCCTTCTATGGTAAACTATATTTATTTGCCATACAACGTTTGAGTTTGGAGGATACATCATGCACGAGCTGCCATTTATTGCAGTGGAAGGACCAATCGGTGTCGGAAAGACATCATTGGCTAAAAGAATTGCTGATCACTTTCAGTATGAACTGCTGAAGGAGATTGTAGAAGAAAACCCGTTCCTAGGCAAATTTTATGAGAATATCGAGGAATGGAGCTTTCAGCTGGAAATGTTCTTTTTGACGAACCGTTACAAACAGCTGAATGATATTCGCAAGGACTATCTTTCACAGAATCAACCGGTGGTCGCAGATTATCATATAGCAAAGAATATGATTTTTGCCCAGCGTACACTTGCTGCACCGGAGTTTGATAAATACAGCAAGATTTTCTCTATTCTTACAGAGGATATCGCGCTGCCTAATATGGTCATCTATTTGGATGCCAGCTTGGAAACATTGCTTGAACGGATCGAAATGCGTGACCGAAAAGAAGAACAGCATATCCAGCCGGACTACTTAAAGCAGCTATCTGCTGATTACCAAACCTTCATGGATCGTTTTGAACAAGAAAACCCAGACATACCTGTGCTTCGATTAAGCGGGGATGAGTTGGATTTTGTGAAGAACGAGCAGGATTGGAAGTATATTTGTGACAGGATCTCCTCTCACTTGGATAAAGGAGTAACATCATCATGAACCTTAGAGAGAAATACCATATACCCGCAGACAGTGTAATCACCATCGCAGGTACTGTAGGTGTCGGAAAATCGACAATGACACAAGCCTTGGCAGATGCGCTACAGTTTCGGACGAGCTTTGAGAAAGTGGATGGAAATCCCTACTTGGATAAATATTATGCTGACTTTGAACGCTGGAGCTTCCACCTTCAAGTCTACTTTCTAGCTGAACGCTTCAAAGAGCAAAAAAGAATTTTCGAATATGGCGGCGGCTTTATACAAGATCGTTCCATCTATGAAGATACTGGTATTTTTGCTCGGATGGCGTATGAAGAAGGAAATATGTCCAAGGTCGACTATGAAACGTACCGTTCCCTCTTTGATGCAATGGTGATGACACCTTACTTCCCTCATCCAGACTTGCTGATTTACTTGGAGGGATCCTTCGATCATATCATCAGCCGGATCAAGCAGCGCGGTCGGGAAATGGAACAGCAAACACCGATCAGCTATTGGGAAGAGATGTTCCATCGCTACGATAAATGGATCAATGATTTCAATGCTTGTCCGGTATTGCGAGTGAATATAGCAGACTATGATTTACTGAATCCAAATACGTCCATTGAACCGATTCTGGAGAAAGTCGGACACTTTATCCAGCACTCCCGTAAATGGACATCCCATCAGCCTTCCAAATAAAAAATCCGCCTATGAAGGCGGATTTTTTATTTATTGAATGCTTGTCCCATTTCCTTTGATCGGTCGGCTGCTGCTTTTACGCATGCTTGAATGGCGATTTTGACGTCTTGCTCTTCTAACACGCTGATACCTGCTGCGGTCGTACCGCCAGCACTAGTAATGTTCGCACGCAGCTGAGCTGGGGTTAAATCAGACTGCTCAAGCATCTTTGCAGCCCCTTTGAAGGTCTGGATCAATAGTCGTTTGCCAACATTCTCATCAAGACCGACTTGAGAGCTTGCTTCCTCCAAAGCCTCCATCATGTAATATAGATAAGCCGGACCGCTGCCAGAAATAGCTGTGACAGCATCCATATCCTCTTCTGCTACCTCTACAGCTTCTCCAACAGTCTTGAACAGCCTGCTTACAATCTTCATTTCCTCACTACCTGCATGAACTCCTGCAGCGATTGCTGTAGCAGCCTCGAGAATTGTGGCAGAGGTATTAGGCATAGCGCGAACTACCGGCTGATTGAACGGGAGATAGCTTTCCAAGAAAGATGTGTGAATTCCTGCCAATATAGATACAATAACTTGTCCTGGCTCAAGCTTTGCTGCTTTTAAAGACGATAATGCTGCTTCCGCATCTTTCGGTTTCATTGATAGCATAATGACATCAGCATCTTTCAAGAGATCTGTCTGATCACGCGTAACCGTTACACCGTACGCAGTGTGCAATTCGTGCAATCTCTCCTCATTCGCATGATTCGTCAGCCATATATCTTCCGCTGGGAGCAGCTCTGCTGTGATCAATCCTTTAACAAGCGCTTCAGCCATTGCTCCTGCGCCTATAAATGCTATTTTCTTCATAAATGCCTCCGTTCCACGTGAAACAAGTTTGTAGTATTATCTGATGCTTCATAATAGAAGTCAATATATAAAAAAAATCGTTACGATGAACGTAACGATTTTATATATCTCCAATTTTATGCGTTTGTAAAAT
>NZ_NPBF01000008.1 GCF_002272135.1 Virgibacillus sp. 7505 | reverse complement strand
TCCGTAAGACAAAGACTAATATATCATATAGGATACCAATATGTCAACAAAATATGAAAAAATGGCGGAGGAGGGGGGATTCGAACCCCCGCGAGCCTTAAACTGGCTCCTGTCGGTTTTCGAGACCGATCCCTTCAGCCGGACTTGGGTACCCCTCCATGCTTTTGTCTCCAAAAGCTATCACACCATAGTTTCAAGATTCCAGTCAAGACTTCCGCTTAGCGGATTTCTGTCTTACCACCCATATAAGGTACCAACACTTCTGGAATCTTCACGGATCCATCAGCCTGCTGGTAATTTTCCAAGATAGCAGCAACCGTTCGGCCTAATGCCAAACCTGATCCATTCAATGTATGGACGAATTCCGGCTTGCTCTTGTCATCTCGTTTGAAACGGATGCCAGCACGGCGCGCTTGGAAGTCCTCGAAGTTGGAAACAGAGGAGATCTCGCGGTACGTACCCCCGCTAGGCAGCCACACCTCGATATCATATGTTTTCGCAGAAGAGAAACCAAGATCTCCTGTACATAATGTAACCACTCGGTGTGGAAGACCAAGAAGCTGCAACACTTTCTCTGCATGGCCTGTGATTTCTTCCAGCACATCATAAGAGTCTTCTGGTTTTACAAATTGAACAAGCTCAACTTTATTAAATTGGTGCTGACGAATCAAACCGCGTGTGTCACGGCCGGCAGATCCTGCTTCAGAACGGAAAGAAGCGCTGAATGCAGTGAATTTCTGCGGAAGCTGTTCCCCTTTCAAAATTTCTTCTCGGTAATAGTTCGTTACAGGAACCTCAGCAGTCGGAACAAGGAAGTAATCCCAGCCTTCTACCTTGAAAGCATCCTCTTCAAACTTCGGCAGCTGACCAGTTCCTGTCATGCTTGCTCTGTTCACCATATAAGGAGGCAGCATTTCCTGATAACCATGTTCATCAGCGTGAAGGTCCATCATGAAATTGATCAAAGCTCGCTCCAGACGGGCACCTAAGCCAGTGTAGAATACAAAACGGCTTCCTGTTACCTTCGCAGCACGTTCAAAATCCAGAATTCCTAAATCAGCTGCAAGATCCCAGTGCGCTTTTTCTTCAAAGTCCTTCTGCTGCACTTCTCCCCATTTACGCGCTTCTACATTATCGTCCTCAGAATCGCCTACAGGCACACTCTCATGCGCCAGATTAGGGATGGACAGCAGTAACATATCCAGCTCACCCTCTACGCTCCGGAGCTCCTCATCAAATGATTTGATTTGATCGCCTACATCGCGCATCTCTTTGATTTGAGCATCGGCATCCTGCTTTTCTTTTTTAAGGACAGCAATCTGCTTGGATACCTCATTGCGTTTTGCTTTCAGTTCCTCTGTGTCATTGATCAGCTTCCGGCGGCGATCATCCAAATCTCCGAATTTATCTAAGACAGTCAGATCTTCACCCATATTTTTCAGCTTCTGTTTTACTTCTTCAAAGTTTGAACGTAAAAATTTCAAATCCAGCATATGTGCTTCCTCCTTTTTTCTTGAACAAAAAAACATCTCATCCCTATAAAGAAGGGACGAGATGTTTCACCCGCGATACCACCCTGGTTGAAGACAAATAAGTCTTCCGGCTCGACAAGGTAACGGTTTGTACCGGGTATGTTTCCATACCATTCCAGGATGGATTCACTCACAGCTCTGCATCGATTTTCACCAGCCATCGACTCTCTTAAAGCATGCTGTAAGTTACTAGTTCCTATCATCACGTTGTTGTTATTCTTCCTACAGAATAGCTAATTCCAGGTAATTATGCAAGTATGATATGCAATTCCAGCTCTAGCTTCTACATCCTAATAGGATTTTATACGAGAAAAGCGGAAAAGACTCAGTCTTTTCCGCTTTTTAGCTATGCCTAGCCCCAGAAACCAGAAACTACGCTGTAAGCAAGGAATCCCTGCGTGAGGAAAAACCTCCCACTCCGTGCTCCCTTACTTATCCTTACGTTCCTAAACGGCTTTCTCCGCTTTTCTTAATTGTCTAGCTGCAAAGAACAGAAACTGCGGTATAGGCGATTAATCCCTGCATGAGGAAATGCACCTCATTACGGGCTTTCTCACCTATTCCTCCGTTTCTAAGCGTTCTTTTCCGCTTTTCTTAATTAAAACCAGCCTTTAACTGTGTCAGCAACGCTAGTGAAGATTCCTGCGAAGAAATCACCGATTGCGCCTAGGGAGAGCATGAACCAGTTTGATTTTTCTACGTCTTCGGATGCTACAACGTCAACAGTATAGGAGCCGCCGTTGATGTTGCCTTGGTCATCTCCGTCATAGACAAGTGTCGCAGTTCCGACTTTGTCGCCTTTTTTCACTGGAGCGACCAATTCGCCATCTGCATTCAGCTTGTCCTTATCGACTTTATATTCCAAATGATATTTATCTTCTTCGCCATTCTTTACAGAAGTGATAACTGCATCTTTTGTTGAGATGGCTACACTATCTTCTTTTCCTTTTGCAACTGGTACAGAATCATGATCTTTGATTTCTGTTCCTGCTTTGTAAAGTTCAGCCTGCTCGAATTGATTGAAGCCGTAATCAAGCAGCTTTGCAGTTTCCTGGAAGCGTGCTTCCTCACTGGCAGACTTCATGATAACAGTTATATATCGCTGACCATCACGTTCAGCCGTACCTGTGAAGCAGTAGCCTGCTACGTCTGTATGACCTGTTTTCAAACCATCCATGCCTTCATAGCCGTAAGCTTCCAAGTAGCCAGGCATGTTTGGTAGCATCCAGTTCCAGTTCGTGATTTGTTTACCGTCAAAATCTGTTTGTGTAACGCTGGAAACCTCAAGTGCTTCTGGGTGATCCTTGATCAAGTTATATGCCAGAATACCAGTGGACTTTGCAGTCATCAGGTTTTCATCGTTCACATTTGTTCCCTGTGGTCGGTTATCACCTAAGTCAGAGTTAGAAAGACCGGATGAGTTAACAAATTTATAGTCCTTCATGCCAATGTCTTTCGCTTTTTCATTCATCATCTTGACGAATTCCGTCTCACTGCCGCCGACAAGCTCTGCAAGTACTATTGTTGCGGCATTATCGGAGTTGATAGCCATCGCGTTATAAAGGTCGCGAACTGTATAATCCTTGTTCTGCGTAAGTCCTGTGCCAGAAAAGTCTGTATTAGAGGAAATACTGTACGCATAATCGCTCACTTGTGTTGTCGTATCCCAAGAAATATCCCCTGCTGCAATAGCATCCAAGATGAGATATTCCGACATCATCTTCGTCATACTTGCTGGAGGTAAAGTGAGATCTGCCTGCTTCGCATATAATATTTCACCAGAGTTGGCGTCTATTAGAATTGCGGATTCCGCTTTAATATCCAAGCCTTCCGCAGCTTGAGTGTCTAGTGGCTTCGCTAGAAAAGTGTTAAACGTAATCAGCATCGCGAGCAAACCGATCATCGATGCTTTCAAAAGATGTTTCAAAGTCTTCCTACCTCCACAAAAATATAGAATCGATACTGTGCATCCCCGCTATTTTACCATAGACAATAGGCAGAGGGGAACGTACTTTATACCGATTCTACATTTTGTTCACAGGTCTGGAATACACCAGTCAATTGGCTTCAACCCATTATTTTCTAATATCTCATTTGTTTTGGAAAATGGCTTGCTGCCAAAGAAACCGCGTCTTGCTGAAAGCGGACTTGGATGAACCGATGTAAGTGTATAGTGCTTCTCCGTATCAATCAGCTTCTGCTTTTCTTGGGCATGTTTCCCCCAAAGAATGAAGACAACAGGATCCGGCTTCTCATTCAACGACTCAATGACTCGGTCTGTGAAGTGCTCCCACCCTTTACCGCGGTGCGATGCTGCCTGGTGAGCTTCTACTGTCAAAGCGGTGTTCAGAAGCAGCACGCCTTGTTCAGCCCAGCGCTTCAAATTCCCATGTGTCGGAATCGGGCAGCCAATATCATCTGCCAGCTCCTTGTAGATGTTGACCAGTGATCTCGGGATAGCTACCTCGGGCTGTACCGAAAAACTAAGACCATGTGCCTGATTAGGGCCATGATAGGGATCTTGTCCTAAGATGACAACCTTTGTATCGGCAAATGAAGTTACTTGCAATGCTTCGTAAATATGATGCATATCCGGATAAATCGTCCGTTCCTCATATGCTTTTTTTAAAAAGCTTCGCAGCTCCTTATAATAGTCTTTCTCAAATTCACCCTGCAGAATATCTTGCCAGTCATTATCAATTAGTTCTTTAACCATGTCATTCCACCTCCAAGACATTGTATCAGACCTATACCCGTTATGAATGATGAAAAAAAGCCACCCTCATGAAAGGGCAGCTTCTCAATCAGCTTGCAACCGGCTGATTCATTTCAGATCTTTTATACATGAACTGGAATGCGATTAGGGCAGCGAAAACCACTAAACCAGCAATACTGGTCCAGACTCCCGGGTAGATCAAGGCTAGGCCGGCAGCCAATGCTACTAGACGTTCTGGCCAATACAATCTTCGGAACCAATAACCGATCATTCCGGCACCAATGACTATCATGCCCAGAAAAGCAGTCAGGAATATCCAAGCAACCTCTAGATAATTGCTTGTGCCAACCAGCAGCAGTTCCGGGGCAAAGACGAACATATATGGAATGACGAAAGCGGCAATGGCCAGCTTCGTCGATATGACCCCGGTGGCAATCGGCCGTCCTCCAGACATACCTGCGGCCGCGAATGCTGCCAAAGCAACCGGCGGTGTAATATCAGCCATGATACCGAAATAGAAAACAAACATATGCGCTTGCAGATCACTGACTCCAAGCAGGATGATTGCTGGTGCAGCAATCGTCGATGTAATGATGTAGTTGGCTGTCGTAGGCGCACCCATACCAAGAATGAGGGACGCGATCATCGTAAAGAACAACGTCCAAAATAGCTGTTCATTCGCGAGACCGACCAAGCTGTTTGCAAGGCTCAGACCAAGTCCTGTTTTTGTAACGACTGCAACGATTATCCCGGCTGCTGCAGTTGCTGCAATTACACCGAGGGCAGTTCTTGCACCGTCCACTAATGCTTCAATTGTCTCCATGAAGTTACGGTCGAAGAAATAGCTGACAGCGATAGTTGCAATGGCTGCGATGATCAACCCATTTTGAATGGACATGCTACCGGTTACACCGCTGAATATCAAATAAGCAACTAGTACAACCCCGAATACGATCGGGTACAGATGACGGTAGACTTCCTTTCTGATTAACGCGACAAGCACACATGTAACGATCCCATACAGTGCGGCTCGCATGATGCTGAGACCCGAGCTCAGATAAAACACCATAGCGATTATGGGAAGCAGCAAATATAGTTTGCTTAGAACTTCCTTTTTGTTTGGAAGTTCTTCTTTTTTGAGGCCTCTCAATCCAGTTCGCTTCGCCTCGAAATGCGTCATGATCCAAATGCCGGCAAAATAAAGGATAGCCGGTATGATTGCCGCTTTGGCAATCGTCCAATAGCTCACACCGATGAATTCGACCATCAAGAAGGCTGCGGCCCCCATTACAGGCGGCATGATTTGACCTCCTGTAGAAGAAGATGCTTCGACGGCACCTGCGAAGTTCTTGGAATAACCAAGTCTCTTCATCATTGGAATGGTAAATGATCCCGATGTTACAACGTTCGCTACCGAGCTCCCGCTCACAGTACCTTGCAGAGCACTGGAGAATATCGCAACCTTCGCCGGGCCTCCAATTCTCCTTCCGGCTACAAGTAATGCAAGATCATTGAAATACTGTCCTACGCCAGTCTTTACCAGGAATGCACCGAATAAAAGAAAGAGGAAAATATACGTTGCCGATACACCGATCGGCGTACCGAGCATGCCCTCTGTTGTGAAGAATAGGGAGTTGACGAGTGTATCTATATCCACTCCTGGGTGGACGATGAAATCAGGAAGCTGCCTGCCCCAGTAAGCATATGCCATGAAGAGGATGGCGATGATGACGATAGGCAGCCCGACAGTACGTCTTGTCGCTTCCAGAACGAGCAGGACCGCTATTCCTCCTGTAACGAAATCCAATGTAGTCATCTGCCCGCCTTGTGCAATGATGTTGTCATACATGACCGGCCAATAAGCACCTACATAAAATCCAAGTGCAGCTAACAGATAATCATACCAGGCAATCCGTTTATCCTTGCTTTTACGCTTTGCCGGGAATAACAGATAAATCAAAACAAGCCCGAATCCTAAGTGGATGGATCGATGAATCTGAGTCGGTACATTTCCATATGTAGCGGTATATAACTGGTACAAGGAAAACGCGAGCAATAAGAAAAAGACGACAGTAGCCATGATGCCTGTGAGCTTTCTGAAATTTGATTCAGTATCATATTTCTCAATCAGCTGCTGTTGTTCTTGTTCCGATAATACGTCAATGTTCGTAGCTTTATCGTTCATTCAAGCAGTTCTCCTTTCCATAGCTCCCATAGATTTGTGTATTCTGCTTGGATTTTAATGGAGACACCTGGTCCGATATTTTCTTGGAGAGAATAGCTGTGCTTTCGATAGACCAGCTGGTGATTTGCCACCACTTCTCCGATTGTCAGGTTAAGAGCATCCTGATAGCCCTTCATATTCCGTATATAATATTTTCCATCTTTCATCTCGAATGCTTCACCGGGCTTGGCATTTGCTGGCATGCCAACTGCAGTATCTTCGTAGACAAGCTGAAAAGGATATAATCTTGTTTGCTTGATTGTGTACTCTTCCGTCACATCTGAACGATGGATGGAATGGGTGTATCGGATACTCACATGCGCTTCATCCTCGACCGGTAAATAAGCCAGGAGACGCTCACTTTGCAAATCTTTACAGGCGATTATATGCCGGAAGGGGACAAATATGTACAATGGAACCAGTGTTATGATCAGTAGACTGCTCAAAAAAATGATGCGAAATCGCAATTCAATTACACCTGCTTTTGTAAAAAAAACGCCGGTAAACGAGCTACCGGCGTTTTCCGTATTCAATCAGGAAGAAGGCAGTTCCACTCCTGCTTCCTCCAAATAGCGCTGGGCACCTGGATGGAATGGAATGCTTACACCATCAGCAGCTGTTTCTGCTTTGATGAATTCTGCCTTTTGATGGCCGATATCTCCTGTATTTTCATACAATGCCTTTGTCATGTTATAAACGAGTTCCTCATCCATACCTTCTGTGGTTACAAGCATTGCATTTACAGAAACTGTTTCTACAGGCTCCTCCAAGCTGTATGTTCCTGCTTCGATCGTGTAAGGAGCGTAATAAGGCTTCTCTTCGATCAATTGATCCACTTTATCTTGATCCAGCCCTACAATCGTGACTGGAGTCGTTGCTGAAAGACTTTCTACCGCCCCTGTCGGTGTACCAGCTGTAATGAAAGCAGCATCAATGGTACCATCCTGCATACCAGCTGTTGATTCACCGAAATCAAGATTCTGGACTTCGATATCGTCCACTGTCATGTCGTAGATTCCAAGGATATCTTCTGCACTTGCATTCGTTCCTGATCCTGGGGCACCAATTGATACTGTTTTGCCTTTTAAATCTTCCACTGTCTGTATCCCGCTATCTTCCGTAGCGACAATCTGGATCGTTTCCGGATACAAAGAACCGATGGCCTGGATGCTATCGATTCCTTGACCATCAAACATCAAGGTTCCTTCCGATGCATACGCAGCAATATCAGTCTGGCTGAACGCGACGATATCATCATTTCCTTCACTCAATTTATTCATATTCTCCACTGAGGCACCAGTAGAGGTAGCTGTCGCTTTTACATCATCCACATTGGAATTTAAAATCTCCGCGATACTTCCGCCAAGCGGATAATATGTACCTTCTGTTCCGCCTGTGAGCAGCGTGATGAATTGCTGTCCGCCTTCTTTTTCACCGGAATCCCCTGAACCCCCGGCTGTTCCCCCACCGCAAGCGCTGAGTATAAGTGCTAACAACGTCATAAGTACTACTGCTGAAAGTGATTTCTTCATTTTCATTCGTTCATCTCCCCCTTGAGATTATTAATTCTCCATAACGTTAGCAAACCCTCCCTACTTTTACAATATTATTTATATTGCAAAAAATCTGTTTATTTGTTAGATTATGTACTATAAAAAAGAAACGACGCCGATTTTGGCGTCGTTTCAAAATATGATTAGTTTACGGAATAGTTCGGTGCTTCTTTTGTGATCTGGATATCGTGCGGATGGCTTTCGCGCAATCCTGCACCAGTCATACGGATGAACTGTGCATTTTCACGGAAGTAATCAAGATCAGGAGCACCGCAGTAGCCCATGCTGGCGCGCAAGCCGCCAAGCAGCTGATGGACTGTATCGGAAAGTGATCCTTTGTATGCTACACGGCCTTCGATGCCTTCTGGTACCAATTTCTTCGCTTCTTCTGTTTCACCTTGGAAGTAACGGTCCTTGGAGCCGGATTTCATTGCACCGACAGAACCCATACCGCGATACACTTTATATTGACGGCCTTGGAAGATTTCAGTCTCACCAGGGCTTTCTGTTGTACCTGCAAACATACTGCCGAGCATGACAGCATGTCCGCCTGCTGCGATCGCTTTAGCGATATCACCGGAATACTTGATTCCGCCGTCAGCAATGATAGCGACACCATGCTTTTCAGCTTCCGCTGCACAATCGTACACAGCAGTGATTTGCGGCACACCTACACCAGCTACAACACGTGTTGTACAAATGGAGCCTGGTCCAATACCGACTTTTACGACGTCAGCACCAGCTTCAATCAGCGCACGCGTACCTTCAGCTGTCGCAACGTTACCAGCTATCAAATCTACTTCAGGGAACTTGTCCTTGATCGCTTTCACCTGCTCCAAAACACCTTTGGAGTGACCATGCGCTGTATCAACAACAAGTACGTCTACCCCTGCGTCCACCAGTTTACTGATGCGGGTCATTGCATCACCAGTAACCCCAACAGCAGCTCCTACTAACAAACGTCCATGTTTATCTTTAGCAGAATTCGGGAACTCAATCACTTTCTCGATATCTTTGATCGTGATCAAGCCTTTCAGCACACCATTTTCATCGACAAGCGGCAGCTTTTCGATTTTATGCTTCTGAAGGATTTTCTCTGCATCATCCAATGTAGTTCCAACAGGTGCTGTCACCAAATTTTCTTTTGTCATGACATCGGAGATCGCGATGGAATAATCCTGTACGAAACGAAGATCGCGATTTGTCAGTATACCAATCAGTTTCTGCTCTTCTCTGTTGTTAACGATAGGTACACCTGAAATGCGGAATTTACCCATCAGATGCTCTGCATCGAATACTTGGTTTTCCGGGCATAAGAAGAATGGGTCTGTGATAACGCCGCTTTCAGAACGTTTAACGCGATCCACCTGCTCTGCTTGCTCTTCAATGGACATATTTTTGTGAATGATACCAAGTCCACCCTGTCTAGCCATTGCAATCGCCATGCTTGCCTCTGTTACTGTGTCCATTCCCGCACTGATCAATGGAATGTTCAAAGTGATATTTTTCGTCAATGCTGTCTGGAACTTCACATCACGTGGCAGAACCTCTGATTTCGCTGGTACAAGCAAGACATCATCAAAAGTTAAACCCTCTTTTGTAAACTTATCTTCCCGCATGTTCATCCTCCTTTTATCATGAAATGTTTATATATGGTTAAAATACTGCTATTAAAACCTATTGTTACTTACAATACGCCAAGATGCGCGGTTTTTCAACTATATCAGCACGTAAAAATCACTGGAGGATTCTGTATGCATGATGAAAACGTATCCACCTTTCTTTCCTTCCTCGAGGCAGAGGATGCAGCTCTTTCCTTCCTGCAAAAAAGCTACCAGTATCTTGGAATTCCAGACGCCGAAGCACGGAGCTATCAGAACATTTCTGCCTTCCTTGCCTATCTGGAACACGGTAAATCTTATTATTCCCATGGAAAGAACGCCCCGCTGCTTATGAAACCTGTCTTATTATTTTACGGAATGACCCATTTTATGAAGGCGAGTTTACTGCTGACGCGTCCAGCCTACCCAGAATCCACAGCGGATCTTTCCCATGGGTTATCGACTAGAAAGCGAAAGAAGCGCGACTATCAATTCAGCTTAGATGAAGTTCTATTGCAGCAGCGCGGCTTATTCCCGTATTTTTCGCGTCATGTGTGCAAGAGAGAATTTCATAGCATCAAAAAGGTTTCCATGGGGGACATGTTTGGATTAATTCCGGAACTGTATGATCTTCTTACGCTGCAGGAGGGAAAGCGCAATCTGACAGAAGCTAGACTGGAAAAGGATGCACTTATTCTGCCGGATTGCTTATTAGACGAGTTTCAATATACAAAACGCCGTTTCTTGGAGTTCCTGAAATCTTTCTCTTTTAAAGTCACAGGGCAGGAACAGCTGACAATGCAGCAGCCTGATTCGCTGTGGCAAGCTGCTGGACCGCTTTATTCAAATCCGGTAAAGGGCCAATACTACTTTGTCCGGCAAAGCTGTTGGAGCAGCTTTCATGAGTGCATGGCGCATTATGCACTGCTGTACAACCTAAGCATGATTTGCCGCTATGAAGCAGAGTGGTGGACAGATCTGCTTCATGTCAACCGGCACAATGAATATCCGCTCATTGTCCGGTTTCTGGAGATTACTGCAGAAAAATTCCCTTTATTGATTGGATCCTATATGCTGAAGCATTTTCAGGATATAAAAAAAGCACGCTGAACAGCGTGCTTCATGAGATGATTTGTTCGATTCTTATATGCGGCATATCAGTCAATGCCTTTACTTGACCAGTCTCTTGCTCACGTACCATCGGCCTCGTCGGATGGTTATGATCGGTATAGACAACCTCCGCAAACTCCCCGGATGATAATTTAACAGTCGTGTTTTGCTGGGCATCGACAAATGCCTGGGTAAAGTACTGGATCATTGCTGGATCAAATCGTCTGAACTGCTCCTCCAGGATAATATCCAGCGCTTTATATGGTGATACAGCAGCCTGGTAAGCACGTTCGGTTATCAAAGCATGATATGTGTCACAGATGGAAAGGAGACTTGCAAAGGAGTGAATCTTTTCCTTCGGTAATCGCAATGGGTATCCAGCTCCATCCGCCCGTTCGTGATGCTGGAGAATGGCAAGCTTCGCTTTCGACGAAAGGAGAGAAGCTTGTTCTACCATCCGATAGGAGAAGGTTGGATGCTTTTGGATGTCTTCCCAATCAATATCCTGCAAACGTCGTTTCTGGATGTGATACGGCTGCTTAAGTTTCGCCATACCGCAATCTGCCAGATAAGCAGCTAAGCCGATTTGCTTGATGTCCGCCTCGGGAAAACCTGCTTTTTGTAAAACAGCAGCCACAAGTGCAGCGGTACCAGCCGCGTGTTCCGGCAAATAACTATGCGTTCTGTATGCAGGCAGATTGAACACATTTCCTTCCCATTCACTGACCTTCTCCAATACAGGAAGAATGTGTTTGCGAAGTGCAGCTATATCGACAGCGGAGCCATGCTGCCATGCGCTGAACTGCTTTTGATAGCTTTCAACTGCGGCTGCATAGGCATCCAGGAAATGCACTTGTATATTAGCTGGCTGAACGCTTACAGTCTCCTTTTCGGGAACGAAACTGCTGCCATCCTCTAAGCGAGCTGCAACTGTTACTTCTTTTACGAGCATTTTTTGCAAATAAAAGATTTCTGTATCTGTCAGGACTGTCTTACTTTTTACAAGCGGCATACCGCTTTTACCTAAAACATCGGCTGTTACGATACAGCCGGAAACGAGCTGATTGGCTGAGACGATCATATTCTGCATCCTTTCATCCAAAGGTTATGTAAAAAAAAGCATTCCCACTATGGGAGCGGGAATGCTCAATATCATACTTCTTCTGTATCATCAGTCTCTGATACTACTGGTTCCTCCAGCATATCATCTGAAACTGCTTCTATTTCTTCCTCTTGCTCTTTATCAATCCGAGCAACAGTTGCAACTGCTTCATTCTCCTGAATACGAATCAGGATCACACCCTGTGTATTACGGCCAGTAGTCGAAATACTGGAAACAGGCATCCGAATCAATACACCGGAGACTGTAATGATCATGATATCTTCCTCACCGGTAACCGGCTTAGCTGATACCATCTGTCCCGTTTTATCCGTGATCTTGGATGTAAGGATCCCTTTACCGCCACGGTTTGTGATGCGATACTCTGACTCAGGTGTCCGTTTACCGAAACCTTTTTCAGTAACATTCAAGATATCGACACCTTCATCGATTATATCCATGGACACAACCGAATCATCTTCTCCGCGTAAGGTTATTCCTTTAACCCCAGCAGCAGTACGGCCCATTGGTCGGATTTGCTCCTCAGGGAATCGGATCAGATAACCATTCTTCGTCGCGATCATGATATGTTTATGGCCATCTGTCATTCGAACAGAAATCAATTCATCATCCTCACGCAAGTTCAATGCGATTAGACCGCCCTTACGGATATTGGCGAATTGAGATAGAGTCGTCCGTTTGGAGATACCTTGTTTGGTTGTGAATATCAAATACCAGTCATCGGCGAACTCTTTGACTGGAATCAAAGCATTGATCCATTCGCCTTTTTCGATTTCCAGCATATTGATGATCGGAATTCCTTTTGCTGTACGGCTGAATTCCGGCACTTCATAACCTTTCGCGCGATATACTTTTCCTTTGTTCGTGAAGAAAAGAATCGTATCATGCGTGCTTGTGGAAATTAGGTGTTCAACGAAATCATCTTCATTCGTTCCCATACCTTGGATTCCACGGCCGCCGCGTCCTTGGCTACGGTAAGTGTTTGAAGGCAGACGCTTGATGTAGCCTTGATGCGTCAATGTGATAACGACGTTCTCGACAGGGATAAGTGCTTCATCCTCAATAAAGTCAGTACCGCCAATGACGATTTCTGTACGGCGATCATCACCGAAACGTTCCTTGATCTCAGTCAATTCTTCCCGAATGATCTCAAGCACCTTCTCTTCATCTGCAAGAATTGCTTTAAGCTCCGCGATTAAGCTAACCAGCTCCTGGTACTCATCTTCGATCTTGTCGCGCTCCAAGCCTGTCAGGCGCTGCAGACGCATATCAAGGATGGCTTGTGCTTGCTTGTCAGAAAGCTCGAAACGCTCTATCAATGCATCACGGGCGATATCTGTTGTCTGGGATCCACGGATCAAGCTGATGATCTCATCAAGATTATCCAGGGCAATCCGTAAACCTTCCAGGATATGTGCTCTTGCTTCTGCTTTGCGCAATTCGAATTCTGTTCTGCGGCGAATGACAACTTGCTGGTGATCAAGATAATGTGTCAAAGCCTGCTTCAAGTTCAAAATCTGCGGTTTGTCATCTACAAGGGCAAGCATATTGATCCCAAAGGATGTCTGCAGGGCTGTATGCTTGTACAAGTTGTTCAGAATGACATTCGGGTTCGCATCACGGCGAACTTCGACCACAACGCGCATACCGTTTCGGTCGGATTCATCCCGAAGGTCTGTAATTCCTTCAATGCGCTTATCACGAACAAGTTCAGCAATTTTCTCGACAAGACGTGCTTTATTCACCTGATATGGCAATTCATGTACAAGAATCGTTGATTTGCCGTTATCATGCTCGATAATTTCTGTCTTGGCACGAATTGTTATCGAACCACGGCCCGTTTCATATGCTTTCCGAATACCGCTGCGGCCCAAAATCTGAGCTGCAGTAGGGAAATCCGGACCGAATATATAATCATCCATCAATTCCTCGATAGTGATATCCGGGTTTTTACTGAGTGCCAAAACCGCGTTGATTGTTTCATTCAGGTTATGCGGTGGAATATTTGTTGCCATACCAACCGCAATACCAGAAGCTCCATTCACGAGCAAGTTAGGGAATCGAGCTGGCATTACGAGCGGCTGTTTTTCAGAGCCGTCGTAGTTATCGCCATAATCGATCGTATCCTTGTTGATATCACGCAATAGCTCCATGGATATCTTGGACATACGCGCTTCTGTATACCGCATTGCAGCAGCGGAGTCACCGTCCACAGAACCGAAGTTGCCATGTCCGTCTACGAGCATATAGCGATAGCTGAAATCCTGTGCCATCCGGACCATCGCTTCGTATACAGCTGTGTCGCCATGCGGATGATATTTACCGATTACTTCCCCGACGATACGGGCTGATTTCTTATATGCCTTATCAGCATGCATACCCAGATCATGCAATGCATAAAGGATTCTGCGATGCACCGGCTTCAAGCCGTCTCTTGCATCAGGCAATGCACGCGCTACGATAACGCTCATTGCATAATCAAGAAATGAGGTACGCATTTCCTGACTTATATCTCTTTCTTGCACACTTGGACGTAATTCATCCGCCATGCGAAAACCTCCTGTCAAATTGCCGGAAACAATACTCTATTGGTCAGATATCTAAATTCTGTACATTCTGTGCGTTATCTTGGATGAAATTCCGTCTCGGCTCAACTTTGTCGCCCATCAGGACGTCAAAGATTTGATCCGCATCGATTGCATCAGCCAAGCTGACTTGAAGCAATGTACGGTTTTCCGGATCCATTGTCGTTTCCCACAGCTGTGCTGCATTCATTTCTCCAAGACCTTTATATCGCTGCAATCCTGGTTTTGGAACTTTCGGAATCTCACTCATTACCTTCTCAAGTTCCCGGTCATTATAAGCGTAATAAGCTGCTTTTCCTTGCTGTACTTTGTAGAGTGGCGGCTGTGCGATATAAACATAGCCATTTTCGATCAATGGTCGCATGTAACGATAGAAGAACGTCAACAGCAGTGTCCGGATATGGGCACCATCGACATCCGCATCAGTCATGATGACCAGTTTATGATAGCGTGCTTTGGAAATATCAAAGTCTTCACCAATACCGGTACCAAGCGCTGTAATCATGGCACGGATTTCATTATTGGCCAAAATTTTATCCAATCTCGCTTTTTCAACGTTGATGATCTTACCACGCAAAGGCAAGATTGCTTGGAAGTGCCGGTCGCGTCCCTGTTTTGCAGAACCGCCGGCAGAGTCTCCCTCTACGACGTACAATTCACTGATTGAAGCATCCTTGGAAGAACAGTCAGCAAGTTTACCTGGTAAGCTGCTCACTTCCAGTGCACCCTTACGGCGTGTTAGTTCGCGAGCACGCTTGGCTGCGATACGGGCACGGGATGCCATCAAACCTTTTTCAACAACAATTCGCGCTGTATCAGGGTTCTCAAATAAGAACTTGGAAAATAGCTCTGTGAACGCTGCATCCGTTACTTGACGTGCTTCACTGTTTCCGAGCTTCGTTTTCGTCTGCCCTTCGAACTGCGGATCTGGATGCTTGATGGAAATGATTGCAGTCAATCCTTCGCGCACATCATCACCAGAAAGGTTTGGATCTGCCTCTTTGAACATGTTGTTTTTACGTGCATAGTCATTAATAACACGCGTCAGGCCGGATTTGAAACCAGCTTCATGCGTTCCGCCTTCATACGTGTGGATATTATTCGCAAATGAGTAGATACTGCTTGTATAGCCGTCATTGTATTGCAAAGCAATCTCTACAGTGATTTCGGAATCTGTATTCTCTGCATAGAATGGCTCGTGCAGTACTTCTTTGGAACGGTTGAGATGCTCCACATATGAACGGATACCGCCTTCGTAATGGAAGGTGATGCGCTCTGGATTCTCTTCGCGTTTATCTTCCAGGCTGATTGCAAGTCCTTTGTTCAGGAACGCAAGCTCCCGGATACGAACTAGCAATGTCTCTTTGTTATATTCAGTCGTTTCTGTGAAAATCTCAGGATCTGGTTTGAAATGTGTAATTGTACCAGTTCTATCGGATTCACCAGTAACTTGAAGGTCTCCTGTCGGAATTCCACGCTGGAAGCTTTGTTCATGGATTTTGCCATCGCGGTGTACCTGGACATCAAGCTGCGTGGACAAAGCATTTACAACTGACGCACCTACCCCGTGCAGACCTCCGGATACCTTATAGCCCCCGCCGCCGAATTTACCACCGGCATGAAGTACTGTCATGATAACTTCAACCGCTGGGCGGCCAGTCTTCTCATGTGTACCTACCGGGATTCCACGGCCATTATCTTCAACAGTGATACTGTTATCTTCTTCGATGATTACTTGGATATGGTCACAGTAGCCAGCAAGCGCCTCATCGATACTATTATCGACAATCTCCCATACAAGATGGTGCAGACCGCGTTCACTCGTAGAGCCGATGTACATTCCCGGTCGTTTGCGGACTGCTTCCAATCCTTCTAGTACTTGTATCTGATCTGCATCATACAACTGTTCTTCAGGCATTTTATCTTCCATTGCCATTTAAATCACCTGCATTTCTTTAAAGGTTATCTTCTTCTATCATTCTCGGAACCGTTGTATCAGCCCGTTTCTTCAATGTCTGCACGGATAAAGGACTGGAATAAATCCGATCAGTGGTGACAATGATAGATTTGGCTGATATATGATCCGCTTCATCGTTTTCTGCCAAAGTGGGATCAACTGTTTTAGCTGCTTGGCTGTATTCCAGGATGGCCACCACTTCTTCAGCTCTGACGACATTATTCCAACCGATCGAGATAAACATCAGGACCCTCCTGACTCACTGACAAGCTTCCCGGATTTTATCGTGAACAGTTCTGCCTGTTTCAGAGTTTCATGCTGGATTCCCGATACATTCGTCGTGGAGACAAAGGTTTGGACCTTCCCCTGTATTGTTTCCAGCAAATGCGATTGCCTGCTGTCATCGAGCTCGCTTAAGACATCATCCAGCAAAAGAATCGGATAATCTCCGACCTCGTTATAAATCAGTTCTATCTCAGCCAGCTTCAGCGACAGAGCAGTCGTACGCTGCTGACCCTGTGAACCGAAAGCCTGTACATCTTTCCCATTCACATAAAAAGACAGGTCATCACGATGGGGGCCTGCTAAAGTTGTCCCTCTTTCCACTTCACGTGTCC
The DNA here is from genome assembly GCF_002272135.1 of Virgibacillus sp. 7505. Lineage (GTDB taxonomy): Bacteria > Bacillota > Bacilli > Bacillales > Amphibacillaceae > Terribacillus. Next base: position 185,091 of record NZ_NPBF01000008.1, on the reverse strand, counting down.
GTAATTCAGAGAATTTCTCCTCATATGCTACTCTCAGCGTTTCCTTATCGGATTCTTCTGATACGTGCAAGTTGGAAAGATATTCTATATCAAGCGTCTCAAGCTTCGTCGTGATGCTCTGGTGGATGGGCTGTGCCCATTTTCGGAGCATTCCGAGGAAGAGGAAGCGTTTCTCTAATATGATGGCAGCATGCTCGATCAGCTGCTCCGTCAGCACATCAAGCATTGTCGTGTCAGCTTGGCGACGCTGCAGAAGCTTCAGCAAATGATTCCGCTGCTTCAATACTTTTTGGTATTGTCCAAGGTGGTAGATATAGACCGGCTGAATCTGCCCGATCTCCATATCAATAAAACGCCTGCGAATTTGCGGACTGCCTTTCACCAAGTTCAGATCCTCAGGAGCGAACATGACGACATTGAGCGCCCCGATATAATCACTTAGGCGTTTTTGTTCCAGGTGATTCAGTTTTGCTTTCTTTCCCTTGGACGATAGGACGATCTCAAGCGGAAACCGCTGTTTCCGCTTGAGGATGTTCCCTTCTATTTTAGCATAATCTTGATCCCATTGGATAAGTTCTTTATCTTTAGGGGTTCGATGCGATTTGGAGAAGGCAAGCACGTAGATGGCCTCCATCAGATTCGTCTTGCCCTGTGCATTCTCGCCGATGATCACATTCACCTTATCGTCAAATTGAAGCTGCAGCTTATCGTAATTCCGATAATGCGTAAGCGTTAGCTCTTGGATATGCATGCTTAGGTCCTTTCTGTATCCGGCAGACTGCTATGCCTTTTTGACAATGAATACCTCGGATGTCGCCGGCAGCTCTACACGATCCTCCGGATACAGCTTCCTGCCGCGTCTGTTTTCTTCCTCGCCATTGACCAGCACCGGATAATCAGCTAAATACAGCTTGACCATTCCCCCGCTTTCGACAGCATTCACTAGCTTCAGGAATTTCCCAAGCTGGATATATTCGGTATTGATCTGAATTTCTTCGTTCATTTCCGCTCTCCTTACTTTATGTTGCCTTCTTATTATTTTACTAAAGTATCCACAACTTTGAAAGTTATTTTCATTATGCCCAATCCTGCTGACGTCATGTTATGCACAGAAAAAAAGCACCGCCGCCAGGGCAGTGCCTTTATCCACATGTGAATAACTCAGTAAGTACGGACTGGTGTAATCAGCTGCAGCAGGTCCTCGTCGTCAGTTGGACGGATAAGGAATGGGCGCATTGCTCCCGTGAATTCGATCTTCACTTGCTCACTTTCGATGACCTTCAATGCATCCATCATATATTTTGCACTGAAACTGATCCGCAATTCTTCACCTGAAATTTCCTGAACGGTCACTTCCTCTACGACACGCCCAACTTCCGGGGAATTACTGCTGATTTCAAGCTGTCCGGAATCCTGGGTTACCAGCTTCACGACATTATTTCTATTTTCTTTCGCCAGTAAGGATGCCCGGTCGATAGAGCGGAGCAATTCCTTCGTGTCGATAAGTAATGCTGTCTTACTTTCTGATGGAATGAGACGGGATGTATCTGGATAGTTTCCTTCCAAAAGACGGGATAGGAAATACAGATGTTTTGTCCGGAACAGAATTTGATTATTTGTGATCCGAATTTCGACAGGATCCTGGTTCTCATCAAGGATTTTGTTCAATTCGGTCAAACTTTTCCCTGGAATGACAACATTTTGGAAACCTAACGCTGCTTCATTTGTTGAAACAGGGATCTGACGGGATGCCAAACGGTGACTATCTGTCGCAACAAAATGCAGCTGATCTTCCTGAACGCGAACATTCACACCAGTAAGCAGTGGTCGAGTTTCCTGGGTTGAAACAGCAAATACAGTTTCTTTGATGACATTTTTCAGTAAATCAGCAGGCAGTTCAAAGCTATCTTCACTATGCAGTTTTGGCAGCTGTGGATATTCCTCTGCGTCCTGTCCATTTAATTTAAATTCAGCACTTCCGGATCGGATCGTTACGTTCAATTGTGCGTCGGATTCAATTTCAACAGCATTCATTGGTACTTTTCGAACGATTTCCGGGAAGTATTTTGCTTGCAGTACGATGCTGCCAGGTTCGATGTGTTCAACATAGACAATGCCGTCTTCTTCTTTTGGAATGAAAGATTCGATGGAAATATCAGAATCACTTCCTGTTAACGTGATTCCATCTTCTTTTGCTTCGATTTTCATCCCGGTAAGGATCGGAATTGCTGTTCTGGATGAGATTGCTTTCACAACATCCTGAATACTTGCTAAGAGCCGATCACGTTGTATGACAAATTTCATGATAATTGCGTTCCTCCTATGGGGGGTTCTTCTTATTAATTATTATTTATAAAAATACAGTAGTAGTAATAGGGCCTGTGATTATGTGGATAAGTATAGAAAAGCCCAGTAATACCAATAAAAATACCCTGTGGATAATATGTGAATAAAAAATGGCTTTATGCACGTTTATCAACAGGGTCCAATCGTCAGAAAGATTTGAGTCTTTCTTTTAGTTCATCGATGTCGCGCTGTAAATCCTGATCTACACTTAGTAGTTTAGAGATTTTCTCATGCGCGTGAATAACGGTTGTATGGTCTCTGCCGCCGAATTCCTCTCCAATTTTCGGTAAAGAGAAATCAGTCAGTTCCCGTGATAGGAACATAGCGATTTGGCGAGGGAAAGCGATGGCCTTCGTACGTTTCTTCGCAGTGAATTCTTCCAAGCGGACATTGTAGCGCTCGCCGACTTGTTCCTGGATCGCATGGATCGTAATGACCTTCGGCTTAGAGCTGGGAATGATATTTTTCAGTGCATCTGCTGCTAAGGAAGCATCAATATCCGAGTTGATAAGGGATGAATAAGCAACAACACGTATAAGAGCACCTTCCAGCTCCCGGATATTGGTGTCTATTTGATTGGCAATGTACAGCATGACTTCATTCGGGATGTCCAAGCCTTCTGCTTTTGCTTTCTTGCGAAGGATGGCAATCCGTGTCTCCAGATCCGGAGGTGTGATATCCGTGATCAATCCCCATTCAAAGCGGGACCTGAGCCGGTCCTCCAATGTTGGAATTTCCTTTGGCGGCCGGTCACTGGAAATGATGATTTGTTTATTTTCTTCATGTAACGCATTGAATGTATGGAAGAACTCTTCCTGCGTCTGTTCTTTTCCAGCCAGGAATTGAATATCATCTATGAGAAGGACGTCGATATTGCGGTATTTAGCCCGAAATTCTGCTGTCTTATTATCCCTGATGGCATTGATGAATTCATTCGTGAACTTCTCGGAGGATAAGTAAACAACCTTTGCATTCGGATTATGATCCAAGACATAATGGCCGATACCATGCATTAAATGGGTCTTACCGAGCCCGACACCACCATATATGAATAGCGGGTTATAAGCTTTTGCGGGTGCTTCTGCAACGGCAAGCGAAGCAGCATGGGCAAACCGATTCCCAGAGCCGATAACGAATGTATCAAATGTGTACTTGCTATTCAGCATACTTTTTGGTGATTCTGCCAACGTATCCTTTACGGCAGCTTTTTTGGGCATCGGCTGGCGGATGACTTCTTCTTCCTGCTGAAATTCCGGAATGATGAATTTCGTCTGCAGCCGATTGCCTGTCACTTCATAAAGTGTATCTCCGATCAAAGAGGAATAGCTGCTTTCCAGCCAGTCTCTGGCGAATTCGTTGGGGGCTTCAATCACAAGTGTATCTTCTTCAAGAGCATAGGCTTGTGTATTTTTCAGCCAAGTATCAAAACTGGGCTTACTGATTCTTTTTTCTATTGCTTGTAATGTCTTTTTCCATAAATCCTGAATATTCTCCAACAGGCATCCCCCTTTCTGAAAAAAATGAAAGAAGCAGTCACTTTCCATTAAGAACTGCAACATGATAGGTATTAAAAGGCCTTTTCGAGACATGCGAAAAAAGGTTCACGCATGCAAAAAGGCCGTGCACATACATATATGGATGTGGATAGAAAATCCGCATAATAAAGGGCAATGAAGCCACTTCTTCAGTTGTCCACGCTGCTGTTGATAACTGCATCTACAGCCCTGTGAATAGATGTCCACAGTTTATCCACAATCTGTGGATAAGGGATTTTGGTGAGATGGTTATCCAATCAGTAAAACACAGATATGATACCAGAATAATCCTTGTCTTGCAATGCTTAATCGACACTTATCCACAAATGCCGGCGATTGTAGACAAAATATATCCACAGCATGCGGTTATGTGTGTAAGTTGTCGAAAACTTGTGTGGAAAAAGTTATGCACAGGGTTACTAGGTTAACATGGGCTGTGGATAAAAGAAAGAGAGGATCCCGTAAAAAATGATAGGTTGACATGTCTGCCATTCTTTACGTATAATGTTCAAGACTGTCTATGACCTTTCGCATTATTTTTATATATCCTCGAGGGAGGTGTTTTATATATGAAACGTACATTTCAACCTAATAACCGTAAAAGAAAAAAAGTACACGGCTTCCGTGAGCGTATGAGCACAAAAAACGGACGTAAAGTTCTAGCTCGTCGTCGTCGTAAAGGAAGAAAAGTATTGTCTGCATAAGACCACTTGAAGTAGTGGTCTTTTTGACTTTATATACTTGAACGGTGTACTGACACAGCAAAAAGCTGTGCTTTTACATGAGTAGAGAAGGAGAATAAACTACAAGCTTAAATGCCGCGTTTATTCTCCTTCTTTCAAATTAAAGACTATTCTCGCAAATAGGCATGCTTGAGGGGACCCTCTATGAAGAAAGAATATCGAATTAAAAAGAATGAGGCATTCCAGGAAGTATTCCAAAAGGGAAGCTCCTTTGCGAACCGTCAGCTCGTTCTATATTATAAGAAGCAGGAAACGTCGGATGCGCATTTCCGTATCGGACTGTCTGTCAGCAAGAAACTTGGAAACGCTGTTATGCGGAACAAGATTAAGCGCTACTTGAGACAAGCCTTTCATGAACTGGACGAGCAGGTTGCTCCTGGCTATGATTTCATTGTCATTGCCAGGCAGCCGGCGAAGGATATGGCTTACCAGGAATTGAAAAAGAGCTTGACCCACGTGCTTTGGAAATCACATCTGCTGAAACAGCCAAACAGAAAAAACAATAAAGAGAAGCAATAGGGAAAGTCTTATGCAAGGAAGTTAAGGAGGAAACATGGTGCGTAAAAAAGTTTTATTAGTATTGGCACTCGTGCTGCTCGTCGCGGCCTTAGCAGGCTGTGCGCCGAACACCGATCCAATCACTTCGGAAAGTACCGGGTTCTGGAATCAGTATTTCATCTACCCGCTATCTTGGTTGATTGCATATTTCGCAGATCTTACAGGTGAGAACTTTGGTCTTGGGATCATCATCGTAACAGTGATCATCCGATTGGTATTGCTGCCATTGAACATCAAGCAGCTGCGGAGCTCTCGGGCAATGCAGGAAATTCAGCCTGAATTAAAGGAACTTCAGAAGAAATACAGCTCCAAAGATGCAAACACGCAACAGAAACTACAGCAGGAAACGATGCAGCTCTTCCAGCGTCACGGTGTAAATCCTTTGGCAGGATGTCTGCCGATCATCGTACAGATGCCAATTTTGCTTGCTTTCTATCAAGCAATCAGCCGTACAGAAGCAATCAAGGAACATAACTTCCTTTGGGTACAGCTTGGATCCCCGGATCCGTACTTCATTCTGCCAATCGTAGCAGGTCTTGCAACATTCCTGCAGCAGAAATTGATGATGGCAGGAAATACAGCAATGGCAGCTAATCCGCAAATGACGATGATGCTTTATATCATGCCAGTCATGATTACTGTATTTGCGCTATTCCTTCCATCAGCTTTGGCATTGTATTGGGTAGTCGGTAACATCTTCATGGTGGCACAGACATTGCTTATCAATAAACCGATGATGTCGAAAAACAAAGCACAAGCAGACAGCAAGAAATAATGAAACAGCTGACTGCTCGCGGCAAAACAGTAGATGATGCGATTCAATCAGCTTTACAGCAGTTACGTGTTTCTAAGGAAGAAGTCGAAGTCACTATAATAGATGAAGGAAGCAAAGGCTTCCTCAATCTGTTCGGTGCCAAACCGGCAGTAATTAAAGTGGTCGTGAAGACTGATAACGTACAAGCGGCAAAAGAATATTTGGAAAGTGTCATCCAGCATCTGCGCCCAGGTACAGAGGTGGAGATCACGGCCCGGAAGAAAAAGCATGTGATGTTTACACTTAGCGGAGAAAATCTCGGCATGTTGATTGGAAAAAGGGGACAAACGCTCAATGCGCTGGAACAGCTTGTCGAACAATTTCTGCATCAGCAAAAAGCATATCATTATACCGTTACCGTCGATGCGGAAGGATATCGGTCAAGAAGACGGGAAACGCTTGAAATGCTAGCTGTCCAGGCTGCCAGTAAGGCATTGGCGGTGCAAAAAGCAATTCCTCTTGATCCAATGCCGGCTAGCGAACGGAAAATCATCCATGCGGCAGCTCAAAAGCAAAAGGGTGTCGAAACCGTTTCGAAAGGTAAGGAACCGAACAGGTATATCGTCATCCAACCAGTTAAGGAAAAGTCTTGGCAATGATGCCAAGACTTTTTTTTATGCTCTCTATTCACATGTGGATAAGCCGAAGCTAGCATCTGCCACTAAATTTTCATGTGGATATCTTTCTTTTTGATAGACACCTGTGCTATTCTTATAAGTTAGTGAGTATAAACTTAATCATAGCTATATGCTGTGGATAAATAGATAAAAAAAGATAGAAAGAGGTGAAGAAATGCAGAATGATACAATAGCTGCGATATCGACTCCTGTTGGAGAAGGAGCGATAGCCATTGTTCGTCTTAGTGGTGCTGAAGCAGTGGAGATTGCTGCTAAACTTTTTGATGGAAAAAAACTGACTGATGTACCAAGTCATACAATTCATTATGGTAAACTCATCGACCCGGAAACCGGCGAGGTTGCAGAGGAAGTGATGGTGTCTGTTATGAAGGCACCGAAAACATTCACACGGGAAGATGTCGTTGAAATAAATTGCCACGGTGGTCTAGTATCCGTGAATCGTGTCCTGGAACTAGCATTGCAGGAAGGTGCACGTCTGGCAGAGCCAGGGGAGTTCACTAAGAGAGCCTTTCTTAATGGACGCATCGACCTTTCTCAAGCAGAAGCTGTCATGGATTTGATCCGAGCGAAAACTGATCGGGCAATGAACGTTGCTCTCAATCAGATGGAGGGCAGACTATCCCGTTTGATCCAGAAGCTGCGCCAGGAATTATTGGAAACAGTAGCGCATGTTGAAGTGAACATTGATTATCCCGAGTATGATGATGTGGAAGAGATGTCCCACAATATGATGATTGAAAAAACACAATATGTGTATGAAGAGATAGAGAAGCTGCTCGAAATGGCGAAGCAAGGAAAGATCCTGCGGGAGGGGTTGGCTACAGCAATTATCGGCCGTCCGAACGTTGGGAAATCTTCTTTGATGAATGCACTAGTGCATGAAAATAAAGCCATTGTTACAGAAATCGCCGGTACGACGCGAGATATCATTGAAGAATACGTCAATGTACGCGGCGTGCCATTGAAGCTGGTTGATACAGCGGGAATCCGTGAAACAGAGGATATCGTGGAACGAATCGGTGTAGAGCGCTCACGTCAGGTTCTAAAGCAAAGTGACCTTATTTTGCTTGTGCTGAACTATGGAGAAGCTTTGTCTGACGAGGATCGTAACTTATTCGAAGCTGTTGCCGGTCTAGATGTGATTGTCATCGTCAACAAAACGGATCTCTCCCAGCAAATCGATCTGGAAGAAGTTCGTCAGCTGGCAGGAGACCGTCCAGTCATTACGACTGCATTGATTGAAGAAAAAGGAATCGACGAATTGGAGCTTGCTATCAAGGATACCTTCTTTGCAGGGGAAATCGATGGCGGCGACTTGAGTTATATATCGAATGTACGACATATCCAGCTTTTGAAGCAGGCATTGTCATCACTTCGGGAAGCGATGAATGGCATCGAAATGCAAATGCCGATGGATATCGTCCAAATAGATGTGACAAGAACATGGGAATTGCTCGGTGAAATCATTGGAGATACCGTACATGAAAGCTTAATCGACCAACTGTTTTCACAGTTTTGCTTAGGAAAATAAAAAAAGGAGAGAATGAACATGACATACGATGCTGGGCATTATGATGTCATCGTCATAGGTGCAGGACATGCTGGCTGTGAAGCTGGTGTGGCAGCAGCAAAAATGGGTGCTAATACTCTAATGCTGTCCATGAACCTTGACATGACAGGATTCATGCCATGTAATCCATCCGTCGGCGGACCTGCAAAAGGTGTGGTAGTGCGCGAAATCGATGCACTTGGCGGCGTGATGGGTAAAGTTATTGATAAAACGTATATTCAAATGCGTATGCTCAACACAGGAAAAGGTCCTGCCGTACGTGCTTTGCGAGCTCAAGCGGATAAACCGCTATATATCACTGAAATGAAGAAAACATTGGAAAGCCAAGAAAACCTGACGATGCGTCAAGCAATGGTTGACCGTTTAATCATTGAAGATGGTGTCTGCAAAGGTGTCATCACAGAAACGAAAGCGGCGTATTACGCAAAGACAGTCGTTATCACGACTGGAACATTCATGCGCGGACGCGTCATCATCGGAGATGTTTCTTATGAAAGCGGCCCGAACAACCAACGTGCATCCGTCACGTTGTCAGAGCATCTTGAAGAACTTGGCTTGGAAATGGTACGGTTCAAAACTGGCACACCACCACGTGTAAACAGCCGTTCCATCGATTATTCCAAAACAGAAATTCAGCCAGGAGACGAAGAACCGCTTGCGTTCTCTTACGAAACAACTGAATTCATTACCGATCAGATCCCTTGCTGGCTGACGTACACTAATGAATTCACACACAATATCATCAATGAAAACCTAGGTTTATCTGCTATGTATTCCGGTATGATCAAAGGAACAGGACCGCGTTACTGTCCTTCTATTGAAGATAAAGTTGTCCGTTTCAACGATAAACCGCGCCACCAAATCTTCTTGGAGCCAGAAGGACGCAACACAGAGGAAGTATATGTACAAGGACTGTCTACTTCCTTGCCGGAATACGTCCAAAAAGAAATGCTTCAAACGATCCCTGGCTTGGAAAACGCTGAAATCATGCGTGCCGGCTATGCAATCGAGTATGATGCAATGGTTCCGACACAGCTATGGCCGACTTTGGAAACGAAAAAAATTCCTGGTCTTTACACAGCGGGTCAAATCAATGGAACATCCGGTTATGAAGAAGCATCCGGTCAAGGAATCATGGCTGGTATCAATGCTGCTGCAAAAGCACTCGGCAAAGATCCTGTGATTCTTGATCGTTCCCAAGCTTACATCGGTGTTATGATCGATGACTTGGTTACAAAAGGTACGAATGAACCTTACCGTTTGCTAACATCCCGTGCAGAATACCGTTTGCTGCTTCGTCATGATAATGCAGATATGCGTTTGACTGAAATCGGACATCAAATCGGTATGATCAGCGAAGAACGCTATGCGCGCTTCCTGGAGAAAAAACGCCTGATTGAAGAAGAACGAAATCGTTTGGCAGGAATCATCATCAAAACAGAACCGCATGTGCTTGAGCTGATGGACGAAGTCGGATCTGTCATGAAAGAAGCACAGCGTGCATCTGATCTTTTGAAGCGTCCTGAAATCAAATACAGCTTGCTGGAGAAAATCGTTCCTGCAGACAAAGAGCTGCCTGCTGACGTAAAAGAGCAAGTTGAGATTCAAACGAAGTATGAAGGCTATATCGCGAAATCCATGCAGCAAGTGGAGCGGATGAAGCGTATGGAAGATAAAAAAATACCAGATACAATCAATTACGATGATGTCAGCGGACTCGCAACAGAAGCACGCGAAAAACTGAAAAAAGTCCGTCCGCTATCTGTTGGCCAGGCATCCCGTATTTCCGGTGTAAACCCAGCCGATGTTTCCATCCTGCTCGTATTTATCGAACAAGGTGGACACGTGAAAGCAGCAAATCAATAATCTGTCGAAAAGAGGTACAGGATGAACCAAGCAGATTTTCTACAACAATTGGATGAGCAGGGAATCACATTATCCGAGAAGCAGCTAAAGCAGCTGGAGGATTATTTCCATCTATTGGTGGAGTGGAATGAAAAGATGAACTTAACAGCAATTACAGAAAAAGGGGAAGTGTATTTAAAGCACTTCTACGATTCGATTTCTGCTGCTTTCTTCTTTGATTTTAAAGGAGATGAAAGTATCTGTGATGTTGGAGCAGGAGCTGGGTTTCCATCTATCCCGCTGAAAATTGTTTTTCCAGAGCTGAAAGTGACAATTGTTGACTCCTTGAAGAAGAGAATTACATTCCTTAACGAGCTTGCAACGAAGCTTGGCTTATCCAATGTCGCTTTTTATCATGACCGAGCGGAGAACTTCGGGAAAAATGAATCCTTCCGTGAATCCTATGATTTGGTCACGGCGAGAGCAGTAGCTCGGATGTCCGTACTGTCAGAGTTGTGTCTGCCGCTTTGCCGGACTAAAGGTCATTTTATTGCCATGAAAGGACCTAATTTGGAAACGGAACTTCGGGAGGCAGAACCGGCAATTCAATTGCTGGGCGGCGAATTGGTGGAAAGCTTCACTTTCGACTTGCCAGAAGAGGGTGGAGAAAGGAATATCGCCATCATCGCCAAACGTCGGAAGACACCGAAGAAATACCCTCGTAAAGCTGGAGTTCCAAACCGCGAGCCGATCGTTTAATACAAGAGAAAAATAGTGAATGAAGTACCATACAAGCTTACCATTCTCAACCAATCTATGATAAAATAGTAGATAAGGAACTGGCTCGGCTTATGTAAGCGCAGCAGCTTCTACTGTAGAACTGCTGCGCCTTTTTATACATGTTTCACGTGAAACATTTACTATTCCTTATGTACCTGCTTGCTAGATTAGGATTGTAAAAAAAGGTGGTGTCTGAGGATGTTACACCCGTTCAGCCGTATTTTTGGGCTAGGTGATAAATCGGATTCAGCAGAAACGGAAAATGATGCGCATCAGGATGAAGTAGTAAACCTTCGGGTACAGGATATAGTCCCGAACCAATACCAACCAAGAACTGTTTTCCAAGAGGATAAAATCAAAGAGCTTGCACAGACGATCCGCACACATGGCATCATCCAGCCAATAGTTGTACGGAAAAATTCTGAGGGCAGCTATGAATTGATTGCAGGAGAGCGTCGCTGGCGTGCAGTGCAGTCCTTGGAATGGGAAACAGTGCCTGCCATCATCCGTGAAATGTCGGATACAGAGACGGCCTCTGTAGCACTGATAGAAAACCTGCAGCGTGAAGAGTTGACTGTTATCGAAGAAGCTCTTGCATATGAGCGTTTGTTGGAGCTGCATTCTTTGACTCAGGAAGCACTGGCGCAGCGTCTTGGAAAAAGCCAATCTACCATTGCTAATAAGATGCGCTTGTTAAAGCTGCCAGAATCTGTACAGCAAGCGTTATTGGCAAAGAAAATCACAGAACGGCATGCTCGTGCGCTCATAGCTCTTAAAGATGCAGACAAACAAGAGTTGATTTTGCAGGAAATTATAGATAAAGAATTGAATGTAAAAGAGACAGAAGCACGCATTGCACGTATTTTAAATGCCCAGCCGAAAAAGAAGCGTCCGAAGCTGAAGGGTATCAATAAGGATATGCGCATTGCCATGAATACAATCCGTCAATCACTTTCCATGGTTTCCGATACCGGTATCAACTTGGAAACAGAGGAAGAAGATAAGGACGATTATTATCAAATTACGATTAAAATCCCGAAAAAATCCTGAATAAAGCTCCAATAATATCCCCATCTTGCTGAAAGATGGGTTTTTATATAGGAAAAGGGAGCTAACTTTTCAAAATCTTGAATTTATCCGTCGGTTTCTATGAAAAAATGATAGAATAAATGTATTGAGTTTGAGGTAGGTGACACCATGGGCAAAGTAATCGCAATAGCAAATCAAAAGGGCGGAGTAGGGAAGACAACTTCCAGCGTCAATTTGAGTGCTTGCCTGGCTTTTTTAGGAAATAAAGTTTTGCTAGTAGACATTGATCCGCAAGGAAATGCTACAAGCGGTGTTGGTGTAAACAAAGCAGATGTCGAAAATTGTGTATATAACGTCCTAGTCGAAGATATGGAAGCCGAAAACGTCCTTGTATCAACAGCTGTTGATAATTTGGATGTCATTCCGGCTACTATTCAGCTTGCAGGAGCCGAGATCGAGCTAGTGCCTACGATCTCAAGGGAAGTCCGTCTGAAAAAGGCTATTGATAGTGTGAAAGACAATTATGATTATGTCATCATCGATTGTCCGCCTTCTTTAGGATTGTTGACTTTGAATTCGCTGACAGCGGCAGATACGGTCCTTATCCCAGTTCAATGTGAGTATTATGCATTAGAAGGGCTAAGTCAGCTATTGAATACGATTCGGCTTGTACAAAAACATTTGAATAAGCATCTAATGATTGAAGGAGTATTGCTGACAATGCTGGATGCCCGTACGAATCTTGGTATTCAAGTTATTGAAGAAGTAAAGAAATATTTTCAAGATAAAGTGTACCAGTCGATCATTCCAAGAAATGTCCGGTTGGGAGAAGCACCTAGTTATGGTCAGCCAATCATTATTTACGATCCGAAGTCGCGTGGTGCAGAAGTTTATTTAGACTTAGCAAAGGAAGTGATGGCGCATGGCCAAAGGGTTGGGGAAAGGTCTTAATGCTTTCTTTCCAGAATTGGAAATGAAAGAAGAAGATCAGATTCAAGAAATTGCAATCAAGGAATGCCGGGCGAATCCATATCAACCGCGCAAAGTCTTTTCTGCAGATGCAATTGAGGAATTGTCGCAATCGATTCAGGAATATGGCATCCTGCAGCCACTCATTGTCCGTAAGAGTATAAAAGGCTATGAAATTGTAGCGGGAGAAAGAAGATTCCGCGCAGCAAAAGCAGCAGGTTTGAAAAAAGTGCCTGTCATCATCAAGTCATTGGATGATGAGAAGATGATGGAGCTTGCCCTGCTGGAAAACCTTCAGAGGGAAGATCTCACGCCAATTGAAGAAGCACAAGCGTATTCCAATTTGATGAAGGAATTGGATATCACGCAGGAGATTTTAGCTAAACGCTTAGGTAAGAGCCGATCTCATATAGCGAACCTTGTTCGTTTATTGACGCTGCCCCCCGAGATTAGTGACTTAATCAATCATGGTGAATTATCAATGGGTCACGGGCGCGCTCTATTGGGGTTAAAGGATAAAAAGAGATTGCAGCCGCTAGTTGAGAAAATACGCAACGAATCGCTGAATGTCCGGCAAGTAGAGCAGCTCATCATCAAGATGAACAATAATCTTCCAGAACCAGAGAAAAAGAAGGCTGTAAAGGATATATTTCTTGTTCAGACTGAATCCCAGCTGCGGAATCAATTCGGAACAGATGTAACAATTCATCGGGGTAAGCGAAAAGGGAAGATAGAGATTCAGTTCTTCTCCGATGAAGATTTGGAAAGAATTTTAAATGTATTGAATAGATAAAAGCCAATAGGAGCTTACGCTTCTCTTGGCTTTTTTTGTTTGTTTCACGTGAAACATATCAGTTTTCGGCAGCTGTTATGTCGGGTGATAGTATAGGAACTTGTTTGCGATCGACAGCAAGTAAGAGGGCACTGATTTTGTATGCTAGCTGCATGACAAGATGCAAACGAGTATTTTGTAACACAAAATACTCCATATCACCGCTGGCGTTAACAATTCCAGTTATTTGGGCATCCCCAACTGCTGGAAGATTTTTCTTTAATGCGGCACCCGGACGAAGAGGTGTAGGAGAAACGATAATAGAACCGATGGAACTGGTTCTGCCTAAGCAGGCATCAATTGCAATTATATAAGCATTTGGATGCTTTTCCTCTATCATTTGCAGACGTTCAACCAGATTGACAGCATGCACAGGAGATTCCAGAGTCCCGTAAACCTGAAGTCTGTTCAATGGTTTTTCCGTCAGAAATGAACCAATAATGGGTCCTAGTGCATCACCGGTTGAACGATCTGTACCGATGCAAAGGACAACTATCTCCCGATCATCAGGAATCCATGAGCTGATTGTTTCATAGGCTTTACTCATAAGAAGGGGGTCTTGATAGTCGCAGCGGAACTCCTTTTTTTTCGTAAATATTCTCTTCAGGCTCATAGCTTATCCTCCATACACATATTGGTAATAGTATATAGCTTTTCTACTTTTTCTATACGTGTTCATATGAAATTGGAGGGACTGTGATGTGGGCTGCAGGGCTGAAATGGATGTTTTTGATATTGGCAACATTAATAGGGGCTGGATACGCCTCAGGAAGAGAGATCTGGCAATTTTTTGGCTATGAAAGTGGACTGGCTATCATCATTTTCACCGTTCTGTTTACGATATGCAGTCATGTGATTCTGCATATAAGCTTCACCGAAAGAAGCGCGCATTACTTTCCGGTACTGGAGCGGCTTGTCGGCAGAAGGTTGGCTGCATTTTATGATGTGTTGATTGTTTTCTATCTTTTTACAGTGACTGTTGTTATGATTGCTGCTGGCGGTGCTACTGGAACGATGTATCAGATTCCGAATTGGCTGGGTATTCTCTTCATTGCGTTAATGATTGTCCTTATTTTCACATCCAATGTAGAGGGCGTCGTTTCGATGAATAGTTATATCCTCCCTATCCTAGTCGGAGGCCTTGTTCTTGTTCTTATCATCTATACAAGACATGAACAAATCAATCTGCTGCAGGATTGGCGTAAACAGGCAAATTGGCAAGCGGCATTCCCATTCACAGCGCTGAATATCCTTCCTGTTGTAGCTGTAATTGGTGCAATCGGTAAGCAAATGAAAGGGAAGGGGGAGTTATGGATTGCGAGTATCGGCAGCGGGCTTATCATTGGTGCGCTTACGTACTTATACAATAATGATTTGATGCATATCAGTCATGCAATTCCACACTATGATATCCCTTTGTTCTATATTTTGAAAAACTATCCCTCTATTGTACTTATTAGCATCAGTATTGTGTTATGGCTTGCTATCTATACCTCGGCTGTCTCGGGAATACTGGGTATTGTTTCACGATTTCAAACGAAATGGAAGGGACCGCTCTGGCTGCAAGCAGCTGTGCTGGTTTTGCTTATGCTGCCGCTCACACAGCTTGGTTTTACAGACTTGATAGCTTTGATGTACCCGATTTTTGGCTTTGCTAATCTTTACATCCTCTCCGCCATTCTTGTATACCCATTACTAAATCGATACAAAATGAAATAGAAATTTGATAATATATAAAGAAAACAACTGGACGAGGAGATACGTACTTCATGAATGTAGAGGAGCAGTGGACCAGTATTTACGATTATTTGACGAGTGCCGAGCTTTGGACAACCATTGGATTAGCAGTGTTAAAGATTGTTATGATCATTATATTATCTATGGTTGTTGCTCGCGTAGCCAATAATATAGTGGAGAGGACTTTTCATAATTCCTTTAGGGAAAAAGCGAAATTGAAAGCTCCTCTTGTATCAGAACGCCGCGAAAATACGCTGAAAAAACTAATTCAAAATGTAATTACGTATGTTGTGTATTTCACCGCTGTTGTGATGGTGTTATCACAGCTTGGATTAAACATTGGCGCATTGATTGCAAGTGCCGGAGTTGCCGGTTTAGCAATAGGTTTCGGAGCACAAAACTTAGTGAAGGATGTTATCAGCGGCTTCTTCATTATTTTCGAAAACCAATTTTCTGTAGGAGATAATGTTCAGACAGCTGGCGTGCGGGGAGATGTAGAGGAGATCGGATTGCGGACATGTAAGATTCGTAACTGGACAGGCGAACTGCATATCATACCAAATGGCAATATTACACAAGTGACCAATTTCTCTGTCCACAACAGCTTGGGAGTATTGGACATCAATGTACCGTATGAAGCGAATCTGCAAGTAGCAGAAGAGGTCATCATGCAGGTGCTGCTGGAAATGCCTGCTGAATATCCTGAGATACAAGCAACCCCGCAGCTGTTAGGTGTGGAGACCTTGTCAACGTCTCACATCGTTTTGCGGGCAATCATTGAAACTTTGCCAATGCAGCATTTTGGTGTAGCAAGGGAAGCTAGAAACCGTATCAAAACAAAACTATTGGAACGCAATATCAGTATTCCAGCTCCAAGGCTGGTCATGTATAATAAACAAGAAGCAGAAGAGCTCATGCAGGAAAGTGCGGTAAGGGGGAATGCTCGTGAGTGACAAAGTCTATCAGCTTAATGATGTGGTACAAATGAAAAAAGCCCATCCATGTGGCGAAAACCGGTGGAAGATTATCAGGCTGGGAATGGATATCCGGATTAAATGTGAAGGCTGTGGTCATAGCGTGCTCATTCCTCGAAAAAAATTCGAGACAAAAATGAAAAAAGTTTTGGAGCATGCAGAAGAACCGTCAAATTAAAATACGCGTTTCACGTGAAACATAGAAGTCTGTCCGATTTTGTCATCGGAAGGACTTCTTTTTTTTATATACAAAAATCAATTATAGAAAGAAATGCGTATCCAAATGGCAGAAATCCACACATAATTTTGCTGTTTTATAGAGAATAGTGTACTCTAGAAGTACGTATGTTTACTTGGACAAAGTAAGGGCAAGCTGACATGATATATCGTAAGTCAGTTACCGGTACTGCCCCATCTTCCCTGCCTTTGGGCGGAGTGTTCAGTAAGCAGATCTATTTTGGCCGGCTGTACGTAAAAGCGGCCAGGACACTTAAGGAGTGGAAGATTACATGGCTTTAACAGCAGGTATTGTCGGATTACCAAACGTCGGTAAATCCACATTGTTCAATGCGATCACACAGGCGGGAGCGGAATCTGCAAACTATCCGTTCTGTACGATCGATCCGAATGTCGGCATCGTAGAAGTCCCTGATTCACGTTTAAATAAATTGACTGAACTGGTCAAACCGAAAAAAACCATCCCGACTGCTTTTGAGTTCACCGATATCGCTGGTATCGTAAAAGGTGCAAGTAAAGGGGAGGGACTAGGAAACCAGTTCCTATCACACATCAGACAAGTGGATGCAATCGTTCACGTCGTGCGCTGCTTTGATGATGAAAATATTACGCATGTATCCGGTAAAGTAGATCCTATCGATGATATCGAGACGATTAACTTGGAATTGATCTTTGCGGATCTTGATTCTGTCAACAAACGTCTGCAGCGTGTGGAAAAACTTGCACGTCAAAAGGACAAAGAAGCTGTTGTAGAACAAGAGATTCTGTCCAAAATCAAGGATGGATTAGAGAACGAACAGCCAGCACGTGCGCTGGAATTTACTGAGGAGCAAAGTAAGATTGTGAAAGGCTTGCATCTATTGACAAGCAAACCAGTCTTGTATGCTGCTAATGTGAGCGAAGAAGAAGTAGCAGATCCTTCTGCCAATCAGAATCTTGTAAAAGTGCAGGAGTTCGCTGCAAACGAAGGTGCGCAGGTGATTGTGGTCTGTGCGAAGATTGAATCGGAAATTGCAGAGCTCGAAGGAGAGGAAAAAGAAATGTTCCTAGAAGAGCTAGGTATTCCGGAGTCCGGTTTGGATCAGCTGATCAAGGCGTCTTACAGCCTTCTTGGGCTTGCAACTTACTTCACGGCTGGTGAACAAGAAGTTCGTGCTTGGACGTTCCCTATGGGCATCAAAGCTCCTCAGGCAGCTGGTATCATCCATAGTGACTTTGAAAAAGGATTCATTCGTGCGGAAACAGTTTCCTACGAAGACCTGGTTGATGCGGGTTCTATGAGTGTTGCGAAAGAACGCGGGAAAGTTCGTTTGGAAGGAAAAGAGTATTTGGTGAAAGACGGGGATGTCATGCATTTCCGTTTCAACGTGTAAGGTCGGATCCTCATCTTGCAAATATGTGGAAACAGCTTGCTTAACGGCAGATAATTTGCTATAATTCATCATTGTGAGTAATTAAGATTACTCCTTGCTCTTATGAAAGATAAGAGCCGTTAAGTCCAAAAGGAGGTGCAAACGGATGAGAGAATACGAAATCATGTACATCGTCCGCCCAGATATCGAGGAAGAAGCTAAAACTGCTCTAGTTGAGCGTTTCAACGGAATCCTAACTGATAACGGTGCGGAAATCGTGAAAGTTGACGAGAAAGGCAAGAAACGTCTTGCTTACGAAATCAACGATTACCGTGATGGCTACTACTATGTCATTAATCTAAACGGCAATGAAGCCGCTATTAATGAATTCGACCGTCAAGCGAAGTTCTCTGATGATATTATTCGTCAGATGGCTATTCGTCTAGACGAGAAATAAGGAGGGGTTCTGATGTTAAATCGTGTCGTACTTGTCGGCAGATTAACCAAGGATCCGGACCTGCGTTATACACCAAATGGAGTGGCAGTTGCCAACTTTACCTTAGCAGTAAACCGTCCTTTCTCTAATCAGTCAGGCGAACGTGAGGCAGATTTCATTAACTGTGTTGTATGGAGACGTCCAGCCGAAAATCTGGCGAACTTCATGAGCAAAGGAAGTCTGGTTGGCGTAGATGGCCGTGTCCAAACGAGAAGCTTCGATAATCAAGAGGGTAATCGTGTATATGTAACAGAAATTGTTGCGGATAGCGTGCAATTCCTCGAGACCAAAGGTGGCTCTCAAGGAGGCGGACAAGGTTCTTCTGGATACCAAAATCAGAACTCGAACTTCAACAACAATAATAACAATTTCAATAGCAACAATAACAATAATAATAACTATAATCGAAATAACGACCAAGATCCTTTCCGTGATAAAGGTGAACCGATCGATATTTCCGATGATGATCTACCATTCTAATTTAAGGGAGGCAATCTGATATGGCAGCACGTCGTGGTCGCGCTAAGCGCAGAAAAGTATGTTATTTCACAGCAAATGGCATCACTTACATCGATTACAAAGACGTTGATTTGCTTAGACGTTTCATCTCCGAGCGTGGAAAAATTCTTCCTCGCCGTGTGACTGGAACTTCTGCAAAATACCAGCGTAAATTGACAATCGCTATCAAACGTTCTCGTCAAATGGCTCTATTGCCATACGTGAGCGAGTAATGAGAAAAGCATCATCCATCAGGATGATGCTTTTTTTTATATATTTTAATAGCTGAGTATATGACAAGAGGCGCTATATGTAGGGTCTCTTTTTGCATCTAGTTTTCAGAATTTAATTAATTTGATAATAAGCGCCTATAACGAACAAGATGCTTGAATCTCATAGCAGAACCCTTATAATGGGAAAAGTTGATTCTTAATCTGACAGATGGAAAGGAGCATCTATATGGCTGCTACTACACAAACAATTGACAAGCATGTGCAAGTGGAAAATCGTATTCCGTTGATCATTGTCTTAATGGTGGGGAATTTCATTGCATTGATAAATGAAACTGTGATGAATGTCGCTTTGCCCAATATAGAAGAGACCCTTGGAATCCAAACGACGACTGCTCATTGGCTTTCAACCGGTTATATGCTGACAATCGGTATTCTTATTCCGATCAGTGCTTATCTGATGCAGCGTTTTACCACGCGGCAATTATTGCTGACTGCACTATCGTTTTTCTTTATAGGAACGCTGATTGCCGGTATTGCTCCTAACTTTTCAATTCTGTTGCTCGGACGTGTGATTCAAGCTTCTGGTTCAGGGATTATCATCCCGCTTGTAACGACAGTGATCATTACGATCACACCGCTCGCCAAGCGCGGTTCAATGCTTGGGTTGCTCATGGTAGTGATACTGTTTGCACCTGCTATCGGTCCTGTATTTTCCGGCCTTGTTGTGGAACAGGCTTCCTGGCGATTTGTGTTCATCAGCGTATTGCCTGTGACACTTGTTTTGCTTGGCTTTGCTGCTTATTATGTTCGGAATGTGCTGGAGACGAAGCGTACAAAGATCGATATCCTATCTGTCGTGCTGGCAGTGATCGGTTTTGGTTCCATCGTCATCGGATTCAGCAGTGCTGGAGCAGAAGGATGGACAAGTCCGTTAGTATTGGGCGCTTTACTGATTGGACTAGCTGCGATTGCATATTTCGCTTATCGTCAATTCAATTTGGAGACGCCGATGCTGGATTTGCGCCCATACAAAAATAAAAATTTCTTAATGGCAATATTAGTGACCATTACAGTCATGATGTGCTTCTTTGCAGCGATGATTCTCTTGCCTGTGTTCATGCAGGATGCTTTAGGGATCAGTGCTTTTGATTCTGGTATTGTCCTGTTCCCAGGCGGTATCATGATTGCAATCATGGCATTGCTTACTGGCCGTCTTTCCGATAGATTCGGACCAAAGCCATTTGCTATCACAGGAACAATACTGTTAGTGGCAATGATCGGGTTGATGACGACAATTTCAACTGAAACGACAATGCTGCAGTTTACGTTGCTGTATGTTGGCTTTACTTTCGCAATTGGGCTGATTCTGACACCGATGACGACATTGGGTCTGAACCAATTGACGGAAGAGCTCTATTCGCATGGCAGTGCTTCTCTGAATGCCTTTAATCAAATCTCTGGGGCAATTGGTCCGGCACTGTTCATCACCTTGATGAGCGGCGGGAGTCAAGCTGTAGCTTCCCAGAGTGCTGATCAGGCGATGACAGCTGGCTTACAGTTTGCCTTTACTATTGCAGGGGCCTTTGCTGTTGCCGCCGTAGTATTCGTTCTGTTAGTCAAACAATCCAAACCAGTTCACCATTATCAATACGAATGAAAAATAGCGAGTTCCCTGAGGGGGCTCGCTATTTTTGCAGCTGCTGCACAATTTCGGAAAGATCATCATGAATGATAATATCAAATAGCTCATCCATGACTGTTGGTTCCCGATTGATCAGGATGGATGGCTTTCCAAGTGAGCTGGCGTATTCAGGAAGCATGTTGAATGGACTGACGAGCAGGGATGTTCCTAATACAAGAACCAGTTCGCTCTGCTGTATCGCCCGTTCTGCTCTGTCATGCTCGGTAATCGGATCACCAAACAAAACAACATCCGGCTTCAGCACATGCTCACAACTTTCGCAAACAGGGGTTTCAGCTGCCAATAGATAAGGCAAGCCATAGCTCCTGCCGCAGTTCGGGCATGTGGCACTATTCAAAGTACCATGGTATTCAATGACATGTTCATTACCTGCAAGGGTATGAAGACCATCAACATTCTGGGTGATGACAGTGATTTGTTTTCCGTTCACTTCTAAGTCTCTGAGATAGCGATGTACATGGTTCGGACCGTAATCCTTTAGCAGCTTCACGCGGAAAATATCCTTGTATTTCTGCCAGAAATCTACTGGATCCTTATAAAAATAGTGATTGGAGATATAGTATTCCCGGGATTCATCAGCAGTCCAAAGACCAGTGGTGGAGCGGAAATCAGGAATACCGCTGGCAGTGGATACGCCAGCTCCAGTCAAGACTGCGACTGATGAAGCACCTGCGATCATTTTAGCTGCTGTTTCCAATTGCATGTTTCATACCTCCAGCGCATTTATTATTTTTTCCAGTATAGCAAAAAAGGCAGAAGGAAGCAGATAACAGCAAAATCCGAACAATCGGATTTGCTATAATTATTAGAAAACGTATTGACAATGACTGTAAGTCTGCTATGATAAATAAAAAATTGAACCAAAACATAACTATGTTGATGAAGATCATACCTTTGTTCGTGATTATCCAAGAGAGCTAGTGGCTGGTGTGAACTAGCATAATCCGTCAAAGGGCAGCACTTCTGAATAGGCAGGCTGAATTTAGTAGGTTTGTCCGGTATATGCCCGTTATGCATAGCTTCAATGAAGGCTGTCGTGTGGAAGCAGACAGTGAAAAAGGGTGGCACCGCGTGAGTAGATCCAAGCTTTTCGCCCCTTACTTATCAGGTAAGGGAGCGGAAGGCTTTTCTTATGGGCTCTTTTACCTGTGAAGATATCTTACAATCCAAGGAGGAAAAGAAATTATGTTACCAGATCAACTTTTACTACGGATTCCAGGACCATCACCAATTCCGCCTAGTGTACAGCGCGCAATGAGCCAGCCGATGATCGGCCATCGCGGTGCAGAGACAACAGCTTTGCTGCAGCGGATCAAGCCGAAATTGAAGCCCGTATTCGGAACAAAACAAGATGTATTGCTTGTGACTGGCAGCGGTACAGCCGGCTTGGAAGCGGCAGTAGCCAATACTTCCAAGCCGGGAGATGACGTGCTGATTGTAGTCGTAGGTGCTTTTGGTGATCGATTTGTAAAAATAGCCCAAGCATATCAGCTTCAAGTACATCGTTTGGACGTTACATGGGGAGAAGCGGCAAATCCGGAGGATATCAAGACATTCTTGCGTAAACATCCGGAAATCAGCTCTGTTTTCGTCACATATTGTGAAACGTCCACAGGAGTGCTGAACCCAATCAAGGAAATCGCAGAAGCAGTCCATGATGTATCGGAGGCTTTGGTCATCGTTGATGGCGTATCCTGTGTGGCAGGTGTAGAGACGGAATTTGATAAATGGGGCATCGACATTTTGGTGACAGGAACGCAAAAGGCATTTATGCTGCCTGGTGGCATGTTCTTCGCTGTAGTAAGTGACCGGGCATGGCGTGTGATTGAAGCAAATACTCAACCCCGTTTCTATCTGGATCTGACAAAATATCGGGATGGACTCGAAAAGGACAGCACACCTTTCACACCGGCTTTATCCATATTGTTCGGACTGGAGCAAGTGCTCTCATTGCTTGAGGAAGAAGGGCTGGGGCAGGTGTATGCTAGACATCGGCTGATGCGGGATATGACAAGAGCTGCTTTCCGTGCGCTAGATATACCGTTGCTAGTAGAGGATGCTTATGCTTCTCCGACAGTTACGGCCATTAAACCGGCAGACTTCGACGCCGAGCAGCTGCGTAAGCAAGTGAAGCAGGAGTTCAACCTGGCGTTTGCAGGCGGACAGCAGCATATGAAGGGAGAGATTTTCCGGATTGGTCATATGGGATATTGCTCTCCGGCAGATGTACTGCAGGTGATCGGAGCAGTGGAAATAGGCCTTGTGAAGATTGGCAAACAAATAACATTAGGTACAGGCACTGCAGCAGCACAGCAAATCTACTTGGAACAAGGAGCGAATTGAACATGACTTACCACGTACTAATCAGTGATCCGTTAAGTGAAGAAGGCATGGCCCCATTAACACAAGCAGATGACTTTGCTGTTACAGTGGATACTGGCCTGACAGAAGCAGAAATCATCCAAAAGATCAGTAAATATCATGCGCTGCTTGTCCGCAGCCAGACGACTGTTACACGTGCAATCATGGAAGCAGCTCCTAATCTTAAAGTGATTGGGCGTGCCGGTGTTGGGGTGGATAATATCGATCTGGAAGCTGCAACAGAGCTTGGGATAGTCGTTGTCAACGCACCGGATGGGAATACTAACTCCGCTGCTGAGCATACAGTTGCGATGATGATGTCACTTGCGCGCAACATCCCGCAGGCTTTCCTTGCTTTGAAGGAAGAACGCTGGGAACGTAAGCAGCATATCGGCGTGGAATTGAAAGGTAAGACACTTGGTATTGTCGGCATGGGACGAATCGGGGCAGAAGTTGCATACCGTGCAAAGGGGCAGCGTATGGATGTAATCGCCTATGATCCATTCCTGACAAAAGACCGTGCGGATAAGATGGGGATTGGCTATGGAACACTGGAAGAGGTCTTTGCTGCGAGTGACTTCCTGACAGTTCATACACCATTGCTGAAAGAAACACATCATATGATTTCCACTGAAGCTTTCGCACAGATGAAAGATGGTGTACAGATCATGAACTGTGCAAGAGGCGGGATTATTGATGAGGATGCTTTGTATGAAGCAATCATCAGCGGGAAGGTAGCTGGCGCTGCATTGGATGTGTTCGAAGAGGAGCCGGCAGTTCATCATAAACTGCTGGAGCTGCCGCAGGTTATTGCCACACCGCATCTAGGTGCAAGCACAGTGGAAGCGCAGGAAAACGTTGCGATTGACGTCAGCAAAGATGTGATGCAGATTCTGCAAGGAGGTCAGGCGATCCATCCGGTCAACTTCTCTTCCATTTCTCCAGAAGTGATGCGGAAAATCCAGCCTTACTTTGATCTTGCTGAAAAGCTTGGAGCCTTCCTTGCGCGCACAATGCCTGATGCAATAGAGGAAGTGACCGTCTATTATGCGGGAGACCTGGCGGACCAAGAGGTTGCTCCATTGACACGAAATACAGTCAAAGGATTGCTGCAGCGTTATCTAGGAAATGTAAATGACGTAAACGCGACTCACCTAGCCAAGAAACGCGGTATCACAATCAATGAGCAAAAAACATCTACAACAAGAGGCTTCACTAGTCTGGTAACAGTCGAGGCAAAATCGGCAACCGTGACGCATCAAGTAGCAGGAACACTGGTTAATGGTTTAGGAGCACGTATTGTGAAGGTGGATGACTATTATGTCGATGTCACGCCTGCCGGCCATATGTTGCTGGTCCGACATAAAGACCAGCCAGGCGCAATTGGCCGTGTAGGTACATTACTTGCTAAATACGCAGTCAATATCGCAACGATGCAGGTAGGGCGCTCAAATGAGGGCGGCGACGCAATCATGATGCTTACGGTCGATAAAGAGCCGCAGAAAGAAGAAGTGGAAGGATTAAAACAGCTGGATGACATTTTTGATGTGACAGCTATCACGATATAAAAAAAGCGAGCAGACTATGTCTGCTCGCTTTTTTAGCGCCGTTTAGCTTTCAACATATAATATATCGGAAGGCCGATTACTGCTATGCCGATTGAGAGAAGGCAGCTGAGGAAGTCTGTGAATAATGTACTGATCAAGACAAACAAAGAGCCCGCAATTGCTGCAATCGGGATGAACGGATAGAGCGGCACACTATATGCACGTTCTTTTCCTTTATTACGCTTCCGCAAGATGAAAACAGCATAAAAAGCGAGAACATAAAACATATAGATCGTGAAAATGCTGATTTCAGACAGCTTATCAGGATTGCTGACAAGCATGAAGATGATAGAAAGCACAAGCTGCAAAATGACTGCGACCCAAGGTGTATGCAAGGTAGGATGCACCTTTTTGAGCAGGTTGGAAAACGGCAGCTGACCGCGTTCAGCCATTGCGAATGGAATACGCGGGAATGTGAGGATCTTACCATTAAGACAGCCGAAAATGCTGACGATGATGCCCAAACTTACGATAATCTCACCGGCATCACCTAGCACAAGCTTAGCTGCTGTGCTAGCTGCATTTGTGTTCAGACTTACAATTTCTGCTGCAGGCAGGATATAAAGCATGGCAGCGTTGATAAACAGGTAACAAGCTGTCACGATCAGAATACCGCCGATCATCGCTCTTGGTAATGTCTTTTCCGGATTCTTCATTTCGCCGCCCATGGAAGCTAGCATGATCCAGCCATCATAAGCGAACAGTGTGGCTAATACGGCCGCGCCGAAGTTTATATCGGAAATGGCTTCCGGTACTGCACTGAAAAAGTCCGCATCGCCTTTCCAAAAACCGAAGATAACAATAAGCAGGATTGGGAGCAGCTTGCCGATTGTCGTAACAAGCTGTACAGCACCGCCGAGTTTTGTGCCTAATATGTTAATGATACAAAGGAACACGACACTTGCGATACCAACAGCCGCTGTCCATTTCGTATTCCAGCCGAACAAATTGACCATGAGAGTTCCGAAGTATAGTCCGAGAGCCCCGATGATGGCTGGTCCATAAAGAATCGTTTGCACCCAGCCGCATAAGAAGCCCCATAGTTCTCCATACGTTTCTTCTAAGTACGCGTACAAACCGCCAGTCTTTGGAATTTGTACACCTACTTCAGCAATGGTCAGACCGCCAGCGAGTGTCAGCAGTCCGCCGATTAACCAAGCGAGCATAGCAATTTCAGAACGGCCAGCATGACTCAGCACAGGGCCTGGCTTCATAAATACTCCAGAGCCGATGATGGTTCCTACTACGATGGATAAACCTAAAAATAGTCCGATTTCCTTCTTTAATGCTGTGTTCTCTGGTTGATTCATGATGTCACTCCTTATCGACGCAGCATACTGCATTCCTTTAGTGTAGTAATGAAGATATGTAGTTCATTATAGGAAATGTGCCTGCAAATAGAAACTAGAAAAAGTATTCTGACATGTAAGGGTTTTATCATAAGAGAAAGGAGCTTGCAGCAATCTGCAGCTCCTCAGGATAGTGTCTCCAAATAAAGAGTAGTTATGTGTTTGTTCAGCCTAGCGGCATTGCTTTGCGCTGGCGCTTTTCGAATGTTTGAATCTCAGTATAGCCGACCTGTTTGGCAAGCTCAATTGCCTGTTGGTATGCATAACCTACATGCTTTGGTGCGTGTGCATCGGAGTTTATCACGATGCCGACACCAGCATCATAGCATTTCTGCAATAGTACGGGATCGGGATATATTTCCCCGACTGGCTTCCGCAGACCAGCTGTGCTGATTTCAATACATGTGTCATTTTCTGAGAGCGCTTTGACAACTCGATCATATTCTCCTTCGACAAAGGCTTGATCGTCTGGTTTATAGCCGAAAATCTTAATCAGATCAATATGGCCGACAAAGCTGAATAACTTGGACTGAGCAAGTGTGATGATTTGATCATAATAATCACGGTACGCCTGCTTCAGATCCCGTTTTTCATATTCTTCTTTATAAATATCCAGATCGATTCCCCACTCACGAATCCAGTGGACGGATCCGATGACGTAGTCGAAAGGATGCTGATCGAGGAATTCTGCCATTTCGGCTTCCTTACCAGGTGTGTAATCCATCTCGATTCCCATTTTGACAGGAAGTTCAGCTTGTTTGATCTCTTTGAAAAAAGCGAGATAATCCTGAAAATGAAGTGTCCGCCGGTTTTCTACCCACGGGTTGGATAGGATTTTGTTTGTTTCTTGAAAGAAGTATGCATGCTCCGAAATCCCGAATTCCTCAATCCCTTTTTCTTTCGCCGCACTGAGATATTGGCGGATATAGTCCAAAGTAAACGAGCCAGTTTCTGCCATATGTACATGATAATCGGTCAACAAAACGTCCAACTCCTAACGGTTAAGTTAAAAATAGTGTGACATATTCTGCAGGATGTTCCAAGAGGAGATTTCACAACCTGCCCGAAAGCTGAACCTCTGAAATAATAAAAAAAGCTCCGCCTTTATAAGGAAGAGCTTTCCAGGGATATGGGATTAGAAGATAGAGTGCAAGTAACCGCCGATGCTGCTGATTAAAAGTGTTGCTGCGAGAATCGCATTGAAGTGACTATTTTTCATGGTATTCCGGTCCTTTCCGTAGATTGAATTGGTTTTTGTTTACCCGTTTCGTTGTGTTTATAACCTGATCTGATCTTGGAATAATCATAGCACGCAGGAATCTTGTACTTCTTCCTGATTCGGTAGAAAAATTGTGTAAAAAGTGTGGAAAAGAAAAATCGACTGCATGCTTGTCGCGATGCAGCCGATTTTGAGGTTCGTCTCATTAGTGGCTAATGAGGTATGTAGTATGTAGTGCTAACCCGTTGTAAGGTTGTCTCACTATTATAAAGGCTCATTTCAGAAAAATAAACAGGTAAATTAAGATATTCACAAACTTAGCAGCTGGTGGGACTATTTTCACGGCGAATCATTTGTTTGAAGACTTTCTTTCGGGTATAATCGTGGGGTAGCATTTTTTCGGATGAACAGCTTTTTTCTCATAGCTTCGTCCATTACAAACGAACGTAAGCACAGCCTATGCAGCTGTGCTTTTTCTACAAGTGCAAGATTACATATTTAAATGGGGTGTCACGATTCATGAACAATGCTCGACAATTGACGGAAGGAGCTATGCTTGCGGGGATTTATCTGGTGCTGCTGCTTATCGCAACTTTTGCACCAGTGATCAGTATCCTGGCGACGTTCGCCATGCCAGTACCGATCATCCTCTATTGGATCCGCCATGGTTTCAAGCCAGGTATCTACTTTGCTATCGCCATTCTGCTTCTTTCCTTCATAGGGACACTTGCCGGGTTTCTCATTACGATTTCAGTTGTGATTGGAGCGGCAGCGACGGGTTATTCCCTTCATCACAAGCAATCGACTTATGAAGCTCTATTAAAAGGAACTGCAGGGTATGCCCTAGGATTCACTATATTCCTGGCAGGTACGCAATTTGTATCAGGAATAAACATCATTGACGAAGTTCAAACAAGCTATCAGGCTACGATCCAATCGGTTCAGTCTGAGATGGATACGGTCGGGGTGACAGTAACAGATGCCCAGTGGGAACAGGTCAATGCTATGTTTGATTATATCATGGTGCTGATTCCGACAATGATTGCTGCCGGCTCCCTGCTGTATGCTTTCATCACGCAATGGCTGGCTCAAAAGATCCATAATCGTCAGAGCAAAGATCGGATCCTTTATCCGCCATTCCGCCGATTCAACCTGCCGGTCATCGTATTATTCATCTATTTCATCGGTTCATTCGCCCGCTGGTTCGATATGGATCCAAATGGATGGCTCTATCCGATTGTCGCCAATGTCACGGAGCTTGCCGGAATCCTTCTCGTGCTGCAAGGATTCTCGTTCTTCTTCTATTATGCCCACCACCGGAATCTGCCGAAAGTCCTGCCGATTCTCGCGGTCGTACTATCGGTCCTTTTCGGGACAGTACTGCTGTATCTTGTGCGTATTTTGGGTATAATTGATGTAGGATTCAGGCTGCGGGAGCGGATGAGCAGCAAAAAGTAGCATGGTCGCGGAATTTAGGTTTAGGAGCTGACATATATGCCAGAGATATTTAAGAAACCAGCATTGAGTAAGCATTTGATCGTGACATATGTACTTGCTGTCATCCTGCTTGTTTGTGTATGGTTTTATGAATGGAAGCTTGGGCTGCCGCTGACAGTGTTCCTGGCTCTGTCTTTTTTCTACAGTATACTGACGGAACAGCGAATGCAGGACCAGACGGAGGAGTACATTTCGACAATGTCCCACCGTGTCAAGAAGGTCGGCGAGGAAGCACTTTTGGAGATGCCGATCGGAATCGTACTGTACAGCGAGAATTACCAGATTGAATGGACGACGCCTTATATGAACAGGTTTGCGGAGGATACACTAGTGGGTGCCCCGCTGGATGATTTATCTGATGCGCTGATACCAGCAATCAAGGACGAAAAAAACGAGGTTTGGATTACGCTTGATGATTATGATTTCCTGACAGTGATCAAAAAGGAAGAGCGGCTTCTGTATTTATTCGATCGGACGAAGCAGCTGGAAATCCAGAACTTATATAATGAAGAACAGACCGTTCTAGCTATCATTTTTCTTGATAACTATGAAGAGATGACCCAGAATCTGGATGACACAGCGAAAAGTCAGATCAATTCCCGTGTGACAGCTCAATTGAATGAGTGGTCACGTCAAAAAGGTCTTTACTTAAAGCGTACATCTCAGGAACGATTCCTGGCAGTACTCAATCAGCGCATTTTGAGGGAACTGGAAAAGACGAAATTTGAGATTCTCGATGAAATTCGCGGCTTGATAACAGATCAGAATATACCGATCACCCTTAGTATAGGTGTCGGGGCTGGCGGACAGACATTACCTGAGCTTGGGGAACTTGCACAATCAAGCTTGGATTTGGCGTTGGGACGCGGCGGAGACCAGGTTGCCATCAAAGGAGAAGCCGGCAAGGTGCGCTTCTATGGCGGCAAAACGAATCCGATGGAAAAACGGACCAGGGTTCGGGCACGTGTTATATCTCATGCGCTGAAGGAATTGGTCAAGCAGAGTGAGCAGGTGCTCATCATGGGGCATAAAGCGCCGGATATGGATTCAATCGGAGCTGCCATCGGAATCTTGAAAATTGCAGAAGCAAATGATATTGTCGGGCATATTGTCCTTGACAAGCAGGATATTACAGGCGTTTCTAAGCTGATGTCAGCCATTCAAAAGGATGAAGAGCTTTGGGAACAATTCATCAGTCCAGAAGAAGCGCTCGATCGTGTAACGAAGAACACACTTGTTGTCGTTGTCGATACGCACAAGCCTGTAATGGTAGCTGATGATAGACTGCTCAGCAAAACGGAACATGTTGTGGTGATCGACCACCATCGCCGGGCAGAGGAATTCATTGAAAAGCCGACGCTCGTCTATATGGAGCCATATGCATCCTCGACAGCAGAGCTTGTGACAGAGCTATTGGACTATCAGCCTAAGAAGCTGCGATTGTCCACCTTGGAAGCAAGTGCCTTGCTCGCGGGAATTATTGTCGATACGAAAAGCTTCACGCTTCGTACCGGGTCAAGAACATTCGATGCGGCATCCTATTTACGCTCCAAAGGCGCTGATACCGTCCTTGTCCAGCGTTTCATGAAAGAGGACTTGGATACGTATGTCAAACGTGCGCACTTAATTGAGAATACGGAGCTCTACCGGGAAGGCATCGCAATTTCTGCAGGTGAAAAAGGGCAGGTATTCGGGCCGGTTGTCATTGCTCAGGCAGCAGATACATTGCTGACGATGGATGGTGTGAGTGCCAGCTTTGTCATTTCCGAGCGGGAAGATGGCCGTATTGGTATCAGCGCCAGATCCCTTGGACAAGTGAATGTTCAAGTGATCATGGAGAGGATGAATGGCGGCGGACATTTGACAAATGCTGCTACACAGATTGCTGACACAACAGTAGAAGCAGCGAAGGAAGAGCTGCAGCTGATCATAGATGAATATGTTGAAGGGAGAAAAGAAGAATGAAAGTAATCTTTACAGAAGACGTAAAAGGTAAAGGGAAAAAAGGACAAGTAAAAGAAGTGCCAGATGGTTATGCACGTAATTACTTGCTTAAAAATAACTTGGCTGTACCAGCTACAAAAGGAAATGTGAAAGTACAGGAAGCAAAAGACAATAAACAGCATCAGCTTGAACTCCAGGAAGTGGAGGATGCGAAAAAATTGCGTGAAACGCTTGCCAACCTAACAGTAGAAGTAAAAGCGAAATCCGGAGAAGGCGGCCGTCTATTCGGATCTATCACAAGCAAACAAATCGCTGATGAGCTGAAAAAAGCTCATAAAATCAAATTGGACAAACGGAAGATCGAACTGAACGAACCGATTCGGGCTCTTGGTTATCGTGACTTGGATGTGAAGCTGCATCCGGAAGTAACAGGTAAAGTGAAAGTCCATATCAGCGAGCAATAATATTTTTTCCAACAAAATACTAGCAGTTTTCCATCCCCCTTTTTACACAAAAGGGGGATATTTCGGTACAATGGTAGCAGTATGCCAGAAATGGGGGAATCATGATGGAAGAAGTCTGGAATGATCGGACCCCTCCACATAATATAGAAGCAGAGCAAGCTGTAATTGGTGCTATTTTCCTGGAACCGGAGGCTTTATCGAGAGCATCGGAACAGGTTGTAGCGGACGATTTCTACCGAGCAAGCCACCAGCGTATCTTTGATGCGATGATGCGCCTATCCGATAGGGGAGAACCAGTTGACCTGGTAACCGTCACCACTGCACTTGCTAATGCAAAATTGTTGGAGGAGGTCGGTGGCGTTTCGTATTTGAGCGATCTTGCTAACGCCGTTCCAACTGCAGCAAATATTGAATATTACAGCAAAATCGTAGCTGAAAAGGCGCTGCTGCGCCGACTTATACGTTCTGCCACGGATATTGTCACATCAAGCTTCGCTAAAGAAGATGCTGTCGAGGATGTTCTCAACGAAGCAGAGAAATCGATTATGGAAGTATCCGGCCGTAAAAATTCCGGAGCTTTTCAGAACATAAAGGACGTTTTGATCGAAGTATACGATAATATCGAGAAATTACATCATCAAAACGCTTCTATTACAGGTATTCCGACTGGTTACCGTGACTTAGATAAAATGACCTCCGGATTCCAGCGTAATGATTTGATCATCATTGCTGCCCGTCCTTCTGTAGGTAAGACAGCATTTGCCTTGAACATTGCACAAAATGTATCGATACATGCAGGGGAAAATGTAGCTATCTTCAGCTTGGAGATGGGTGCATCACAGCTTGTATCACGTATGCTCTGTGCAGAGGGGAATATCGATGCACAGCGTCTGCGGACAGGAAGTCTGCAAGCGGAAGACTGGGCCAAACTCACGATGGCAATGGGGAGCCTGTCTAATGCAGGGGTTTATATCGATGATACGCCTGGTATCCGTGTAAGTGATATCAGGTCCAAATGCCGTCGTCTGAAGCAGGAAGGCGGATTGGGGATGATCCTGATTGATTACTTGCAGCTCATCATGGGTTCAAGTTCTGGAAAAGGAGAAAACCGTCAGCAGGAAGTATCGGAAATCTCCCGTTCCTTAAAAGCTCTAGCCCGTGAGCTGGAAGTGCCAGTAATCGCTCTATCACAGCTTTCTCGTGGAGTAGAGCAGCGACAGGACAAACGTCCGATGATGTCCGACTTGCGTGAATCAGGAAGTATCGAGCAGGATGCCGATATCGTCGGCTTCTTGTATCGTGATGATTATTACGACAAAGAATCGGAGAAACAGAATATCATTGAGATCATTCTGGCTAAGCAGCGTAACGGCCCGGTAGGAACAGTCGAGCTGGCGTTTGTGAAAGAGTATAATAAATTCGTAGATTTGGATCATAGATATTCGGAAAGCGATGTTCCACCGGCATGATTACTGCACCCTATCAATCGATAGGGTGTTTTTTAACGAACAAATATAGGTCTTAGTCAGTAAATGTTCGGTTGTATCATTGACATGTGTTTTGGGGATTGATACACTTTAGAGGTGTTAAAAATAGTTTATTTGGCGGAGGTGCCACACAGATGTCCTCAGTAGTAGTAGTAGGAACCCAATGGGGAGATGAAGGGAAAGGGAAGATCACTGACTTCCTTTCACAAAATGCCGAGGTTGTTGCTCGTTATCAAGGCGGGAACAATGCTGGCCACACAATTAAATTCGATAATGTCACATATAAGCTTCACTTGATTCCATCGGGAATTTTCTTCCCGGAAAAGAAATGCGTATTAGGCAACGGTATGGTAATTGATCCAAAGGCGTTGCTAGATGAATTGAAATATTTGCACGAGCGCAATGTCAGCACAGATAATCTTGTTATTTC
The DNA here is from genome assembly GCF_002272135.1 of Virgibacillus sp. 7505. Classification (GTDB taxonomy): domain Bacteria; phylum Bacillota; class Bacilli; order Bacillales; family Amphibacillaceae; genus Terribacillus. The sequence goes on along the minus strand of NZ_NPBF01000008.1, from coordinate 151,845 downwards.
CAACCGTGCACATGTCATTCTTCCGTATCATCTGAAATTGGATGAGCTTCAGGAAGAAGCAAAAGGCGTTAATAAAATCGGTACAACTAAAAAAGGTATCGGTCCTGCTTACATGGATAAAGCAGCCCGCATGGGTATCCGAATTGCAGATTTGCTGGACAAAGATGCTTTCCGTGAAAAGCTGGAACAGAACTTGGACGAAAAGAACCGCCTGTTCGAGAAAGTTTATGAAAGCAAAGCCTTCACAGTAGAAGAAATCCTTGATGAGTACTATGAATATGGGCAGCAAATCGCGAAGTATGTAACAGATACATCCGTTGAGCTGAACAATGCATTGGATCAAGGCCGCCGCGTACTGTTTGAAGGTGCACAGGGTGTCATGCTTGATATCGACCAAGGTACTTATCCGTTCGTTACAAGCTCCAACCCGATTGCAGGCGGAGTTACGATCGGTTCCGGTGTAGGACCAACGAAGATCAATCACGTTGTTGGTGTTTCCAAGGCATACACAACTCGTGTCGGTGATGGTCCGTTTCCTACAGAATTGCATGATGAGATCGGTGATCAGATCCGTGAAGTCGGTCGTGAATACGGTACAACAACAGGCCGTCCGCGCCGTGTGGGCTGGTTCGATAGCGTAGTTGTCCGTCATGCGCAGCGCGTGAGCGGTATTACAGATCTTTCTTTGAACTCGATCGATGTACTGACAGGGATCGAAACCTTGAAAATCTGTGTTGCTTATCGTTACAAAGGCGAAGTCATGGAGCATTTCCCAGCAAGCCTGAAAGAATTGGCGCAATGTGAGCCAGTTTATGAAGAGCTGCCAGGCTGGACAGAAGATATTACAGGTGTTCGCAACTTGAGCGAGCTTCCAGCGAATGCGCGCCACTATCTTGAGCGTATTTCCCAGCTTACAGGTATTCCACTAAGCATCTTCTCTGTAGGCCCAGATCGTACACAAACAAATGAAGTAAGAAGTGTATACAGCCAATAAGTTGAAAAATCGTCCATACGGGCGATTTTTCTTTTTTCTTCCAAAAACTGCCGAATCGACCCCTTGCAAAGACATTTGACCGAAATTGCTGTAAAATAGGAAGGGTATGCAAACACTGAACTAGTAATAAAAGATAATACAATTCAGATAAAAAACACTGGAAAGCGTGGGAATACGATGAACCATAAGATCTTAGTGGTGGACGACGAAAAACCAATCGCTGATATATTGAAATTCAACTTAGAGAAGGAAGGATACGAGGTGATCTGTGCATATGACGGTGATGAAGCTGTCGAATTAGTGCAGCAAGAGAACCCGGATTTGATCCTTTTGGATATTATGCTGCCGAACAAAGATGGCAATGAAGTTTGCCGTGAAGTGCGGAAGACACATAATATGCCGATCATCATGCTGACTGCAAAAGATGCAGAGATTGATAAGGTACTCGGTCTTGAGCTTGGTGCTGATGATTATGTCACAAAACCTTTCAGCAACCGGGAAGTGATTGCCCGTGTTAAAGCGAATTTACGCAGACAGGCTCAAATTCCAGAGGATGACAGCAAAGAAAACAAAGATATCGAAATCGGTAAGCTTGTCATTCATCCGGAAGCCTATACCGTTACAAATGATGGCGTACAGGTAGAACTGACGCATCGTGAATTTGAATTGCTGCATTACCTTGCCCGTCACAGCGGACAAGTCATGACACGTGAACATTTGCTGGAGACAGTATGGGGATATGACTATTTCGGAGATGTCCGCACAGTGGACGTAACTGTCCGCCGTCTCCGGGAGAAAATCGAAGACAATCCGAGCAGTCCGCTCTGGATCATTACACGCAGGGGTGTAGGTTATTATCTTCGCAGCCCTGAACAGGAGTAACATCTATGAATAAAATAGGCTTTTTCCGTTCTGTGAGCCTAAAACTGGTTGTCGTTTACATTTTGCTGCTGATCATCGCTCTTTTGTTGATCGGCGTCTTTTTTACCAACAGCTTGGAAAACCAGCTGATAAGAAATACGCGTGATTCTCTTGATTCCAATATGCAATGGCTGGAGCAATCATTAGCTCAGGAATTTGAAGAAGAACGTTCCCCGACCGATCCTACATTAGAGGAAGATATCGCGGATTTACTGAAGACTTATTCAGAGGGCGGAGAGACAAAAATACAGGTAATTGATATACAGAGGCAGCTTGTCGGGACAAGTGAGCTTGGTGATCAGACTTCAATCGGTTCCAGGGTGACAGACAATAATATCGTTCAAGCGATCACGAATAATGGTTTTGCACCTGCATCGGAGACAAAGCTTAACATCGTTATAGATAAAGCCACAGGTGATCGCACGCTGAAATCGTATTACAACATCGAAGGAACAGATAGTAATGGCGAGAGTGAACTGCTTGGCTTGATTTATGTTCGTACGTCGATTGAAGATGTATATAGTCAGCTGAAAAGCACGAACCTTATCTTCTTGCGCGCCACATTTATCGCACTTATCTTTGCAGCTATCCTAGGGGTACTCATTGCCCGGGCAATAACGAAACCAATCAAGGAAATGCAAAAGCAGGCCCGTGTTATGGCAACAGGGGACTTCTCCAAACGAGTGAATGTCTATGGAGAGGATGAAATTGGGCAGCTGGCCCGTACTTTCAATCACATGAATGATGAACTCCGGCAAGCGCATATGCGGACTGAGGGAGAACGCCGCAAGCTTAGTTCTGTCCTTTCTCATATGTCAGATGGTGTCATCGCGACCGACAGGAATGGAGCTATCACGCTAATGAATGCTCCAGCAGAGAGTCTGATTGGACGAAGTGCTGACGAAGTACGCGGTCAATTCCTGATTGAAGTATTGAATCTGAATGAAAAGATAGTCGATATAACAGAGATTCAGGAAACAGGATCAATCATCATTGATATGAGTGATGATGACCAGTATTTGCTGCTGCGATGCAACTTCTCGATCGTGCAGGATGAATACGAGCAAATCAGCGGGTTCATCACTGTAATCAGTGATGTTACCGAACAGGAACAAATTGATCAAGAACGCCGGGAGTTTGTTTCAAACGTATCTCACGAGCTCCGGACTCCGCTGACAACCATGAGGAGTTATTTGGAGGCACTGACAGATGGTGCATGGAAGGATGAATCAATCGCGCCGCATTTCCTTGACGTGACCCAGCAGGAAACGGATCGGATGATCCGGCTTGTCAATGATCTGCTGCAGCTCTCCCGTATGGATAGCAGCAACTACACGATGGAGTGGGATCGAATTAATTTTGTTGACTTCTTCCATCACGTAATTGACCGTTTTGAAATGAACAAGCGCGATGATATCCATTTCGAACGCTATTTGCCGAAGGAAGAAGCGCTCGTCACGATTGATAAAGATAAAGTAATGCAAGTTTTGGATAACGTGATTAGTAATGCGATCAAATATTCTCCCGATGGCGGTACCATCCGTTTCCGCCTTCGTAAAGACAGCCAGAAGCTATTAGTCAGCATTTCCGATGAGGGTATGGGTATCGCATATGAAAAACTAGATAAGATATTCGAACGATTTTACCGGACGGACAAAGCTCGTACACGTAAATTGGGTGGAACGGGTCTTGGCCTTGCAATTGCGAAAGACCTTGTCGAAGCGCATCATGGTGTCATTTGGGCAGAGAGCAAGGAAGGAAGAGGCACGACCGTGCTCTTCACCATTCCGATAAACCGGAAAAGGGGTGAGGTGCGATGAAGATGGAAACTTTCAATACGATTCTTCTAATCATACTTGTGGCATTAAGTTTGGTCCTGACAGCCTATGTATGGACATTTCAGCCTAACAGTTTGAAATCAGATTCAATCGGCACTGAAGAACCTAAAACATTGGACGGGACAGAAAAACAGCTGGCTGATGTGGTTCGGCCCACGCATACGTATGTGCATAACGGTGGCAGTCACTTTGTTTTTACTTCTAAGGATGAAGAGCAGGTCTTCGTGAATGGCTTGGCTGACTGGACACTTACGAATACCAAATCAGGAAGCGTAACGGAACTGCCCCAGACGAGTATAGAACTTGTTTATCCGGTGACTGTTGCCTATTCCCAGCTGAATGCTCTCTTCCAGGTTGAAGGAGCAGAGAACGTAACAAATAGACTTGGTAACGGTGGCTTTACAAGACTGTACTTGGAACCGAGCGAAGATGGCAGGACGACAAAATTGACCTTTGTCAACGAACGGCAGGAAAACCCATTGGAGAGTGTCGTAACTGCTACTGCCACAAATAGTATCTATGATTTCATTCACGATGAGGATAAACTCAATGCTGCAGTTTCCTTATCAGATACAAATGAATGGAATAGAATTTATCTGCCGGAAACGGCTGATGTTAACGATAGTATTGTCCGCGGCGAGACGATTACCAGGAATGATTTCGCGGATGTTTATATGGAGGAAAAATCTGTACAAGGTACAGATCAATATACGGATAGCAACTTATTAGAAATGATCAAGTTCAGAAACAATGGTCAATTCGCTTCCTATCAATATAATTCAACCTCTTCCAGCGTAGGGACAACGAGCAGGACGGATCAGCTGCAATCTGCAATCAATGCCATCAATACGCATAAGGGATGGACGGATGATTATAATTTGTATGCTATAAGCGGAGAAAGCAACTTTACATTTCAGTTTCGGATGATAAGTAACGGCTATCCTGTTTTTCAGACAAATGATCTTTCTTTGATTTCTATCCGCATGCAGGATAATCTGCCCGAACCAGTAAGCTATGAGAGGACGCTCCTTAACATTGGTGTCGCCGGTGGTTCACAGAATGAATATCAGCTAACAGCTCAGCAGGTGATAGACTGGATCAATGAAAACAAGTATAGTCCGCGTGATATCCAGGATGCTATCATTGGGTATCGCTTGGAAGATAACGATGATTCTGCTATTTACAAATATCATCTGAAACCAAGCTGGTATGTGAAATACCAGGGAGAATGGTATGAGGTAGGAGACAGTGAGACAGGGGGAGAGAGCTGATGCAGTGGAATAAAATAAAGCTCATGTTCATTCTCGCCTTCCTTGTCTTAAACATTTATCTTATCTTTCAGCTGTTTCCGCAGGAAGAAACGGAACAGCTAGTACTGGAGACAGAAAGCCAGGATAAAGTTCTGTCCACTGTGACAGGGTATAGTGAGCTTTCTGATGAAGAAACGGAACCAAATCAGCAATATGAAGCTAAAAAGCTTCTTTTTACAGAAGATGAATTAGAAAAGATCCCATCAAAGGATCAAATGGACCTTGATATCAGCTCGCGTAATCAGCTTTTTGCGAAATTTAAGGAACCACAAGAATTGCCGATCGAGGTTCCGATTGATGAAGATAAAGAGCAGACAGCTGAAAAATTAAGCACCTTTGTCGATGATTATGTCCTGCACGGAAATGATTATACCTATTGGGGCAGGCAAGGGAATAAACTGCTATTTTTCCAGAAGACAAGTGAAGGACAAACTTATTTTAGTCCGGATAGTATGCTGCTTGTCACTATCAATGACGAGTACGACGTAACCGAATATACACAAACATATATCGAGGATTTTAAAAAGAGCGAGCATAACGGGGATCTAAAGCAGTATTCAGAGAAGCAGGCGGTTAAAGCACTGCAAAGTCAGCAGTATATTGAGGCCAATGACACAATTGAAGTGGAAAAAGGCTTCTATCCGACTATTGAGCTTTCTTCAAAGCCGAACTATGCACCTGCGTACAAAATAACAGTGAACAATACGAAGCATTACTTTTATTTGCTGCTGCCGGATTATCCATATGTGTACGCACCGACCGAGTCAGGTTTTCTAAGCAGTTTACAGCCAGAGACAGAAGAAACACAATAAGAGGTGAAACAGCATGACGTTAAGCTTTAGCGTACTTGCATCAGGCAGTTCTGGGAATGCGTTCTTTATCGGAACGGAAAAAGAGCGCATCCTGGTCGATGCTGGTCTGACAGGCAAGGAGCTGCAGCGTTTATTGGAGGAGGCAGGAATCGATCCGGCGACACTGACGAAAATCCTAGTCACACATGAGCATAGTGACCATATAAAGGGATTAGGTGTGGCGGCAAGGAAATTCGATCTGCCGATCTATGCAAACGAAAAGACATGGAAAGCGATGGAGAACAGCATCGGGAAAATACCTTTGGATCATAAATTCATTTTTGACATGGAAGAGACGAAAACATTTGGAGATCTGGATGTGCAGTCCTTCGGTGTATCCCATGATGCGGCAGAGCCGATGTTTTATGCTTTCCATCACGAAGGTAAAAAGGTAGCGTTAGTGACAGATACTGGTTATGTATCCGATCGAGTGAAGAAAATCGTCGAGAAAGCAGATGCTTATATTTTTGAAGCAAACCATGATGTAAGTATGCTGCAAATGGGCGCCTATCCGTGGAATGTGAAACGAAGGATACTTGGTGACCTTGGTCACGTATCCAATGAAGACAGTGCGCTTGCTCTTACAGACTTGATTGATAACAATACGAAACGCATTTATCTTGCACATCTGAGCCGCGATAACAATATGAAGGACCTTGCACGGCTTGCAGTAGGAAATATCCTGCAGGAGCGAGGCTTTGATTTGAATAAACACATTGAGTTGCATGATACTGATCCAAAAACACCGACACCGATTTTCCAGATAGTTTAAATTTCCGAAATCGTGGAAAGATAGCTATATCGAAAAGAATTGGAACGGAGGCTAATATGGACTACTTTGATGATCACCACAAGGAACCGGAAAAACCGAAGCGCACAAGCTGGCTGCTGCCGGCTATATTGGGCGGTATCATCGGAGCTGGTATCGTATTGCTTGTTGCTTATGGCCTTGATCGAGACAGTCTGACGCCGAACGATCAATCACAGTCACAGCAAGGAGAAGCAACACAGCTCGCATCAGATTCGAATCAGAACCCCAATTTACAAAATGTCAGCGTGGATGTGCAATCAGGTATTACAGATATTGTTGATAAAACAGCACCAGCAGTCGTCGGTGTCGTGAATCTGCAGCAGGGTGATGCGCTTTTCTCACAGGAGGAGAGTACTGCAGGAAGCGGCTCTGGCGTCATTTATAAAAAAGAAGGCGATAAAGCCTATGTGGTGACCAATCATCATGTTGTCGAAGGTGCAACGGATGTAGATGTTATTCTCCATAACGGGGTGGAAGTTTCCGCAAAGCTGCTAGGCAGTGACGTTTTCACGGATTTGGCAGTCTTGGAAATGGATGCTTCCCGAGTGGAGCAAGTGATTGAGATTGGTACTTCTTCTACTGTCAAAACAGGTGAGCCTGTAATTGCAATCGGAGATCCGCTAGGCTTCTCGGGATCAGTTACACAAGGCATCATCAGCGGAGTCAATCGTACCGTTCCCCAGGATTTTAATGGGGATGGCAGAGCAGATTGGCAGGCAGATGTTATGCAGACAGACGCAGCAATCAACCCTGGTAACAGCGGTGGCGCCCTTATCAATATGGCGGGGCAGCTGATTGGTATCAATTCGATGAAAATCGCTGAATCCTCTGTGGAAGGAATCGGATTTGCTATTCCGGTCGATAGTGCAGTACCTATCATGGAACAGCTTGAACAGAATGGGCAAGTGGAGCGCCCCTACTTAGGAGTAGAAGCATATTCATTGAATGAAATACCGGCATCGGAACGGACAGAACATCTCGGTTTGCCGGATGACATGGAAAATGGTGTCTACATTTGGAGTCTTGAAGCCCTATCTCCTGCGGGAAAAGCAGGATTGCAGGAGCTGGATGTCATCACAGAGCTTGATGGTCAGCCAATTGATGATATGACATCTTTACGGAAGCATCTTTATGAGGATAAAAAAATCGGAGATCAAATGAAAGTAACGTATTATCGAGATGGTGAGAAAAACGAAACGACCGTCACATTAAGTGAACAGCAATGAGGCAGCCAATTTGGCTGCCTTTTTAGTTATGCACATCCTGTGGATGTACATGAGGATAACATACTCTATTTTGTAGCGAACAAATATTCTTATTACTAAATAAAGAATTCACCATGTGTATATGTGGATAAGTTTGTTGATAAGTTGTTCATAGACTGTGGAATGCTGTGTATAAAAGGGTTATGCACAAGTTATGCACAACTAAAGTGGATAAACCAGTGTAAGCGACTACATATTTTTTATTGAGCTTAACCATTGTGGCTATAGGCTTTTTCTGCTATTATTAGCTAGTAAATTGACCATAATTCCAATTTGGTCATTCGGTCTATGTGGACAACTCGTGAAGTACAATTTGGGAGGAAAAGTTATGAACATGTTGAAAAAAGAATGGCTTCGCATATGGAAAGACCGGAAAATGCTCCTAGCCATTTGCGGTATTTTAGTTGTTCCGCTGCTTTACAGTACAATTTTTCTGGCAGCTAACTGGGATCCATATAACAAAACTGATAACTTAGCAGTTGCTGTCGTGAATAAAGATAAGGGCTCCACATTTGAAGGCAAAGATCTCCATGTTGGAGATGATTTTGTGGATAATCTGAAAGACAATGATACGTTCGACTGGCAGTTTGTTGATGAAGCAAAAGCGATGGATGGGCTGAAGGCAGAGGACTACTATATGGTTGTGAAAATTCCAGAGAATTTTTCCGCCAATGCAGCTACGTTGCTGGATGAAGAACCGAAACAGATGAATATTGATTACTATTCCAACCCAGGAAAGAACTATCCAGCCTCCAAAATAACAGACACTGCCATGCAGCAGCTGGAGAAAGAAGTGGCTGAACAAGTAACAGAGGAGTACGCTCATTCCGTCTTTGCCAGTCTTTCTGATGTAGCAGATGGACTTAAGAAGGCTAGCGATGGTTCCAAGGAACTTGCAGACGGTTCGAATGAAGTGAATGAAGGTGCGAAGAATTTAAGCAAAAACTTGGCAAGCCTTTCAGCAAGCACAGCGACGTATACAGAAAAGGTCGGTGAAGCAGACCAAGGAATGCAGAAATTGGATCAAGGTATTCAAAGTCTAGCATCACAGTATCCTGACCTTGATGAAGGAATCACCCAAGTCAATGAGGGCTTGCAGACTTTGAATGGCAAGAGCGGAGAACTGTCCAGTGGTTCGGATAAATTGGTCTCTGCTACAGATGATTTAACAAGCGGTCTTGGAAAACTGCAGCAAGCAACAGATCAGTTGGCTGGTAAGTTCCCGGAACTGAATAACGGAATTGCTTCAGCGAATGAGCAAGCACAAGCAGTCAAAGATGACTTGGAAAATGCTCAGTCGGGATTGTCTGATTTGATGGTATTGGCAGAGCAGCTGCAAGAATCTCAGCAGCAAGTGGAAAGTCAGCAAGCTGACCAGCTGCAGAAGATTGAGGATACAATAGCAAGCAGCAGTCTGTCGGATGAGCAGAAAGAAGAACTCCAAAACCAGATTCAACAGATTGGCGGATCTTCACCTGATATTCAGCTGCCGGATATCGATCCTGAAGCGATCAAGCAGCAGCTGACAGAAGTGACTACGCAGCTAGATAGAATCAACGAACTGGCTGAGGGGGCACAGCAGACACAAACAGCATTGAACGGTATCAATGATGCAACTGGTAAACTATTAGCTGGTGCAACGGCTATTCAATCTGGCCAAACAGACTTGAATGATGGAATCCATGCATATACGGATGGTGTCAGTCAGTTGGCTGATGGATCTCCTGCACTAGTTTCAGGTTCTCAATCTGTTAACGACGGATTGAATCAGCTGCAATCAGGCAGCACGCAGCTAACCGCAGGACTGGATCAATTGAACGCGAATGGTCCGCAGTTGTCTGATGGAGCGCAGCAGCTGACAGAAGGTTCTCAAACTCTATCCGATGGTACACAAAGCGTGACAAATGGAAGTAATGAGCTGTATGGAGAGCTGGCTAAAGGTGCAGAAGACGCGAATATCAGTACAACTGATAAAACGGATACGATGTTTGCTAGTCCGACGGAAGTCAAGGATGAAAAGTTGAGTAATGTGCATACCTATGGAGAAGGGCTCGCGCCATACATCCTTTCCTTAGGATTATTTGTTGGAGCACTTGTATTCACGAATATCTTCCCGCTCCGTGATCCAGCAAGTAAACCGACATCTGGTTTTGCTTGGTTCCTGAGCAAATTCAGTATTGTACTGTTTGTCAGTGTGCTTCAATCTATATTCGCAGTGATTATGCTTGTCCATGTGGTTCACCTGCAGGTGCATAGTGAATGGCGGCTGCTTCTATTCGCCATCCTATTCAGCATCACAAGCTTCCTGCTTATTCAGCTGCTCACAGTTGCATTAGATAATGTGGGTCGCTTCTTAGGTATCATTGTATTGCTGATTCAAATAGGTGCAGGCGCAGGAACTTATCCGGTAGCATTGCTTCCGGAGTTCTTCCAAGTTGTTCATAAGTTCGTGCCGATGACATATGCAATCAATGGATTCCGGGAGATTATTTCTATCGGGGATGACTGGGGCTATCTATGGCGACAAGCAGGTTACCTGAGCATCTTTTCTGTGATATTCTTAGCTTTGACAATTCTCGTATATATAGTGCAGAATCGTAAATTCAAAAAGACTAATGATGAAGAGTCTGCAGTTTCTATGTAAATGAAAAAGGGGTAGAGAACAATGATTACAGATAAAAAAGAACGAGTCATCGAAGCAGCAGCATTGTCTTTTAGTCAATTTGGTTTCAAAGCAACGACGATGGCTTCTGTTGCGAAAATAGCCAAAGTAGCAAAGGGCACAATCTATACGTTCTTTGATAGCAAAGAGTCATTGTTCTCCACCATCCTAGAACGGACAATGAAGCAGTTGCGACAAGCAGCTGATACAGCGATACAGGAAGAAGCAGCTTTTCATGAAAATATTCAAGCAATGCTGGATGCAATTCTCGGGTTCCGGGAAAATCACCAGCTGCTGATCAAGATGGGACAGGAAGCGAAGGAATTGGGTACAGCAGAAGTATTAGAGATTCTTACCCAAGTAGAGCGACAGATTCTAGATTATATCAAGTCAGTTATCATGAAAGAGAAGGCGAAAGGTATTGTTACCAAACATGATCCTGAGCTGCTTGCATTTCTAGTTTATAAAACGTATATTGCGCTCCTTTCCGATTGGGAACGGCAGCATGACCCGCTGCCAAAGGAAACAATCTCAGAAGTCATTAGAGCTCAAATTCATTGAAAAAACCGCTGCTATTATGCAGCGGTTTTTTAATGGGCACGGGTAGCTTCTAAGGCTTGCTGAACATTTGCGTAAAATGAAATTTCTTTTTTACGGAAGTCTGCCAGCTTCACGCTGGCTTTAGCAGTTCTCGGTTCAAGCCCTGTAACGATCAGCCGAGCTCCCATCACTTGCAGCAATTGATGGAGTCGCTGAATCCCTCTATGCACGTCTTCATTCAATTCCATCACACCTTGCAGATCCATAATAAATGTTTCTTCATCATGATCATGGACATGGACGGAGATACGTTGGTAGATTTCTTCCCAGCGCTCCGAATTAATATTGCCTACCAGAGGAAGTATACATACCTTTTCTGAGATTGGAACGAATGGAGTAGACAGCAGAGAGGCCTCCTGTTTATAGTCGTCTGCTTGCCTTTCTTTGTTCTTACGATCTGAGATATCCTGTTGAACACCAACAAAATATAACTTGTCTTCGCTAGGAACAAAAATTGGATACATGGAAAGTTCATTCCAGAAAGATTTTCCGTCTTTTCGATAATTCAGCAATTCTACAATGACAGATTGTTCCTCTTCTATCGCTTTTCGTACTTTTGCTACTTCTTCTCGAGAAGTCTTTTCTCCTTGGAGGAATCGACAATTTTGGCCGATTATTTCTTTTGTCGTGTAGCCTGTGACCTGCTCAAATGCTTTATTCGTATAGATGATCGGATTATCTGGCAGTGAAGGATCAGTGATAACAACGCCGGCTCCTACATAATCGATGACTTGGCGAAAGAAGGCATCGTTTATTTTGGTCGAATAGTGGATTTCTTTTTCCATGATAGTCTATCCTTCCTGAATAAGAATGTATTCTTATAACTTCCTCATCTGGTGATTTCTAAACGTCGTTCAAGCGCTGCAGACTCCTGGCTAGTTACGTTCATCATATAGAACCTCGTAGGTTCCTACAACAAATATATAGTCGCAGAAGGGAACTATTGGTAAAATAACGGAGAGAAGCTAGTGTCTAAAAGTGAGGAGATTCTTTATGTATAAACAGGAGCCTATTTTTCTGGAACCCGCTTTGCAAGAGCGGATCTGGGGAGGGACGAAGCTTGCAGATGTATTCGGTTATCAGCTGCCTTCCGAACAAACTGGTGAAGCGTGGGTTATTTCTGCACATCCGAACGGACCAAGCAAGATACGGAATGGTGAATTAGCAGGTCAGACGTTATTGGATGCATGGCAAAACCATCGTGATTTATTTGGAGAGCATGACAACGAAGATTATCCATTGCTTGTAAAAATCCTCGATGCGAGGACAGACTTGTCTGTACAGGTGCATCCCGCTGATGACTATGCACAGGAAGTGGAGAACGAACCTTATGGAAAGACAGAATGCTGGTATGTAATCGATGCCGAGCCTGGAGCCGAGATTGTTTTCGGTCATCATGCACAAACGAAGGAACAGCTGGAACAGATGATTGATCAAGGTGAATGGGATCAGCTGCTGCAAAGGATTCCTGTTAAAAAGGGCGATTTCGTGTATGTCCCAAGTGGAGCGATCCACGCTATCGGGGCGGGTATTGTCATTCTAGAAACGCAGCAAAGCTCTGACATCACATATCGTGTGTATGACTATGACCGGAAAGATGACCAAGGGAATGAACGAGAGCTGCATTTGGATTCTGCCAAAGCTGTGTCGACTGTTCCGCATGTAACAAATGAAACCAGAAAATCAGCTGTGACGAATGGTGCACTAACAGAGCAGCAGCTCGTGCAAAGTGAGTACTTTACAGTCTATCATTGGCAGCTAGCAGGTCAGATTGAACGGAAAGCTCCAGATTCGTTTCTGCAAGTCAGCATTATCGAAGGGAACGGAGAGATCATATTGGATGGTCAATCCTATCAATTGAAAAAAGGCGATCATTTCGTACTGCCTGTACACATCGGCAATTATACGTTGAAAGGGCAACTCGAAGCGATTGTTTCTCATGTGTAAGAGACTGGGGAAAAGATGTATCAGATAAACGGGAACCCGAACAAGGACGTGAATCTTCCAGCAAAGATTTACATAAGTTCGGGTTTTTGTAAGGCGAAATCTCTTTTGCCGAAGTGGTACTCAGAAGGATGGTTACTTTTAAGTACTAGTATTTTGGTTATATCCCAGCCTCATTATTCGACAGCCTTCGTCTATTTCCTGGGAAATAGTTGGGTTTTTTCTGCAAAGTATTTCCTTCCCTATGCTATAATTGGGGAACAGTTTAAAGAGACAGGAAAGGTGAGCTATGAAACGATTAGCAGCATTGTTATTTGGGCTTAGTATGATATTCCTGCTTTCTGCTTGTTCGGATGACCAGACAGCAAAGGATGGTCTTGATCAGTTTGTCGACAATTGGAACGCTCAGGATTTCGATAAGATGTACGAGCAGCTGACAGAAGAATCGCAGAAAGAGATATCCAAGGAAGATTTCGTCAAACGCTATACAGATATCTATGATCAATCTGGTGTAGCCGATTTGAAAGTCACTGCAGGAGATGTTTCAGAGGATGAAGAGAAATCCGACGCTGACACACAGCAGCTGCCTTTGTCTGTATCCATGCAGACAGTTGCTGGTGAAGTGAAATTCGATAAAGACGCAGAGCTTGTCAAAGTTGATGGAGAAGACGGTGCAACATGGAAAGTGAATTGGGACCCTTCTTATATATTTGCACAGCTTAATGATAACGAGAGCGTGCGCATCACTTCTGTTGAACCAGAACGCGGCCGCATCCTGGATACGAATGGAGAGGAGCTTGCATTCAATGCAACTGTTCCTTCTATCGGCATCATCCCAGGTCAGCTTGAAGGGGAAGGGATGACACGGGATGAGACGCTGGATCAAGTGGCTGAACTTCTTGAGATGGACCGGGAAGAGATTGACAGCTTACTTGACCAGAGCTGGGTGACGGATGAAGTAGATGTACCAATTAAAACATTGCGCCCAGATCAGCGTGATCTAGCTGCGGAAGTAACGTCACTTCCAGGTGTGCAGAGTACAGATACAACTTCAAGGTATTATCCGTACGGAGAAGCGGCAGCACATTTGACTGGGTATGTGAAGAAAGTAGATGCTGAGTTCCTTGAGAAGGACGACAATGCCTCTAACTACGATGCTAACTCCTCTGTTGGCTCAACAGGGTTGGAATCAGTCTATGAGGAACAGCTACGCGGGACATTAGGATGGAAAATCTACACTGTTTCAGAAGACAGCGATGAGCAAGAAGTGATTGCTGAGACAGCTGTGAAAAATGGTGAAGATGTCGAGCTGACCATTGATATTAATACGCAAGAGAAGATATATGAACAGCTGAAGGATGACAGCGGTGCTTCTGTTGCCTTGGATCCGAAAACAGGAGCTACCCTGGCATTGGTGAGTGCACCATCTTATGATCCTAATAATTTCATTTTTGGATGGGATGATGAGGAATACGAGAAGCTGTCCAATGATGAGAATAGTCCGTTTTCAGCTAAATTCAATAAAGCTTATGCACCAGGATCCACTATCAAGCCGCTTACAGCTGCTATTGGATTGGAAAATGGAGTCATTACACCAGATGAGAAGAAGCATATTGAAGGGCTGAAATGGGATAATGATGGCAAGTTCGGAAATTACAGTGTGACGCGTGTTTCAGAAGCCCTTTCGGATGTGGATCTAGAGAATGCGCTGATTACATCGGATAATATCTACTTTGCGATGACAGCGGTGGATACCGGAGCGAAAAACTTCGAAAAAGGTTTGAAATCCTTCGGCTTCGATGAAGAATTGGATTATGCATTCCCAACGGCAGCATCGTCTATTTCCAATGAAGGTCTTGATAATGAGACCCTTCTTGCAGATTCGGGCTATGGCCAAGGGCAAGTGCTTATGTCTCCTCTTCATTTAGCAGCATCTTATACGCCTTTTATCAATGATGGCAACTTGATCAAGCCGACGTTGCTGAAGTCGGAAGCGGAGGAAGCTGTCGTATGGCATGAAGGTGTTCTGCCGAAAGAAGGAGCAGATGCTATCACAGAAGGTCTTCGCGGTGTTGTGGAAGATGAACGGGGCTCAGCGCATCAGCCTGTTGTGGATGGTCTGACGCTCGCTGGTAAAACTGGTACTGCTGAATTGAAGCAAAGCCAAGATGACAAGAATGGTACGGAAAATGGCTGGTTCGTTGCTTATGATTACGATAAGCAGGACATGCTGATCAGCATGATGGTAGAGGGTGTCCAGGATAAAGGAGGCAGCCATTATACTGTTGAGAAAGTGAAGAATGTCTTCAAATAAAGAGAAGCGTGCGGGTTCCGCACGCTTTTTCTATATCAAGAATATAAGCTATAATAACATGTTGACAGGGAATATAAATGGGAATTAAAGGAAGGAGGGGGATGTATGGAGGAAAAACGCTATTCACCATCAGGCACGCTGGCACTTGGTATTCTATCGATGACACTCCCAGTGATCGGAATAATCACAGGTATTATTGCACTTATATTTGCGAATAAAAGTATCAAGGTGACAGAAGATACAGAATCTGCAAAGGCATTGTATTTGGCAGGAAGAGTATGCGGTATCATTGGATTGTGCTATCAAGCATTCATCATGATTTATTTCATTATCATAATCACTATGATTTTGGCAATGCCAGGGTATTATTAAAAAAACAGCCTCGGACTCAGTCCGGGGCTGTTTCATGTTCAGGAGTTGTCAAATCTACATCTTCCAGTTTATGCATTTTCGTTTTGTATTTCACTTTATAGATAAGCCAGCAAAGCAGGAAGATTGGGATACCAATATAGGAAGCGATGAATCCTCCAAGATCGAAACCGTCTTCTGTAAAGGAAGATACGCTTTGACCGACTACAACAATGATACTTAGTGCAAGCGCGAATATTGGAGCGAATGGGTAGAACTTCGCTGTGTACGGCAGGTCCTTGACATCATTGCCTTGTGCTACATACGCCTTACGGAAGCGATAATGACTGATTGCGATTCCTATCCAGATAATGAAACCAGTCATACCGGCAACATTCAATAGCCATGTATAAACAACTCCGTTACCGAAGAAGGAAGTAAGGAATGCCGCACATCCTACGACTGCTGTACCAATCAAGGCGTTGACAGGAACGCCGTTTTTGTTCAATTTTCCAAGGAAACGAGGAGCTTTGCCTTCTTTGGCAAGGTTCCATAGCATACGAGTGCTCGCATACATACCGGAGTTTCCGGCAGATAAGACAGCTGTCAGGATGACAGCATTCATAACGGATGCAGCAAACGCGATACCGGCTTTTTCGAAGACGAGTGTGAACGGACTAAGCTGTACATCCTCACTTGCCAAGCTTTCCGTTGTATACGGAATGAGCATTCCAATGACGAAGATGGCGAGAATATAGAATAACAGGATACGCCAGAAAACTGACCGAATCGCTTTTGGAATGGATTCTCTCGGGTTGTCAGCTTCTCCGGCGGCAGCACCAAGCAATTCCGTTCCTTGGAAGGAAAAGCCGGCAGCCATGAACACGCCGATCAAAGCAAGAAAGCCGCCATTGAATGGAGCGTCACCTGTCGTAAAATTCGAAAAGCCTGGAGACTCCCCGCCTAATATACCGATAATCATCAGCAGTCCAACGATGATGAAGATAATTACAGTGATTACTTTGATTAAGGCGAACCAATATTCAGATTCCCCGAAGCCTTTAACAGAAATATAATTCAGTAAGAACATGATGATCAAACTGATCGCACTCCAAATCCAAGATGGTGTATCCGGGAACCAGAAGTCCATGATCAGGGTTACAGCAACTAACTCAGCTGCGATAGTCGATGCCCAGCTGAACCAATAGTTCCATCCTAATGCAAAGCCAAGTGATTCATCGACAAATTTAGTAGCATATGTGCTGAAGCTGCCTGATACGGGCATGAAGGCTGCCATCTCTGCTAGGCTGGTCATCAGGAAGAAGACCATACAGCCGATGAGGGCATATGCCAGCAGTGCGCCGCCAGGACCGGCTTCACTGATCGCACCGCCACTGGCAAGGAACAGGCCGGTACCAATTGTACCTCCAAGGGAGATCATCCCTAAATGACGGGCTTTGAGTTTTCTTTGCAGTCTGGGTGCTGTGTTGTTATGTTTGTTGCTCACTTCTTTCACCTCGTCTATAGTATGGCATGTTACTGTGTACTTACTAAAAAAAGCCGTATCAGATAGACTTGCTCTATCTGAACGGCTTATTATACAAAACAGCATCATTCTAAAAAAATAAGATAGCGCAGCACGTGTATATTAGCTCACGTGGTTATTCTGTTCCTATTCGGTCCAGATGCAGCATTTTTGTAAAAGCTGCGTACTATTTTCATTGATTAATGAGTGCCTATGCAAATCAATGAGTTCTTATGCAATTGAAACCTTCCTAACTTTACTATACAAGGGGACAGATTTCAACTGTATTCTAGAATGGATTATTTTGGTGCTTTCCGGTGCTGTGTAGCGCACTCGTAGCTATAGCCGATTTCTATTAAGGTAGATTCCTCAAAAGCACCGGCAGTAAACGTAATTCCGAATGGTTCACCAGCCTCTGTGTATCCAGCAGGTACAGTAATAGAAGGATATCCTGCTTTGGCAGCAATATCGCATCCATAATAGCTAGGGAAGATGATCGCATCGAGCTTTCCATCAGCCATAACGCGATCGAGACCTTCTGTGCGGGATTGCCGTATGTCAGCTAACCGATCTTGCAGATAGTCTGCTTGTTTTAATGTGCCATCTGTTTTCTCGGAAGCTTCAAGAATATCTTGACCGTGCTGGAGTGCAGTCTCGGTGTTGATGCGGTTCCATTCAATCACTTCTTTTAATGTATGAGCGGGCAAATGGGATGAGGCTGTTCGTAAGTATCGATTCACACCATGCTTGAATTCATGATACAGAACACTGGATTCCCTCGTTATCTCCGGGACTTTTACGTTGATAAGTTCTGCCCCTTGCTCACGCAATGCAGTAAAAGCTTTCTCCATTAGCTCGCGTTTCTCGGGGGCAAGATTATCCAGCGTTTGTCCGTCTATACCAAGGCGTTTTCCGTTCAATCCTTCCGTTCGAATATACGCAGTGTAATCCGGAAGAGATGGAGCAAAGAGAGTGGCCGGATCTGCTTCATCCCTGCCAGCAATCACTTGCAGCAGGAGGGCTGCATCCTGAACTGTCCTTGTCATTGGTCCAGCAGTATCTTGACTGTGAGCAATCGGAATGATTCCATTGCGTGATACTAGGCCGACCGTAGGTTTGATCCCGACTAATGAATTACTGCTTGAAGGACTGAGAATAGAGCCGCTCGTTTCTGTTCCTATGCCAACCACAGCTAGATTGTTCGCAATAGCTGCACCAGTCCCGGAACTGGAACCACCGACATCAAAGCTGCCATAAGGGTTTCGCACTTGGCCTCCGCGTCCGCTGAAACCATTCGGCATCGGCTCTGACATAAAATTAGCCCATTCTGTCATATTGACCTTCCCTATAATAATAGCGCCTGCTTCCCGCAGCTTTCTGACGATAAAAGCATCCTGCTTAGCAAAGTTATCAGCAAGAACTAACGTGCCGGCACTTGTATGCATACCGTCTGCTGTATCTATATTGTCTTTAATAAGTACAGGAATACCATGAAGCGGTCCGCGCAGTTTTGCTTCTTTTCTTTCCATATCCATCTGTTCGGCAATGAATAAGGCATCCGGATTGATTTCCAATACACTATTTGTGCCTTCTTCGCAGGAATCTGCCGTTGCAATACGCTCCAGATAAGTCTGGACTAACTGAACTGATGTAATGTTTCCGGCTGCTAAATCACTTTGTAAGGATGTAATTGTCATTTCTTTAATTGTAAAAATATTCATAGACTGGATTCTCCCCTGTAAAATGTGTATGATTAGAAAATCTTCTGTATTTAGATAAGTCGGACTTATTAATTATACTAAATTTTCTTGCAATAAACTTCTAGGGGACCCCGATTTTATCATTTATACAGAAGCATCCAGAAAGGGGAAAAAGATTTGGAAACAACAAAGACAGTCAAGGTGCTGACTGCCGATCCTAGCGCATTAGGATTATTCGGACTAGCAATGGTCACATTAGTAGCATCTTCGCAAAAACTTGGTTTGACGGAAGGACTTTCTATGGTTCTGCCATGGGCATTCTTCTTAGGAGGCATTGCACAGCTGATTGCTTCCGCTCAGGACTTTAAACATAATAATATCTTTGGGGCAACAGCATTTGGTGCTTTCGGTTTGTTTTGGTTCGGTGTTGGCATGAGCTGGCTCATTCAGCTTGGTGCTTTTGGGGAAAACCTGCAAACCGCCGCAGACAGCCGCCAATTAGGTGTAGCTTTTATTGGATATCTTATATTCAGTCTCTTTATGACAGTTGGTGCTATGGGGACACATAAAGTACTATTTTTTATATTTGTAGCAATTGATTTTCTATTTATCGGTTTATCTTTAAGTTCTTTTGATATAGCATATGGAATAACACATACGCTTGCGGGCGTTGCGGAATTAATTATTTCACTATTATCTTTCTATGGTTCTGCTGCTGCAGTACTGAACGGTCATTATGGACAGACAGTCCTTCCGATCGGCAAAGCATTCGGTGTTTTCACAAAAGCAGACTAATGGAAAAATAGTTAGCAAGGGGCATAGACATGGCAAGAAATGATCGAGCATCAAATGATTTACACAAAGGTTTGAAAAATCGTCATGTGCAGATGATCGCGCTTGGCGGAGCAATCGGAACAGGTTTGTTTTATGGTTCTGCTTCATCGATCGGACTGGCTGGGCCTGCAATTGCACTTGCGTACTTAGTCGGCGGTATCATGATTTTCTTCATCATGCGGGCACTAGGTGAGCTTTCTGTAGATTCTCCAAACTCTGGTTCCATCAGTTACTACGCTTATCAGAATTTAGGCGATTTCTTCGGATTTGTTTCCGGCTGGAATTATTGGTTCAATTATGTGGCAGTGAGCATGGCGGAGCTGACAGTCGTCGGTATCTATGTACAGTATTGGTTCCCGAGTATCCCTACTTGGGTCACGGCATTCGGTTTTCTGGTCTTGATTACATTTATCAACCTTTTGAGTGTCAAATTGTATGGTGAGTTCGAATTTTACTTTGCCATCATCAAAGTTATCGCAATTATCGGGATGATAGTTCTTGGCTTGCTTATCATCTTCACTGGTATTGGGAACGGCGGCGTACCGACCGGCTTCTCTAACTTGTTTGATGAGGGCGGCTTCATGCCGAATGGATGGACTGGTGTAATCTTATCCCTTGTCCTTGTCATGTTCAGTTTCGGCGGAGTTGAATTGGTGGGAATTACAGCAGGTGAAGTGGATACTCCAAAGAAGACGATACCGAAAGCAATTAATCAAGTTGTTTATCGGATATTGATTTTCTATGTAGGTGCATTGCTTGTTATCATGTCTGTCTTTCCTTGGAATCAAATCGATGGTCAAAGCAGTCCGTTCGTACAGATCTTTGATGGCGTCGGAATTCCGGCTGCTGCAGGTATTCTGAATTTGGTCGTACTTACTGCTGCGGTATCTGCACATAACAGCAGTCTTTACAGCAACGGACGTATGCTGCACTCCTTGGCAAAGCAAGGGAATGCACCAAAGTTCTTAGGTAAAGTTGGTAAACGGACAGGAGCCCCGGTAGCGGCAATCTTTGTATCATCAGGGGTTGCAGCGATAGCAGTCATCGTAAACTACCTGTTCCCTGAAAAAGTGTTCAGTTATCTGATGGCGATTGCGACAATCGCTGTAATTATCAACTGGATCATGATTGTCATCATCCATTTAGCTTTTCGGAAGCGGATAGGAAAGACTGCAGTAAGTAAGCTATCTTTCAAAATGCCATTATATCCGATTGCCAACTATATGGTTCTGGTATTCTTAGTAGCAGTAATTGTGATAATGGGCTTTATACCGGATTACCGTCTAGCGCTGTTTATACTGCCGATTTGGGTGATCATTCTCTCGGTTGGCTACAAGCTGAAACGAAAATAAAAAAATGCGTATCCTCTAATGGATACGCGTTTTTTTGTGTTGTTTTTATACATGCTGCAGCATACGGAAACTGCCATTGGATAGCTGAATCGTCACATCAGATTGGGCTGCGATTTGCGGATCATGTGTAACCATGATGACGCATTTGTTCTCCTGGTGAGCGAGGTCGGTAAAGAGCTTTACAATTTCCTTGGAAGTCTTATCGTCCAGGTTCCCAGTAGGCTCATCTGCTACTATCAAATCGGTGTCACAGCAGAAAGCCCGTGTGATGGCCACACGCTGCTGCTGCCCGCCGCTGAGCGTCAGAACACGCTGCTTCGCTTGCTCCTCGGAGATGCCGACCTTTGTCAGCATTTTTAAGATATAGTCTTCTTGGTTCTCCACTTTTTTTCCGGTGATTGCCATAGCCGAAGCAATATTTTGATAAGCTGTCATGTAAGGAATCAGATTATAAGACTGGAAAATGATCGAGACATAATCGTGGCGGAATTTGCCGAGCCCCATTTTGCGGATCGATTTCCCGTCATATTCGATGTCTCCTTCTTTGGCTTTGTCCAGCCCTCCTGCCAAAGACAGGAAGGTGGTCTTGCCGGATCCAGATGTACCAGTGATCGTATAGAAGGTGTTTTTATAAAAGTCGATATTCACAGATTGGAACAACGGATTTTGTTTATCCGTGTACCAGTAACCAACGTTTTTGAATGCCAATAATGGTGCTGTCATGTTTACCCCTGCTTTCTATTCTTGTTTCGTCAAAATGTTTTTCGGCTGAAGTCGAAGGATCGAAATGGATGGGATAAGTGCTGCAATGATGGCTACAGCCAATCCGATACCGCCAAGAATCAAAATATTTTCCCATGTCACATTAATATTCAGGCTGCTGATTGCTTCACTTGGCTGACTAAATGCATCAGAGACAGCTTGTCCTGGGCCACCACCGCCCATCATACCGCCGCCAGGTCCTTGCTGCATGGACGTAGATGCAGTCTCGGCAGATGCCGTTGTTTGCTGATCTAACAGCTGGTTTCCTAGTACGTTCGCAATCGGATTTCCGAATATGGAAGACAATCCGACTGCAACAATGGCAATCACAACGATTTCTGTAATGAACTGTCCTGCCAGCTTCCATTTCTTCTCACCGATCGCCATAAGCACACCCATTTCATATTTACGCTCCCGGATGGATAGCATAACGATCAATGCAAGGATGATCGCACCAGCAATGGTTACAAGATAGACGATGTTTTTCGCAAAACTAGCAACATTTTCGATTGGTCCTACCATTTGCTGGTACAGGTCATCGTTTGCATCCAGTTGATACACGTCGAAGTCGACATCCGTTTTCTCTGCTGCGGCAATGAATGCATCGATGTTTTCAGCATCGTCCATTTGATACGTTACTGATTCTACTGTATCCGTATAGTCTTCACCTTTTAGCGTATTTGCTGCTGTATATGGAACATAAATCGTGTTATATGGATTCAGGAAGGAGAAATTCATTGCTTGGTCGCTTCCTGCTGAACTTGTTTCGTAAATACCGACAATTTCAAGCTCTTGTGTTGTATCTTCATCACTAGCAGAGCTGATATTGATTGTATCCCCAACGGCTAGATCATTTTCCTCGGCAAGTGTCTGCTCGATGACAGCAACGTTGCTGCCAGCGTCTGATTCTTCAATTCCTCGTCCGTCTACGATTTCTGCTTCGCCATCACTGAAGCTATCCGCTTCATCACTGGTCAGCGTACCGTTTACGGTTAGATCGGCTTGAACCATACCGCCGCGGCCTTGGTCACCGCCAGGAGCCTGTTCGCTTTCTGTGTCACTGCTGTCTGTGGATGTGCTGCTTTCGATAATATCGAAGTCTTCCGCATTAGCAGAAGCTGAAACAGAATAGTTGTAGCTCTGCACATGATCTAAAGCTGCGATTGACTCTGCATCATCCAGGCTGATTGGTGTGCTGGTGAACTGCGGCGGGCCGTCTGACTCGCTTTGCTCACTCTGCTGCTTCTCCATCGCTGCTTCCCGGTCGACTTGCAGTGTGACAGAGCCACCCAGCTCCTGTCTTGCCAATTCACTGGATGCCTTGGCTGCGGATTGAATTGTAAGCCCCGATAGTACGAATACACATATGACGGTGAAAATCACCAGTTGTAATAAGGTCTTTCCTTTTTTTGCTTTCATGCTCCAGAAAGCACGTTTCAAGAAATTCATTTTGCCATCTCCTTTACTTTTTCCGGGCATGCTATAATGCTTCTGAGCCACGCCCAACCTGCTAATTGCTAGTATGGGGGCACGTGCTGAAGTGTACTTGAAAGCTAGCTGAAGATTTGCTGAAAGTGAAAAAATCGGGAATCTTCAGCTGTTTTTCAGCTAGTTGTTCCATAATAAAGAAAAAAAGAAGAATGGATGACAGAATGGAGAACATAAAAGTATTAGTCGTCGATGATGAACAGACAATCACACAGTTCCTGATGCTTGGATTGCAAAATGAAGGCTATATTGTTGAGAGTGCAGCTGATGGTATGCAGGCTATTGCCAAAGCAGATCAGTTCGAGCCACATATCGTCATATTAGATGTCATGATGCCGGGGATGGATGGCTTTGAGGTGTGCCGGATGCTGAAAAAGAAAGGACGGAAGCTTTCTATCATTATGCTGACAGCAAGGGATCAAGTGGACGATCGCGTGAAAGGATTGAATGGTGGTGCGGATGACTACTTGGTCAAACCGTTCAGTTTTGAAGAACTGCTAGCCAGAATGCAGGCACGGCTCCGCAATCAATTTCCGGAACTGGGCGATTCCCTTGTAGCGGGACCTGTACGAATAGATGACCGCCGCAAGGAAATATACTTGGAGGAAGAGCTGCTGCAGCTTTCTCCGACAGAGTATGAGCTGTTAAAATACCTTGCTATGAACCAAGGGATTGTCCTCAGCAAGGCACTTATCCTCGATAAAGTATGGGGATATGCATTCGGCGGAGAAGAAAATATTGTAGAAGTGTATATCCGTTCTCTGCGGGAAAAGCTCCACGATAAAGATCGGCAGCTGATTCGCACAATCCGGGGGGCAGGCTATCGCCTGGATGTCAGATGAAGCGAATACCCAGATTGAAGCCAAGAACCTTGAATAAGCAGATTGTTGCGTTATCCTGTCTTATTCTTGCCATTATCCTATCAGTCGTCGGTATCTTACAATACTTCTTGATGAAAGATTTCCTATATCAGAATGAGGCAGATGCCATGCAGTCACAGCTGCATTCGCTTCCGCCAGCATTGCTTGAACAAAATGATGATATGCATCAGCCATTTCTATTCGATCGTTCTTTAGCCAGGATCGATACATCTGGTAACTACACAGATGTATCAGAGGAGAACGGCTTATCGAGTCCGCGCTTGGAGCAGGAAGAGCTTCGCAAGTATATGAACAGCAGGGATGATAAGTCCGCAAGATACATCGTGACGGAAGATGAAGACGGCAATGAGCAGCTCGTTGTCATTGTCGCTGACAGACGGTTCGGTGATATTAGCGGTTATTTACAAGCAGGGACGGAGACCGCTTCGATCAACGATGTCATCAATGGGCAGCTGCAGGTATTTTTCCTGCTGGCTATCGTGGCATTGGCTGCAGGCATCCTGCTTTACACACGAGTGATCAAAAAAGCGCTCGATCCGCTGCATCGGATAATCAGAAGGGTAGAGAGGACGAATGCGGAGAATTTGTCCGAGCGGATGGAAGAGGACTCTGAGCAAATCGAAATCAAACGGCTTACAGTCGCCTTCAATCAAATGGTAGAGAGAATCGACAGCTCGTTCCAGTCGGAACGGGAAGCAAAAGAACAAATGCAGCAGTTCATTGCGGATGCATCCCATGAACTGCGAACGCCGCTTACTTCCATTCACGGGTTTTTGGAGGTACTGCTTCGAGGAGCAGCAGATAACCCAGCCCAGCTCTATCCAGCCCTTGAAAGCATGCTCAAGGAATCGAAGCGGATCAAGAAGCTGGTAGAGGATTTGCTTTTACTCACCAAGCTGGATCAGTCTGAGGATATGCAGCTGCAGGATCTGGAGGTGAGTACTGTACTGGAGGAAATGATGCCGCATTTTGATATGCTTGCTGGCAGCAGGAAAGTACAGTTTTCAGTAAATGAGCATCTATTAGTAGCTGCTGATAAAGATAAATTGAAACAAGTGCTGTTGAATCTATTTTATAATGCAGTCCAACATACAGATCCTGAACATGGAGAGATTGATATAATCCTTGGTAAAACAGATCATGCAGCTGAAATTGCCGTAAAAGATAATGGATCCGGTATCCCAGAAGCACATCTTCCGCATGTCTTTGACCGATTCTATCGAAGTGACAGTTCACGCGCGCGTCAGCAAGGCGGTGCGGGTCTTGGTCTTTCCATCAGCCATTCTATCGTCAAGGCGCATAACGGGACGATAGAAGTGGAGAGTGAAGAAGGCAAGGGCACTATATTCCGAGTGTCAATACCGAAAAAAAGAAGGAACCCGTAGATGAACGGGTTCCTTCTTTGCTACTAATCTTCGCGGGAGATTTCAATCTTACCGACTGAACCATCCTTGCTGTCATCTTTTACTTCAAATTCGATTCCATACTCTGGTACTTTACGTCCAGCATCAGGAAGTGCTTTGTTCAAGTAATTATTATCATCCTCGAACTCATCATAGCTCTTCGTATGGTTGTCCTTCAGTGTCAAACCATTCGTTGCGCGATAATCAAGGAACATCTTCTCGGATTTATCCTTGCTGAATGCGGCATCGTGAATTTGATAACGAGTGGAAGCTACTGATTTGTCGCTCCAGTAAAGTGCCTTCTGATCAGCATCCACTACCCCAAGGAAGCCTTCGCCTGGATGAGTACCAGTCCAGTTGTTGTCATAAGAATTATCGACGTACCAGACTAGAAGGCCAGTGTTGTAGCTCATCAAGCTGTCACCACGACGGATACGATCAAGTCCGATATCAACGCCGTTATGCGTACGCCATTCTAGCAAGTAGTAATGCTCGGAAAGGGAAACGCCTTTATCTTGAGCAAATCCATTTAGCTCAAAACTACTGTCAGCTTCTGCATCGTCTGTCAGGACAGTGCTGCCATCAGCTGTCACTTGAATATCGTCCACATAGAATCCAGCGTTGTTTACAGCTACATCCGTCCAATAGTTCAAGGAAAGCTCTATTTCCTGGCCTGCATAGGCACTCAAATCGAAAGTAGCATCC
The DNA here is from genome assembly GCF_002272135.1 of Virgibacillus sp. 7505. Lineage (GTDB taxonomy): Bacteria > Bacillota > Bacilli > Bacillales > Amphibacillaceae > Terribacillus. The sequence continues at coordinate 125,337 of NZ_NPBF01000008.1, read as the reverse complement.
ACCCAGCCATCAGATGTACCGGTGATACCATCACCTGGGTTCTGTTCGTTCGGATTTTCTGTTGTCGTGATGCTGCCAGGGATAGTTTCCCCATTCACTTTGACAGAAGCATAATCCCAATCTTGTTCGATATCATACCAAGTTTTAAATGTCAGCTCAGCTGAAGAGGCATTGGTCAAATCAACAGTTGCCGTCATGTTATTATCAACATTATTACCTTTTCCGCTGAAATAGGCGAATGTGCCGCTTGCAGGTTGTGTGACTTCGGTTTCTTTATCTGGCAAGTTAACGCGAATCACGTCATTATTCGTACCTTTTGTCACAGCTTCATCCAATAGCAGTTCAATACCATCGTCATCCAAATCTTCTGCTTCGATCGTTGTACCGCTCAGCCAGTTACCACCATGTGCGTTTTGCAAATATTCCTTTGCATAGGCACTGAAACCTGAAGGCTCTGTTCCAGGTACATCACCAGCCCAGCTTCCGCTTGCCATGATGGACCAATAAGCAACCGCTTCCCCTTGGCCGGTATAGTTCGTGTCATACTCATCCGGCAAGCCTAGGTCATGGCCGTATTCATGCGCGAATACCCCCATAGCTCCGTCTTCCGGTTCGATTGTATAGTCGTAAGCAGCAAGCTGTCCGTCAAAGCGGTCACTAGTGGAGCTTCCGCCAGGGACTGCAACAAGTCCGCCAAGATTCCAGCGGTGAGACCAGATTGCATCGCCGCCAAGGCTTCCGCCGCCCGCTTCTTCACCGACACCTGCGTGAATGACCATCAAGTGGTCGATGATACCGTCTGGCTCATGGTAAACGCCATCGCCATCATAGTCATCGCGATCCCACTGATCGTACTCGCTCAAGTCGACGTTCGGATCTTGTCCAGCCTTCGTTAGTGCTTCGTAGACCAATTCCCGCGCAGCAGTATCACTGCCATCTGGAGCAGGATCGTTGGCACCATAGTAAGCTGCAGGATGATCTGCTGTGTACCATCCGGCAATTTCTCCATCGACAGTATAGCTGCCGCCGGATTGTGCCTCATAATACTGCTTCATAGAAGTGAACTCCTGGCCATCCGGACCAGTATAGCCATCATCACCAAAGATCATGTTTTGGAAGTGATCATGTGTATAATCTTCGTACCACATATCAGTTTCTTCCGGTGTGATAGAGCTGTTCTGGTAATCAGGGAAGTCAATTGCGAGGACGAGTACTTTGTCTTCCCGCACTTCACCGTCATACTCTTCTTCCTTCACGTTATCTACTTTCTTATTTTTTCCTTTATCTTTACCTTTTCCTTTGTCTTTGCCTTTCTCTTTGGATGCACTTGCAGCATTGTCGGCATTGCCATTCTGCTTATCAGTGTCACTAACCACTGTTTCATCGATTGCAGCTTCTTTCAGCTCATCCGGCAAAGGCTGCTTAGCAGCTTCTGCGCTTTTTTCTTCCCGTTCCTTTAGATAAGCATTCAATACTTCCTGGGCTTCCGCTTCCGTAGCATCCTTACTGATCTTTCCTTCTTCTTTAAGCAATTCAATCAATTTATCCTCATTTGCAATTGCACTGTCGAAAGGTCCGCCGCTTTGGGCAGTTTTCGGCGAGTACGTCACAGCTGGTGTTTTTTCAACAGTTGCTTCGGCATTGGCTTCCTGCGCTGGCACAAATGATAATGTAAAAGTGCTAAATCCGATAACGGCTGCCATCGCAGAAGCCATCCATTTATTCTTCTTCAAGCAAGTCACTCTCCCTGTGCTAATAGTTTAAATAGTCGGAAAACAGATTCGATATGTAGGTAAAGTTTTCCTTAAAGGGTAGTATAGCGACTAGTCTGCTAGATTTACAATGGTACTTTGGAAGGAAGAGAAGTGGTGTATACATTGAAATAATGCGGTTTTCGTGAGATGTCATCACATAATCCGACAGGGTTGGCAATAAAGTTGGGAAACAAGAGAGTGGAAAATAACGTAAACATATGGAAACTTGTAGAAGGATGAGGAAAGTTGGGAAAGTACAAGCAATCAGAAAATATTACTTTCACTAGAAAAATGAGAGAATAGACCTATCTATTTATCTTATTCAATAGAATTGAAGTTGCAATATATGGAATATCAGTATGTATTTTGATTGATAGAAGGGGGAGGAAGCTGATATCTCCCCTCCCGTATTTATGTATGCAGTATTTCTTCCGTGTAATCAGAAGCTTCAGATTCAGCATGCAGGTACAATTCAAATGTACCTTCTTGGAAGAATAACGGAAAGACAGTGCGGACTACCTCCTGCATTGGCAGTTCCATCGCTTCAGACTTCTGGAACCATGATGGATTGCCTTCTCTGGAATCTGTCAGCAGTGTGCCGGAAAAAGAATCAGTTATATAATAGAAGATCAGGTAACGGACATTTTGTTCATCGTTCACGTAATGCTGTACGCCTTTATACTCCAGATTCCATACGTCCAGTCCTGTCTCTTCCTTCACCTCGCGAATTGCGCTTGCAGTGAGACTCTCAGGAAAGTCCACCTTTCCGCCAGGCGGGATGAATCCGCGGAAGTCATCATGCTGACGATCCAGCAGAAGCACCTGATCCTCATTATGTATCATCACCATATTATAGATCTTGTGCTCGATCATTTCAGTATCCCGTCTCGACGGAAGCGTTCACGATATACATCATATCGTTTTTATCCTGTTTCTCCTCTAAGTAGATAGCGCTTGTAGTCAGCATACCACCATCGATCACTTCTACTGTTACAGTACCATATGGAATCCGGGCCTTGACCTGCTCGATATCCAGCTTGTCCTTATCAGCAGGGACTGCCAAGCGGATATTCACCTTCATATTATGCAAATCGTTGTCTGGCAGGACGCTCGTAATACCAGGCATGGAATTTGTATGTATAGCATTGACTACTGCACGTACCGCTGCTTTTGTAACGTCTTGACCGTGTACATCGACACCGAAGCCGGTTTGTATGAACATGATTTTTTCCATATGATCACTCCTAGATTGTTCTGATATAGTTACTGTATCATATTAAGATTAAAGAATTCTATCGGCTATATGTAAGATTTGGTAAACTTGGTGAGAGAAAGGGGATGTGCTTGTGAACTATGTAGAGAATCTTCGGAAGTATGTCGGGCATCAGCCTGTCATATTAGTTGGGGCATTATGCCTTCTTTTTGATGAAAAGCAGCATGTCCTTTTACAGAAACGAATCCACCCGCCCGAAACATGGGGCTTGCCTGGAGGATTGATGGAACTTGGTGAATCAGCTGAACAGACAGCTGCCAGGGAAGTCCTGGAAGAAACAGGACTGACAGTGGAGGAATTGAAGCTGGTCGATGTGTATTCCGGAAAAGATAATTTTGCCGTAGCTGCGAATGGTGATGAATTTTACAATGTGACAATCGTGTACCAGACAAGTAAGTTTCACGGAGAATTAATGCTGGATGAAGCAGAATCTATGCAGCTGGGCTTTTTCCCGCTTGATGAACTGCCGGAAAAGATGGTCAGGAGCCATCGCCGATTTATAAAGGCATTCAGTGAAAAGGGGTAGCTTATCAGCTACTCCTTTTCTGCCTCTATAGCACTATCCTAGCACGCGGAACGATTCTGCTTATATAAAACTTTTTGATAGCCTCATACCTGGACTTGCTTTACACCTCTTGCAGTAGACTGACGCTCTGTCAGAGAGAAGGCAAGTTCGGCTGGTGTATAAGGTGTTTCCGTTAATACCGCATGCATGCGACGAAACGCCTCTGCTCCCATCTGCTTGAGTGGATTACGGACATGAGTCAGCTCCATCAGTCCAGCAACATCGCTTTGGTCGGATTCGAAACCTACCAAGCCCAGCTCATCAGGAATGCTGATTCCCTGCGTCCGAGCTTCGGCAGCCATGCCGGCTGCAACGTAATCACTGGCGTGGATGACCGCATCAGGCATATTCCTGCCGTTTAAAAGCTCCTGCAGGGCTCTGCGTCCGTCATCGACGGTGAATGTCTCATCTAAGATCCATTCGGGACGGACGGGAAGGTTATGTGTTTGCAATATATCCTCAAAAGCCTTCTTCCGTTCCAGGCTGTTTCGGCTTTCGGCTCTTCCTATTGTACAGGCAATGCGGTTATAGCCTTTTGCGATCAAATGCTCAAGCCCAAGCTGGAACCCTTCGTAATGATTCATATAGATGGATTGGATCTGTGGATGCTGCAGAGGCTCACATGTCATAATCGGTCCGTACTTTGTATAAGTGGCAACTTTCTCCCAATCTAATCCGCAGCGCAGGATAATCAGCCCGTCCAAGCGCTTTTGACGCAGCATTTCCAAAGCCTGCAATTCCTGATCGGCTTTTTCATTCGTTTGGTAAAGTAAGGTTTGATATTGGCAGGAGGTGCCAGCTTCGGCGATACCTTGAACAATTTGCATAAAATAATGACTGATGGAAGGCGAGACGACACCAATAGTATTGGTCCTGCCTTTTTTCAGCTGTACTGCATTGCTATTTTGAATATAGTCTAGTTTATCAATGACTTGCTGGACTTTGCGCCGAGTATCTTCATGGACATGGGGATGGTGATTGAGGACACGTGAAACAGTGCTGCGGGAAACGCCAGCCATCTGTGCAATCTGTTTGATATTACTCATGTGCTTCACCTCATTAGAAATCGCTTTCTTACCTTTATTTTAGCGGAAAATGAACGTTTTGTAAGCTTTGGTCGACCGGTTTACAAATTCCTTACGAATTTGTTCTTGACCTGGGATGCATTCCAGCATTTAAGCTGTGGTTGTAGATCAAAAATGTAACCATATAGGAGGCACGAATCATGGGAAAATTGAAGATCGTTACAATCGGCGGAGGTTCAAGTTACACACCGGAAATCGTGGAAGGGTTCATTAAACGCTATGATGAATTGCCAATTACAGAGCTTTGGCTCGTGGACGTAGAAGCAGGGAAGGAAAAGCTTGAAATTGTAGGGAATATGGCAAAGCGCATGGTGGAAAAAGCAGGCTTGCCGATCGATGTGCATTTGACATTGGATCGCCGGGAAGCTTTGGAGGATGCAGACTTTGTTACAACACAATTCCGTGTTGGACTATTGGACGCACGGGCAAAAGACGAAAGAATCCCATTGAAATATAATGTAATCGGGCAGGAAACGAACGGACCGGGCGGATTGTTCAAAGGTCTGCGTACTATTCCTGTCATCCTCGATATTTGTAAAGACATGGAGGAGCTTTGCCCGAATGCATGGCTTGTGAACTTCACAAACCCAGCTGGTATGGTAACAGAAGCAGTGCTTCGCTACTCTAATATCAAAAATGTCGTCGGCTTATGTAACGTGCCGATCATGATGAAGATGCAAGTAGCAGAGCTGCTTGGTGCCGATGGAGATCGTGTGCACATCGACTTTGCTGGTCTGAATCACATGGTATTCGGCTTGAATGTATACTTGGACGGAGAAAATGTTACGGAAACCGTGCTGGATAAAATGACAAGCGCCGATAAAAAAGAGATGACGATGAGAAACATCAAAAACCTTGACTGGGAACCTAGCTTCATCAAAGGTTTGAAAGCTATCCCGTGTCCATACCACCGTTACTACTACAAGACTTCGCAAATGCTTGAAGCAGAGCTTGAAGAAGCAGAAAACGAAGGTACGCGTGCTGAGGTCGTGCAAGGCGTTGAGCGTGATTTGTTCGAGCTTTACAAAGATCCGAATCTTGCAGAGAAACCTGAGCAGCTGTCCAAACGCGGCGGTGCATACTACAGTGATGCTGCTTGCAGTCTGATCAACTCCATCTACAATGACAAACGTGATATTCAGACAGTGAACACAATCAATAATGGTGCTATCCAGAGCATTCCGAACGATTCCGCTATCGAAATCAACTGTGTCATTACCAAAGATGGTCCAAAACCGATTGGTATTGGTGACCTTCCAGTACCAGTACGCGGACTTGTTCAGCAAATCAAGTCATTCGAGCGTGTTGGAGCTGAGGCAGCTGTAACAGGTGATTACAACACTGCTTTGCTTGCGATGACAATCAACCCGCTTGTACCTTCGGATGAGATAGCGAAGAAGATAATGGATGAAATGTTGGAGGCTCATAAAGAGCATTTGCCACAGTTCTTTAAAAAGATAGAAGCATAAAAAGCATTTGCCACAGTTCTTTAAAAAGATAGAAGCATAAAAAGATGACCCGTGCAGAGAGCACGGGTCTTTTTTACGTGGAATGCCTCGATACAAGATATCCTTGCCATTGAAATAGTTTGGGTACATTATTGTTACCAGATAGCTGCATATCTAATTGTTCTGCAGTCTTTCGTGCCATGGCCTCTATCTCATTATCATAGGTGGTCAGCGGAGGATCGGTAATCTGAGAGATAGGATGGTTATCAAACCCAGTAACTGCGCAATTTTCTGGCACAGCGATTTGATGTTCCTTGGCAGCATGCAGAATCCCAGCGGCAACGAAGTCACTTCCTGCAAATATGCCATCTATGAGCAATTGTTTATCATGAAATAAATCAGTACCCAAACGAATGCCATCCTCAATTGATACCATTCCTTCTATGCGTTTCCCGCCTTCCTTTAGATTTCTCGCAGCTAAGGCATTTAGAAAACCTTTATATCTAGCTTCTTGGGATGGGGAAGTGTGGTCAAGGCAGAATAAGAGTCGCTTCTTACCTGTTTGCAGCATATGCATGGTCAATTTATAGGCGGCACTCTCTTCATCTAGACTGCATACAGTTGTATCAATTTCATATTTCTCATTACAAATAAGTATTGGACCATTTTCTAAGCAACGGGCTAAAAGGTGAGCTTCCAGTGCGGATGAAGTTGCGATTATAGCGTCCAGTTCACGCTGTTTCAGCTTGGCGAATACATCCAGTTCACGTTTCTTATCACCGAATGTCTGAAAGATAACGGGTTTCCATCCTTTTGCTGTACAGGCATTCGATAATGATTGCACCAGTGCTGCGAAATAAGGATGATCGACTTGAGGTGTGAGAATACCTATGGCAGAGGTTTTTCGCTTACGAAATTGAACAGCCAAGCTATTCGGGGTGAATCCGGATTCCTCGATAGCAGAAAGGATCTCTTGCCGCTTCTGTTCAGATACATATGGATGCCCATTTAATACGCGAGAGACAGTACTTTTGGAAACACCGCATTTCTTTGCGATGTCGTTTATAGTAGGCATTCAACCAGCTCCTTGGACATTGAATGTAGCTTTATCATAGCATACCTGTTTTCTTGTTGACCTGGGAACGTTCCCATCTCTTATGGTAGGAAGGGAGGTGGTTGAATAATGAGTGTGAAAAAATGCTTTGATAGTACCGACAGCACAAAGGCACTTATTTGTTTTGATTTTGATGAGACTTATTTTCCTCATGCTTGTGAGAAGGGGCAGCTGGAGGATTTGCATGCGATGGAGCTTTATCTAAATCAGATTTCCAGGCAGCATCACGTGAAAATTGCATGGGTTACCGGAAGTGATTGTAATTCCCTGGCTGCTAAAATGGAGCGTGCACGTCTGACTTATATGCCCCATTTCATTGCAGCTAATCTGGGAACCGAACTGTACCAACTAACAGCTGGTGGAGAACTAAAGGAGATATACGATTGGAAAAAGCATTTACCTGTTCAAGAAGAATTCAATCAGCTTGTAGAGGATTTGATTCATATGCTCTCTTTGGATGGGATAGCATTACAGCCACAGACGATGCATGGGCAGAGCTCGTACAAAAAGAACTATTATTACTTTCCTAATGAAGATGATTTGGCCGAGGTAATGCATCGTATAAGGCAGGCAGCCGCTGCAGCTAAGGTAGGTTTGAATGTGAACGCATGCAATCCACTGGCAGGAGATCCAGACGGGGCATATGATGTGGACTTTATTCCGTTAAGGACTGGAAAACGAGCGGCCGTCCAGTTCTTGGCAAATCATTGCATGGTGGAGCCGTCGCAGATTTATGCTTTTGGAGACAGTGGAAATGACCTTGAAATGCTGCGATACGCAGGAAATGGTTTCCTAGTTGCTAATGCAACAGAGGAGGCGAAACAGAAGCACAGTCAGGTATGCGGAACACCTTACGCAGCCGGTATCCGGACGACGCTGCAACATTTCTTTATTTGATAAAAGTAGTGTGGAATTGTTAAACCTAGAAAAAACTGGTTACTTCTTTGCGTCCCAAAAGTTGAGGGTTACTTGGGACGCAGTTCATTTATTAGCAGAACCGTTAATGCGCTGATTGGTCTTTTTGATCCTCTTTCATTGAATATAGCACCCAGCTGACTAATAAATATAGCTAGGTAAAACCAATCAATATGTCCCTCTAGAACCAAATCATAAGGAAGCTGTGCTGTATTAAGATTCATACTATATGATGAAAATCAACCAAATCCTCATAATGAACTCCTCTGAACTAATTGGTATCCTTTATATAACTGTATTACCAAATAGAAAGAATAAAATTGTTTGTTTAGAGCAATCTTTTTTCATTTTTCCTCCCTATCCAAAAATTACAGCTACTATAACTGCCTCGAATCGGGTAATCTAAAGTAAGAACATTTGTTCCCTTTGGAGGTGGTAAAGATGGATTATAGCGGATTTCAGCAGCATGAGGTATTGTGTGTGGATATGCGGAGCTTCTATGCAAGTGTGGAATGCGTGAAACGCGGCCTTGATCCGATGACGACACTGCTTGCAGTGGTCGGGGATACGAAGCGGCCGGGTAGTATCGTGCTAGCTGCCAGTCCTGCGCTGAAGAAGAAGCATGGCGTCAGCAATGTGAGCCGTTATTTCGAGCTGCCGGAAGATCCGGAACTCGTCATTGCGGAAGCACATATGAAGGATTATTTGGAGGTTTCGGTGGCAATTACCGAGCTAGTGCATGAGTATGTGCCGATGGAAGCGATCCATGTTTATTCTGTCGACGAATTCTGGGTGACACTTGATGGCACGGAAAAGCTGCATGGAACTGCAGAGGAGACAGCGGCCAAGCTGCAGGCGGATATCCTGGAGCAATTCGGTGTTACGGCAGCCATTGGAATCGGAGATAACAAGTTCCTGGCCAAGGTCGTGATGGATATTCATGCAAAGAAACAGACCTCTGGTATTGCCGTTTGCCATTATCAGGATGTGCCGCGCTTATTGTGGCCGGTCCCGATACAGGATGTTTGGGGGATTGGACGACGAATGCAGCGGAATTTGAACCGGATGGGTATTGTCACGCTTGGGCATCTTGCTCATACTTCCTTGGAGCATCTCAAGAAACGGTATGGTGTGATGGGTGAGCAATTATACTGGCATGCATGGGGAATCGATGAGAGCGAGGTGCTCGGTGATTTCGTCAAACAGGAGCAGAAAAGCTACGGACACGGCATTACACTGCTGCGTAATTACCGTGGCGAAGAGATTCCGACCATCATCTTGGAGCTGTGTGAGGAGGCCTGCAGACGGGCAAGACGGGACAGGAAGGAAGGCAGTACAGTCCATCTGGCCGTTGGATATGCCAGTCAGCATGGCGGCGGCTTCAGCCGGTCCCGTTCCTTTACGAGCCCTTCGAATCTGACGACGGATATGTATAAGCTCTGCCTCGAACTATTTCATGAGCACTACCAAAAAGGCCACGAAGTCAGACGAGTGTCTGTCTCCCTGACCAATTTATACGATGAAGAAGCGACCCAGCTCAGCTTGTTCGAGGATAAGAGCAAGCAGAAGGATCTGAGTCGGACGATGGATCAGATTCGGGCACGTTTCGGTACGACCGCCATTCTGCGTGCCAGCAGCCATACAGCTGCAGGAATGACAATTGAACGCAGTACGAAAATCGGAGGCCATCAAGCCTGAGTCAAGCTGCTGCCGTCTGCTGAAACAGCCGGCGCAGCTTTGGTACATACATGATAAGGAAGACGGACCGACCGAGACTGAACAGCAGGAAGGCGATCCATAGTCCATGATTGCCGAGTGGCTGCAGGGCATAAAGCGCCGCTAAGTAAAGCAGGACAGCAAGAATCATGGAGTTGCGGACAAAGCTTACTTCCGTTACGCCAGTGAAAACGCCATAATAGACAAGGCCAAGGCTGGCGACGACCGGAAATAGAACAAGCCAGTTGGCATAGGATCCAGTCAGCTCGATAATGTGCTGCTGATCGGAGAACAAAGGATAGATCCACTTCTGGCCAGCAAAAAACAGAAGCGCAAGCGTCACCCCGATACCAAGCCCCCATTGCAGAGATAGACGCAGAGACTGCGAAAAGAGTTTTTCATTGCGTTCCCCAAGAGCCCGACCGGCCACAATGCTGGACGCATTAGCGAAGCCATCAAAGAAATACGCCATCATATAGTGAATCTGAATCAGGATGGCATTGGCTGCCAGCATATCTTCCCCAAACGCAGCACCTTTTGCTGTAAACAGGTTAAAAACAATTAGTAAACATATCGTCCGAATGAATAAATCTCGGTTGACCTTCATCATTCGCCACATCGGTTTAGGATCGACTGCGCGTCGCAAGACCTGTATGAATGGATGCTGCCAGATGCTGCCGGCATATTTGCGCAGCAGGACAATGCCGAATACACAAGAGAAAATCTCGGCAATCAGCGTAGAAGCACCTACACCTGCCACTCCCAAATCCCACACATGAACAGAAAGAATACAAAGAATGATATTCAGCATATTCGTGCTTATCTGCAGAACAAGTGTTGCTTTGATATAGGACATGCCGATCAGCCAGCCAAGGATGACATAGTTGGCAAGCGCAAATGGCGCACCCCAAATCCGGATTGAGAAGTAAGCCGAAACGCTGCTATTCACGGCATCACTCGCTCCTAGGAAGGAGAGGGAATAGTGCAGGATCGGCTGCTGTATAAGAACGAATAGCAGGCCGACAACAAAAGCGACCAGGAAAGGACGCATTAACGCCATTACATGTTCTTCTTTATCGAGACTGGCAGATGCCTGAGCGGCAAACCCGGATGTACTGACCCGCAGGAATCCGAAAAGCCAGTACATCGTATTGAATATAATCGTACCGATGGCGACCCCGCCAATATAAGAAGCATTGGAAAGCTGGCCGACAACGGCTGTATCAACAACGCCGAGCAATGGCGTCGTGATCGTTGACAGGGTCAGCGGCAGGGCCAGCGCTAAGTAGTTTTTATGCTGCATGCACTCACCTTAATAGTAGTAATTACGATATAATATACCGCACATGTTTGCAGAAGTAAACGCTATTTGTTTCCAAACATAAACGTCATCGTATTTACACGCATATTGAGGATCAATCCAAGAGATGCGAGTGTAATGACGAGGGCACTTCCTCCATAGCTGATAAGCGGCAAACCAAGTCCCGTTACGGGCATCAGTCCGATACTCATACCGACATTTTGGAATATCTGAAATGTCAGGAAACCAGCGATTCCTGCACCAATCAAGGTTCCGAATGAATCATGATAGCGCTGGGAAATCATGACGATTTTATAAATGAGCATAAAGTAAAGCAGCAGTACAAGACTTGTTCCGACAAAGCCGAAAACGCCGCCTATGACTGCGAAAATCAAATCTGAATAGGCGTATGGCACATGTGGCAGATTTTCGTAGCCACTCATATTGCCAGATCCAATCGCCATGATCGATTGATTCAGCTGATAGCCGGAAATCGTATATTTTTCTGGCTGCAGCCAGCCATAGAAACGGCTTGCCTGATAGCTTGGCAGCATGCCGAGTATCCGATCGAGGAAGAAATCAGTCGCAACGAAGTATGTAATGGTTAAGGCAAGTACAAATGTTAATGGAACAGAGAAGATAAGCAGTATCGTTTTTATCCGGACGCGGGAAACAAGCAGCATCGCCCCGTAAATAGCAAGATAAACCATTGCATTACCGAAGTCCGGAAATTGCATGACGACAGCAACAGGGATTAATGTGATGACTGTCAGTTTGCCGACAAGCAGTATTTCCTCCTTTAATGCAGGAGAGCTATCCGTCCCTTTACTGATCACTTGTGCCAGATACAGAATCAATCCGATTTTCATCGATTCAGCAGGCTGGAATGAAAAGCCGCCGATTGTATACCAGCCGTATGCTTCATTGATTTCTTTGGAGATGCTGGAGGGTGCAATCAAGATACCTACTAATAACAGCAGGAAAAAAAGATAAACAAAAAGTGATAAACGCTTCAGTATATCGAGATCAAGAAAATAAGACACGACAAAACAGCCGCCTAAACCAATTACATACCAGACAACTTGCTGCAGAACAAAATATTCTCCTTGCAAGACTTGTACTTGATATAAACTGAGTAGGCTTGCAAGTCCGAGCAGTATGATAAGCGAGAAATAGAGATAATCAAATTTTTCCAGATATATTTGCAGTTTTTGCATGCATGTCACCATTTCATCATAAGGATAATCTACAGTTCTATCGTAACAGAAATTTCCAATTAAAAAAGCCGTATTCTGGAAGAAATACGGCTTTTTCCTATTAATGATGATGGTGGCTTCCACTATCATCCTGTTTTTTCTGTTCTTGTTCCTGTTGTATCTTTTCTATCTCTTCTTGCGTCAATTCTCCAACGCGAATCTGCTTCGTCGGCATCAAATGGATATTATCGACCTTTACATCTGCTTTAACAAAGTATACGCCATCCGATGGGAAGGTATACTCCAGATGATATGTCCCGTCTGTATCCAATGAGGCAGGAATTGTTTCTGCATCTGCTTTGTTCTCATCTTTCCATACAAGGAAGTTGACGGTTGCTTCCTGTTCAAGTGCTTTCCCATCATGTGACAGCTTTACATCTATTTTAGGAGCAGAATCTGCTTCGATGGATTCAGGAGCTTCAATGATCACGTTCACTTCTTCCCGTTTCGCGTAATGGTCAGCTGCTTCAGGATCGGCAGAGCATGCAGCAAGGAGAAAGAACGTCAGTAACAACGGCGTAATTTTAAATAGTCGCATCTGCTTTTCTCCTTTCTTACGCATTAAAGAACCTCTTCAGTGCAGGCACCCTCGGAATGACAAACCGATCAAACAGCCAGACGACGATAATCGAGATTCCGACAAGCGGGAAGATGATGCCAAGAATGATAATCAGTACGATAACGCCTTTCATCACTTTGTCAGACGGTGCTTTCGGCGAGCCAAGCTTCCCTTCAGGTTTGCGGGAGAGCCATAGGATGAAGCCGCTCACAGCAATACCTATAATGCCAATCAAAACAAGCAATCCGATAATCTGATTCCAGATACCGAATTCCGTTCCTTTATGAATGGTAATACCATAAGCAATAACCTTACCTAGCGTATGATAATTGTCATAGCGGTAATCTGCCAAAACAGCGCCAGTATACTGATCAATATGCATTGTAACTTCATCCCGAGCTTTCGGCGGGAAAGCAGATAAAGTGAATACACCATCCTGCGTTTGCGGAATCATGATATTGTAGCCAGGCTTTACACCTTCATCTTCGGCTATCGACACAACATCATCAACAGAAAGCTGTGTGTATTGCTGATTTGTTGAAATTGGAACTGGCAAGTTCTCAGCTGACCAAGGCACATCTGCGATTTCTTTTGTTTTCACATCAGAAGCAGGAGCATCACCAACCCACACAGAAGGTGGATAGCCGACACCTGCATTAGTGGTAATCGTTTGGAAATTGTTTCCCCATAATCCTGACCAAGGCAGTCCTGTAAGAATCAGAAATAGCAGACCTAACGAAATCCAGAATGCAGGCACTACGTGCAAGTCACGTGTCCGTAGTTTTTTCCCTTTGTTCAAGCGCGGAATGAGAACACCAAAGATTTTTGATTTCCCTTTCATTTTTGGCCAGCCCAGGTAAACGCCAGTGATGATCAAAATCAGCGCCCAGCAAGCTGCCCACTCGACAACACGATCCCCGAAAGTACCCATCAGCAGCTCACCATGAATTTTTTCAAATACGTTAACGAGCTTGAAAGAGTCTTCTAATTTACCGAGTATGACATTTTCATAAGGGTCGACGTAAACGGTATAAGCTTTCCCGTCTTCTGTAATACCTACCTCAGCAGAACGGTCTGGACTGTCACTTGGACGATACGACGTCACTGCTGCATTCGGATTCACAGCTTCCACTGTATTGATTTGCTCGGATGGCGTTGTGACAGTAGTTTGCGGAGTGACTTCATAATAGTCCTTGTAAAGGGCTGCTTCGATTTGAGGTTTAAATAGATAAACACCGCCTGTGATAGCTAGGATGATGAGGAATGGCATAATTATAAGACCTGCATAGAAATGCCAGCGCCAGACAGACTGATAAAGTGACCGACGTTTCTGTTGTTTCTGCTTCGATATCGACGGCTCCTTTTGTGCCTCCATATAGGACAACTCCTTTTCTTCTATATTTAAATGTAATAATAGGCAAAGTAGTACAAGCCTAAGCTTAGGACAATTTTCACGCCCATACAAGTAGGGAAATGCAGGTTATTATGACCATTCCTTGAACATAACGTCGATAAATTTGTAAAGCGTTTCCATTCTGTTGTTCATGGGGCTGAAACGCTGATAGGACAGGCTTTTGTGATGTGGCATTCCTTGACATGGAGTCCTATAGTGTTAGCATAGATAACTGTTAACAGGGAACGAAAAATTTTCTCAAAAGGAGCGATTAGGTATCATAACTAACAAACGGATTTTGTATGTCGGGGCAGGATCGATGGCAGAAGGAATGATTGCAGGAATGAACGGGTCAGACAGCGTGCATAACGAGCAGGTTTATGTGACAAATCGAACGAACTCGGAGCGTTTGCGTGAGCTGCAGGAGCGTTATGCCATTACTGGAGTTCCTCAGGCTGAGGTGGATTGGGTCAGTATGGATGTCATCATACTTGTGATGAAGCCGAAGGACATCACCGCTGCATTGATCGACTTGCAAGATAAGGTTCAGGAAAGGCAGCTGGTCATATCGGTAGCTGCAGGTTTCCAGAATGACCAAATCGAGCATTATCTGCCAGAAAACCAACCCGTTGTTCGTATCATGCCTAACACGTCCAGTACCATTGGTGAATCGGCCACAGCCATTGCACCTGGAAAAAATGTATCTGCAGAACAGCTTACACTCGTCACAGAACTGGTAAAGACCTTTGGTGAGGCATTTGTGATTGCAGAAGATCAAATGGATGTTTTCACAGGGATGGCCGGCAGCGGACCTGCCTATTTCTATAGACTGATGGAGCATTTCGAGGAAACTGGTGTAGCTGCAGGATTCGATCGAGAGCAAGCAAGGAAGATTGGAACCCAGACGATGCTCGGTGCTGCTAAGATGCTATTAGAAACGAAGGAAGACCCGGGATCTTTAAGGAAAAAAGTGACGTCACCAAATGGTACAACGGCAGCAGGACTGGAAGCACTCAATAGTGGTGGTGCTGGAGAAGCGATGGCCAAGGCAATCCTTTCTGCAGCTGAACGATCCAATGCTATCAGCGAGGAGCTTAAAAAACAGCAGCTGACTCGCTAATGAAAATCTGGAAACTGGAGGACGTTATCATTTCTATTCAAGCAACAAAACCGAAACGTATTGTCGTCAAGATCGGAAGCAGTTCATTGACCAGTCTGCATGGAGAAATCAGCCGTAAGAAGCTTGAGAAACTAGTGGAGCAGCTCGTGAAACTGAAAGACAACGGCTATGAGGTATTGCTTGTCTCATCTGGCGCTGTGGCAGCGGGTTATCGCAAGCTGGGGTTTCTGGAAAGACCGAAATCATTGCCGGAAAAACAAGCTGCTGCATCTATCGGACAGGGCTTGCTGATGGAAGCCTACTCGGATTTATTTTTGTCCCATGGCTATGTGGCATCGCAGATTTTGATTACACGTGGCGACTTCTCGGACGAAACCCGTTATAATAATGTTAGAAATACAATTAATGTTTTGGTTGATCGCGGCATCATCCCGATCATAAACGAAAACGATACAGTGACAGTCGACAGACTGCGCTTTGGAGATAATGACACACTATCGGCAAAGGTTGCCGGATTGGTCGGTGCGGATTTCCTAGCAGTGCTTTCTGACATTGATGGTTTATATACGGATAATCCAGTCAAAAATCCGAAAGCAACCCGCATTGAGCGGGTGAAAGCCATCACACCGGAAATTGAGGCGGTCGCAGGGGATGCAGGCAGCGCAGTCGGAACCGGCGGAATGAAGTCCAAGCTGGATGCATTCAAGATTGCGATGGCATCTGGAATCATAGGTTTTCTTGGCGATGCAACAGAAAAAGATATCATCTATCGCTCGGTGTTGGGTGAAGCAGAAGGAACATACTTCGAAGCTGATCAGGATATGGATTATCTGAACCGCAAGAAACAGTGGATTGCTTTCAATTCAGGGCCAGTAGGTGAAATCATCATGAAAATGGACGATCAGATACCGCATTCTGTTGAATTTCATAATATCAGCGCCATCAAGGGAAACTTCAAACAAGGTGACGTCGTGCGCATTTTGGATGAAGCAGGAGCACGGATCGGTCTGGGCATTGTGAATCAAGCTGCGTCTGAACTTTGGCATGCATTAGCAAGTCCGGTAAGGAATATAGAAGAGACAATAGTCGATCAGGAAGCATTTGTTTGTGAACTAGAGCATACCGTACCAATTCGATGATAGAAGGAGGAGCACCGTGGAGCATATAAAAGAAGCAGTAACAGTAGAGGAGCAAGCCATTGCAGCAAAAACAGCAGCTAAGAAGCTTGCACTCCTGACAACAGCTGAGAAAAATGAAGCGTTGATTACAGTTGCAGAGCATTTGGAAAAGGAATATGAAGTCATTCTGAATGCGAACGATCAAGATATGCAGGCAGGAAAAGAAAAAGGTTTCGATGCTGCATTTCTTGATCGGTTGAAGCTTACCCGTGAACGTATTGAGGATTTTGCAAATGGATTGAAGGAAGTAGTTGATCTTGAGGATCCGACCGATCACATAGTCAGTGAATGGACACTGGAAAACGGCTTGCATGTCAGCCGCATCACGGTGCCATTAGGCGTCATTGGTATGATCTATGAAGCTCGCCCGAATGTTACAGCAGATGCGACTGGTTTGGCGCTTAAGTCAGGCAATGCAATTGTTTTGAAAGGCGGCTCATCTGCAATTCATACGAATACAGCAATCGTGGAAGTCATCAAAAATGCACTCCAGCAGACAAAGGTCCCGGCGGAAGCAGTACAGCTTATCCAGTCGACTGATCGAAAGGAGACGGCGAAGCTCTTTACGATGAAGGAGCATATCGATGTTCTTATCCCTCGCGGGGGGGCATCGCTTATCCAGGCAGTCATCGATTCAGCAACTGTACCTGTTTTGGAAACAGGTGTAGGGAACTGCCATATGTACGTGGATAATACTGCGCAAGTTGATATGGCAATCTCCACATTCCTGAATGCCAAAACGGATCGTCCAGCAGTTTGTAACGCGTTGGAAACGTTGATTGTTCAGCGGGAATGGCTCGAGACAAACAAGGATGCATTGGTTCAAGCATTAAGGGAAAATGGCATACAACCACATGGAGATGAAATAGCTGTTCAGCTTTTGCCTGGCTGTAAACCTGCTGCAGAGGCAGATTGGGCCAATGAATATCTTAGCCTTGATGTTGCTGTGCGTGTTGTTGATTCACTTGAGGAAGCAATTGAGCACATTGACCGTTATGGAACAAAGCATTCGGAGGCAATCATTTCTGAAGATGAAGAAGCGGTGAATAAATTCATGAGGGCAGTCGACGCAGCAGCACTTTACCATAATGCATCGACGCGTTTTACAGATGGCCACGCTCTTGGATTCGGAGCTGAAATTGGTATTTCCACTCAAAAACTTCACGCTCGCGGACCGATGGGATTACCGGCATTAACGACGTATAAGTACGTTATGAAAGGCAGCGGCCAAACTAGATAAAAAAAGCTCATCCTGATGGATGGGCTTTTTTTATTATAAGGAAAGACAAGAGGGAATAAGTCTAAAAACGAACTAGGAAGGTTACCAAGCTGCGCAATCTTTTGAAGTTAGTTTCCATTAATTCTTGCATCAGTACCCCGTTTTGTTATAGTAGATTCTAATAATTAACACCAAATATGTAATCGCTTTCGACCTAATCTTAAGCAAATAAAGGAGCTGAAAACATGACAGAGGAATGGGTACTTCCGGGAAAAGAGCCGGGGGTAAATTATCGTGTGCAATTATTTATTCCAGATCAACCCCCGCAATCAGAAGCAGGATATCCAGTTATTTATATGCTGGATGGAAATTATTATTTTGGATTGGGTGCTGATGTCATACGTAATCAATCTCATAATATGCTCAAGACTGGAGTGGATCCGGCAATTGTTGCAGGGATAGCACTAGATGCAGAAGGTTCGGTTGTTAGAGAGCGACGTTTCTATGATTTTACGCCTCCAGCAGCAGCTTATACATATCCAGATAAGATGAAGTGGAAAACGACTGGAAAGCATGGAGGGGCAGAAATTTTCCTGGACTGGCTAATAGATGAGCTTCAGCCGAAGATCATGGAAAACTATCATGTTCAGCAGGATAAGCAATGTCTGTACGGCCATTCTTTGGGTGGATTGTTTGCGCTGTACAGCATGTTCAAGCGACCGGAAGCTTTCCAATGCTATCTGGCTATCAGTCCTTCCATCTGGTGGAATGAAAAGCATATTTATTCCTTTTTGAACGAAGCTAAAGATTCCAAGCTCTTCATCGGTGTAGGGGAGAAGGAAGGCTTCATGGTGGAAGATGTTATGGCGCTCTATCATCGTTTACCGAGCGTGATGGATGGAAAGACTGCATACTACGTCGCAGATGATGAAAATCATGCGTCAGTCGTTCCTGCTACGCTGAGTCGTGCATTTCGCTATTTCTTCACCTGAACCGGTTTTTTTGTTTCCAGCTCGATATCTGCTAAAATGATAGGAAGCGATTAAAACGGAGGGATGTCCACATGCAAGCCTTTATCCGGAATGACCAGTACAACAATATTAAAGAACAGGTGCAGCAGCTTGTGAATAGTTCAGCTGCTGTCAAAGATATAGACATTATTTTTGGACTCCGCTCATTAGCTGAAGAGAAAATCATGAACCGGTTCGAGAAGCTCTCGGACGAAGAGGCGGAAATGCTTGGAAGAATCCATGGTGTGCAGGATGAAATTGATGCAGAGCTCTTTTTGGCTCAGCTTCGTCCATCCATCAAGCCATTTCCTGTCATTACAGAACAGCAGCTTCGGAAGCTGTTCCCGAAAGTGAAGCACTTGCATATACCTAAACTTGATGAAGTTGATTGGGAGAAAACATCTTATCTTGGGTGGAACGATTCGGGACAGCAGGCAAAATACATGGTCGCTCCGCATGAGGATGGGATGATAGCCGCTCGCGGCACGATCACGCCCTCCTCTCAGCCGGGGATTTGCACCATCTGCAATAAGCTTGAGAGTGTAGGGTTATTCATGGCAGAGCCTATTGGCCGCGGCCAAGGAACGTATGTGAAACGCGGGAACTATGTTTGCAGGGATAGCTCCAAGTGCAATCGAAACCTGACAGATATCAACCGGTTCTACAGCTTCATCGCTAATTTGCATGCATCATAAACAAAAGAAGGAGCACATGCCTTGAGGCGTGTGCTCCTTCTTTTATTCTTCGGGCAAATCAAATGTCAAATCAGCAGCCAGCAAGTCTTCTTCCTTGTCAGTGATACTGGAGATACGCAGGGAGAAGGAATCTTCTTCTTTGTAATCTGCCTGATCCATAAGGAAGACAACATATTTGGTCGAAGTCTGGCCAGGTTGGATCTCACCAGAATCTGCTTCCAAAACATTATGGTTCAGGATCCGGTATGTTGGAGTTTCCAGAAAAGCACCCATTTCCTTCAAAGGAACCGCACTTTCTCCATCATTCTTCACTTCCAGCTTCGCTGTTGCCGCAACGATTTTCTCCGGATCCTCGAAACCGGTGAAGGATTCCTCATAGGAATCTGCCGGTTTCAGTTTCGTATATTGAATCCCTTTCAGGGTCACTTCCAGGTTGTCATTAGTTTCGGACTGATCAAAGTTCTGCTCAGCCAGCATTTCCTTCTCTGCAACCGCATCTTTCGTCAGGCGGTCCGGGAAGTAGGGGTTTTCCGCTGTCACAGTGTCCGTCAAATCGGCGGACAATGCATCTGTATCTTCGTTTCCTTCTGTAACTGCTGCCTGTGCTGTCGGTGTTTTTGGCTCATCTGCTGCTTTTTCGTCCTTACTGCAGGCGGATAAAGTCAATGCGATCACGATCAGCAGTACCGCAGCTGGAATACGGAACAGTTTCATATACTTCTTTCATCCTCTCTTTTAACAAGATCGTCTTCTAGAAATAAGTAAATAAAGACATAAATATCATACCGTAACCCTATATGGAATGAAATGAAAAGAGCCTAAACTCCTAGAAGAAAGTCTAGGAAGGGCTGGGAAAATTGGAGATGAGAGGTATCATTTCTCCCTAATGGCTGGTAAAATGTAGGAGAGTATAGGTGATTTATAACAAACAGAAAAGAGTTGCATTTGCCGCATTTTTTTATTGCATAAATTCCGAAGTGCGATATATATTTAGAAAGTATGAATCAGGATTGGAAGCAAGTACATTAAGTGAGGAGAACGCGGAAAATGGGGCAAAAAAGAGATCTGAAGGAATTGTCCATGTACCTAGAAGAAGACGAACGGATTTTTCTCTACGTACAAAGTAAGCTCGACGAGAGGAATGGCATCCTTGGCGTCACGCAGAACCGAATCCTGTTTACGCACAAACCGTTGATAAAACCAGCTTATCTGGATACGACCAGCTATGACAGCATCGATTATATCCTTTATACAGAAGGTACCGGGGAAGGCGAATTGTCTATCCATTTAAACAATGGAGATATAAAATATGTAACCAGTCATCGCCTGATCCATCTCAAGGGTGTAAGTGATATCGTCAGAATGTTCGTTAACAATCATCAGCGGGATCTCTTGTTCCGGAATACGTTCAATCGCAAGCAATTGTTGGAATAGATAGACGCAAGGAACAGAAGCAGTAGGATGGAGAACTGTCATAGAGAGCTGCTGGTTGGTGCAAGGCAGTCAGGGAAGCATCCGAACTCGTCTGGGAGTGCCCGGGAGGAAATGCCTGGTCGGCTGGCAGCCGTTATCAGCTTTTGAGGGTGAGCTGCTTTCTCGCCGAAAAAGAGTGGTACCACAATGTTCATTGTCTCTTTAGGAGATCATGGGCATTTTTTTATAAGGAGGAGTGAACTATGGAGAATTGTTTTATCTGTGACAAGCATGCAGGTCGTTTGCAAGTGAGCGGCGATTGTATCTTTGAAGATGATCATATTTATATCAGTCATATTGATAAAAAGGGACAATCAGCTTATCTTGGTCATATCATGCTCGATTTGAAACGCCATGTCCCACAGGTCGGGGATATGTCGGAGGAAGAGGCTGCAGCGTTCGGTATCGCAATGAAACGAGCGGCCAAGGCATTACAGGAAACGCTGCAAGCAGAGCATGTGTACACACTTGTCTCCGGAAATTCTGTGCCTCATGCTCACATGCATATCATTCCCAGATATGCCGGAACTCCTGAAAGGTACTGGGGACCGATGGAGGTTTATGATTGGCCGGGTGCTCCTTTTGGCGGTGAGTCGGACATAAAGGAAGTCTCAGCAAAACTAACAGGGCGGGTTTGATATAGAAATAACCGGTCAAATGGTACTAGTTATATAATGCTGAATTCTTAAGGGAAATGATAAAAAACTGTTATATAAAGAAAGACAATAGTAACGTTTTGAAAAATTTAGGAGATAAACCTTGTTTTGTACCGAGATGCTTATATAATGAAACCACACCTAGTAATTACATAATTTAACAATTTTATGGAGGGGTGATGAGAGTGTCAAAGTTCAAGAAAGGTTTGACAGGCGTGCTGCTGGCAGGTGTGATTGTAGGTGGAATTTCTGGTGGGGTTTCAGCATCTAGTAATGGAATCACTGAGAACGGCAACTCTGAAGTCATTAAAGCAGATCAAGGGGTAACAGAGAGCTATGTGAAAGACACACAAACTGGATTCACTATCAATGCAGAATCCGGTGCAATATCTGGCGGGTACTGGATCCGTGGTAAAAGGGATGGCAGAGTCGTTTCTGAGTTTAAGCACTATACAAAAGAAGGACGTGCCTCTGTGACTAATGGTGCCGGCTACCACGATGACGGAGGATGGAAAGCACAAGATGTTTGGAGCAAGGCTGACTTGGACTGGAGTTTCTGGGGAACAAACAAGGCTTACTACGATTATAAGTAAAAAATACAAGGAAATAATGCAAGGGTGTAATCACTCTTGCATTATTTTATGAGGTGAAATTGTGAGAGCGATTTTAGGGTTCTTAGCTTCTCTATTCCTTTTGATAAGCCTGTACGTTACGAATGACTTACTCGAGCAATACAAGTTCAATCACTTACTGTATAAAGATAGAACAGCGGCAGCATTGAATTTCACTAATTACGAGGGCAATCCTAACGATTTACTTGAATCATATGCAGAACGATATGATTTGGAAATATCCAAATATGTATTCGTGAATCAGGATACCATCAGGATATTCACTACTGATCCTTCACTAGGGTCCCGTATTGATACGATAGACGGTGATTTTCCCAATAAGGGCACCGCACAATTTATAACGAATCGACTTAATAATTCCAGCAATGATAAAAGTGGATCTTTTCATTCTGGAGAAAGTACGATAGCTATATCCATTTGGAATTTAGATAACCAGAAACAGGCTAGTGCAAGCGGTATTTATTACATAGATGAAAAAGATGGTTCCGTATCTGGCATGCTGGATCAGCTGCAAAAAGATGGCGTTTCATCTGAGCTGATAGAGGCACGCATTGACCCAGTAGTGATCAGTCAGCCGCTGACCTTTCTCATATCACCGCTTATCATACTTCTTTCTATGATTGGCGTTATTTCCTTTTACCTGATAAACCGAAGTGATCATATCATGCTTTATAAAGTGATGGGTTACTC
This sequence comes from Virgibacillus sp. 7505, assembly GCF_002272135.1. Taxonomy (GTDB): domain Bacteria; phylum Bacillota; class Bacilli; order Bacillales; family Amphibacillaceae; genus Terribacillus. The sequence continues at coordinate 102,286 of NZ_NPBF01000008.1, read as the reverse complement.
TTATATCAGAATATCTTTTATCTTAGTGAAAAAGCTTATTTCACCTTTGGGCGCGGCTGTTTTAACAAGTTATATCCTATATCTGATATTCCGTATTGTTACGAAGAAAGAGATTCTGAATTTGGTGGACTTTACCCTTCTGTACGCAGGATTGGCAGTAGTACTCTTTGTTGGAATAGTTCTTTATACGTTCCTGCTTATAGGCTTAATCTTTTTCTTTGGGAAAGAATATGAGGCTTTGAAAGGTAAGAGGCTTTATAAAACGTTGATGGCACTCAGTTATGTAATGAAGATTTTATTTCTTATTGCAGCTGTTGGCGCCCTGTCGCAATTGGATCAAACAAAGAAATCGCTGGAAGATTACCAAAATAATCTCGAAACATGGAATCAAACAGAGAATTTGTACCAAACGGTATTGTATTCCACAGGACAAGTTGATCTAGCGATAGAAAGCGGGCAGAATAACAACTTAAAGCAGGTATATAATCAATTAAATAATGAACTGAATGGTTTCCTGATTGATGCAGGCAACTATGAAATAAGCTCTAATGGAAGCTATTTATATGAAATGAACACAGATGACCAGAATGCGTCGACTTCTCCTTATGGAAAAGCGATAACTATAAATGAGAACTACTTGGAATTCAATAAGATACATGCAGAGACAGGAGAAATTGAAGGATCTATCGTATCCGACCCTTCTGTCACGAATTTGCTGGTTCCTGCAGCTCTCAAAGACAAAGAGGATGAAATTAAAAAGAACTTCCTGGACTACTTCTATTTCCAGAAGGTTGAAGTTGGAAACATTTATAGAGAAGCAAAAGGTCAGGAACTGGACGATAGCCCTAAGAACGATTTAAGTATAAATATTATCTATGTACGAGATAACCAGGAATACTTTACGTATAATCCCGCTAACAAAGGAGAAGGAGATTACTTTATTAAAGATCCGATTGCCATATTAGATACTGGGCAGTTCGATGCTTCCTATTACATGAGCTACTTGTCCCGGGCATATTTCTTTTATTCGGATCAATCGGAACCTACTCAGAAATTAGAAGAAATCGCTGGCGAACATGATGCTACGTCACAAATTAATTCCGTTATCTCGGTCTTTGACGAGTACGGGCAGAAGATACAAGAGTTGAAAACAGACAATTATTTATTATTATTGGCGATCATTCTATTATATATCGCTACATTCACCACTAGTGTTTACTTCACAATATGTCACTTCTATAACTATAAGATGGAAGTATTATTGAAGAATATTCACGGCTATTCGTATTTCAGAACGAACAGAACGCTGTTGATATTGCAATTTTTGAGTTATTGCATTCTCTTAATAGGGATATTGTTTGTATCATTACCGTCCCTAATCATTATTGTGTTCGGAGGTATATTGATTGATGCTCTGCTAGTGATCGGCTTAAGCAAATATTATACCGCTAATATGCATACTAAACTTAGAAGAGAGGCATAGAGATGATCAAAGCTACTCATCTAAAGAAAAAATTTAAAGAGAATACCATATTTGATGATTTTTCTTTAACAGTGAAAAGCGGCGAGTTCCTATCTATTACAGGGGAGAGCGGCAGGGGGAAAACAACTTTAATTAATCTATTGAGTCTTCTGGAAAAGCCGGATAGCGGTGATATAGAGTACGACGGGATTAAGAATCCCAATGTGAAACAGACAATGCTGCTGCGCAGGAATGAGTTTGGTTATTTATTTCAGAATTACTCCTTGATTAACAACGAAACGGTAGAGAAGAATATCCTTTTGGCCATTGCTTATAAAAAGATTAACAATAAAAAAAGAATGATACAGGAAATCCTAGCGAAAGTCGGCCTTTCCGGTTATGAAAAGAAGCGTGTCTATACGTTAAGCGGAGGTCAGCAGCAACGAGTTGCACTTGCACGAGTCATTGCGAGGGACTGCAAGTATATATTTGCTGATGAACCAACAGGAAACCTCGATATTAAAAACAGGGATGCTATCTTTCAGCTGCTGTTGGATATGAACAAAGCCGGTAAGACAATTATCATGGTTACACATGATTTAGAGATAGCCAGAGCTTCTTCAGCTCAACTTGAAATCTAGCAGTCAAAATTATTTCCAGGCGAATACGATAATTAAAACTAGAAATCAGAGTAATATCAATATAATCTGAAAGTGTAGAGGAGAATCAAGAAGTGACAGACCATAACGAGAAAGTGAAAGCATATTACGAAGCTTATACGAAAGGAAATCCTGATGCACCGCTAACTTATACGGCCTGGAGCTTCGGCGGAAATAATGCTTTAGCTGACGAACTGGCCGAATTGGTCGTTCAAGGAGTCAAAACGGCAACCTCCTCTAATCATCTGCTATATGAATTAGAGAATGAGCCAATTCCTGAGCCGGGTCTCCATAGTGTCATTCTTGATAGTGCAGGAAACCCTCAAGCCGTGATTGAAATTGTTCGGGTAGAAGTGAAATCGTATAAGGATGTTGATGCAGCATTTGCCTATAAGGAAGGAGAAGGTGATCGTTCACTCGCTTATTGGCGTTCAGTCCATGAGCCTTTCTTTACAAAGGAAATGGAAGAGATCGGACGGAGGTTCTCACCAGAAATGCTTGTCGTTTGCGAAGAATTTGCAGTGAGGTTCATTGCTTGAAGGCTGTGAATCTTTTCTGACCGAATGTAAGATGTAAAAAAAAGTCCATTGTCTACTTAGCAGACAATGGACTTTTTATGCATAATGCTTGGAACATTGTAGGGGGAAATCTTAATCATATGTAGAATGTCTTCTTAATAGGTTAAGTTTTACTCATAATCAGGACTCATACAAGCCCAAAGAAATAAGTAGGGGAGTTTAGAACAGTAGGTTAATTTGGTGAGTAATAGTGAGTAGGGTTTTCCTTTTAAAAGGATGACTTTAAATGCAGCCTGGTACCAATCTAAAGGTTGAAAACACAATGTAGTCCTGCGGAAATAATATAGCATCGTTATAAATCTACTCAAAATAAGCTTTTAGCCTTATAAGAAGGGATAATATAACTTGCGAATTACTTCTCTCCATTTTTAAACTGCGTTGATATCAATTACGCCTAATGTAAAAATATAATATCGCTATTTCTATTGCTCATAAATAATTGGAACCCTGCACACACTGTAAACAAGATGAAACAGTGGAGGGAACCTGATGAAAAAAGCGATAGTTGTATTTGTGTTTCTGCTTGCTTTTTCTGCTTTTACACACCCATCGCAAGCACAACCGACAAAGAATGTAATTGTGGAAACAGAGTATTACGATGACATCGAAGAATTGAAATATCCGCAAGTAAAACATGCGGGATCACCGAAGCTTACAAGAATGATCAACAAGGACTTCCAGGCATATATTGAAAAAGCTGCATTAGCTCGTAAGGAAAATATAGAGGCTGGTAAAAAGTATAAATATGACCCGGATTTTCAGACTGATTTTGAAGTCAAATATAATACGGATCGTAAGCTCAGTATCTTGATGAGCAGTTATATCTTTACTGGAGGAGCGCACGGCTCTACTGCGGTAGAATCCTTTAATTACGACTTGAAAGAAAAGAAACGCGTCTATTTAACGGATTTACTGCAGACACCAAGTCAGCTAAAGAAAGTTCAGCACTATGTCTTCACCTACGCTAAGGCGAGACCAGAGATATTCTATCCGGATTTGAAAAAAGAGGACATCCACCTAAATGAAAAAACAGCGTTCTTTTTTACAGATGAAGGAATAGCCCTTGTCTTCCAGCAATACGATATTGCACCATATGTCTCCGGTAATCAAGTTATCAAAATACCTAAGAAAATATACAACTAAGAAAGAAGCCATGGAAGTATGCTGCATCCATGGCTTTTTCGGGTATACCTACACTAATAAAATAGAGAAATGGGGAGAACAAATAATGAAGTGGGGAATTCTAGGACCAGGTTCGATTGCACATCATTTTGCGGAAGCATTACAGAAAGAAGGGGAATCCATCCTGGCTGTTGGTGCAAGAAACAAAGAAAAGGGGAAAGCATTTGCAGAGAAATTCGATATACCTAGAGTTTATGAAGGATTCCAGGGTGTGCTGGATGATTCTGAAGTAGATGTTGTATACATAGCGACGCCGCACGCCTTTCATTATGAAACAATCATAGAAGCCTTAAAGCATGGAAAACATGTGCTGGCTGAGAAAGCGATTACAGTGAACGGCAAGCAGCTTGATGAAATCACTACGTTGGCAGCAGAGAAGCAACTGATTGTGGCAGAAGCAATGACAATTTATCATATGCCGATTTATAAAGAACTACATCAATTGATCGATGCTGGTAAAATTGGGGATATTCAGACGCTGAGTGTGAACTTCAATAGTATAAAAGAAAATAATCCCAAAAATCGTTTCTTCAACCCGGATTTAGCAGGCGGAGCACTCCTCGATATCGGAGTCTATGCCTTGTCATTTGTGCGCATGTTTATCCAGGATGAGCCAACTGAAGTCATCAGTACGGTTACGAAGCATGAGACGGGTGTGGACCAGCAGGCTGGAATTATACTGAAGAATAAAAAAGGGCAGCTTGCTACAATCACTTTATCCTTTATAGTGGAATCGCCAGAACGCGCCACAGTCATGGGTACAAAAGGATTCATTGATATGGAGAAATTCTCCCGAGCCCAACAGGCTACCGTTTGTTATATAGAGCAAGGCAAAACAGAAACAATAGAAGCAGGGGAGACGGAGAAGGCGCTGCAGTATGAAGTAAGAGCAATGAAGGAACTTATCGAGAAGGATGTTCCACATGTAACATTACCGTATACGAGAGATGTCATGAAGATTATGGATCAGCTTCGGAAACAGTGGGAAATAGAATTTGATTTTGAGTGATAAAAAGCAGGCATCCTCAGGATGCCTGCTTTATTTTTAATTCATAGAAGCTTGCCATGGTGGTCCGGAAGTATGGTTCCAGCCAGAACGCACCGATGCCTAAGGTTAGTATTGTCAATAGTGCCCAACCGATAAAGCTGAGCTGTAACAAAAATAACCTGCCCTTATTGCCGCGCATTTTTTCTTTACTTTCCCGAATAGCCTCGAAAATAGAATGATGTGGATTCTCCCGTAAGATATATAGTGTCTGGGAATAACTTAGATATTTGATGATGCCCGGTACAATTAACAATAGGGTCCAAAAAGTCAGCAGGACAGTTAGAATCAATCCTGTCAGCATATACCGCCAGAAACGTTTGAAAGGTGAAAAGATGAAGCCGAAGGCAGGCCGATCTCCTTGGACGAAGCTTTGGAATAGCCAAGTTGTTCCCGTGAAAAGTGGCATAAGCAACACATAATCAAAAAGAGTATCTCTTACAAAACCGAGCGTCTCTTCCTTAATAGTAATCTCTTCTTCAACCACAATAGAAAAGCCAAACCAAGAGTTTGATATTAACTTTATCGTAAATGAAATCACGGAGAAGAGGAAGACTGCAAGTACACTTTTCCCCCAGTTGCCTCTTAGGCTGTCCAAAGCATCCTGCTTCAGAGATTGATTAGTAATCATATAAGTTGTCCCCCGGCCTTTTTAATATATATATACGTTATATTTTTATTGAGCATACCACACATTTATGGAAAAGTATGGTTGATTTGGCAGTGAAGTCATGCTAATATTTAACTATCTTGCAAAACAAAGTAGTGGGTTCTTTTTTTAGTCCAACTATCTTGTAAAACAATATAGTTGAGGAGGAAGCGGATATTGTCATCCAGTCAATTATTAAAAGGCATCCTGGAAGGTTGTCTGCTTGCCATCATTGCTGAGCGTGAAACGTACGGATATGAGATGGTGGAAAAACTAGCTTCATATGGCTTCACAATGGTTAGTGAGGGCAGTATTTATCCGTTGTTGCTGCGCATGAAAAAAGAAGGCCTTGTTACGACGACTAGTAAGATATTGCCTTCAGGCGGACCGAAGCGGAAGTATTATAAATTAACGGCTGAAGGTCAGGCAGAATTAAAGGATTTCAGAGAAAGATGGGCGGAAGTCTCGTCCAGCGTAGATAACATTCTGAGGAGGGACCATTCGTGACATTATCCAAAGAAAGTCAAACGTTTCTCGATAACTTGCGGATTTATCTATTTGCTAGCAGCAAGAGGGAAGAAGAGGTTAGTGAGTTACTGGAAGAGCTTGAAGATCATTTATATGAAGCGGAGCAGAATGGCAAAAGTGTCGAGCATATCATTGGGAAATCACCAAAAGCTTACATGAAGGAAATAGAAGCGGAAGTTGGAATGGATGGACGATTTTGGCTTGTGATTGTCCCGCTTATCATGTTGAATGCCTTTGCGTATCTCATCATGAACAAAGCGATAGCAGATGACAGAAGCTATTCTTTGCTTGCGCTCACTGGAAATCCTATCGTATTTGTTGTTACAGTTTTGCTACTGTTTAGCCTGTATCGCTTTATAGCTGCAAATGAATTATCTAAGAAAATAACTACAACACTATATCTACTAATGGGGATAGCACCTACAGCAATGTTCATTGGAATACTGGTGGCAGATCTTTTGATTGAGACACCAGTGATCATAATCAGTCCGTTCATGAATACAGTAGTAATTATTGCCGCTTGCTTCATTTTCATTGCTGCAGCACTATATTGGAAAGCCTGGATTTCCGTCATCGTACCAGCGGTTCTCTATATACCGCAGGTAATTTTACGTTACATTGATATAGCTGAGGAAACCAAGTTAATCGTTATACTCTCGATTATTATTGTTTTCTCCCTTTCATTAATAATCCGGCAACTTATTCAATACAAGAAAGACAATTGACGCATGCTGCGGCATGCGTTTTTATATTGACTGGAAATTGATTTACATGTAATATATATCTTGCAAATGTAATGTATATATTACATAGGAGAGTCTTATCTATGAAAAACAACGTAAAGATAACAAGAATGGAACTGAAAATGACACAGGAGCAGCTGTCCAGGCAAGTACGTGTCACCAGACAGACAATCGGTTTAATCGAAAAAGGAGAGTATAATCCTACACTACAGCTTTGTGTTGCGATTGCAAAAGCGTTAGGTAAGACTCTGGATGATCTATTTTGGGAGGTAAGGTGAAATGGAGAAAACTTGGATTCAGTTTTTGCTGCCGGATGATGAATATAAGCGAAGGAATATGCTCGTTTATTTTGCGGAAGCAGCTATTCTGCAGCTAGTGGTGATGATTGTCTTACTTGTCATATCCCGCTTTGATCCATTCCCTATAAATAGTGTTCTTGTATTACTATGGATGCTGTTCGGGACAATAGCTTACATCTGGATTCGTTATATACTGTCTGGTATGGAGTTCGCTGAAATCATGACTGAAAAAGCTTATCGACGAGAGAGGAAAGTAATCGTAATTAAATCAACGTCATTTCTCCTTATTATGTGTGCGGGCATTTTGTTACTTTATATCTTTGGCATGATGTCAGTTCCTTTTATAGAAGGACTGATGGTAACCTTCATTGCAGCATTACTGCTATTCATAACTAATTATGTATCACTAAAAAGGTCCTACCAGAAAAACAAAGAGCTGATTGAATAACCAGATCATTTACCTGTCTAAGCACTGCATCCCGCAGTGCTTTTTTCGTGTTTTTTGGACAGAGGAAGGAATTTGTTTTTACTTAAGGGAAACAGTAGACAAGACGAAGGAGGAGCGCGGATGATACGTATTGGCCAGCAGTTGACTATTTTCTCACTTATGTTCTTGCTATTATTTGTCCCTGCGGAAGCATTGGCAAACATCAATGAGTACCCAACTTTGGAAAAGGCGAAGAGAGCTGAAGAAGCGGGATTCTCTAAGGAAGGTTTGGCGAAAGTGGATGAATTAATTGAAACTGATATTCAAAATGGGTTCCCGGGTGCATCATTGATCATTATAAAAGACGGAAAGATTGTGAAGGATTCTCGTTACGGCTACCGCCAAGTGTACGACGGACTGGAAGAGCTTACGCATCCAAAGAAAGTCAAAAAGGATACGTTATACGATCTGGCTTCCAATACGAAAATGTACGCCACCAACTTTGCACTGCAGCATCTGGTCAGTGAGGGAGAAATCAGGTTGACGGATAAGGTCAGTGATTACATTCCGGAATTCAAGGATGAGGCAAATGCAGCGATAAAAGGGAAGGATACAATCCTAATACAAGATCTGCTGCAGCACCAGGCAGGTTTCCCGGCGAGTATCGAGTTTCATAATCCCGATAGAGCAGGAGCTTTTTACTCACAGGATCGAGAGCGAACAATCGGACTTCTGCCAAAAGTTCCGCTCCAATATGAACCAAGAACAAACCATCTGTATAGCGACATTGATTATATGCTCCTTGGTGCCATAGTGGAACGCGTGACAGGAGAACGGCTGGATAAGTATGTAGAAGAAACCTTTTATGAGCCGCTTCGTTTGAAAAATACATTGTTCAATCCATTGGAAAATGGTGTGAAGGTAAAAGATGTGGCTGCGACAGAACGGCTCGGTAACACAAGAGATGGGTATTTCTCTTTCCCGAATATCAGGACAGAAACGATAATCGGAGAAGTGCATGATGAGAAGAGCTATTATGCAATGGATGGTATATCCGGTCACGCGGGACTCTTCTCGACGACGAACGATATGGCAGTTTTGCTGCAAGTCATGCTGAACGGCGGAGGGTATGGCAAACAGGGATTTTTTGATGAAGATGTGATCGAGGCGTTTACGGCGGCTTCTCCTACAAATGAAACGTATGGACTTGGCTGGCGCAGGAACGGGGATGAGGGGACCATGGATTGGATGTTCGGTTCGTTGGCAAGTGATGCAGCTTATGGTCATACGGGCTGGACTGGTACAGTAACGATCCTCGACCCGGAATATGACCTAGGGATTGTGCTGCTGACGAATAAGAAGCACACGCCTGTGCTTGATCCGGCAGCAAACAGTAATCTGTTTGCTGGTGACGAATATGCTACAGGCGATTATGGACCAGTAGTCCAGGCAATATATGAGGCGATGGAATAAGACACGGTCATAGACCGTGTCTTTTCATGTGATAACGAGAGCCCGTCTACCCATTGCATCATAAACACGTATAAAGTGGGCTTTCTCTACTTTTATATGTTCGCCGCTTTTTTCTGTTGATTCACAGTCATGGAAATAAACGTAGTCGTCATCCGTACCGGTGACAACGATGCAATGCAGCGGTCGGGGTGCTTGAACAACCTTCCCAGCCGGAGTGTGCCAGATGCGGGGAGTGGGCATGTCATGATGAATGGTGAACCAGACTAATACAGGGCATTCATTTGACGCATGGGTTTCAATTACGTCGAATGCCTCTCCATACAATGCCAAACTGCCGGACCGATACGTATCTGCTGCTTGTTTAAGCGGATTAGGATTGATTGTAATACCATTATCGAACGGGTCGCCGACAAAACCATCCTCCGGATCGCCCCATATGCGGATCGTGCCATCTTCATTGCGTTCTACAGATGTGTTATCCTTGGGCATTTCCCGGGCTAGTGAAATTTTATCGACAGCTTCTCCATAATAAGACAGAGCCATTGCCAACGCCGTTACTTCGCATCCGGAAGGCAGTTCAGGTCGCTGTTTGATATAAGGAACAGTCAAAAGTTTCATAAGCATCCTCCAAATTGAATCTCAGCGGCTTTGAACCTCTGCTTCGATTAGGTTTTCTCGTTTAATATACGATTCGTAAAAGCCAGCGCGAGTCGTTTTATAATATGGATATGACCAAAGGTGACTAATTGTTGTAAAACTGCCTAACAGATACCAGCCGATGAAACTTGACTGCATCAGGAATAATTTACCTCTTTTACCTTCCATGCGGCGCTTACTTTCATTTATGGCTTCCATCGCACTAAGATCAGGTTCGTCTTTTAAGATATAAATAGTTTGAGAATAGCTGTAATATCTTAAAATACCAGGAATGATAAGCAGAAGGGACCAAAGAGCTACCAAAACCATTTTCAGTAATCCAGTTGTAAATAGCTTAGGGAAAAACCTAAAGGTCGTGAACATCAAAGAGAACGGTGCATGTTCCTGGCGAACAAGATGAAGGTACATCCAGCTCGTTCCTACAAACAACGGCATAAAGAATGTATAACAAATTATGTATACTATACCCATAGTTATTAGCAGAGCTAAATCTTCTTCTGTAGGATAAGTTAGAAGGAGAATGAATACATGTAATACCAAGGCTATGAAAATAATGATTACGTATAATAGTATTCCAGATCCAACACCTTTTCCCCAGTTATTTGCCAGTCCATCCAATGCTTTTTTCTTCAAGTCTTGATTGCTGATCATCTTACAAAACCTCCACATTTTTAACTCCATATTGGAAAAACATGTATTATCATATCATTTAGATATTCGATATGGAGATGTTAAGGTTAAAATTTCCAAAAATAATTAGAACTGCCTATTGAGTGATTGAGCGAATATACTTATGAACCCAAAGACAGATGTAGCCTGATACCTATTTTGATATAATGGACAGACAATAGCATAGAGGACTCAAGGGTGGTCGGCTCACTTATCCCTCCAGTGAGGGAGGTGATGCCTCTGACAGTATTCGAGACGCTGACGCTGATGATTTCTTTCGGTACGCTGGTTGTTGCGATTATGTCTGATAAAAACCAAAAAAAATAACCACCCTTGAGTGACAGCTCATGTTGGGTAGGTTATTTTTTCGCTCTTCTGTGGGTCGATTCCTTTGAGGAATCCTTGCTATTGCTTGACCGTTTGGTGTTACCAGCACCAGATGGTCTTTTTTTCGTTATTATCTTATGCACATTCTATCGTAAATAAACCTTGTTGTCATGTGTTTTATGTATGCTTGAAATGTCCAAACCGAATACCTCAGCAAACCCAGTTCTCCCTGTCTCGGTAAGCAGGAGTGCTCGCGATTCAGGCTTTCTTCTTAGCCAATCCAATTCCAGAAAGCGTTCCAGCATGGCACTTCCCAATGCGCCAGCGACATGATGCTTGCGCTCGCTCCAGTCCAAGCAGCAATGACTGAATGAACGTCTTTTTCTTCGGGCTGTTTCCACGTCGATACCAAAGCTTGAAAAGAAGATCTCTCCGTTAGCCGTCAGGTTGAATTGATCGCGATCTTGAATTACATAGCCGCTATCAACTAGAGCGTTCGCAACCAGTATGCCAAGTGAGCCAGCTAAATGGTCATAACAAGTCCTTGCGTAGCGGATAGCTTGGTCTTCTGTTGCCTGCTTTAAGGAGGAAACTTGAGCTATCGGGGTGATCGTCAGCAGAGATTCGATTACTTTTGCAATGGCAGGATCTTTTAGTCCGTAATAACGGTGGCGGCCCTGCTTGGTCTGACTAAGGAAACCGGCTTCTTCTAGCTTTTTCAGGTGAAAACTGGCTGTTTGCGGCGTGATACCGGCAGCACGGGCCAGTTCACCTGAAGTATGGAATCGGCCGTCTAGCATGTAAGTGAGCATGATACTCCGGGACGGTTCACAAAGCAGGCTAGCAGCAGCTGCGACATGTTGAGGATGCAAAGTCATTCTCCTTTCCTGACATCCATATTTCGATGACGCTCGTAATATTTTTATTTTAAGCTAAAGATGGAAAGGAGAGAAGCAAGATGATGGAAACCAAAACAATTAATCCTAAAATTTTATATTATGGCAACCCTGTTGTCCTGCTAACGACAGTGAATGAGGATGGAACGACGAATATCAGTCCAATTTCCTCTTCCTGGGCATTGGATCATTTTCTTGTTATCGGCCTTGGTACAACCGGTAAGGCGTATGAGAATCTGCAGCGGAGAGGAGAATGTGTGCTGAATATTCCTAGTCCTGATTTATGGCAGCACGTCGAAAGGCTTGCTGCTTGCACCGGTAAAGAGACCGTTCCTTCAGATAAAGCAGCGTATGGATACGTCTACGTAAAAGATAAATTCCACACTGCTGGTTTGACGAGAAAAGCCTCCTCGGTTGTGAGTGCAGAGGCTATTGCGGAATGCCCGCTGCAGATTGAAGCAGAAGTACGACATATTAGAGAACCAGATTATATGGAAAGTATAGCGATTATAGAGCTGGAAGCTGCAGCCATCCATGCACAGGAAGGCATTATAAAAGAGGGCAAGCATATAGATCCGAGTAAGTGGAGTCCGCTCATTTACAACTTCCGTCATTACTTTGGCCTTGGGGAAGAATTAGGCAAGACAGCGCGAGCATGATGCAAGAACCCCCTCGTCAGTTAGATGAGGGGGTCCTTTTATTTAACGAGTAATAGTTCTTGGAAATTTGTAAAATCCTGAATAATGCCACCAGAACCAAGCTGGTTCTGTTCAAAGGTTTCACGATTTTTACCAAAAGGATCGATTGCAATAACTGTACCGATTCCAGCTTTTTTCGCGGCAGTAAGACCTGAAAATGCGTCCTCGATTACAAGGCACTCGTTTGGCTGGAGACCTAGCTTTTTCGCTGCTATCAGGAAAATATCAGGAGCGGGTTTTCCCGGGAAACTGCCATCATCGAAAGTAACAGTTTCAAAATCGAACCACCTGTTCAGGTTGAATATATCGAAGTAGAAGGAAACATTTTCTTTCACCGTGGCTGTCGCTATTGTACGAGGAAGATCCTGTGCTTTCAGGTGATCCAAAGCCTCCGCCAAGCCCTTAGTCAGTACAAGATCTTTCTCATTTTGCAAACATAGCTCCCGGTAAAGACTTTCCTTTTCATCGGATAGTTTCTGGATATCTTCCTTTGTGAGCTCTTTATTGATGAAATGTCCTAAAATCTCGCTGTTTGTTCGACCGTGAATATTTGTAAAAATTTCTTTATCTGTTATGGTTGCTGCAGCATATTTGCGAATCATATGGAACCAAGCCTGCTCATGTAAATGGGAATCCAAAAACATAGTGCCGTTGAAATCGAAAATGACACCCTTCATTTCTATTCCTCCTTATGCCTTTTATGTAATTGCATCTCTACATATTGCTCGTAATGTGCCTGAACGTCAGTGCGTATCTTATCATCCGTCAGCAGATAGTCCATATCATGCAGGTTGTAGAATACATAGAAATCTTCCCTATTGAATTTCGTATGATCGACAAGCAAGTATTTGCTGCGGGAATTGTTCAGCGCAATCTGATGAGCCTCGCCCTCTTCAATGCTGTAGGTAGATATCTCTTCGTTATGAACTCCGTTTGCACTGATGAAAGCTTTCGTGAAATTGAGCTTTTGCAGGCTGCTATTTACAAGCGGTCCGACGAAAGTACCGGTATTCTTCCGAAAATCCCCGCCAATCAACATAATCTCAGCTGTGTCACTTTGGGTTAGGATTTCGAATACCGGATAGCTGTTCGTAATAATTCTGATTTTCTTATGAAGTAAGTGGCGGGCAAGCAGTTCAATCGTCGTTCCTGGCCCAAGAAAAACCGTATCTCGATCGCTTATGACCGAAGCAGCTAGTGCAGCAATCTGTGTTTTTTCCTCTACCTGTACATCTAGCTTTTCCACGTGGGACAACTCCTGATCCATTGCATGGGTGATACTTTGTGCCCCGCCATGTATCCTTACGAGCTTACCTGCCTTATCTAATTCATCCAAATCTCTGCGGATTGTCATATCTGAAACGTTCAATTCGTGGATGATATCGTTGACTGTTATGATTCCTTGTTTGTTGACGATGTCCACTATTTTCAATAAACGCTCTCTTTTCAACATATTTTCACCTCAAAACTTTAAACATAACTTATCATATGCAAGTTTATCCAGTCAATAAAAATAAACAAATACAAACATAATAATGTTCGTATTGCGCATTAATTTGCCTAATTTTAGAAAATATATCGTTGACAGGTTATTTGTATCCGTTTACAATTAACGAAAGATAACAAAAACAAACAATATATCACTACTTAAACAAACATTTTGAAGGAGGAATCCGATTATGTATAAGTTGCCTGAGGATTTCATATTTGGAGGAGCAACAGCAGCCTATCAAGCAGAGGGCGCGACGAAGGAAGGCGGTAAGGGGCCGGTAGCCTGGGATGAGTTCCTGGAGAAGCAAGGTCGATTCAGTCCCGATCCTGCCAGTGACTTTTATCATCAATACCCAGAGGACATCAGACTTTGTGAGAAATTCGGTGTGAATGGTATCCGTATTTCCATTGCTTGGACAAGAATCTTCCCGGATGGAACTGGAGAAGTGAATCAAGAAGGTGTTGATTTCTACCATAATCTTTTCGCAGAGTGTCAAAAGCGGAATATCACAGCCTTCGTCACCTTACATCACTTCGACACACCGAAGACACTGTTCGATAAAGGAGATTTCTTGAATCGGGACAACTTGGACGCCTTCGTCGACTATGCGGCGTTCTGTTTCAAGGAATTCCATGAAGTTCACTACTGGAGCACTTTCAATGAAATATATCCAGTTGCGACAAATCAGTACTTGCTGGGGACATTCCCTCCGTCGGTAAAAAGTGATTTCTCAATGATTATCCAATGCTTGCATAATATGATGGTTGCCCATGCACGGACGGTTAACTTGTTCAAGGACAATAATTACCCTGGTGAGATTGGGGTCGTGCATTCTTTAGAAACAAAATATCCAGCAACAGACTCACCGGAGGATCAGCATGCGGCTTTCTTGGATGATGCACTTTCCATCCGCTTCCTCTTGGATGCTACATATCTCGGATACTATTCAGATAAGACGATGCAGGCGCTCGAAGAAATTGCGGAAGCGAATGGAGCAACATATGAATTCCTGGAAGAAGATTTTGAGATTATGAAGAAGGCATCCCGCCGAAATGATTATCTTGGTATCAACCATTACCAGTGCCACTTCGTAAAAGCGTATGATGGCGAAACGCAGATTCATCACAATGGAACAGGAGACAAAGGGACTTCTGTTTACAAAGTGAAAGGTATCGGAGAACGGATTTACAAAGAAGGTTTGAAGCGTACAGATTGGGATTGGCTGATTTATCCGGAAGGTATGTATGACATCCTTGTGCGTATAAAAGAGGATTATCCTCATTACAACAAAATTTATATCACGGAAAATGGTATGGGCTACAAGGATGAGTTCGAGGATGGCGTCATTATGGATGAAGCGCGGATTGACTATCTGAAAGTCTATATGGAAGCGATCGGCAAGGCAATTGAGGATGGAGTAAATGTAAAAGGTTACTTCTTATGGTCGTTGATGGACCTGTTTTCTTGGACAAATGGTTATAACAAACGCTACGGATTATTCTATGTCGATTTCGAAACACAAAAGCGTTATCCGAAGGCTTCTGCTTACTGGTACAAGCGGCTTAGTGAGACAAAGACAATCAGTTGATCTTCTGCATGGTGGGTCCTGCTCGCCGTGCTTTTCCGAAATTAATATAAAGCAAGCATTATAGGAGGATTATTATGACAAAAGAATCATTACAAATGCTGGGTTTTGAGATTGTTGCATATGCCGGGGATGCGCGCAGCTCGCTAATGAAATTGCTGCGGGAAGTGCGTACAGGTAACTTCGAGAATGTAGAAGAAGAGTTGAAAAATGCGGATGAAAACCTTAAATTGGCTCACAATGCACAAACACAGATACTGGCAGATGAGGCAGCCGGCAAGGATATGGATATTGGCTTTATCTTCATCCATGGTCAGGATCATCTGATGACGACATTGCTTCTTCGTGAGCTTGTACAGGACTTCGTCGAGCTCTACCGCAAAACGAGTTAAAAGGAGGAAGTAGGATGAAAGGGATTATTGGACAAATTGAAAAAGGGAAACCGTTCTTCGAGAAGGTTTCCCGAAACATCTATCTTGGGGCAGTTCGTGATGGTTTCCTGACGGCAATGCCTGCAATCCTGTTCGCAAGTATCTTCATCCTTCTGGCGGCTTTGCCGGAAGTACTTGGATTCGCCTGGCCGGAGAGTGTTTCGACATGGCTGTGGAAAGTATATAACTATTCCATGGGCGTGGTAGGCTTGCTGGTTTCCGCTACTACAGCCAGAAGTCTAAGTGAATCAGTGAACCGGAAAATGCCGAAGAATAAAGTGATCAACTCGACATCGGCAATGCTCGCATCCATTGTGGGGTTCATGCTATTGAGCGTTTCGCAGATCGACGGCGGATTCTCTGCCGAATACATGGGAACCAAAGGTTTACTGGCATCATTTGTATCCGCTTTCATAACGGTTAATGTCTATCGTTTCTGTGTATTGAAAAACATTACGATCAAAATGCCAAAGGAAGTGCCAGGAACGATCTCCCAGACATTCAAGGATATTTTCCCGTTCGCATTCTCTGTCCTTTGTATGGTCATTATCGACTTGATTGTTCGTACTACATTGAATGTGCCATTCGCAGAAGCACTGGTCAAATTACTTTCTCCATTATTCACTGCGGCCGATGGCTACCTTGGTATCATGATCATCTGGGGTATGATGGCATTCTTCTGGTTTGTCGGTGTGCACGGACCGTCTATCGTTGAACCAGCGATTGCTGCCATTATCTATGTCAACGTAGAAGCTAATCTGCAGCTTTATAATGCAGGAGAGCAGGCATCTAATGTCTTGACAGTAGGTCTTGGTAACTTTGTAGGTACGATGGGCGGAACGGGAGCCACACTTGTAGTGCCATTCATCTTCATGCTCTTGGCAAAGTCGAAGCAGCTGAAGGCAGTTGGTAAGGCGTCCTTCATACCAGTCAGTTTTGCGGTGAACGAGCCATTACTATTCTCAGCACCGATCATCCTGAATCCGTATTTCTTTATTCCATTCTTGCTGACACCGATGATCAACGTCTGTATTTTTAAATTTTTCGTTGATGTCATCGGCATGAATAGTTTCATGTATGTCCTGCCTTGGGCCACACCAGCACCGATTGGTCTTGTACTGGGAACCGGAATGGGATTATGGTCGTTCGTGCTAGTGTTGACCTTAATCGTAGTCGACTTCTTGATTTATCTGCCGTTCTGTAAGGTATACGACAAAGAGCTCGTCATGCAGGAAGCGCGCAACGCGCAGCTGGAAGCAGCTGCGGCAAGAACGCAGCCAGCAATGGCTTCCGCAGTAAGCGGCATTGCAGCAACGCAAGCAGCAGTAGAATTGGAAGAAACAGAATCTGTTTCAAATGAAGTAAAACCCACAAACGTCCTCGTCCTTTGTGCAGGTGCTGGTACAAGTGCCATGCTAGCCAATGCTTTAACAGAAGGAGCCGAACAATTCAGCGTACCGATCTCTGCGTCTGCTGGAGCATACGGCTCGCATTATGAAATCATGCAAGACTACGATATGGTCATCCTGGCACCGCAGGTAGGGTCGTATTTTGAAGATATAAAAGAAGATACTGATCGTCTCGGTATTAAATTAGCTGCAACAAAAGGCGCAGAATATATCAGTTTGACACGTGATCCGAAGAAAGCGGTTGACTACGTTATCGACCAGCTTAAATAAGCAGGAGGAGAATATCTTGAAGAAGAAGTTCGCATTGCTGTTTGCTTTAATGTTAAGTTTCTCGAGTGTTTTCGTAGTAGTTCACCCCGCTGAAGCAGCTGGCTATGACAGCTCCTTCATCCGAGGTGCAGATATTTCAACGCTGGCGGATATGGAGAGAGCTGGAGCAAAGTATTATGAGAATGGTGTGCAGAAGGATCCCTTGCAAATCTTAAAGGATAACGGAGCTAACTATGTCAGACTGCGTATTTGGAATGATCCGAAGGATGCAGCGGGCAATACGTATGGTGCAGGTACAAATGATTTGAAAACGACAATCGATTTGGCCAAGCGAGCTAAAGCTAAAGGTATGAAGGTATTGCTTGATTTCCATTACAGCGATTTCTGGGTTGATCCTGGTAAGCAAAACCTGCCGAAAAGCTGGCAGGGATTATCCTTCGAACAGCTAAACACGAAGGTATATGATTATACGTATAGCGTGCTTGCTGAAATGAAGAAACAAAATGTCTACCCGGATATGGTTCAGATAGGAAATGAATTAAATAGCGGCATGCTGTGGCCTCATGGTAAGAGCTGGGGAGAAGGCGGCGGTGAATTCGACAGACTGGCAGCTTTCCTCAAGTCCGGTATCAAAGCGGTTAAGGATACAGAGCCGAAAGATACCACTTTGATGCTGCATTTGGCAGAGGGCGGTAATTATGAAACCTTTAAATGGTGGTTCGACGAAATTACTGCCCGCAATGTGGAATACGATACAATTGGAATTTCCTATTATCCTTATTGGCACGGTACGCTTGATGACTTGGAAACAAATATGAACAATATATCCAAGCGTTATGGAAAAGATGTCATTGTTGTCGAAACAGCATATGGCCATACGACGGGTAACGCCGATGCAAAGGAAAATGCATTTGGTCAGGAAGAAGCCGCAACAGCTGGTTATGCAGCAACCCCGAAGGGACAACATGATTTCATGCAGGATCTTGTAACGTCTATTCAACAAGTGCCGAATAAAAAGGGAACTGGGTTCTTCTATTGGGAGCCGCTTTGGAATAACGGAAAAGTATCGTGGGCCACGCCTGCCGGCATGAATTATCTCGGCGTTACAGATGAACCTGGTAATGAGTGGGATAACCAAGCAATCTTTGATTTCAATGGAAATGCATTGGATGCTGTAAAAATCTTTGGTACTCCGAATACGGGTGCCCAGACGAATTATGTGAAGAATCCCAGCTTTGAATCAGGTGGTTACACTGGAACTCCTGCTGATTGGACAAAATGGACTGCTTCTGGAACAACAGGCACAGCTGTCAAAACAGAAGCTGATGCACTTGATGGGAATTACAAGTTAACATTCTGGGATACAAAGGCATATGATGCTTCTGTCTACCAGCAGCTGACTGGTTTGCCAAACGGTACGTATAAATTGTCTGCCTGGGTAAAGTCTGGCGGTACTCATATAACATCTGAGATCTATGCGAAAAACGGAAGTACACAGGTGAAACAGACAACACCTGGTGTTGCTGCAGATTGGACAAAAGTTACGCTTGATAATGTCAAAGTTACAGACGGTAAATTAGAGATTGGCGTCTACAACAAAGCTCAAGCGAACGCTTGGCTGAATGTCGATCACATAAAGCTCCAGAAAAAATAAAGAACAGCCCGCAGCTAATACTGCGGGCTGTTCTTATTCTGTTGTCAGTGCTTCAAGAGAGTCCAGAATATGATCAATCAGATTCGGCAAATCCTCCATCTGATTCTCGTTGACTTTCCTGTCAAAGCGCACTTCAGCAGTATTTTGATAATGCTTTTGCTGTTTATCGTACGTATATTGTAGCGTTTGTTCCGGCCGGCTTGGCGGCGTCCAAATCTGAGTCAGGATAGACTCGATTTCAGGACATTCTGTATCAGGCTCTTCTACTGTCATATAGAAGAATAATCGTAAGGTACAGCCAGGATTCTTTTCTGGCTCTTCCAGAATCTCATCTGCCAAATCACGCAAAGAAGCCTCCAGACAAATTTCAGCTGTCACTTCCGCATTTTCCTGCAATGTGAACCCGAGACGGAATTCTCGCGACATTGTAGCCATTTCCATGCGGTCATGACGGGATACAATGGTTATTTCCTTATCTAAGTTATCCAAATCATAAAGCTGATTCTCGAAAGCGACTTTCAAGTTATCAAATACAGTAGGATCGAACATCGTGCAGGACCTCGCTTTATCTATATGAGAAAACTCTAGCATAAGCCCGATATAGAAACAATCTTTACCCAGGGGTGCTAGTAAAAACTGTCCGCATTCGTTACAATTTTATGGAAGACAAATGAGGTGAAGAACGTGTTTAAGATACTATTGATCGAGGATGACAAAAGTCTGTTCGAAGAAATAAAAACGCGATTGACGCAATGGTCTTATGAGGTGCATGGGATAGAAGACTTTGGACAGGTAATGAAGGAGTTCTCCAGTGTGCAGCCGGAATTAGTACTGATTGATATCCAGCTCCCAAGCTATGATGGTTTCCATTGGTGCCGTATGATAAGGGCGCATTCCAATGTTCCGATCATCTTCCTGTCGTCCCGGGATCATCCAATGGATATGGTCATGGCGATGCAGCTGGGCGGAGATGATTTTGTCCAAAAGCCGTTCCATTTTGAAGTGCTGATCGCAAAAATCCAGGCTATTCTTCGCCGTGTTTACAACTATAATACCGATAGCGTGACATTGAAAACGTGGAATGGCGCAACGGTTGATTATGAAAAAAATGAAGTAGAGAATGAGACGGGCAAAGTAGAATTGACGAGAAACGAAATGTACATCCTGAAGCTTTTGGTTGAACAGAAAAACAAAATTGTCTCTCGGGAAAAGCTTATTACAAGTCTATGGGATGACGAGCGTTTTATCAGCGATAATACATTGACTGTTAACGTGAATAGACTGCGGAAGAAGCTGGATGACATCGGACTGGGACAGCAGATTGAAACGAAAGTAGGACAAGGCTACTGTGCATTGGAGACAGGTCAATGATTCGAAAATATCTTCGGGATAAAGCCAGCTGGATAGGCATGTTCGTCCTGCTTTCCGGATTGCTGCTGTTAGTGGCGTATGTGGATACGACGATTCCTTTTGATTCTATTTTTTATGTACTTCTGCTGTTTTGGCTGCTTCTTACGGTATTCCTCTTCTTCCGTTATCACCGGGAAACACGCTTTTATCGCAGCTTGAATGACTGGGAGAAGAGTCTGGATGCTTCGACGCTGCCAGATCCAGATCGGCCATACGAATATATCGTTCGCGAAAGTCTCCAAGAGCAAGTGAATTTCCTGAATCGAACTTCTTCTGATCGACGGGAGATGTTAGAGCGGGAGAAGGATGAACTGCTATCCTGGATTCATGAAGTAAAGACACCGCTGACTGCTATGCAGCTGATCATTGATCGTATGGAAGATGATGCACTGAAGCAGCAGCTGACATATGAATGGCTGCGCGTGCACATGCTGCTCGATACACAAATCCATCAGAAGCGTATTTCATTCATTGAGAATGACTTATATATAGAAGAAATCGAATTGCCCACTGTCATCAGTCAGGAAATCCGTTCCTTGCGTTCGTGGTGTATGCAGAAGGGAATCGGATTCGACCTTGATTTGGAGACAGAAGTAGTGCTGAGCGATACAAAATGGCTTACGTTCATCCTGCGACAGCTGTTATCCAATGCAGTGAAGTACAGTGAGAATAATGATATTCATATTTCTAGTGAGAAAATGGATGGTCATGTACAGATTCGTATTCAAGATCATGGTATAGGGATTGATGCAAAAGACTTGCCGCGTATATTTGATCAGGGCTTCACGTCCACTATCCAGCATAATAAAGCTGCCACCGGCATGGGGCTTTATTTGACCAAGAAAGCGGCAATACCGCTGAAAATCAAAGTGGATGTAGCTTCTGAACTCGGGAAGGGCACATGTGTTACACTTACTTTCCCGAAACGAAACGATATGGTCGGCATGACTGGCGTGTGACAGGATTGTCACACGCTTTTGTTCGTTTGTTAGCTGAAAAGCAGGAGCATATGTTAAAGCATCCGTATACTTGAGGTAACAAATCAGACAAAGAGGTGCGAAACAATGGGAATTCTAGAAGCCACAAGAGTCCAGAAGAATTACGGAAATAAATTCAATAAACAGGAAGTACTGCGAGGTGTCGACCTAAGTATCGAGGAGGGGGAGTTCGTCGGCATCATGGGTTCTTCCGGATCTGGTAAGACGACGTTGCTGAACGTGCTTTCTTCCATCGACCGTGCAAGCGGCGGAACTATCCTGATCCAAAACAACGAGATTACAAACATGAAAGAGAAGCAGCTGGCTGAATTTCGCAAGAACCATCTTGGATTTGTATTCCAGGACTATAACTTGCTTGATACGCTGACAGTGAAGGAGAATATACTGCTTCCTTTATCTATCAAAAAAGTGCCAAAAAATGAGGCTGATCGCAAATTTGAGGAAGTAGCGAATCAGCTCGGTATCTTGGAGCTGCAAAATAAATATCCAAGCGAGATTTCCGGAGGTCAAAAGCAGCGGACATCCGCAGCGCGTGCATTCATCCATGAGCCAAGCATCATCTTCGCAGATGAACCGACAGGTGCACTGGATTCCAAATCAGCATCCGATTTGTTGAACAAGCTTAGCTCCTTGAATGCAAATCGAAAGGCAACCATTGTTATGGTAACTCACGATCCGGCAGCAGCCAGCTATTGCAGCCGTGTCATTTTCATCAAAGACGGTCAGATTTATACACAGCTGAACAAGGGCCAGCAAGAGCGCCAAGCCTTCTTCAGAGACATCATGTCGACACAAGGTGTGCTTAGCGGGGTGCAAAATGAGCATTAATAGTCTGATACTCCGCAACCTAAAGAAAAATCTCCGTAACTATTATTTGTATGTGTTTGCTTTGATTTTTAGCTCCGGTCTATATTTTGCCTTTGTGACGCTGCAGTATGATAAGTCAATGGATCCAGTAGAAGGTTCGGTGAAAGGTGGAGCGGGTATAGCGACCGCTTCGGTGCTTCTTATCTTTATCGTTGCAGTATTCCTACTTTATGCAAATACGATTTTTATCAAACAGCGCAGCAAGGAAATCGGTCTGTTTCAGTTGATTGGTATGACGAAAAATAAGATTTTCAGATTGCTAAGTGCAGAAAATGCCATTCTTTATTTTGGCAGTATCCTAATCGGTATCCTATTAGGATTTGCCGGTTCAAAGCTATTAATCATGATATTGTTCAAAGTAACAGGTGTTGAAGGGATCGCATCCTTGTCCTTTTCATCAAGGGCATTACTTCAAACGCTGCTAGTATTCCTATGCATCTATGCACTTATCATGCTGATGAATATCCTCTTCATCAAACGCCAGACAATCCTTTCATTGTTTCACGTGAAATCAAAAACAGAAATGACTGCGCGGAAGCTGTCTGCTTTCCAAGTCATTATCGGTATATGTGGAATAGTGCTGATTGCTGTAGGTTATTTCGTCTCGGGGAAATTATTTGATGGTGATTTCTCCTCAATGATTGAATTATTCGGAGCTATGTTCTTTATCCTATTTTGTGTCATCTTGGGAACGTACTTATTCTATAAAGGATCTGTTGCGTTCCTGGTAAGTCTTATTAGGAAGCAAAAAGGCGGCTATCTGAATATTAAGCAGGTACTGTCTCTTTCATCCATCATGTTCCGTATGAAGTCCAATGCGATGCTGCTTACCATCATTACTACTGTATCTGCGTTAGCAATTGGCTTACTGTCCTTGAGTTATATCACGTTCTATTCAGCGGAAGAAACAGCTTATAACTATACAGGAGGGGAAGATTTCTCCTTACTGACAGAGAGCGATGCGAAAGCATTTCGTCAAGCAATGGATGATAATAATATCGCTTATACGGAAGATAAAGCAGAAGTGTACACCATGCAGCTGAATATTGAGGACATTCTGCAAACAGAGCTGGAGCTGAACTTTAATGCGTCTATGATGGATACAGCTGTTATAAGCGAGAAGGCAGCAGGATTGGATGTTGCTCCAGATGAATTGAAACTGACTGGATATAATGAGCTGCTGCAGCGTTTCATGTCCCTTAAAGATAAAGGTGATGTTGTTGTCCATGGGAAAGAGTCCGAAATTGCGCTGCATTACACGGGGCTTGAGGACGAGTATCCAATCTCCAACTATTACACCATGGGCGGTCTGCCGACAATGATTGTCGATGATGCTTTGTTCCAGGAATTGAAGCAGGATATTAATCCGGATTTGAATCAAGGCTATCATTGGTATTTCGGCTATACAATCGAAAATAATGATCAGCTGCAAAAGGCAAATGATATATTCAACGGTTTGGATTTAGAAGCAAAGGATAACAGTGAATCTAGAATCGATATACTCGAAGATCAGAAATCAACAATTGGTTTAACGCTATTCATCGTCGGCTTCCTTGGTCTGACTTTCCTGATTACGTCCGGCTGTATCCTCTACTTCAAGCAGATGGATGAAGCAGAAAGCGAGAAACCGAATTACACGATCCTCCGCAAGCTTGGATTCACAACAACCGATCTTCGCCGCGGTATCCAGCGCAAGCAGCTGTTCAACTTTGGAATTCCGCTTGTCATCGGACTTTTGCACAGCTACTTTGCTGTCCAATCCGGCTGGTTCCTGTTTGGATCGGTCATGCTGACTCCGATGATTGTCGTGATGGTGATCTATACACTCTTGTATTCGATCTTCGGTATCCTTTCGGTCGTCCATTATAATAAGGTAATCAAACAATCGCTTTGAACATATATCGAACAGTAAGCCTTTCAAGGGCAGTCAACAGACTGTCCTTTTTTGTGTGTCAGCATCCATAAGTTTTCTGTGGATTCGAAAGGGTATAGGGTATAGGGAAAGAGGAGTATGATACATACTAGTGCTAGATAAGGAGGAGAATCGAATGAGGATACTGATGATTCTGCTTGCGGTTTTCGTGCTCAGTGCGTGCGGTAATAATGAATCTCAAACGCAAGATAGCCAGGGTGCCAATGATACAGAACATATGCAGCATGATGAATCCGGAAAGTTGCCAGAGGGACTGGAGGAAGCAGATGATCCTGAATTTCCGCCTGGCAGCAAAGCCATTATCCAGGCTGACCATATGGAAGGTATGAAAGGTGCAGAAGCGACAATCGTGGGAGCATTTGATACATATGCTTATGAAGTGACGTATACACCAACAGATGGCGGTAAGCACGTTGATCACCATCGTTGGGTGATTCAGGAAGAGCTGAAGGAACCGGGTGACCATCCCTTAGAACCGGGAATAGAGGCTACGCTTGAGGCAGACCATATGGAAGGCATGAAGGGTGCAACTGCGATTGTGGAAAAAGTAGAGGATACAACAGTGTATATGGTCGACTATGCTTCGACACTCACAGGTGAAGAAGTGAAAAATCATAAGTGGCTGACGGCAGAAGAGTTGGCACCGTTACAAGAATAGCTCCATAGCGGGGCTATTTTTTATGGAAATTTATCTTTACAAATAGTAATCATTACGATAATATACAAAACGTAATGATTACGAAATCATAGCATACATATAGATTTAGAGGAGGAAGAGGGATGAAGAAATTATGGATGAAGGTTTTAGGGATAGCAGGGTTGCTGATGCTGCTTGCAGCTTGTACGAATAACGCAGATTCGGAGGGTGATAAAAAGCATCTGACCTTCGTTTATAATTTCGCGACGAATTCCTTGGATCCGAATGTAGACTCCAGCTACGTACCTTTGCGTGCAGGTATGACAGAAACGTTGGTTCGATTGAATGAAGAAACACTGAAGATTGAACCGTGGCTTGCAGAGAGCTGGGAAGGTAAAAACGAAGGTAGAGAATGGACAATCAAGCTTCGTGAAGGTATCAAATTCCAAAACGGAGAAACGATGGATGCGGACGCGGTGAAAGCATCATTGGAGAGATCTTTAAAGGATAACGTAGCCATTCAAAATGCATTGAAAATTGATACTATCGAAGCAACAGATGAGAGGACATTGCAGGTTACGAATACACAGGCATTTCCGGAATTCGTTTCAGAACTTGTAAACCCCAACGTATCCATCATTGACGTGGAGGCAGGGGACTTTGTAAATAATCCGATTGGGACAGGCCCTTTCAAACTGGAATCATTCACACCAGGCAGTAAATTGGAGCTTGTTCGGAACGAGGACTATTGGGATGAGAAAGCAAAGCTTGATTCTGTGACATTCTCTTTTAACGAAGATGCGAATGCACGCTCCTTGGCGTTGGAATCTGGTGATGCGGATGTTGTATTTCGTCCAGAAACAGAAAGTATCGAGAGCTTAGAAGCAAAGGATGGCATTAAGGTTGAATCAACAGAGACCTTCCGCGTTCACCAGATGACGATGAATATGGAGCGGGAAGATCTAAAGGATGTAAATGTTCGTAAGGCATTAGACGCCTTGATTAATCGAGATGAAATCGCTGATTCTGTATTGCTAGGGTATGCACAGCCGGCTAAAGGTCCATTCCCGGATTCCCTGCCATTCGCACCAAGCTATAGTGACCATGAAACAGGAGAAGATGTAGCAAAGGAATATCTTGAGAAAGCTGGCTATTCGCTAGTGGATGGCAAGATGCAGAAAGATGGGGAACCTCTTGAGCTCACAATGCTGACATACTCTGCCAGAGCTGATCTTCCATTGATCGCACAAATATTCCAATCCGATGCGAAGAAGCTTGGTATTGAAGTAGAACTGCGTCAAATCGAGATCCCGGAAGAGTATATGGCAGCAAATCGCGATTGGGATCTGGCCACGTATAGTAATCTGACTGCACCTCGTGGTGATGCAGGGTATTACTTGAATGCGACGTATCATCCAGATGGAGCTTTGAATTTCAGCGGGGCAGATGAACCAGAGCTGACGAAGATCATCGATGAATTAAATGTAACAGTAGATACAGACAAGCGTGCAGAACTAGCCGAAGCGGCTGCTAACTATGTGGATGAAAACCAAATCAATTCGTTTGTGATTTATCCAGACACGCTCGTAGCTTATGATGAAACAAAAGTAAAGAACTGGGTAACAACAAGAAGTGAGTATTATATGATTACAAATCAATTGGATGTGAAGTGATGTTTCGTATTATCGGGAGACGGCTGCTGGAGGTTGTGTTATTCCTTTTATTTGTCACCTTCTTCAGTTTTCTTTTCCTTCGCCTTGCACCAGGGGATCCAGCGCTCACAATCCTGAATGTGGATGAGCTGAATGTAAGCCAGGAACAAGTGGAGGCGCTTAGGGAAGACATGGGCTTCAACGATCCATTGCTTGTTCAATATGGGAAGTGGCTGCTGGATTTTATCCAGCTTGATTTCGGTACTTCTTATATTACTAGTCAGCCAGTTACGGAGATGCTGCTGACGGGACTTCCAGCTACACTGGAGCTGACGGTCGGTTCCTTGATCGTTATGCTCTTGGTTGCTATTCCGTTAGGATCGCTGTCAGCTCTATATAAGGATAGCTGGATTGACCATATCAGCAGATATTTTTCCATTATCGGAGCGGCTGTTCCTAGTTTCTGGCTCGGACTTATCTTGATAGATATGTTCGCTGTGAGGCTTAGCTGGTTCCCAACAATGGGACGTGACAGTTTGTTATCCCTGATCCTGCCATCAGTGACATTGGGACTTGCTATAGCAGGTGTTTACGTGCGGCTGCTCCGTTCCAGTCTATTGGACTCTTTAGGTCAGGAATTTGTTCGCGCGGCGAGAGCACGAGGCATCTCAGAAAGACGCATCTTCTTTTCACACGCTTTCCGATACAGTTTACCACCTGTCATTACAGTATTCGGTGTCAGTCTTGGCAGCTTGATTGGCGGCGTAGTCGTTGTGGAAGTGTTATTTGCTTACCCCGGCGTAGGTAAACTTGTCGTTGACTCTATCCGGCAGCGCGATTATCCGCTGATTCAAGGTTACATAGTTCTGATGGCAGCTATCGTATTCGTTGTGAATACATTAGTGGACTTATCTTATCGTTATGTAAATCCTGAACTTCGATTAAAAGAAAGGAAGCTCAGCTAGATGAGTGTTATGGCTCTTTCTCCAAAAAAAATAAAGAAAACCAAGGTCTGGCTAATCAGTGCGCTTTTGCTTTTATTAATAGCAGTAGTGTCATATACCTTCCTTTACTTGAAGCATGATGCCACGATAACAGATGTCGGGAACCGGCTGGCATCTCCGTCATGGGAGCATCCCATGGGAACGGATCATTTAGGACGGGATGTACTGACGAGGCTCTTGCTCGGTTTCCGCCTGACTGTTGGCTACAGTGTGATTGCTTTGGCGGCAGCGGTCATCATCGGTGTTCCTTTCGGTTTGCTGGCTGGATTAAAGGGAGGTTGGGTTGATCGACTATTCATGCGAATTGCCGATGGCTTCCTTGCCTTTCCGGATACAGTGATAGCCATTGTACTTAGCGGTTTGCTTGGGCCCGGTATTGGAAATTTGCTTTTTGCAATTGTTCTCGTGAAGTGGGTCAACTATGCCAGGATGGTGCGCAGTACAGTGCTGACAGAAGTGCAAAAAGACTACATCACCATTGCCCGAATCAATGGTCTTTCCACATTTACAATTATGCGTAAACATCTGATGCCGCATATCATCGGAAATGTACTCGTCCTGGCCAGTTTGGATTTTGGTAAGATCATCTTGCTCATTTCCTCGCTTTCATATATCGGTCTTGGAGCACAGCCTCCGACGCCAGAGTGGGGCGCTATGCTGAACGAGTCCAGACCTTATTTCCAAGCGACCCCGGAAATGATGATTTATCCTGGACTGGCAATCGTGGCGGTTGTGTTGGTCGCAAACATGCTTGGAGACTATTTACGAGATAAATTCGATGTGAAAAAGGAGGTGCAGCCATGATTTTATCGATTAAAGATCTAACCGTATCACATGGTGAGAAAACGATTGTGGATCATGCCAGTCTAACTATCGATAAAGGAGAATGGTTTGCCCTCGTAGGTCAAAGCGGCAGCGGCAAAACGATGCTGTCACAAGCAATCGGCCAGCTGCTCGGACCAAATCTAAGAGCCTCTGGCAGTATAATTTACCGAGACAGCAATATCCTTGAACGTCCAAAGACAGAAATGAACCAATTGCGAGGAAAGGCGATCAGTTACATTTTCCAAGACTATCACGGTTCGTTCACGCCGTTTCTGACGATTCAGCAGCATATGGAAGAGTATTTGCTAACACATGGAGTGCAAGAAAAGAAAAAGCGTAAAAATATGATAAATGAAGCATTTGAATCGGTTGGTCTGGATGCAGCTTTTATTAGAAGATACCCATTTCAGCTGAGCGGAGGCCAGCTGCAGCGTGCATCTATAGCACTTGCACTGCTTTTAGAACCTGATATTTTGATTGCAGATGAAGCAACAACGGCACTTGATAGTGTATCAGCGCATAAGATTCTTTCTCTGCTTCAAGAGCTCCAGCAAAAAACAGGCTGTGCCATTCTTTTCATCACACATGATTGGCGGCATGTTGCTCGTTATGCAGATAAGATTGCGGTTATGAAAGATGGGAAAATCATTGAAGCTGGTTCAAAACAAAAGCTCATCAACCAGCCGGAACATGCGTATACCAAACAGCTGATCCAGGCTGCACCTACGCTTCCAATGCGTATCAAGGAGGCAAGCAAATCATGACTGTTATAGAGATTAGTCATTTGAAAAAGAGCTATAATCCTGGAATGCTCGCTGTGAATGATGTGTCCCTTTCCATTCATCAAGGGGAAAGCCTGGGATTAGCAGGTGAAAGCGGATGCGGCAAAAGTACGCTGGCGCGCTGTCTGCTTGGTGTGGAAAAGATTGATGGCGGGTCCATCAGTTTTGATGGGAAACCGCTGGCTAAGGCAAATCGTAAGGGGCTCCGAGACTATCGCCGAAACGTTCAGACAGTCTTTCAAAATCCAACTGCTGCATTAAATCCGAAGCTGAAAATCAAGGACTCCTTGCTCGATCCTTACTTACAGTTTCAGCAGGAGCTTGAACTGGAGCATTTTACACACACTAAAAAAAAAGTTTTGTGGAGCAGCTGCTTGAAGCAGTTGAACTGCCGAAAGAGCTTGGCGACCGTTATCCGCATGAGCTGAGCGGCGGACAAAAACAGCGTGTAACCATTGCACGCGCCATCAGTATCGAGCCAAAACTCATTGTCCTGGATGAACCGACAGCAAGTCTTGATGTGATTTCCCAAGGAGCCATTCTCGAGCTGCTTGCTTCTCTGCAAAAGACATTAGGCATGTCCTATCTGTTCATTTCACATGATTTAGCCGCAGTTTATCAGTTGTGTCAGCGCATCGCTGTCATGAAAGATGGGGAACTGCTGGATATATTTCAGAAGGAAGAAATTTACGATAATAGCCGTCATGCTTACACGAAAGAATTGATTAGTATATTTTAAGCGGATGCTCCAAGAGCACCCGCTATTTTCTTAACTCTCAAACTGTTTGATAAGATCCTCCAAAGACAGCTCACCTACGTTTCCTTCCGGCCGTTTTCGGACAGCAACTGTTTTGTTTTGCATCTCGTTGTCCCCGACAATGAGCAGATAAGGTACTTTCTGTTGTGACCCCTCTCGGATTTTCAAACCAATCTTCTCCGAACGATCATCGACTGACACACGATAACCTGCCTTACGTAATTCCTCACAAACTGCCTTGGCATAATCAGCATGCGCATCGCTGATTGGAAGGATGCTTGCTTGAACAGGTGCTAACCAGAATGGAAAGTCTCCTGCATAGTGCTCGATGAGGATAGCCATGAACCGTTCGATTGAACCGTAGATAGCCCGGTGAATCATAATCGGCTGTCTGCGGCTGTTTTCTTGATCCACATAGCTGCAATCGAATTTCTCTGGCATTTGGAAATCGAGCTGAACAGTGCCGCATTGCCAGCTGCGCCCAAGGCTGTCGAGAATGTGAAAATCGATTTTCGGGCCATAAAATGCACCGTCTCCAGCGTTTACTTTATACGCAATACCTTGTCGTTTCAGGACATTCTCCAATGCTGCCTCCGCTTTATCCCAAACAGCGGGTGAACCCATGAAGTCCTCTGGGCGAGTGGATAGCTCTACTTCATAAGAAAAGCCGAATAGACTGTAAAACGCATCGATCAGCTGCAATACTTTTTCCACTTCTTGTTCAATCTGATCTTCACGAACGAACAGATGCGCATCATCCTGTGTGAATGACCGAACGCGCAGCAAACCGTTTAGAGATCCAGAAAGTTCGTGCCGATGTACCAAGCCTAATTCTGCATAGCGCAAAGGAAGGTCGCGATAACTTCGTAGCTTGCTGTTGTAGATGAGGACTGCTCCCGGGCAGCTCATCGGTTTGATTGCATAGCGTTGATCATCGACCTCAGAAAAATACATGTTTTCATGATAATGATCCCAGTGACCGGATTGCTCCCAGAGCTGCTGCTTCATCATGATTGGAGTTTTGATTTCATCGTATCCAGCCTGGGCGTGTTTTTCCTTCCACAGCTCCTCCAGTTTATTGCGCAATACCATTCCTTTTGGTAAGAAGAAAGGCATGCCAGGTGCTTCCTCCATGCTTAGGAAAAGTTCGAGCTGCTGCCCGAGTTTGCGATGGTTCCTTTTTTCTGCTTCTGCTTGTTTGTTCATGATAATTCCTCCTTTAGATATAAAAAAAGACCACAATCCTCCCGTGATCGGGACGATTGTGGTCGTGGTTCCACCCAGATTTCCGCCAATGATTGGCGCTCATTTGTTTTAACGGTTTCTACCGATGGCAGTTACTGCTAGTTCCCCGCCATAGCTTGAAGGTGGTAATCCAAATCGTTCTCCTGCGGGGCTCTCAGCCGGTGACCCTGCTTTCTGTCAGGAGAAGGGTGATCTGAATCATGTCCTTCGCATTGCTTCTTAAGATATAAAATTGTAAACAAAAAAGACCGCACTCATCTCCCTGAAGGGACGATTGCGGTCGTGGTTCCACCCTAATTCCATCAGCATATAGCTGATGCTTCAAAATACGATAACGGTCTTCCCGATTACGGATACTTTTGTTTCCCCGTAATAGCTCCAAGGTGGTAATGCATATGCTTATCTGCGAAGGTTCCAGCAATTCCTTCGCTCTCTGAAAGATAGAGGCTTGTGCATCTTGTCCTTATCAACGCTTCTGTTTTGTTGTATGCTCATTATACAGATACTGGATATAGTCGTCAAATGGAAATGAGGGATTTTTTTGAGAAACCCAAAGGATACTGCCAAAAGATTCATCGAAATCAATCACCCCGAATGCGCAGGAGCATTGCTGGCAGGAAGCTGTGCCAGAGGGGAAGCAACACAGACCTCTGATTTGGATATTATTATTCTGTACGCGGGAGAAAATCAGGCATATAGGGAATCATTGCTTTTTGAAGGATGGCCGGTAGAGGCATTTGTATACACCGGCGAAGCTTACCTCAAATTCTTTGCCAGTGATGCAGATCGCGGAATCCCGTCCATGCCAAGGATGGTGAGTGAAGCGATTGTGCTGAAGGAGTCGCCGGCTGTAACCAAGATGAAATCCGAAGCAAACAGCATATTTTCTGCTGGACCTTCCCCCTGGAGCAAACAGAAGATCGATCATAACCGGTACATGATTACCAATCTAATGGATGATTTCCTGGATAAAGAAGTTGGAGGAGAAGCATATTTTCTGGCAAATGCAATCATCAATGATCTGGCCATATTCACACTCCGTACCAGACAGCATTGGATTGGTTCTGGTAAATGGATGTTCAGGGAGCTGAAGAGTATGGACGCAGCGCTAGCGAATCGATTCGAGCAAAGTTTAGCGGCGTTTTATCAGCAGCATGATAAACAAGCTATCGTGGAGCTGGCAGATGACTGCCTGGATCCATACGGCGGTCGACTATTCGAGGGATATTATGTTGGGTAAGGGGGAGAGAAACATGGAAATCAGAAAGTTGACAGCCTCTGATGCAGAAGCATACTGGGAACTTAGACTGGAAGCCTTGCAGGCACATCCAGATGCATTCGGTACTTCCTATGAGGATGCAATAAAACAAGAAAACCCGATAGAAAGAGTAAAGGGAAATTTAGTGAGCTCGCACGCAGAGACATATGGGATATTTATGCATGATAAGCTCGCCGGAAACGCAACATTAAGATATGAGACGCCTGCAAAGCTCCGCCACCGTGCAGATTTAGTAGCAGTTTATCTAGCTCCGGAAGCAAGGGGAAAAGGGTACGGAAAAAGGCTGATAGAGCATATGCTCAAAGTGGCTAAAGAACGTGAGGGCATAGAGAAGGTAAATCTGGTCGTAGCTGCGACAAATCCGGTTGCCAAGCATGTCTACGAACAAGCTGGTTTCCGGCAATTTGGCGTAGAAAAGCATGCATTGAAAATAGGAGATACATATATTTCGGAAATACATATGGCATTGATCCTGGAGGAGAGCAAATGAATTTCATTTTTGATTTGGATGGTAACCTGGAGATCCTACGAACTGATATTTAGTATAGTAAGCAAATGAACCCTCGCATTAGCGAGGGTTCATTCTTTAATCAACAAATAAATAAAATAAGGTGCACCAATTGCAGAAACAACCAATCCGATCGGAATCTCCGAGGGTGCTAGAATCGTTCGCGATAATGTGTCCGCTACAAGCATGATCAGCGCGCCGATCAGTGCACAAATCGGAAGCAGATGCTTGTGGTTCGGTCCAACGATACGTCTTGCCAAGTGCGGTGCGACAAGTCCGAGGAATGTAATTGCTCCTCCAGCGGCTACGCAAGCTCCCGCCAGTGCAACAGCAAGGAGCAGCAGGATTGTGCGCTCTTTTTGCACCGGAGCCCCGACACCGACAGCGATTTGATCGCCTAGTGTCAAAACGTTTAATGCTTTTGCTTTATAAATTGCATATGGGACGAGCAGTATAATCCATGGTAAGAGTGCAAGTACATAATTCCAGCTCGTCTGCCAGATGCTGCCGTTCAGCCAGATTGTCGCCTGCGTGAAATCCTTCGGTTCCATCATAAGCTGGAAGACGATGATCAGACCGCCGAAGGCAGCGTTTATCCCAATACCGACAAGAATTAGACGGACTGGCGTAACACCTTTTTTCCAAGCCAATGCGTAAATAAGGCTTGCTGCGAGAAACGCCCCAGCGAATGCGAATAGTGGCATGATGAATACTTGCAGGCTGCCGGTACCAGCCAGCTTATCCTGCAGGAAGAAGATATATAGGACGACAGCAAAACCTGCCCCTGCATTGATTCCTAAGATACCTGGGTCAGCAAGTCCATTCTGGGATACACCCTGCAGAATCGCACCTGCAATACCCATTCCGATACCTATCAATAGCGCAATTACCATACGCGGCAGACGGAAATCGAATAAGATCACATCAAATGAACCATCGCCCGTACCAAGCAACGTCTTTACAACATCCGCCGGTCCGATAGGGATTGTTCCTGTATTCAAGCTGATGAAAAATACAATGAGAATAGCAGCAATGATTCCAATTGCCACCAGGCTTGTCTTTTTCGCAGAGTGTATCATATGTTCTTACCCTCCCGGCGAGCTAGATAAATGAAGAATGGTACGCCGATCAAAGCTGTGAGGGCACCAACAGGTGTTTCAAAGGGTGGGTTGATCATCCGGGATGCAATATCCGCAAAGTTAAGCAAAAGACCGCCCAATACAGCTGAACATGGAATGATCCAGCGATAATCTGGTCCGACGAGGAACCGCGTGATATGCGGAATGACCAATCCGACAAATCCGATGGTACCGCCGACTGAAACGGCAGCTCCTGTTAAAATCAGCACAACCAGCACCCCGGCTGCTTTCACCAGGCCGGTTTTCAAACCAAGTCCGGTCGCCACATCTTCTCCGAGACTGAGTGTCGTAACCGAACCGCTGATGAACAATGCCAGCACCAATCCGATAGCAGCAGCTGGGAATAACAGCTTCACTGTATCCCATTGCACATTCGCAACGCCGCCCGCGTACCAGAAGCTCAAGTCCCTCGCTACATCAAAATGAATTGCCATTGCATTAGAGAAGGCTCCAAGCAAAGCAGTGATAGCAGTTCCTGCCAATGCCAGCTTCACTGGTGTCAATCCGGTTCTTGCCAGCAGGCCGATTCCGAAAACAAGTCCAAGGCCAAGTCCTGCACCTAGGAATGAGAATAAAAGCAGGTTCACATTGGAGATACCAGGAAGGAAGACCAGCGCAATCGCAATCATGAAAGTCGCACCGGATGTTACGCCCATGATTTGCGGAGAAGCAAGCGGGTTGCGAGTCATCCCTTGCATGATCGCTCCGGATGCAGCAAGCATTGCGCCGATCAGAACTGCCGCTACAGTACGAGGCATGCGAAGCCGATGAATGATTTGATGGGATGTATTTGCCGCATCGTAATGGAAAATACTATTCCAGACAGTGCCCAGTGAGATATCCGCAACACCGAATACGATGGATAGTCCGATAGAAAGAATCAGCAGGGCGATACCTGCGATAAGTATGATTGTGCCAATTAGTCTGCGTGCTTGCATCGTTATCCCGCTTTCTGCACTCTATGTATACCAAATGAATGAAATGATGCTTGTAATTGATAATGAGAATTGTTATCATCTAATATGATAACATAAACCAAGAGGTGAGTCCCTTGTTCAAAAGAAAGAGTATGTTTTTACTGCTGGCAGTCTTCGCCAGTGTTGTATTCATTATAACAGGTTGCGGCAACAACGATTCAAGTGATAATGCTGAAAATAACTCCTCCGATCAAAAGAGCAGTGAAACACGTACAGTTACGGATGCAATGGGCCATGAAATAGAAATCCCTGCAAACCCTGAAAATGTACTTGCTTCCTATTTGGAGGACAACCTTGTAGCACTTGATATCACACCAGTAGCGCAATGGTCTGTAAATAATGGCGATCCACAAGGTTACTTACAAGATAGCTTGAAAGACGTGCCAACAATTGATTCCACACTTCCCTTTGAGGCGGTGGCAAGCTTTAAACCAGACTTGATCATCATGGATTCTGCTTCCATGGTAGAAGGCGATAAGTACGAGCAGTACAATAAAATTGCCCCTACATATGTAATGGGCACAGAAGAAAACGGCGACTGGCGCAAAGAATTGCAAACAGTCGGAGAGATCTTCGGTAAAGAGGATGAAGCACAAAAGGTGCTTGATGATTATGATGCAAAAGCAGCAGATGCAAAAGAACAAATCCAAGGTGCAATTGGCGATGAATCCGCAGCTGCTATCTGGCTTGTTGGCGGACAGCTTTACATTGTAAGTGAGAACCTATCCAGCGGTGCGGTCCTTTACGGTGACCTAGGTCTTACAGTTCCAGAAGGCGTTAAGGAAATTTCCGAAGGTGCAACAGCAAACTGGAATCCAGTTTCTCTTGAGCAACTGGCTGAGATGGATGTTGACCACCTCTTCTTGGTCAATAGCGATGAAGGCGACGGATCTGAAATCCTGGATGATCCATTGCTTGCAAATGTACCAGCTATCAAAGACGGCAATGTCTATAAATATGATAAAGAAACAAGCTGGCTGTACACTGGTCCGATTGCGAATGAGCAAATCGTGGACGATGCAGTTGAGAGCTTAGTGAAGTAAGAGAAACTTCTTCCCTGTGAAAAATGGGGGAGAAGTTTTTTGTATTTGACATATACTAGAAGTAGCTGTAATCTTGTAAAAAACATAAGTAATTCGCTGACGAGAACAAGTAGTCAAGACAGCTTATCTTTAGAGAGTCGACGGTTGGTGCAAGTCGATGATAAGGTCATGATGAAAAATCCTCTCCGAGAAGCAAGGCCGATATGTAGGCTTTGACGGTTTTCCACCGATACAAGGAACGCGTATGATAGTACGTAGTGTTTCCGACTAAAAACCCTACTTATGGTTTTTTTATTTTGGAATTTTTCGGTAAATCCCGGCGCTGTGTATGCAGTGCCGGGTTTTTTATTTTATCTAAAGGAGTGAAAGGGATGAAGAAAGCAGCTGTAAAAGAGCAGGAAATACGGGAGTATTGGCAGGAGAATGATACTTTTCACGCTTCTGTTCGGAACAGGGAAGGAAAGAAGCCGTACGTATTTTACGAAGGACCGCCAACTGCAAATGGTATGCCGCATGCAGGGCATGCTTTGGGAAGGACGATTAAAGACTTTATCGCCCGCTATAAAACGATGGACGGCTATCAGGTCAAGCGGAAGGCAGGTTGGGATACACATGGTTTGCCAGTCGAGTTGGAAGTGGAGAAGCAGCTGAAGATAAGCGGTAAAGAGCAGATCGAGACATACGGTATAGAGCGTTTTATCGAGAAGTGTAAAGAAAGTGTATTCACGTACGAGCGGGAGTGGAAGCAGTTTACGGAAGCTCTTGGCTATTGGGTCGATATGGAGGATCCGTACGTCACGCTGGATAACAGCTATATCGAATCGGTATGGCATATCTTATCGCACATCCATAGGGAAGGTTTGTTGTATAAGGGACATAGAGTTGTTCCGTATTGTCCGCATTGTGGAACATCTCTGAGCTCACATGAAGTAGCTCAAGGCTACAAAGATGTATCAGATTTATCTGCAACGGCTAAGTTTTTAGTCAAAGGCACGACTGACGAATATCTGCTAGGCTGGACGACTACACCTTGGACGCTGCCGGCGAATACCGCAATTGCTGTACATCCTGAGCTTACTTATGTGACGGTCCAGCTGGATAATGAGAAGTACATCGTTGCAGAAGGATTGGCAAAGAAATTATTCAAAGGAGATTTTCAAGTCGTAGCATCCTGTAAAGGAAAGGAATTGGCAAATGTCCGCTATGAAGCGCCGTTCTCTTATGTGCAAATAAAGAAAGGGCATCAAGTAGTACTGGCGGACTTCGTTACAGATCAAAGCGGAACCGGTCTTGTGCATATTGCTCCGGCTTACGGTGAAGATGACTATCGCGTCGTGCAGGATAATGGTCTTGATTTTGTCCACATTGTGGATGGAAAAGGGAGATATACAGAGGAAATCACACCGCTTGCTGGCCGTTTCGTGAAGGATTGCGATGTGGACATTATCAAGCTACTTGCAGAGAAAAACAGGCTATTCCATAAAGAAAAATACACTCATAGCTATCCGCATTGCTGGCGCTGCGACTCTCCGCTCCTGTATTACGCGATGGAGGGCTGGTTCATCCGGATGACGGATGTGAAGGAGAAGATGCAGGAGAATAACCGGCAGGTCGAGTGGCATCCAGGTCATATGCAGCAAGGTCGTTTCGGTAAATTCCTCGACAATATGGTTGACTGGAATATCGGCAGGAACCGGTATTGGGGCACGCCGTTAAATGTTTGGACCTGCAAATGCGGCAAAGAAAAAGCGCCCGGATCCATCGCGGAGCTGAGGCAGGAAGCAATTGGTTCTGTACCGGAAGATGTAGAACTGCATAAGCCATATGTAGATCAAATCCAGCTTCGCTGCGAGTGTGGTGATGCTATGCAGCGTACGAGTGAAGTCATCGATGTCTGGTTCGACAGCGGTTCGATGCCATTTGCGCAGTACCATTATCCGTTCGGTGACAAAAAGCTGTTTGAAAGCCAGTATCCCGCTGATGTTGTCATAGAGGGAGTAGATCAGACAAGAGGTTGGTTTTACAGTCTCCTTGCCGTATCTACGTTGGTAACCGGAAAAACACCTTATAAACGGGTCTTGTCTCTTGGCCATATACTTGATGAAAATGGACAGAAGATGTCAAAAAGCAAAGGGAATGCGCTGAACCCAACGGAGCTGATGGAAACATACGGAGCAGATGCATTAAGGTGGGCGCTCCTTTCCGACAGCGCGCCTTGGAACAATAAACGTTTCTCCGAACGAACTGTTGCGCAAGCAAAATCAAAGATGATTGACACGTTGTCTAACGTCTTTTCCTTCTATCAGCTTTATCAGCAAATCGATCAATTTAATGGGGAAATCGATCATGGAGGAGTTCGTTCGACACTGGATGAATGGATCCTATCCCGTCTTCACAGCGTTACGAAACAGGTGAACGATTACCTGGAACAGTACGATATAACAAATGCCGCAAGAGAATTAGGCGTATTCTTAGATGAGCTAAGCAATTGGTATGTAAGAAGATCACGTCAGCGGTTCTGGAGCAGCGGCATGACCGAGGACAAACGTGCGGCCTTCAGTACGCTCTATGAAGTATTGAAGAAAACGGCACAGCTCCTGGCACCATTTACACCTTATATCGCCGAAAGCATCTATCTTCAGTTAACCAGCGGCAGTGTGCATTTGACTGATTATCCAAAGCATCGTGACGATTTGATCAATACACAGCTTGAGCAGGACATGACGACTGTCCGTCAGGTTGTAGAACTTACTCGTGCAGCAAGGAATGCAGCTGGAATCAAGACAAAACAGCCACTTTCCACGCTGTACATCACGACTGAAGAACCAGTCAGCCTAGTTTCCTATCTAACAACAATAAAAGAAGAAACAAATGTAAAGGAAATTGAGCTGGGTGAAAAGGATGGCCTGTTTACGTATACTGCGAAGCTTGACTTTGCAGCTGCTGGGCCTAGGCTTGGCAAGCGTGTAGGAGAAGCTAAAAAAGCTCTTACACTTGTGAGTCAGGATCAGCTTAAGGAACTGCTGATTACAGATGAATTAAGGTTAGC
Source organism: Virgibacillus sp. 7505 (assembly GCF_002272135.1). Taxonomy (GTDB): domain Bacteria; phylum Bacillota; class Bacilli; order Bacillales; family Amphibacillaceae; genus Terribacillus. The sequence goes on along the minus strand of NZ_NPBF01000008.1, from coordinate 63,048 downwards.
AGAGGATATCAAACTGACGAAGGAAGAAGTTTTGATAGAAAAAGTGCCTTCCAATCATCTTGAACTCTCAGAGGGAAGCGGTATTACCGTTCTTCTCAATACGGAGCTGACAGTGGAGTTAAAAGAAGAGGGATTTGTCAGAGAAGTGATTCGAGAGGTACAGACGTATCGAAAAGAGCTCGATTTACCTGTTGAGAAGCGGGTGAACCTATACGTCGATGCGAGTTCCTCTGTCATGGATATACTGAAAAGTCATGAATATATGCTTCATCAGAATCTTGTTCTTCAGAATATCTACTATGACAAGCAAAAGGCAGCCAAAGCTGTCCAAGTAGAAGAAGAAAAGCTGCAGATTGGAATTGGATGACACCGAAGCAGGAGGCGCACTCCTGCTTTTTTGCTGACCAAATATACTGCATTGCCAGAATAAGTGTACCGATCATTGTTGTAATGAAAAGAAGGAGCCAGCCGTGAATCAGCATTGTGATTACTACACTACAAACGGTAAAAAAACATATGCATTTTTGAAAAGAAATAATCTTTATATATAGGATTTCCCTTGTGTGTACACGAAAGATGTTAGAGATCGTGAAAACAGGAGGTTCTTTGTAAATGACTAAGATAGCAATAGTAACTGGTGTTTCGTATCCACGCTCCATTGGTACAGCAATATGCCGCCGGCTAGCAGAACAAGGGTTGGATATCTTTTTTACATATTGGCGGGCAGGTGAGACCTGGCCTGATCAGCTTAGGAGCGAGTTGAAAGAAGCCGGAGTCAAAAGCATTGGTATGGAAGCAGATCTAGAACAACCGGAGACAGCCGAAACTATTCTGCAAGAAGTACAGCAACAGCTAGGAGTCCCGGCTATATTAATCAATTGTGCTGCTTTTTCAGAGAATGGCAGCTACGAGGAACTTGATAGGGTTCAGCTTGATCGTCATTATGCTGTGAATATGAGAAGTGTCTTCCTGCTTTGCACAGAATTCGCAAAACTTTTCAAAAAGCATCGGCCAGCCGACAGAGGAAGTATCGTAAACCTCACTTCTGGTCAGAGCCAAGGGCCTATGCCCGATGAACTGGCATACATCGCTACCAAGGGTGCCATTACGGCATTCACCCAATCTCTTGCAGCTGACTTGGCGTCGCTTGGAATCAATGTCAATGCAGTCAATCCGGGTCCGACAGACAGTACATGGATGACAGACGATATAAGAAAGCACCTGCTTCCTCAATTTCCGATGGGGAGAATCGGAGAGCCGGATGATGCAGCAAGACTTATCAGTTTCCTAGTCGGAGATGATGGCTATTGGGTGACGGGGCAAGAGCTTCATTCAGAAGGCGGTTTCCTTCGCAGATGATGAAGCGGGAATACAAGAAAAACAAGTCTGGAAATAGTGGGAAGAACAGCAGGATGAACTAGGATTCCGCTAAAAAGGGAAAAGGCGATCTGATTTGATCAGATCGCCTTTTTCAATGAATTCTTCAGCTTGCTGCAAGTAAGACAACCAGCAAAACAGCAGCAAGTACAATGCGGTAAATAGCAAATGGAACAAGCTTGTACTTGGATATTATTCTTAGGAAAGTCCGTATTGCTAGCAGTGCAAAAACAAACGCACTGATAAATCCAGCAACAAAGAACGGAATGACATCAAGAGTGAAAGCATCCAAGTGCTTCATAAGCGTAAGTGCACTTGCACCTGCCATGACAGGAACTGCCATGATAAAGGTGAAGTCAGACGCTACACGGTGATTCAGTCCTAATAGGACACCTCCTGAGATGGTCGAGCCAGAACGGGAAAACCCAGGCCAAAGAGCGATACATTGGAAGAGGCCAATCAAGAACGCCTTTTTATATGTTAGTTCATCCAAAGATTCGACTGTTGGTGAATGTTTTTTTGTGTGGCGGTCTGCAAATAACATGAGGATAGCACCTGCAATGAGTGCTGCAATCACTGTGATAATTGAAAACAGATAGTTGTCCACCATATCCTGCACTAAGAAACCGAGCACTGCTGCCGGGATAAGACCTGTAATGACAATTCCCAGGCTGAATTTACCTTGCTTGCCTGGAAGCTGCTCCGTCTTTCCCTGCAGTTTTCTTATTCCGAGTATGTCCATGAATCGGTCCTTGAACACAATCACGGCAGCCAGTATGGAACCTAGCTGAATCACGACCATGAATGTGATGCTAACTTCCTTATTGAAAAGCTGATCAATATTCAGCCATAAATCGTCTACGATAATCATATGCCCGGTGGAGGAGACAGGAGCAAACTCCGTCAACCCTTCCACTAAGCCCATGATGAGCCCTACAATAATTTCATACATTTGTTTTCTTCCTTACTGTTTGAATTGTGTTCTTCTTCCGGAGCTTTCGCAGGAACCAGATTCCAGCACCTGCTAAAACAAGTAGTGCTAAAGCAAGAACGCCGTATTGATAATAACCCAGGTATGTTTCTACACTTTCCCATGATGCGCCAAGCCATACACCAAGCATGACCATGACAGCGTTCCAAATTAACGTGCCAAAAGTGGAATAGAGAAGAAACAAGCCGAAATGCATATTCGCCATACCTGCCGGAATCGATATGAGACTTCGTACGACAGGAATGAATCGGCATAGGAATACTGTCCATACGCCATATTTATCAAACCAGCTATCTGCTTTATGTAAATGGGAACTTTTTAATTTCAAATATCGACCCCAGCGTTCCACCCAAGCCTCGAGCCGTTCCAGATTGAAAAGCTTTCCGACCCAATACAATATAACGCTTCCGAGCATAGCCCCAACAGTTGCGGACAAAATTACACCTACGGGACTTACGCTGGTAGTGGCAGCGAGAAAGCCCCCGAATAGAAGAATGATTTCGGAAGGAATTGGCGGAAAGACATTCTCAAAAGCCATCAAAAAAAGAATGGCAGGATATCCGTAGGTTTCCATTAGGTCAGTCATCCAAGATTCCACAAGCGTTTCTCCTTTTATTTATTGGTAGCCTGCATAGCGGAATGCACTGCCAAGGTATCATCCAGATATCCAAAAGGGAAAATATAATCAGGAAGCGCATCAATTGGATTGATGAAATATAACAATGCTGCTCCGAGAATGATCAATTCACGTTTAGATCCCGCGCCGGTCTGAAACTTGACGTACATCTGCTTCAAGTCTTTGACAAGCTTGCCGACACTTCCAACTGCATGAAGCTTCTCTTCGAATTTCTCGTCAATAATTTGTTTTCCGCCATCAGTAAGTGCGACTTCCTCGTATGAAGCAAGCTGTTTTTCTACGCGTCCCTGACTGAAATCTGGATCAGCTTGCTGACAAAGAGCTAGTAGATGCTGCTGCCCATCAATCGGTGCGGATTCAATAAAGCCGGCTGCAGTCATTAATTCTTCAAGGGGCACGTCCAATGATTGGCTCAATTTATGTAAATGATTTACCGTTGCATTGCGTTTTCCATTCATGATCTTGGAAACAATTGCTGGATCGATGCCAGTTTGCCTGCTTAAAGCACGCATCGATAAACCTTTTTCTTTGGTTTTATGCTTCAATAATGTGATTAGCTTGTCATTCATTTGCATGAAAAGATGCCTCCTTTGTTCAATCACCTGTTAAAGGTACAAGAGTGTTGACAATTTGTCAATAAATGAGGTAGAAATGAAAGAGAAAGAAGGGATGGAAGTGCATAGAAATTTTCAAGCGGCAGTTTTGATTCTATGTGTCGTTTCAGGACTTGTCGATGTATTGGGATATATCGGATTAGCACATGTGTTTACTGCAAATATGACAGGGAATATCGTTCTCCTTGGAATTGGTTTAGGAGATGCAAGGCAGGTCGTAATCAGTAACGCATTATTTGCTTTACTTGGATTTGTCATAGGAATCTTAGCAACTAAAATAGTTGGAAAAGAAAAAGGAGAGCCAAGAAGAATAGTGTTTGCCGAGTTTGTGTGGCTGACAATCATTGCATTGTGCGTACTCTTCGTACCGGCTTCCTCTATCTGGTCTATTGTGTTATTGGTGTCTTTAAGTGCAGCTATGGGAATGCAGACCATTGCTGGCAGGAATATGAAGGTCGCTGGGGTTTCCTCCACAGTGTTGACTAGCACGCTGGCTGCCTTTGTTGAAGGAATCGCAGACTGGGTTACTCGTAGGTCACAATCCATGGTTGATACTTATCTTAGAGGAGCAGCAATTCTCCTCTATCTGCTTGGTGCCGCACTCGGTAGCTTTAGTGAACGAATGATTGGTCTTCACAGTTTATGGGTTGCAGTCATTTTGTTATTTGCCGCATTTTTATTACAGAAGGAAAAATCTATTGCATGACTAGTAGAAAAAAGCGATCCGTTGTGGATCGCTTTATTTGCTGATGCTATCATGTATGGTTTGAATCTCTTCATCAGGGATGAGCAGATAGTAGATACCATCAATGGTTGTACCTTGTCCTTTCATCTCATGTTCTTGGACAGACTGCCGGACATTCCGGTAATCTGTAAACAAATGCTGCATGGAAGAAAGATTAAGATTCGTCTGTACATTATTGCCCATCACTTTAAGTAGTTCGTCAATCTTGTTAACCGATTTAATGCTTGCTCCTTTATTGATCACAGCTTCGATCACTTGGCGCTGACGGGCATTCCTCCCGAAATCACCTTCCGGATCCAAATGTCTCATCCTTGCATAACCAAGAGCCTGAGGACCATCCAGGGTGATTTCGCCTTTTTTATAATGATAGTCCTTCTTATAAAATCCTTCATCATACCAGTCTAATTCATTCTGTACAGTTATTCCGCCAACAGCATCAACCAGATCGGATAATCCTTCCATATTTATCTCCACGAAATAATCAATATCCGTATCAAAAAGGTTTTCAACCGTATTAATGGACATATCCACTCCGCCAAATGCGTAGGCGTGATTGATCTTATCCACTGTACCGTGACCGACAATTTCTGTACGCGTATCCCGTGGGATACTGATTAAATCCATTGATTCTGAAGCAGGATCCAAGGACATCATCAAAAGCGCATCAGAGCGTCCTGCATCACCATCACGTTCATCAACACCAAGCAGCAGGATATTGATGCGCTCTTTGTTCTTCACTTTTTCCGATGTTACGCCATCATCAATAGCTGCAGATTCCTTCTGTATACCGTCCACCGTCTGCTTTACATCTTTTGCAGTAAGGAAAAGGAAGGAACCAGCCCCAATTAGGAGCACAAGGAGGATGAGTAGGATATACCTGCCTATTCGTCGCTTCTTCTTACGTCTTGTGTGCCGTTGTTTTTCCATTTGCGTATCCCCCTAACCATTAAAAGGTACGCTGTTGTTGACATTTTGTCAACAGCATACATAATTATCAGCACATGAGGGATACTAACTGTATCGTAACAGTTATCGGACTTTACTTCCCAGCAACAGACCTGCCCGATGAGTTTTTGAAGGGAGGAATGTCTGCCATGAAGGATTCCCCAACCAATCCAAAACAGCCAAAAGATAATCTGGCTCTTCTGCTCGCACTCTTCACTGTCATCCCTACAGCTTGCAATCAACTACTGGATGCTGCACATAAATTTATCAAACTATTCTTCTAAGGCGAAACCGCAGGGCTGCGTGCTCTGCGGTTTTTTCCATGCGTCTTTCATCCATACAAAAATTTACAAATATTACTTTATTATTGATACACTTAGGAAAAGGGGTGGTTTTGTGAAAGTCATCTTACTATTTGGTCCGCAGGCTGTCGGGAAAATGACAGTCGGGCAAGAGCTTGAGAAACGGATGGGATATCGATTGCTGCACAATCATATGACAATCGATTTGCTAGTACCTTTCTTCGGATTTAGTGAGGAAATGTGGCGTCTATCCACGCTTTTTAGAGAAGAAATATTCCAATCGGTAGCTAAGACAAATCTTCCGGGTTTTATATTCACTTATGTATGGGATTTTTCAAGTCAGGAAGATTGGGAAACGGTTGATAGAATGTGTGCAATCTTTAAACAGCAGCGTATAACAGTCTATTTCGTCGAATTGTAAGCAGATGTCGATATCAGATTGAAACGCAACGTAACCGAGAACCGTTTGGAGCATAAGCCGACAAAAAGGAATATTGCCTTTTCGGAAGCGGATCTTCTCCGCACGATGGAAACAAGGCGCCTTCAATCAAGAGAGGGAGAAATCAAGGCAACAAATTATCTACGGCTTCAAACCGATGATCTCTCGGCTTCTGAGACAGCAGAGGTGATCATTCAGCATTTTGGTTTAGAGGATATGCAATGAACATCGGGCATAAATTTGGTGCAGGCTTTTTACTTGTTAGTATGTTTTCTTTATGTGTCGGTTTAAACGGCTTTTTACAGATGGATCAGGACATAAGCATTGGAGGAGCACTTATCTTCGCTATGTATATGAGTCCTTTTATTTTTATTTATGGCATCTGCATTTCCAGGCTGATCAGCAGGAAAGTAAAACCAGTTGATCCGGGGAAGATAGGACTTTATATTGCACTGCATGGATTAGGGGACTGCCGTTTGCAGTCTTGAGTCTTTCCTCTCAAAGTTCTGCTGCTTTTCTGTTTGCTGCTGGTCTAGGTGCATTTTTGGCGATACTGTTCGCTTTGATCGAACTCGGTCTAATATATATAACGAAAAAGGCGCGTATCGGATGGCTGGTGCTGTATGTGCCAATCCTAGCTTACTTGACGGTTTTCCTTATTGGTCAGGTGCAATCGGCATCGCCTCCAATTGATGAGAAGGGAGACATCGATCCAGGTTATTCTGCCAGGGAAGCAATTATATTCGTTACACAGCGGCATGGTCAGGAAGAAAACGGAGGATTCCCTGCGGAAACAGGAAAAGTAGAAAGGTGGGAGCTATTCGGAGAGCGTTTCACGAGAGAAACGGTTATTGAAATCGTTCCGGGGGAAAAGGAAACATATTATGTAACATTGATGGAAAAGAACTTGGATCGGCAGGAAGTTTATAAGACGACCTATCTAACAAGGGAGAATGAATTGATGCTTCATAATAGAGTGAGTGAATAACAGAAGGAGGGATAGAATGGATAGCAAGGCAATCATTCTTTTTGATGGTGTTTGCAACTTATGTAATAGCAGTGTCCAATTTATCATCAAACATGACGAAGCTGCTTACTTCAATTTCGCCTCCCTCCAAAGCGATTTTGGCGGACAGCTGAAAGAGACTAAGCAAATTCCGGATAACGTAGACAGCATCATACTTGTGGAAAATGGCAAGGTTTATATGCAATCCAGTGCGATTTTGCGTATCGCCCGAAATCTGGATGGTGTATGGAAATTGGCTGCTGCAGCTCTTATCATTCCGCGGCCAATTCGAGATATGGTTTACCGATATGTGGCTAAAAATCGTTACCGCTGGTTCGGCAAACAAGATCAATGCATGCTGCCATCACCCGAATTAAAAGAGCGATTTTTGTGAGAATAAAGATATTGTGAAGATTGAGCAGGACTCCTATACAAATTGCCTAATGAACGGTATCATACTAGCAGTAGCCAAGAACGGCAAATTTTGCATAGAAAAGAGTCAGCTAATGAGAATAACGATTCTGGCCGCAATCGTACTGTGCTTGATTGGCGTGGGCATCTATTCGATTGCGTCGAACAACAAGAAGGAAGTGGAAGCAGTGACCGCTCCCAAACAGCTATTCGTTGCTACTGATGGCAACGATGAGAATGAAGGAACGAAAGAAAAGCCCCTTCGTACGATACAGGCAGCTGTGGATCATGCCACCGCAGGTACAACCGTTTATATTCGTGGAGGAACTTATACGGATGGATTTGAATCTGTCCATAGCGGAGCGAAAGAGGCACCAGTTATCATTCGGAATTTTGAAGATGAAGAAGTGGTCATCAGCGGAAAAGAAAAGGTAATGGAAGAAGATACAGCACTTGTGAATGTTGATGACAACGAATACATCACAATACAAGGACTAACCATTCAGGATTTAAATGTGGATTCTCCAGACTTTGCTGTGATGGGTATCCTCGTAACGGGCAATAGCTCTCATATTACTATCATTCAAAATCATATCCACCATATAGGGAACGCTTCGGATGAAGGCAATGCCCACGGCATCGCAGTATATGGAACCGGCAAAATGGAACAAATACGGGTTATGGATAATATTGTTGAGGAATTAACCCTTGGTCTTAGTGAAGCAGTTGTGCTGAACGGTAATATCGATGGATTTGCTGTAACAGGCAATACCGTTCGCCATAACAACAATATCGGAATTGATCTGATTGGATATGAGGGTACATCGGAAGACCCTGATGCAGATTATGTACGGAACGGAACAGTTCAGGGCAATGTAGTGCATGATAACTCTTCTTATGGCAATCCGGCATATGGAGAAGATTACTCTGCAGGCGGCATTTATGTAGATGGTGCTAAGAATATCAAAATAAAAGCGAATACAGTTTTCCGAAATGATCTAGGTATTGAAGCAACTTCTGAGCATAAAGGACATTACGCTGATAACATTGAAATTACTGAAAACGAAGTATATGAAAATAACTATACAGGCATTTCAATTGGAGGCTATGACGAGGAGCGAGGCGGAACTAAAAATTCGTCTATCACCTATAACGTGCTTTTCAGAAATGACACAAAAGACCTTTATGGCGGTCAGCTGCTTCTGCAGCATGATATTAGCGGCAATGAGATTTCATATAATGTGTTCACAGCCGGCAAGAATGGTCTATTTATCGCAAATGACTTCCAAACAAACAGCAATACTTCCATGACTAGAAATGTATACGATAAAGACAAAGAAAACAGCTGGGTGTGGAGACAGCAAGAATATAGCGATTTTGCCAGTTATAAGGAAGCAACCGGACAAGAAGAGGATTCGGCTTATATAGAAGTGCATTACATGGACGCCTCCAGTAAGGATTTCACCCTGAAAGAAGGAACCACAGCACAAGCAGTCATAGACTGAAAAAACCTGCATGCTGAGCATGCAGGTTTTTTTGTATGAAGGTTGTGGGATGATAATAAATCTTCCTTTTACATAATAGGATTACAGCTGCGTAAATATTCTCTTATCTTTGTAGCATTTGTGTAAACGAATACAAATGTAGACGAGTATTTGCTATGCTTAATCTATTAAATTAAGGGAGGAATCTGCTCGTGAAAAGAGCGATGGATTGGAAGTTCTTCGTATTGGCTGTTTTGCTTATTCCTTTTACAGTCTTCGGTTATGCAGTACAAAGTCAAGCTGAAACTGCAGCTGACCCTGCACCGGAAATACAGCCAAAGGGGGAGGCGAACGGAAAAAAGGTCTTATTTGATAATACACATGGACAGACTGCTGGTGCGGCAGACTGGGTTATTGATGGTGCTTTTTCTGATTTTGGTAATGCCTTGGCTGAGGAAGGCTACTACGTGAAGGAATTACGAAAAACATCCGCTATCACGTATGAGGATATTAGTGCGTACGATGTTTTCGTCATTCCGGAACCGAACATCCCTTTCAAGACATCAGAGCAGGATGCGATGCTGCGCTACACGCAGGAGGGCGGCAGTATCTTCTTCATCGGAGATCATTATAATGCCGATCGCAACTACAACCGTTGGGACTCTGGAGAAATCTTTAATGGTTATCGCCGAGGAGCTTTTGAAGATCCAGCTAAAGGTATGTCGGCTGATGAAGCAAATTCTGATCGAATGCAAGGTGTAGAGAGCTCCGACTGGCTAGGAGATAATTTCGGCATCCGCTTCCGATTCAATGCTGTAGGAGATATTGAATCTGGACAGACTGTGGTCGAGCCATCTGATTCCTTTGGGATTACAGAAGGTATTGAAGTCGTTGAATCACACGCAGGAGCTACATTGACAATTCTCGACCCGACGAAATCCAAAGGCTTAATTTATTTCCCGGAAAATATTCCAGCTTGGCCGAATGCTGTCGACCAGGGAGTTTACGCTGGCGGTGGAATAGATGAAGGTGCTTTTGCGGCAATATCCAAAGTCGAGCAAGGTAAAGCTGCATTCATTGGCGACTCATCGCCTGTAGAAGATGCTACACCTAAGTATCTTCGCGAGGACAGCGGCAGAACGAAACGTACGTATGATGGCTTTACAGGAGAAGGTAATAACGGGCAGTATCTGCTTAATGTTATGGAGTGGTTGAGTGAAAAGGAAAGCTATTCAAGCTTTGAGGAAACATCTATTTCTTTGAGTGAGGAGACTCCCCTGCTTGAAACAGCTACAATCAATGAAAATCCAGAGCAAACTACTGAAACACAAGCAGAACCATGGTCTAATCCGCCAGCCGGATATCGCTGGTATGATCCGAGCACGTTTGCCGCTGGTTCCTACGGATCTGATGAAGCAGCATCCAATCCAACATACGACGTTGTGACGCCTGCTACTTTACCAACACAGCAGGAATTCAGCGTGCGAGTTGTGGTGGAAGATCTGGAGCCGGGTGAAACGCTGACTGGTTTGCAGCTAGGTGCTTACTTACCGGGTGGACAGCAAATCGGGAAGTTCAATACGACCGGGTCTTGGCCGAGCAGCTATGGATATAGCAGCAGTTTCTCTGTCACTGCAGATGCGACAGGAAGAGCTGTAGCAGATGTACCTGCCCAATTGAATCCGTCGACTGCGGATGGTACAGCAAGCTTGCGGCTTCGCAAGGATGGCAGCAATCTTCTGACTAAGTCTGTACAGGTCGGAAACGTTGAAACAGAACCCTTGCCGGAAGACGAGGTGGAGCTCCCGCAGCAGGTAGCTATTGAGGAAGCGCGCAATGTACAGGATGGAGAGGTCGTTACGATAGAGGGCGTTGTAACATCAACCCCGGGCAGCTTTGGCGGGAAAGGTTTCTATGTACAAGACGACACTGCCGGTATTTATGTTTTTCAAGACAGTGACAGCTTTAAAGCAGGGGACCTTGTCCAAATCAGCGCTGTAAAAACTACCTATAACGGAGAAGTGGAAGTAACGGATATCATCAAGTCCGAAATTATTGGCCAAGCAGAGGTACCAGCACCTAAGTCCGTTTCTGTGGTTGATGACACGAACCAAGGGCAGCTTGTCAAACTTAGTGAAGTGACAATCCAGAATATCGAAGCGGTCGGCACATATGGGACGTTTGAGTTTGATGCAGAAGCAGCCGATGGAAACGTGACGCGTGTGCGAGTAGACAATCGAATTGGATTGAATCATGATGCCTTCACTTCACAGTTCCAAGAAGGAGAAAAAGTTGATATTACAGGTATTTCATCTATCTTCAATGATACGTATCAGCTAAAACCTGTTGCAACGGATAATATCGTCAAGTCAGCTCAAGCGGAAGAGCCGGTTCCATGTAAAACTGATAATGGGAAACATAAAGGTGCAGACAAAGGAAATGGGAAAGGCAAAGGTCACGATAAAAGCTGGAAATGTGCTGCATAAAAATATGGAGAAGCAGGGGAGTCATCCCTGCTTCCTTTTTCATTCCTCTTCATAACCTCCTGTTATGGCTGTTTGTTAATCACAATCTAAGCATAAAACCCTGACGCCTCCTTCTGACTCTGAATCTGATTTTGTTTAAGTAACCGTTTATCGGGAATACATTTATTAAGCGTGGCTGCGCTTCGTTAAAGTAATGTGAAAGAGACGCATATCTGGAGGAGGAGACTATCATGACACAGAACAATAACAAAATGAGTAATGAAGAAGCGGGCAGAAAAGGCGGACAAGCAACATCCAATAACCATGATAAAGACTTCTATAGAGAGATTGGTACTAAAGGCGGTAATGCTAACGCAGACGCCCATGATAAGAAGCATTTTCAGGAGATCGGCTCTAAGGGCGGAAATTCCAATAAAAACAGCAGTAATTAAGAAAGCAGTGTGAACAAATGAAAAGAAAAAAGTGATCGCTTCCGAAATCATTGATTCGGGAGCGATTTTTTTATTGATTATTGGGCTGTTTATTCCATGATAACCGGTACGCATCCAAGGGAACATACATAGAATGACTTGAGTCAAAAAGGAGGGATATCATGTCTGAAAGTTACGGCGGCGGAAAAGGATACGGCAGCGGCTTCGCGCTTCTAGTAGTACTTTTCATTTTGTTGATCATCATCGGTGCTTCTTACGTTGGAGGCGGCTACGGTTACTAATCAATAGGAAAAGAAACCGCGGTTATGTACCGCGGTTTCTTCTTCTTTTTTTCTTTTCATGATCCAAGGTTACCTCTGTCAGGGCAATGAAAGCTGTAACAACAATTTCCGTATACCATACTAAATGTACAGGTTCGTATAAGCCATTCACAATGGAGATTGCAATCCAATTCATTAAAAAGTTCAAAGAAAAAGCTATCATAAACTCATATAAGGTCTGTGTCTTATGCTTCTTAGTGAGAATATAATAGAGAGCTTTTGCAAATAACTCACCGAAAATACTTAGAACAAGATATACACCGACGAATACGGCCAAATGCTTGGGTGATTCATAAGCAACACCAAGGATGCTGAAGGCACCAAGAAAACCAAAATAGTAGAGGGCGGCTACAAAAGCGAGGGAAAATCCAACAAGTATGGTTAAGATTATTGTTACCGAAATCTTGGATTCTCTGTTTCTTTTACCTTTGCGCTGCCACATTGTCACTGCTATCACCTCATGCATTCTCTCTGACACTTCATACGAATAATCTATTTAAAAGTTTCATATAGATGATTAGTCAGAGTGAAGCAGGCTATACATGACCATATCCAGGAAAACACCATTCAATTTTTCATATTCACGTAGAATACCTTCTTCATGAAAGCCGGCTTTTTTGAGCAGACGACGCGAAGGTGCATTACCCGGCTCCACCTTTGCTTCAATTCGGTTCAACTTTAACGTATGGAAACCTTCCTCGATTAAAGCTTGCAATGCTTGGCTCATATAACCCCTTCTCCAATATTCCTTTCCTATTTCATAGCCAATTTCTCCGCGTTGATTCTCGGCATCAATGTAGTTGAATCCGCAAGTACCTACGATTGTGTCATCTTCCAGAACGATTGTATAGCGACCAGCATGTTCCAGCTGCGTCAGGTATAAAATCATCTCTTCCGCCTGTTCTACAGACAGCATTGGGTTGATATTCATAAAAGCAGTCACATCCGGATCGGACCAGAATTGAAATAAGGTCGGCGCATCGGAAACGGATATGGGACGCAGATGAATTTGTTTTTGTTTGGACAATCTATATGCTCCTCTCATTGTATGATTAAACAGTATTATGTATATTTAGTATATTATGATAGGCGGTGATACTCTTGTTATCTTTGTTTCTGACAAATGTGCTTTTAGGATTGTCTATCGCTCTCCCAGTTGGTACAGTTACGATTGAGATGACCAAACAAGGCTTAAAGAATGGTTTTGTACACGGCTGGATGGTGGGAATAGGCGGTATGACGGTTGACTTTCTGTTGATGGTCGCTCTTTTTCTTGGTCTTGCCCCGATTTTGGCAACCCCTGCAATTCAGACGGGCATGTGGCTGCTTGGTGCTCTCTTCTTGTTGTATATTGCCTATGACAGTATCAAAAATGCGGACAAGCAGATTATGATCAACGGTGAGAAATCGACAAAAAAACTGCTATCCTCTTACAAAAACGGACTGCTTGTAGCAATTTCACCTAGTAACCTCGTGTTTTGGATAAGCGTTTTTGGTACCTTTTTATCAAGCAGTTTTTCAGAAGGAAACGAGCTTTCCTTCATTATCGCTGGACTCGGTATTCTGGCAGGTATCCAAGTGCATGATATCGGTCTGATGAGTATCGTCGCAGGTACAAGAAGGGTCGTAAACGAAACATTTGTCAAATGGGTCTCCATTGGAGCGGGATTAGTTCTAAGTTATTTTGCTGTCCTTTTCTTCACCCAATTTTTAAAAAGTATCCTCTGACAAAGGCTATTTGTAGTTTACCGCTTTTTTCCTGTAGAATATAGATATAATTTCCTGGAGGCGGTAGTTGTGGCAGAACCCTTGAAAGCAATATATACGGAGGATTTCCTGAAAGGTTTCGCTTTCAAGGTGAAACAAGCTCATCATGATTTTGATGAAAGAAAATTCGTTGATACAGTGATGGATGCTGAATGGGCAGAACTCGAATTAAAGGGTCGAATACGCCGGATCAGCATGGTACTCGGTTCCTTTCTTCCGGAGAATTATCCAGAAGCATTAGGGATTCTGCTTGCTATTCAGGACCAGTGTGAGGGGTTTCCTTATTTGTTTATCCCCGATTTTGTCGAGGTTTTCGGGGTGGAACCAGAGCATGAAGAAATATCGCTGCAGGCATTGGAGCAATTCACAAAGCGTTCGACTGCAGAATTTGCAATCAGGCCGTTTCTTATCAGGGCCCCTGATCGGATTATGAAACGAATGGTGGAATGGGCGCAATCTGATGATCATCATGTGCGGCGTCTGGCAAGTGAAGGCTGTCGTCCGAGGCTGCCATGGGGGCAGGCAATTCGTCAGTTCAAAGAAGATCCAAGTCCTATATTAGAAGTGCTGGAATTATTGAAAGCAGACGCCTCTTTGTATGTACGGAAAAGTGTTGCCAATAATTTGAATGATATTGCCAAGGATAATCCAAACAAAGTCATTTTGACGGCAAAACGCTGGAGCGGTTTTTCATCAGAAACAGACTGGATCATCCGGCATGGCTGTCGTACACTGCTGCGAAGCGGGGAACCAGAGATAATGGCTTTATTCGGTTATGAGGAAGCAGCTGAAATGCTGGCTGACGCCAGGATAGTTACGGATCGTCATAGCGTAAACATCGGTGAGGCAGTGACGATGACATATTCTTTTAATGTGAAGAAGCAGGCGAAGCTGCGTATAGAGTATGCAATAGACTTCATAAAAAAGCGCGGAATTTCCCGAAAAAAATTTCTCCTGTCGGATCGGATATTTACAGCGGGAGAGAGTATCGCGAAAGAACGAGTCCACAATTGGAAAGACTTGACCACCAGGGTTCATTATCCGGGTATACACCGTATTGTACTGCTTGCCAATGGGGTGGAAGTAGCCCATACAAATCTGGAACTGATCAAGTAAAGGAGTGGAGAGATGAAACGCATTGCAGTATTCTGCGGCTCTAGCGTTGGCGCTTCGCCAGCATACATCGCCGTGGCTAAAGAGTTAGGGAAGACACTGGCAGCCCAAGGTTTTACACTTGTATATGGCGGGGCAAGTGTAGGATTGATGGGGGCAGTAGCGAATGGAGCCATGCAAGCAGGCGGCCAAGTGATTGGTGTGATGCCTGAATTTCTGGAGAAGAGGGAAATTGCTCACTCACATGTATCTGAGCTGATTGTCGTTTCTTCCATGCATGAACGAAAAGCGAAAATGGCAGAGTTAGCAGATGGCTTCATCGCACTTCCTGGAGGACCAGGTACGCTGGAAGAGTTTTTCGAGATCTTCACATGGGCACAGCTTGGATTGCATAAAAAGCCACTTGGTATTTTGAATGTGGATGGCTATTATGATCTGCTGGTAAGTTTATTTGACCATATGGCAGATGAGCAGTTTATGCATGAAAAGCACCGGTCGATGACACTAACAGATACGGAGCCTGCAAGTCTTCTGGAGAAGTTCCGTCAATATGAAGCACCGGAAGTAAAAACCTATATAAGGCGACCAGAGCAGACGTGAAAGCGTCTGCTTTTTTATTTACCGAAGATTTCTTCTTCCGATTAAGCATAAGTCCATTGAAACAGCAGTTCCTATAATGATATATACCTCTCACTTTTTCTTCTTCGTGTGTCACACTACTTGGACATCGCGTTCCCAGTGCTTGCTGTCCAGTATATCAGGATATTTTTACAACTCAGCAAAAATTATCAAAAGCGCAATATATTTTTAAGTTAAGCTTTAACTAAGGAGGTGAGCAAGTGCAGGGGAATGAAACGACTGTACAAAGAGCTATTTCTTTTATCGAAAACAATTTACATGAACCTCTTACTGCCGACCAAGTTGCACGTGAAGCCGGATTCTCCAAATTCCATTTTCATCGATTATTCCAGTCTTCCGTTGGATTGTCGTTCACAGATTATATCCGCAGAAGGAGGCTGGCTGGAGCGTCAGCTGCACTGCTGCATACTGAATTAGGAATACTCGATATCGCGTTCATGTTTCACTTTGAATCTCAAGAGTCATTTACCAGGGTTTTCAAAAAGCATTACGGCCTTCCGCCAGGAAAATACAGACGTATGATGCGAGCTGCTCTGCATCAGAAGGAGGAAAAAATGGAGGATAAACAAGTACGAGGGTGGATACTAAGCGGTTCCGATCCTCACAATTATGAAATGGGGATTGACTATAAACATGTACATCAAGGGAAAGCATCAGGTTATCTGAAATCGAAAACGGTCATGGGAGCGGAGGAATTTGCCACGATGATGCAGCAATTCAAAGCAGCAAATTATATAAAAAAAAGGCTGCAGCTGACTTGCTTCATCAAGACAGAAGATGTACAAAGCTTTGCCAGCATGTGGATGCGAGTAGACAATACATCTGATGATATTGTCCAATTCGATAACATGAGCAACCGCCCAATCCTGGGAACGACAAATTGGACTCGGTATCGCATTGTGCTTGATGTACCGGAGAATAGTGCCGTCATTTCATTTGGAGTTATCTTATCCGGAAAAGGAAAGGTTTGGGCAGATGGGTTTCGTTTTGAGGAAGTGGATGAGTCTGTTCCGACTACGAATATAGATATGACATATACTCTGCAGGATGAGCCAGTCAATCTGGCATTTGAGGAGGAACTGAGTTGATATGCTTGATATACTTTTAAATATCATTCAGCTTTTCATTTTGTATTTGAGGCAAGGTGTGCCTGGTGAGGTGCTTTTCATATGGATTCCTATTCCTTTGTTACTCGTGATTTCAGAAATGTTTACACGCAAGGTTATTCATCGGCCGGTACAAGGAATAGCGGCTTACATGAGACTCCTGTGTAATTGTATTTTGTTGAGCGGAGCATGGCTGGCTTTATTTCCCGGCTTGCTGCACGTAGCAAGGCAGTATCATATTCTATCAAACGAATTGTCATTAGAGGTATCTGTTCAACTAGCCGGCGTATCACTTGGACTTGCTGCGTTCCTGCTTCCTTTGGCTGTCTTTTGGATTAGAATTGAGGGGCGAATTCTAAGATACAGCTATATTTTTATTTTCAGCATCCTTTATCATATGCTTCTGCAGTTGGGTGTAGACCTGTGGAAAGCGGCGATAGAGTTACCAATTCTAATAAGCATCGGAATAAGCCTGCTGTTCTTTGTGCTGACAGTAGTCATACCTAACTTGGATTACACAGATGAACAAGCAACGTACCGTCTAAAAGGGCAGCATACCTAATATGCTTGTCCTTTTTATGTTCTCTTCTAACCTATTGCCTATATTACCAGTTCACTCCTTATGGTAAAATATTCAAAAAGGGAAGTGTTGCGGTGTGTCAGATTTCCAAATTGGCAGTGTGTTTGTGCATGTAAAAGATGTGAATAAGACGGCAAATTGGTATGCAAATCTTTTAGGTAAGCCCCAACCGCAACCAACATCGGGACCGGTGCAGTTTATGGAAACAGCTGATGGAAGAGGACTTGTTATCGATGATAACCGGAATAATGCATCGGGTATCCGTCCTGCCTTCATGCTTGAGACGAAAGATGTTGGACTCGCATATGAAAAGGTCAGAGAACAAGGGGGCAAGATTGTCCGGGAACTAGAGAAAGATGAAGCAGTCGCTTTCTTCAATTTCGAGGATCCTGATGGCAATATCGTCATGGTGTGTGAACGGCGTACATGATTATTTGGATTAATGGAGCATTCGGTGCAGGAAAGACACAAACTGCGATAGCTTTACGGCATCGGCTGCCGAATGCATTCATCTATGACCCTGAAGAAGCAGGTTTTTACATAAGGAAGCATATACCGAAATCGATGCAGAAACCGGATTTCCAGGAGCATGAGCTCTGGCGTTCCATCGTATATGAGCATCTGGCTTATATAGCTGCAAATACGGAAGATGTCATTATTGTTCCAATGACAATCACTGACCCGACTTACTACAAAGAGATCATTGGGAATTTGCGAATGGAAGGACACCAAACCTATCATCTCGTACTAACTGCTTCTGAGGAGACCTTACGTGCACGCCTTGCCAAACGGGGCAACAAGCAGATTTCCTGGGCTGTGCAGCAGATACCACGGTGCATACAAGGTCTCTCAAACCCAATTTTCGAAAATAAGCTGGTTACAGATAATATGTCGATAGCCGAGGTAGTCGAAGCAATCGGCAGACAAACAGGTCTTCATCTGAAAAAGGATCACCGTTCCTGGTGGAAGGCATATTGGCAACGATTAACCTCAAGGTGGAGATAGAGTTTGTGGCTGTCCCAAAAGATGTGCGACTAACTATGCATATACGATAATGCCTCAAAAAAGGTGGTACATAAAATGAGTATCGAAAACGTAAAAGATTATTTAGCGAATTACAATCGAAGCAAAGATATCATAGAGCTCGATTTATCTAGTGCCACTGTAGATCTAGCTGCTGCTGCACTCGAAGTGGAGCCTGCACGCATCGCGAAGACGTTAGCTTTCAGAGGCAGGGAAGATGGGGAATCTGTGCTGATCGTTGCTGCAGGTGATGCAAAAATCGATAATAAAAAGTTTAAAGAACTACTCGGGGTAAAGGCACGGATGCTTTCTGCTGATGAAACGTTAGAACAAACAGGACATGCTGTCGGAGGGGTTTGCCCGTTTGGATTGATAAATGATTTGCCTGTTTATATGGACATCTCGTTAAAACGTTTTACTACGGTTTTTCCGGCCTGTGGCAGCAGTAACTCGGCAATAGAGCTGACTTGTGAAGAACTTGCCGAATACGGCAAGGGAAAAGAATGGGTAGATGTTTGCAAGGGCTGGGCTGACAATAGCTGACGAAAGTAATGGCTGTTGCATACAAGGGGTTCCGCTTTGCTTCTATCTCTGACACTGCTAAACTTAGCATGTACCCTATACTTCACAAAAAGATAGGTTAGGAGAAAGAATTATGTCAGAAAATAATACAAAAAAAGAGATATTTTCTTGGTTGCGAGCAATCGGGATTGCTGTCATTATTGCTTTTGGCTGCCGATATTTCCTGTTTACACCGTCAACGGTGCATGGAGAGTCAATGCTCCCGACATACCAGGATAGCGATCATGTCATTGTCAGCAAGGTTTCGAAAATAGAGCGAAATGATATTGTGGTATTCAACGCACCCGATGCGGATGCCCACTATATCAAGCGGGTTATCGGTCTGCCTGGGGATACAATTGAGGTTATAGATAATGTGCTGTATGTGAATGGTGAAGCGCAGGATCAATCTTATTTGCCGGATGATATGGTTACTGGTGATTTCAAACTGAAGGAATTGACCGGCGAGGAAAAGGTACCTGAAGGTAAAGTATTTGTCATGGGTGATAACCGTACAAACAGTAAAGACAGCCGTATGTTCGGTTTCATTTCAGAGGAAGAAGTAATCGGAGAAGTGAAGATGACCTTCTATCCATTTTCTGATTTCCACATAGGAAATTAATATGTGTCATGTACATGGAAAGACAGTAGATTCGGAGACAAGGTGCGTTCATTATCACTCTCCATTGGATGTCATAGCAATTAAGTTTGCTTGCTGTAATCAATTTTACCCTTGTCACCAATGCCATGAAGAAACAGCCGGTCATGAGGCCGTAGTCTGGCCGAAAGATCAATTCGATGAGAAAGCAATACTATGCGGTGTGTGTAAAACTACGCTCCGTATCGATCAGTATATGGATACAGACCATTGTCCGGCATGTGATGCAGCATTCAACCCTGGTTGTCAGCTGCATTATCATCTATATTTTGAGCGAATAGAAAGAGACTGTCGTTGACTGACAGTCTCTTTCGTTTGTTTTAAGATACAGACCGCTGCTGTGAGGTATCTCCTGTTTTGGAGAAGATAAATTTCAGCATGGACGGCGTTACAAGTGTTGTCACAATAACCATTATGATAATACTTGTGTAATATTCCGGATCAAGTAAACCGGAGCTTAAGCCAGTACCGGCAATGATCAAGGCAACTTCGCCTCTTGAAACCATACCAGTTCCGACTGCCAAGGAGGATCTTCCATTGAAGCCTGTCAGCCTTGCGCCCAGCGCACCGCCTAGAAGCTTCGTCACAATAGCCATAATGCTGATAAGCACAATGAAAAGAAGCTGTGATCCAACTCCTTCGAAACTGATGTTCAAGCCTATGCTGACAAAGAAGACCGGAACAAACACACCGTAAGCGATTGGCTCTAATTTATGCTCAATGACTTCTTTATGCTTGGTTTGGGAAATGGCAATCCCAGCTGCAAATGCCCCGATAATGCCTGCGACACCCATGTACTCAGCAAAGTAGCTGAACACAAGTGCTAGGATGATGCCGCCTGATACGATTGCTTCACTTACTTGGAGACGGGCAAACAGTTTCATGACTAGCGGAATCAGCCAAATGCAAGCGACGATGATAACCCCGAAGAAGAGTACTTTCTTCCCGATTAATGCACCAAGACTGACTGATTCGCCTGTGCCTAGCACACTCATAAGTACAGCAAGCAAGACAACGACGAGGATATCGTCAACGACTGCAGCTCCAAGGATTGTCGTACCTTCTCTTGAATTCAGCTTGTTCATTTCCTTTAATGCCTGGACAGAAATGCTGACACTCGTCGCGCAGAATAGCAAAGCTAGAAAAAGTGCATGTCCCTGACTCATCCCAAATGCAAGTGCGAGGCTGTAACCACCGATGAAGGGGAAAAGAACACCCAGAACAGCAACTGCAAAAGCGGATTTCCAGTTTTCTTTCAGCTGTTGCAGATCTGTTTCCAGTCCGGCAATGAACATGAGGACAAGTACTCCGATTTCGGAGAATTCATGGATGAAGGAAGTTTGCTGTATCCAGCCGAGTACGGCAGGACCAAGAATGACACCGGCAAGCAGCTCCCCCAAAACAGATGGCTGCCCAATTTTTAAGGCTAGCTGACCAGCAATTTTCGTAAACAACAAAATTAAAGCTAAGTGCAAAATGAATTCCATATCTTACTCCTTTGTAAAGTATTTATACAATTCCGGCCACAAAAAAGGCATATCCGCCAGTTTTCACTGTGGATATGCCTAAAAGGACACAGAGGGGCCTGGGGTGGCAGGCTCCTCCGGAAAATGCATATGTAATTAATTTATAGTTACTCATTATAAAGTAGATATAGAACCAAAACAAGCACTTTTCAACTGTTTGCTGCTGGCAGAAAAGGGAAAACAGGAGACGTAACCTATGCAAAGGAGTGACAGTCATGAAAAATACATTTGATTTTCATACAAGACAAGGGCTCTATCAGCATATTGAAGAGACACTTGCATTCTATTATCCTGAGGCAATAGACGGCACATACGGAGGGTATAACGAGGGCTTTTATATGGACGGCACGCTCACAGAGGATAGAACCAAACATATCGTTGGTCAGGCGCGTCACTTGTATAATTTCAGTGTCGGCTTCAAACTTACAGGACAAACAGAATACAAAGAGGCAGGAGAGCATGGCATAGCCTTTTTCCAGGAGAAACTAAGGGATAAAGAGTATGGCGGTTATTTTACAGAGATGCAGGATGGAATTGTGACAGATGATAAGAAGCTGACATATGGACATGCATTCATCTTTCGGGCCGCGGTTGCTGCGGTGGAAGCAGAGATAGAGGGAGCAGAGGAGTTGCTTACGGATGTCTATCAAGTGCTGGAAGAAAGGTTCTATGAGCCATCCGCAAAACTGTATAAAGATGAAGCATCACGAGATTGGTCCAGCTTTTTGGAATATCGCGGACAAAATTGCAATATGCACATATGTGAGTCAGCAATTACTGCATATGAAACAACGGGGCAGCAAAGATACCTGGATCAGGCACTACGTATTGCAGACCAAATAACTAATAAACTTGCAGCTCAAAGTAACGGCTTTATATGGGAAAACTACGATGAGGCTTGGATAAAGGATGAACAATTCAATCACGGCGAGACAAGGGATGAATTTCGTGCCTATGGATTCGTTGGAGGTCATCAATTTGAATGGAGCAAGCTCCTTGCTTGGCTGTATATTCACAGGCAGGACAGCTGGCTGCTTGAACGTGCAGAAGAGCTATATCAAACTGGCTGGAATCATTACCATGATCAAGAAAAAGGCGGTATATTCTTTGTAATGAGCCCGGATAAAGAGTTGATCGATAAAGGAAAGTCTTATTGGGTTTTAGCAGAAACGCTGGCGGCCTCAGCATTGCTGCATGGTCAGACAGGGAATGATGTATATAGTGAGCATTATGAGGAGCTGTTCCGATATGTACAGGAACATTTCATCGATCCGGTACATGGCGCCTGGTATCAATGGCTCACGGCTGATAATAAAGTCGAGGGCAAAGTTAAAAGCCCTTCCCCGAAAACGGATTATCATCCGATTAGTGCAAGCTACCTGATAGCAGCCTACCGTGGGGAGGATCTGTAGCGCTTTGCGCAGATCCTCTTTCTTATTGTTATAATGAAAAGGAAGGGAGCGGATATATATGTATGAAAGTGAAAGATTGCAAATCAAACCATTAGAGAAAAAGCATGCCAGTGAGCTTCTTGATCTGAACCTGCGCAACAGAGAACTTTTTGAGTCTATCTCACCGGTAGAACGCAGTGATTCGGACTATACACTGGAGAAATACAAAAAGAATATTGAAGCGGCAAAGAAGGATTGGCAGGATGATAAACGCTATGAATTCGGAATATTCCTGAAACAGGATGATGTTTTGATTGGCACTGCTTCTTTATTCTTTATTGAGCGGACTACAGCAGAAAAATGCATGATTGGTTATTCGCTGGATGAAGCACATAATGGACAAGGATATATGACAGAAGCTGTACAGCTTGTATTGGATTTTGCTTTCGGAGATGCAAAATTCCACAGGGTTGAAGCCGGGGTAATGCCGCGAAATCTAGGGTCGGTTGCGGTACTGGAGAAATGCGGGTTCCAACGAGAAGGCTTGGAACGCGACCTGCTTCGTATTGATGGCAAGTTCGAGGATCATTATAAATATTCTATACTGGCAACTGATCCGCGCACAAACTAAAACCCAGGAGCTATGTCTGCTCCTGGGTTGTCTTTAATGCTGCTGGGATGGAACTGGGCGTGAATGCCGGCGTTCCTTACTCTTCTTAGCAGCAGCTGGCTGCTGCGGACTGCGGACCGCTACCGCAAGGAAGAATGAAATGACACAAAGTACTGCGATAGCTACGAATGTCGGCTGGAATCCGCCAAGCAGTGACGCGATGAATGAACCTCCTAAAGCCCCGATACCAAACCCCTGATAAATGACACCATAGTTTTTGCTTTGGTTTTTCAATCCAAAATAATCTGCGACGATAGTTGGGAAGACAGTAATGTTACCACCGAAGAAGAAAGCAATTGCAGCCACACAGATGAAGAACAATGTTGTTGATAGTTCTACCATGCTTAGTACTGCGACAGCTCCCGCTGTGACAAGAAGTCCTGCAGCAACCAAGTACAATCGTTCCACCTTATCGGACAGGGCACCTAGTACGACTCTGCCCGTCGTATTACAGATAGCAACGACAGCTACGGCATTCGCTGCTGTTGCAGCAGAAAGACCCGCGAGTTCCATGCCGGCATCTTTAACGATCCCGATTAAATACAAGCCGCTCATGCAGGCTGTCAGGAAGATAATGAACAGAATATATGCTTGCTTCGTATGAAGCATTTCCTTGATACTAAAGTTCTTGGTTGCTGCCCCAGTAGTTGTTTCCTGTGGAAGGATAGCATCCTTAAGGAAGAAGGCTCCTCCGCTGATTAAGATAAGTGCTGCTATTCCCCAGATTAAGAATGTACCTTGTACACCAGCTGATGAAAGCAGTGCTTGGTTAATATATTTGAAGACTAAGCTTCCTGTTCCGAATGCCCCTACGGATATACCAGATATGAGACCTTTCTTTTCCGGGAACCATTTGATGACGTTCGATAGTGTAGTGATATAAGCAATACCGTTGGCGAAGCCGACAACAACGCCTGCTAATAGATAGATGAGCCATAGTGATGTAGCTAGAGAGCTTAATATCAGCCCGGCACCGAGCAGGATTCCGGCAAAGATGACCAGTTTCTTGATGCCGAGTTTATCCTGCAGCTTTCCGCCGAAAAGAGTGGCTACTGCAAGTGCAAAGCTCGTAATCGAGAAGGTGATAGCTACAGAAGAGGTGCTCCATCCATATGCATCAGCCAATGGCTGGTTAAATAGACTCCACGTATAAATAGTACCTAGACCAATTTGGGTTATGATTGTACCAAGTACAATCAGCCAGCGATTCGTTCCTGTTTTCATGAGAAGTCCCTCATTTCATCTACGTTGTTTTGATAGTTTTATCATATCCGCAATAGATGTATCTGAAAGCGTTTTCTCTTGAGTTGCTTTATTTGAGGAATGAATGGTCCTTAAAGGCGCATAATCTGTCTGAACTCTTTTGCTTTACTGCGGCTGACTGGAATCTGCTCATTAAGTCCTTTCATTTTCACAAGATACGTATTATGGAACCAAGGCAGAATCTCATGTATTTTTTCTGTATTTACGATATACGAACGATGGCAGCGGAAGAACATATCTGTTGGAAGCTGCTGCTCGAAAGTACTGATAGAACCAGGGTAAGTATAAATCGCATCCTTTGTGTGCACAGTCGTCTGCTTCTCGTCGGCCTCGGCGAAGGCAATTTCCTTTAAATTGATTACATAGATCTTCTCGTCCTTCCAAACATTCAGCCGCGCTGGTGTCTCTGCTGATTCTACTCGCTCTGTCTCTGCCGATGCTTTCTGTGATTCTAGTTTCTTAAGCATTGCTGCAACGCGTTCCTCGCTGTATGGCTTTAATATATAGTCGAATGCTTCAAGCTCAAATGCCTTAGCTGCATGTTCTTTATAGGCAGTTGTAAATACGATGGTCGGTTTATTCTTGAACTGAGCCAGGCTCCCCGCCAGCATCATGCCATCTAACGACGGCAGATTAATATCGAGGAACAATACATCTGTGGTGTGCTCCTGAAAATATTTCAGTACATCCAATCCATCATCGAAGCAGTTTGTTACCTCAATGGAGCTATAAGTCTCAATCAAATACTGCAGCTCCTCCTGTGCCGGTAATTCATCTTCCGCAATGATTGCCCGTAATGACATGTTCATTTTCCTTCCTTCACTGGTATATCAAAGTAAATCTCTGTACCGGGATCAAGCCGATTGATAGTCAGACCTTTTCCATATATCAAACGGACACGCTGATGCACGTTGGCTAGTCCGATATTTTTCACACTTGCTTCATCCTTATATAGTTTTTCAACAATCTCCGGATCGATCCCAACTCCTGTATCTCGTATACTGATGCGGATATCATTCTCCCGTGCTTTGACAGAGAGATAGACCGCACCTTGCCATTTTCGTTTGCGAACGCCATGATGGATAGCATTCTCTACCAAAGGCTGCAGCAGCAGACTGGGAACCTTTATCTGTACCGGATCAATATTATACACAATCTGGAGCTTGTCACCGAAGCGGGATTTCTCGATTTCCACATAATCGCGCACCTGCTTCAGTTCCTCTTCTATAGCTATCATTTCATCATGAAGCTCCAGGTTATAGCGCAAGTAGCCAGATAGATTATGGATCAGCTCACGAGCCCGGTTCGGATCGCGTCTCGTTGTTGATGCGATCGCATTCAGCGAGTTAAAGAGGAAATGCGGGTTGATCTTTGATTGCAGAGCCTTGAGCTCAGCCTTATTAGCTGTTTCTTTGATCTGCTCAATCCGGGAAATCTCCATCAGATTTGAAATGATCTGTGCCAACCCAATTCCAAGCGTCTGTAAGGAGTCTGTTATCCGGTTTTCCTTTTCATAATATATCTTTAAAGCACCTGTCACCTCGTCGCCTTCCTGGAAAGGAACGATGAGCAAACAGTGCATCTGCGGCAGATGATGATCATCCACTTCATTTCGGATGACAATTTCGCCGCTGTTGATTGCCTGCTTCGTCATTTCGCTTACAATCGACGTTGTATCCTGATAGCGCTCCGCTCCGAGTCCGTAATAAGCAACCACTGTTTTGGTATCCGTTATGGCCACAGCATCCGCATCAATCTCTTCTTTGATGATTTGGCAGATACGCTGCAAGGATGCGGGTGTGATGGACCGGAAATACGGTAGTGTCTTGTTGGCAATATCCAATGCAAGCTTCGCCTGAGCGGCGGCAATTTGTTTCTTTTCTCCCTCGATATTATGGACGAGCAGGATGAGTAAACCGATGCTGATTTCTCCAATCATCATCGGAACTGCTATTTGTTCTACGATAGAGATACCTTGAGACCTTGGCTCCCCGAGTGCAATGATCAGCAGCATGGTCAATACCTGGCTCAGAATACCAGCACCGATACCGACATACCACCAACGATGCTTCTTGACTTTTTTATTGATAAAACCGGAGGCAAAACCTGCAGTCACACTAGTGATCAAGCAAGGTAAGGAAGTGATACCATCAATATCGATCAAATAACGGTGCAATCCTGATACAATCCCTGTAATGATGCCGACCCATGGCCCGAATAAAATACCGCCAGAAAAGATAGCCACTGTCCTTATATTGACGAGACTGCCTTCCACTTCAATTCCTGAATATGTCCCGAATATAGCAAAACTGCAAAAGACGACAGTCAGCACACTGAGTTCCCGGACCGAGTGATTTTCTTTTTGGAGTATTTCCTTAAATCCTTTAATTTTCGTCAGGAAAAAAAGGATAATCAGCAGTAAAGCAGCACGCTCGAATATCGAGATGATCATTTCCAAGGTTGAATGCATAGTTGTAATCCCTTTCATCTGTATTACTACCAGTTTATCAGAAATTTAGACTGGAAGGGTATGGATGCTGTAATGATTAGGTTGTCAAATGATAGATTCATTCGATTAAAAAGACAGATTGGAAATAATATGTCATATTGTATAATTAAGCTGGATTTATTAAAATGAAAGCGCTATAATTATTATAATGAAACACTGTTCCACAATGTGGAATGATATTGAGGGCATCAGATTCTGATGTCTTTACTTCTGAATATAAATGTAAGGGGTTTCAATGAAAGCGGGAGCAACTGAAAAAAGTAAGGAGAGGATAGAAATGGAACTGCGATACGCGACGCACCCAGACCATGCAAAAACATTCACAACCGAGCAATTACGGAATCATTACTTAGTTGAGGAACTTTTTGTGCCTGGTGAAATCAAGTTAGTCTACAGCATGGAGGACCGGACGATTATCGGAGGTATTCAGCCAGCCGGCAGCTCGGTTGCTTTAGAGGGCTATGACGAAATCAAAGCGGATTACTTCCTGGAAAGACGGGAAGTAGGGATTTTTAATATCGGCGGTAATGGAACGATTTCTGTTGATGGAGAATCTTACGAAATGGCGAACAAGGATTGCATTTATATCGGCAAAGGCAATCAGGAATTACTGTTTACCAGCAGTGACGAGTCAAATCCAGCTAAGTATTATCTGTTTTCTGCACCTGCACATACCACTTATCCAACCAAGCACGTGTCATTCCAAGATGTGCCGGGAGATGCGATGGGTGCTAAGGAAAGTGCGAATGAACGCGTGATCCGCCGCATCATTCATTTGGAAGGTATCCAAAGCTGTCAAATCGCGATGGGTATCACGATTTTGGAAAGCGGCAGTGTCTGGAATAGCATGCCGACTCATACCCATAACCGCCGGATGGAAGCGTACCTGTATATCGATTTGGATGAAGATGCACGTATGTTCCATTTGATGGGGGAACCGCAAGAAACACGTCATCTTGTCATGAAAAATGAACAAGCAGTCATTTCTCCGCCATGGTCCATCCATTGCGGAAGTGCCACAAGCAACTATGCATTTATTTGGGCAATGGCTGGAGAAAACAAGACGTACACCGACATGGATCAAGTGTCGATGGATGAGCTGCGCTAAAGGGGGATTACGATGAGTTTAACGGACTTTTCCATGAGTTATTTCGATTTGACTGGCAAGGTTGCCATTGTCACAGGCGGCAGCAAGGGCCTCGGTCAGGGCTATGCAGTTGCCTTGGCAAAGGCAGGGGCGGATGTCTTCGTCGTGACACACCGAGACGATTGGGAGGAAACGAAGGCGCTGGTCGAAGAAGCTGGCGGCAAGGCACATTTCCATCAAGCTGATCTGACAGATAGAGAAAAAGTGAAGCAGGTTGTGACGAGTTGTGTGGAGGTCTTCGGAAAGGTTGATATTCTCGTAAACAACGCTGGTACAATCATCCGGACACCTTTGCTTGAGTACAAGGAAGAAGACTGGGATAAGGTCATGGACGTCAATCTGCATGCTGTTTATCTGTTGGGGCAGGAAGCAGCTAAAGTAATGGCAGAACAAGGCGGAGGGAAAATCATCAATGTCGCATCGATGCTGTCGTTCCAAGGCGGTAAATTTGTACCTTCCTATACAGCAAGCAAGCATGCTGTTGCAGGGCTGACAAAGGCCTTCGCCAACGAGCTGGGCGCTTATAATATCCAAACGAATGCGATTGCCCCGGGGTATGTGGCGACTGCCAATACTGCACCGATCCGTGCCGATGAAAAACGTAATGCAGAGATTTTGTCCCGGATTCCGAGCGGCCGCTGGGCAGATCCGTCTGATTTGATGGGTGTAGTTGTATTCCTGGCAAGTCGTGCATCTGACTATATGAATGGCCATGTTCTGGCTGTTGACGGAGGCTGGCTCGCAAGATAAGCAGGTTGGAAGAATTGCGTCGGAGTTGTTTGACGGGAAAGAGATATTGAGAGGACTGGGAAGGTGACCAAAGATCTGGAGAATCTTTGTGTGTGCCACCCTCTCATTCCAATGATCTGGGCGATCACTATAAAAATAGCATATCACGTAAAGTGATTCAAACATCTCAATTTCTTTTGCTCGATTACCTATAAGGAAAGGTAAGGAATGCAAAATGAAAATAATGAAAACGATGGAGAGAATTCCTGGCGGGCTCATGCTCGTACCGTTATTTTTAGGGGCAATCATCAATACCTTCGCGCCGAGTTCGGCGGAGTACTTCGGATCCTTTACTGGCGGACTCATGACAGGCACTATTCCGATTCTGGCTGTTTGGTTCTTCTGTATGGGTGCAGGCATCCAGCTGAAATCCACGGGTACGATTTTGCGCAAATCCGGCACACTCGTTATCACGAAGATTGCTGTTGCATGGGTTGTAGCTATTATTGCAGCGCAGTTCCTGCCTGAAGGCGGCATACAGACTGGTCTCTTTGCCGGCTTTTCCGTTCTGACACTCGTTGCAGCCATGGATATGACGAATGGCGGATTGTATGCATCGATCATGCAGCAATACGGATCAAAAGAGGAAGCTGGGGCATTTGTCCTTATGTCCTTGGAATCCGGCCCGCTCATGACGATGATCATACTTGGTTCTACTGGTCTTGCAGCGTTTGAACCACAAGTATTCGTTGGAGCAGTACTACCGTTTCTAGTTGGATTCCTGCTAGGTAACTTGGATGGCGATCTTCGTGCCTTCTTCAGCAGAGCAACACAAACTATGATTCCGTTCTTCGGTTTCGCGCTGGGTAACTCCATTGATTTAGGCGTCATCTTGGAGACAGGTCTTGCAGGTATCATCCTTGGGGTGCTTGTTATCGTCGTTACTGGTATACCGCTCATGATTGCGGATAAATATATCGGAGGCGGAAATGGAACTGCTGGTATCGCAGCATCCAGTACTGCTGGTGCGGCAGTTGCCAACCCAATGATCATTGCCACAATGATTCCGGAATTCATGCCGATTGCAGAAGCAGCTACTGCGCTTGTTGCAGCATCTGTTGTTGTTACGTCGATTCTCGTCCCGATTCTGACAGCTTTTTGGGCACAGCATATGAAGAAGAAGGAAAAGCAGAATACAGACGACACAAATATCGACCCGAACAGTATCAACTCAAATACTGTATAAAACCACCGGAGAGGCATATACAGTATGTCTCTCTTTGCATAAAGGAGACGTTGACAGATGAGCAGGATTTTAACAATTGGGGAACCGATGGCACTGTTTGTTGCGGAACAAGAAGGACTGCTGGATGATGCCGAACGCTTTTCCCGTTTTATTGCAGGAGCAGAAGTGAATTTCTCTATCGGAATGGCGCGACTTGGCCATCAAGTGACGTATGTCACGCAGCTGGGTTTGGATCCATTCGGTCGAAACATCCATAAATTTTTACAAAAAAATAAGATAGATACAACGTTTGTCAGCTATGAACCTGCATTCGTGACAGGAATGCAATGGAAACAGAAGGTGAAAAGCGGAGATCCGGAAGTGTTTTCGGCACGGAAGAACTCCGCAGCATCCCATATGGATAAAAAGCTGATCAAGAAAATCAAATGGGCGGATTATGATCATCTCCATTTGACAGGCATTCCTCCCGCTTTGTCTGAAAGCTGCCGGGAATTGGTTTTTCAGATGATGAAGGAAGCCAAGGAAAATGGACTTCAGGTATCATTCGATCCGAACCTCCGGCCGGGGCTGTGGCCTGATAAGCAGGAGATGGCGCAGGTTATCAATGAGCTTGCCAGCCAAGCGGATATTATCTTCCCTGGTGTAGCTGAAGGAAAACAACTGACTGGCAAAACAGATGTGCTCGATATTGCTGCATATTATCATGAGGCTGGTGTACCGATTGTTGTACTGAAGCTGGGAGCAGAAGGAGCATTTACAAGTCGCATGGATGGTACGCAATTTTATACAGAAGGATTCCCGGTAAAAGAAGTGGTCGATACAGTTGGTGCAGGAGACGGCTTTGCGGTCGGTGTCGTGAGTGGATTGCTGGAAGGGCTGGAGCTGCCTGACAGCATCGCAAGGGGAGCGGCCATCGGTGCGCTTGCCGTCATGTCACCTGGAGATAATGATGGCTTGCCGAACCGTGAAGAGCTTTCACTTTTCATGAAACGAGAGCCGATTGGGTAAAAAGGAAGACCTTCCGCTTGGAAGGTCTTCTCCTCTATCCGGAATAGCCTAGTGCATGAGATATCTCCAAGCTGCAGGCCTTCATTTTAGTTATCAATTCGTTGTTTACTCTATCCATCGTTACGCGATTGCTTGGTCCCGAGATGCTGAAGCTCGCCACGATCCGATGTTCATGGCTGTAAATCGGAGCAGCGATACACCGAATGCCTTCTTCATTTTCGATATTGTCAAGCGCATACCCCTGTTGTCGGACTTTGTCCACTTCGGTGCGCAGCTCTTCCGGCGACGTGATCGTACGTGGCGTGCGCGGCGTGAAAGTCGTGGAATCAGCTATTTCTTCTATCCGATCTGCCGCCATACCTGATAAAAGTATTTTTCCTACAGCCGTACAGTACATGGGCGCTCTGTTGCCGATACGTGAATACATGCGTATCGTCTGGTTGCTTTCAAGTTTATCGATGTAGACAATCTCACCTTTATCCTCGATGCAAAGGTGGACAGTCTCATTGACATCTGCACACAGCTGCTTCAAATAAGGTTTGGCCACATTGGCGATGTTGTTATTATTCAAGACACTGCGAGCAACATAAAGTGTTTGTAAACCGACCTTATACTTGTCTGATTCCGGGTCCTTAGCAACATAATTCATATCCACAAGTGTGGCCAGAAGCCGATGCGTCGTACTCTTCGATAAGTCTACCAGCCTGGTCAGCTTCGCAATCGACAGTCCGTCGGGATAATCGGAAAGCGTATTCAAAAGAGTCAAGGCACGTTCGAGTGATTGCACATTAGACATAGATATTACTCCGTTTCTATTGCATTCATTGCTTACTTCTATGATACGGGAACGGTTGGAGTTTGTAAATTCAGTACACATATGGAGGGATAGTTAAATGAGAAAAGCAGAAGTATTAGCTAAGATTAACGAACAAGCTATTGTTGCTGTAGTCCGTGCCGATTCGCCAGAGCAGGCAATCCAAATTTCCGATGCTTGTATAGAGGGTGGATTGACAGCAATCGAAGTGACATTTACTGTCAAGGACGCTGATCAAGTGATTAAACAGCTTTCTGCTCAATATACGGAAAACACAGATGTGATCATAGGGGCAGGCACGGTACTGGATAGAACGACAGCCCGTCTTGCCATACTTGCAGGCGCCAGTTTCATAGTGAGTCCAACTTTTGATGCTGAAACTGCCAAGCTATGTAATCTTTATCAAATCCCCTACTTGCCAGGGTGTATGACGATCGGGGAGATAAAGCAGGCGATGGAAGCAGGAGCTGATATTATCAAGCTCTTCCCGGGAAGTGCTTTCGGTCCAAGTTTTATCAAAGCTATCAAAGCGCCTCTTCCGCAGGCTAATATCATGCCAACAGGAGGAGTAGACTTGGAGAATGTAGGTGAATGGCTGAAGAATGGGGCAGCAGCTGTTGGGGTGGGCGGCAATCTTGTTGCTCCTGCCAGTACCGGAGACTATGAAAAAATTACACTTATTGCGCAGCAGTATATCCAAAAGGTAAAGGAAGCACAATCAGATCGTGTGAATATTTGAACATGGGTCAAGCTGCTCCCCTCATAAACTGAACACGGAGGAAGGGAGCTTGATTCATGTCAGCAAAAAAGCGGGAAATCGTAATCATTGTTGTGAAAGCCACGGCTATTTACTCATTTGTCGTGATTGATATTGCTGCAGGTACAGGATTTTATATGACTGCAAAGCTATTCGATGCAGGTGTGATTATTGCTTCAATCTGCAGTATGGCGGGTGTGGAAAGTTTGAAAAGGGGCCCTGGATTGGTTCGTAATTTGACAAACAGAGAAAGAAAAACATAGCAATTGATATGACAAGGTCGACAGGAAATATGACTCATATTATCCTTACGCCAGCCATTTTGTAGGGGAACATGAAATAAGAAGGAATGCAGAAAATGCATTCCTTCTTATTTTGCTATTGTTTCGTTGACCCGCATATTACCGACCGTAAAATAAAATGGTGCAGGAAATGGAGGTTTCTTTCCTCTTTTAAGCCGTTCACCCGCCTCATTGAGCCAATAAATGGATTTATTGATAGCGGAGAAGAAGACGACCAGCTCCCCATCATCCCCAACACAAAGACAGGACCCGAATATGCCATTCTGGTACCAGGGATCACCGATGTCCGCTTGAATGAGCAGCTTCGGCTCCTCCGACCAATCAGCTCTTGTGAAGCTTGCTGTCTTACTTTTGAGTAACCAGAGATCCTGTGGTTTATAAGTGTCTTCTCCAAAGGCATTGCCGCAGCGGCTGACAAGTAAGTAGTACATATTATGAATTCGCTTCGGTCTCGCATGCGTAAATGCTTCCTCCCGCGTGAAAAACAGACGTGGCTTTGTCCAAGTATCAAGGCCGTTTTCACTTTCGGCGGCATACACCTCGTGCATTGGGATATCTCCTTTACCAGGCTCGTGTGGTGTAGCAGCAAACCACATCTTCCATTTACCTTCATCAAAAATCACCTTGGGTGCAAGCACACTATCATTCCTTACAGTGCCGACCATTACTGGTTTTGGGTGACGAAACCATCTTCCATGCCTCATTTCCAGACAGCCGATCGAATAGGGAGATTCATTTCCAAGAACATTACTGGCACTTCTGCCGGTATAGTAAATACGCCTGACAGGCGCGCCATTGACTTCTCCTTCAACATAACAGGGCTCGTGCAGTCCGTAACGATCCCAAGCTGCTTCCTTCGGCTGAGGCAGCAAAGGATTCGCTTTGTTGGGCTTTCCTGGGTAAGTCGAAATCCTCCAGGCATTAGCTGTCGTCAATGGCGCTCCTTTTGGAAGACTGGCGCTGAACAGGTTGTTTTTGAAGTTGCGCTGGAATCCGCCAAAAAACATCCACCACTGGTCATCTATCTTCTGCACGCTGGGGTCACCTAATCCTAGCAGATTGCGGATGGGCTTATAGCCATCCAGCATCGAATATAATAGATTTGGTCTTGTATCCATCCTAACCACCTCACTAGCAAGCAGTATAGACGGAAGAAGCATCAAACATACCAAGCATTATAGTGTTGCATCACAGAAGCCTAACTGTGGTTATGCTTTCCTCTCAAGCCATGATCCCTCCGATATTTTTTGATCGATAAAGTCCAAAACAGTCTGTATTTGTACCATCTGATTTTTAAGTTTTTCCTTATGTTGCAGCATGCTTGCCATTACATCAGGATGTTCATGCATATTGCCTGTTTCGGCAATATCAAGGTAAGACTTCAATTCTTCTAAGGTAAACCCGGCTTTTTTCATACAGATGATAATTTTCATCCGTTCAATATCTGTCGGCAAAAAAGAGCGATGCCCATTTGGCAGCCGGTTAATTGCAGGTAGTAATCCAGCTTTCTCATAAAAACGAATTGTATCAATACTTAAACCGGAAAGCGCACTTGCTTGTTTAATCGTATACATACGTCCGCCTCCTTCTTTTATAACCCTATTGTAAAACCTGGAGTTCACTCCAGGTCAAGAAAATAATTCTGTATTGACCTGGAGTGAACTCCATTTTATATACTACAGCCATTCACGAATGGAGGAGAAAGAAATGACAGAAGGAAAGAAAAAAATAGCACTTGTTACAGGAGCAAACAGCGGTATAGGTTTGGAGCTGACAAAGAAACTGATTGAAAACGATTGGGAGGTTGTCGCATTAATTCGTTCCGGATTCCCGGAAGAAGAACTTAAGCTGCAGCAGAAGATCCGTCAGAGGATAATTAGGATCTATCGCACTGATTTATCAGATTTCACGAAGCTCAAGCCTGCTTTGGAACAAATAAAGGAAAAGGAGCCGAAGCTCGATGCGCTTTTCAATAATGCCGGGGGCAGTTTTCCGGAGCTGCTATTTTCACCGCAAGGGCGTGAGCTTCATTACGAAGTACAGACCGTAGTCCCATACATTATCACAATGGAGCTATTAGAGCTATTGAAAAAAGGTTCGCCAGGTATGGTTATACAGACGAGTTCAGATGCATTCAGATTCAGGAAAACATTTGAACCTGAGGAATTGGCAAGACCGAAGAAGTTTCAGAAGCTTACCGGCCCATATACATCAACGAAGCTAGCCATTACCCTATGGACACACGCTCTAGCTCCAGAACTGAAGGAAGAAGGCGTTACGATTATCAGTGTTGATCCAGGGAATAACAACACGATGCGAAAAGGCCGAAACGGAGGCTTACCGCTGCTTATTCAGCCCTTCATCCGCTTCTTCGGCCCTCATCCTAGCGTAGGAGCAGGAAGATTGTTCGCAGGATTAGAAAGATCCCCGGACGAGGCTGGGTTATATTTTTCGAAAGGCGAGCCAACCGAGTACAAGTTTAAACAGCATGCTTCCCAAGTACTTTTCCAAGTAAGAACCGTTTATGAAAGAGAGTTTATCTCTTTGTAAAAGGGACCGATTAGGACCCTTATTTTTTGGGTAAGTTGTATCCAATTGGCGGATGATTTCCACGGTACTAGGGAGGCTGGGATATAACTGAATTCCCATTGCGCTTTAAACCGAATGATATTCTTTGGCGCAGCTTCGGTAGAACACTCCGCTTTCCACGAGCACGGCCTCAGCCTCCTCGTGGAAAGTTTACCACTGCGGGGTCTTCAGCTCATGCTGTTCCCGTAGGAGTCTTCGTGTTCTGCCTACGCTAGGATGGATATCTGATCAAAATGACCGAACTTATGTAAATTTTCTTAGGAAGATTTACAATATAGTTCGGATTTTTATCTGGCTAAAACACTTTTGTCCCAGCCTCTTTATTACTAAGTTAGCGATTGGAAAAGAAAGCAGGGAGTCGATGACGCTGTTGGCTTTTTGACTAAGGGGTATAGTTAGCTGATTTCCACAGGAAGTTTCATAGTGCGGGTGGGAACAAAGCGGTGTTGTGATAGTCCAATTTAGGAGGGCTATCACAACACCGATGACCTTGAGCTTTGTTTCAGGGAACAGCAGTTCAGCTAGTTTCCTAAATTCCCAAAGATTCCGTTAGCCACGTTTAATCGTTTCGTTCAACGATGTGCGATACTTGTCTTGCCAAGTTGTCGCGTCCTTCACTAGTTCATCGCAGAAATCGGCTACGTCTTCACCAGTGAGATCGGTTACTTTTTTGCCTTCCATTGCACCTTCCTCAAAGAGGTCGAGAATGACTCCGAAGATACGGCTGATGTCCTTCCACTCGGATAGACCACTAGAGGTCCACATATATTTTTTGATAGCATTGTAAGCGTTCCGGTATTCGCTTGGAAGTGCACTCGCACGCTTCTCCATTGCCTTCCATTCTCGCTTGTCATCCAAATCACCGATAATCCTTTTTATAATACTCATATCATTTCTCCTTTTGATTTGATTTAAGCTCGCTAATTTTGCTTGAAACGAATTCCCACTTTTCCCAAAAACGCTCAAGCTGCTCTTGACCTGATATATTGAGCTTGTAAAACTTTCTCGGCGGTCCGATAGTAGATGGTTTTTTCTCTGTATCCACTAATTTGTTTTTCTCTAAACGCATGGTGATCGTATAAACTGTGCCTTCTACTACATCAGTGAAGCCTAGCTCTCGCAGTTGTTGCGTAATTTCATAACCATAAGTTTCACCGCGGCTGATGATTTCAAGCACACAACCCTCAAGCACCCCTTTCAACATTTCTGTGATGTTTTCCAATATTGCCCCTCCGTTTGAGTTTTTTATATTTTTACTTTTCGCACCATATAGCAATGTATTCTGTGATGCTGGTATTCGGTGTTACTTACTACTGGTATATAGTATTACAGGGTAGCTTTTGCTGTGTCAAGATTTTAATCATATAAATTTATTTTAATTTCCGAGAAACATCGTAATCATTAGATAAATGACGATTTTAAAAGAGAATATGAAAAATCGTCGTATTCTTTAGCTTATTTGACTGTTTTCTTATTAAAACAGAGCTTATTCAAATTTTTCATCGTTTTACTAACCCTTATAACGGGCGTAGAATAAGGTTCATCTTCCAAGTGTAACCAAACAAAATTGTATAGCATTCGTAATCGCTTAATTCCTGAATCCAGGAAGCGGGGGAACCAACCGTAACAATTGTTACATGGGGTGAATCTCTGAAAAGAGTAGGGCTACTCTCTGGCCCGAATCCGTCAGCTAACTTCGTAAGCGTTCGAGAGGAAGCCAAAAAATGTGATAGGCACACGTTTATTTCGTTATGCCCAGAAGTCACAGAAGAGGGCCCTCTTCTGCGGCTTCTTTTTTATGCACTTTTTTAGGGTGTAAATATGAAAGAACCGAGGAGGATCAGCATGGATCTACTTTACATTGGATTGAGTTTATTGCTTTTCGGAGGCATGGCTGTGTTACTGGCAGCTGCCGCTCAGATTGCCGAGAAAGAAGGGACACGATAATGGTTCAGATTGGCTTGCTTGTATTAGGTATAGGAATCATCGGTTATCTGATCTACGCCTTGTTTTATCCGGAAAAATTTTAACGAAGGAAGGTTCACATGATGATTGTTTCGGTAATAGTCTTGGCCGTTGTACTCGTTTTAATTGGGTTATCTTTAAAGCCTATGGGCTTATATATGGCTGCTGCATTCTCAGAATCAAGGATTGACCGGTTTTTCCTGCCGCTGGAAAACATCTTATTCCGCATTTCAGGCATAAAAAACCACAAGCAGACGTGGAAACAATACGTGCTATCTATGCTCTTGCTAAATATGGTATTGCTGCTGTTTGTCTATGCAGTGTTCCGCCTTCAGGGCGTTTTACCGCTGAATCCGCTCGATATTTCAGGAATGGATCCAGCTTTAGCTTTTAATACTGCAGTAAGTTTTATCACAAACACAAACTTGCAGCATTATAGCGGAGAATCAGGTCTATCGCTATTTTCACAGGTCACAGCCATCTTGTTCATGATGTTCGCAGCCCCTGCTACAGCGCTTGCGGTAGCAATTGGGTTCATCCGATTGCTGGGCAGTAAGCCAATCGGGAATTTCTTCGAGGATTTCGTCAGAGCGTTGGTACGCGTACTTTTGCCGATTTCCTTTATAACAGCAATTGTATTCGTTGCACTCGGAATGCCGCAGACATTTTCAGGAGCTGTGCATGCGACTACGATGACAGGTGCGGAACAAACCATTCTGCGCGGACCGATCGGTGCATTCCTATCCATTAAGGAGCTCGGGAATAATGGCGGTGGATTCTTCGGGGTAAACTCTGCTCATCCATTTGAGAATCCAAATGCGTATACCAACGTGCTCCAATGCTGGCTAATGCTTTTGCTGCCTGCTTCCTTGCCTTTTACATACGGAAAGCTGGCAGGAAAGCCGAAACAAGGAGTAATGCTTTTCGGTGCAATGGCAACTGTATTCCTTGTCATGCTTGCGGCAGGTATCGCTTTCGAGATGGAAGGTAATCCAATGCTTCAAGGAGCGATGATGGAAGGGAAGGAAACCCGCTTTGGTGTTATCGGAAGTGTATTTTATGCCATTGTCACAACCGCTGCAGAAACCGGTGCAGTCAACACGATGCATGATACACTCAGCCCTCTCACAGGGATGCTTGCGCTCGGAAATATGCTTTTGAATACAGTTTTTGGCGGTGTAGGTACTGGCTTCATGAATGTCATTCTTTACGTGATGATTGCCGTCTTCATTGCTGGCCTGATGGTAGGGCGCACACCTGCCTTCCTTGGTAAAAAGCTTGAGGGAGCTGAAATGAAGCTGCTGGCGATCACACTGCTGATCCAACCGATACTAATCCTTATTGGTACAGCTATTGCAATGTATTTTCCAGCAGGTAACGGAGCAATATCAAACCCTGGGTATCATGGTCTGACGCAAGTACTGTACGAGATTACATCATCAGCTGCTAATAATGGTTCAGGATTTGAAGAACTGGGGGATGCAACTACATTCTGGAATGTCCTTACAGGCATCATAATGTTCCTGGGACGCTATATTTCCATCATCACGCTGATTGCTGTCGCAGCATCACTGGCGAGGAAAACTGCTGTTCAAGAGAGTAAGGGCAGTTTGCGAATCGGCAGTCCTTTATTTGCAAGTTTATTAGTAGCCACCTTCTTCTTGGTAGGTGCATTGACCTTCCTGCCTGTACTGGTTCTTGGTCCGATTGCAGAATACGTAACTTTATAGGAGAGTGACTTGTTATGCTAGCA
The DNA here is from genome assembly GCF_002272135.1 of Virgibacillus sp. 7505. Lineage (GTDB taxonomy): Bacteria > Bacillota > Bacilli > Bacillales > Amphibacillaceae > Terribacillus. Next base: position 23,744 of record NZ_NPBF01000008.1, on the reverse strand, counting down.
CATACTGCAGGGAAAGAAGAGATTCCCTCCAATCGTTTAGTTTCAAAGAAAATCTTGAAGGAAGCTTGTGTGGATGCTGTAGTGAAGCTGCATCCGGCTTATATGGTTCGGAATCCTATCCTTTTCATTGTTGAACTTGGATTTCTAGTTACGTTATTACTCGCGGTTTTTCCTGGCGCCCATTCCCAGACAATGGGCAGCGGTTTTTACTGGAGCGTTTCAGTGATTCTGCTGATGACAGTGCTGTTCGCGAATATAGCGGAGGCGGTGGCCGAAGGAAGAGGGAAGGCGCAAGCGAATACGCTGAAACAAACAAAACAGGATACAGCTGCCAGGCGTCTCCTCCGAGGAAAAGAGGAAGTCATCTCATCGGCTGATCTTCGAAAGGGCGATGTTGTACTTGTTAAGGAAGGAGAGGTCATCCCTGGGGACGGCACGATTATTGCTGGTATGGCAAGTGTTGATGAATCGGCAATTACCGGGGAGTCAGCTCCGGTTCTAAAGGAAGCGGGAGGAGATTTCAGCTCCGTCACAGGCGGCACAACTGTCGTCAGTGATGAGCTTACGATTGAAATCACCAGTCAGCCAGGAGAAAGCTTCCTGGATCGGATGATTGCGCTTGTAGAAGGAGCAGACCGTAAGAAGACACCTAATGAAATTGCTTTAAACACGGTGTTGATTAGCTTAACGATCATTTTCATGCTCGTCGTCATCACATTGCCTTTTTTTACAAACTATATTGGCTTCTCTATTGATACAGGCATGCTTGTTGCGCTGCTTGTCTGCCTTATTCCGACTACGATTGGCGGTTTGCTGAGTGCAATCGGAATTGCGGGTATGGACCGGGTGACACGGTTCAATGTTTTGGCGATGTCTGGCCGAGCTGTAGAAGCAGCAGGTGATATTGATACAATCATTTTGGATAAGACGGGTACGATAACTTTCGGAAATCGCATGGCCGCTGATTTCATACCTGTAGAATCTGTATCAAGAAATGCTTTGATGCAAGCTGCAGTCATCACATCCTGGAAAGATGAAACACCGGAAGGCCGATCAGTGCTCAGTCTGGCCGAAGAACAGGGCATAGCAATGGATCAAAAGAAATGGGAAGAAGCAGTATTCGTGCCTTTCCAAGCACAAACAAGAATGAGCGGCATGGACTTGGCTGACGGCGGCAGCTATCGAAAAGGTGCGGTAGGGGCAGTCAAAGATTGGGTGCTGGAACGTGGCGGTAAGGTTCCAGTGGGTTTACAGGAAAAATCTGATCATATCGCGAAAATGGGAGGAACCCCTTTAGCGGTGGCGGTGGATACGGAGCTTCTCGGATTGATTTATCTAAAGGATACCGTCAAACCTGGAATGAGGGAACGCTTCGATGAGCTGCGGAAGATGGGAATAAAGACAATTATGTGTACCGGAGACAATCCGCTTACCGCAGCGACCATTGCGAAAGAAGCTGGAGTCGATGATTTTATCGCAGAAAGCACGCCGGAGGATAAGATCGAAGTAATAAAACGAGAGCAGGCACAAGGTAAACTTGTTGCAATGACCGGAGATGGTACGAATGACGCACCTGCACTAGCTCAAGCTGATGTCGGGCTTGCGATGAACAGCGGAACGACAGCTGCGAAGGAAGCGGCGAATATGATCGATCTGGATTCTGATCCGACAAAAATAATTGAGGTTGTTGCTATCGGAAAACAGCTGCTGATGACAAGAGGGGCACTTACTACTTTCAGTATTGCCAATGATGTGGCTAAGTACTTTGCAATCATTCCGGCTCTGTTCATGCTCGGCATACCGGAGATGAATGTCTTGAATATCATGCAGCTGGAGTCACCGACAACAGCAATCCTATCTGCACTTTTATTCAATGGATTGATCATCCCAGCGCTAGTACCGCTGGCGGTAAAAGGTGTGGCGTATAAGCCTGTTTCTGCGGATAAGCTGCTAAGAAAAAATATGTTCCTATATGGACTGGGCGGTGTTGTCGTCCCGTTTATAGGAATAAAAGTTATTGATATGCTGTTAAGTCTGTTTCTATAGGAGGCAAATGAATATGAATAAACATGTATCCAATATCGTTCCTGTACTGCGGCTTGGATTAGTATGCCTGGTTTTGTGCAGTGTCCTTTACCCTTTGGCTGTGACGGGAATCGGACAGCTATTCTTCCCTTATCATGCCGATGGCAGCTTGGTAGAAGATGAGAATGGCACCGTGATTGGTTCGGAGCTGATTGGACAAACGTTTACTGACCCTGCACTATTCCAGGGAAGGGTGTCGAGTATAGATAATGATGCCGCAGGATCCGGAACACCGAACTATGCTGCTTCTAATCCAGAATTGATTTCCCGGACAGAAGAAGCGATAAAGGATCAGCAAACGGCTAATCCAGACGGCGGTCCTGTACCGCTGGATTTAGTGACGAATTCCGGTTCTGGCCTAGATCCGCATATCCCGGTAGAAGCAGCAGAATTTCAGGTGCCGAGAATAGCTGAAGCAAGCGGTATTCATGAAGAGGAGCTATACAAGTTGATTGACCAGCACCGCACATCACAAGCAGAAGAGCTGCTCGGTGCCCCCGCTGTAAATGTACTGCAGTTGAATATGGATTTGCAGGCAATGAAATGATGGAAACAAATGATAAAGCAGCTGCATTTTTAGCAGCCGCATCTATACAAGGGAGAGGCCGTCTGAAGTTATATATCGGTGCTGCTCCGGGCGTCGGTAAAACCTATAAGATGCTGACAGATGCCCAGCAGATGAAAAAGGAAGGTATAGCTGTTGTTATTGGTGTTATTGAAACGCATGGAAGGCCGGAAACAAGTGCCCAGTTAGGAGATCTGGAACAAGTTCCCTTGTTGAAAATTCACTATAAAGACCGCCCGTTTTTTGAACTTAATGTAGAAGGAATTCTAGAGCATGCTCCAAAAGTTGTTTTAGTGGATGAATTGGCGCATACGAATATTCCTGGCTCTAAGAACGCCAAGAGATATCAGGATGTTATGGAACTGTTGGATGCAGGTATTGATGTACTTGCTGCTGTCAATATACAGCATCTTGAAAGTGTGCATGACATTGTCCAGACGATAACAGGAGTTCGGGTAAATGAACGTGTGCCAGACTTGTTCGTACAGCAGGCAGACGAAATTCAGTTAATTGATGCAACACCTGAAACCTTGCAGAAGCGGTTGCGGGAAGGGAAAATCTATCCAGCCCATCGAATTCAAAAGAGCTTGCAGAATTATTTTCAGCTAACCAACCTTGCTGCATTGCGTGAATTAGCTCTTCGGGAAATTGCGGATGAGGTGGATGAGAAACTGGAACGTCAAAACGGAGCCGATTACCGGGGGCCTCTGGGTGTACATGAAAAGATACTTATTTGCGTACAGCATGTCGATACCGCAGAAAGGCTGATACGCCGCGGATATCGGATGGCGAATCGTTTGAATGCAGAACTTTTTATTCTGCATGTGACCCGGGATGCGATAGCTGAAAAAGAGAAGGTGGATTATATCCGGCAGCTTTGCTCAACATTCGATGCGCATTTCCTCCTGCATACTTCCAGTAAGCGAGCAGCAAATGCGATTGTCTCGGAAGCTAAAAAATATTTTATTACTCAAATACTATTAGGACAGTCCGCACGTACGCGCTGGGAAGAAGTTTGGAAAGGATCTATTGTTAATACGATCATGCGACAGACCTGCAATATTGATATTCATATTGTTGCCGACCAGCAGTCTATTCGTTAGAAAGCATTGATAAGCAGACTTTTCTATGCTTTCTTGAGTTTCGTTTTAGAGATTGGAGCGGGCACAGCCGTGCTGAATGGCTTACCATTATCCGTCCTAGCTAAGAAATAGAGGTGCCAGCAGGCACCTCTATTTCTTCTGTTCCCTTATGACGTTATTGATTCGCACCATGGTTTCTGTCATTTGATGCAATTCATCGATGTCAATCTTGGAATAATATTTATCTATAAGTAGTTCGTCTAACTGCTTGAGACTATCCATATATTCCCGGCCTTTGTTGCCGAGAGCCAAAAAGAATTCCCGCTTATTTGTGGGATTGGCTTGTTTTGTAATCATATCTCTCTTCTCCAATTTTGAAAGCACTTGGCTGACAGCGCTTTTGGAGATGCCGAAATCTGCTGCAATATCATTGGCTGTAGTCTGTTTATTTCTTTTCTCGATATAAGACAGCATATATTCCTGCTGAACTGTTAAATCCAGCTCATCAAGTTTCTTTGTTTCCTGAGAGATAAGAATACCAAACTCCTCATACGCTTCATTCATTCTTCGGATGATTTCCTTATACGAACGGCTCATGTGCATCGTTCCTTCCAAACAGCTTCTTTATTGCATATTACGCCATTTTTTAGCTTTTGCAAATAGCAGGGCGGCCATAAGTAATCCAGTACCGGCGAATGCAGCAAGCAAAATACGTGCAGAGAAACCGACGCTCATCAAGGAGCTGAAAAGGGTTTGAGAGATAGGATCGAATGCTGTGGAAGCCAAGAACACGATACTCATGACCCTTCCCATCATTGCGGGATCTGTTTTCTCCTGAATGATGACATCAGTCGGAATGTATGTGATAAAACCGAAAAATCCAATCATTGCTGCAACTGGAATCAGCCAATATAAACTTGGGATTTGACTGAAAACACCAAGAGCTAAAACACTGGCAATCAGGAATAAAAGAATCTGTCTTCCGCGATTCTTTTTTAGTGTGAAGAAAAGCAGGAAGATAGTCGCTGCAAGAGAGCCGACAGAGAAACCAGCCTCTAAAAAGCTAAGATCCAAAGCACTGCCGCCGAGTTCTTCAGCCAGGATAGGCAAGCTGAGAAACATTGGGCCAAAAACAAAGAAATTCACAATGATTATGATGCTGATTGCAGATACATAGATAGAAGAGGATCGCAGGTAACGATAACCTTCTTTAAATTCTGTAATAAACGAAGTTTTCTCTTTGTGTTTGTCCGGCTTCGCATCTTTGATAAAAGCAGGGAAGACAAAACAAGCACCTATGATCGTAGCTGCAATGCTGACAGCAAACGTTGCACCGAAATTGTAATAGTGCAGGATAGCGCCTGCAGCAATGGGTCCTATCAGGAATAGTAGCTCCTGTGAACTGTGAACAAGCGTATTGGCTGGCTGCAGTTGCTTTTGCGAAACGATGCTTGGTATCAAGGATGACAAGGCAGGAAAGAAAAATCCATCAAGGCATCCAATAAAGAAGGATACAACAAGCAGCAGTGATATCGTCAGGGAATCATGTGCAAGTCCCCAAAGCAGTATACCAATTAACACACCCTGCAATAATTGGGTACTGAACAGGATCTTTGATTTCTGGATTCGATCTGCAAGTACGCCGCCAATTATCATCGTAACCATACGGGGTATGGAGGCGGCTGCCATTACCAAACCAAGGTATTGAGGGTGATGGAGTACATCAACTACATACCAGGAGACGGTGATCATATACATGGAGAAACTCAAAACCGAGAAGAGTTCGGAGAAGAGAAGGAAACTGAATTGTTTATTGGCGAATAAAGCCTTCATCGTAAGCACCTCATAAATTAAGTTAACTAAACTAAACTATATGAGTTTCTTTTATTGTTGTCAACAGGGAAATGTCTTTTTGGTATATACTGGAGACAGAGAACAGAGGAGGTATGAGAATGAAAGAAGTACGAGTAGCTTACGCATTGATTCATAATGAAGAGACACAGCAAATTCTTATGGTGCATAACAAAAAGAACGGCAGTTGGACATTACCAGGCGGCTTAGTCGAATCAGGCGAATCACTTGCCGAAGCTGCCGTACGGGAAGCAAAGGAAGAAACAGGCTTGGATGTAGAAGTAACAACTATCCTTGCAGTGAATGAGGCAAAATTACAAGCTATCAATGAACATGCTACCTTTGTGACGTTTAAAGCTAGACAGATTGGTGGAGAAATCCAGATTCAGGATACAGAAAAAATTGCCGAAGCTGTGTGGAAGTCTTATGCCGAAGTGGATGAAGTGATGACATACCATCCTGGGGGAATTGAGAGCTTACTTGGTAACGGTGTTCCTTATGTGGATCAAGGGGTTATTGTTCCGGCTTAGGAAGGGATAATACAATTGCAATATGGATGACAGGTAATGAATGCAGCGGGAAAGGACGTATAGTTTGGAGGAAGTTGGTTTATCTTTTGTAATTAATAATGGAAAAGGAGATCGTATACACGGTCTTCTTTTTTTTCGAAAGAATGTAGTATATCCATGTGGTCGGTTAAAAAAAAACACTGATATGAGGCATTATAGAGCGATTTAGGTACTTTATACTGCAATATATAAGGTGTTCTGGAAATGTAGGAAGTTATAAGGCAAAATTTACTACTAAATGCCGATATTGCCAGATTATAGAACATGTTACGCTTATTAACATAAGTTCTGAATGGAGGATGAAAAATTGAATAAGAAATTAATGCTGCTCTTTGGCGCGATTCTTTCTGTAATTATCATTAGTGGTTGCGGAAGTGACAGTAAAAAAGCTAGCACAGAAGAAAAAACGGCTGCATCTGAAACAGCTGGCCAAAAAGATGAAGAAGTAAAAGCAGAGGAAACAGCTGCAGCTGCAGATAAAGGAGAAGCTGATTCCGGCTCTGCCGATTACGCCGAACTAATTGATTATATGAAAACGACTACAGATGCAGAGGAGACTACGGTTTTCTTTGAAGCTAAAGAGCCCCAAACACATGAAATGGAAGGCGTGACAGTCTCCTTGGATTCCTACTCCCTAGTTGGTTTAAAGGACTTCCATACAGACTATAGTATTCCTTTCAATGATGAAACAAACGGAGGCGTCATTCTTGCTCAATATACAGTTAAGAATGACACAGACAAAGATCTCCACTATACACCATTTATGTATATGAGTTTTACAGGTGCCGTTAAAGATTATAATAACTACAAAGATATTATCCCGGAAGAAGGTCAACTAGCGACAAAGCTAAATCCTGATAACAAATACGAGATTAAAGCAGGAGAAACCATAACCGGTACTTATGCTTATCCAATGGGTGAAACGGAACTTAAAGCAGCAATGGAATCCGGATCTGCTACTATAGAAGTTCCTGCACCAACGACAGATCCGGATGATTTAAGTACAACTCTTGGAACCAAAGGTCAATTCACTGTTAATTTGAGTGAAGAAGGCGCAAAACAAACAGAAGCAAATGCAGCTTTTTATCAGGATGGAATTTCGGTGGATAACATGGGTGAAAAAACAATGATCGAGGAGAAGGAAGGCATCGGGCTGAGTCAGGAGCTTGGTGATTCTACCATTACATTGGATGGCTACCAATTCACTGATTTTACACCAAATGAATACGAAGCACCTCGCTTTGAGAATTTTAAAAATGGTGTTGTCCTGTTGACTGTTAAATTCAATGTTGATAACAAAGGATCAGATAATATCGGGTTGGATAACATCGCATCCAATCTTTATGTAAACGATGGGTCACAGTACCAAATGAGTGAACGTATGCTATCCCCTTATGAGTACCAGCAAAGCATTGCAGCGGGTGAATCCGGTGAATTGCTGCAGGTATATGTACTTGATAAGGAGCAGTACGACAAGATATGGAAAGATAAAGCATTCGATATCGAGCTTGGACCTTTGTATGATGAAAATTCAGAGGATATTTCCAAAGGAAAGAAAGCTGAATTCAAACTTAAATAAAGTCTGCTTTTATTCGTAGTAATAGCCGCTTGAAATTGTGTGAAAAATCGACTGGCACTTGCCAGTCGGTTTTTTTTGATGCTTGGGATATAACGATTAGAGCTACTTTTGAACCAATACTAGAATTGCCTGTAAATAATATGTTCACAAATTATATTAGATAGGTACTATATGTATGTTAATATTAAATGATAAAATCTATATATAGTTTTCTTTCTATGGCTAAGGGAATAGCTTACAGTATCGAAGCGGCCCGGAATATGATAGAATTATGGACAGATTGGACTGATACGATGGGACTTTCTGAAAGAGGATCAGCAACGATGCCCAAATCCCTCCAAACAAAAACCTTGCTCATCGCATATGCTTCCGTCAGCGGAAATACAAAGGAAGTTGCCGAGCTGATCGCTCAAGAGCTGACACATAAGCAGCAGGACGTGACGCTTTATTGCGTGACTGGCAATGAGCCGTTTCCGCATGTGCCAGATTATGATGCGATGCTTATTGGTACGTATACATGGGGATCAGGTGATACCCCATTCGATGTAAAGGATTTTGTGGCAGATGTCGGATATAAGCCGGAGAATGTGTTTGTGTTCGGCACTGGTGATACGCAGTTTGGCGGTGATGATATGTTTTGCATGGCAGCTGACAAGCTGGCGAAATTCTATCATTCGCCGCTTGCTCCGCTCAAAATAGAGCAATCGCCAAGAGGATCTCAGGAAGAAGAAGTATTGGAATGGACGAGAGGAGTATTGGAATGTCTAAATTGATGAAGGCTACCGTTCTGGAGCCGACGAATCCAAATAAATCTACTGCATTATTTAACGGAGATGCAAGCGGAATCCTGCATTGGGATAACGTTGCATACCCGCATTTTTATGAACTGCGCAAAACAATCCGCGGTTTGTTCTGGACTGCCAATGAAGTGAATATGGTGGCAGATACGAAGCAATTTGCAAATCTATCAGATCAGGAGCGTACAGCATTCCTGAAAATTATCGGTTTGCTGGCGACATTGGATGGTCCTCAAACAGATATCGCCTCCAAAATAGCTGCTTATTCGACAGACCCAAGCGTCAAATCGATTTTAGCGACAATTGCCGACCAGGAAAGTGAGCATAACCATAGCTATACGTATGTACTTGCGTCTGTAACAAATTATGATAACCAAATCGCTTCCTTTAACGAAGGGCGTACGGACAAAGTTTTGCTCGAACGGAACGAAAGAATAGCTGCTGTTTACAACGAATTCGCACAAAACCCAACGATTGAGACAGTGCTTAAAGCAATGGTGTACTCTACGCTTTTGGAAGGGTTATTCTTCTACAGCGGATTTGCCTTCTTCTATAACTTAGCGCGTAACCAGAAAATGGTCGGAACATCCACGATGATTTCCTATATCAACCGTGATGAACTGCATCATGGTCGATTTATCAGTGAGTTGTTCCGCGCTACATTAGCGGAGAATCCAGAATACAATAATGATGAGTTCATTGAATGGGTATATGATCAATTCCGCCATTCTGTTGAGCAAGAAACACGATGGAGCCGTTATGTATTGGATGGTATCGATGGTATCAACTTGGATGATATGGAAGGCTACGTAAAATATCGTGCAAATAAAATGCTTCGTATGCTAGGACTAAGCGAAATTTACGAAGGCTACGAAAAGAACCCGATGAAATGGATCCGTGCTTACACGGATAACTTCAATGGAACAAAATCTGACTTCTTCGAACAAAAATCCCGTCAGTACACGAAAACAAGTGATCTGAACGGTTTCGATGATCTATAAGAACAGCAAAAGAGCCAGCCGGGTAACGGCTGGCTCTAGCTGTGTTCCTATTTTTTCTGTACAATCCGGTGAATATGGATTGTCAGGTAAAGCAAATCTTCATTCGTAAGCTGCTCCTCGTACATCTTCTGGATATAGGACTGCACCTTCTGCGCACATGCAAAAGCTTTGCTGTAATTTGTCTTTACCATATCAAAAAGACTATTGTCCTCTTCTTTTTGTTTACGATGGTTCAAAATCCGCTGAGCGAAGAATTTAAGATGGGTAACGAATCGATAGTAAGCCAGGGATTCTTCGTCATATTCTATGCCGAAATGAAATTTCACAATATGAAGGACATCCTGGATGAACTTTGTAATGTTAATCATCACGGGCATATCTTCGTTCATTTGCGCATTGACGATATGCAAGGCGATAAAGCCTGCTTCATCCTCCGGCAGAATAATACCGACTTTCTCAGCAATGATCGAAAGGGCGTGCTGTCCTATCCGGTATTCATCCGGATAAAATCGTTTTGTTTCCCAAAGGAGTGCATTCTTTATATCGATACCTTGCTGGAACCTTTCTACTGCATAGTAGATATGATCAGTCAGACTAACATAGATATTGTCATGTATTTTTTTACTGGTGTTTTGCTTGGCATATCGGATGATTTCCTCGGATACTTCGACGAAGGAAAGGGGAATCTCACTTAAGAGCTCCATCAGCCTTTTATTCATTTCCTTATCATCGAGCTTGAAAGTCTTTTCTATTTTGGATTCATCCACTGTATCGCCTGCCTTACGACCAAAGGCAATACCCCGTCCCATGATGACAAGCTCATGTTCCTGCTCGTCCAAGACGGTGATGACGTTATTATTCAACACTTGCTTGATCTGCATCAGGACCACCTATTCCTTAGAAAGGATAAACTATCTAGGTCTATAGTATAGGAAATTGATAACGATTACAATCCGAATTATCCGAATAACTTATGACAAAATCAATTGCTTATGTAATAGAAAGAAGCCGAGCACGATAGCCCGGCTCCTATAATTTTATAGGATTTCTATTCTCACCAATAGAGCCAATAGAACCTGAAGGAGCAATTGAACATTTACAGCTAAATCAGTATCTGTTGTTGTTACTCTGACATTTCGGGAGTTTTTGACAAAGGTCTTCTGAACATTCTTTTGTTTGATAGTGGCTCTTTGGAAGAGTTCTTGAGCGATCTGATCAGCTTTGCTGCTATCAGCAATAGAGAGTTGCAATACAACACCGATAGCCGCTTGAAGAGCTGCTTGTATTGTGAGAGCTGCTTGTGTGTCAGTTGTTGTTACCTCTACATCTACGGAATCGATAACATAGATACTTTCCTTTGAAAGTTGTTCTGTATCGGATTTTTGTCTAGCTGATTGATTCACTTCTGGATCTGAAAAGTTACCTGCTGTTCTTGGATCAAGTGCACTCCATTTTTGGTTTCTATTTGGTTGCCAAACCTCACTCATCTATATCACCTCCTTAATCTAGTATTCGTTTTAGTTCTACCTGAAGCTCGTCGGTAATCTTTTTGATTTTCTGACGTCTTTCTGGAGAAAGGTTCCGTAAAGCATCATCGGATACCCCATGTTTAGCTAGAACATTTGATAGCATTAGATCCATAACGGATCCTTGAGGATTGCTTCTAGCAATCTCAGTGAATTTCTTTTTGAAATTTTCATCCATTAGCAGCAGACCTCCTTTTTGTTATGTTTTTCGTATAGTGTAGATTATGTAGAAAGGCTATTTTGTAGTGGGTAAATTACGGTTGTGAAAAACCTATTTTTTTGAAAGGTAGAATAGATGTCCCTGTTTCAGCTAGATTAATGCCTTGTTTAAAGAGAAAATGGACATGTGCCGTTGATAGGTTTCATGTCGTTCTAGACAGAAAAGAAAAGACAGTGTAACGATTTCTTGTGCTCTTTGATTTGCAAAGAGACAATTGAGATGTTATTTTATTACTGTACCGTCTGGACGGTTAGGAGTGATGGGATGAAAACACAAGATAAAATCCTGAATGCTGCAGCGGAGCTCATCCTGGAAGAGGGCATCAGCAATGTCACACTTGAGAAAATAGCCAATCGCGCAGAAATAAGCAAGGGTGGGCTGCTGTACCATTACCGCACAAAGGAAGCATTGTTTCAGGAGTTGAATGTAGCTGCTATCAGGGAATTTGATGAGGCAATTGTCCGTTATTTAAATGAACAACCAAATGGAAGAGGTGCATATGCAAGGGCATATGCGTTAGCAACTATAGAGGATATCCAAAAAGGCGGCACACATCGAAGCAGTGCACTTATATCTATTTTCAGTGACCATCCGGAAATCATGGAAATCTGGAAAGAGGGCTATTCGAGATGGCAGCAGCAATTTGATCAAGATGGATTGGATTGGGAAGAAGCTGCTGTAATCCGTTATGTTAGTGATGGGCTTTGGTTCAATGAGATGGCAGGCACAACAAGCACATCCTCTTTTGCTGCTGATTTATTACACAAATTGCTGGCATGTATAGATAAAGAAAAGGGGGATTAACATGTCTTATTTATTTTTGGCTGCTTCCATCCTATTTGAAGTTTTCAGTTCTACAATGCTGAAATTCTCAGATGGATTCAAACGTCTGCTGCCAGTGATTGGTATTGTCGTGGGATATGGTATCAGCTTCTACGCACTATCCATCACATTGCAGTCCCTTCCGCTGGGGGTTGTCTATGCGACATGGAGTGGTGTTGGTACCATTTTGACTGTTGTGATCGGTGTATTGCTTTTCAAAGAGAAGGTTAACAAAAAAGGTGCACTAGGCATCGCCATACTGCTAGTTGGTCTTGTATTGATGAATTTATCCAAGTAAAGGAAGATGCTAAATGAAAGCAGGTCTATTTCTTGCTGCAGCAATTATATTGGAAACAATCGCTTCATCCATGCTGAAAGTATCGGATGGGTTTTCTGTCTTGCTTCCGTCGATTATCGTTGTAATCGGATATCTAGGTGCATTTCTATTCTTATCTTTCACACTGAAGTCCATGTCACTATCTACTGCTTACGCGACTTGGTCTGGAGCTGGAACGGCTCTTACAGCTATGATCGGTATCACAGTATTTGGAGAATCCGCTTCCTGGATGAAGTTTATCGGCTTGGCATTAGTGATTGTCGGCTTGGTGTTATTGAACACACAGCATAAGGAATCAAAAGAAAAAGAGGCTTCAGTCCAATAAGAAAAGAGGTACTGCAAATGCAGTACCTCTTATTTTTTCAGCAGAAGATAAAGGAAATAAGGAGCGCCTATAAAGGCGACCACAATACCAGCGGGCAGCCCATCCACCGTCGCTATATTCCGTCCGATCGTGTCTGCCAGCAGCAAGAGCCAGCCGCCGATCAAGGAAGCGACAGGGAGCACGTACTGATGCCTGGCACCAACAAGCGCTCGTGCGATATGCGGTGCCATCAAACCAACAAAGCTTATGCCGCCAGCAACCGACACAGCTGCCGCAGCAATTGCTACCGCTGCAATCATAAGAATGATACGATCGCGATTCAGCTGAACACCTATCCCAACTCCGACTTCTTCACTCAGCGCCAGCACATTGAGCCGATTCGCCATGTAAAGCGTAAGCGGCAGAATGATAAGGATCCAAGGCAGCAGGGCAAGGACGAATGGCCAGTCCGTGCCCCAGATATTTCCCGCGAGCCATTTTGCGATGAAATCCACTTTTTCCCTGTCAGCAGAGGATATCAGGACGATCATCATACCGGATAAAGCCATGGAAAAACCGACACCGACTAATACAAGCCGGACCGGCTGGAGACCGTGCTGTTTGCTGTAGGAAAAAAGATAAATCAGCATGGCTGTCACAAGTGCACTACCAAATCCTACAAGCGGCAAGGCATATGCAAAGCTTCCTGCATCGATCGGCATGAATAGGAAAAATACCGCGATACCCAATCCGGCACCGGAATTAATACCGATGATTCCGGGATCTGTCAGATCATTTCTCGTGATTCCTTGGAGGATTGTACCAGACAGGGCCAATGCCATTCCAGCTAATAGTGTAACTGTAATACGAGGAAGCCGAATATCGAACAGAACGAATGATTCAGGAAAAGTCCCATTGCCAAATAGTGTCGGCAGTAACCGATTATAAGATAACGAGGCAGGACCAAGCCCCATTCCGATGACGATTGTAACAAGGATCAACGCAGCCAGAGAAATCATCAGGATAGCCTGTTTGCTTTTCTTTGCTATTTTCATGAGTAAGCGCGACCTCCCCGGTGGACGATGAATAAGAAGAATGGCAAACCGAGCGCAGCCACGATGGCCACAAGCGGTGTTTCATATGGTGCATTGATTGTCCGGGCAGCTGTATCAGCGAGCAGCATGAAAGTTCCTCCGGCAAAAAAGGATAACGGCAGTATATAACGATAATCCGTACCCGCAAAAAAACGGACAATATGAGGAATCATCAGACCGATGAATGTCATGTTACCGACCAATGCAACGGATGCTCCTGCCAAAAGGATAGTTACAAGGAATAATAATGCTTTGATTGCAAAAGTTTTCTGACCAAGGCCAACAGCTACTTCATCACTTAAGCTGAGCAGTGTTAGTTGATGCGAAAGAAATAACGACAAGATGATTCCTGCCAGTATGATTGGAATAACGAGCTGTAGCTGCGTCCAGTTAACACCGACTAGACCGCCGGCTGTCCAAGCAGACACTTGCTTGGACAGCTTAAAGCTTAAGCCGATTGCTTCAGATACTGCATATAACAAGGCGGATACAGCAGCACCAGCCAGGACGACCTTAACTGGAGAAAGGCCGCCAAGACGAAGTGATCCAATTCCGAATACTAGTCCGGCACCGACAGCTGCTCCAATGAAGCAGGCAATAATAATAACAATATAATTTGCTTGGGGGATGAACGCCATAGCAGCTGCCAGCGCGGCATTGGCTCCGGCTGTTAAACCGAGCAGTCCCGGATCCGCCAGCGGATTGCGTGTCATGCCCTGCATGATGGCACCCGCCACAGCTAAAGCCGCTCCGACAAAGAAAGCCCCGACTTCCCGCGGCAGACGATTTTCACGGATTATTAATATGTCTGCATTATGTTGACTGGTGAATATTGCACCCCACACATCCCGAAAGGATATATCAGCAGCCCCGAATGATAAAGCCACAGTGAATGCTGTAAGGGAAAGCATGATTCCAACTACAAGTTTCAGAGTAAATGGTATGTTCTTCATCAGGCACGCATCTTTCTATGTAGGATAAGGGAAAGAGCCTCCTATTTCCCTAGGAAGCTCTCTTTAATAAAGTCTAACTGGTAATCCAGTGTATTGGAATCGTTAAAGTAGAAGGCATTTCCATCGACTTCGTATACATGATTGTTCTTTGCAGCAGCAGTGTTCTGGAAGGACTCGGAATCCTCGACAGATGTATCCGTATCATCGAATTTACTGAAGAACACGTAGTCGCCCATGTACTCTGGTAATACTTCCGTTGATAAAGCGAAGTAGCCGGCCTCCAGTGCATCCGCTTTTACTTTCTCTGGCATATTCAAGCTCATTGCTTGGTAAAGTACTTCTGTTCCGCGTCCCCAGTTATCACCATATACGTAGAGCTGTTTATCAAAGTTCTCGACAACAGAGACTGTTGCATCAGGACCAATTTTCTCCTTAATCTGTTCACCAGTTTCCGCTGCGCGTTTTGTAAAGTCATCGACCCAAGCCTGTGCTTCTTCTTCTTTATTGACCAGTTTGCCGATTTCCACATGCTGATCAAGATAATTCAATTTACCGTAAGTAAAAGTCACTGTAGGGGCGATTTCTTTTAGCTTATCTAGATTTTTTAAACTGGTAAACCCAATGATCAAGTCCGGTTTGAGTTCGATGATTTTCTCCAAATCATCCTCTGTCACTTCTTCGGCATCCTTTAACGCATCTTCAAAGCGTGGATTCTGCATCGACCAGGCATCAGCTCCGACAATTGGCACATCTAAATCGATTAAATCACCAACGTAAGAGGAAAGCACTACCACGCGTTTCGGGTCAGTGGGCACCTCAACTGGGCCATTTTCGGATTCGTATGTGAATGTGTCGTTCCCATCGCCGGTTGAAGGCGCCTTTTCTTCAGAACCAGAAGAATTATTGCTGCCGCAAGCAGCTAATACAATCACTAAAATTAATAAGACCGGGAATAGCTTTTTCATTATGTATATCACTCCTCATTTTATAGGGGGGAGTGCCCTGTTAGGGGGACAGGGCACCAGGGTTATACGATGAGAATGAGAATGATTATCAATCTCGCTTGATTACATCATAAAGGCAGAAAATTTAGATGTCAACATTGATTTTGAGAAAATTTTCCGTTATATTTGAATGAGAATGATTATCACTATCGGATTAAAGGAGGAGTCAGTGTGCAGGAAGAATTGCTGTATGATGTTACCATCATTGGTGGAGGTCCAGCGGGATTATATTCCGCTTTCTATAGTGGGTTACGGCAAATGAAGACGAAAATCATCGAGTTTCAGCCTTATTTGGGCGGCAAGCTCCATGTTTATCCGGAAAAGATGATTTGGGACGTAGGCGGATTACCGCCGCTTCCGGCAGGCAAACTGATTGACCAGCTGACAGAGCAGGCGCTTACCTTCGATCCGGAAGTGGTATTGAACGAGAAGGTAACAAGCATCAAGCGAAATGATGATGGGATCTTTGAGCTCCATGCAGCAAGTGGTATAGTCCACTATTCGAAGACAATTATTGCAGCGGTCGGCGGCGGAATACTTAATCCGCAAAAACTGTCCATCGAAGGCTGTGAGAGATTTGAGGTAGCAAATCTCAACTATACAGTGAAAGACATGCAGCGTTTCAAGGATAAGACTGTCATCATCTCTGGCGGCGGAAACTCTGCTGTCGATTGGGCAAACGAGCTGGAGCCTATTGCGAAAAAGGTATATGTTACATATCGCAATGAGGCGCTGAAGGGGCATGAAGCATC
The DNA here is from genome assembly GCF_002272135.1 of Virgibacillus sp. 7505. GTDB lineage: Bacteria > Bacillota > Bacilli > Bacillales > Amphibacillaceae > Terribacillus. The sequence goes on along the minus strand of NZ_NPBF01000008.1, from coordinate 7,203 downwards.
AGTGGAACGCTTAATGTGCAGCGGTGCTAAGTGTTTCCTTTGTACATCGATCACAAAGCTCGTGGCGTGTCCGAACCAGCAGCATATTGAACGTGTGGAATTGACGAATCATGAAACGAACGAAACTACGTTCTTGCCAATTGATGAGGTAATTGTCAATCACGGCTACGAACGGGATATGGATTTGATTCAAAACAGCGAAGTGGATATTGAGCTTGTAGATAATTACTATATCGCTGGAACGCCGAGCGGGGAATCCTCTGTACCTGGTCTGTTTGCAGCAGGAGATATTCTGAAGCATGATGGCAAGGTCACTTTGATTGCCGGCTGCTTCCAGGATGCAGCGAATGCTGTCAATAAAGCGAAACAGTATATCGAGCCTGCTGCAGACGGCTGGGGTATGGTTTCCTCCCATAACGTTTTGTTCAAGCAGCGTAATCGTGAGCTTGCAAAGAAATTGGTATAAGAGCGCATATTGCGCTCTTTTCTTTTTGGGATATGCGGATGAATCAATTAGACTATCGGCAGGTATTCCATAGGAAAACACTTAGTATAACTGAATTAGAAGTAAAAGCCTTTATATGAGCAAAGTACCTTTATTTTACAAAAGATTACAATATCTGCTTATTTCTTCAGCTTCGGTGGTATAGCTTATCGAGGTGATGAGATGGATAAAAGATTTCTGATTGCGCCATTTGCTGCATTACTCCTATTCCTGTGCGGCTGTGGGGCGAGCGCAACCGATGAGACTGCAAGTGACGAAAATACAAAAAGCGAAGCAGCAGAAACGGATTCAGCTGCTAATGAGAACCAAGAATCATCTAATTCAGATACAATTGCTAGTGAAGACAAAGAAGCAGCGGAACCAGATGAATTTTTTGCATCAGAGGAGAATAGCACAGAATTGCCTGAAAGTGATCCTCCCGTCCAAGAGGAAGCAACAGACACATTGGAAGCTGACACCCTGGAATCGGAAACTTCATCTGCTGAACCTATAGATGGAAAAGTAACATTTGAAGGTGTTACTTTTGAGCTGCCGTCTGAGTATATCTCTTTAGGTGAAATGGAAGAAATGGGCATACCTATGGTGGGGTATCAATATGGATCCACCACGCTCAGTGTCGTAGCGGAAGACATTTCTACATTTCCCGATCTTACACTGGAAACGTATATTGCACTTGCAAAGCAGCAAACCGGCTATGACTATACAAGTGATGTAACGTATGAGATTAATGGCATGGAAACAAATGAACTTATCAGCAAGATGGATGGCTTCACGTTACAGCAAAATACGATCATCCATGACGGAACTGCATATATTTTTTCTTTTAATACACTGGATGAGACGTACGAACAAGATAAGGAAGTTTTCAAAACGATATTGGAATCTGTTTCCTTTGAGAGCGAAAGTAATATATAAAAAAGAAGCCGCCTTATGGCGACTTCTTTTTTTTGAAAATTATAGCTTGTGAACTCTTTCCACAATTGCTGCTGTGACATCCTCCGTTCCGTGCGTTCCGCCCAAATCAGGCGTCAGAATACCAGCTTCTGTGACATCCTCAATGATATCCAGCAGTTTAATGCCGAGCTCTTCTTCACCAAAGTGATCGAGCATCAGTTTCGCTGTCCAAATTTGTCCAATCGGGTTAGCGATTCCTTTACCGACAATATCTGGAGCAGAACCGTGGACGGGCTCGAACATGGAAGGGTATTTACCATTCACATTGATATTGGCAGCAGGAGCAATACCGATACTTCCCATAATGGCGGCTCCGATATCGGTAAGAACATCTCCAAATAGATTGCTTGCGACAATAACATCGAAGCGCTGCGGCTGCGTAACAAAGAAGGCAGCGAGGGCATCGATGTGCTGACTGTCTGTTCCGATATCTGGATAATCACTTTTCACAGTTTGAAAGACTTCATCCCAAAACGGCATAGAATGTACTATTCCATTTGACTTTGTTGCGCTTGTTACATGTTTTCGGCGCTTTGCGGCAAGCTCAAAAGCATAGCGCATCGCTCTTTCTGTGCCTCGTCTTGAGAAAATTGCATTTTGAATTGCCACTTCGTCTTCACCACGGAAGATCCGGCCGCCCACTTCGCTGTATTCCCCTTCGCTATTCTCCCGTACAACTAATAAATCGAAGTCCTTCGGGTTGGTAAGTGGTGAGGTAATACCTTTCAATAGTTTGGCAGGTCGGATATTGATGACCTGTTCAAATTCTCGCCGTATCTTGATCAGCATACCCCACAAGGAAATATGATCCGGAACTAGCTTCTGGTTCCCGACAGCACCGAGAAAAATAGCATCTGCATCCTGCAGGCGATCCAATGCATCGTCTGGCATCATTCGGTTGTGCTCCAGATAATATTCGCAGCTCCACGGGTACTCGTCGAATGCGAACTGCAGACCGCCATGCACCTCGGAAATCGCTTTCAAAACTGTCTGTGCTGCAGGAACTACTTCTTTTCCTACTCCATCTCCTGGTAAGCTTGCTATCTTTAATTTCTTCATACGTCTCCTCCTTGTTTGCGCTTCGATGATAGTTTCCCGCATTTCTATGATTTTTACTTTATGAGACAGAGATAATGTAATCCAAAGGAGTGCAGCTGTAATCTGGAACAGCCTTCCGTAAAAGAATATCCAGTACTTGTATCAATGATAGCGGTTACTGTTATTATAGCTGAGTGAAATAAAATTCGAAAATAATTCACGGTGATTTATTTGAAAATACAGCATATATACCTTATAATTTCGATAAGCTAGTATACAAGAGCGGAGAAAAAAGCCTCCATCCCGGTAACGAGATGGGGGCTTTTTTTCAAAACTGAAAGGAGGCGATTCCCTTGGGAAGGTGAAGGTATTGAATCTATTGCCGCTGCGGAAGAAGACACCAATATAGAAAAACAACATCATACGGAGGTGAACCCCTGTTTAGGGGGAAAATTTGGACCCATTATTAGTACTTAATCTAGCTTTAGTAGCCTTGTTCATCATTCTGACGGCATTCTTCGTCGGTGCCGAGTTCTCGGTCGTAAAGGTACGTATGTCACGAGTCGAGCAGCTCATCGAGGAAGGAAACAAGAACGCCATCGTCGTCAAGAAGCTTGTCCATAATCTCGATTACTACTTATCTGCTTGTCAGCTTGGAATCACTGTTACTGCATTGGTACTTGGTGCATTAGGTGAGCCGACTGTCGAGAAGATATTACACCCAGTATTCGATTACTTCGGTTTTTCAGAATCTCTTTCTACCATTCTTTCATTCGCCATCGCCTTTGCGGTCGTGACTTTCCTGCACGTCGTTATCGGTGAGCTGGCTCCGAAAACATTGGCAATCCAATATACAGAGAAGATGACGCTCATTCTGGCGCGTCCGCTGTATTGGTTCGGTAAGCTGATGGCACCTTTTATCTACACACTGAATGGATCTGCCCGCGTATTCCTGCGCATGTTCGGCGTGAAGCAGGTTGCGCATGAACAGGCCCACTCCGAAGAGGAACTGAAGATTATCATGGCACAAAGCTTCCAGAGCGGTGAAATCAACAAAACTGAGCTGGATTATATGGAGAACATCTTCACATTCAACGATCGCGTCGTCAAGGATATCCTTGTTCCTAGGACACAGGTTGTCGCGATTTCTGACACAATGTCACGCCAAGAAATCCAGGAAATAATGGTTGAGCATCAGTATACACGCTATCCTGTAACAGAAGGCGGTGATAAAGACCGGATTTACGGCTTTGTTAACGTCAAAGAAATGCTGACTGATTTCACGTCGAAAGAAGACAAGAAATTAGATGCTTTCATCCATCCAATCCCGACAGTACATGAAGGAACAAGTCTGAATGATACGCTGCTGACAATGCAGAAGAGACGTGTTCATATCGCGCTAGTAGTCGATGAGTACGGCGGAACTGCTGGTATTGTGACGATGGAGGATATGCTTGAAGAGATCGTCGGGGAAATACGCGACGAATTCGATGAAAATGAAAAACCGGACATCCAAAAGGTTTCTGAGAATAAGTACCGTTTGAATGGCCGTGTCCTGCTTGAGGAAATCGAAGAGCAATTTGACATTCGTTTCATTAACGAGGCAGAAGTCGATACAATCGGCGGCTGGATGCTCACCAATCTTAGAAGTATCGAGGAGCATCGTGTCATAGAAGCTCATGGATATGAGTGGGAAATAACGGAGACGCTGAATCATCAGATCGTTGAAGTGGAAATGCGCAAACAAACCCAGGTCGAACAGCTGGAAGAAAGCATCTCCAATTAAACAAACGCCGCCCAAATGAAGGGGCGGCGTTTGTTGCTGTTGGAAATACTTTTGCAATCCATCTATATAGTATTAAAAACCATAGTGAAGTATACTATGGTTGTTATTTATTAACAAACAAGATATGAATTTTTGATAAATAGTAACATTACATGTTGACAATTAACATCATAAAGCATATCATGAACACATAAGATGTTCATGATTAACAAAGGTGATACAAAATGCAGCCAAATGAACGCAGAAATGTGATTTTAGAACAATTAAATAAGAATGAAAAGATAGATATCGATGCATTGGCAGCGGAGTTGAATGTATCTGCTATGACAATCCGACGAGATTTGAACTACTTGGAGGAACAGGAGCAGATCATCCGGACGCTGGGTGGTGCAATTCTCAACAAGCCGCTGGTGATGGAGTCGTCATTCCAGACAAAAGAAGGTAAGCATGCTGAGGAAAAGCGTCAGATTGCGAAACGGGCTGTTGAGCTTGTGCAGGAACACTTTACAATCCTCCTTGATTCAGGAACAACGACACTTGAAATCGCAAAGCTGCTAAAGCAGAAACGAAATCTGACCGTCGTTACGAATGATATCAAGATCGCAGCTGAGCTGATGGACAGTGAGGTCAAGGTGATCCTGACTGGCGGAGAGATGCAGAATAATATCGGGGCGCTATTCGGTCCGCTCACAGAGCAGACTTTGCGTAACCTGCATGTAGATCTGTTTTTCCTAGGTGCCCATGCAGTTCACCTGCAAGTTGGTGTGACGGCGCCTACTTTTGAGAAGGCTTCCATCAAGAAATTGATGGTCGAATCAGCTCAGGCAACTTGGCTGGTGGCAGATTCGAGCAAGCTGGATCAAAAGGCGCTGGCGAAAGTTTGTGACTTAGAAGTATTATCCGGTGTCATTTCGGATAGCGGTATAAAGGCTTATCATCCGAGAGAATTACCGGAGCTTTTGGAGGTCGTAGCAGCAGAGGAGGAAGCCTGATGAAGATTGGTGTAATTGCAGATGATCTGACTGGTGGGAATGGAACTGGTGTCAAGCTGACGAAGCTTGGATATAACGTTGCGACGATGGTCTTCTACGATCATCTTCCTTCCTCAGAACAGATTAACGGTGTGATTGTCGATACCGATAGCCGGTATGTTAAGAGCGAGGTCGCACACCGTCGTGTGAAAACGGTTGCGGGGAATCTGAAGAAGTGGGAAACGGATATCGTCTGCAAGCGAATCGACAGTACTGTACGCGGTAATATCGGCGTTGAGCTTGATACACTGCTCGATGAATTGGGGACACAGGCAGTTGCTGTTGTCGTACCGGCTTACCCGGATTCCGGACGAATCGTTTCTGGCGGGTACTTGCTTGTTCACGGTGTACCTGTTCAATTGTCAGATGTAGGTAAGGATCCGGTTAAACCGGTTACAGAGTCACATGTACCGAAATTGGTTGAAAAACAGAGCAAATTTACAGTAGCAAGCATCGGCCTTGAGACAATCCTTGCAGGCAAGCAAGCGATCGAGAGCAAGATGCAGGAAGCAATAGACGCGGGTGCCAGAATCATTGTTCCAGACGTCATCACGAATGAAGATATTGATGCGGTAGCAGGAGCTATGGCAGAGCTTGAATCTTATCAAATGGTGCCAGCTGATCCTGGTCCGCTGACAGCGGCATTCGCTCGTGCATTCAGCCGCAAGCGGATGAAGGATAAGAAGATTATTGTCACAGTTGGAAGTGTTACTTCGAACAGCTCGAAACAGCTGCAATACCTGAAGGACAAAACGAATCTCAGACCAATTTACGTAGATTCCAAAAAGCTGGCAACAGTAGATGGGGTTTGGGATGAAGAGGTAGATCGGGTAATTGCGCTGGCAAAGCAGGAGTTGGAGAAACAAGACATCTTGTTAATCACAACGGATGCACCAGGTGCTGAGATTCTAGATTTGAAAACGCTCGGAGCACAGCAGGGTGTGAGTCAGGATGCATTAGCGAAACGTATTGCGGACGGTCTCGGCAAAATTACAAGAGTGGTTGTCCAGGAAAGCAAGTTTGAAATTGGGGGCTGCTTCTCTAGTGGTGGAGATGTAACCGCTTCACTTTGCTCGATAAGCAGAGCAGAAGGAATTCAGCTGTTGGATGAGATCTTGCCGCTGATCGCTTATGGAAAGTTTATGGGAGGATACCTGGATGGTGTTCCGATTGTAACTAAAGGCGGCACGGCTGGTGGAACGAAAGCAATTTATACAAGCGTGAAATATTTGGAAGCTAAATTTTAAGGAGGAATAAACAATGGCAGAAAGAGCAATTATCGCAATTCCAATGGGAGATCCAGCAGGTATCGGACCGGAGATCACAATGAAATCACTAACAAAGCAGGAAATTTACGATGTATGTAAACCGCTTGTGATTGGTGATACAGCAGTCATCAAAAAAGCGATTGAAATCGTTGAAGCGAATCTGGAAGTAAATGAAGTATCTTCCCCGACAGAAGGTAAATACGAATTAGGTACAGTCGACGTAATCAATCTGGACAATATTGATATCAATACGTTAGAGTACGGCCAAGTTTCCGCTCAGGGCGGCCAAGGCGCTTTCGAATATATCAAAAAATCTGTCGAGCTTGCGATGGATGGTCAAGTGCAAGCACTTGCGACAACACCAATCAACAAAGAATCTTTGAAAGCAGCGAAAATTCCTTACATCGGACATACAGAAATGCTGGAAGACCTAGCTGGTTCTGATGATCCGCTAACAATGTTCGAAGTAAACGGTATGCGTATCTTCTTCCTTACACGTCACCTTTCTTTGAAAGATGCTATTGCACAGATGACAAAAGAAAGAGTACAAGATTACTTGATTCGCTGTGACAAAGCACTTCAGCGTCTAGGTGTGGAAAATCGCCGCTTTGCAGTGGCAGG
>NZ_NPBF01000007.1 GCF_002272135.1 Virgibacillus sp. 7505 | reverse complement strand
GATGACAAAAGAAAGAGTACAAGATTACTTGATTCGCTGTGACAAAGCACTTCAGCGTCTAGGTGTGGAAAATCGCCGCTTTGCAGTGGCAGGCTTGAACCCGCATAGCGGTGAAGGCGGCTTGTTCGGCTGGGAGGAAGTAGAACAAATCAAACCAGGTATCGAGCTTGCTGTTAACGATGGTATCGATGCAGTCGGACCTGTTCCTGCTGACTCTGTCTTTTTCCAAGCACTAAACGGCAAGTACGATGCAGTTCTTTCCCTGTACCATGACCAAGGTCATATCGCCGCGAAGATGACAGACTTCCACCGTACTGTTTCCATCACGAATGGCCTGCCGTTCTTGCGTACATCCGTCGACCACGGTACAGCATTCGATATTGCCGGCAAGAACATTGCGGAAAGTATCAGCATGGAAGAATGTATCAAAGTTGCAGCGCAATATGCACCAAACTTTACTCGTACGACGCTTTAAGCAAAACAACATACCGGAAGATTGGAAGGATGTAGAAGTCCTTCCTTTCTGACGGACAACAATGTAAACACTTACAAAGAGATTTGGGGGAAATCATCATGCCATTACTGATCATAGCTTTAGGTGTACTATTATTGCTTATCATGATTATGGGACTTAAACTGAACACATTCGTTTCCTTGATCATTGTTTCCTTTATCGTCGCATTGCTGCTAGGAATGCCGATGTCAGAAGTAGTTGGCTCAATTGAAAGCGGTTTAGGCGGCACACTTGGTCATATAGCGCTGATATTCGGTATGGGTGCTATGCTTGGCCGTCTGATTGCAGACGCTGGCGGTGCCAACCGAATTGCGACTACGCTTATTGATAAATTCGGCGAAAAACGTATTCAGTGGGCTGTTCTATTTGCGTCCTTCATCGTTGGTATCGCATTGTTCCTTGAAGTAACAATCGTTTTGCTTATTCCGATCATCTTCTCGATTGCAAAAGAATTGAAAGTATCGATCGTACATCTTGGTTTGCCGATGGTAACAGCTGCACTAGCAACACACGCATTCCTGCCGCCGCATCCTGGCCCGACTGCAGTAGCAGCTGAATATGGTGCAAATATTGGTCTTATGCTTATTTATGGTATTATCGTTGCGATTCCTACGGTTATCCTTGCGGGTATCCTGTATCCGAAGCTTGCTAAAAAAATTGTACCAACTGCTTGGACACGTGAGGGCAGTGAATCGTTTGGTGTTGCGAAAACATTCAAAGAAGAAGAAATGCCAGGTTTCGGTATCAGTGTTTTCACGGCACTATTCCCAGTTATCCTCATGGCAATCGGTGCAGCTGTGGATATCCTGCAAGCAGAACTTAAATTCGATGACAATATGTTGATAGAAATCATCCGCTTTGTGGGTAACTCCTCCACAGCGATGGTAATTTCTCTATTAGTTGCGATATACACAATGGGGATAAGAAGAAATATCCCAATCAAAAAACTGATGGATTCTTGTGGATCGGCTATTAATGCACTTGGTATGCTGCTATTGATCATCGGTGGTGGCGGAGCCTTGAAGCAGGTTCTTATCGATGGCGGTGTTGGTGACTATGTAGCATCCATCTTTGCAGATACATCCATGTCTCCAGTATTCTTTGCTTGGATGGTTGCTGCAATCCTTCGTATCTGTCTTGGATCTGGAACTGTTGCTACACTGACAACGGCTGGTTTGGTTATTCCGTCACTAGGTACAATGCCAGATGTGAACCTGGAGCTGGTAGCACTTGCAACTGGTGCCGGAAGTGCGATTGCATCTCACGTCAACGACGCGGGATTCTGGATGGTAAAAGAGTCACTCGGAATGACATTGAAAGAAGCTTTCGGTACGTATACTGTTCTTTCTACAGTAGTTGCAGTATCCGGACTTGTGTTCACAATGATCTTGGATATCTTTATCTAACCATAAAAACGGGTACAGCAGATGCTGTACCCGTTTTTATGTGTTCTTATTTATGACAATAGAGAGTTTATAGTTAGCATACTGATTCAATGCTTCCAAAAATGTATTCATCGTTTCATTAGACTGAAATTTACATTCCAGAAGGTAGCAGCCATCCCCGCTGATTTTGTAGTTCTGAATAACAAAGTCCTTTTGTGCATCTGTAAAGGAAAGAAAAGGCCTGTGATTTGTATCCTGTGTGAAGATAGTAATAAAAGCATGTATGTAAAATCCCATTCTAACGTCATTAATTCGTATTGTATAAGCCTCAATGATTCCGCTATCCTCCAATTTTGCTACTCTGGCCGAAGCAGCGGGACTGGTCAAATGGACTTTTTCTCCTAATTCTTTCATGGTAATACGACTGTTTTTGGACAGTTCCTCCAGGATTTGCAAATCTGTGTGGTCTAACATGGTTTAACTCCTTTCATAAATAAAGTCATCCAGCAAAAAGACTTTATTTAGAGTATGTATCCGCAGGTAGGTCATTATATAGAATATTTATAGAGCTAAGATAAGTACAAAAAGAGGAGAGGACTTTTTATGAAAATAACGCAAATCCCTAATGCAACAATCTTAGTTGAATATGCAGGTAAAAAGTTTCTAATAGATCCTATGTTAGCACACAAAGGTGCATTTCCGCCTTTTCCAAATTCACTTAGGCAGGATCAAAAGAATCCCCTAGTGAGCTTGCCGCTTTCTATCGATAGTATCATACAGGATATCGATGCAGTTATTGTGACGCATCTTCATCTAGATCATTGGGACGATGCAGCTAAAGAGGCGTTACCCAAAAAGATTAAGGTATTCTCCCAAAACGAAGAAGATGCAGAAGCGATCCAAAGAGCTGGTTTCGAGAATGTTGAAGTGCTTACGAATGAAACTGTCTTTGAAGGTATCCAGTTAGTTAAAACAAAAGGTGAACATGGCAGGGGAGAAGTATTGAAGATGGCCGGGCTTGTTTGCGGCGTTGTGTTTAAGTATGAAAGTGAACAACCCTTATATGTTGCAGGCGATACAGTCTGGTACGAGGAAGTTGGAAATACAATTGATAACCATAAGCCAGAGGTTATAGTTGTGAACGCTGGGGACAATCAATTCTTAGAGGGCGGATCTCTGGTAATGGGGAAAGAAGACGTCCATGAAGTTTACAAAGCAGCCAGCAATGCAAAGATTATTGCAGTGCATATGGAAGCGGTCAATCATTGGACATTGTCTAGGGAAGAATTGATAAACTTTTGTCATGAAAAAGGTATGGAGACAAATGTATTCGTACCGAATGATGGCGACTCATATACGTTCTAAAGTGATAGATTAAAAAAGGAGAACAGCTTAGCTGTTCTCCTTTCATGTATATTACTGAGCTAGGTAACCGCCGTCTACTACAAGTGTTTCACCAGTTACAAAATCGTTTTCAGTCAAGAATACGATAGCGTGTGCAATCTCATCGGCTTTGCCAAGACGGCCGATTGGGTGCTTCGCTACAAGTCCATCATAGAAGTCACCAAGAGCTTCTTTGTTCACCATTCCTGATTCAACGAATCCTGGGTTTACAGCGTTAACACGAATGCCTTTATCGCCATATTCCACAGCAAGAGATTTAGTCAATGTGTTAACAGCACCTTTGCTGGCGTTGTAAGAAAACGCGCCAGGCTGTGCAACGAAGCCTAGAACAGAAGATGTATTGATGATGACACCGCCGCCAGATTTCAGCATTTCCTGGATAGCATACTTGGAAGCCAAGAAGATACCATCTTGGTTGATCGCAATTACTTTGCGGTAATCTTCATAAGAAAGCTCATGAGTTGCGCCCATTCCGCCGATACCAGCGTTATTCACAAGAATATCAACTTGACCGTAGTGTGCTACTGTTTGATCGATCAAGTTTTTAATAGAATCTTCTTCAGCAGCGTTGAACTCAATGAATAGAACGTCCCCGCCAGCTGCTTTCAGTCTGTCTGTTTCTCTTTGTCCTGCTTCAGTGTTATAGTCCGCAATGACTACTTTACCGCCTTTATTTACATAAGCTTCTGCGGCTGCAAGGCCGATACCAGATGCTGCTCCTGTAACGATTGCTACTTTTCCTTCGATTGTTGACATATGCGTTACCCCCAGTTTGTTTAGGTAAATTATCCTACAACTTTATGATGAACTTATGAACTAAAGAAGTCAAGAAATTGACACATTATTAGTAATTTCTTCATATTAAAAAGAGTAGTGTTCGTAAACACTACTCTTTTTAATATCTCAACTATTTAACATACTTATACACAATTGCCTCATACGGTCTTAATGTATCCTTATTATCCACATGTGGATAATTACTGATAACACAATGCTTTTTATCCCAATCATCCACACACTCCCTGGGGATATCGTAGTGTGCTTCTTCACTCGTCATGTTTAGCAGGATAACCCATTCTTCATCATCCAGCCTGCGTATATACCCAAAGATCTGCTCGTGATCATTTAGGATAATCTCAAACTCTCCATAAACCATGATGGAATTTTCCTTACGCAGCCGAATCAGCTTTCGATAAAATTGCAGAACGGAATCAGGATTCTCAACACCGGATTGCACATTGATTTCCTTATGATTTGGATTGACTGGCAGCCATGGTGTGCCGGTTGTGAATCCTGCATGATCAGAGGTGTCCCACTGCATTGGAGTTCTGGCATGGTCTCGGGTCTTATTCTGTATCCGATCCATAATGGTCGTTTCAGATTCACCGTCCTGGTTCACTTTCAAATCATAGTAGCTGAGTGCTTCTTGGTCATCTATTGTATCAATAGAATCGAAATGCGGATAGTTGGTCATACCAAGCTCTTCTCCCTGAAAAATGAACGGCGTTCCGCGCAAAGTATGCAGCATCGTAGCTAACAGCTTTGCCGATGGAATTCGATATTCTCCATCATCTGCAAAGGTGGGAACCATTCGCGGAGCATCGTGGTGGCTTAGGTATAAGCCGAACCAGCCACCGCCATCGCCAACGTCCTTTTGCCATTTGCGAAGTACTTCTCGGAAATCGTGTACTGTCCATTTCTTACTCTTATATTTATCTTCATCCTGATCAGCGAGCTCCGTTGCTTCAGCGGAAAGTACCATATCCAGTTCTTCCCGTTCCGGCTTCGTATACCGAAGTACATCATGATCATGTACGGCGGATGTTTCACCTGCTGTGAAAAATTCGAAATCCTTTTTCAGCTCTCTGTTCATTTCATGAAGATAGTCGTGGATGTGTGGGCCGTTTTTAAAGTAATCCTCACCTTTAGCCTGCAATGCATTCTGGTCGGTATCTGGGAAGCGACGGTCCTTTGAGATGACATTCACTGCATCAATGCGGAAGCCGTCTATCCCTTTTTCCAGCCAGAAACGCATTATGTCATATATTTCTTGGCGAACTTGCGGGTTATCCCAATTCAAATCAGGCTGTTTAGCACTGTACAGATGCAAGTAATATTCCTCTGTTTCCTCGTTCCACGTCCATACAGGTTGTCCAAGATGGGAGCGCCAATTCGAGGGTGGGGAGCCATCGGGGTTTCCTTGTTCCCAAATATAATAATCATGATATGGATTATCCTTAGAGGATTTCGCTTGCTGGAACCATTCATGCTCAATAGAGGTATGGTTCGGGACGATATCGAGCATAAGCTTAATGCCGCGACGATGAAACTCTGACAGTAAGATCTCGAATTGTTCCATGGTTCCGTACTCTGGCTGAATCGCTCTGAAATCCTTTACATCATAGCCGTGGTCAAAATCCGCGGATACATAGATTGGCGGAAGCCATACTGTATCCACTCCGAGATATTCCAGGTAGTCTATCTTCTCTAATATACCGCCAAAATCACCAATTCCATCCCCATTGCTGTCTTTAAAGCTGCGGGTATACAATTCATAGATAACACTTTCTTTCCAATACTTTCTCTCCATCTGATCACCTGTCTTCCAAATTTTCATGTAGGACTATTCCCTTACTAGAGATAAATGAAAACCGCCAAGCTTAGTGAAAGCAAGGCGGTTGAGTATTAGCTGCGAATTTTCTTGATGATGAAGTAACTAGCCGTTGCAGCGATTCCTGCTGCAACGTACGGGGAGATTTCCAGCTTTATTTTGATGGATAGTTTCCTCGCCTTTTCCTCCATATATAATCGATAGAAATTGCAGGAAAGTGTTCACATGAATGGCTATTTTGTTTCGATTACTCTTTAGACGCAGCCTTTTTCGCTGCTATTTTTCTCAATCTGCGGTACAGCAATAATCCAGCCAGTCCATACACTAATCCGAGGACAATAAAAGCAATTCCTAAATAAAATTTATCACTAGCCCAAATCATCACAGCAATTCCTGCGAGGATACAGAGTATACCAAGGAAGAGTATATAAAGGGCGTTCTTTTTCAACATAAGTAAAAGCCTCCTAAACGGTGTTAAACTCGTACTATTATAACAGAAAAGCAGGATCATTTTGATGCGTTATCTATTAAACTGGAAGCCTTTCCGATAAAATGGAACTAAGACATATTGCGGGGGGAGACAGCATGCTGAGTTTGGTTCCATTAATGATTGAGCGGGTAGGTATCATTTTGATAACGGTTTTCCTGTTCTCCCAATTGAAAGCGTTTCGACGGCTTATTCTTCATAATCAATCAATGAAGGAGAAGCTCCTTCTATTGCTTATTTTCGGCTTCTTTGGAGTGTTGAGTAACTATACGGGCGTGGAAATACATGGTGACAGCCGTATGGCAAACACGTGGTTATTGGACATTGAAGCGGATAGTGCCATTGCAAATACACGGATACTTGGGGTGACGATCGGCGGCTTGCTGGGAGGACCTTTCGTTGGACTGGGTGTTGGTTTGATAGCTGGTTTGCACCGATTATTTCTAGGCGGATTCACAGCCGAGGCTTGTGCAATCTCGACTGTGTTAGCTGGTTTAGCAGCGGGCTACTTCGGACGACGGCGCAAACAGAAAAAACAGCTGACAGCAGGATATGCTATCCTGATCGGTGTTTCAATGGAAATCATCCAGATGGCGCTGATTTTGTTATTAGCATCCGACATGGAACCAGCATGGCAGCTTGTACAGATCATCGGTTTGCCAATGATTGTGATCAATGGAATCGGCATGCTGCTGTTCATGCTGATCATCCAGATCATTCTGCGGGAGCAGGAGCGTACGCGAGCATTGCAGACGAATGCAGCATTTGCTATTGCAGACAGGACGCTCCCTTATTTTCGGAAAGGGCTGAATACAGACTCGTGTAATAAAGTTGCTGAAATCATGCTGGAATGGACAGAGGCCGATGCGATCGCAATCACAGATAAACATGGTGTACTAACTCATGTTGGCGTCGGGTCTGATCATCACTTGCCAATCCATGGTTTTGCTACCGAGCTGACAAAGCGTTCGCTTCGGGAAGGCCGTGTACTGACAGCTAAATCGCAGGAAGAGATTTTATGCTCCCATCCGAACTGCCCGCTTCGTGCGGCGGTCGTTCTGCCGCTTCGAGTCGGAGAGGAAACAGTCGGCACGTTAAAGCTGTATTTCATGAATCCCAATGATTTGACGCGGGTGGAGCAGGAGCTGGCAGAAGGGTTAGCTAATCTATTTTCCACACAGCTGGAGCTCGCTGAAGCAGAGCAGCAGAGCAAGCTGCTGAAGGACGCTGAAATCAAAGCATTGCAAGCACAAGTACATCCGCATTTTCTATTTAACAGCATTAATACGATATCCATTCTTTGCAGAACGGACCCGAATCAGGCACGTCGCCTGCTGCAGGAGCTGAGCCGCTTTTTTCGGAGCAACCTGCAGGGTGCAAGGCATATACTGATTCCGCTTGAGAAAGAGATAGAACATATTAGAGCTTATATAACGCTTGAGCAAGCTAGATTTCCAGAAAAATTCATGTTGCAGCTTGAGATGGAGCCGGGCTTGGAGCAGATACTAGTCCCGCCTTTCCTGCTACAGCCATTGGTGGAGAACAGTGTGAAGCATGGGTTTCGTGACACAGAAGCAAACGGAATAATCCTGATCAGTATCAAAAGAAAAGAGGGTTATGTCAGCATTACTGTGAAGGATAATGGACGCGGAATCGAACAGGATAAGCTGAATCAAGCAGGTCAGCAGACTGTCGATTCGGTAACAGGAACAGGCACAGCACTGATTAATATACGTGAACGGCTGGAAGGTATTTATAATCACGAGGCAACTATGCTTATTACGAGTAAGCAGGAGGCAGGCACCTCGATTCGTATCCAGCTTCCAAATAATCAGAAAGGGGAGATACCATATGATGACAGCCTTTATCGTCGAGGATGAACCGCTCGCCCGGCAGGAGCTTGTCTTTCTTTTGGAAAACAGTGGGGAAGTCGAAGTTGTCGGGGAAGGATCTACGTTAACCAAAAGCTATGAAGCCATTCGTAACACAGCGCCAGATGTTGTCTTTTTGGATATAGAACTTGCTGAGGGAACTGGTCTGCAGCTGGCTGAGAAACTGCAAGAGCTGCCAAAATCACCATCCTTCGTCTTTGCTACAGCGTATGATGACTATGCTTTACAAGCATTTGAGCTGCACGCAGCGGATTACTTGCTCAAGCCGTTCGACGAACAGCGGATCAATCAATGCATTCACAAGCTTCAGCGTATGATCCCGGCTGTTCCAGAGCCTAAAACGCCAATTAAAAAGCTGCCAGTCATGGAGGATGAACGGATTTCCCTGCTGGACATCCAATCTATCCTATATATCACTACGCAAGGCGGCAAAACACAGATTAAGACACTTCAGAAGCTCTTCCATTTGAATGAGCCGCTTGCATCTGTGGAAAAGAAGCTGACAGCTTCAAGTTTTATGCGTGTCCATCGCAGTTACATCGTTCAGCTTGAACATGTAACAGCACTAGAGCCATGGTTCAATTCCACCTATAATCTTGTGATGGAGGATGGCTCTAAAGTGCCAGTCAGCAGAACCTATGTGAGGGAAGTCAAGGAGCGATTTGGTCTATGAATGAGCTAACTGAGGCGATTAGTCTAAGAGAAGCAGGCAAGCTGACAGAAGCCAATGAAAGGTTGATTGAGTTGGCTTCCGCTTATCCGGATGATGCGGAGATACAGTACCAATGTGCTTGGAGCTTTGATGTGCTTGGAGAGGAAGCTAATGCTGTACCATATTATGAAAGAGCAATTGAAATTGGATTATCAAGTGAGAATGAAGAAGGAGCTTATTTAGGGTTAGGAAGTACATACCGAACACTCGGACATTATAAAAAAGCTGAACAAATCTTGAAGGAAGCAATGAACCTCTTCCCGAAAAATAATGCTTTTCCAGTTTTCTACGCCATGGTGAAATATAATCAGAAAGATCATGGTGAAGCAATGCAGATTCTCCTTCAATTGCTGGCGGAAACCACCTCGGATTGTGACATTTTGGAATATCGGAAGGCAATTGCTTTTTATGCGGATAAGCTTGATATCGTATGGAGTTGAGAAGTAGTTAAAGCAAAAGAAAAGCCCCACTCACGATCAGGGAGAGGGGCTTTAAATATTATTGAGCTGTATAACCGCCATCAACAATCAAGCTGTTACCAGTCATGTAAGAAGAGTCGTCGGAAGCTAGGAATAAAACAGCTTTCGCCATTTCTTCCGCTTTACCAAGACGTTTCATTGGTGTCATCGTGGAAAGTGCCGCTTTGTCATCTTCTGGGATGATTGGTGTGTCGATGAAGCCTGGGCATAGTGAGTTTACGCGGATGTTTTTGTCCGCATATTCAAGTGCAAGAGAACGTGTAAGGTTCACAACGCCGCCTTTAGCCGCATTATAAGCTGCAGATCCAGGTGAACCAACCCAGCCATACATGGATGCAGTGTTCACGATATTTCCGCCGCCGTTAAGAAGCATTACGCGAAGTGCTTCGCGGGCTACTAGGAAAACACCGTCCAAGTCCACGTTTACTGTAGTGCGCCATTCTGCATAATCCAATTCATGTGAAGGATGGACACGACCGATTCCGGCATTGTTGAATACAATATCAATCTTGCCATAAACAGAAACTGCTTGTTTGAACAAATCAGCTACTTCTTGTTCACTTGTAATATTTGTTTTGATGAAGACTGCTTCTGTACCAGCTGCTTTAAGCTCTTCCTCCACCATTTTTCCTTTTTCCTCGTTCAAGTCGACTAGTACCAGCTTAGCGCCTTCTGCTGCGAAAAGCCGAGCTGTAGCAGCGCCAATTCCTGATGCTCCCCCTGTAATTAGTGCAACTTTATTTTGTAATTTCCCCATTTTTGTTTCCCCCAGTATAATAGAATTAAATCGGTTACAATTTAATTGTAATACTTTGGACACATTACTCAATCAGTAGCTGAAAAGCAGATGTTTATGTATTAGACAGAAATTCTAATACTGTCGGACTAAGGGGGGATTTTTTTATGGAACTGGAACAAGATTCGACATCCAAACGGCGTAATCGGACAAAAATGCATTTTCGTGAGGCATTAATCAAGCTGATTAAGAAAAAGGGATATCATGCTGTCACAGTGAAGGATATTGTCGAAGAAGCAGCATATAACCGCAGTACATTCTATTTCCATTACCAAGATAAAATCGAGTTGGCTGAGGATTTGCTTGATAAAATGTTCACGGGGCTGGAGGACGCTGCGGGTATTATGTACACACCAGGAAGAAGAACATCTACAAAAGAGATAGATGTCCCATCCTTCTCGCTTATTGCATACATTTATGAACACAAAAACTTTTTTGAGCTAATCAAATATGAAGACACTCTGCCAGGCATGCATACCCGCTTTCCGAATGCGATTAAGAATATATATGAAAAGCAGTTCGAATTCAAAACAATCAATGATATGCAAGTAAATATGGATTACTTTAAGATTTACACGGCTTTTGGATTTTATGGGTTAGTCCGTGACTTGATTGCAGAGGATTTCCAAACTCCCGAGGAACAATTCACCATGGACGTTATCGAGTTATCACAGACACATATTCAATCATTTAAATACATTGGGCGTTAGTGAAAATAAAATAAGCTCAACCTCATAAGAGAGGTTGAGCTTATTTTATGGTAACTTACGAGCATCACACAGGCTTATTTTCATCTTGTTCAGCTTTCCACCATAGTGCATCCTCTGGATTCTCAACAGCTTCTTTAAACTCAGACTTCGTAGCAACTGTTGGGTAAGATCCTTTTAAGGATTTCCCTGAAGTACTCTTGAACAAGAATAGAATCACTAGGAATCCAATGATACTCACGATCGTTAAATACCAGGCTGGCGCTAAATTATTCCCCGTTTGATGGACGAGCCAGGTGGAAACTAATGGTGTCGTACCACCGAAAATGGAAACCGAGACATTAAACGTTACAGATAATGTCCGATATCGTATATCTGTATAAAACAGCGTTGGCAATGATCCGGGGATAGACCCTTCATACGTTGCAAGCAGCACACCTAGAATGAGAATACCTAGCGAAACATACACCAGCCCATTCAAGTTCACTAAATAAAAAGCAAACGCAGAAAGGAGTGTTAATCCGCCTAAACCAATTAAGAATACCGTTTTGTTTCCGATTTTATCACTGAGTCGGCCGAACAGTAATGTCAGTGGCACCATGATGATCATGACAAGTGTGATCAATACGGTACCTACTGTACTGGATAAGCCAATGATTTCATCTAAATAAGAAGGCATGTAAGATAACAGCATATAGTTTGTCACATTGAAGAATGCAACAGCTACGAAACAAACAATAATATCTTTTTTGTGGTTTTTCAGTATAGACAGGAAGCTTTCTTCCTCTTGTTCCTGTCCTTCATTATTCGAAAGTTCGTTTTCATAAATCGGCGATTCCTCTAAGCTCTTTCTCAAGTACAAACCGATAAGTCCTAACGGTAATCCAAGCAAGAACGGGATTCGCCATCCCCATGAGGCCATCTGTTCATCCGATAAAGCGATAAAGAGTATGCTGGCAACAAGGGAAGCCAATATATAACCTGTCAGTGTACCAATTTCCAATCCGCTTCCCAGGATATTACGCTTATTATCAGGAGAAGACTCGGCAATATAGACCATTGCACCAGCGTATTCACCACCAGTCGAGAAACCTTGGATGATTCTGGCGACTAATAACAATATCGGTGCCCAGATTCCAATTTGATCATAAGTAGGCAATAACCCGATGAGTAATGTAGAAAAGGCCATTAAAATGATTGTGGTTGTTAAAACGACTTTTCTTCCGGATCTATCACCGATTTTACCGAATATAATACCGCCTAAAGGGCGCATTAAGAAAGCAATTGCAAATGTCGCAAAGGTAAACACTAATTTTAACTCATCATTTTGTACAGCACTAAAAAAGTTTTGACTGATAATAACAGCCAAATAGGAATATAACCCAAAATCAAACCATTCCATCGCATTTCCTACTCCGGTAGCAAATACGCTTTTCTTCGCTGTTTGAATATCTACAACGTTGATTTTCTTCTTGTTAAATTTCATTCTTTTGTCAACTCCATGGTATACGGTTATACAAGGACAACAAATTCAGTTAAACTGGCTTCAATATCCTGCGTTTCGCTAAGGGCATCGGAAAAGAACCAGCTAAGCTGTCATATGAGGAAAATGTATCTAACTGTTATCACCCATACTTCTTGATTTAAGGTTTAATCCATCGTTCTGCTTACATGTAACATATTGTGCGCAAAAGCTCCTTAACCATACTGAAATTTGATTTAAAAAATGTAATCAAAAAAGCTTTCAAAGCGTACTTGAAAGGTTTTGGATTCAGTAAGTTGAATTGTATTAACCATAATAAATCAGCAAGTAAAGGGAGTAAATTCCTCCTTTCCTCTACACATATTTCCATCTATTCAGTGAATACACAGCCATAGTTATCATCCAACATAAGGATGATCCTTGTTATACACCGCTCTTATTTAACTCATATAAATTACCCTGTTTGACCACGAACTAAACATGAAATTTTTGCTTTGTACGATTTGCATGGTGAATCTGATATATAACACGGTGTACATCCCTGAATTTATTCTATATAATACCGACATGAATTCATATACATGTCGCTGCTTCGAGCAGAGACAATATAAGTGAAATTATAAGCAGTAAAGCAGACAGAAACAGAGGTGCCAGAAATGAAATTCAGTGAATTTGAAGCAGGACAGCGGTATGAAACGAAAAGCATCAAGCTTTCTAAAGAAGACATTATTGCATTTGCAAAAGTGTACGATCCCCAATATATGCATATAGATGAAGAGAAGGCCAAGCAAGGGCGCTTTGGTAATCTGATTGCGTCAGGAATGCAGACAATGAGTACATCCTTCAAGCTGTGGGTTGAGACTGGTGTTTACGGGGAGCATGTAGTCGCGGGGACCGGAATGAACAATATTCAATTCATAAAGCCGGTTTATCCAGATGATGAGCTTCGGGTTGTCGTTGAAGTGATCGAGACTGTCCCAAAACGTCGCGGCAATGGTATTGTGACGGTACAGTTAAGCACATATAATCAAGATGAAGTAAAAGTATTCCAAGCAGAGCTTAGCGCACTTATTGATAATTAAGCAAAAAGGAGGCATCTATAAAGATGTCTCCTTTTTGCTTCCGGTTATTTCATTTACAGCTTTTTCGAAGCAGATATTCACGGTCCGCTGGTTGGAACGGGTCCGATGCATAACACCAGCAGGAATTGTGAATAGGTCACCTGGCTGTAAGCTGACTGTCCTTTCATCGAGGTCTATGTATAACTCTCCCTCGAGTACAAAGAACGCTTCATCACAATCCTCATGCTTATGCCAATGATAGTCCCCTTCAATGACGGCTAGGCGTACGACATGATCATTCACTTCACTAACAATTTCATTCATATATGTCGAAGAGCTCTTTGTCAGGTTCAGCAAGCGCAGCAGCTCGAGCTGTCCGATTGGTTCAACTGCGGCGGAGGATCGAAATTCAGATTGAAGCAGACTGAAGAGAAGAACATCCTGAAACTTCCCATCCCATTTCCTTCCTTGACGAATGATGCCTTCCTGGCGGAAGCCTGCACGTCTGACCAAGCGCTGAGACGGAATATTATCAGCATTGACCTTGACCTCGAGCCGATTCAGCTGCAATCTATCAAAGCCGATGTGCAAAAGTTCCTGGAGAGCTGCGGTCATGAAGCCCTGGCGCCAAAAGGTACTGCCGAGCTCGAATTCGATCTCCCCTGTTTCATGCAGGAAGTTCAAACGTTTGAATCCACAAGTGCCAATGACGGCCTGATCATCGTGCTGACGAATTGTGTACCGGCTGGTATGCTTCGTCTGTTCCAGCTGCTTGATACGGTTTTTCACTTCTGATAAAGATTGTAAAACAGGATAACGTGTCCATTTTGTTACTGCTGCGTCTGACCAGATCGGCAGCAATGCCTGGGCATCTTCCTCGGAAATCGGCTTTAGTAAGACTAAATGATGAGACATATGCTCCTCCTTATAATGATACTTCTGCCGTTTCTTGTTGTAATCTCCGTGGACTAGGATTGCAAAGCTAATTTGTAATAATAGATAGCCATATCGTCTTGTCCGGTTTCCGTAAAGTACGCTGCCAGTTCACTGGCATAAGTTCGCACATTGAACTTATCGCCTTGCTCTAAAAAGAAGTCAATTCCCTCTGTCCACACTGTTTCGAAATTTGCATGATCGACAAACTTCTTGTGCAGCATAGCAAATTCCCACTTGAATATATCATCTTTCTCCTCGATGCTAAGCTGGAATCCTTCCTGATATGCATCCATTGCCTTGTCCTGCTGCCCAGTTTTCCAATAAGAATCTGCCAAAAGGTATAAGGTCTTCAAATAAGCAGGATATGTCCGATACTTCCGGGCAGCCATTAAATATGGGATAGCTGCTAATGGCATTTGCTGTGCAGCATATAAGTTCCCGATATTATGTTGAATTAATGCAGCCAAAGCACCTTCATTTTTGAAATCTGTATGAGAAAGGGCATCATTTAAAGCGTTCTCTGCTTGCGTGAATTCTTTTTGATCGATAAAGTTCAGTCCTCGCATTAAAAGACTGCGAGCAAGCAGGTAGCGGTAATCGGGGTGTTTTTCAAATACGTTCACTGCATATTCTGTATGGAAGACAGAAAGAGATGAAATGTCCAAGTAGTAATACGTCATCGCTTTGCGGAAGTGGAAGTCACCTTGCTCTACTTCATCATCAATAGAGGGGAGATATTCCTCCGCCAGTTCAAAGGAAGCCAGTGCACACATATATTCCTTTTCCTCACCTAAGCGCATACCCTCAGCAAGATGATAATAATAATGTAATACAGGAACGAAAGCATGCTTATACTTGCCTGCTTCCTCGTGATAATATTTACTTTTCTTCAAATCCGATACAAGCACATGAAACCTGCAGGAGAGCAGTAAAAAGACTATGTAAAGTGTATCCTCCTGTTTCAGTTCCTCTGCCCGGTTTGACAATTCATGATACATATCAGAGGCTTCTTGCCTTTTCCCAAGCCGGATATGCATATACCAATCCTCTAAAGCCGCTGTCAAATCTTGATCTAATACGAGCAAACTCCTATCCATATGCGTCCCCTTTATAGTTGTCTTTCGTTATATTTTACCATTTCCGTCGAAATTTGTAGATAAACATGCATAAATATGTAAGTTACAAGAAGATTACAGAATGTGCGAAGGGGGAAAGTATATACTATATCTCAGGAAGAGCGTGTATAATACTGCTATAGATAGAGAGGAAAAATTCACAGTAAGGTGATGAGGGACATAGCTAGTAAAGAAGAATTGCAGCAGGAAAATGAACAGCTGAAGAAGAAACTGGCAGAATATGAAGCAATGATCAAGGAATTATCCGCACCGATGATTCCATCCATCGTACCGAATACAATGCTCGTTCCGCTGACTGGTACATTTTCTGTAGAGCGTTTTACTCATATACAAGATAAAATCGTAAGCAGCGTCGTGGATGGTGATGCAGATACAGTCATCATTGATCTTACTGGCATCAACTACTTGGATATAGACACAATAGGATACAGGGAGCTAAGTGCAAATATAAAGAATCTGACAGAGGCGCTGAAGCTGATGGGAGTCGAAACGATATTCGTCGGGTTTTCAGCTAAATTGGTTCAGAAGCTAGTCCTATCTAATTCTGGGTTCCAAGGATTCGAGTCGTATTCCACATTCCGCGCGGGACTCAAAAGCCTATTAAAGCGGAAGGGCATGGAAATTAGAAAAGTAGAAGAATAAGCAAATGGAAGCTCTCATAATGATGAGAGCTTTTTTACTATACTTTTCCATTATATTGACAGATTTCTTACAGTTGTCGTAAGGGTGTTACCATTAGCGATATAACTGCTTACTTTCAATCTTGTTTTTTTGATATAATGCGAGGTAATCAAAGGTATTTATAAAGTTAGGTGATGATCATAAAAAAACTGAAGAACGTCCTATTCTTCCTGCTTGGAACCATCTTCTTAGGCTTCGGGATAGCAGGAATCGTTTTGCCGGTATTGCCAGGCGGCCCGTTCTTGATGATAGCTGCATTTTGTTATGCAAAAAGCTCCAAACGAATTGATGATTGGTTTAAAAGCACCACTTTCTATACTAAATATGTACTGGCTATCAAAGAAAAGAAAGGCATGACTCTGAAAGAAAAAATCCGAATCAACATAATAGCGGATGCCTTCATTCTGTTTTCGGTATTTTATATTGATATATGGCTTGTGAAAATCGTATTAATTGTACTAGGTCTGATTAAGCATTATTATTTCATAAAGAAAATTAAAACGATAAAGCCCGAAGAAGTAAGCGGCGGCATTAAGAACCGTGCATAATTTATATAGGTGTATATAAAGAAAGACCGTTTCCTGAATGGAACACGGTCTTTTCTTATGAGATTTTATTTCCCACAGCTATCCATCGGCTGTCAATATCCTCAAAAACAAACTCCTTATTACCGTAGTCAGTAATCATTAATGGGCGGACGATAGTGATCCCTTTGTCTAAAAATTCCTGCTGCATTGCTGCCTGTTTGTCTGTAATGAAATACGCATCATATCCGTAGCCATACTGTATACGATTTGGGAAGATCTTATGAATTGCTGATTGCGTCAAAATCAGTTCGATAGTATCACGGTAGAGGCATATATGCGGCTCCATACTATTAAGATAAGGAACAGATCGGAATCCTATTTTTTTGTAATAAGCTGCAGTTATCTGTATATCTGGGCATGGGAAAATCTGCAGGACATGGGAAAAGGATACTTGTGTCATGAGGACGTACCGTTCAGGGCAGCAGTACACACGAGCCGAGTATGAAATGATGTGAGATAGATATGTATAGTGTTCATATTCTTTCCTCCTTCCATTATCTATACGCTTTTATCAGCTGATTTTCCTTCCTAGGGGACATATGCTACATATATACGTGATTCATCTACATAAAAGTAATATGGAGTTTAATCTCAATTAGCGACCTTTTCCATTTATACACGTACTAAAAGAGCGATGGAAGAAAGATTGCTACGTTTAGAGGTCAGGAGAATTCTTATGATGGTGGGAGTACTTGTTTTCCTTCCGGCTCTAATTTTACATGCTATACTTTAATGAGTCGGGTTTAAAAATAATGGGTGTGTAAGCATTATACTTCTGAAGCAGGGAAGGGGGGCTGCGATTATGAACTTATTACATAAATTCGTATTGCTGAAGGCTTCTACAACAGAAGAGGATTATGGAATAGGGGAAGTAGCGGCTTCCATTAGTGACTGGTTCGCGAGCTTTGAAGAATTTTTAGAAAGCCTTGTACGCATGTTTCTGCTTCTTAGCTCTGGCATTGTCTTGTGTATAGGTCTATTTATAATGATTATTTCCTTGCTGGCTTCCATGCCATTTCAATCAAAAGCAGAGATGAAGAAGTTTTGGAGAATTCAAAGTTATATTATGATTGGATTCTTTATTGCAGCTGTTTTAATTTATACTGTACCACTTGCCTTCCTGCCTTGAACAAGGAGTGGCATTCTTTTCGAGTCCGTTATATACTCTTTCTTACTTTTTCTGGTATGGTAACTAAAACGGCATTGTAAGGGGGATTGGGATGAAAGCTTTTTCGATTTGGCTGCGCATTGCTACCTTTGCTATCATAACTTTATGGCTAATAGCTCATTATTATCCGGAAATAAGCGCTCTGCGGTTTATGCAAAGCAGTTGGCTAGCTGCTGCTGCCGTTATTTTAGTAATTGGCGGGGCTTTGGCGGGGAGAAATTTGATCTATGATCTTTTCTGTCTGGCAATCTTTCTCTTCTTTTTGACGGTGTTGAATATAGTAAGGCCAGCACAAGATACAGGATTTGGTTTCAATCAATTTTACTATTGGGGATTAACTTTCTTAATGATATGGCAAATGGTACTTATAAGAATTAGAAAAACACGGCACGATGAAACAGCATGAAGAAGCACGGGCAGTCATTCTGTCCGTGCTTTTATTTTTCCAAGAACAATAATAGCGGTAATATACTGCAGGGATGGAAGTACAAATCCAAGGCGTGAATAGTCAAATACAAGGCCTAAGACTAATATCGTCCAAGTCCCGGAAGATTGTATATATAGTTTCACATACACTTTAGCATGACATTCCGAGTTAAATGGAAGCACAAGACATTTAAAGAGTGTATTTATTTACTATTTTTGTCGTCTGAATTTCAAATAGCCCGTTACCTCTTCTCTTTTTTTACAATCGAAATTAAAAGGAACCCCCGATCTCAGGGATTCCTTCTACTAACTATTTTCACTAGAATACAGGTCAGTACGCAACAGTATGGGCATGGCGGTCTCTGATCACTTTATTATTGACATAACGGTGGAAGAACCATTCGGCAATGCCAATTACTACTGTAGAAATCAAAGATGCCATCACAACATTATCATCAGGATTCAATAAAGCTTCCCCTAACGCCCAAAGAACGATGAAAGTCAAAACAGCATCGCTGATCGTAGCGATTGTATTTCGCTTTTTAAAATCGCCATCTGACTTATCACGATCACCTGCTTTTCTTAGAATCAGTAAGTCACCGATTACATACGCAGCGACCGTCAACACAACACTCATCAGCAGTGTATCACTGAATTCTGCGTCGAACATAAGGGTGAATACAATCCATAAAACAGCTAAAATCATGATGAATTTGATCAAAAGTGCTTTCACATGTTTCATTAGTATCACTCCTTCTTTTTCATCTATATACCATTTGGTATGGAGGTTTAAACCATTCGTTTGTATTTTTCCATGATGTCAGACTATAGCATCTTCTGTTTCGGTTTATTGTCAAGTTGGGTTCTTATTCTGAATAAAGCAGATAGTGTCACAGCGGGTGTATTGCATTTCAACCTTCCAATCCTGCAACTCACCCGAAGATTTACGCTTTCCGTAATGTAAACGCTATCAATCGTTGATTTGTCCCGTATAGTGGAGGGGTAGATAACTTCTGCTTTGAGGGGGCGGAACAATATGAATGCGATTACAATGGTAATCGGGTCGATTTGTATTTTGATGATTGTGTACCGCTTATATGGAACATTCATGGCGGTAAAGGTGCTCAAGCTGGATGATTCAAAGAAAACACCAGCGCATGAGCTGGAGGATGGCAAGGATTATGTGCCGACAAACAAATGGGTGTCATTCGGACACCATTTCGCGGCAATTGCTGCGGCAGGTCCGCTTGTTGGACCGATTTTGGCAGCACAGTTCGGCTACTTGCCAGGTTTGTTATGGCTATTGATTGGTGCAGTTATCGGGGGAGCTGTCCATGATATGGTTGTCTTGTTTGCATCCATGCGGCAAAAGGGAGAGTCGGTTGCGGAAATTGCGAAACGGGAGCTTGGACCTGTTGCCGGTTTCTGTACAGGACTTGCCATGCTATTCATTATCACGATTACGATGGCGGGCTTATCCTTGGTTGTATTGCATGCACTGGAAGAGAATCCGTGGGGGACATTCTCGGTTGGTATCACGATTCCGATTGCAATGGCTGTCGGATTGTATCATCGTAAAACTGGTAATCTGAAGCTGGCTACTATCGTCGGTTTCGCGCTGATCATGGCTGGCGTATTTGTGGGACCGCTTATCGTTGATACGCCACTAGGGGACTTTTTAACATTAGATGTAAAGACATTATCCATTCTTTTACCGATTTATGCATTCTTTGCTGCTGCATTGCCGGTGTGGTTATTGCTGGCACCGCGTGATTATTTAAGCAGTTTCTTGAAGATTGGGGTATTCCTGGCATTGATTCTAGGGGTATTCGTTGTAAACCCAGCAATTCAAATGCCGGCATTCACCGAGTTCGTCGGTGGTGGAGGACCAGTAATGAATGGTCCCGTTTGGCCGTTCATCTCGATCACGATTGCCTGCGGGGCAATCTCAGGCTTCCACGCTTTTGTAGGTTCTGGTACGACACCTAAAATGATCAATCGCTGGAGTGACATCAAGCCGGTAGGTTTCGGTGCGATGCTTGTAGAGTGTGTCGTGGGAATCATGGCCTTGATTGCAGCAACAGCTCTTCATCCGGGGGACTATTTTGCGATCAACTCCACGCCAGCTGTTTTCCAGACACTCAATATGAGTACAGTGAACCTGGCGAGTCTGAGTGAATCGATCGGACTTGATCTGGAAGGAAGGACAGGAGGAGCCGTTACGTTGGCGGTCGGGATGACGTTTATATTCACATCCATCTCCTGGTTCGACAATTTGGCATCGTTCTTCTTCCAATTTGTGATCATGTTCGAGGCATTGTTCATTCTGACAGCGATTGATTCCGGTACACGTGTCGCGCGCTACTTGATCCAGGATTTCGGCAGTGTCTTTTACAAGCCGCTTAAACGTGTCGACTGGCTGCCAGGTAATATTTTCGCCAGTGCGCTCGCCTGCTTGCTGTGGGGATACCTGCTGTTCTCCGGAGATATCAGCTCCGTTTGGGCATTATTCGGTGTATCCAACCAGCTGATGGCTTCCATCGGATTGATTATTGGAGCGACCATCATACTGAAGATCGCAGATAAACGCCGCTATATGCTCACCTGCCTAATCCCGCTCGCGTATCTGTACGTGACGGTCAACTACGCAGGGTATTGGATGGTAACGAATGTATACTTAAATGCAGAAGCAGCTGGCTACAACCTGCTTAACGGTATCCTATCGATTATCATGCTCGTCCTCGGACTTGTCATCATGGTGACAGCTATCCGCAATTGGATGCAGAATTGGAATAGACCGGATGTAGCGCTAAGAAGAGAGTCTGTCTAAAAGGGGGAAAGACCGGTACATGGTGCCGGTCTTTTTGCGTTTTAAAAAATAATGGCAATAACCTGTTGACAGGATAAATTAAACTGATATATAATTATCTCGAATTCGAGATAAAAAACCTCTTCTAGAAAGTTAATATCTCGAATTCGAAGTAAATGGATTTATATTTTTTAATCATATATCTCGAATTCGAGGTAAATGAGGGGATGAAGAAGAGATGGCAGATTTTATCGAGTTAGTAAATAAGCGGAGATCGGCAAGCAACTTTCTCCCGGACAAACCGATTACAAAAAAAGAACTTGATGAGATCTTCAATGTGGTGAAGCTAGGTCCATCAGCGTTCAACCTGCAGCACACGAATTACGTGGTTGTTTTAGATCCTGAAAAGAAACAAAAAATGAAAGATGCAGCAAATGGACAGTACAAGGTTGAGAGTTCTTCGGCAGTGATACTTGTACTAGGCGATAAACAAGCCTTCGAGCAAGCAGCCGACATTTATAAAGGCTTGAATTTATTAGGTGTCATCAATAAACAAGAATATGACCTTATGGTGAATGATACTGTTTCTTTCTATGAAGAACGAGGGCAGGCATTTCACCGGGATGAAGCAATCCGTAATGCGTCCCTTTCCGCTATGCTGTTCATGCTGGCGGCTAAGGAAAAAGGCTGGGATACTTGTCCGATGATCGGCTTTGACTCCGACAAAGTTAAAGAGGAACTAAATATATCTGATCAATATGAAGCCGTGCTGATGATTACTATCGGCAAAGAAAAAACAGAAAGCAGAAAACCAAGAGGATATCGCAGACCGACGAGTGAATTTGTTAGTTACCAATAAAAAATAGGGAGTGTATAGACATGACAAAGCAAACACAAGGCATTCACCATATTACCGCAATTGTAGGTCATCCACAGGAAAACACTGATTTTTATGCTGGTGTACTAGGACTGCGTCTCGTGAAAAAGACTGTGAATTTCGATGACCCCGGCACATACCATCTTTATTTTGGAGATGAAAAAGGTAAACCAGGCACAATCATCACCTTCTTCCCTTGGCCGAATGCTTATCAAGGCAGAATCGGTGACGGTCAAGTTGGCGTCACATCCTATGTGGTTCCAAAAGGCGCATTGACTTTCTGGGAGAACAGACTGGAAAAATTCGAAATTGCGTTTACGAAAGCGGAACGTTTCGGGGAGGAATACTTACAATTTGATGATGTACATGGACTGCATTTAGAAATTGTGGAAAGAGAAGCAGGCGAAACAAATACATGGACGTTTGGTGGTGTGACACCTGACGTTGCGATCAAAGGATTCGGAGGTGCGACACTTTTCTCTAAGACTCCTGGTGCAACAGCAGAGCTGCTCGAGCAAATGGGGTTGGCGAAAGTAGGAGAAGAGGGTGATTATGTCCGCTACCAAGCTATAGGCGATATCGGTAATATCATTGATATTAAACTCACAACGAGCGGAAAAAGCCAAATGGGCGTCGGTACTGTTCACCACATTGCATGGCGTGCAAGCGATGATCAGGATCAGCTTGATTGGAGTGAGTATGTGGATGGGCTTGGCTATGGCGTCACACGCGTTCAAGATAGGAACTACTTCAATGCCATCTACTTCCGGGAGCACGGTGAAATTTTATTCGAAATCGCAACAGATCCTCCAGGATTTGCTATTGATGAATCACAGGAAACAATGGGTGAGAATTTGATGCTGCCAGCGCAGTATGAGCAGCACAGAGAGAAAATTGAAAATAATGTCCTTCCTTTTGAAGTAAGAGAAGTGGATTAAGACAATAGAGGAGAAAATCAAATGAGCTTTCTATCTAAATTATTCGGAAAAACAAAGGAGAATGAAACAATGGAAAACGTAAAATTAGCGGTAGTTTATTACAGCATGGGCGGAACAAACTATCAAATGGCAAAATGGGCAGAAGAAGCAGCGAAAGAAGCTGGCGCGGAAGTGAAGGTACTGCAAGTGCAGGAACTTGCACCACAATCTGTCATTGATGCGAACCCAGCTTGGAAAGCACAAGCAGAAGCAACAAAAGACGTACCTGTTGCGTCTTCTGCCGATTTGGAATGGGCTGATGCAATTATATTCAGCGTGCCAACACGTTTCGGTAACATGCCATCCCAAATGAAGCAATTCCTTGATCTTCAAGGCGGTCTATGGGCAACCGGCAAAACAATCAACAAAGTAGTCAGCGCCATGACATCTGCGCAAAACCCGCACGGCGGACAAGAAGCAACATTGCTTTCCCTTTACACATCCATGATGCACTGGGGTGCAATCATTGCAACACCAGGCTACACAGATCCAGTTCTATTCGCAGCTGGAGGCAACCCTTACGGTACGAGTGTAACAGTGGGTCAAGACGGTAAGATGATTGAAGATGTGGAAGCAGCTGTGAAGCACCAAGCGAAACGTACGGTTTCTGTTGCGGAGTGGGTTAAGAAAGGCAATCAATAATAACTGTATTATATAGAAAAATGACACTTCTCGCAGAGAAGTGTCATTTTTAATTAGACCTAATTAAGTTAGTTAATTGGTACGCCCATCTGATTTCTCGCCTGTTCAAGTATTTCCATGGTAATAATTGAATTTTCCCATGTATTGACAGAAGACTGCGGCGTATTCGTTTGGATGAGCTGGATGAACTCGGCTATTTCGTAGTACATCGGGTCATAATCCTGCTGCCTGCTAATGTCTTCACTTGTTCCGTCAGGATAATGTATTTCTGCACCTTTTGGACTGGAGATATGGTGAACTACAATCGTACCTTTTTCACCGATGATTTCCGTAGGAAGATAGGAGTTCGTGATGCAGGAGAACATGACACTCGCTTTGACTTCATCATAGTCAAGCAGCATATGCCCTTGTCCGTCGACGCCTGATTCCAAAAGGGTGCCGGTCGTTTGGATTGATGTTGGTCTGCCAAACAGTGCAACCAATGGTGCGATAGTGTAAACACCAAGATCCATTAAAGCTCCTCCAGACAAGGCTGGATTGAATAGGTTTGGCAGCGACCCGTCTTTTAAATCGTCATAGAATACAGAGTACCGGCAGCTGGAAGAAAAGTAAGATCGTACAGGGCCGATTTTATGCAGATGTTCTTTGACGGAAAGGAAGTTGGGCATGAATGTAGATTTCATAGCTTCCATGAGAACGACGCCTTCTTGTTCTGCTTTTTGGATCATTTGTGATACTTCCGTGCTGTTGGAGGCAAAAGGCTTTTCGCAAAGAACATGCTTGCCATTCTCCATAAACAATAAGGCTTGCTCCGCATGAAGGGCATTGGGACTGGCTATGTAGACGGCGTCTATTCCATCATGTTTAGCCATCTCGCTTATATTTGTAAAGGCGAATTGAAGCTGATGTTTCTTCGTAAATGCTTGTCCTTTTTCTTCCGATCTGGAAAAAACAGCTGTGACTTTAAAATCCCCATGCTGTCTGCCAGCTGCAATGAATCTCTCGGTAATCCAATTTGTTCCGACAACACCGAATCTAATCATCTTGCATCCACATCCTCTCTAGGGCGGTATACTATTTCACTTATAAGACAATATTACTCCATATCAGCGTTAAATAGCAGAGAGATCTTTGACTAGAGTAACGTTCGAACATATTTCTCAGGACCTTATTAAGAAATTAAATGAGAGGTTAGGGTGACATTTGTGAAAATCACAGCTGCAGTTACACATGCGCAAGGAGAAGATTTCAAGATCGAGGAAGTGGATTTGCAGGAACCAAAAGCCAATGAAGTATTAATCAAAGTCGTGGCTTCTGGTGTTTGTCATACAGATGCAGTTGCCAGGGATGCGGGGTTATCACCTTTTCCGGTAGTACTGGGGCATGAAGGGTCCGGTGTTATCGAGAAAACAGGCAGTGGTGTCCGCAATCTTGAAGCTGGTGATCATGTTGTTTTGTCGTTCGCATCCTGTGGAGAATGTGAAAATTGCTTATCTGCACACCCAGCAGCTTGTGTGCGTTTCAACGAATTGAACTTTGACGGCAAAATGGAGGATCATACACATCGACTTCATCAGCATGACCACGAGGTTTCTACATTTTTCGGACAATCCTCCTTTGGTACATATGCCATCGTGAATGAGCGTAATGTCGTGAAAGTGGACAAAGATGTTGATCTAGCATTGCTCGGACCGCTTGGCTGTGGAATTCAAACGGGCAGTGGTACTGTTCTGAATAAATTGAAACCAGAATTCGGTTCAACAATCGCTATTTATGGCTGCGGAGCAGTTGGCTTGAGTGCTATCATGGCTGCCAAAATTGCTGGCTGCGAGCGAATTATCGCTGTTGATGTACATGACAGAAGATTGGAGCTGGCGAAGGAATTAGGCGCTACAGATGTATTCAATGGTTCAAAGGTTGATGTAGTTAAGGAAATCAAGGCTATTACAAATGGCGGTACAAATTACGCAATTGATACAACGGGTGTACCTCCAGTTGTCCGCCAGTCCTTGCATGCACTTCGCCCGCTTGGAGTAAGTGCTATCGTAGGGGTGACGCCGACAATGGAAATCGATGTGCATAATGACATTATGGCCGAAGGCAAAGCCATGATTGGTGTTATTGAAGGAGACGCAGTACCGAAACTGTTCATTACAAAGCTCATTGATTATTACAAGAAGGGATTATTCCCATTCGACAGACTGGTGAAGTTCTATGATTTCGACCAGATTAACGAAGCCTTTGCTGATTCAAAGGCTGGAGTTGCATTGAAGCCAGTTTTGAAGATCAGCTAAGAAATGATAGCCTTGTATCCTCCTGGATAAAGAAGTTCTCAAATGAGAAACGGACATCAGTATCATATGATGTCCGTTCTTTAATTCGTAAAGTGTTTATTTATCCTTAAAGAGAAATACTGTACTGCCAAGATCGGTTGGCTTTTCTGTAATTCTATGATGATTTGCATATCCGACTAAGCTACTTATAACAATAGTACCTATCAGTACCAATGAAAAAATAACCTTCTTCAAACAAATCCTCCTCTTTTTATGTAAGAGTTAACAGATAGTATTTCATTGCAAGATCATGCTGATTGTTATCTGCATAGTATTGCGCTAGTTCTTTCGAAAAAAGCCTGACGTTATATTTATCTTCTACTCTTTGAAAATAATTTATCCCCTCCTGCCAGACAATCTCAAAATTCAGCCTGTCTTCATATTTTTTATGTAGCATTGCGAATTCCCATTTCTTTGTCATATCATTTTCTTCAATGCTTGCTTGAAATCCTTCTTTATAGCATGCTATCGCTTTAGAAGGTTGATTTGATTTCCAATAACAATCAGTTAATAAGTATAAGATTTTTAATTCAATTCGTTTTTGTTTTCCTTGCAATGCTGCATTAAGATAGGAAATTGCCATAGCCGGCAAACCACGCTTCACATAAAGCACGCCTAGATTAAGATTTGTAGAAGAGATAAAATTTAGATTTTCTTTTTCCTTGAAAATTGTTAAAGCTTTGAGAAGAGATTTTTCAGCTGAGTCGTAGTTGAGCTGATCTATGTAATTCAATCCCTGCAGCATGTGTGTCCGTGCAAGCAGGAATTCCAGTCTTTTAGTAGATTTGAATATTTTTGAAGCTCTTGCAGTGTGCAGAACAGACAGGTTGGTAATGTCGAGAAAATAGTAGGTCATGGCTTTTCGAAGGTGGAATTCACCTATACTTATAGGATCATCCAGGTGTTCGATGTAATACTCAGCTTTCTCAAAATAATGAAGTGCATTTTGGTAATCTCCTTCATCATAGAAAAGAATACCTTCTGCTAAGTGCAAGAAATATCGGTGGGTATCATGGAAGTGGTCTTGGTGTGCTTTTGCATTATCAAGTGATGCAACGCTATTTAAAGCGTCTTTTAATATCAAATAATAGCGGCTCTCAAAGAGGTAATATGTGATAAGCGTCTCGACATCAAACTCGTTAATATGTTTCCTAAGCTCTTGATGGATAGTTGCAGCAGTATTTTTTTTATCAAGCTGTATACTGACAGACCAATTATCCATCAGAGCCGCAATATCGAAGTGATTCGGGAGATTGCGTCCCATAGTGAAAGGCTCCTTTTATAAATATTATTATCAGATACAATTCTACCATTTTTTGTTGATTGTTGAATTGGAAAACTAGGGATTGGAAGGAGATATTAGTAAGATTAAAGTATTTCATATCCTGGAACAGAAATAAAGAATAATGAGACAGAGCTGATGATCTAAAATATACAAAGAAAAAAGCTCTCCTTCTTAGGAGGGCTTTTAGTGTAGACGTGATCAGTTTGTTTTTCCATGCAGCAGAAAATGCAGCACAATGAAAAATAAGCCGATTATCCCAGCAATAATGGGATACCATAGGGAACCGGTTTGATAATACCCTTGCATCACATCTTCATCAGATAGCATTACTTCATGCGGAAAAGCCCTAGAAAACAAATCAACGAAAAAGAACATTACAATTGAAATGGCAATAAAAATGATTCCGGAAATAAAGTACATAGATCTCAATTCTCCTTTACGTAATGATATAAATAATGAGCTTTGCAGCAGTATTCCATCAAATAAGCTGGCATCTAAAGCAGGATGCTATTATTTATGAAGGCTGTCACAATTTATAAATAAGATTTAGTAAATCCGGCATTTATTCCTTTAAGAAAATACTATATTTTTTTAATGTAAATATAAATGTCTATAACAGATAAAACTGCTTTTAGACAGGTTCTTATAAGAATCGGCGCCTATCCTATGGAAGGCGCCGTTTTGTGTTAGCCTAATTAATCAAATCTTTACAAGAAACGTGCTGAGAGAAAATCTATGTTTGTTACATTTATATTAGGGTACAAAGAAGTGAAATACTGCGATTGCGCTATTAATTATTTTAGAATATTTCCTTGGAAACTAAAATGACATGAGTTTGTTTAGAGTCATCATGAAAGAAATCAGATGGAAATGGATGAAGAAATAAACTATCAGACTATTATTCTAAGATGCGGGGTGTATTATGGTCAAAGATACGTTGGAGATTTTAAGTCAATTCATTTTCTTCATAGGTTTATTATTTACATTGGTATTTGTTTATAAAGTAGTCTACATAATTGTTGCCTTTAAAGCGAGAAAAACCAAAGAATCAGGTGAGAAAGAAGTTCCTCTTCGTAAATACGCTTTCTTAATTCCGGCTCGAAATGAAGAGCTCGTTATCGGACAGTTGATCGAAAGTATAAAAAACCAGAATTATCCTAAGGAGTTATATGATATCTTCGTCATTGCTGACAACTGTACGGATAATACAGCCCGCATTGCCCGGGAAGCAGGAGCGATTGTCGCGGAACGCTTCAATGATAAGCTGGTTGGGAAGGGATATGCGCTTAAGCATATACTGAATATCATTGAAATGGACTATTCATCTAAAAATTACGATGGATACTTTGTATTTGATGCGGATAATCTTCTTGATGAGAATTACATTCTCGAGATGAACAAAACCTTTAATAAAGGATACAGGGTTATAACGAGCTACCGGAACTCCAAAAACTATGATCAAAATTGGATTACATCTGGATATGCACTTTGGTTTTTGTATGAAGCAGAGTTCCTTAACCGTCCAAGGATGTTTCTTAAAACAAGTTGTGCCGTTTCAGGAACCGGATTCTTAGTGAATGCTGATGTTTTTAAAGAAAATGGCGGCTGGGTCCATCATCTTCTTACAGAAGACATCGAATTCACGGTCGCTCAGATTATTAAAGGTGAAAAGATTGGATATTGCAGCAGCGCAGTATTTTATGACGAACAGCCTTCAACATTCAGTCAATCCTGGAAACAGCGTTTGCGTTGGGCTAAGGGATTTTACCAGGTCTTCATGAAATATGGTAAAGAGCTATCTTATGGTATGTTGCGTGGAAAAGGAAATAGATTTTCATGCTTTGATATGATGATGACGGTGCTGCCTGTAGTGATTGTTTCTATTCTCTGCCTTATCGGTAATGTACTGATACTTTTACTAGTATCAGTAGAAGGAAAAGGACTGTTTGAGACCTATCTTATAGGCGGAGCTTTAGGGGTTCTGTGGATTTATGGATTGCTGTTTGTACTTGGGCTTATTACAACCATAATGGAGTGGAGTAAAATCCGTTGTCCAAACTGGAAGAAAATCTTTTATCTGTTCACTTTCCCGCTCTTTTTGTTTACCTATCTGCCAATCTCCATCGTTGCGTTGTTCAAGAAAATTGAATGGAAGCCGATTCCGCATACAGTTGTGAAATCGCTCGATGACCTGCGCCAACGATCTTGATTTGTTAATGTTCATTTAGCAGTACTGTAGATAAATTACTATCTCAAACTTGAATGCTAACCTTGCTACTCGTCTTATTTTGTTATTGGATTCTAATGGAAGCAAAAATCCCCCTCTATCTTTAAAAGGAGGGGGATTTACGTTCTATAATTTATTTAATCGCTTTACTCACTCTTAACTTTTTCCCTTTGATAGTCGTATTTTCCATGGCTTGTAAGACAATTGAGCCCTTTCCATTCAGAATATCGACGTATGACATTTGATCCTGGATAGTTATAATGCCGATATCTTCTGCTGAGACTCCAGGGATTTTTGCGATCGTTCCAACAAAATCAACAGCACGAATTTTCTTCTTTTTACCGCCATTGAAATGGAGCTTCATAATATCTTGATTAATTCGGGCAGTTTTATTATTTCTAACAATGCGTTTGCTGCTAAGTTTTTCTTCAAAAGCGTCTTTTCCGCCAGCAACCTCTAGACGATCGGGAGCTTCTGTAGTAGGTATGTCAAAGCCGATGTACCTTTCAATCGCTTTTATGAATTTTCCTTCATAAGGAGTCGAGAATGTGATGGCTTTTCCTTTATTTCCGGCACGGCCGGTTCTTCCAGTTCGGTGTACATAAGCCTCTTTTTCCATTGGAACGTCATAGTTGATGACAAGTTTCACATTATCAATGTCAATACCTCGGGCAGCTACATCGGTCGCCACCAGATATCGGAATTTTCCCGTTTTGAAGCCTTCCATAACAGCAAAACGGTCTTCTTGTTCTAGTCCCCCGTGGAGCCTCTCACAAGGATAACCAGCTTCATTCAGCTCATTATATACACTATCTACGTGTTCTTTCGTTCGGCAGAAAATCAGGCAGCTGTCTGGATTTTCTACAACTGTGACGTCTTTGAGAAGTGAAATCTTATCTTCTTCTTTTGCCTCGATTAATAAATGTTCAATGGTATCAGCTGTGACTCCGGTAGATTCAATCTCAATACGCGCAGGGTCTTTCATATATTTAAGGCAAAGATTTTCAATATCTTTAGGGAAGGTAGCAGAAAACACCATGGTTACTCGGTTAGAAGGCAGCTTTTTAATGATCGCTTCCACTTCATCAATGAAACCTCTATTAAGCATCTCATCAGCTTCATCTATGATAAGATACTTTATTTGATCCAAGACTAGGGTCTCGCGTTCAATATGATCCATGACCCTTCCAGGCGTGCCAACGACTACATGTGTTTTTTGTTGTAATTCATCCTTTTGCTTCTTAAAAGGTTCTTTTCCATAAACAGCTACTGCTTTAATACGCTTAAACCTGCCGATATTCGTGATATCTTGACGGACTTGAACCGCAAGCTCCCTAGTCGGGGTAAGGACTAAGGCCTGTGGTTTCTTTTCCTCCCATACCACCATATCGGAGACGGGAATACCAAAGGAGGCAGTCTTACCGCTTCCTGTTTGAGCTTTTACGAGAAGATCTTTATTTTCCAATGCTAATGGTATGACTTCACTTTGAACCTCTGTTGGAGTTTCGTATTTTAACACATCTAGTGCTCTTTTTATTTCTTCACCTACATGGTAATCCGCAAAACTAGTTTTACTCATTTTTTAACCTCGTTCTTTGATTTCGTCATATATATAGTATTATTTCCAACAAATATTATATGCACTATCTGAATAGGCTTTATTATACTTGAAAAGTGAGGGGCATATCGGTTTTTATTTTACATTTTAAAATAATACAAGGCATGTATCCGGTGATGCCGGACAACATGCCCTAATTAAATACATATCTAAACTTTGGTGGAGTTCTAGGATATTCCTTTAATATAATTTAATTGGATTTCTATTTTTCTTCAGGCGCAGTATGCTCGTAGTAGTACGTAAGAGCACGATTGGCAATATTATATGTTATTGGATACTGATTTCCGCCACTGATAATGCCTAGGTTTGGCACTACGATAGCGAATGCGATTTCAGGATTGTCTGCATCTGCATAGCCGATCAATGTCCAGTTTTCCAAGTCCGTACCATTTTTACTTGTTTGTGCAGTTCCTGTCTTACCAGCGATATTATAGCTTTTTGCCTTATCTGTAAGATGACGATAAGCAGTACCGTCCGTTGTTTGGAAGACCCTCTTAAAGCCAGTCTTCACTTGTTCAATTTGTTCATCAGTTGCAGTAATCTTGTTCAGTACTTCGGGAGACACTGTTTCTGTTAGCGGACCTAATTTGTCTTTTTCATTAGAGGGATCATGTATTTCACTAACGAAATGAGGCTTAATACGGTATCCGCCATTTGCGATCGTTGAGATATACTGAGCTAATTGCATGGTGGTATACGTGTCATACTGACCTATCGAAAAGTCCATCAGGTTACCAGCTAAACCTGCGTTCCCTACGTAACCGGTAGATTCAGAAGGCAAGTCTATACCGGTTTCCACACCTAATCCGACTTGATTATAATAGTTGCGCAATACCCGGAAAGAATCAGGATCAAATGACACACTTTGGTTGTATTTGTAATGGTATTCGCCGCCTAGGCGCAGAGCGATATTGAACATATATACGTTGGAAGATTTCTGTAAAGCCTGCAAGTCAGAGGTTGGACCCATATCTTTATAAGATCCTTTGGGTTCAGTACCTGCAATTTTCATTTTTTTATCGATGAATACATCTCCCATATTCACGACGCCCTCTTGATACCCGGCAAGCAAGGTCGCTCCCTTAACAGTTGACCCGACTGCGTTCGCGCTAAAGACAGTGTTCGTATCGGCAGATTCATACTTATTGTTTTCACGGTTATAGTGCTGTCCGCTGGCAGCATAAATTTCGCCGGTGTTTGGGTTGAGCATGACTGCCATCGCATCTTCCACGTAACGGTTTAATCCCGGATGCCTATTGATAGCACCCTTCAGTTCATCCCGTACAATCTTATCCAATTCCTTTTGGAAATCCATATTGATAGATAACTGAAGATCCTGACCGCGCTGTCCTTCAGAAATTACTTCTTGGGAAACAATGTTGTTATTATTATCCGTTACATAACGTACGCGTTTTTTGTCACCTTTCAGGAGGCTTTCATATTCCATCTCCAGACCACTTGTGCCGATCCGGTCGTTCAATTGATAGTTACGTGATTGATAATAATCCTTTTCTCCTTCTGGGATACCAGTCTTGATACTGCCAAGAATACCTTGAAGAGAACCGTCATACGGATAATGACGTATCCAATCGATTGTCACATTGATACCGGACATGTCACCCATATTCTCAGCAATCGTCGCATATTCCCTTTCACTTACGTCCTTGTTCTTGATGACATGTGGAACAAGTTCGGTCGCACTATCCAGCTCACGCTTGATGGCAATGATCTGTTTCGCATTCTCATCATTTTCAAGCTCTTTATAATCTTTCTCTGTAATACGCTCAAGTGTTGTGTCGTACACTTCCGTATCATCTAGTGATGCTTTTTCAGAAGCGGTTATGCGTTTATTCGCTTCTTCTGTATGCAATAAGAACCAATATTCCTTGTATTCACGCTCAGTGATTTTTTCTGTGGATTTATCTTCCATTTTAATGATGCCGGCGAGTTTGGTGGCGATATCGAGCCGCTTGTCAGCAGGGTCTCCGTTCTTTGGCGGGGTGTATGTAATCGAATATACTGGTTCATTCCCTACTATTACATTTCCTCCACTGTCATATATCATACCGCGCGGAACTGAAATCTCAGCGATATCATTCGTTGTCTCTTCCAACACTGCCTGATGTTCTTCGCCATTGATGATTTGTACAACTCCAAGCTGCAGAACTAAGGCAGAGAATAGCAGGAAAACAATTCCGAATAAAATATTAAGACGGAAAGGAAGCAGCGCACGTCTTTTCTTCCTTTTTTTAGTCATATTGTTCCTTGTCTCCTTTTTTTCCATATAGATTCCATTATAGCATTGGCCTTGTATTGCTTCACCATAGTTTGAAGTACTTTTTGCATAAACTAGCATTGCATGTATAATTATCATTAGTAAAAGAATTGGGGGAAATCAAATGGTTCAGTCAATCAATACAAAAGTCGATCTAGTTGTTGATGCAACCTCACATAAAATGTCAGAATATGGGAAGATCATGATCGGAGATAAAGGGTTTGAATTCTTTAATAATCGTGATGCGCGTAAGTTTATTCAGATTCCTTGGGAAGAAGTTGATCTTGTGATAGCTTCTGTTCTGTTGAAAGGGAAATGGATTCCGCGTTATGCCATCAAAACAAAACGTAACGGGACATATACATTTTCTTCTAAAGATCCAAAAAGAGTTTTCCGAGCTATTCGTGAATATGTCGATCCGAATCATATGGTGAAATCATTAGGATTCTTTGATGTCATCAAGCGTGGGATAAAAAGTAAAGTTAAAAAGTAACAATATCTAAAATTGTTATCTGGTAAGAATGAACTAAATTTTTGACTTTATAGTCTTGTAAGGGGAAAAATGGTGTGCTACAATATTTTTGGAAGCTCACTAAAGAACTCAAGTGCTTTATTTTTTTAATGCATAATTAAAGCGCTTGCAAGATAAAATTAAAAAGCTATCGCAATTATTTTTTACGTGTTACTGATTCGATCAGGCATGAGTAAAAAAGCATTGATTAAAACGGAGTAAAGGGTCCTTCTGTACCTATATCTTCCATTAATCTGCTTTTTACTCATGCCTTTTTTATTGTTTTCCATCGAATAAGTGATCGCTTTAGGCGAGCTGACCCATGTGTATTCCAGCTTTAACAATAATGCTAATAGGAGGTAAAAAGATGGTAGGGATTATCATTGCCACGCATGGTGAATTTGCTACTGGTATCTTGCAATCCGGGACGATGATCTTCGGAGAACAGAAAAATGTAGAAGCTGTTACATTGATGCCAAGCGAAGGACCCGCGGATGTAAAGTTAAAAATGGAAAAAGCAATCGCCTCTTTCGACAACAAGGATCAAGTATTATTTTTAGTCGATCTTTGGGGTGGAACTCCTTTCAACCAAGCCAACAGCTTGATTGAGGGGAACGAGGATAAATGGGCGATTGTAGCTGGCTTAAACCTGGCAATGCTGATTGAAGCTTTTGCATCGCGCTTCTCCATGGAGACGGCGCATGAGATTGCTTCGAAAATTCTTAGCACTGCGAAAGAAGCGGTTCAAGTAAAACCGGAAGCTTTAGAGCCAGCAGCTCCAGCAGCAGCTGCTGCGGCAGGGCCATCCAATGCGGGTGCTCCTGGTACATTCGATTACGTATTGGCACGGATCGATACGCGTTTGCTTCACGGTCAGGTTGCGACTGCTTGGACGAAGAATACAAATCCTACACGCATCATCGTCGTATCTGATGAGGTAGCAAAGGATGATCTTCGTAAGAAGTTGATTCAGCAGGCCGCTCCATCAGGTGTAAAAGCACACGTTGTGCCAATCAATAAAATGATCGAACTTGCAAAGGATGATCAGCACTTTGGCGGTCAGCGCGCACTGCTTCTTTTCGAGAACCCGCAGGATGCGCTCAGAGCAGTAGAAGGCGGCGTACCACTCGAAACAATCAATGTTGGTTCGATGGCCCACTCACCTGGTAAAGTGCAGCCGAATAAGGTACTTGCCTTCAGCCAGGACGATATCGATACGTTCGCGAAGCTGAAAGAAAAGGGTCTCAAATTCGATGTACGTAAGGTGCCTGGCGATTCCAAAGGCAATATGGACGAGATTTTGAGAAGGGCTCAAGCAGAGTTAAACAAACAAAGGTAATCCTGACAATCAGATAAAAAGGAGGATGAATGATCATGGATTTGACGATGATTCAAATCATATTAGTTGTTATCGTGGCATTTTTAGCCGGTGTCGAAGGAATCTTAGATGAATTCCACTTCCACCAGCCAATCATTGCCTGTACGTTAATCGGCTTAGTTACAGGAGAAGTAGTTCCATGTCTTATACTGGGCGGAACCCTTCAGCTGATCGCTTTAGGCTGGGCAAACATTGGGGCAGCTGTAGCACCGGATGCTGCATTGGCCTCAGTTGCATCTGCAATTATTTTAGTTTTGGGTGGTCAAGGTGAAGAAGGTGTTACTTCTGCAATCGCGATTGCAGTTCCACTTGCAGTTGCAGGTTTGCTTTTGACAATCATCGTTCGTACGCTGGCGACAGGTATTGTGCATCTGATGGATGCAGCAGCGAAGGAAGGGAACTTCCGAAAGATTGATATGTGGCATATCATCGCAATCATCATGCAGGGTCTGCGTATTGCGATCCCGGCTGCATTGATTGTAGCGATTGGCGCAGCGCCGGTTAGAGACTTGCTTACAGCGATGCCAGCATGGCTGACAGACGGTTTGGCAGTCGGCGGAGGAATGGTAGTAGCGGTTGGTTATGCAATGGTTATCAACATGATGGCAACAAGAGAAGTATGGCCATTCTTCGCGATTGGTTTTGTATTAGCTACAATCCCGTCCATCACACTTTTGGGTCTTGGCGGTATCGGTGTAGCACTTGCACTTATTTATCTAGCACTTACGAAACAAGGCGGTTCAGGTGGTGGCGGAAACGGAAACACTGGAGATCCGTTAGGCAAGATCATCGATGACTATTAAAAAGGAGGAGGAGAAAAAATGGCTGAACAATTGAAGTTATCCAAAAAAGATCGCGTTGCTATTTGGTGGCGTTCCACTTTCATTCAAGGCTCCTGGAACTACGAGCGTATGCAAAACGGCGGCTGGGCATTTTCCATGATTCCCGCAATCAAAAGATTATATAAAACGAAAGAAGACCGTGCTGCAGCATTGCAGCGTCACTTGGAATTTTTCAATACGCATCCATACGTTGCTTCACCGATCATCGGAGTAACGTTAGCGCTTGAAGAAGAACGTGCTAATGGTGCCCCAGTTGACGATAAGGCTATCCAAGGTGTTAAAGTCGGAATGATGGGACCATTGGCAGGTATCGGGGATCCAACCTTCTGGTTCACGGTGAAACCGATTCTTGGTGCATTGGCTGCTTCTCTTGCTTTGACTGGTAACATTCTCGGCCCAATTCTTTACTTTGTTTTATGGAACCTCATTCGTATGGGATTCACTTGGTATACACAGGAACTTGGCTACAAAGCTGGTTCCAAAATCACCGAAGACTTATCTGGCGGCTTGCTGCAGGATATAACCAAGGGCGCCTCGATACTCGGGATGTTCATATTAGGGTCACTTGTAAACAGGTGGGTATCCGTTGCATTCGCGCCAACTGTATCTGAAGTTCAGCTCGACGAAGGTGCTTATATCGATTGGGATGAATTACCGGAAGGCTCGGAAGGCATCAGGACGGCTCTGGAACAGCAGGCTGCCGGCCGATCGTTAAGTGAGACCAGTGTAACGACCTTACAAGATAACTTGGACAGCTTGATCCCAGGTTTGGCAGGTCTATTGATCACACTGCTTTGCATGTGGCTGCTTAGAAAGAAAGTTTCTCCGATTGTCATGATCCTTGGATTGTTCGCAATCGGTATTGGCTTCCATGCTATCGGCTTGATGTAAGAAGTAATTCTATATGAAATAGAGAAGTACCTCCTGGTATGATGAACTTATCCATCCCAGGGGGTGCTTTTTCATACGACAACGTGGAAGTAGCTGAAGAAAGTCCGTCGCTTAGAATTGATCACGTACATAACATTACATTTTAGGAGGCTGCTAATGCTTACTATCGGTTATATCGGAAACGGAAAAAGCACAAACAGATATCATCTGCCATTCGTACAGCAAAGAGAGAACATCAAGGTCAAAACAATATATAGAAGAAATCCAGATCATGATAATTGGGATAAGATTGCAGGAGTAACCTACACTTCTGATTTGGATGAGCTATTGCATGACAAGGACATCCAGCTTATTGTTATTTGTACAAAACATGACAGCCACTTTGAGTACGCCAAGCAAGTACTGGAACATAATAAACACTGCTTGGTCGAAAAGCCATTTATGGAAACCTCCGAACAGGCGAAAGAAATATTTGCACTGGCAAAACAAAAAGGATTACTTGTACAGGCATATCAAAACAGACGTTTTGACAGTGACTTCTTAACCGTTCAAAAGGTAATTGAGGAAGGGAAATTGGGGGACTTGCTGGAAGT
The DNA here is from genome assembly GCF_002272135.1 of Virgibacillus sp. 7505. Taxonomy (GTDB): domain Bacteria; phylum Bacillota; class Bacilli; order Bacillales; family Amphibacillaceae; genus Terribacillus. Next base: position 37,734 of record NZ_NPBF01000007.1, on the reverse strand, counting down.
GGAAATGCATTATGACTACTATCGTCCCGAAGTACCCCAGTCTGCTCATTCCTTTGATCCAGCTGAATCCTATTTATATGGACATGGCTGCCACACATTAGATCAGGTTATCAGCTATTTCGGCAAGCCAGATCATGTCCATTATGACGTAAGACAATTATTGGGACAGGGCAGAATGAACGATTACTTTGATTTGGATTTATATTACGGCACACTAAAGGTATCGGTAAAATCCAGTTACTTCAGACTGAAAGAAAGACCAAGCTTTGTTGTTTATGGCAAAAAGGGAAGCTTTGTAAAAAAAACAAAAGACCGTCAGGAAGAACATTTGAAGCAATTTTATATGCCTGAAAACAAGGACTTTGGAGTCGATACATTAGACCATTATGGTGTACTGACTTACATTGATGAAGACGGTACAATCCATGAAGAAAAAGTGAAATCTGTAGATGGGGATTATGGCAGGGTCTATGACGACTTATATGAAGCTGTCATAAATGGTAAAGATAAGACCATTACGGATGAACAGACTGTGCTGCAGATGGAAATGCTGGAGACTGGGGTTAAGAACTTAAAGTAAAATATACGCTTCGAATTCAAAAGTGCCCGATACCCACGTAAATGAGTGGGTATCGGGCACTTTGATTTTAAAAATTCTTTTTTTGTTTCAGCGATTTACGATTGATTTAGTATCCAAAGAAAGGAATCATTTTACTTGCCGCTTTTTCCTTTGGCTTTATCTACTACATATCCGTCCATCAATTCTGCCTTAAGCTTTCCTTTATTCACACTGAACTTATATCCGCCAGCTTGCAGTTCGAATACTGCTACCTTAATGCCGGAGCGTTCCTCATTTCCTTTGTACGTAACACCCGGAATATTCTTCGCAACTGAGACATCGTCAACTGGCAAATAAAGTGTCGCGGAAGTATTTGCTGGAACAACCGCTTCATATGACTTCAATTTTCCATCGTCAGATTTCCAATTGGAAACTACTTTTCCATAATAGGAGTCGAAATCTGATTTTACGCTATCAATACGTTTTTGGTCATTATACTTTTCACCTGTATCCATGGTCGGCTGCAAGATAATGTGTTTGAAGCCTGGATTTTGCTCATCCTTTTGTATACCTGCCATATATTCCACCATCCACTCGACTACGGAGCCATAGGCGTAATGGTTGAAGGAGTTCATACCAGCATCATCAAAGCCGTACTCGCTTGTATATGCATTCCAACGTTCCCAAGTGGTAGTTCCACCAAGCTTGACATGATTCAGCCAGGAAGGCATATTATCTTGCAGTAAAATATCGTAGGCTTTAGGAGAAAGTTGATTTTCTGTAAGCACCGGTAATAACTCATTTACACCCAGGAACCCTGTAGAGAGTGTGTTTTCACCGGCATTGTATCTTTCAGAGCGGTTTTCATTAGCGATATTTTTCAAGAGATTTTCGATGAACTTCTGTTTTTGCTCTTCGGAGTCATACATTCCCATTTTAAGTGCCCAAATGATACTTGTCTGGGAATTGTCTTTGAATAGTTCAATCAAGAAACCACGGTTGAAGTTGTCAGCACTGACAGAAAGGAGATTATCGTTTTCATCCACGTATTTCTCCGTTGCCAAATCAATGACGCGCTGTGATTCTTCCGTGTACATTTCAGCATCATTGGTTTTACCAAGCAGTGTAGCAATCTCCGCCATTCTCTGAGCATCCAGTGCTTGGTACATGGCACTCATGAACTGTGGAGCAGTCCCTTCCATGGCTACCCAATCCCCATAAGTAGCTTTCATGCCGTCAGTCATGACATTTCCCATGTACTTCTGCATTATCTCGTAGGTTTCTTCTAAAACAGTAATGTCGCCAGTGTGCATATAAATGTCCCATGGCAGCGTAATGATAACATCCGACCAGCCAGCGTTTGTAGCGGTAGCTTTGTTAATGGTCGGCAGATAATCTGCAATATAACCATCATTGTTCTTAGCATAATCCTTGAGTATATCCAAGTAATTGTTCAAGAAAGCAACGGAGTCAAAATTGTAAAGAGCAGTATCACCAAATACTTGTATGTCACCTGTCCAGCCTAAACGCTCTGACCGTCCAGGCGTATCGGTAGGTATCGATAAGAAGTTGCTTTTTTGTCCCCAAAGAGCATTCTGGAACAATTTATTAACATTTTCATTATTCGTTTTAATCGATAAAGTATGATTGGTCGATGACGTGATTGGCTGTCCATACACATCTTGTATAACGATGTCATCAGTTGCTGTGATTTCGAGATACTGGAAGCCGTGGAACGTGAAACTTGGAAGGTAATTCTGTACTCGCTTGTCATTCAAGGTATAGTGGTCTGTATACCAGTTTTGATCTTTTTCCCTGCCGCGAGTAAGACCTGCCCAATAAAGTGTTCCTTTTGGCCCGTCACTCCCAAAACTGCTCTTTTCGTGATCTCTTCCATCATTAAGCATCTCAGCTCCGCGCATACTGACCGTCGTGCCTTCAGCCCCGGAGACGGAGATACCTGGAACACCAGCTATATTTTGACCGAGATTCACTATGAGCGTTTTTCCTTTCGCGAGTTTGATATCTTTTGTCGGATCAACTGTTTTGCGTTTTACTTCACCTAGTTTCAATTCTTCGTTGGAATAATCAATATCATTCGGATCAAAAATAAATGTGTCTTTATTTGGTGCAGGTTGTATCTTGTTTTCTTTCAGCATATAAGCAGCACCTTCACTGCTAGCCACAAGATCTCCATCGTAATCAAACTCGCTTACTTTACTCCAGTCAGAATCATCAAATCCAGTATTATCCCAACCAGCTACATTTTCCTCCATACGGGCATCATAGTTTTCTCCGATAAAGAAATCATTAAGCTTAATCGGGCCTTCTGTGGATACTTTCCATTCATCTGGATTGGAAGTGATGACTTCTTGCTTCCCGTTCTTATAGGTAATAACAAGTTTTGAGAGAAGTGCTAATTCTTTCTCTAAATCGTCACCAATTTCATTGTAAATATTACCGCCGCCATTACTGCCCGCCTGCCCGCCATACCAGCCAGTACCAACCTTAACCCCTAAAGCCACGCTGTTTCCTTTCATATAGTCGGTAACATCATAAGACTGATAATTAACGTAACTGTGATAGTCAGTCCAACCCGGGTTAAATGTATCGTTCAGTTTTGTACCATCTTCGTTCGTAACCATTACTTCTTTCCCGTTAATATAAGCTTCATAAGCACCTAATGAAGTGATATATAAACGGGCCGAATCAATCTTTCCTTTTCCTTTTAAATCCTTCTCTGTTCGGAACATAGGCATGGAGGTTAATTCATCCTCGTACTGTACAGGTTTGCCTTGGTAATTCTTTTGGTAAGCCGTTGCACCGCTCAGTACTAGGGCGCCTTTATCATCTGGTGCACCTCCATTGAACTCTGTTATCGGCTCTTCCTTCTTATCCAAAGTCACAGCTACATCCTTAAAGCTCGCCTTTTGTGCTGGAGTATTTCTGGATGCAGGGCTCGCTGTCAGGGCAATATATGGTCCTTCGATAGCGTAGGTTTTAGGAATTGTATTTACCAAATCTCCATTGATGTAGGTTTTGATGGCTTTTGAGTTTGCTGAGACCTCCAAATCAAAGGACTCTTTTAATGAAATCCTGTCCTTCAGATCTACAGTCCCAATCTGTTTGGTTACCCCGTCTTTAGTTACGCTCTGTATAAGATTGGTACCATTAAAGCTCCATACAAGTCCGTTTGTCTTATTTTTCATGCCCCAATTCAGCGTGAAGCCACCTTCTTCTATGGTTGCATTAAGAGAAGCGCCTACATTTTCATTGAAGTAGTCCTCAGCCTCCTGCTTATGATAAATCCAGTCTGCATTTCCAAAATCAGTCCCTGTCTCAAAATAGGCAGAATCCGATTTTACTTCTTTTCCATTTGATAGCGTTACTTCAACAGACCAGGTATAGCGCGATTCCAAATCAAGCTCCCGACCGTTATAGGAAATACCAACCGATTTCGAATCTTTCACAACACCGCTATCCCAAACTCTTTCACCTTTTTCGTCCTTGACGGTTATCTGGTAAGCTTTCTGATTCAGTCCTATAACATTAGAAGAGAGCAACCAGCTGAACCGTATGCCATCTGATTCCACTCCTATAGGATTGTCTTGGTAATTAACCTTTAAATTATTAATTTCAGTTTCTTTCTTAATTTTTTTGGCACTAGTAATATTAGCAGGAGTGACAGATATTAATAAGAAAGTAAAAATGATCAAAAGATATATGGCAATGTGTGGTGATCTTTTAGCTTTCACTATAAAACCTCCTCTTTTTTAGAAATGCTAATTCATAAAAGGGTGTAACTGTCCTGCATGTTTGCACCAAAATCATTGTTTCCTATAGGTTATGAATCGCTTCCCCTCCTATCTATGAATGCGCTTTCATTTAGGGTAGCAAGATTACCGAGTTATTTGAAGGTGATGATTTTCATCTTAGGGAGATGATTTTCGGATATTCATGCAGGACGTTATTTTCCTACACCAATTCTTCAAGAATTATTTCCTCATAACAGCAGATAATAATTACACATATCACGACTTTGAGGAGAAAATCATGGAGAAAAAAGGTAAAGGTTTGTCTGCTACACAGTTAACGATGATGGCGTTGGGGAGCGTAATAGGGGGTTCCTTTTTCCTTGGTTCGTCGGTAGCCATCCGAGCAGCGGGACCTTCCATTATAATTGCTTATATTTTGGCGGGTGTGCTGGTTTACTTTATCTTGTATGCTCTGTCTGAGATGACGGTGGCCAATCCTTCTATGGGGTCATTCAGCACCTTTGCGGCCCAGAACCTGGGGCAAGGGGCAGGGTTTGTAGTTGGCTGGCTTTATTGGACGGGCACCATATTGTCTATGTCCAGTGAAGCTACTGCCATTAGTATTTTGTTCCGGCAGTGGTTCCCGAATATCTCGATTGCGTTGCTCGGGGGATCCGTTATTATTGGCGTGACGCTTATTAATTTATTGGGTGCTGATAAGCTTGGAAAACTGGAGAGTGCGCTTTCTGGTGTGAAAATATTTGCCATCATCTTCTTTATCGTTACAGCTGTCGTGTTGATCTTTGGATGGCTTCCGGGATCAGGACCAGTTGGGGCGGGGGCGCTGGCGGATGAACCACTGATGGCAGGCGGACTTCGAGGACTTGCCGGAAGTATGCTGCTGATCGTTTTTGCTTATGCAGGTTTTGAAATTATCGGGCTTGCTGCCTCAGAAGCAGAGAATCCACGTGAAACAATTCCCAAAGCGATCCGTTATACAGTTTTTTCGCTGGTTGGTCTTTATGTCCTCTATGCTGCTGTATTGCTGCCGCTTATTCCAACTGCATCACTGAATGAAAACACCAGTCCAATGGTCGCTTCCCTTAATCGCTGGGGCATAGGCTGGGCAGGGACTGCAATAAACATTGTTCTTATTTCAGCCATTTTATCAGCGATGCTGGCTGCCATCTTTGGTCTAGGCAGAATGATTCGATCCCTGACCGATGAGAGACATGCGCCGAGCTGGCTGAGAGACAAGGGAGATGTTCCTTATCGCGGGATTCTGTTTTCCGGACTCGCCATGCTGCTGGGACTGGGATTCGGCCTTCTATTTCCAAGGGCATATTTGGTGTTGATCAGCACCGGGGGATTTGCATTGATCTTCACTTACGCCGTCATTATGGCGAGCCATATCCGCCACCGCAAAAAGCATGGCTGTCCGCCTAATGGCATTTGCCAAATGCCGGGATTTCCCTATAATTCCTGGATTGCTTTAATAAGTATGATTATCGTTTTACTTTGCATGCCTTTTGTTCCAGGGCAGGAAACCGGCTTGATTTCAGGAATTGTCATGGTTGTATTCTATACACTCATCTACTTGGCTGTAAAATCCCGCAATCGAAGGAAAGCAGCATTTGGTCCGCCTCTTCAAAACCTGGTAACGGAATTTTCCGAAGAACTTACAGAGGATGGAGAAGGAAAAGAGAAGCGTTGAAATAAACGATAAGAAGAAGCCGCATCCTCAATAGATGCGGCTTTTTGAATACAGAACCTTGAAATTACCGATACAAAAATACATTAAGTTTCTCTTTATCGATTGTAGCAAGCAGTACATGTTTAACTTCTGTCTGATACGTAGTGCTTAAGTGGGACACGACCCAGTTCTCATCCTTAGAGGTTTCTTTCAGCTCTTCATAAATGATTCTTCCATCCTTTATGATTGTTCTAGGCATGTTAAAAGACTGCATGTTAATCTGCATCGTTTCCGGAGTAAGAGGTTCATATTTAGGGTCCAGAAAGAACGATATTTTCCCTTCGGCTTCCCAAAGCGCTAAAGCCACTTTCTTTACGTCCACTACTTTTCCTTTTCGTAATTCTTCCAGCAGAACGTCAATCGATATTCTGGCATGGCGTAAGCCTTTGTAGAGAATTTCTCCATCCCGGACAATTGGAATAGGCTTGTGATTGATCAATTTCCGAAACCAAGGCCATCTTAAAATAAGAAAAATCCCTGCCAGGTATAAGAGCACCAATACGATAGTAGTAACGATGGATCCTTTGAGACCAAGTTCTTCATCGGATAAAGGGTGGGCAATAATATTTCCAACAACTAATGCAATTACAAAATCAAGGAGCCTCAGCTGCGATATGGAACGCTGACCAAGCACTTTAGCCACAATTAATAAAAAGATAAACGAAACGACTGCTCGAAGCACCCATTCAAAAGTTGTAAGTGTTTGCTGGCTTTGAAAAAAATCCAAATAAGGCACATCCTTTTTCAAAATGGATTATCTTGATAATGAGTCTATTATTTCCCGCTCCATCGTTAGGTATCCTTGTAGTTGAATAAAAAGCGTTGGAACTGCACTGCTGTATTTATTAATCTGAACCAGGTGTTGTGCATGTGTTATTTGTTCAGATGCTCTGGATTTTTAATTATCATCACCGAAATGTTGACGCTTACATTTTGGTGATGTATACTGAAGTCAGTTAAATAAAACCATTAGACATGTGACTGGTAATGCAGGCAGGATCTAATTCGGCAAGATTTCTTCATTTGCCGTATTAGGTCCTTTTTTGTTTTCTTTCTACCCGTCGCATCGAGAAAGAGAGGGTTAGGGATGGATTACAAACAAGTCGCAACAGACGTTTTGCAGCATATTGGGGGCAAGGGGAATATCGCGCATCTTGGGCATTGCTCGACGCGTCTGCGTTTCTCGCTCGTCGATAACAAAAAAGTAGACATCAAGGCGCTGGAAAGTACGCCAGGTGTCATCGCTGTTCGCATGACAGCGCAATGCCAGGTTGTTATCGGGAATGATGTGGTTGAAGTATACAATGAGCTCCAGAAGCTTGTTGGGGATGTTGGCGGGGAGGAAGCTGCTGATCAGCCAAAAGAGAAGAAAAAGATCGGCGCAACCATTCTTGATTTTATTGTCGGTGTGTTCCAGCCGTTAGTACCAGCTATCGCAGGCGGCGGTATCCTGAAGTCACTTTTACTCTTGCTTGCTTTGATGGGAGTCCTAGAAACCGAAAGCCAGACGTATCAGATATTGAACATGGTCGGGGATGCACCCTTGTACTTCCTGCCATTGCTAGTAGCAGTAACAACGGCAAATAAACTGAAGGTTAATCCGTTAGTTGCGTTATCAGCAGTCGGCGCCCTGATTTTGCCGAACATGACAACGATGCTCACAGAAGGTGCACAGCTGTTTTCATTCAATCTGCAAAATATCGCTTATGCATATCAAGTATTCCCGGCAATTCTTACTGTCCTGTTCTATGCACAGATGGAGAAGCTGTTCACACGCTTCTCACCAAAACCGATTCGGATTTTCTTCGTACCGATGATGTCACTAGTAATTACAGTGCCGATTGCGCTGCTCTTGCTCGGACCTGCTGGTTACACATTTGGTCAAGGCTTCGCTGCCGTCATCCTTTGGGTGTATGAATATGTTGGCTGGCTTGCAGTTGCATTGCTAGCCTGTGTGCTTCCATTCATGGTTGCAATGGGAATGCACAAAGCGTTGCTGCCTTACGCCCTGACTACATTGAGTGGCACTGGCCGTGAAGCACTTTACATGCCAGCTTCTCTTGCGCATAACATCGCGGAAAGCGGTGCCTGCTTTGCCATCGCATTGCGTACCAAAGATAAACGGCTTCGTACAACGGCTGTATCTGCTGGTATCTCGGCATTCTTCGGAATAACAGAGCCTGCACTATACGGTGTTACATTGCAAAACAAAAAGGTACTCGCGAGTGTTATGATAGGAGCATTCGTAGGCGGTACATTTGTCGGTATCGTTGGATTGCAGGCATTCGTTATCGTTGGTCCAGGACTTGCCAGCATGAGTATGTTCCTATCTGAAGATCTGCCGCGTAACATCCTGTATGCTGCAATCGGATTCGTATTATCTTTCGCGGTTGCGTTCATCGCTGCCTTCATCCTCGGCAAAGACAAAGAACAAGTCCAGCCAGAAGAAGAGAAATTTGCTGAGAAAATCGGTCGAGGGGAAACTTTCACCAGCCCAGTAGCCGGCAAAATGATACCGCTGTCACAAGTGCAGGATGAAGTATTTTCTTCCAAAGCAATGGGTGATGGAATCGCAGTTGTCCCTTCTAAAGGTGAACTATATGCTCCGGTGGACGGCGAGATTTCAATGATATTCGAAACAAGTCATGCTCTTGGCATGAAAACAGAGACTGGTGCAGAAATATTGTTCCACGTGGGACTGAACACGGTACAGCTTGGCGGCGAGCACTTCACACCGCAGGTCAAGGTGGGAGATCAGGTAAAAGCAGGCGATGTGCTGCTCACGTTTGATCTCGAGAAAATCAAAGCTGCCGGCTTTGATCCAGTCACACTCGCAATCATCACCAATACCGACAAATATGATGTTCAAATAACCAAACAAGAAAACGTTACCCGTCAGGATAAGCTGATGGTCATTACCCAACTAGGAGGCTGAAACAGATGACATTTTCTAAAGATTTCTTATGGGGCGGCGCTATTGCCGCCAATCAGGCAGAGGGTGCTTGGAATGTAGACGGCAGAGGCATGAGCGTAGCGGACGTAGCGAGCTACCGTTCCGACCTGAGTCTTGATGATTACGAGGGCCACGTAGCGATCAGCTCAGATGTTGTTCAAAAAGCAATGGATGATCCTACTGATAAATATTATCCGAAGCGCCGCGGTATCGATTTCTATCATCACTACAAAGAAGATTTGGCACTATTCGCTGAAATGGGCTTTAAAGCATTGCGTGTCTCCATTGCCTGGAGCCGTATCTTCCCAACAGGAGAAGAGCAGGAGCCAAACGAAAAAGGTCTGGAATTCTATGACAACCTGTTTAAAGAAATGAAAAAGTACAATATCGAGCCGATAGTAACACTATCCCACTATGAAATGCCGTTGGCACTCAGTGTGAAGTATAACGGCTGGGTCGAGCGCAAAGTGATTGATGACTTTGTCCGCTTCTCCAATGTGTGCTTCAACCGTTATAAAGATTACGTGAAGTACTGGCTTACTTTCAACGAAATCGACAGTATCAACCGCCATCCGTTCACAACTGCAGGTATTATTCCAGACCGCTGCCCGGAGGGTAAGGAAGAAGAACAGGTATATCAGGCGCTGCATCACCAGTTCGTCGCATCTGCTCTAGTGACAAAAGACTGCCACGAGATCATCCCTGGCAGTCAGGTCGGCTGTATGCTGACAAAGCTTACGACATATCCCAACACTTGTAAGCCAGAAGATGTGGAAATCACGCTTAAGAAGAACCTGCAGAACTACTTCTATGCTGATGTACAGGTATTCGGAGAGTATCCGCGCCTGACATTGAAGAAGCTGGAGCGTAAAGGTATCCACATTCAAATGGAAGAAGGCGACTTGGAGATTTTGAAAGAAAACACAGTCGACTATTTATCCTTCAGCTACTATATGTCCTTAACAGAATCGGTAGAAGATGGTCTGGAGAAGACAGCTGGCAACACTGTAAGAGGAGTGAAGAACCCATATCTTCCGGCTACTGACTGGGGCTGGCAAATTGATCCGATCGGGTTGAAAATCAGCTTGCTGGAACTTTATGATCGTTATAGATTACCACTGATAATCGTTGAAAACGGCATGGGTGCCAAGGATGAAGTCGAAAGCGATGGCAGTATCCATGATGATTACCGTGTCAACTACTTCCGTGAGCATTTCCGCCAAATGAAGGAAGCAGTCGAAGAAGGTGTTGAGCTGTTTGGCTATACGAGCTGGGGGCCGATTGATATCATCAGTGCCGGCACATCCCAAATGTCGAAGCGCTATGGCTTCATCTACGTAGATCAAGATGACGAAGGCAACGGTACACTAGCACGTAAGCGCAAAGACTCCTTCTATTGGTACAAAAAAGTGATTGAAAGCAATGGGGAAGACCTCGACTGATAGATACACCGCAGAGGATAGGTGAGGCCGATGATTAAGATCAAAAAAGTGCTCAATTCCAGCGTCGTGCTGGTGGAGGGCGAAGAAAGACAAGAATATATCCTATTCGGCAAAGGAATCGGCTATGGGCAAAAAGCCGGCAGCATCATCAAAGAGGATCAAGCTGACCAGACTTTTATGCCGATAGAAAACGTCAAAGCCAAAGAGTTCCTGCGCCTGCTGGACTCCATCCCGCAAGCATTTATCGACCTGACACAGCAAATTGTTCAGCATGCCGAGCAGCAGCTCGGCACAAAGCTGAACACAGGTATCTATTTCACGCTAATGGACCATTTGCATTTCGCGGTCGAACGCTATAAAAAGAATATCAATATCACAAATAGGGTGTTCTGGGAAATCAAGAATTTCTACCAGGAAGAATTTGAGGTTGGCACGTATGCCTTGAAGCTGATTAACAAGCAGTTTCAGATCGAGCTGCCGAAAGAGGAAGCAGCCAATATCGCCTTCCACTTGATCAATGCCCAAGGCGAAAAGCAGGAATCGAACGACGGGATGAAATATGCAAAAATGATCGGCGGCATCGTCAACCTTGTCCGCTACGCCCTGCAAATCAAAATGGACACCGACAACATCCATTACGGCCGCTTCATCACGCACGTGAAATTCTTCGTCGAGCGCTTCTACGCTGACAGCATGCTCGACGACCCAGAAAATCTATTGTTCGAACAAATCGCCAACCTGTACCCGCAAGCCATGGACATCGCCTTCAAGATCGAGAACTACATCTCACAAGTCCACGGTACAATGCTGCCGAAGGAAGAGCTTGCCTATCTGGCAGTGCATATTCATCGGTTGGCGTCTTATCAGCAGTTGAAATGAAGAGAGCCCCTTCTGTGATAGCAGAGGGGGCAGTTTTAGATTGGAGTTCCCCAAACAGCTTTATTATTCAGTGTGTGCGATAGCAGAAATTTCGATCAACTGCTCTGGAAATGCCAGATAGGTGACGCCGATGAGGCTGCCTGCTGGACGATGAGTATCTAGATATTCCTTGAAAAGCTTGATAACGGATTCGCTATGCTCTTTGGGATTTGTCAAATAGACTTCCACATAAGCAAGGTTGGACTTTGTGACATCAATTTCCTTCAGTACACGATCCAGGTTTTCGAGCGTTTGTCGTGTCTGTGCTTCGATATTATCCTCGCAAATGAATATGCCTTCCTCGTTATGTGAAAATTGGCCTGAGATGTAAATCGTACCGTTCACGCTGTATCCTTGACTGATACCGTGATCCCAAAGGTCATGGTTATACGTTTTGATATCCTTCATGTTTTTCTCTCCTTTTATTTGAATTAAGGTAAGTATAAAATGAATATATAAAGGGAAATAGTACGCACTTTTTTGATAGATACTACCGGAGAGGATAGTGTTCATATGGGGATGGCTGATTATAAAGAGAAGGGGAATGTCCGGGAGACGCCATTTGGTTATACGCTTTCCGTTGTTGGAGGTAAGTGGAAAATGCTAATCCTTTACCTATTGGCAGAAAATCAACCAGTTCGTTTTAATGAAATGAAAAGAAAGCTAGAGCCAATCACTTATAAGATGTTAAGTTCCCAGCTTAAAGAATTGGAAGCAGATGGGATGGTCAGACGTAAAGAATATCCTCAAATCCCACCTAAAGTGGAATACAGTCTCACCCCTAAAGCAGAAACGCTATTACCTGTTTTGGAGCAATTATGTGAATGGGGAGAAAAAAACCGTCATAATTAACTCCTTTCTGCAAAGTTGTACGAATGACATAGGTGGTTTTTCAAAAGATTGAGTGGATATGATATTCAAATTTAAACAAAAAGTAGCAGCTAATCACTTAGTATTTAAATTGAATACTGAAGAGAGCCCCCTTCTGTTAGAGCAGAGGGGCTGTTTACTGTTGGTAGGCTGCAATTTACGTAGAGTCTTACTCTCTATATAGACCAAAGATTGATAGCTTGGTGGCGAAGTGGAGGTTTATCTATATTTTCTAAGTGGTAAGTTTAATAGGCAGCTTTTAATATATGTTAGATTTATATTATTCATTTGTTTGGTGCAGGACCACTCTCAACTTATGAAATACTCTTAAACTACAGGTGGGATAAAGTGAAAAAACTAATTATGGCAGGCGCTAGCCTTGCAGTCATTCCGGCTTTATTGTTGGCGGGCTGTTCGCAGGATGTAACTTCACAAGACCAAGAGCTGAAGTCAAAAGAAAGATCAGAGATGAGCTCGGATGAGCAGGCAGCAACTTCTTCAGAACCTGCGTCTCAGCCAAGCTATCAAGCTATGGAACCTTCTGAGGAAGCCCAACCGCTGCAAAGTCATTACACGGAAACGCAGCTGGCGGAAATGCCAAAAACAGAAGCGCATGGAGATGACACGGAGAGAAGTGTTCCTTTAGGTCAGACCTTGGAAAAGGGAACGGAAGATGAAACAGAAGGACCGCTCCAGAAAAATAGAATCGTTTCCTATTATGGTCATCCTAGTTCTACTAGCATGGGGATTCTGGGGGAGTATAGCCCTGAAGAATTAATGGATAAATTGAAAGAACAAACCAAGGCTTATTCCGAACTGGACCCGGAGAGACCGGCTATCCCAGCTATTGAATTGATCGCAACAGTTGCCCAGCGAAATCCTGGGGAGGATGGGCTTTATATGCACCCGACATCTGACGAGGATATCGAAACATATGCGAAGTTAGCCGAAGAGAATAATGCGCTGCTGATCCTCGATGTTCAATTGGGTCAAGACAATATCATGAATCAAGTAAAATCATTGGAGAAATATTTGAAATTGCCTTATGTGCATTTAGCCATTGATACGGAATTTCATGTGAAAGAAGGACAAATTCCCGGTGAAGATTTGGGACATGTCGATGGCGGGAATGTACAGGAAGCGATTGATTATGTATCAAATCTAGCATCTGAGAATGGTCTTCCAGACAAGGTAGTCGTCGTCCACCAATTTGCAGACATTATCATCAACAATAAGGAAGCCATCCATCCAAAAGAAAACGTGGAAGTAGTCCTGAATAACGACGGCCACGGTATTGCAGCTCTCAAACGATCAGGTTATCATCAGCTTGTACATAATCAGCCTATCCAATATGGAGGATTCAAGGTATTTTACCAGAAAGACGAACCTGTCATGACACCGGAAGAGGTTCTGGAACTGGATCCTGCACCAGCGTTTGTTAATTACCAATAGGAATGAAAGCAAGCCATATTATAAGTAAGGTGGATATACATATGCTTAAAGAAGTCTGTGTAGAGAATTTTACGAATGTCCCCGAAGTTATCGCTAAAGGTGCTGACAGGATTGAACTTTGCGACAATCTTGCAGTTGGGGGGACAACTGTAAGTCACGGTGTAGCGGCAGTAACTATCAATTATTGCCATGGTAAAGACATGAAGGTTATGAGCATGATTAGACCAAGAGGCGGAAATTTTGTTTTTAGTAAAGAGGAAGTGGACATGATGAAGCGAGATCTTGTCCATTTAATGGAATTAGGAACAGATGGCGTGGTACTGGGTTGCTTAACTGATACTGGCTGGATTGATGAAGACGCTATGATTCCTTTATTGGATGTAGCAAAAGGACTGGAGATAACCTTTCACATGGCGTTTGACCATATAAGCCCTGAAAATCAGCTTAAAGCGATTGATTGGCTGGTGGAACACGGGGTGCATCGAATCCTAACCCATGGAGGCCCGTTAGATACGAGAGTCGAAGATAATTTAGTCAGATTAAAAGAATATATAGACTATGCAAATGGCAGAATCATTATCCTTCCTGGTGGAGGCATTTCTACTGAAAATCTTGATTTGATCACATCCGCTTTACATATTAGAGAGGTTCATGGGACAAAGATAGTTGGTTGAAATGGTAATGCTTCATATACCTATTAATCAAACTATGTTTATCTAAGTTGCTTGCAAAATGAGGCTTGCCTTTAGCTAAAAGGAAAAGCCTCATTTTTTAGTAAAATATAAAAAACTTGCTTCTGCTTGTACAAAAAAAAGCCCCATAAGAGAGGCTATACTGCTCATTTATCTAGTATGTTGAAAGAAAATACTGCGCTGCCAAAATCACCTTTTTTATCTGCGAAGCCATCTTGATTAGAATAACCGATCAAACCACTGATAATGATAGTTCCAATTAGTACTGCGGAAAACACTACTTTTTTCATGGGATCGCCTCCTTAGATTAAAGCCAAGAGATAATATTTGGTCGCAAGTTCGTATTGCTTATTATCAGTATAATACTGTGCAAGTTCCTTTGAAAAGAGCCTAACATTGAATTTATCGTTAACTTTACGAAAGTACTCTATACCCTCCTGCCAAACACTTTCAAAGTTGTGCCGGTCCTCATACTTTTTATGAAGCATGGCAAATTCCCATTTCATCTTCGTATCGTCCCTGTCGAGGCTCTTTTGAAAGCCTTCTGTGTAAGCTTTCAGGGCCTTCGTAGTTTGATTAGTCTTCCAATAGGAGTCTGCCAGCAGATACAAAATGTTTAATTCAATACGCTCTTGTTTTCCCGCTAAAGCATCCTCCAGGTAGCGAATAGCTGTGGCCGGCAATTCACGTGTGACGTACAAGAGTCCTAGATTCAAGTTAGTAGAAGCTAATAAACTTTGATTTTCAATTCTTTTACATGTGGATAATGCTCTGTGAAGGTGCTCTTCTGCCATCTCATAATCTGACATATCCAGATAGTTCATGCCTTGGACTAACTCCGTTCGAGCAAGCAGGAAATTGAGTGGTTCAAGTGATTTGAACCTTTCCGCAGCTCTTGCCGCATGTACAGCAGATAAGGTTGTGATATCGAGGTAATAATAGACCATTGCCTTAATAAGGTGAAATTCGCCTATCTCCGCAGGATCCATTAAGAGGCTAATATACTTTTCAGCTTTTTCCAAACTTGCAAGTGCATCCTGATACTGCTTTTCAAAATAGTAGATATTACTTTCAGTAAGGAAGTGTTGGTATTTGTGTAACTCTGTGAAATTCTCCTCATATTCTCGGGCTTTGGCCAACGAATGCTTACTTTCCTGTAAATTTCCAAGAATAGTGTGGTAACGGCTTTCAATCAACAAATAAGTGACAAGTGTTTCTGTATCATATTCGACAGTGTGTTTACTCAACGATTCATAGATGCTGCGTGCAGCTTCTTTTTTGTCGAGTCTGATACTCAATGACCAATTATCCAGATGACCTGCGATATCAAGGCTTTCCATAACAAAGCTCCCTTGTAATTGAGTATATACATATATTCTACCATTATTTGTCGATTTTTATATTGGGAATGATTTCCTTTGCAAATATGCTATATTGTAAGTTTTCATCATGAGATTTCTCTTCCTAGGAAAGTAATACAAATACTTGTGCCGTCGTACCCAAGGCTGAAGTAAGAGCTAGGCTGGAAACATAGTGTTACATCGTTTCATGGTATTAATACAGCATAAAAGGGGAAAGTCCAACTATGGACTTTCCCCTCTTAAGTAGATTCTAGATTTCCCCGGCAATGACCCGGACAGCCTCTTCCAAATCCTTTACTGACCAGGAAGGAAGCTTAGGATTATTTAATGCCAATTCATGGTGTGCTGGTATGTGCACGAATCCTGAAATCATATCCAGCTTATTTGTTTCGATATGATGTCTGACTGTGTACATCGTTTGGTTGCATAAATAAGTACCGGCGCTGTTCGAAATCTTTGCTGGCAGATTATGTTCCTGCAGTTTCGCCACCATATCTTTAATAGGCAAGGTCGAGAAGTAGGCATCAGGTGCATCCTCAAATATCTTTTGCCCGTCATACTGATTTCCAGCATTGTCTGCTTCTCCATCCATGCAGTTTATCGCGATTCTTTCCGGGGTGATTCTATTTCTGCCAGCCGCCAGTCCTAAAGAAATGACAGCAGAAGGCTGGTATTCGTCGATATGTTCTATGATAACGCTGGACGTTTTCTTGAAATCCACAGGGAGTACCTTGCCGATTATTTTGTTCCCATTTATTGTTTCTCCGTCCAAGCTGCGGACAATCACTTCTGTAGGATTGGATGTCATTCCTAAAAAAGCTTCAAATCCTGTGAGTAAGATGTTCAAATATAATTCTCCTTTTTATTTCAAATACTGATCGAACCAGTTCGTTATTTCAGTAAGACGAATAATACGCAAACCAGGGTCTCCGCTTCGGGACAGCTCATGATTTGATTCTGGGAAACGTACAAAACGTGTAGGTTTCTTTTGCTGTTTCAATGCGATATACAATTGTTCGGCTTGTTCAATCGGGCAGCGATAATCGTTTTCGCTATGCAAAATAAGCAGTGGTGTTTCCACATCTTTTACATAACGGAGCGGAGAAATTCTCCACAGCTCTTCGGGATCTTCCATAACTGTCGTTTTGTGCTCCCATTCGGTAAAGAAGTAGCCGATATCACTCACACCATAGAAGCTGAGCCAATTACTGATCGAGCGCTGTGTAACTGCCGCTTTGAACTTGTTCGTATGGCCGACGATCCAATTCGTCATGAAGCCGCCATAGCTTCCGCCAGTAACACCTAAGCGGGAAGAATCAATCCAGCCATAATTCTCCAAAGCATAATCTACAGCGACCATCACGTCATCATAGTCAATACCGCCATAGTCACCGCGCACTGCATCGACAAACTGCTGCCCATAGCCATGACTTCCTCTGGGATTCATGAACAGGACACCATAGCCTTTACCAGCAAGCACCTGAAACTCGTGCATGAAAGCATGACTGTACATCGCATGCGGACCGCCATGAATTTCTAGGACAAGTGGATACGTTTCGCCATCCTTGAAGCCTGTTGGTTTCATAATCCAGCCTTGCAGCTCGGTTCCATCAGTCGCTTTGAAGCGGAAGTCCTCAGGAATTGATATTTCTTTCGTTTCAAGAAACTGCTCATTGATTGCTGTTAAACGCTGCTCTTCACTTCCAGAAAAGGTTGATTCAAAAAGATCGCCAGGAATACCAGTATGACTTACCGCATATACAAGCCGGTCTTGTTCCATATCTGTACTAAATGCATAAACCTGACGTTTCCCGCCAACAACGGTGGTGATTTGTTTATCTAATGTTACTTTGTATAGGTTAGTTGAGCCTAGTTCACTTGCTAAGAAGTATAGGGCATCGTTTGTCTTGCTCCAGATGGCGCCAGCACTTGCAGCTCCTGTGCCCATATCATTGATGGCGACATCATTGCACTCTACATCCCATTCACTCGTTAAACAGGAGAGTTCCTTTGTTGCAAGATCCAGGGTCCAGACTCTAGTGAGCGTTGCTCCTGTGTATTCCATATCATCACCTAATAAAGAGAGCTTTGTTCCATCAGGTGAGTAGTTTGGCGTGTAGAATCGTTTGTCGCTGTGCGTAAGTTTCTCTGTATCATTTGTAGTTAAATCCAACTGATAGATATCTGAGTAAAATGTCTGCTCAGGATCCTCTGAACGGTTGGCGATATAAACAAGGCGCATTCCATCAGGTGAGAATGCAGGTGAATGATGATCATATTGCCCGTCTGTTAATAAGGATTTTGTACCAGTTTCCAAGTTTACTAATACGAGATGCTCGAAGGTTTCGTCTGAAAAACCCTTCGCATCGGATTTGTACTGCAAGTTCGTTGTGATATATGGCTTTAGTTTTTCCTCTTTCTTTTCCTGTGCTGTTTCCTTTTCCTTCAGACTGTCTGATGCGGACAGCGATACGGAAACGATAAGCTTCTTCCCGTCTGGTGACAAAACGGGCTGAGATGCACCTCGTTTAAAAGTGGTAACCTGACTTGCTTCACCACCGTTAAAAGCAATGTTCCATATTTGCTGCTTCTTGGAGCGATTAGACACAAAGAATATGTATCGTCCATCAGGTGACCATCTCGGCTGCACATCTGAGAAATCACCTTGGGTAAATTGTGTGATTTCCTTTGAGTCCACGTGCATCAGGAATAGATTTGATTGGTATTTTTCTTTCTCATTGATTACTCGCTTCACGAAAACAACCCAATTGCCATCTGGTGATAGCTGAGGATCCGATAAGAATGAGAATTCGAATAAATCTTGTGCTGAAAGACCGTTTGCTGTCATAGTTTGCTGCCTCCTGTCATGGGACATCTATTTATTTGTCATGATATGGGACAAGTTTCTCCATATAAGCCTGGTCTATTAAGAAACCTGCCGTGCATTCTTATACTAATTCGCCGTTTATATAGGTTTGTACTGCTTTATTTCTCAAATCAAATGGGTTGCCGGTCCAGAGGACAAAGTCAGCATCCTTGCCAGCTTCAACAGAACCGACTCTATCATCTACGCCTAGATGCTTCGCCGCATTTAGTGTAATGGCTTTAAGAGCCTCTTCTTCCGACAAGCCATATTTAACAGCTAAAATCGCACTTGTCATTAAATGCTCAATCGCAATGACAGGATGATCGGTAGTGATAGAGAATGGGACAGACTCTTCTGCCAGGGCCAGCAGTGTGTTCCAGCCTTTATCGGCAAGCTCTATTTTGGAGCGTGGTGTCATTGTCGGCCCTACGGATACACGAATATCATGTTTAGCGATGAACGGTGCTATTTGATGTCCTTCGGTACAATGCTCAATCGTCAAATCAATATCAAATTCTTTTTTCAAGCGTAAAACAGTGACGATATCATCCGCACGGTGGGCATGAACGCGGAGGGGTATTTCTTTATTTAATACTTTGACGATATGCTCTAATCCTAAGTTTCTGGATGCCTTGCCAGCTTTGCGGTCTTCCAGATAGGTTTGCGCCTCAATAAATTTCTCACGAAGTATGGCAGCGATACCCATTCTAGTCGTCGGCATTCTTCCTTTATCACCGTGGAATCGTTTCGGGTTTTCTCCTGTGGCAGCCTTCAGACCGGAAGGATTGCGGATGACCATGTCATCCACGATCGTCCCTGTTGTTTTTAACACACACATTTCCCCGCCAATGACATTGGCACTTCCAGGCATAACCTGGACAGTCGTAACACCAGAACGTCTGGCATCCTCAAATCCTCGATCTTGCGGGTTTATCCCATCGATTGCGCGCACCTGTGGCGTGGCTGCTGCGCTTGTTTCATTAAAATCGTGACCTTCTTTTCCTATGCCTTCTTCATGCACACCCAAATGGGTGTGTACATCAATTAATCCAGGGGTGAAGTATGTGCCGCTAGCATCAATGATTTCATAGCCATCAGGAATACTGGATGCGTCGATAGAAGTGAACTTTCCGTCCTTGATTAAAATAGTTGTATCACTAAATGTGTTTCCTGTTCCGTCTACGCCAGATACATTTGTTATGGCCTTCATACAATAACCTCCATAAATATCTAAATTATCATTGATTTCTGAAAATTTATCCAATATAATACCCTCTATACCTAATTCCTAATTACGATAGTAAATCAATATTTGAATATTGTAAATGTTCTTCAATGTAAGGTTATGTATCAAAAAGGGGAGTATAATAGTAGAAAAGTCCGAAAGTAGGAAGATTAGTGGAGTATCAAATCGATGAGCTGGACCGCGGTATTATCCGAATGTTATCCAAGGATGGCCGCTTGGCATTTTCAGAAATAGCAAGTGAATTGAAAGTGACGGAGAAAACAATCAGACTTCGCTATAAAAACTTAGTACAGCACAACATCATTGAAGTAGTAGGCGTAGTGAATCCAATCGCCCTTGGTTTGAAGGCTGGAGCGATTATTCAAATAAAAACAAAGCAAGGAACGATTACGAAGGTAAGGGAAGCACTCAGCAGGATAAAAGAAGTTCGCTATATCACGATGACTAGCGGAAACTATCAGCTGCTGATTCAAATCAATGTCCGGAGCCAGGAGGATATAAAGGACTGTATGCTCAAGCTCGACGGCATCGACGGCATCACAGAGATCAATACGATCATTCAATTAGAAAACTACAAGAATACATTCGAATATCTCTAGGAAGGAGCTGCTCTCTTGATTGAATTAGTAAAGAAGCTGACGAGCCTGCAGGGCCCAAGCGGCTACGAGCAGGAGGTTAGTTATTTTCTAAAAGATTATCTAACCAGTAAGACAGATGAAGTGATAATAGATCCTATTGGCAATGTCATCGCCAAGAAAAAAGGGGCGAAGCCAGGACCAGCCATTCTGTTAACAGCTCATATGGATGAAGTCGGCTTTATTGTGAAGAAGATAGAAGCTAATGGATTACTTCGCTTTGAAAAGCTGGGCGGCAACGATGACCGCAATCTTATTGCCCAGCCGGTAAAGGTGCTAGGCGAGGAAGGTCATATCAATGGCGTAGTCGGAACGCTTTCAGCACACTTTGCTAAATTTGATGATGCGCAAAAGGTGAGAAAGCATAGTCAGCTGTACATAGATGTTGGAGCAAGCTCTTATCAAGAGGCAGTGGAAATAGGCATAGAGGTTGGAACTCCTGTCACTTGGGGGTCTGAACTGCAGATTCTCGGGACTTCTGAAAAACCTAAAATCCGCGCCAAGTCGCTGGATGATCGGGCAGGGTGTGCTGTGATCCTGCAGGTCTTAGAAGAAATAGAGCAGGATTTCGCAGGCGAGCTCATTTGCTTGTTCACTGTCCAGGAAGAAGTCGGATTACGAGGGGCAAAAACAGCCTCCGAACATATTGATGCCGACGTCGCTATCGCAATCGATACAACTGCAGTAAGCGATACGTTTGAGCAAACAATGGATCAGACCCTCAGCTTAGGAAATGGGACAGGTATTAAAGTGATGGATGCTAGCTTAATTGTTCCAAACACGATGAAAAAGCTGCTCGTTCAGCTAGCAAAGGAAAATCACATCCCGTATCAACTAGAAGTATTCACTGGGATTGGGACAGACGGCGGTGCAGTCACGTACGCCAACAAAGGCATTCCGACAGGCGTATTATCAATTCCTTCCCGTTACACACATTCCAGCATCGAACTTGTAGACGTGGGCGACTTGATCGCAACAAAGGATCTAGTAAAAGCCTTTGTGAATAGTGTCGATGAACAATCAACGTTTCCTTTTTGAGCAGTACGCTTTTTTTTAAGCTGATTAGTTAGAAAATTTATAATTATCATTCAAAGGTGGGTCATGATGAAAATATTTATTTCGGCAGATATGGAAGGTATCTCAGGTGTTGCAACCAATCAGCAGTTAAAAACAAATTCCGAATACCAGCGTTTCAGAAAGCTGATGACAGCAGATGTGAATGCAGCTATTGAAGGAGCCTATAATGGCGGAGCAAAAGAGGTTGTCGTCGCCGATGGGCATGGCAATATGTCCAACATACTGGTAGAAGAGCTGGATCCGCGTGCAAGACTGGTATCTGGCAACAACCGCGTCATGTGCCAGCTGGAAGGCTTGGATGACACCTTCGATGGCATTATGTTCGTGGGACATCACGGACGTGAAGCTGGATCAGAACGTACAGTCATTAGCCATACACTGGCAGGCATCTGTGTGAATGAAATGAAGATCAATGACCGAGTTGTCGGCGAGACGGAAATGAACACGCTAGTTGCAGGCGGCTTTAATGTTCCGGCGATTTTCATCAGCGGTGATGATGCGTATGTAAAAGAGGTGCAAGAAACATTGCCCGATGTAAAAGGTGCTGTGACAAAACGAGCTGTTGACCGGTTTGCAGCCGAGCTGCTTCACCCAGAGGTTGCCCGCAAAGAGATCCGCGAAAAAGCAGAACTGGCGGTGAAAGACATCAAGAGCTTTAAGCCGCAAACAATTGAAGGGCCTGTCACCTTTAACATCGTGTTCAAAGGACCGCAGCAGGCCATGATGACGACAACACTTCCTACGGTGGAACTGACTGGTCCGCGAAGCATCCGCTTTACGTGTGATGATATTGTCACAGCGTACAAGCATATGTGGGGCTGTGTGATTATCGCAATGACAGCGACAAATGGCGTGCTTGGCAGTGTGAATGCATAAGCGTATCAGCTAGAAAAATAGTGGAGGTGAACCCGTGTATATTGTAAAACGATTGCTTATCATGCTGCTGACAATCTGGGTCATTGCGAGTTTGACATTTTTGATCATGAAGTTCATTCCAGGTGATCCATTTGCTTCAGACGCTGACGTGCTTCCGGAAGAAGTATTGCAAAATATCAGGGCGAAATACAACTTGGATGAGCCAATAGCCGTGCAGTATGTGCTGTATATGAGGGATTTGGTGACATTCGATTTAGGATTCTCCATTCAATCCGAAACAAGATCAGTGAATTCCATCATCGCTGATGGTGCACCAGCATCCGCCTTACTAGGCTTACAGGCTTTGGTCATCGCCTTGGCTCTAGGATTGCTGTTAGGGATCGTCGCAGCTTTGAATCATAACAAAGTGCTCGATTACGCATCGATGTTCATCGCGATAATCGGTATATCTGTTCCGAGCTTTATCCTGGCTCCGCTGCTAATCAAGTATTTTGCCGTAGAGTGGGGCATGCTGCCTGTTGCATCATGGGGAACATGGCAGCATTCCATCTTGCCAACGTTAGCATTAGCTGCTACGCCGCTTGCTGTTATCGCGCGCTTTATGCGTTCCAGTATGCTCGAAGTAACAAACCAGAACTATATCAAGACAGCAGACGCAAAAGGATTATCAAAAACACAGCTAGTCATCAGGCATGGCATTCGAAATGCTATCCTGCCGGTTATTTCTTTCATAGGACCTTTATTTGTATCCCTAATTACCGGAACATTCGTTATTGAGAAAATATTCGCAATTCCGGGCATCGGCCGATACTTCGTTGATAGTATTTTCAACCGGGACTATCCAGTCATCATGGGAACAACGATCTTCTTCAGTGTATTGCTGGTCGTGACATTATTCATCATCGATTTATCTTACCGCTATATTGACCCAAGAATAAAACTAACGAGTGGAGGGGAGTAAGATGGAAGCTAAACGCGTGGATGATTCCCTTTTTCGCCCCTTATCACCAGAAAAAAGAGGACATGACCCTATCCAGCGCCCGAGCATGAGCGTGTGGAAGGAAACAATCCTTTCGGTACTAAAAAACAAGATGGCAGTGCTTGGGTTCACCCTGCTGCTCGTGATTGGATTTCTGGCAATAGCCGGTCCGCATATGGTTCCATTCGATCCGGCCAAACAGGATCTGGTAAACACCAATGTTGCACCAAACAGTGAGCATTGGTTCGGAACCGATGACTTAGGACGAGATGTCTGGTCGAGAACCTGGTATGGCGCCAGGGTTTCCCTTACCATCGGGCTCATTGCCGCAGCCATCGATATCATCCTTGGGGTAACAATCGGAGGTATCTCTGGTTACATGGCCGGCCGAAGCAAGTTCGGTGACCGGATTGATAGTATTTTAATGCGAATCGTTGAAATTTTGTACGGTATTCCTTACCTGCTTATTGTCATCCTGCTGATGGTGATTATGGAGCCAGGTATTACATCGATCATCATTGCGCTGTCGGTTACCGGCTGGGTAGGGATGGCCAGGATTATACGCGGTCAGATACTCCAGCTGAAGTCACGGGAATATGTATTGGCTGCCCAAAAGATGGGGACCTCCCACCCCAAAATCATTTGGCGGCATTTGATTCCAAATACAGCAGGTATCATCATCGTGAACCTAACCTTTACGATACCATCCGCCATTTTCGCGGAGTCATTCTTAAGCTTTCTCGGATTAGGAGTTCAGGCTCCTTTTGCCAGCTGGGGAACGATGGCGAACGATTCCTTAGGCGTTATTCTCAGCGGGCAGTGGTGGCGACTCTTCTTCCCAGGTTTCATGATTGCCCTCACCATGTTTGCGTTTAACGCATTCGGCGACGGCCTGCAAGACGCACTTGATCCGAAAGCAACTAAATAGGAGGTGGGATGTTGGAACGCTTACTGGAAGTGAATAATTTGGAAGTGAGTTTTAAGACATATGGAGGAGAAGTACAAGCTGTCCGGGATGTTTCCTTTCATGTCGATAAGGGAGAAATCCTAGCCATAGTCGGCGAAAGCGGCAGCGGGAAAAGTGTGACCGTGCAATCCATCATGGGCCTGATCCCAACTCCGCCAGGCAAAATAAAAAACGGAGAAGTGCTTTTAGAAGGGCAGGATCTCTTAAAGCTATCCAAGCGGGATATGCAAAAGGTGAAAGGCTCACAGATCAGTATGGTCTTCCAGGATCCGATGACTTCCTTGAACCCTACAATGAAGGTCGGTAAACAAATCGCAGAAAGTATTACGGCGCATCAAAACATCAAGGGACAGGAAGCGAAGGAACGCGCGATTGACATGATCCGGCGTGTCGGCATTTCAAACCCTGCCGAACGTTATGAGCAGTATCCGCATGAATTCAGCGGCGGGATGCGCCAGCGGATCATGATTGCCATCGCGCTGGCTTGTCATCCGAAGGTACTTCTTGCGGATGAACCGACGACAGCATTGGATGTAACCATTCAAGCACAGGTACTGGATTTAATGAAAAATCTAAAAGACGAAATGGATACTTCTATTATATTGATTACCCATGATCTTGGAGTTGTTGCAGAGACAGCGGAACGGGTTGCTGTCATGTACGGCGGCATGATTGTTGAAACAGCTCCGGTTAATGAATTATTCCATAATCCAAAGCACCCTTACACATGGGGACTGCTGGAGTCGATTCCGGATATAGATGCTGGGGATAAAAAGCGCTTAGTACCAATCGAAGGTGCACCGCCGGATTTATTTTCCCCTCCGAAGGGCTGTCCGTTTGCACCACGGTGTAAATATGCGATGGACGTGTGTGTAGCAGAAATGCCTCCTGCTTTTTCGATTGATAGCGGACATGAAGCGAAATGCTGGCTGAACGATTCCAGATCACCAGCCCTCAAAGAATTGGTTGCAGCAGGGAGGCAGTTGTCATGACAGAAACGATCATCCAGATCGAGCAAATGAAGAAATACTTTCCGATTGGCAAAGAGAAGACCGTTAAATCTGTCGATGATATCTCCATTGAAATAAAACGAGGCGAAACATTCGGCCTGGTAGGAGAAAGCGGCAGCGGTAAATCAACGCTCGGCAAAACGATAGTCGGCTTGGAAGACCCAACCTCAGGCAAGATCGTCTACAATGACCTGGATTTGAGTCAGTTAAATAAGAAGCAAAAGCGACAGATAAACCGGGAAATTCAAGTCATCTTCCAGGATCCGCACGCCTCATTGAATCCAAGGATGCGTGTTGGCGACATTATTGCTGAAGGGATTGATGCGCATAAATTAGCGACAGGCAAAAACCGGCAGGATCGTGTGTATGAGCTATTAGAAAGAGTTGGGCTGCAGCCAGAGCATGCCAAACGCTACCCGCATGAATTCAGCGGCGGGCAGCGGCAGCGGATTGGGATTGCCCGGGCGCTGGCGGTTGAACCGAAATTTATCGTTGCCGATGAACCAATATCAGCACTTGATGTATCAATTCAGGCACAGGTTATCAACCTGCTGGAGGATTTAAAAGAACAAGAGGATCTGACATACTTATTCATTGCCCATGATTTAGGCATGGTCAAGCACATCAGTGACAGAATTGGTGTCATGTACTTAGGGAAAATGATGGAGCTCTCAGACAGTGATGAGCTGTTTCACGATCCGCTTCATCCGTATACAAAAGCGCTATTATCTGCTATTCCTATCGCAAATCCCGAAGCTGAAAGACGTGAACGAATCGTGTTGGACGGCGATCCGCCAAGTCCAGTCGACCCGCCGAGCGGCTGTCGTTTCCGGACACGATGTCCATTTGCGATGGATGTATGTGCCAAGAAAGTGCCAGAGTGGCGCGAAGTGAAAGAGAAGCACTGGACTGCGTGTCATCTTTACAATAATCAAATTTGAAGGGGGAAGATGTTATGAAAAAATGGCTAGTAGGTATGCTGATACTTGTAATCGTTGCTGCAGGCTGCAGTAATGGCAGCTCAGGAGGAAGCGCAGCAGACATTCCGCAGGAAATCACAGTGAATGCAATGAGTGAGCCGCCGGATCTGGATCCGGCACTTGCAACAGATACGACATCCGGCTGGGTATTGGATCACGTATTTGAAGGTCTTTATACAAAGGATGAAAACGGAAATCCAGTTCTTGGAGCCGCTGAAAATGTAGATGTCTCCGAAGATGGCAAAACGTACACATTCACCCTTCGTGACGATGCAAAATGGTCCGATGGCAGCAACGTAACAGCACAAGACTTTGAGTACGGCTGGAAACGTGTTTTGAATCCGGACACAGGCAGCTCCTTCGCATTCTACATGTACTATATCAAAGGTGCAGAAGCTTATAACAAAGGTGATGGCGCGGTAGAAGACGTTGGTATTACTGCACAAGACGATAAAACACTTGTAGTAGAACTAGGAGCACCGCTTGGCTACTTCGACGAACTATTGACCATGTGGACATTCTATCCGGTAAAACAGGAGCTTGTGGAAGAAAATAGCGCTTGGTCTGCAGAAGCAGATACGTATGTAAGTAACGGACCATTCAAGCTGACGAAATGGGCGCATGACAGTGAAGTAGTCATCGAAAAGAATGAAAACTATTGGAATAACAGTGTTGTAAAACTCGACAAAGTAACCTACAAGATCGTCAACGATGCAACAACTTACTATCAAATGTTCAAGACAGGTGAGCTGGATCTGATTCAAACATTGCCATCTGATGTGATTGAGCAAGAGAAGGAATCAGAAGAATATAGCGAAGTACCATACTTCGGTACGTACATGTACATGTTCAATGTAGAAAAAGAACCATTCACAAATGAAAAAATCAGAAGAGCATTCACGCTTGCAGTGGATCGCGAAACCCTGACACAGAACGTGACCAAATCAGGTGAAACACCAGCATATGCATTTGTACCACCAGGTGTGGAAACACCAGAAGGCGATTTCCGTGAAGCTGGCGGCGAATACTTCGAAGAAGACGCAGCAGAAGCGAAAAAGCTTCTGGAAGAAGGAATGGAAGAAGAAGGCTGGACAGAGCTGCCGGAAGTATCCATCGCTTATAACACAGCAGAAAACAACAAGAAAATTGCGGAAGCAGTACAAGCAATGTACAAAGACAATCTTGGCGTTGATGTGAAGCTTGAAAACCAAGAGTGGAAAACATACCTGGATACAACACAGCAAGGAAACTTCCAAATGGCTCGCATGGGCTGGATTGGCGTCCTTGTAGATCCAGTTGTCATCCTGGATTACTACCTAGGTGACAGCCCGAACAACCGCACAAACTGGGTGAATGAAGAATACGACCAGCTTATGGCCGATGCCAAAGTAGAACAAGACCCAGAAAAACGTTATGACTTATTGCACCAAGCAGAAGCAGTATTAATGGAAGATCTGCCATTCAACCCAATCTACCATTATACAAACAACTACCTGACTTCACAGAACTTCGAAAACATTGTCTATCCGGTAAACCGTTACCCTTACCTGAAATGGGCAGAAAAAGTATCTGAGTAACATATTGAAATGATGGAAAGCGGGATCTCTGACAGATCTCGCTTTCCGTTACATATGAAAGGAGCACGTAAAATGAAGTGGAAAGTCTCTCTATTCTTCTTAACCCTCCTCGGTTGGTACATCGCAACAGTTACTGCTCCATTTTCTTTAGCAGATGTATCTAATATCGCATTCTTAATCGGCCTCATCCTAATCATAATCGCAGCAATAGCACTCATCCTGCATACAGGATTCCTAACTCCATTGATCCAAGGCTTCCAAATAATCGGTGAACGCATGGTTCGTAAATCGCGCTCTGCAGAACAGGCAGACAGCCAAATGAGAAATGATCCTAACATGAGGACTTTCAAAGCTAATTTAGCTGCTCGTATTACGCAAAGCACTTTTATAGTAGGGACTAGCTCTATACTTACCTCTGTGATTATTATTATATTTATGCTTTAAGAAGAGGAGGGGTATAGAAAAGAAAACAAAGCATATAAGAGTAGCTTCTTCTGTGCGAGCAGGAGGGGCTGTTTTTGATGGAACTTAAGTGTAGGGTATACGTAATTAAAAGAGACTCTATTTTAAAGATGAAAACTATCACTGACTTGAAGTGTGATATTTAGGAGGTTTACCATATGAGAACACTCACGACTCTGATTATTATCATAGCCGTTATGCACATTAGTAATCTTATCAATGTAACGCTCTTGGATGGAGAATGGAGCGGCATTGTGACTTGGCTTTCCACTATCTTATTTGTAATAAGCATGGTCGTATATGGCAGAGAAGTGAATAAATATCGTAGGAAATAATTCTGAAATGGAAGACCATCCCTCAAAGTACACGAAATCTACTCCATCATTCTTCATAAAACACTGTGTAAACTCCGCCAATCAGCTATATAATGACAGATAGAGACAAATTGGACGGAAAGAAGGCAAACATATGAAGATTACCATTATCAGCGTCGGTAAACTAAAGGAGAAATACCTCAAGCAAGGCATCGAGGAATACACTAAACGCCTCGGCGCCTACGCCAAAGTAGACCTAGTCGAAGTACCCGACGAAAAAGCCCCGGAGAACCTGAGCGAAGCAGACATGCAAATCGTCAAACAAAAAGAAGGCGACCGCATCCTGTCGAAAATCGGCCCCGACGACTACGTCATTTCCCTGGAAATAAAAGGCCAAATGATCACATCCGAACAACTCGCGTCGAAAATTGACAGTTTAGCAACGTATGGAAAGAGTAAGATTGTTTTTGTGATTGGAGGATCATTGGGATTGAGTGAGGAAGTTATGCAGCGGAGTGATTATCCGCTATCGTTTTCGAAAATGACATTTCCGCATCAGTTGATGAAGCTGGTGTTGGTGGAGCAGGTTTATCGGGCGTTTCGGATTATTAAGGGGGAACCGTATCATAAGTAACTGTATAACTAATTCCGTGGGGAGATTAAATGGTGATATGAATATCTTCATATCTATTGTATTACTGCTAGGCTAAACCTAAAATAGATTAATAATAAATTTTATAAACTATTTGTGTTAGATTGTTAGTAGTTATCGCTCTGAAACTTAATTTCACAATTGAATGAAATCGAATTATATGGTAGGAGGAATGACAATGAAGACAAAATTAACAGCACAGGAGACTCCTTTACATAAGGTTTTTTCAGATGACTATTTATTTACTATACCTTCTGTTCAAAGGCCTTATTCATGGTCAACAGATGAAGCTGGGGAACTTTTGGATGATATATTAGAATTTATTAGACATTATGATATTGCAGAAAATAATATTAATAATGTAGATGAACCTTATTTTCTAGGCAGCGTGGTTTTAGTAAAGAATGATGGTCCAAAATCAGAAGTGTTAGATGGCCAACAACGCTTAACAACACTTACTATCTTATTTTCTGTTCTAAGGGATATTCTTAGTGATGACTATGCTGATGATATTGAACAGATGGTGGTTCAAAAAGGAAGTAAGATTTTAGGCACAAAGGATACGTATAGGCTACATTTACGGAATAGAGATGATGAATTCCTAAAAAAATACATCCAAAAAAAAGGTATGACACATAAGATAGCAAAAAATACACCATTCAAAACGGACAGTCAAAAAGCGATTCGAGACAATGCGATATATTATATGGAACGCCTAAATGACTTAGATGAATCTACTGTGAAAATACTACCTTTAGTTTTAGCTACCCTCTGTTTTATTGTTGTGGTCTCTACTCCAAATTTTGATTCTGCTTTTCGAATTTTTACTGTATTGAATGATCGTGGATTAGATTTACTCCCTAGTGATATCTTTAAAGCACGTGTAATTGGCACAATACCTGAAGATGAACATGATTTATATACAAACAAATGGGAGGAAGTCGAAGTAACTTTAGGACGGGATAGGTTCAATAAGTTATTTGATCACATACGAATGATTATTCAGAAAAGAAAAGGAAGTGCAAATTATAAGGATGAGTACGAGGAGATCTTCTCTAATGTAAATGGTAAACACTTCATAGATGATTTATTAATTCCATATAGTGAGATTTATCTAAAACTTGTTGATTATCGATCATTTTACAGCCGACAACCAAAGATTATAAAAGTATTAAGCCTGCTAAATAGAATTGATAATAATGATTGGATTCCTGTAGCAATGTACTACATGCGAGAATTTAACGAAAAATTAGAAGAGTTCTTAGACCTATTAGAACAGTTTGCAGGAGTTAGTATGGTATTGCGAAAAAATTTCAATTGGCGAATGTCCAAGTATTCCCAGATTTTGAGACAAATGGAAAAGGGGATTGAAGTGTTTTCGAAAGAATCTTTGTTAAAAGTGTCAGAAGACGATAAAAAGGCGGTCTTGGAAAAGCTTAATGGAGATGTCTATATAGATTTAAAAGATACAGTAAGAAGGTATGTATTGCTCCGATTAGATTCCTTACTAACCAATGGACAACCGTTTTATGATCACTCAGTTATTACAGTTGAACATGTGCTTCCGCAAACGCCAAAAGAAGATAGTGATTGGTTAGTTAATTTTAAGAAACCATCGGAATATGTGCATAAACTAGGAAATTTAGTCCTGTTAACTCGAGCTAAAAATTCTCAAGCAAGAAACTATGATTTTAGTAAAAAGAAAAAATCTTATTTCCAATCAAAAAATGGAATAACAACTTTTGCGTTAACAACTCAAGTCTTACAGGAAGATGAATGGACTCCTAAAGTCCTGGAAGATAGACAGAAAAAGTTGATTGACTTATTAAAGAGTAAATGGAGTCTTAAGTAATAAAATACTAAGTATCAGTGGTTTGGTTTTAAATATATTTTCTATTTACAACTATGGAGTCTTAAGAAAGCGTCGTGTTTTCTGAGTATAATTATCAGTTGATACGATACTTTACTTTAGGCTTCTTTTTTGTATTGTATTTCCACCCTATTAATTTAATTGTATATTATTTAAAGTGAGTGATGTTAGATCAATTTGTTAATTAAAAATTGATAATACCAATAGGTTAGGGTAGTAAATTAGGTTAGAAAGAGTCTTTGCTTTTTCTTCTTAGTTAAGAATCACTGCTGATTTGCTTTTTTGAGATTTTCAGCACAAGTTTAATCTTAAATTATAATTTTAATTGCTTTGCTTCATTTATAAAAGAGACAATCTTAGTTATGGTCTCCTCGAAATTATATTTTAATTCATGTTCCCATATTCTCAATATATTCCATCCTTCTGATATATAATGATTAGTAACTTCTATGTCACGTTCTTTATTTCTGGATAATTTCTTTGACCAATATTCTTTATTGCTTTTCGGCATATTTCCGTGATATTCGCAACCATGCCAAAAACACCCATCTATAAAAAGAACTACCTTATACTTTTTAATTGCAAAGTCGGGCTTCCCATAAAGAGAAGATACATTTCTTCTGAAGCGAATTCCTCTATTCCACAAAGCTTTTCCAGTCTTTATCTCTATAGATGTATTTTTTGAATGTATGGCTTGCATGTTTTTTCTTCGTTGTTCATTAGCCGAGTTGTCTTTCAATTATATTCCTCCTTTAATATTATTGCTTACCCTATATTTGTAACCTTATGCAATTGTTTCGCTACTAAAAGTTCTAGAATTTATTCTAAGATTACTATAAAAACCGCGTAATAAGCTTAAATTGATGTTTTTATCTACTTGAAATTTATTTTCATATAAGGTATGCTGCTAATAATATTATGAGAATATACGTTCTGAGATGAAGGCATAGAAAGGGATTTAATATAATGACTAAACAGTATCAAATAATCGATTTATTTTCGGGGGCAGGTGGTTTAAGCAATGGATTTGAGCAAACAGGGTATTTCTCTACAGTAGGTGCAGTAGAGCTAAATATAGCAGCTCAAAAAACCTTTATCAGAAACCATGGGGGTAGAAAAGAACTTATATTAAAAGATAAAGCCTCTGATACAAGTGATATCTCAAAGATCAATTTTAAGGATCTTCAATTAAATCCAAGAAAAACTGTAATAATAGGAGGTCCACCTTGCCAAGGATTCTCTAATGCAAATCGTCAAAAAAATTACTTGATATCAGGGAATAATCAGCTTGTAAAGGAATATGCAAGAGCAATTAGAGATATTAGACCAATTGCATTTCTTATGGAAAATGTAAAATCTATAGATTCACCAGTTCATAAGTTTTTTGTTACAAACTTTATAGAAAACGATGAAAATGATTTTAGTTCAAAGAGACATTTAGATTCGATTTCTTCAGAAGAGCATGACCCGCTTTACAAAAGAGATTATATAGAACTTCTAAATTTTGATAGCGATAGTTTAAGAAGGATTATTAGTAATTACATAGAGTTATCTGATGTTCCGGAACCTTTAATAAATGAACCTTTTCTAATTTCCCGTATTCGTACGATTGAACGTAGAATTAAAAGCAGTGATCAAATTCGTTTAAAAGGTAGTAAAGAACAAAATGAAATAAAACAAATTCTCTCTATTCTTAGTAAATCTAAAAAAGATTTAGACATGGATTTGGTGATCACTAATGCCATAGAAGCTTTGGGTATCATATTAGAAAGATCAACATCATCAGGTTTGATAAAAGATAAGATCCAAGATTTTATTGATCTAAATCGGTTTTTAACTCGTTGCAAGGAACTTAAAGATGAAAATATAGACTGTGATAAATTCAGTCTAGTAAAGGATAAGCTGTTTAAAGTTCATATTGGTGTCTATTCTTATAATGTAGTTGAATATTTAAAGAGGCTATTTCCTTATTACGGATATTCACTAGATAGTGGTGTACTAGATGCTTCTCAATTTGGTGTGCCGCAACGGAGAAAAAGATTTATGATGTTGGGTATTTATCAGACAAAAGAAAAAGTTACATTACCTAAGCCGTATTCAAAACAGGTTTATACAGTAAGAGATGCAATTTATGACTTAGAAGATATTGAGCCTCAACAGGATATTGAATCCTATGAGGAGAGCATTTATGTTAATAAAAATAGTAATGAACTTATAAGATATTACCGTGAGGGGATAGAGAACAAATTATTATTCGATCACATTAATACTAAAAGTTCAGATTTAATTCAGCAACGATATAAACAAATACTAGAAAGTGGAGGAAAGAATTTTCATAGCCTACCGGATAATATGAAAGAATCCTATAAGGATGCATCTAGGACTCAAAACACAGTTTACTTACGTTTAAATTATGATGAACCATCTCCCACAGTCATTAATGTTCGTAAATCAATGTGGCAACATCCTACTAAAGCAAGAGCTTTAAGTATTAGGGAAGCAGCTAGATTACAGTCTTTTAAAGATAGTTTTGCCTTTGAAGGCAGAAAAGATGAGCGTTACCAGCAAATTGGTAACGCAGTTCCTCCAAAGTTGGCTAATGCTGTTGCAAGAAAGATGTTGGAGTATTTAGAATAAAAGTAATTTAAATTATGGTTCGATCACAATGAATGAAGGTCAGATTAAATTTTATGCTTTAAATACAAACCTCTTTTTAATAGAAAAAGAAAAAAGTCTATTTAATTAATATAGTGTCAAATAGACAGCTAGTGTCTAGGCTCTTTAGTTTGTGTATGTAACTGTATCTGCAATACAAGTATGTAGTTAAATCATATAAACATCAATGGTCGCGTAAATTAGAGGACATACTTCTAGTTGGTCTCTTTTAGCCATTGATTCACATTTATTGGGAAGAAGAAAATAATATATGGTATTATAAGACTAGTACAATTCAACAATAAAAGATCTATGGAGGCAAGATATGTTGGAATACCAATGGTATTTTCCTATAAATGCTGAAGGTGGGCAACCAGAAGGATTAAATGATTCAGGTGTAGAAAGCTTTCGTGGTAACCAAATTGAATCACTAGCTAGAGAAATTATACAAAATTCTACTGATGCTATTCTGGATAGAAACAATCCAGTAAAAGTATCTTTTAGTAAGTTTACTGTTAAAAGAGAAGAATTTCCTGATAGAGAAGGACTCAGTAATGCTTTTGAATCTTCTTTAAAGTATAAAAGAACTCCTGAGCAAGCGAAAGTTTTTTTTGCACAGGGACTAGATATGCTCGAGAAAAATGATGAATTCACTTTTTTAAGAGTTAGTGATTATAACACTAAAGGATTACAGGGAGTAAATGTCGAAGGAAGCGATTGGGAAAATCTTGTAAAGTCGGTAGGTATTAGTAATAAAGGCGGGAGTGCGGGAGGTTCATTTGGTATTGGAAAAAGTGCTCCTTTTGCGTGTTCAATTTTGAGAACGGTATTCTATAGTACATTAAACATTAATGGAGAAGAGGGGTTTCAAGGAGTCTCGAGACTTGCTTCTCATAAATATAATAACGAAGAAACAAGAGGAACTGGTTTTTACGGAATTAAGAGTCAAACAAAGCCCATCACTAACCCTAGTAGTATAAAAACTCAGTTTAAGCGCACAGAAGTAGGTACCGACGTGTATATTGCTGCTTTTCTAAAAGATGAGGACTGGAAAAAAAAGATCATAAAGGCTGTTATCGAAAACTTTTTTATTTCTATTCATGAAAGAAAGCTAGTTGTAACTGTTGGAGAGATTACAATAGATCATTCTTCGTTAAAGAGCTTAATAGATAAGTATATTCAAATAGATAAAGGTTTATATGCTGATCAATATTTATCTGCAATTAAGTTTGGAAGAAAATATACTAAAGATATTGCTGGCTTAGGAGAAGTTGATCTTTACATAAAGAAAGACGAAGAATATGCCAAAAGGGTTGCTTTAGTTAGAAATACAGGGATGAAAATCACACATATGGACCGATTTAGAGTGGGATTTAGATTCTCGGGGGTATCAATTATTAGAGGAGAGAAGTTAAATCAACTTCTTAGAAAAACTGAGCCTCCCACTCATGATAAATGGGAGTCTTCTAGGCATGAAAATGAAGATTATGCAAAGAAAGTTATAAATGAATTACGTGATTTTATAAGAGAGACAATAAAAGAAATGAGTATTACTGAAGAGACAAATAAAATAGATTTTAAAGGGTTTAATCAATTCTTACCGGATCACCTAAATGAAGAAGATCCTTTAGATGATAGCAACAAATTAGTAGAAAATCACAATAAATTTGTACCTAAAGCAATGAAAATATCGGCTAGAAGAAATAAGAAAAGGACTACTGCAAAACTAGCTGGCAGAAAGAAAGGCCGACAAAGTAAACATAATAAAAATGATATAGAACGGAAGAAAACAGCCAGTAATACCAAATCTAATAGTCCTAGTATTAGCATTGCTAGTGTTCGTTCAATAGAAGTAGGAAACAGTGAAGGGATTTATGACCTTAAGATCTCAACTAACACAGGCGGTAAAGGAAATGTGACAGTTAATTTTGTGGGAGAAGATTCAAGAGCTTATAAGGCTGATATTAAGAAAGCAGTTGATTTGGAAACAGGTAAGTCTCTTGTTATAAACCAAAGTCAAATCGGACCAATTTCTTTTAATGATTCGGATAAAAAGACAATAAGAATTGAATTAAATGAAAGAATTAGAGCTTCTTTGGAGGTGCTAATAAATGAAAGTTAAAGAAAGGCACTTTCCATATCCGGTATTAGCTGATTTTTCCGGAGATTATCAAGGGAGCTCATATGAAACTGATATTACTTACGATGTGAATAGAGAAGAATTTGTTCTAACAGTTAAACATGACTTAAATAATAAAGAGTTAACAAATTTGATAGCAAATAATAACGCCAAATACTGTGTTCATATTGAATGTGCTAAAACACAAAATAGAATTTTGGAGACTTCCGTTACCAGTGTCCAACAAGTGAATTTAAAAGCATCTGTAATTGAAAAAAGCATAGAGGTTTGTACTTTTATTGTAGCTAATACTGAAATTGAGAATTATACTAATTCTCAATTTGATGATGATTATAAAGGCTATACTTTTAATGTAAGTAAGGGTGATATTTTAGCTATTGGTTATGATTTCAATATTAATATTGAAAAAGATCAAATAAGTGACTCGGAATCAATTATACAAATTGAAAAGAATGTAAGTGATAGCAGTGAGCCTATATCCATTACTCTAAATACTGAACGCATTGTAGTAAGTCTAAATTCAGAAATATATGCGCTTTATACTAATTTGGCAGGTCAAGATGAGCTACAACCAATTCTTCATTCACTTATTGGTATACCTGTAGTTTCCGCTGCACTACAAGCTATGAGTGAAGAGATTTCAGATGACAATGATT
The DNA here is from genome assembly GCF_002272135.1 of Virgibacillus sp. 7505. Taxonomy (GTDB): domain Bacteria; phylum Bacillota; class Bacilli; order Bacillales; family Amphibacillaceae; genus Terribacillus. The sequence continues at coordinate 1,017 of NZ_NPBF01000007.1, read as the reverse complement.
TTTATAATGAAACTTCTGATTTGCGATGGTTTAAGATACTATTTGAAAAAATAAATGCACTTGGACTAGATCCGGAAGCTGAGAATACTTACGAGGAACCAATTAATTTGGCTCAAAGGATACTAAATGATCCGTTCTCAAAATCATTAAAAGCATTATATTCAATTATGGAGGATGACTCTGAAGATGGTGAGGAACTATGAATCGTTTTAACTCCAATTATCTAAATAAACTTAAAAGTAATGTGGAAGTAAATGTCCCAAATTATCTATCAAGTAAGCCTTTTATAGAAAATTACCAAGATATGATTGATGAAGAAACAAAAGCACTATGTGCAACTATTAATTTGGAAACAGAGACTTCCAATAATGAAAAATTAGATTTTGTAAACTCAAAAATAATTTATAGAAGTTTTTCGGACTTGACTCTTTCGGAAGTAGCGGATGAGAGAATGTGGGCCTTTATGACACATGTTACTCACTGGGAGTATATGAGAGAAAGATGGCCTATAGAACATACCTCTGGAGATAAGAAGAATTTTATTTTGAATCGATATTTTTTTAGAGAGAGACCCTTTTCGAGAAGCGGATTAGCACGTCTTTGGTGGTTTGGATATATTACTTATAATGAAAAATATGAAGATCCTTTCTACTTAACAAGTATAATGTTGGAGAATGAAGATCAAGATATAGCCAGAATTATTTTGGAAACCCCTACTATCTCAAGAAATAAAAAAATGGTAGAAGCTACATTAATTTCATTAAATGAGTTAAAAGAAAATTATAAAATAAAAAGCCGTGACTATATCAGATATGCAGCGCGGCATATTAACCTAACAGGTAGTGTGAAATTATGGGATTATTTAGATGACAATGAATTGAGATATATTATTGATGAAATGAAGTTAAGATGGGAACAACAATTAACAATAACTGAAAAAGTTTAATTAATTAACTTTATTTTATTAATAATAAGTTCATAAGATAATTGCATGTTAAATAATACAGGAGATTGGGG
>NZ_NPBF01000006.1 GCF_002272135.1 Virgibacillus sp. 7505 | reverse complement strand
TAATACAGGAGATTGGGGTAATCCAATCTCCTGTATTATTTTAGTTTTATAACCTCTTTCATCAAAGAAGAATGATAATGCAACAAATTAATAATCCTCCTAGCCATCTCAGAAGGCGTTGCATCATACCCAGCTCTAATCCACTCCAATATCCAGCCATATATACCATAAGCTCTATAATGAGTGAAATAGTCTGCATTAATCTCAGAAGCCTTATCTCCAATAAAAGAGAATTTATTCTGAAAAATATCCTTTAGGACCTCTAACAAAGCTTCGCGGATTCCTGGTATCGGATCTTGGATAACTAGTAAGTCATAGTAATGGCTGTTATCCTTCATATACTGAAAAACATCTGTTTCATTTGGATTCATCTTCGTTAGGTCGAGGATAGGATTATCGCGAACTGGTTTGCAGAATTCATAACAAAAACGCTCCATTTCCAGTTCGATCATTTCTTTAGCTAATTGCTCTTTGCCGTCGTAATGTACGTAAAAGGTAGTGCGGTTGTAATTGGCTTCGTCTACGATATCTTTTACTTTAACTTTGGAATAGCCTCTTTCTAAAACTAGCTTTTGGAATGTTGCTATTAAGGTAGATTTAGTTCGCTCAATTCTTCGGTCTTTTTTTTGCATGATTTTCCCTCGCTAGATACTTTCTCTATGATAGATGAATTTTAGACATTTTATTTTTTTTGTTGAAAAACTATACAGTACTATCTTCACAGTTGAAAACCCATACATTTTCAATTTTTCAGTGATTGAAACCTTTTGAACTGATTATTTATACTTAGGTTAATTATATTATAAATCTCTTTAATATAATTGAAAAATGTATAACTGGGGGAACTAGGATGGAAATTCAAGCAATGTTAACTACTGAAGAAAGCGATTTCAAAAAACAGGCACTGCAGTTGGATGAGCCAAAAGCTGATGAGGTGTTGGTGCGGATTGTTGCTTCGGGTGTTTGTCATACAGATGCAACTGTTCTTGATGGCTCGCTGCCAGTACCGTATCCGGCTGTACTAGGACATGAAGGTTCAGGGATTGTAGAAAGAGTAGGCAGCAATGTTACTACTGTTGAACCAGGGGATCATGTCGTACTTGGATTTAGTTATTGCGGTCATTGTGATAACTGCCTGGAAGGTAATGCAGGCGGCTGTGAAAACATGATGGAACTTAACTTTGCAGGTAAAAACAAATATGGTGTATCACCAATTCATAAAGAGGAACAAGAAGTGTCACAGTTCTTCGGTCAATCTTCTTTCGCTACGTACAGTACGGTAGATGAGAAGAACGTGGTGAAGATCGATAAAGAGGCTGACCTTCGTCTATTGGGACCACTTGGCTGCGGTCTGATGACAGGCAGTGGTACTGTCTTGAACTCCCTTGCTCCAGAAGCTGGTACAAGCTTTGTTGTATTCGGTACAGGGGCTGTAGGTCTATCTGGTATGATGGCTGCGAAAATCGCTGGCTGCTACCCAATCATCGCTGTAGATATCCATGACAGCCGTTTGGAATTAGCAAAAGAGCTTGGCGCAACACATACAATCAACAGCAAAAACGAAGATGCTGCAGAGAAAATCAAAGAAATCACTGGCAAAGGTGCGCATTACTCTTTGGAAACAACAGGTGTTCCAGAAGTAACACTAGCCGCAATCCGCTGCTTACGTGTCAAAGGTGAATGTGCGACAGTTGCCGTCGGTAAACGTGACCTGATAATCAACGTTACCAATGAAATCATGACAAAAGCTGTAACACTGAAAGGTGTTGTAGAAGGCGACGCTGTACCGCAATTGATCATTCCAAAACTAGTGAAGTTCTATCAAAATGGTCAATTCCCATTCGATAAATTGGTGAAATTCTATGAAATGGATGATATCCAGCAGGCATTTGAGGATTCAGCGAATGGGTCTACTATTAAACCAATTTTAATTATTGATAAAGAATACCAAGCTTGATTAACGTAATTCTATTCCAATTAAGAATGCTCAGCGGCTATGTCGCTGAGCATCTTTTTGTGAATGTGCTAAATTAAAATATTTTACCGGGTCCGCCATATCCGAGAATCTGTTTCGTAACTGTTTGTGTATACCCATCTGCAGAGAATACATGCTTATACCGAATTACAGCATATACAAAAAGACGAGAGTTAATCTCTCGTCCCTTAACTAGGTAAACTAATTACATAATTCAGTTTCTATTTGCAATGTTATGCCTTGTAACCAATCAATAGGTTCCTGTCCAAGTGCAGGAAAGTAAATTTCATCGGCACTTTCTTCTATAAAAATATCCTTTTCTTCATTAGTGAGTTCACTATTAATATATTCAATTAGAAATGCAACAGCATCCTTAAGATAGACTCTGATTGCTTCCTTTAAAAACTCTTCAAAGGCATGTGCAGGTGATTCTATATCTCGATAAAGGTACCTGCAAGGAATTGAAATAGATCTTCATATTGTTCTTTGTGCATTTGTGTATTTAAGCCTCTATTTTCGGATTGTTTTTGCTATCCTTTTTATTCTTCCTTCTCTAATCCTCTGATCAAAAAAATAATTAATAGTTTGGAATCATAGTGCTCCCATAACCGAATTATTAATTGGATAGGTTATCATCATATTCCTCAATTTGCTGCTCGATAATCTTGTCTCTTTCTAATAAATTCCTTATGATGTTTATATTAATAGTCCTACTGGTATTTCTGATTGTTTGTCTTAATTCAAGTACCGCCCCGTTTTTTTCGAGTTGCTTAATAATGTCTAATAAACCGGGCAATTGATCTGGATTTTCAATATAGTAGCAAGTGATTATCGGCTTGTTATCATTTATTTGCATTTTTATTTCGTTTTTAGATTCACCATTATATTGTCTAATTGAAGGAATTAGTTTAGTAATATTATCAGCACTTGTAACTAGAACTTCTATATTATTTTTACTCATTTCACCAACTCCTATTTAAAGTCATTAATATCTTCTATTAGTTCGTCTTTTTAAAAACTCTTGGTCACTATTTGGTTCGAAGGAGAGGACTTTCTCATTGACGGTGCTTAATGCTTCTTCATAGAACTTAGCTCTGAACTCATTGCTCCAATCGCATCCATCATCAAAGCAGCTTCTGATGAAGAAGCCATGGAGATTGCAATAACTCAAAATTCAGTATGTCACATGTGAGCGACCAGACTGTAAATGCAGTGGAAAACGCACCATTCAGCAGTGGAAAAATATGGAGTGTGACGCTTCGGTAATCCTTGGATTATTGAGGAGTTCACGGAGACGCAGTGGGTTTCTGTACAGGTGGAGACGAGAGAGTTACCTTTCTGATTTAAAAATGCTCAGCTAGATGATCATCGCTGAGCATTTTTTTATTACATAAACTATTTCTTACTTGACTAGGAATGCCCTTGAAAGGATCCATCCATTCAAACCATAAGACGACTGAATTTTATAGTAACGGTAGCTCTTTGACTTTATATAGCTTAGCATCTCTTTACTATTCTCGTAATCCATGGGCCAATAATAATCTTTTCCTTTATCCAGAATCTCTTTATTATCTGTATAAAAAGTGTCCACTTCATCTTCTAATATGTCTAGTATAATACTATGAGGAAGTTGCTCTTCGAAATGAAATGCAAAAACATCTTCAAATAGCAAGTCACTATATTTTCCATCGTCGTCTATTATTTTTATTATTATTTTTGAGTTTTCAAAGTCTACATTGTAACTAAGTATTCTACTATCATGTATATTTTTCATTTATAATTCACCTACTCTGGTTTTTGTCTCGGTGGTTTTTTAGACCAATCCCATTTATGTCTGTGGGGGAATGTGTGCGATCCATCATCCGAATGATTAAAGTCTATATCCTCTTTGGCTCTTCCATTTTCATCGTAATATCTTCTCTGTTTTACAGTACCATCTGGGTTTAAAAGATCTTTGGAGGAGTTTGGTTCTCCTTTTCCAGGTAAACTATTTTTATTTTTCACTTCACTATGCTTGGAAGATTTCTTACCATCCCTTACAACATCGTCAAAATTTGACTTTCTTAATTTTTTTGAACTTAATCGTTTACCTCTATCAACCTTCTTAGCAAGAAATCCACCATTCTTCAACAAGACCGGCTTAATGTATTTCTCTCCAAACTGGAAGGCTTGTTGTCCGGGATTAGGAGGAGTTAGAAGAGAGAGGCCAGCTTTAAATCTTTTCGATTTAGGGGCTTTTGAATTTAATATTGTACGAATATCATCAAGGCCTTTTTTAACTCCAAATTTAAATTCCGATTTTATGCCTTTTCCCCAAGGAACTATAAATGCGGCTGCTAATCCCCTTTCCCACCAAGAAGATTTTGAATCAAATAGGGTAACGAAATCTTCTGTGAAGTAGTTCACAGTGTCTTTCCATGCTGGACCTAGTATATCCATTACGATATTTGTGTCATCAGACGGCTGACTTGCTCTAGGGTTAGGGATTTTACCAACGAATTCAAAACGGGAACCATCTTGAGTAGGGTACTCTCGGATAATCCTGCCGTCTTTTAGTGTATGATAACTTCCATTCCACTCGTTATAGTAATCCATAACAGATTCTGTAGTTTTGACAAATGGAAACAAAGAGTTGAATTCGTCTTGTGTAATTTCAGCCTTCTCACCAGTCGCAAGAGCATTTCTGCCTCTTGCCAGCATTTTAAACTCGTTATGATAAGAGGAAAAAACACTATTAAATTGGCTTACATTGAAATTGTCTACAGTAATATTATTCTTGTCAATCGCACTCTTCAGCTTAGACACATACGTTTTTAGTTGCTGCATATCGTCCTCAGACTTATCCAGCTTGCTGGTAGCATTCGAGTCCATTTCGTACATATTATCTACTGTTTTGTTAATTCTCTTTTTTGCCTCAGCAACAGAATCTAGGAATGTGTCATCTTTTACATGTGATACGGATGCAAGATCACTTACACTATTAAGCTGTTGATTAATCATGTTAGTTGTAGCAGATAGACTGTCCTGTGCCTTCTGAATTTTATTAGTCAGTTCGTCTTCTAAGAACTCCTGGCGGATAAAGCCACTTTCATTTGGTTCGAAGGAGAGAACTTGCTCATTAACGGTGCCTAATGCTTCTTCATATTGTACCAAAAAGCTTTCCATAAATTCGAGGAATGGCTTGTGCGTTTCTTCAAAAAAGGAGCGGATGGAATCGGCGGTATTGCCTTCAAAACCCTCGTGGAGGGTTGTAACACCATTGAGGGCTTGTTTGACCTGTTCGACACTTTCCTTTGTTTGGTTGATAAATTTCTTTGTGCTTTCAATCTGCTGCTGGATGTCCTGTACATCTAAATTTTTAATTGTCTTCACCACCTGATATATCCGTAGCTGTTCATTACTTGTAATTATAATAAAGGAAAATTTTGGTGAAAGGGGAAATGGCAAAAACGCATCCTTTTTACCAGAACTAAAGAGTCGTTTTTTGGAAAAACACTACAGAAGTCTTAGGGGCTATAAGAGGGTTATCTATTTGGGTGATAAATCTAAGAGGGAGGATCAATCTGGAAGGGCTGCTTTTTATTACTTAATGCGGAGATATGGATTAAATAAAAAAATAGCCATCCTCTAGTATGAGGATGGCTAATTCTATTAAGATATTTGCTCCTTAGCATCTACGTCCTTCTCATCGCTACCCATCTTCGCAAAGATATTAGCCAGAATGGACCCGGAAATATTATGCCAGACACTAAAGATAGCGCTTGGTACAGCAGCTAGGGGAGAGAAGTGTGCTGTTGCAAGCTGGGCGCCCAGACCTGAGTTTTGCATTCCGACTTCGATGGATGTTGTTTTGACTTTGGGCAAATCCATTCGCAGAAGCTTGGCAAAAGCGAATCCGAGCAGGTAGCCGAGCACATTATGCAGGATGACTACACCGAAGATTGCTAGACCTGTCTGTGCAATCTGCTGCTGGCTATTGGATACGACAGCAGCTACGATACCGATTATAGCTATTGCTGAGACAAGCGGCAGTACTTTGATGCTTGCTGTAGCTTGTCTATTGAAGAAGCGTTTCACTAATAGCCCTAAAACAATTGGGATAATGACGACATTCACGATTGAGATAAATAGGGAGACCGGACTGACTTCAATCCATTCGCTCGCGAATAAAAGAATAAGTGCAGGTGTTACGATCGGTGCGAGAACGGTTGTGACTGCTGTGGCCGTAACGGATAATGGCACATCACCCTTGGCTAGGAAGGTCATGACATTAGAAGACGTTCCGCCAGGGCAGCATCCTACGAGAATGACGCCGACAGCAACTTCGGGAGGCAATTGCAGGCCTTTTGCCAAAGCAAAGGCAAGCAGCGGCATGATCAAGAACTGTGCGACCACGACTGCCATAACCTCAAATGGACGTTTTACCACGCCTTTAAAATCACTTGCTGACAAAGTCAAACCCATACCAAACATGATGATACCGAGCAGCGGGGTAATAAGCGGGACAATCCATGTGAATCCTGCCGGCAGCATAAAAGCTATTACCGCAAACAAAATGACCCAATACGCAAAGGTACTTCCGACAAACTGACTAAATCGCTCTAACGTTTTCATCATCCACCTCTTCATTCACTGTTTGTGAGATTGTATAACACATTAAAATAAATTTCAATATTTAAATTTTTCAGATATATGAAGAGTATCAACTGTTAATGACCATTTTTCGTTTAGGTCATTCTATCTTTTCAAAGTATGAACTCCTCATTTGTACACCAGATTAACCCAAGGTAAAGTATTCCAAATAGGTTTTTCCTTACTAACAGTAGTAGTTAAATGGAAGACCTCTGGTATAATATGTGGGTATAAGTATCCATTGGGTACGAAGGAATTTATGATAATAGTAACAATGAGTTATGGGTTATAAATCCTATAACAAAAGGTGTAATAATTTATACATAGTCTGGAATGATTTTTTTAAGCATATTACATGATGCTGAACCTCCAAATGGTGAGGGAATAGCAGCTATTACAATACATGGACATGGTTGCAATAACACACAAAATACAATCCATGATGTGGGTTTTAGCAGTTAGGAGTTTAGTTGGTATGATTATTGGTATATTAATATGTGCCATCGGTTTACTGCCGTTGTTTTTAGCATTGAGTATAGGCAAAGTTTACAATGAAACAAAGTTGTCGGTGGTGATGATCATATCTATGATCTTAATCACGATCTGGCAGTTAGATATAGGAGTTCTTTATTTTAAGGATGTGCTGTCAGAGGATATTGCACTATTCCTGTTCAAGCTGTTTCGTGCAGGGCCGATTTTCACCCTTCCCATGGTATTGTACATGGCTTATTGGATTATCAACAATCAGCCATCCGTCACGGAAAAAACGAATAGGCTTACGAAAATGTCCTACGCTCTTTTTACAAAAAAAGCACTAATTGGCTTCACTATATGGAGTCTGGTGGTTTATATCATAAGCTGGACGAACTTGGGAGTAACTGGGTTGGTCGTTGCCAATGAAGGATTCACTGGTACTCACTATTTTCCTGAGTACGGACCGCTTTTATGGATCTATTTCCTGCACATGGCTGGTATTGTATTTTTTTTGTTAGTGGTATGTGTATTATCATTAAGAATTCGAAACTCATACTTTAAGAACCTCCTTATGGGTTTTTCATTCAACGCATTGCTGCTAATTGTATCAGGATCTCTAAACAACATTCTTTTAACTGGCCTTCTAGCAAGCAGTATTGGTGTCATTATATTTTCAGTGGGAAGCCTGCACGTCTTCGTTAAGTTCCATGTAGACTTGAAAAACCACTCATATAAATTAATGGTAAAACAGAAAAAACTAGACTATACAGGTCAGCTGACTGGCAGCTTGATTCATGAAGTGAAAAACACAAACTCCATTATTAAAAGTTTTTCGAGTATGCTGGAAAAAAGTGATGATCTAAATGAGAGGGATAAGCGAACATTGGAGATGATAGGTAAATCATCCGAACATCTAGATCAACTGACAGATAATTATAGTGCATATATGAAGGACTCTGCATTAGCCTTTAAAACAGAGGATTTAGCGGAGATTATCCAAGAGTCTATTGATTTTTCTGCAGGGATGCTTCAAGAAAATAAGGTCGAGCTGGAATTCATCACTAACTATTCGCCACTGAATGTTCATCTGAACAAGACAAACTTAAAACAAGTGTTTATCAATCTCATAAAGAATAGCGTCGAGGCAATGTCGGAAGACAGGCCGGAAAAGAAGATATCTATTAGAACAGACATTAATGATAAAAATATCATCATACACTTTATCGACACTGGTAAGGGCATGCCCCAAGAGAACTGGGTAAGTGTATTTGATCCGTTTATCTCCTTAGGAAATAAAAAGCGAGGAATGGGATTGGGTCTTCCCTTTGTGAAGAAAATGATGATTGAACACTTAGGAGATATAACGATAGTCGAAAGTTCGCCAAGTGGTACGCATTTCAAGCTTGAAATACCGCAAGAAGGAATGCTGTATGGTTGTAACTATCAAAAACAAATCAAATAATATCGATCCGAATCCTTAGATAATGGAGGATACTCCAGTCTGAAATTAGGAGAAAAAAGCGCTCAGCCTGGTAGTGTTGAGCGCTTTTAGTTTTGTTTGCACGTGAATTTTCGTTAATTAAGTTCTCATGCATCGAACTGAGACTGCCGCAACTGAACGGAATACATCTGATATAATGTACAGAGGGATATATGAGAATAGGCAGCTGAAATTAGCTCCTAATTCGCGTAATGGAATCCACATTACTTTGTACAAAAGAACATAGTCAAATCCATGATGTGGATTTCTGCAGTTAGGGGTTAGCAGGTATGATTATTGGTATATTAATATGTGCCATTGGTTTACTTCCATTGTTTTTAGCGTTGAGCATAGGCAAAGTTTACAATGAAACAAAGCTGTCGACAGGAATGATCATATATATGATCCTGATCACCATTTGGCAGCTGGATATCGGAGTTCTTTATTTTAAGAATGTTCTGTCAGAAGATACGATTCTATTTCTATTCAAGCTGTTTCGTGCGGGGCCGACATTCGGGCTCCCTATTGTATTATATGTAGCTTACCGGATTATCAAAGACCAGCCATCAATGGTGAAAAAGAGGAATTGGCTGACGAATGTTTCGTATGCTTTTTTCACCAAAAAAGCACTGATTGGCTTCACTATATGGAGTGCTATCGTGTATGTGATAAATTGGACGGACTTAGGAATAAAAGGATTGACTGTTACCCAGGAGAGGTATACTGGTGTTTACTATTTTCCTGATTATGGGCCGCTATTTTGGGTGTTCTTCATACACATGGCTATCATTGTGATTTTCTTAGTAGTTATGCCTGTATTGTCGAAGAGAATTCGGAATTCACACTTCAAGAACTTCCTTATGGGTTTTTCATTCAATGCATTGCTGCTGGTCATACCAGGAATTCTGAACTTTTTTCCTTTAACCGGCGTTCTTACTAGCAGCATTGGTGTAATACTATTTTCTGTTGCAAGCATGCACATTTTTGTAAAGCTGAATGTAGATTTGAAGGCTCATTCTCATGAATTATTGGAAAAACAGAAAAAACTAGACTACACGGGTCATTTGACTGGCAGTTTGATTCATGAAGTGAGGAACACAAACTCTATTATTAAAGGCTTCTCAAGCATAATGGACAAAAATGGTTCCCTGGATGAAAGTGATAAACGGAAACTGAAAATGATAGGTGATGCATCTGACCATTTAGAGCAGCTTACAGATAATTACAGTGCATACATGAAGTCGTCAGCATTGATCTATAAAACAGATGATCTCGCGGAAATAATCCGAGAATCTATTGCATTTACAGACGGAATGCTGCAAGAAAACAAAGTAGAGTTGGAGTTCATAAATATATATTCACCACTGAATGTTTATCTGAATAGCGCAAACTTAAAACAAGTATTTATCAATTTGATCAAAAATAGCGTGGAAGCAATACCAGAAAACAGGACAGAAAAGAAGATAACAATCAGCACAGAGATTGACGACAGGAATATCATCATACACTTTATCGACACTGGGGTGGGTATACATCCTGAGAACTGGTTGAGTGTATTTGATCCCTTTATTTCGCTGGGAGATAAAGAGCAAGGAATGGGATTAGGTCTGGCGTTTGTGAAGAAGATGATGACTGAACACTTAGGGGATATAAGTATAGTCGACAGTTCATCGAATGGCACGCATTTCAAGCTTGAAATACCACAAGAAGGCATGCTGAATGGTGGTAAATAAAATCCTTGGATTCATGAAGCATTTGATAATATGAAAAAGGAAGCTCAACATTTAGCGTTGAGCTTCTTTTTGTTTCAACTACATCTGAATATGCGAAACCCCAACTTATCTTTATTTCGCTGCATGATCTCTTTGTGTTTTTCCAATATCTCTAACAATGCATCATCGATAGATTTTGATAAGGAGAAATCAGCAGCGTTCTGTTCATCAACCTGATCCAATGTTGGTTGGTATTTTGTTATATCAACTTGCTGAAAGCCAGCTTTTCTAAAGGCTGTCAGCCATTCATCCTCCGTTAATAATTGTGGAAAGCGATAAAAATCCACAATAGAAGACCGTTCTTCTTCTGGAATTGTTTGCTCCAATACAGTTTCGATTGCGAGTAATCTTCCGTTCGGCTTCAGCACTCTTTTGAGCTCATGAATAGCGGAGGTAGCATTGGTAAAGGAAAGGACGGATTCTGAGAGGGCAATATCAAAATGCATATCCGGATAGGGGAGGTTCTCTATGTCGCCAACCTTGGTATCAATCGGTAAACCCAAACTAGAGAATCTTTGGTGTGCTTTATCCACCATGATGCTGTTGTTGTCTAAAGCACTAACACTGCAGCCGTAGTGCTGCTGCAGGTAAGCGGCGGTTTGTCCGGTGCCGCAGCCAGCGTCCAGAAGCGTCGTTTCTTTATTGATTTTCTCTTCCGCTAAAATATTCTTCGTTAACTGCAGTCCGCCGGGATGTGCACCGCCTACTCCGAATAGTGCCAGGCAATCAAGATATGTGTACTTCAAACGTAACCCCTGCCTTTGTATGACATCATTTTAATATGCTATGAATACAGAAATGTTTTGTGCCATTAGCTATCTTGCTGAATAAATTGGTATTGATAGGGGGAGGGAAATGAGCGTAATCAGAACGGATGAATGGCTGCTTGAGCATTATGAGGATCCAATTGCACTATGCGAAAAGCTGACAGGACTTTTTGCTGACGCTTCTGCCGAAGAAATATATGATTACTTTATACAGCACGGCATGTACCGTCCATTAAAGAAGAAGCGTAAACAGCTGGAGGAAAAGGTGTGGGAGGTCGTGCAAGAGGACGAGGCTTTCCTGAAAAAGGAGTGGGACGGTCCGGATATTCCAATCTATATTTTTCCTTCGGATGACCGTAATAAATGGATCCAAACACAATTGGGCGGGAAATCAGGTCTGGCATTCAAGGATAAGCTCTTTTTATTTTTATCACCAGAAAATACAGAAGAGGAGATAAAAGCAATATTCACGCATGAGTATAATCATGTTTGCCGACTGAATCGCTTTGATAAGAGTGAAGAGATGTACACTTTGCTGGATGCGATTGTATTAGAGGGGATAGCTGAAAATGCTGTTACGGAAAGATTGGGAGAGGAACTGACTGCCAGATGGGCATCGTTTTATCCTGATAAGAAAATCGAGAAAATGTGGTCTGATTATATTGTTCCAAAGCAGGAGCTTTTGCCGCAGGATGATGAATATCATGCTATTTTATTTGGTCATCGTAAATATCCGAAGATGCTGGGGTATTGTGTTGGTTATCATGTAGTCAAAAATTACATGGAAAGATACAGCTTATCCAGTGAAGACTTGCTGGCTGTAGAAGCTAGTGTTATTGCCGGGGATATGTAGGGGGGTTATGGAGCTTGTGCTTACATAACCTGTGAGAACTCCGGAGACATGGACATGAATAAAGCCCGGCTGCACCAATTCCAGGCTTTTTCATGCTGTCATACGGTAATCAAATTTATATGGAATACGGCTATATAGTCAGATCCAGAATAGAGAAAGCAAGGCTATTCCTGCGATGGCTCCAAAAGCTACTCCAACACCAAAGCCAAAGCCGCGGCCAAAACTGCGACCATAACCGCCGCCATACCCATTTCCGTAGCCTCCGTAACCGAAGCCTCCTAGATTTCTGGAGCGGCCCATAGGCTGCAAATATACACGATCCCGGTCTACCCGCTGGATGATTCCTCTATGGACTTTTCCGTCATAGCAACGGATTTCAACAGCTTTACCGGTATATTTTTGGCATAATGAACGATATTGTCCAACTGACATATCTTCACCTCCATTATTTTAGGATACAGGGTATTATATGTCCTTGATAAAATATTGAAGGGTACAAGTATCTTAGGGGTTTAGCGGAATCTTGGTGAACAGCACATAAAATGCTGAAATGCTGGTGTTAGTAGAAATGACGAGCCCGTAGACGAAATTAGGATTTGACAAAAAATCTAACAAGGAATAGAATAATGACTATTCAACAGAATCTAAATAACTTAATAATAGAGCTATGAATGCTATGGATCACACTATAGCAGGAGCAGCTTCTGGAGAGACCGCCATTTGCGCGGCGCCGAAGGGTTCACAATCTCAGGCAAAAGGACAGAAGAGTATCGGATATGTATTTGGGTTGTGCTGCGCGCGTATGACCAATAGTATTTGTTATTCTTGTGATCAAGAGATTGGAGAGCCTCCAATCTCTTTTTTTATTGGGTTGAAATGAAGGAGGAGCTAGAGTTGGCACAACAAGAGTTAAAGAGGGACTTATCCAATAGACATGTACAGTTGATTGCCATTGGCGGTACGATTGGTACCGGATTATTTTTAGGATCTGGAAAAGCAATACAGCTGGCAGGTCCCTCTATCATCTTTGCTTATTTAATCGTAGGTATAGCGCTGTTTTTCGTGATGCGAGCGCTAGGGGAACTGCTGTTATCGAAAGCAGGCTATCAATCTATTACAGACATTGCCGAAGACTATCTCGGACCTTGGGCATCGTTTGTGACAGGGTGGACATATTGGTTTTGCTGGATCATGACAGCGATGGCGGATGTAATTGCTGTCGGAGTGTACGTGAACTATTGGTTTGATATCCCGCAATGGATACCTGCACTTATCTGTGTAGTCGTTTTATTAGGGCTTAATCTATTAACGGTAAAGCTATTCGGGGAATTGGAGTTTTGGTTTGCCTTGATCAAAGTGGTTACGATCCTTGCATTGATTGGTATCGGTATTGTACTGTTGGTGATCGGATTCCAGACTGATGCAGGAACCGTTTCAGTTACAAATCTGTGGGAGCATGGCGGACTATTTCCGAATGGAATTTCTGGCTTCTTACTAGCTTTCCAAATGGTCGTCTTTGCGTATGTCGGAGTGGAACTAATCGGGGTATCAGCAGCCGAAACAGCCAACCCTGCTAAGAACATCCCATCAGCGATCAATAAGATACCTTTACGAATTCTATTTTTCTACGTTGGCGCTCTGCTCGTTCTGTTAATGATTAATCCATGGACAGAACTGAATGCAGCCGAAAGTCCATTCGTGAAGACATTTAGTTTAGTTGGTATCCCGATCGCTGCAGGTATAATCAATTTCGTCGTCTTAACATCCGCAGCATCAGCCGGGAATAGCGGCATGTTTTCCACAAGCCGCACCTTATATAATTTAAGCAAGCAAGACCAGGGACCAGCCCAGCTTGCTAAACTGAACAAAAAGCACGTCCCAGCGAATGCCTTATGGTTATCTGCTATTGTCGTATCAGCAGGAGCACTCTTAAGCAAACTCATACCAGAACAAGCCTTTGGCATTGTCACAAGCATTAGTGCTATCTGTTTTATTTGGGTATGGAGCATCATTCTTATCTGTCATATTAAATATAAGAAAACACGTTCGGAATTGCAGAAGAAATCAACATTTAAGGCACCATTTACGCCGTTTGTGAACTATGCTGTGCTGGCGTTGTTTGCAGGGGTTCTGGTTATCATGCTGGTTGCTGATGAGACACGGCCGGCGTTGTTGCTGACTCCGGTGTGGTTTGTTTTGTTGTTTGGGTTGTATTGGGGAAAGGGGAAGAAATTTATCTAGATTCAATTTTTAGAATGCTGATCTCTGGTTTAGCTAAATCAGAGATCAGCATTCCTACTTAAATTTAACTCTTAGATATGACTCTCAGCAAAATCAATGTAAAGCGTTAAATCTAATTCTGGGTATTGCTTATCTAATTTTCTTAAGCAAGCAATATATTTCCTGCTTAGCAGCAGGTCTGCTACATCCTCAAAAATTTCGCTTACCCAGTATTTTCTTACTGATACCCTCATAATAGCGTAACATTTTTTTATGCCACAATCATCATTGATGTGCATTTGATTTCTTTCTTTAATTTATTCACTCATCAACTCTTTTAGCGATGATAACATCCAGTTAAAACTGTACTAATTGTTGTCTATGGAACTCAATTCTTTATAGCTCTGAATGGGGGGTGTTCAGTGTCTTGATTCTGTAACAAGCTTGGTTTTCTAAATCTCATACTAATTCTTAGTTCAATTAAGATATGTGTATCTTCGCTTTTTAATAATTCAACATCTATCCATATTGGAAATGTCGATTGAGGACCAGAAATTAATTTAACAACCTTATCTATCTCAAAGAGCCTACCATTTAAATTCTTCTGGCTTAAGATATTTAGTCGCATAAAATCATCAGTAGAACTCAATTTTTTTCCTTCTTCAACTGTAGGCGTAACCTTAAACCTTATATCTTCAAGGGCAGATACACCTAATTCCTTTACACACTTTATTAAGTTTACTTTTAAGCTATCTCTATCCAAAATAAACACCTACTTTAATTTTCTACTTACTGATTTATCAATGCTCTCTACAAATCCATCTTCATCTATCTTGATCTCATATAGTTCTAACCATGAGTTATTTATATTTAGGTTATTTTGTTTGAAAAGATCTGGATAGTTCATACCTTCATTAACAGTGGGCCTATAGTGTCCAGATAAATTATCAATTCTTCTAACTTTACCTTGGCCGTTAAGTTTGAGTTGACCTGCTGCTTTAACATCTTGAGCATTACCCAAGAAATGATGTTTTTTCCCTATAACGAGGTTGTTCTCTGCATCAATAATGAAATCTAAATGCCTTTGACCATTAAGGCCTTTTATAGCACCGTCTTCAATCGTATAATTCAGTAACTTACCATTAGAAGGTAAACTTTCATCAGGGAATTTGTTCGCGATTATAGCGTTTTGATTCGTTTCTATTTTCGTTTTCGCTTTTGTTGCGGGTATTCCGCCGTCATCGAGCTTTTTAAAAGACTTTCCTGTTGTTCTTAATAGTTTATAACCTTTAATGACTTTACCCGGGCCAGCCATAGAGAGTGCAGCCATAGAAAAAGCACCTAACGAAGCATTTGGATCAGTCAGGGTACGCAAGTCATCTCCTATTAGGAAATTGTAGGCATCTACAGCAATCTGTTTGCCTTCTTCTTGCTTATATTCCTTAAGATCCTCACGCTTATCAGGAATATGTGAAACAAATTCAAAAGCCATTTGAAGGGAGGTTGTATCCTGATACGCTCTTATAATACGACCATCATTTAAGGTGATGTATTCTCCGTTCCATTCAAACCTATCATCTTCGACGTTCTTACTATCTTTGAAGTGCTCACGCAATGCTTCAAACTCATCCCTTGTAATAGGTACAGGAGTGTTGCTAGTTTGTGCTTTTTTACCTTTAGTAGATAGTAGAAAGTCTTTATAGAATTCCTGTTTTGTTAATTGGTCAGAACTATAATTCCCGACAGTAATACTATTCTTATCAATTGCATTCCTTAGCTTAGATACATACGTCTTCATCTGCTGTATATCGTCCTGGGAATTATCCAGCTTACTAGTAGCATTCGAGTCCATCTCGTACATATTATCAATTGTTTTAGTAATTCTCTTTTTTGCATCGGTGATGGAATCAAGGAAAACATCATCTTTTACATGTGATACGGATGCTAGATCACTGACACTATTAAGCTGCTGATTGATTGCGTCAGTTGTAGCTGATAGGCTGTCCTGTGCTTTTTGCATTTTACTGGTCAGTTCTCCTTCTAAAAACTCCTGGCGGATAAAGCCGCTTTCGTTCGGTTCGAAGGAGAGGACTTGCTCATTGACGGTGCTTAGTGCTTCTTCATATTGTACCAAAAAGCTTTCCATGAATTCGAGGAAGGGCTTGTGTGCTTCTTCATAGAAGGAGCGGATGGAATCTGCGGTGTTTCCTGCGAATCCGTCATGAAGGGTTGTAATGCCGTTAAGAGCTTGCTTGACTTGTTCGACGCTTTCTTTTGTTTTGCTGATGAAATCCTTGGTACTGTCAACTTGCTGCTGAATGTCTCGAACATCTAGATTTTTAATGTTGTTCACCACCTGATTTTTCCATTAGCTATTGTCCTAGTTTGATTATAATAAAGGAAAATTTTGGTGCGAGGGAAAATGAGAAAAACACATCGAATTTACTGGTAATAAACGGCTGCATATAAGAAAAACGAGGCGAAAGTCTTATTTGAATAGTGTGGATTAAAGAAGAGGGAAGGGCTGTTAATAGTTTTCAAAATTATGTTCATAGACATTTCAATAAGGCTATTGGTAGAATGATTCAAATAAATGAGGGGTGGGATGGATTTGAAAAGGAAGTTAGGATGTTTACACGCGCATTATTCAAATATTGATTATATGGAAAATGCACTAGCTGCATATGACGTTGAATTAATCCATTTTGTTGATCCTGCTTTAATGCATCGAGTCACATTTGATAATAATTTCAAATCAATGGACGCTCAAATTAAAGTGAAAGAGCAATTGGAATGGATTGCCCAATGTAATGTAGATGGTATTCTCATTACATGTACAAACTATATTGCACTCTTACAGGAAGAACAGCTATCAATATCTGTACCAATATTCAAAATTGATGAACCCTATTTTGAAATCATAAGTAATGTGAAACTTCCTCAGACGATCCTTTTTACTAATCCCGCTACTGTGAAAGGTACGATGGAACGTCTCAGTCGCTATGCTGAACATCATCAAAAAACATTAGATATTGATGTAATCGTCCTAAACGATACTTTTAAGTTGATAATGCAGGGTTTGAAACAGGAATATGATAGAGAGATTTTCGAGTTTATCAGCACTATCATTAAGGAAGGTAAGGTCATCTCCGTTGCACAATTATCTATGGTGGATTCAGCTAAGGAAGTTGAGATTAAGACTTCTAGTCCTATTATTAATCCATTGGATACATTAATTACTTCCTTAGTTAGTCAGCTGAAATTACGGAAAATGACGCTCGGCATTTAGAGAAAAAAGGAATGATCTAAATTAGATCATTCCTTTTTTGCTGAAATCAATATGCAAGAGCAAACCAAACTGCATGTTTTGCTTCCTTGCCGCAATGCAGGCAAGTGTTTTTAGTTTTGGGAGGGTCGAACGGAATGTTCCGTGTCGTGAATTTCGTTTCTTCTTTTACGCCTTCCTCACAAGCATCATCTCCGCACCAGCCTGCTAGCACTCAGCCAGGAATTTGGCCGCTTTGTTCGGACTCAGCCAGATGCTGTTTTAAATCGATGTGCGTATGGGAATGCTCTGCGCGGAATGATTTTGCTTTCTCGAATAGCCTAGTTTGCATCGTTTCAAGTTCTTTCTGAATGTTCTCGACTAGAATCTAAAGCTACGGCTGCTTTTTCATCTGCATCGCGAGCTTCATCAAAACTTGATTATAATCCTTGTAGAGGTTTTTGGTAATGAGTCCTTGGAAAGCACTTTTGCAATGAATACTATGTAAAGGACACGTAAAAAACACGTTGATGTTGTAGCTTATATAAAAATAAGCTATTAAAAAAAAGAGAGGTTCTACTAATCACTATTATGTTTAGTCTAGAGGAAAACGACATGAATAAGATGTTTATAGAACTTGCAATAATGAATTCCAATCCGGAATACAATCTAGTAACCAGAAATAGAAAATCAATTACTATAGCAGATATAAAAACGACATTTGCTAAAGCGCAATCCTATAAAGTGAGACGTATGCTCATCAAAAATGACCATAAGTATATTGGAATCGTCGATTTTACGATGAAAAATCCTTTAGATAATACACCTTGGATAGAGTCATTTGTCATTCATAAGAAGTTTCAGGGCTCGAATACCTCAAAGCAAGCGTATGATTATTTTGAAAGTTTGTTGCGCCGGCAAACGAATACGTGTCGGCTTGCGGTATATAAAAGGAATAAATCAGCTGTTTGTTTTTGGGGAAAGATGGGCTATACGCCGTATGAAATGAAAGTGCGCGAAGGCAAGGTATGTCTTCTCATGGAGAAACGATACTAATCCCCAGCCATTATGAACGGTGAAGTATAAAAATGGATTGATCACTTGGATCAATCCATTTTTATTTTAAAAATCAATATGCCCGAGCAAACCAAACTGTATGTTTTGCTTCCTTGCCGCAATGCAGGCAAGTGTTTTTAGTTGCTGGTGGGTCAAACGGAATGTTCCGTGTAGTGAATTTTGTTTCTTCTTTTACGCCTTCCTCGCAAGCATCATCTCCGCACCAGCCTGCTAGAACCCAGCCGGGAATTTGACCGTTTTGTTCGGACTCTGCCAGATGCTGCTTCAGTTGTTCCATTGTATTGATGTGCGTATGGGAATGCTCTGCGCGGAATGCTTTTGCCTTCTCGAATAGTCGAGTTTGCATCGTTTCAAGTTCTTTTAGAATGTTCTCGACTACAGATTCTAAAGCTACGGCTGCTTTTTCATCTGCATCGCGAGCTTTCATCAAAGCTTGATTACTCTCCAAATCACGTGGTCCTAGTTCAATGCGAACAGGGACACCTTTTAGCTCCCATTCATTGAATTTATAGCCAGGAGATTGGTCTGAATCATCAAGGCGAACGCGGATGCCCTGTGCTTTTAGCGCTGCAAAGATTTCGTCTAGCTTCTCCATAATCGCAGGGTTCTTCTTCCATGGACCGACTGGAATCAACACAACTTGCGTCGGTGCGATTCTCGGTGGCAAAACAAGTCCTTGCTCGTCGCCATGAACCATGATGACGGAACCAATCAGACGTGTGGATGTACCCCATGATGTTGTATGCACGTGTGTGTGCTTGTTCTCTTTGTTCAGATATTTGATATCAAAAGCTTCCGCAAATTTTGTTCCTAAGTAGTGGGAGGTACCAGCTTGTACGGCTTTTCCATCCTTCATCATTGCTTCGATAGAGAAGGTGTCGACTGCACCAGCAAAGCGTTCAGATGGCGTTTTTTGTCCATCGTAAACAGGAATTGCGAGCAATTCTTCCACGACTTGTTTGTAGATGCTGAGCATTTGCATCGTTTCTTTACGTGCATCTTCTTCATCCACGTGAGCCGTATGACCTTCCTGCCATAGGAATTCAGATGTGCGAATGAATGGAAGAGTTTTCTTCTCCCAGCGGAATACATTCGCCCACTGATTAATTAGTACAGGAAGATCACGATAGCTCTTAATCCAGTTAGAGTACAAATGGCCAATCATCGTTTCCGATGTCGGACGCAATGCCAGACGCTCTTCTAATTGTTCACCAGCAGCTTCAGTCACCCAAGGAAGCTCCGGAGAGAAGCCCTCAATATGATCCTTTTCCTTTTGGAAGAAAGATTCAGGAATTAGCATAGGGAAGTAGGCATTACGGTGACCAGTCTCCTTAAATCGCTTATCCATTTCTTCTTTAATATGCTCCCAGATCTCATAGCCGTCCGGCTTGAATGCGATACTGCCGCGGACCGGCGTGTAATCAATTAAATCAGCTTTTTGAATCGTATCAATATACCACTTTGTAAAATCGTTTGTCTTTTGGGACATTGTTTTTCCTCCTTAAAATATAAAAAGCATAGAGAGTCCAGAAAGGACGTCTCTATGCTTAACAGACGTGGTACCACCTTAGTTCAACTTAATATAAAATATTAAGTCCTCTACGTTTGTAACGAAACGACTCGGTTAGTTTTTATCTAACATCTCCGTGGCAGGTTTCAATAAGAAGGGGTGATATAGCTCTCAGCCAAGGCTATATTTTCTGTTTCACAATCCTTATTTACTTGGTCACATCATTGATTGGTTATTTATTAATTTAATATAGCAAGTTGTTCGGTGGAATTCAATAACATATATCATCCTAAAAATATAGCTTAGTAGTTACATGAGGAGATAATAGGAAAAACACATACATTTTACCAGGATTAAACGAGTTTTTGCGAAAAAAACAAGGCAGAAGCCTTAGTGATTTTATATAGCGAATCCTATACTGTGAAGTTGAGTACGCTTAAAAAAGGAGTCCATTATGTCACTATTTAAAAGAAAAGCCACTATTAATGAAGAGACATTAATAAAGCTCATACGGAAACTTGAGAAGACTTTCGTCGCAAAGGACATAGACAAGCTAACTGATATGTTTCATCCAGAACACAGGGATATGTCATTTTTGAACCATTTCAGCTTAATGATGACCTTCCAGATTTATAATGTCGAATCACAATTACTTAACTTTGAAATCTTGGAACAATCGGAGCAGGAAGCCGCATTTACTTATACGCGTAAGCATATGTACACGTGTGTCAATGAAGCGGATGAGAATGGGGATAATCCGAATAATATAACCAGTTTCTATGTACAGGTGCAGGTAGAAGGGAGGAATATCTGGGTCACAAGATATCAGAAGTATAGTGAGGTATTCCTTGATGGAAAAGGCGATAGGCTGCCAGATGCAAAGTCAGTTGTACCGGCTCAAGCTGATTACTTTGAAAACATGGAGCGTTTCCTTCCGGCATTTACATTGGAAAACTTACTTCCTGTCACTTATACAATGTACAACGGTAGTGAAATGCTTATGTACACCTCGGCTGAGGAAATATACGCATATAACACAAAAGAAACATTCACGATCGATTATTATGAAGAAATGGAAGCACCGTCTATAGCAGATCATACAGCGACCTATCTTCAATCCAATGAGATAGAGTTTGGGGAAGTGTTAGCGCAGGAAAAGAATTATTGCATTGTAGAAACGAAAGTTAGAAAAAAAGGATGTCTGCAGCATGAGATCGTGCTTAGTATTTCTGCTGCAGATGGATTCTATATGATGCGGTATGTAAAGGATGATAATCTGATTGAACCAGATAGACGTAAAGAGTGGGTGAAACAGATG
Organism: Virgibacillus sp. 7505; assembly: GCF_002272135.1. Taxonomy (GTDB): domain Bacteria; phylum Bacillota; class Bacilli; order Bacillales; family Amphibacillaceae; genus Terribacillus. Next base: position 17,697 of record NZ_NPBF01000006.1, on the reverse strand, counting down.
CTGGCTGCTACATCATATATTTAATTAAGTATCTAAGATGAAAGGTGTTAAGTGTCGTAACGATTCAATTAATGGGTATTTAATCGTTCCAGAAAAAAACGAAAGACCTTTATAGATTCAGATAAACAAGCACCCAGCTTCCAATAACGAATACACTGTAAACGTTAAAGGATATAAGTATGGGGGAGAAGTTCATGTATTATTACAATAGAGAATTTCCTAATCAGGTTCCAAATCACAACACTTATATAACACCAGAGGATACATATCTCAGACAAAATTACAATCCATCCTATGGATATGTGCAACACAACAATCAGCCAAACGAATGTTATACACAAAGAGAAGTTGAATTGATGCGTAATGAACGGAGCCTTTGGGAAGAGCATGTTGCTTGGACGCGAATGGCTATCATCAGTCTTACTTTCAATTTGCCAGATGTGAATTTTGTTTTAGCGCGTCTCTTGAAAAATGCGGAGGATATGGGGAATATGTTCCGCCCGATTTATGGAGATAATGCTGCCAACATGTACGCAGCACTAATTAAAGAGCATCTCTTGGTGGCAGCAGATCTGGTGAAGGCTGCGCTCGCGGGCAATACTCAGGCTGCAAATGAAGCAGAAAGAAAATGGTATGAAAATGCGGATAAAATAGCTGTTTTCCTTAACAGTGTAAACAGGTTTCTGCCAGTGGAGCAGGTGAGAGGAATGTTTTATCAGCATTTGGCCCTAACGAAGCAGGAAGCTGTATACATGATCAATAAGGATTACGAAAAGGACATTGCAGTGTATGATCAAATTGAAAAACAAGCAAGAGAAATGGCTGACATGATTTCGGACGCTATGATAAAACTATATCCGGATTTGAGAGGCTGAGCTGGAATTCCAATTGGTACTGAAGTGGCTGAATTACAGCCGCTTTTTTTGTTTTTCTCTATAAGGAAATCATCCTTATCTCAAATTGAAATTATTTTTCTGCCAACCCCACATTTTACATGTTTAAATTTGAAAAATATAGCCGATATATGTTAAGCCACTGTAAACGGGAAACGCATCATCATTACATTCGAGCTAATTTCACGGCGGTAGTGGTTAGAAAACTTCAGGAGGGTGACTAATGAGAGTCATCAATCGTCTTAAGCTTGGCACAAAAATTAATTTACTTGTGTTAACAGTAGTCCTACTATTCGCTGGAATTATCTCGTATGTGGTAATGAATAATATGACGCATGGAATGAAAGGAATTGCATTAGAAAAAGCTAAATCGGATTTGCAGCTTGCCGAAGAATATATTGATGCAGTTCATCCCGGTTCCTGGGAAATCAGGGATGGTGCCTTGTACAAAGGTGAAACCAAAATGAACGACAACTTTGATCTTGTTGATCGAATAGGGGAATTGACAGGGGATACCGTAACGATCTTTCAACAGGATACTCGTGTTGCTACGAATGTAATGACAGATGGGGAACGCGCTGTCGGAACACAGGTTTCAAATGCAGTTAAACAAGCTGTTATTGAGAAGGAAGAAAACTATTATGGGGAAGCTAAGGTAGTCGGGAACAGTTACCAGACAGCTTATTCACCAATAAAAAATGACCAGGGAGAAGTTGTTGGCATATGGTATGTCGGGGCTTCGGATAGCATGGTTGCATCAAGTATTGCTGATTTCACAAAAATATTCCTTGCAGTCTTGGTCATCGTGGTCATTGTAGCCATCGTGGTGGTACTGTTCTTCACCCGAGGTATTAAGAAAAGACTGGGTCGCATCTCTCAGGCGATGCACAATGCAGGTAAAGGTGATTTTTCTGACGTTGTTGAGGATTCTTCAAACGATGAAATTGGACAGTTGACAATGAATCTAAGTGAGATGCGGGAGAACCTGTCAGATGTTATGAAAACAATCGCTGAGACATCTGATCAAGTAGCAGCTTCATCTGAAGAATTGACGGCCAGTGCAGAAGAAAGCTCTAAATCTGCAGAACTGATAGCCGCGGCAACTCAGACAGCAGCTAATGGTACAGAGCTCACCATGCATCATGTGGAAGAAGTAGTAGCGTCTGTTGAGCATATGCAGACACGTGTAAAAGAGGCACAAACGAACAGCCAATCAATCATGTCGTTGTCAGATGCTGCATCCCGCAATTCGCAGGATGGAACAGAAGCTGTGCTTGCTGTTGTAAAACAGATGAGTGAAATCAATAACTCCGTAACAGAAATTGGTTTATTCGTTAATGGGCTAGATAAAAAATCAAAAGAAATCGGGACAATCGTCAATCTGATCAGTGATATTTCAAATCAAACGAATCTACTGGCGTTGAATGCGGCAATTGAAGCCGCCAGAGCTGGTGAGCAAGGCAAAGGCTTTGCTGTAGTTGCGGATGAAGTGAGAAAACTAGCTGAGCAATCGGCTAATTCCACTCAACTGATTACTTCTCTCATTTCGGATATCCAAGCTGAAACAGATAAAGCTGTTTCAGCCATGCAGTACGGTGCAGAAAATGTGGAAGAAGGCATCAGAAAAACAGAAAACGTTAATGAATCATTCCAGTCAATAAAACAAGCTATCGACCAAGTGACCAACAACGTCCAGGAAGTCTCTCAAACAATTGAAGGAGTCTCGGTCGGAAGTAAAAGCATTGTAGGAGTAATGGACAAAGTCAAGATGACGGCACGTGAAAATGCTGAATCCAATGAAACGAATGCAGCAGCATCACAGCAGCAATCTGCCGCTATGGAAGAGATTTCTGCTTCGTCGGAAGCTCTTTCGGGGATGGCGATGGATTTACAAGCAGCATTGGCGAAATTTAAATTCTAAAGGGACAGCCTCCAGTATATAGGAGGCTGTTTTTTATTTGGGGACCATGTCAAAGATCAGAAATAAAACAAAATCAGCTCTAGTTTTCCCGTATACTGTACGTATATAAAATGTGATACCTCGAGAGAAAGAAGTGAAAAAATGAATGAAAAGATACTGCTAGTTGAGGACGATACCCAAATTAATGAGATGGTCGCCACTCATTTAAAGAAGGAAGGATATACGGTTTTCTCCGCATTTGACGGGCAGGCGGCGTTGGATCTGTTTGCGCAGGAAAGCGTAGATCTGATTATTCTTGATTTGATGCTGCCTGCTTATAACGGGCTGGATATTGTGCAGCTGATCAGGCGTGAGAGCATGCTGCCGATACTCATCATGTCTGCGAAGGATAGTGATGTGGATAAGGCGCTGGGGCTTGGGTTTGGTGCAGATGATTACATAGGAAAGCCATTTTCGCTCATTGAATTAACCGCGAGGGTGAAGGCGGCGCTGCGGCGGTCGAAGCAGTATAGTCAGCCATACGAAGAGAAGGAGCAAGTCGTGAGTGTGCATGATTTGCGTATTGATTTGAATAACTTCTCTGTCAGCAAAAAAGGGGAGCCTGTTAATCTGACAGCAAAGGAATTCCAGATTTTACGCTTGCTTGCAACAAGTCCAAATCAAGTATTCACAAAAGGGCAGCTGTTTGAAAGTGTGTGGAAGGAAGCCTATTACGGAGATGATAATGTCATTAATGTACATATCCGCAGATTGCGGGAAAAGGTTGAGGATGATGCGTCTGCTCCTAAGTATATAAAAACGATATGGGGCATTGGTTACAAGATGGAGATAAGCACATGATTTATGTTGTTGCCTTTTTGGTAGTGTGCATAGGTATTTTGCTGTTTCTGCACTTCCGGACAAAGAAGAAAATGAGCAGGCAACTGCAGTATATGACCGTGAAACTCAAAGCTATTACTGCAACGGATTCTGCTGAGCGGTTATTGCTCGTGACGGAAGACCAGCGATTGCGCGATTTGCTGAACGAGATTAATAATTTACTGGATTTTCACCAGGAATCCATGGCAGATCTGGCGCGCCTCCGGATATCCACTAATCGGATGCTTTCGAATGTTTCACATGATTTGAAAACACCGCTCACCGTTATTTCTGGATATATAGAGACGATTCAGCATGACAAGCAGTTTAGTGCGCAAGAGAGAGAAGTGCTTCTGGGCAAGGTTCAAGTAAAGGTTATGGAGGTTGCGGGATTGATCAATACCTTCTTTGACCTGGCGAAGCTCGAATCAGAGGATTGGCAGCTGGAAATGGAACGGATTCAGCTGAACGAGGTTTGCCGCAAAGCGATACTTGGCTATTACGATACGTTAACAAGTAAGGGATTTGCCGTACATATTGATTTGCCAGAGGAGTCGATTTATATAGAAGCAGATCCGGCTGCGCTGACACGTATTTTAGAAAATCTATTGTCCAATAGCATTCGCTACGGGAAGGATGGAAAAACCGTTGGGATGACCTTGCGTCAGGACGAGGAGAACGTCTATATAGAGGTGTGGGATAAAGGAAGAGGAATTCAGGAAGCTGATAAAGATCGGATCTTCGAGCGGCTTTACACAGGGGATGATGCGAGAACCTCCACAGCACAGGGCAGTGGTCTTGGGCTGATGATCGCCAAGCGCTTGACGGAGCAAATGCAGGGGAAAATCCATTTCACCAGTATACCAAATATGAAAACCACCTTTACACTTACATTCCCGAAGCCCAAAATAAACGATTACAGCAAACTTAAGAAAGTCGTAAGGATTCCGTAAGTGGAATGACAGTTTCCTTTGGTAAAGTGAAGGAAATCAACGAAAAGGGGTTAGCTTATGACATATGCTATCAGAACGCATCAGCTGACAAAGGGGTACCGCGGGAAGGACGTTGTTTCCAATGTCAGTATGAATGTGAAGCGCGGCGAAATATATGGATTCCTCGGTCCGAATGGTGCGGGAAAAACAACCATCATGAAGATGATGACCAGCCTCATCAAACCAACCGCTGGGGACATAGAGGTGCTCGGGACGAGGCTGCAAGCCAATTCTCATGAAGTACTTAAACGAATAGGCTGCATCATTGAATATCCTATTTTTTACGATAAACTATCTGCCAGAAAGAATCTGGAGATCTATTGTGAATACATGGGCTACTACAAGAAGGATGCTATCTCGGAGGCGTTGGCATTAGTGAATTTGAATAACGTGGAAGACGTACAAGTCAAAGAATTTTCGCTTGGTATGAAGCAGAGATTGGGTATTGCGAGAGCCATCGTGACAAAGCCCGAGCTATTGATTTTAGACGAGCCGGTGAATGGCTTGGATCCAATCGGCATGCAGGAGCTGCGGGATTTGTTTTATAAGCTCAGCAGGCAGTACGGAGTTACGCTGTTAATCTCTAGTCACATACTTGGGGAAATCGAACACGTTGCAGATACAATCGGCATTATCAGGGAAGGCAGATTAGTCGAAGAAACATCCATGGCAGAAATACGAGGCAATCACACAGAGCATATCGAGCTTTCGGTATCCGACTATCCAAAAGCAGCTTATGTATTGGAGCATGAGCTTCAAGCGAAAAATTTCCAAGTGAAAGAAGAAGAGGATCTGATCAACGTCTACGATCCTGCTATCTCCCAGAACGATATTATACTGGCGATGGTTCGCAATGGCGTCGAAATCGGGAAAATCAACAATAAAAATTTATCTCTGGAAGGCTATTTCATGCAGCGGATGGAAGGGAGCAAAAAACATGCTTAATCTGATGAGGTTAGAAATGAAGAGAATGAACTTCCTAACAGTAGGTGTGACATTCCTTTCAATAAACGCTGGAATACTTGGTATCCTTCTATTGCTTGGAGTTGATACGGAAATAACCGCTGATTCTATTGCCAGCGCAGATGAAATTATGATGTTCATTGAGGTTATGGCGGTAGCTGCATTTGTCATTTATGCCTCGGTTCTGCTATCGAACATGGTTATTGAGGAGTTTAAGAGTAAAACGATAACAGTCTTGTTCACGACACCTGTTAGTCGGAAGCAATTGCTCATGGCTAAAGTGATTGTCATAAGCTTATTAACATTTGTATTGTTTCTTGTATCGGTATTTCTGCTATCGATTATCTTCGGTCTGCTGAATAACATATACGGAATCTTGTGGTTTTCATTCCCGATCAATCTACTATGGGAAAACACGGGGCATCTGTTGGTCACTGGGATTTCAGTGGCGGGGATGTCGCTTATTCCGTTGTTTTTCGGAATGAGGAAATATTCCGTACCTGCTACGATCACATCCTCAATTTTGATTATTGTTATTTTATCATCTTCGATTAATAGCGATGGCACGAATTTGTTCTCTTTCACTGCTGTGCCGGTGGTGCTTGGTATCATCGGGTTCATCATTGCTTATCTTGTTATTGGTAAGGCAGTGAAGAAAGATTTCTAGGTATGGCTGAATTTTGTATGGTAGGAAGATCAGGTATGAGATATAAACGGCATCCAGATAAGGGGATGCCGTTTTTGCATGGGCAATACCTTGAATCAAGAATAATACAAGTTCACGTTTATATCCTGATCATGGTTGCCGAACCCCTGACCAAATAACGTCAGTCCCCCAACATGCTTAGCATCAGGCTCAACTGCAAGCTTAATTTCTATAAGATGATGCGATTCAAGTCCTAGATCCTCAATAGTCACGTCAGACAAAAACTCTCCGTCAATATGAGTAGACCCATGATTGATTCGCAGATGCTTCAGCAAACCGTATTGACTGTTTGTATCCTCCCACCAGTTTGGTGTATAAAAACCTCTTACATCCGAGAAGTTCCCTGGACATGTCCACGTGCCGACTTTGATGTTATTGATATAAAAGCTGATATCGCTCGGCCAGACATTATTGGAACCGGGGAATTCAGATGCTATTTCCAAGCTGATTTCAAGCATCTCTGGTTTTTCACTTTTCTTTAATAGGTTCGGCACTTTATATACCACATAGCCCGAAGAAAGCCACAGTAAAGAAGCATCCATACGTTCGCCGTCCATGAAATATTTCGGATCATCAAGTCTGCCAATTATCTTTTCAGTGCTTGCTAGTCCGCAGGTTGGCTGGACGGAATAATCCGTATAGTGGCCAAGTTTTAGATGGGTCATCCTGTTTTCAAATTTCGAATAGATTTTCTTTGGCAGCTTGATTTCGATATTATCCACATTCAGCTGGATTATCTTCTGCTGGCCGGATTTACCGATTGCCTTGGAAGAAGTAACTAATTGAGCTTGCTCTAGTTTTTGGATATGTCGGGTAACAATCGCATTGCTGATTTCGAGTTTGGCAGCAAGCTGACTGATATTCAGGTCCTCGACAGAAAGCAATTCAAGTATTTTTAATCGTGTTTCGCTCGCTAAACACTCATAAACATTTAATGATTTTTGACTAAGATCAAGCTGCATGAACTGTTACCTCCGGCTGCTTTTTTCTAATTGTCCCGCTTGTTGCGTGAAAAGACAATTGGAGTTTTTATATTTTATTTATTTCCAGTTAACGAAAGACTCCCTGAGGGTTGTCGTAATAGCTTTTTTTATTGATTAAGGTTTATCATTACATGTTATTAACTAATAAGGCAATTAAATTACGTGTTGACAACAAAGATTTTGTAATCAATAATACAAATTGTAAGCACTTTCATTATAACTTAATTAACCAATTAGTTAAAGTGTAAAGGGAGTGATAAAGATTTATCAGTAGCCTTCCGCCTTCCGCTTTCATCTTTAATGTATGTTCTCTGAATGGAACAAGAGTTGGTTAAAGATGGTTTTTCGTGATCGTTCATATTGATAACGCTTACATTCTGCTTGAATCAAGGGGAGATCAAAATCAGAAAACGAATCAGCGCAAAGATATTGGTGATTGCAATAGCAGCTGCTGTTATTTCAGTCATAGGGATAAGGAGCGTTCTTTCGATGATACAAGAAAAGGAAATGGCTTATACCAACCCAATAGAAGGGATAACGAATATCGGTGATCCGTTTGTGTTAAAGGATGAGGATTCAGATAAGTATTACATGTATGCTACCTCGGCTGCCTCTATAGGTTTTCGGGTTTGGGAGTCGGATAATATGGTCGACTGGGAAGAAGAAGGGCTGGCATTTGATAGTACGGAGCAGGAGAAGCAATGGGCAACCGGTGACTTTTGGGCACCTGAGGTTATCAAGCACGGTGACCAGTATATGATGACGTACAGTGCCCGCAATAAGGATGGCAGCTTGCGAATCGCTGTAGCTTCCAGCTCTGATCCGCTAGGTCCGTTTACAGAAACGAATGCGGATATCATTCAAGAAGAAGGCTCTTATATAGATGGTCATATTTTTATCGATGATGGAATTCCGTATTTATATTATGTGAAAGACTGCTCGGAAAACATCATAAACGGAAATCATGTCAGTCAAATATTCGTACAGGAGATGACGGAGGATCTGACAGCGTTAAAAGGAGACCCTCAATTATTGTTGCAGCCGGATCAAGAATGGGAAGGACTCCAGGATGACTATCAATGGAATGAAGGACCGTTTGTGCTGAAGGAAGAGGATAAATATTATCTCATGTACTCGTCGAATTACTTTGCAAGTGCGGATTATGCTGTCGGATATGCAGTTGCGGATAATCCAAGGGGTCCTTTTAAAAAGGCGGAAGAAAATCCGGTTCTGGCTAAGGACTTGGAAAACGGAATATCTGGTCCAGGGCATAACAGCGTGACTATCGGTCCTGACGGAGAGACTTTGTATGCTGTATATCACACGCATACATACCCTGAAGCTCCAAGCGGAGACCGGCAGATGAGGATCGATAAGCTGTATTTTGAGGATGGGAAATTGATCATTGAAGGACCTTCTTATAAAGAACAGAAAATAATTCTAGGGAGAGAATAGGATGAAGAATTTCAAATTGATCCTTATGTTGATTGTGACAGCTTCTTTGTTTCTAAGTGCCTGCAGCAGCAGTGAGGAGTCATCAGGAAGCAGTTCTAATGAGATCCTTCTATGGAGCAGCACTACTGGACCTGATGGTGACCTTATCAAAAAGAATATCGATCAATACAACGAGACAGATCCGGAATTTAAAGTGAAGCTTGTTTCTATGGAGGGCGGCGTATTTAATAACAAACTATCGACAGTCACCCGCTCTGGTAAGGGGGTTCCGGATATTGCACTGATTGCATCGGAATCGGTATCGACCTTCCAATCGCAGGAAATGCTCGAACCTTGGAATCAATATATTGACGGAACGGACGTAAAACAAGAAAACTACTTAGAGGAAGCTTGGAATGTTGGAAATGTCGATGGAGATCAATTCGGCCTTCCGGCGACAATGGGCAGCTGGGTTATGTACTATAACAAAGATTTGGTTGATAAGTATGCCCCGGGTGCAGTTGATGACGGCATCGTGACATACGAAGAAATCGAAGAAGCAGGTGCGGCAGCGAAAGCAGATGGCATCTACTCTTATGGTTTCTCGTGGGCAATGCAGAACTTCAGCAATCTGTACTATCAGATGGGCGGGAAGTTCTCTGAAAATGGCGAGCCGACCATTAACAATGACACAGCTGTTGCAGCAATGGAACAGTTCAAAAATCTGCATGATGAAGGCTATATGCCGAAAAATGGTGAGGACGTAAACAAACTCTTCAATAACGGCAAATTGATCTTCCTTCCAGAAGGTACATGGATGTTGTCACAAATGGAAAAGATTACAGACTTTGAGTGGGGTCAGACATTTACACCGCAATATGATGCGAACAATGTTATCCAAGGAAGCGGTGTTGATCAGTTCGCTATGTTCAAAAGCAAAGAACGTTCCGAAGAGAAAATTGCAGGTACTGTAGCATTCATTGAATGGCTGCAGACGAATCAGCTGGAATGGATCAAATCAGGGGCAAATCCGACAGCACTAGGTATGCTTGAAAATGAAGAATATCTTGAAATGCCACAATCCTTCCTGTTGAAAACACCAGAAGCCCGCGATGCTGTCACGATTATTACAGAGCCTGGCACATCTTATATCTTCGCAGAAATTGATAATTCCGGCTGGGATATGATTCAGGGCAAGGTAGAAATTGAAGACCAGTTAGAAAAGATACAACAAATAGTTAATGACAAGATGAGTCAATAAGCAAACATTGGAGCGGAAGAAGATAAGAATTCTCCGCTCCTCTCTATATCGGGGTGAAAACACATGGCAACTGTAGCGGAGAGAAAGATTGGCAAAGAGCAGACGGTAAAGAAGAAGAAGCTGAATCTTTGGCCGGCATTATTCGTCGGACCCCATATGCTCATTTTTATTATTTTCTTTCTGATTCCTTCTGTTTTTGGCGTTTATATTTCATTTACCAAATGGGATTTATTTTCGAGTCCTGAGTTTGTTGGCTTAGAAAACTATAAGATGATCTTATTCGATGCGGAGTCGAGCTTTTCAGCACAGTTTTACAACGGCTTGGAAAATACATTTATCTTTGTGCTTCTCACTGTCCCATTTTGTATCATTGTTCCATTACTGATTTCGCTGGCCTTATCCGCACGTCCGAGATTGAACAAGGTGTTTCAGTCGCTGTTTTATCTGCCTTCGCTATTCGCTATTTCAGCTGTGATGATTATCTGGCAGTTCCTCTTCAGTGTGACCTATGGTACTCTTGCAAACTATTTAAATATAACGACGAATATGCTCGATAATCAACCGAATGCTTGGATTGCTTTGGTGCTGGTCACTGTCTGGTGGACAATCGGCGGAAATATGGTCATTTACTTAGCGGCGCTGAACGGGGTGCCTAAGGATTTAATGGAAGCTGCGGATTTGGATGGAGCGGGTGCATTAAAGAAGTTCATCAAAGTGACCTTGCCGAGCATAAAATATCAGATTTTATTTACGCTGGTGATGACGACTATTGCGCAATTCAATGTATATGGACAGCCATTGATGCTGACAGGCGGAGGTCCAAGTGATTCTACACATGTCCTGCTTATGTACATTCAGCAAAATGCATTTGGTTCCGGTATGTCGATTGCTGGTATCTCCTCGGCGATGGCAGTGCTGCTCGGCGTTTGTATCATGGTTGTTTCTGCTGTTCAATTCTATCTGCTTAGAGACCGGGATTAGAGGTGCGTACTCATGAAAGGAAATAATAAGACTAAAATCATCGCGTTCATCTTTTTATTAGTGATGGCTGTGCTGTGGGTGTTTCCGTTGATATGGGCTGTGTTCACTTCTTTTAAATCTGAAGCAGAGATCACGAATGCGGCGGTAAGCTTTTTGCCGATCCATTGGACTGTGAGCAACTACAGCGAATTACTATTTAATAATGCTTCTACACCGGTAATGAAATGGTTCCTGAACTCACTGATTATCGCAGTCGGACATACATTGCTGGTGCTGGTGGTTGTTTCGCTTGCGGCATATGGATACACAAGGCTTCAGTTCAAGGGACGGGATCTGTTATTCGGGATGCTGCTGGCATCGATGATGTTTCCTGCTGTTGTGAATCTGATTCCTTTGTACAGCATTGTCGACTCCATCGGGTGGGTGAACAACTCGCTGGCTGTCATTGTCCCAGGGGCAGCCGGGGTATTTAATATCTTCCTTGTACGGCAATTTGTCTTAGGGATACCTAAAACATTCGATGAATCCGCCAAGATAGACGGTGCCAGTGAATTCCAGATTTTCTACCTGATCATCCTGCCGCTCATACGACCTGTATTAACCGTTGTGGCATTGTTCAGTTTCACAGGAGCCTGGAATGATTTTCTATGGCCGTCCATTGTATTGAACGATATCGATAAGCTTCCGATTACACCAGGGCTGCAGCTGCTGCAAGGGCAATACATGACATATCCGGGGATCGGAATAGCGGGTGCATTGATTGCTTTGGTTCCGACCTTCCTGCTGTACCTGTTTGCGCAGCGGTATTTCATGCAGTCTATGTCTCTGTCATCAGGTGTGAAAGGATAATGTAATAGGAGGGGAAGCAATGAGCAGGTCGATGGAAAGAAAATTACTCTATGCTGTCAGCGGGTGGCAATTGCTCACAGGGTTCATCACCATTTTCTTTTACGCCTTCTATTGGAAAATGCAGGGAGCTGATGCGGGATTGGAGCAGAACGGATTCCAATCCTGGTTCGATAACCTTTATATTTTCTCGGTTACATATGGTTTCTTTTTTGTAGTGATTGCTGTGTTGAATATTATTTTCGCTAGGAAGCTGTTGGGTGATAATACGCTTCAATATAAACTGCCAGTCTATTGGATCGGATTAGCTGCTGTATGCTACTTTTTGTCTGATTACATCAGTTTGATGCTTCTGCTGATAGTTGCTGTTATGGCTTTGGCCAAAAACAAACCTATTAAACTGAAGGCAGATAAATAAATCTTGGTTGAGTGAGGGGAGCGGAAAGATGAACAGAACGGAATATCCCAGACCGCAATTACAAAGAAAAGAATGGATGAACTTAAACGGTGAGTGGGAGTTTGCATTTGATGATAGGAATGCAGGGTTGAAGGAAAGGTGGTTCCAAGCAGGGCATGCATTTGACCGAAAGATCAATGTGCCCTTTGCTTATCAGACGGAATTGAGCGGTATTGGGGATACAGCTTTTCATGATCATGTCTGGTACAGGCGTGACTTTACCGTTCCAGAAAACTGGAGTGATAAAAGAGTCATTCTTCATTTTGGAGCGGTGGACTATCGAGCGTGGATTTATATTAATGGGCAGTATGCTGGATTCCATGAAGGCGGTCATGTTTCTTTTTCATTGGATATTACCGAAAACTTAACATGGGAAAAGGAGACAGTTGTTGTACGTGTGGAGGACCCCTCAATGGATGAGACAATCCCGAGAGGTAAGCAATTTTGGCAGGAACAATCAGAGGCTATTTGGTACACGCGTACAACTGGTATTTGGCAAACTGTATGGCTTGAGCCTGTTGATGTAACGCGTATATCTAAACTGCGTATGACACCGGACATCGACCGCGGCGATATTATTGTGGAGTACGATGTGACGGGTGAATATGTGCAGAAGAAGGTAGAGATTGAGATTTCTTATAAAGGTGAAAGGATAGCCAAAGATACAATCGAGCTGATTGATGCTTATAATAAGCGCGCAATCAATCTTTATAACCAGCGTATATTCCGAACTAATTTCCATCATATCGGCTGGAACTGGTCTCCGGAAAACCCTAACTTATTCGATATCCGCATCATCTTGAAAGATGACAATCATGTATTAGATGAAATAGATTCCTACTTCGGTATGCGGAAGGTGCATCAGGAAAATGGTATGGTTTATCTCAACAATAAACCTTATTACCAAAAGCTCGTGCTTGATCAAGGATATTGGCCGGAGGGGCTGCTGACGGCGCCTAGTGATGAGCACTTGAAAAGGGATATAGAATTGGCTTTGGAGATGGGGTTTAATGGCTGTCGAAAGCATCAAAAAGTAGAAGATCCGCGTTTCTTGTATTGGGCGGATAAGTTAGGATTCCTTGTTTGGGGAGAGTGTGCAGCCTTCCCGTCTTACAGTGAAGAAGCTGCGGGTAGGCTATCAAAGGAATGGATTGAAATCATAGAGCGTGATTATAATCATCCGTCTATCGTGGCTTGGGTTCCCGTTAACGAAAGCTGGGGTGTGCCTTTCATCAAGAGCAACAAGCAACAGCAGCATCATTCGTTGGCGATGTATCATCTTATTCATTCCTTGGATCCAACTCGATTGGTTATTTCCAATGACGGCTGGGAGCTGACAAGGTCCGATATCTGTGCAATTCATAACTATAATCACGGTTCCAATGAGGAAAAGGCAAAATATCAGCTATTTAAAAACTCTTTGGCGACGAAGGAATCTATACTGCATGCACAACCAGCTCTTCGCGGTATCTATGCTGATGGTTTCGAGCATGAAGGGGAACCGATTCTGCTGACCGAATTTGGTGGTATTGGATACAAAGTTGGTGAAGACAACGGCTGGGGATATACATCTGTAAAGAATGAAAAAGAGTTTGTAGAAGATTACAGACGAATAATGGAAGCTGTTTATAGTTCCGATATCCTGCATGGGTATTGTTATACACAATTGACAGATGTAGAGCAGGAAATCAATGGATTGTTGACATATAATCGAGAGCCGAAATGTGATCTGAAAGTTATTAAAGAAATTAATGACACTTGGCACGATGTTGTGGTGAAAGTCTAAAGCTGATGTAGAGACTGCTGGCATTTACTAGAGTCAGATTGAGAGAAGTTGTTGACTTTCCTCAAAATTATTGTAATAATATCTTTAATTTGATACTGGTACCTTTAATTCAGTCCCGTGAGGCTGACAAGGACATTCGGAAACTATGCGGAGTAATGGGATAGCTATACCCTTATATCCTCATGTTTAAAGAGGCTTCCTGTCAGTGATGGCAGGAAGCCTCTTTTCTTTTTTCCTCGGTACCAGTTTTAGTCTAACTAAAACAGGAGGAATAACAATGGAACAGAAAAAGATAGATCATGATTTTTCACTTCAGGCAGTACCGCAATCACACCGCAATGGTTTTTGGAAGATGCTGATGGTGATGCTGGGGTTTACATTTTTCTCGGCTAGCATGGTGTCGGGAGGAACTTTAGGTTTAGGTTTGTCCATGACACAATTCATTTTAATAGTTTTAGCAGGTAACTTGATTCTAGGAGCTTATACTGGAGCGCTTGCTTATATCTCAGCGAAGACCGGGCTATCCACGCACTTATTGACACGCTATGCCTTTGGTGAAAAAGGGTCTTACTTATCTTCCTTCTTGCTGAGTGCAACACAAGTAGGTTGGTTCGGAGTTGGAGCGGCTATGTTCGCTTTACCGGTTCATAAGGTGACAGGAATAGACACCTACGTACTGATTGTTATCTTAGGATTATGTATGACGGCATCAGCTTTCTTCGGAATGAAAGCATTGACGATTCTAAGCTTTATCGCAGTACCTTCGATTATAGCTCTAGGTGGGTTTTCGGCACTCGAAGCGGTGGATACACTTGGCGGCTTCGGTGCCCTTATGCAGCATGAACCAGCTGAGACAATCAGTGTTGCAGCAGCATTGACAATTTGTGTGGGATCCTTTATCAGTGGTGGAACATTGACTCCCGACTTCACAAGATTCGCGAATAAACCGAAAAACGGCGTTATTACAACAGTCATCGCATTCTTTATCGGAAATTCCTTGATGTTCCTGTTTGGTGCAATTGGAGCCATCGTAACAGGTCAATCGGACATCTCAGAAGTGATGTTCCTGCAAGGGCTTATCATTCCGGCGATTATCGTGTTAGGCCTGAATATTTGGACGACAAATGATAATGCGATTTATGCGTCTGGACTGGGAATCTCCAATATTACGAAAATCAAAAAGAATAAAGTGGTCATTTTCAATGGTATTGTCGGAACTATCCTTGCGATGTGGCTGTATAACAACTTTGTAGGATTCTTGACAACGCTTGGTTCGGTACTGCCGCCTATCGGTGCCATCTTGATTGCAGACTACTTCATCGTAAACCGCGGAAAGTACCCAGCGTTTGAAACGATGACATTCAAAGCAGTGAACTGGAATGCAATGATCGCCTGGGCGATCGGAGCTGGTGCAGCGAAGTTTCTGCCTGGTATCCCGCCATTGAACGGATTGATTGGTGCGGCGGCAGTATATGTGGTTCTTTCAGTCATTACAGCAAAAGCAGCTGAAGCGAAACTAAATCTTAATGTGGAAAAGGTGACAGAATCATGATTATTACAAATGCGAAACTAAGAAATAAAGATGGCCTCTGGCAAATACAAATCACAGAAGGAAAGATTGAAAGAATCGCTCCATCGATCGAGGCAAGCCGAGACGAGCAAATCATGGATGTGCAGGGGAACCTAGTACTGCCGCCATTTATTGAACCGCATATCCACCTGGATACGACGCTGACAGCAGGCGAGCCAAACTGGAATGAAAGCGGGACGTTGTTTGAAGGGATTCAGCGCTGGGCAGAGCGGAAAGAGCTGCTCACGCTGGAGGATGTAAAAACACGGGCGAAGCAAGCATTGAAATGGCAGATTGCACAAGGTATCCAGCATGTGCGTACGCATGTCGATGTGACAGATCCAGAATTAACAGCTTTAAAGGCATTGCTTGAAGTAAAAGAAGAGATGGCATCTTATGTTGATTTACAGCTTGTTGCTTTCCCGCAGGAAGGAATTTTATCGTATCCAAATGGGGAGGAACTGCTGGAAGAATCACTTCGCATGGGAGCAGATGTTGTCGGCGGCATCCCGCATTACGAGTTTACGAGAGAGTACGGCGTGGATTCCTTGCAGACAGCATTTAAATTAGCCGAAAAATACGATCGTCTCGTTGATATCCATTGTGATGAAATCGACGATGAACAATCTCGTTTTGTCGAGGTAGTAGCCGCAGAAGCGCATCGCTACGGCATGGGCGAACGAGTGACAGCCAGCCATACAACAGCTATGGGCTCCTATAACGATGCTTACACTTCCAAGCTATTCCGGCTTCTGAAACTATCCAATATCAACATGGTAGCCAATCCATTAGTCAACATCCATCTTCAAGGACGCTTTGACACATATCCGAAACGAAGAGGAATCACAAGAGTGAAAGAGCTCCAAGAAGCAGGTATCAACGTCAGCTTTGGGCATGACGATATCTTTGACCCATGGTACCCGCTAGGAACAGGCAACATGCTGCAGGTTCTGCACATGGGCATCCATGTAACGCAGCTGATGGGCTACGACCAAATTGTCAATAGCATCGACATGATCACGGCTAACAGCGCAAGAACACTGCATATCGAAGACAAGTACGGCATTGAAGAAGGAAAGCCAGCCAACTTGATCGTGCTGCAAGCAGAGAATGAATACGAAGCGATTCGGAAGCAAGCTGCAGTGCTTTACTCTGTACGGAATGGTGAGGTTATTGCGGAGACGAAGCCGAGGGAAACGAAATTGACTCTTGGTGAAGTTTCTGAAAAAGTTACATTTGATAGATAAGGAAAAGGCCTCCCTTTGCTGTTTGAGAAGGGAGGCTTTTCTTTTTGAATAGGAATGTTAAAGAGTTAAATAGAAAGAAGGGAGTTATATTCATCTATTGACTCGAGTTCACTTCCCAATGTTTCAAGAGAAGGGAAATTGGTAGTGGAACTATGATTTTACAATAATTTTAACAGTATTTTTTCCGTGGGGTACAGTTAAAATATTTAGGAACAATAGGATGAAAAAGAACACAATACCGATGAATAATATGAATGAATTGCCGTGAATAATAAAAGCATACATAGGCACTGTTGTAAATGCAGCACAAAAAAGACTCATAAAAGTAATAGAGATCATCTTTTTTAAAGGCCTTGGAAATATCCAGATTTTTATATGATTGTTGTTGTTGTTAAGATCCAACTTCTTATAGATAGATCTCTTATTACGTATACTAATTAAAAACCTGAAATAAAGCAGGGTGGCAGAAGATAATATAACAATTATGCTGGCGATAAATGGAGAAATTGGTATATAAAAGTAATTTAATATAGGTTGTGTTAAGTTTGCTATAGTCATAGATATCCCAACAGCAAATAGATTTAATTTACCTGCTTTTGTATCTTTATTTGGGATAGTTTGTAAAAGATTAGCGGACCCTTCACTAATCTGCACTATCCTCTTAGGGAATAGCCAATATAGAAAAGGAAAAAGAAAGACGAGTAGATATGGCTTATCTTTATCTATGATGTAGAAATTATTTTCTAACTTAATAAGTTGATATCTAAAATTCTTCAATATAAGAAACACTTCTGTATCC
>NZ_NPBF01000005.1 GCF_002272135.1 Virgibacillus sp. 7505 | reverse complement strand
GTATCCATTTATATTGATCTCAACTCCACTCTAGAATTGCTAAAAAAAGATAATTCTAGTTCCTCTTATTTAAGAATCATATTATATCCATGGTCTAGTCCTAATCACCCAAGAGTTCCCTCTGATTTTTTCGCTTTTTTCATATTTCTGTTAGAAAGTTAATAAAAGTATTCCGAAAGAATAGAGTAATAAATTAAAGCATCAAGATTTAAGAGGAAATCTTGATGCTTTGTCTAATATTTATTTCAATGGACCGCTAACAACGCCTTTTTGAATTTCGTTCTCCTCAAGCCATTGCTTATATAAGGAATGGAATCGGTCTTCGTCACTATCTTTAAATCCTTCAAATATTACTTCATCAATGTTCTCTTCATTAAAGTAGAGGACACTATCAGCAACAAGCCCCTGAGGGTAAACACAAGCTGAGTAATCAAACATTTTTTGTTCTCCGTCCAGCTCAATTATAGGTCCGCGGTTTAAAATCATTAGTTTACTTGTTCCTTCATTTAGGTAGACGATTGAACCTATAGGTAGCATTTAGACTCCCCCTATTTTTTAATATAGTAGTTTCCATGGTCTATGGTCAGTCCATTTACCATGAAGAATATTAATACCATTATTAATCCACAAATTAAAATGAACAAATTACCTTCTACTACAAACGCAGACAAAAATAAGACAGATAGAAATAAGGAAAACAAGTAAACAAAAGAACTTCTTATAATATGTTTGAAATTTGGTTTACTAATTCTTATTTGCTCTTTGGGTAGATCGGTATAATCAATAACTAATCTAAGGCGTTTTTTTTGATTACTTAAAAATGAAATAAAAAATATAACTATTAAAGTGAGAGATATCACAGCTATCACTAGATTAATTAGCAATGATCCACCTAGTCCTGTTCGATCAACTAATGGGAGGAGAGAACCAGATAAAGATATCGCTATTCCTCCCCCTATCATGCCATATTGAACACCTTTACCCGGGTTGCCTTTATGTGAGGAAATAAGATTAAATGCAGTTTGACTATCAATCTTATAACCTGGATTACGGAGTATCCAAAAAAGATAGGGTAATAGTCTCATCCAGAGATGAGCTCCTGTGTCTATTAGAAAATATTCTTTATCAATAGTTAGTATTCTGTATCTTAAATTACCCTTGACTCTTTTAATCTCTCCATACATTAATTTCCCCATCCCCAATTCATTGGATTTAAAGATTCAACACCATCTTTAATAGCTTCTCCTACTTTACCTGCTGTATCTTTAACTGAGTCTATCGTGTCATCTATTGCGTTTCCTACCTTATCTAGACCATCTTGAATTCCAAAGACATTGTTGTCGTATAGCCAATTAAAGCCAGTAGAGATTACAGCTCCCGCTGCGACTGTTCCTAAAATAGCCCAGCCTCCTGGGTTTGTGAGAGCTAAGCCTATCATAAAACTAGAACCTAATCCTACGCCTAAGGAAGCAACGTTGTGAGAAACAGCCTCTCCGAAAGTCTTGTTCTTGGTCATATCGTCGTAAACTCCATATGCAGCACTTAAGTAAGGCACTGATTTCCCTATAATCTTACTTCCTTTAATTAAGATATCCCCGCTTTGGTACCACTTTTGAGTACTTTTATATACATCAGAGTCGTACATTAGGAAAGTGTTTGGAACTGCCGGTCCTTTAATCGCACTTTTTTCACGAATATAACGAACTATTCTCTTAGTTTCAAATCCCAGTTGTTGAAGAGTGTAATGGAAAGAATCCTTGACAGTATCTTGAAGAATTTTACCCTTGTTATTAACAATATACTCCCAGAAAGACTCCTTTGCATTTTCATTTGTTTTGTTTTTATTTGCTTGAGTTTTAGAGGACGTTATTGTTGTTAGTATATCAAGGTATTTTTTACGTGTAATCTTTCCTTGCTTTAAATCCTTGTAAGCATGTCCTAATATAACTGTACTACTTTCATCCATCCCTTTCTCCGCATTTTTCGTTGCAGCAGCAATCGCAGCCATAGGAAGATACTCAATATTATCCTCCGTGATTTCAATATTTCCATTTCCATAACTTTGCTGAATGACATTCTTATAAGCATCTATATCCTGCAGGGATGCGGTATCAAAGTCAGTGATCGATATAGAACCACTGCTTAATCCGGTGGTCATTTCGGATAGATACTTTTTCATTTTATCCAGATCACTTTGTGTTTCCTGCAGCTTTGATGCGTGTTTGCTGTCGAGTTCGCTAAGATCCTTAATGACATCATCTATCTGACGTTTGCCGTCTTCAATACTTGTTTCAAAATCGGAATAACTGATTTTTGTTACGTATGTAATATCCGACACGCCGGATAATACGGAATTGATGTTCTCGGAGACACTGGCAACCTTGGATTTAGCTTGATCAAGTCCAGGGTGCAGCTCGTCGTTTAGAAAACCTTCACTTATATAACCCTGGTGGTTGGGTTCGAAGGATTGGACGTCGCTCTTCATCTTATCCAGTCTGTCTTTGTAATTTTCCATGGATTGAAGCAGGAAGGTGATGAATGGGGTATGGATTTCGTTGTAAAAAGATCGGATAGCCTTGCCTGTTTCTCCTTTTAGAGCTTCTTCTAAGCTATAAAGATTCCTCACTTTTTGCTGCAGGTTTGATAGCTGTTCGGAAAGTGCGTCTAGATCTATCTTGGACGTTTCTGTACCTTTGTGAATTTCCTTGACCGCGAACTCTTTCAACGTACTTCCTCCTCAGTTGTTTATTTTAAAGCAATGTTATCGCCAAGTTCTCGATCCAGTTCGACTAGCTCCTGTACTGCTGTTTCTGTAGCTGCTACGTTATCTTGAAACAGCGAAATGAACTGACCGAGAAGGTCTTCATATTCTTGCTTAATTTCGTTGTACACATCACTCATGCGTATGCCTTTATTACCGTCCATCGTTTCGCCGAGCTGTTTTTGCAATGCTTGCAGGGCATCGCTCATTTCTTGGATGCCTTTTTGAGCCTCGGCTTGGTTAATTTGAATTTCTCCGCTCATGGAAGGGCTCCTTTCCATAAAAACTGTTATTTTCACCCTAACGAATTCAATTTCCAATTTGTAGAGTATTAAGTACCTTTTTCCTTGGGTATTTTCTCATCGTGTCTAGGGAAATAGTTATATTTGCTCGTATCAGTGCTTTTCACGCTATCTGAATACCCGTTTTGTTGGATTTATATGCCAAATAATTACATAATTTTGATTTAAATGGTTTTGGATGGGGAAATGGTGAGTAACCATAATTCCGGCTACTAATCATATGTCCTGACTTTATACTTCAGTTATGGAGGAGGAACAATGGATGAAATTTTTAAGAGAGTTTGTAATAGATACCCTCGCCGATAGATTCAAGCTGCGTCGAAGCTAGGTGCGAGCTGTCTCCTATTATAAATTCACAACCTTTTTACCAGTACAATTCGGTCGTATTTTGGAAAAACAAGGCAGAAGTCTTACAGATTTTTTTCTGGGAATCCTTTACTGTAGTAGTGATGAAGTTTTGTACGGTGTGATGCAAAGCAAGGAGGATGATTGGAATGTCTTTAGCTTCCATAGATAGTCAAATCCGCAGTATGAATAGTTCAATCAATGGGTTGCGTGGGCAAGTGCTCCAAAAGCAAGAAGAAGTACAGCGCCTTGAACGTGCGATTTCGGAAATCTCAGGTCTGCAAGGAGATTATGAAGAAAGCAGGAAGTATTGGCAGGATATCGATTTGACAGCGCAGACATGGAAGGGAGAGCTTGCAGATAAATTTGATGCTTTCCGTAATGGAGAGCTGTCGGCTAGCTTTAAAGATGTGGCTCAAAATGAGGTGCAGCGAGTTCTGGAAGCGTTAGAGCAGGCGAAGGGCATGCTTATTGCGGAGATCGATTCATGTCAGATGCAGATGGCGACAAAACAAAATTCATTAGAACGACTTCGCGCAGATAGGAAGAAGGAGCTGCAGTCATGAGTGAAATCAGATTAAAAGCAGATCATGTTCAGCAGAAATTGACGAATCTCCAAAACTCCCTGACTGATTTCCAATCTGGAAAACTAGATAGAGGCAGCGGCCGGGAGATGCTTGATGTCCAGGCGAAAATCAATGATATCAATGTATCGCTGAATAGTCTTATAAAAGAATATCAGCAGATGGCTCTGCAGCATGTAGAGGCAAGCCAAGATGCTGTGCATTCCCTCGAGAAGTTCGAACAGACAGTGGCTAAAGCTATTGATGCTTTTACAATAGGATAGGAGTGATCACTGCATGGCGATTCATGTGAAACGTAATACAGGTATGATGGGTGGATTAGCTAGGGTTGCTTTATACGTGGATGGGCAGCATACTGCAAAACTCGGCAATGATGAGGATACGATTATCAGCCTTGATGATGAGGCTGTAAAGCTGAAGGCCAAGCAGTGGTTCTTTGGCAGTAAGGAACTGGAGGTAGTTGACGAGGCTAATGTGGAGGTAAGAATCAATATGACTGCATTGCTTCTTTTTATAGCTGCCATGGTCTGCTTGATCATAGGTGTCATGATTGCACCAATAGTGGCTGCAGTGGCTGTTGTGCTCTTTTTTGTCTGTATTATTTATGGTTCGAAAAATTGGTTCCAATTAATAAAAGTAAAATAATAGAATATGAATCTGCTTGTGATGTTTAAACGTAGATAACTTATGCCAGTGAGTACCTTTGAAGTACATATGCACTGGCTTTTGTTATTTAATTGGATGTTTGTATCTTTTTTCCTGTATTACTTCAATCTCTGTATAACAAAAGACTTGAATCTGCATGTTCCTGGTTAGTAGCTTTGACGCATTTTGAGAGAAGGTCGTTGATACAGGTGCGATTCATAATAGAATGAATGAAGTTAAGTGGATATAAATGTATTTTATTGATTGGCTGAAACCTCAGAATTTGAATCCAGAGGCAGAAAGGGCTGATAAAATGGCTTTTCTATGGTTCAAGACAGATACGGAAGCAAAAAGAGACGACTACCTCAAGTTGTATAACGAATTGGAAGAAGCAAAGGCAGAACATGACAAGCTGGTAAGCGAAGCGGAGTCTTATTTTTCTTCCTATAAAGGTAGTGTGCCGTGTATGGCAGAGGATGCTATTCCGAGTAATGACTTCATACCGGCACAGGAGCGGCTTGATAAAAAACTGACGGATTACTTGGATAACGAGAAGGAATATCGCAGTAAGCTCGTTACGGCGAGTGATCGGGCATACGAACGATATCTTCATTATAAGAGTAAGGCAATGGAAGAAGCGAAGGAGGACTAAGCCATGGCGAAGGATGTGATCATCAATCAAGCTGAATTGGAAACAGCCAAATCATCTGCAGCAAAGCTGAAGGAATCACTTGATAATACGTATGCACAAGGAGAAGCCCTTCTTTCACTCGTGCAAGGATCCAACTGGGAAGGAAAGTCACGTGACAGCTTCCTTGCTTACTTGGAGCTGCTGCTTCAATATCATGCTGATCTTAAGGATGCCGCCTCTTTGCAGAAGAAAGCGCTGGATAATATAGAGAACTACCAATCTGATTTCCAAAACCATAATTTGGTGAAGGAAGTGAGGAGCCTATGACACAGCCAGATAGGGATACCTTTCATGTGACCGAGCTCTATTTACTCGCTGCGGCGTTTGATGCGGAGGCTTTATTTGGCCTGCCGGATAAAAAGATCTATCAGCTGCAGGGAGAAGAACCTTGGAGTAGGGCGCATAAACGCTTGATTCAGAAAGGCATTTTCACAGAGGAAGGCAAGCTGACGAAATCGGGTGCTGTGATTATTAAAACGTTGTATGAATACTTCTTCAGCCAAAAATATGTGCGGATCAATAACCTTATGTTCGCGTTTCGGGAGAAGCAAGCGGAAGAAGTGATCATTCTTGTGGAGACAGCGGAGAAGGAGTACAAACTCTATGTGATGGCCAAGCCGCTTGTACTGAAATTGCTTAGCGAGAAAGTACCGCTTCTGAATCGTGAACCTGCCGAAGAAGAAAAATATTTCCTGCGGCGAGAGCTGCCGGCTGAGGAAAGGGCAGCGATCAACGAGCTTGGTGTAACGAATGATATCGCAAATATAGAACTTTTCCATCCCCGGGTGAAGCCGCAGGTCGCAAGCAACCCGGACCATTATCAGCAATGGCTTGTCCTCTCGGAACATGACAAGCTGATTATGATTGATACGACCGAGAAGCGGTACTATCATGCAAGTCAATATTGGTTTATGAAGGTATTATTTGATGCATTGGACTTCCCATATCGACAGAAAGAGGGGGTAAGATAGATGGCGGCTAGTGGGAAAATCACGATTGATCCGATAGAAATCACAGATATGTATAAGCAGCTCACGGCTATTATGGAAGATCTGCAGTCGAATGCCGTGCCTGCAATCGAGACTATAAAAAACACGAAATTTTATCAAGAAGGAAAAGCGATGGAAGCAATTGAAGCTTATCCTGAAGCGAATGATAAATTCATGGAATTGCAGGATCACTATGCACGCATCTCCTCCTTGGTAATTGAAACGCTGAACACGATGATCGAGACAGATGAAGCAATTGCCCTGAAAATCATCGATGCATTGGAGGTGTAAAATGTGGATGTAAAATACCGAAGCAGCCAATGGGATAAGACGAAAGATAGTCTGCGTAACTTGATTGGCCTGGGTGTCTGGGGCAAAGGCATGATCGATACGATGAAAGACATCACAGACAACTTGGACGAAGCAAGCGAAAAGGTGGCAAAGTATGATTCCGACGGAGTTGTCTCGTTCTCTTATACAAGCGATAAAGATAAATACCAGCGATTGTTCGAGGACTTTAAAGTCCTGGAGGATTACAGTGGAAGTGTCGGCGATATAGTAGAAGATACAATCGATCAGCCCTTTTATGAAGATATCGACGCATTTGTCCAAAAAGTGCGAGATTCTTCCATCTCCAACTACACGACCTCGAACCATATAGGTGCAACGGAGACAATACCTATCTCTTATTATGGTTCCTATCAAGAATACGAAACAGAGAAAACAGAAATCACCATCGATGATATACTGAGCGGAGACAATTATTATGCTGATCAAATCAAGGCTTCTTTTGAGGAATGGAAAGTACAGAACCCGGATGAAGACATCAGCTACGAAGATTATCGCACTGCTGCCGTTAATACGCGAGCTTTTGAATATGAATCGATTGAGGACGGGCAGTTTACAAAGGAATTTTGGGTGAATATAGCAGCACTCGTCTTCATTGTTGGCGTAACCGTTGTATGTCCGCCAGCTGGTGCTGTATTAGGAGCTGCTTATGCGACGGTGGAAATGGGAAGTGCTATTTCTGGTCAGGACTGGGCTTCCGGAAGAGAGCTAGACACTTCGGAACGATGGACGAGGGGTTTACTTGCGCCGCTTGATGTTCTGCCTATAGGGAATGCGGTGACCAGCTTTGGTGGTGCAGCACGGACGACAAGCAGAGTGATTGACGTAGGGCAGTCAGCGAGCAAAGTGAATAGAACCAATACGGCGGTACAGCAAGCTGACAATGTTATTGAACTGAAAATACCTGCAGATAGACTGGCGGGAACATCTAATGTGGATAGTGCCGCTGGTCAAGCGGATAATGTTGTTAGTTTAGCTGATTATGCTAATAGACAGACGGCTAATAGACTTCGCAATAGTCAATGGGCTGTTAAGGAACAGGATAAAGTTCAGGAGCTGCAGATGGCTGCTGGTGCAGAGCACTTGTCAGTACGGAATAATATTACGGGTAATGTGGGTCCAGTTATGAGCAAGAATGGAACGGGTAATACAAGTGTTGGATCCTTCCAAGGTTCCAGTCAAGTAATTAACAATGCTAATGCAAGTATTGGGTCGGAGATTAAACAATCTGTAGTGCCTCCGGGAGTTATAGGGAAATCAGAACTAGAGCACTTACGTAAGAAATGGGGCGTTCCAGAAACCCAGACTATTGCTGTAGGAAAAACAGATGTAAAAGGGTTAGAAGACTTAACATTTGAAGGTGGATCACCGAAAGTAAGGAAAGAGGCGGGCTTATCTACACTAGATGAAGTATTCCCTGAACGTGAAATTAGAGCACCTTATAGCAGGTCTGTAAGAGGGCATGCGCAGTTCATGGATCACGCAGAAGAAGGTACTATTGCAGAATTTGAATCAGCGGTGAAGAAATCCGGAATGTCTCCCGAAGAAGTTGTGGGTACGCTTTTTATCCATCAATCTAATCCAAATGGAGTTTGTAATAAATGTACGAAGGGCCTGTTTGATGAAGTTGATTATGATAAGAGGGGAATATTCAAGCAACTAACTGACACATATCCTAACCTTAGAATAAAAGTCACTACAGAAATTGATTCTAATTTACCAAATCCAAGAGATACATTATCATTTGAAGTGATAAATGGTCTAACGGAAAATGTTGTTAAAATAAGAAAAAGCAATTAGGAGAGTGTATTGTTATGGACTTGATTAATAGATTGAATGATGATGCAAAGGTTGCTTTGGGCTTAGTGGTTGCAGAAAAAATGTACGGAGCAGTGACAATCGATGAGCCTGGTTATAAAGTTGGAAGGAGTGCTCTAGATAGTTGTTGGGAATGGCTGGAAGGCAGAAATGTAACTGCTGAGGATTTATATAATTATATTGATAGTGAAGATTATATGGATGTAGCAGAATTTGCGAGTGAAGAAGAGAGCGAGCAAAAGCAATATGCTTGGTATACTGTGTTAGACGCTGTTTCATATACAATTTATCAAGCTTATAAAAAAGAGAAAATCAAATATGTTCCGCAAGCAATAGAAATTGTCGATGACGAAACCTTGAAAATATTAATAGAGAATGCAAATGAGTCAGGTTTATTTAATGTCGATCATATTAAAGAGGCTCAAAGGTTCTTATTAGAAAATCATTCATTTAATACGGAGACAAGCAAGGGTGATCCCATAAGAAAAGAACTTGTCATGATAGATTGATTGAGGGTACCATAATAAGAAACCTTATCCTTAGATGCTTAGGCTATCCCAAGGTATTTTTGTGAATTGCAATTAACCCTGATTTAGAGAATTTCTTAATCAGGGTTTTCATTTGTTCTAAATTGTAGTCTCTAAGACAATCAAAATGTCTTTAAGAATGCCAAGTCAGTTAAAAGGCATTTCTCTAGTCCATAATTCTAAATAAATTTGTGAAGAAAGTGAAACATTTGCTGACGAGTTGCGTATACAACCTAACAATATCTTTAGAAACTGGAGAGATGAACTTGGAATATGCAATATCCAATCAAAAGACAATCATGCAGAAGGTGCTGCAGACGTTCTTGATGACGCTGCTGTTGGCGACGCTTGGAATCTATGCTGGCCATTTTGTGCCGCCTGTGCTTATTCTGCCATTAATCGTAATTGAATTAGGTATGATAATTGCTGCCTTCTGGCTTAGAAGGAAAAAAGCTGTCAGCTATACGTTCATTTATATATTTGCCGTGATTTCAGGAATTACGACTTACCCGGCAGTAGCTTATTATGCTTCCATCGGTGGAGCCAATATTGTCCTGTATGCTTTCGCGACAACGTTTGTCATCTTTGGCGTAATGGCGCTGGTAGGGGTTAAATCAAAAAAAGATTTTTCCTTCCTTGGCGGATTCTTGTTTGTGGCCTTGATTGCGCTGATTGTAACAGGTTTGATCGGAATATTTGTTCCGTATAGTGATGCTACAATGCTCGCTTTCTCAGGTATCGGTTCTGTTGTATTCTCACTCTATATTCTGTATGATTTTAATCAAATGGCTAGAGACCATGTTACAGAAGAAATGATTCCTCTCATGGCATTGAATCTGTACTTGGACTTTATCAACTTGTTCATGAACTTACTTCGATTCTTAGGAATCATGTCTAAGGACTAATAATTAAAAATGCCAGAAGCTCTAAGAGCTTCTGGCATTTTTGCGCTTTGCTTTCTTTTTCTGGGATTTCACATATCTTCTTTTGTTTTTCATAATCAATTTGTGCTTTCTTCGATCTCGTTTGCTTTGTTCCCTGGATTTCTTTTTCCTTCTTCTTCTGAGCTTCCAAGAGCCGTAGCTAAAGTTACTGAATATATATCGCGGTATTAAAGATAAAATCAAGGTAAGAAGAATGGTGATGACTTCCAGCACTAACTTGGTAGAATAAAAGAATATGTCTGATAGGGAAAATCCCTTTGTATGGACGCGATAAGGATTATCTTCCGGAAAGCTGATTTCTACAGTTGTCGTGCTGTTATTATAAACGCTTGGTCTGACTTCCTTCGTCATATGAATCGTATTGCCATCTGCGTCCTCATACTGCATTGAAAGATGATAATAATTGGTTTCATGCCGCCCAGTATTAATATCTGCATCTGATGCTGTTACAATTGCTTCGGTTTCGTGCTGTGTACCAGTATAAGATTGGACAGCATTAAAAACCATTTTTCCTATGGAAGAGTATCCGTATATCAAAATAGCAGCAAGAAAACCATAAAGCAGTAGCTGCAAGGTAACTCCAATAGGCCAGCCTAGCCATCCCCATCCTTTCACGCGGCGAGTGCGAGCAATGAGAAAGCTAATATAATGGCTAGGACCGATAGCATAAAGTGTGATGAATAGAATAGATTTATATATTTCGGATCGATATGCTTTATTGTCGGAGGAGTCTTCCTTCGTGATTTCAATCGTGTCACCATCATCCAGCTGTTCAAATTCGTCTCGCGTTACTTCCGACCATGTCTCATCAGCTTCCAGCACAGCATAAAATTCCAGATTGCCATAAAGATCACTGGAAATTCTCTTACCCTTTGTCGTTACGGACTCTGTCTCTTCCTGATGTGTACTAACCAGGGTGTACAGTGATGCGGCTTCAACAGTGATACCAATAATACCTGCTATGGATAAGGCGCCTAAGATAAGATGAACCATTATTTTTTTTGTTTTCTTCATTTTCAACTCCTAATTGCGCTGACGTTAATTTCCAATTTATGTACCGGACTTAGTTTAAGCAAAAGGAGCTAACCAGTCAACGTGGAAGTATATTTGCTGGAAATAAAAAGCGCCGGAGAGCCATATTCTCCGGCGTTTAGTTATTTCTTATTTACAGAAGCGTCATAAATCGTATCCACAGCATCCTTCAATGCTGCATCAAATTCTTCCTGAGCCTGACCTGCGTTTAGCTCTGCTGCCAAAGCGCGGGAGAAGCTGGCGATTACGCCTTCGTTTTCTTTCAGCTTTTCGTTTGCTTCGTCGCGGGAGTAGCCGCCGGATAAAGCAACGACGCGGACAACGCGTGGATGCTCGGTGAGTTCTTTATATAGATTTGCTTTCGTTGGGATGGAAAGCTTGAGCATGACATTTTCTTCTTCGGACAAATCGTTTAGATGGCGGAAGATTTCATCCCGAAGGATTTCCTCGCATTTCTCTTTATCCTCGCTGTGAATATTCACTTCTGGTTCTATGATTGGAACGATACCAGCTGCGATGATACTTTTGCCGATTTCGAATTGCTGGTCGACGACCGCTTTGATGCCGCTGACGTTAGGCTCTTTGATGACCGAACGCATTTTTGTTCCGAAAATATGTCGTTCGGATGCGCGGCCGAGTGTTTCGTTCAGGTTATCGATCGGTTTCATCAGCTGAACGCCGTCTTTTTCCTCTGCCAAACCTTTATCGACTTTCAAGAATGGCACAATCCCTTTTTCTTCCCAAAGGTAATCAGCTGTGTACTTGCCTTCGATTTCCCGATCCATCGTCTGTTCGAATAGGATAGCACCTAGAATCTTGTCTTTGTTGAATGCAGGGGATGTGATGATACGTGTGCGCATGTCGTGGACGAGCTTGAACATCTCGTCTTCGTTTGAATAAGCATCTTCGGATACGCCGTATTCTGCCAATGCTTTCGGTGTGCTGCCGCCGCTTTGATCCAATGCTGCGATGAAGCCTTTGCCGTTTTTGATGATGTCGAATTGCTTTTCGTTCATATCTGCCACTCCTTTAATTCGTTTTATAGCTGAAAAAATGCTCCATGTTCACTGTTCCCTTTTATCCAGTGTTTTAACATTAAATGTTTGATAAGGTTTCCATTTCGGGATGTCCAGGCTGTGGAAGCGTATATGCGGGAGTGAAAACGATGTTTCGCTGTTTATCGGGACCTTTGAGTATAACTTAAGTTGGATTGACGGCTGATTGGGCATGTTATAGGGTAAGTTTGACTATTTCAACGGACGGTATGGAAGGAAGGGCATTCATGAGCATTAGGACTCGGTTATTCATCATGCTGCTCTTATTCATCATTCTGCCTTATTTTCTCTTTGTGATTTTTATTTATGAGAATAGCAAATCGAGTATTGAGGAGCGGGATTTGGCAAGGAGCCGAGAGGAATTAAATGAGAGCGGGGCAGATTTGGAACAGTACGCAGAGGAGATGGTCCGGCTCCCTTACAGCTTGTTCAATATGCCAGAGGTCCAGCAGGTACTGGAGAATGGCATGCTGGCAGAGACGACAGAGCATGTGCGAGCTTTTGAAAATAGTGTGGAGACATATGCGGCGACACGACCGGATATCCGGCAGCTGCGGTTTTATTTTCAACAAGATCAGCAGTCTTTGACGGTTTATCAATCAAATGTCGGCGCTCCAAAGCCTGCTCCGGATTATATGGAGCACTCACCTTTTAGAGAGATGAACGATTCGAAGGCAGCTTACATGCTGGAAACTCCTCATGTCCTCGAGAACGAAGACAAAGTAGCGATCGTTCCGGAATCGGACAATACAATCGTGCTGCCGATCCAGCATAGGATAACAGACGTACTGAGTGGAGAATTTCTAGGATTCCTGACGACTGATATAGAAGTATCATCTTTCTCGCGGCTGCTTGAGGCTGTTACAAGAGAAACAGGGACGCAGGTTTTGCTTGTAAATGGAAAGGAAGAGATCGTCTACAGTAAAGATTTTAAACAGATTGGCACAAATATGGACGAGTCTCAATTAGCAGCGGAGGGAGGAAATATCGTCCTTCGGGAGGAGCTGGGCAAGCCCTTGGCTGGCTGGCAGCTGATCAAGGTTACATCAAAGGATGAGCTGTTCCGTGATGCGAGGGAGACGGCCTGGACGAATGTCGTATTAGGCATCGGCGTTGTCCTATTGGGGACCATACTGGTTCTGGTCGTTTCCCGTGTGTTTACAAAACCGATTATTACTCTAAGTGAGAAGGTGCGATCCATAGAAGGCGGTCAGATGAACGTCCAGCTAAAAACAGAGCGTAAGGATGAAATTGGCCACCTGTCTGCACATATGCAGGAGATGCTGAATCGAATCGATTCTCATATCGCACGTGAATATAAGCTTGAGCTGGAGGCGAGGGAGAGTCAGCTTAGAATGCTCAAATCACAGGTGAATCCGCATTTCCTCTTTAATGCATTGCAATCCATCGGAGCTGTTGCCCTGCGGTCAGATGACCGGGAAGTGTACAAGCTGCTCGTATCCTTATCCAAAATGATGCGGTATGCTTTGCAGGCCGATCAGCTCGTACCTGTGCGGGAGGAGCTTGGTTATATTGACTCCTATATCACATTGCAAAAAGAACGTTTTGGAGCAGATTTGCCAATCGCTATTCAAGTGGAGAAAAGCATACAGGAATACAGAATACCGAGCATGCTGCTGCAGCCGCTTGTTGAAAATTATTTTAAGCATAGCTATGAAACTATGCGGGACAAAAGCAGCTTTATCCTAAAGGGAATGGAAAGAGACGGATTGCTGGTGTTCAGCGCAGCTAGCTACGGTGCAACAGTGAGTGCCGATGAGATTCGTCTGCTGCGCGAGGGAGTTGCTGGCGGAACAGGGCTGCAAAATATCGCGGAGCGTATCCAGCTCCATCATGGCGATAAGGCAGCGTTTCAAATTGATAATATGAACGGAAAAGGGTTTGAGGTCACGATTTGTATTCCGGCACAGGAGCAGGGAGGTCAGAAGCATGAAGGCGTTACTCGTGGATGATGAAAGAAATGGGCGTGAGGTACTGCGTGCGCTTGGTGAGTGGGAGCAGAATGGAATAACTGTTCTTTTGGAAGCAAGTGACGGGGAAGAGGCGCTTGAGCTTATTGAATCGGAGCAGCCGGAGATCATTTTCACTGATATCAAGATGCCGCGTATGAACGGCATTGAACTGATGGAGCAGTTGCATGCTGCTGACTACCGAGGGAAGTGCATTCTTGTAACTGGTTATGATGACTACCAGTTCATGCGAAAAGCTATTCAATTCAACAGCTATGATTATTTGCTGAAGCCAATCGATCCGGATGCTTTTACTAAGGTGCTGGAGAACGTGACGCAAGCCATTGTCGCTGAAAAGCAGTCTTTGGAGAACGAAGCAGAGGTTCTCGGGGATGCGAGGAGGCTGCTTTTGGAGCAGCAGGTTTCGGCATTGTGTATAGGAGAGCTGAAGGATTTCTCCATCTTACAAAATGTTTTGCCGCAGGAAGAAAAGATCGATCTTACGTTGCTGTCTTTTTATCATATGCATCAGCCGGACCAAGTAATGGGAGCTCTGACGAGTGAACTGCATCGATATGCAATTGGTGATGTATTCCGTTTCCAGATAGAAGATAACTTGTACGTTGTTTTGTCTGCGGCTGATCAGTGGCTGCAGATAGAGAATTGGCTGCGTCAGCATTTGGATATACCCGTACGGCTTGTACAAAAGACGCTGCGTTCTCTGGCAGAGATTTCTTCTGTATTCGAGCAGCTTACAGTAGAGCTGGCGGAGCATCGTTATCGCACCATCAGGAGACTCGAAGAACTGGAAAGTGAACAGCGCGGCCAAGATATCGTTGCTTATGTACAGAGCTACTACATGGAGGATGTAAGCCTGGAGCGATTATCAAAGCTCTTCTTCCTGTCAAAGGAGCATATTTCACGTAAATTCAAGCAAGAGACCGGGATGACATTGTCCCGGTATGTGACAGATTGCCGTATGAAGCAGGCGAAGCAATGGCTGGAGACAACCGACAAAACGATGTATGACATAGCCAGGCTGCTTGGCTATCAAGATGAAGTCTATTTCTCGAAGCTATTCAAAAAGGAAACAGGATTAACCCCGACTGCTTATAGAACTGAGCATAATGAGCAGGAGGAAAGATAATAATTATGAAAAAGAAACTGTTATACGGACTTTTTGCTATCCCTTTACTGCTGCTTTCCGCCAGCAATATGCCACCGGAAAAAGAGAAGAAGCAAGCAGAAGAAACAGTCAGCCTTACAATTCGTAATCCAAAAGTGGAGGTTGCTTCCGAGTTCGAGGACATGGTTGGCATGTATGAAAAGACGCATCCCCATGTTCATATCCAGGTAGAAACTGTGGGTGGTATTTCGGATGATTTCTCTGATTTGAAAACACAAATGGCAGTAGGAGAAGGTCCGGATATCTTCACCAATGTCGGCTATACTGCTACAAAAGAGTGGATGCACTACTTGGAGGACTTGAGCGGGGAATCGTGGGTATCGGATGCTCGGGATGGTACACTCGATCCCATTACTGAGGGTGGAAAGGTGTATGGCATGCCGATGAATATTGAAGGATTCGGCATTATTTATAATAAGGCGTTATTCGAGAAAGCGGGTATCAACGAGCTTCCTGATACGTATACAGAGCTTGAGAAAGCAGCGTCCCAGCTAAAAAAGGCAGGTGTGACACCTTTTGCCAATGGCTATTACGAGGAATGGAAGCTTGGGCATCATTTAACAAGTTTAGCTTTCTCAGAGCTATCTGATCCCGAAGCGTTTATGTCGGAACTTGCAGAAGGTAAGGCAAGCTTCACGGATAATGACAGCTTTCATAATATGCTGCGTTTTCTGGATCTGACACTTGCTTACGGAAAACCGCATGCGGCAACGACAGATTATTACGCTGAGATGGAAGCTTTCCAAAAAGGAGAGGCAGCCATGATTGTGCAGGGCAATTGGGTGGAACCTCTACTGGCAAAACAAGCGCCGGATCTGGATGCAGGAATGTTTCCGATACCACTTGATGACGGAGGGGATGCGCAGCTGGTGACTGGTGTACCTAGTTATTGGGTCGTCAATAAGCAATCCGGGGCAGCTGAGAAAAGGGAGGCGAAGCGATTCCTGAAATGGATGGCAGAATCTGGAGAAGGGCATGCATATCAAACAGAACATCTTCGCTTCATTTCTGCATTCCGCACTGTTCAGCCGCCTGAAACCGGCTTGAGCGGAGATGCGTGGAGACAATATGATCAGCAGGAGCGACGGAACTTTAATTGGTCCTCCTATTCGCCTTTTATGAAGGATGCCTTTGGCCGAATCCTGAAACAATACGTGAATGAAGAGATGTCGAAGCGGGATGCACTGCAGGACCTGGATCATGCATGGCGCCAAAATGCTTCCTCTCACTAGTGTAGAAGTCCCTTATCAGGAGGGACTTTTTGTATGGATATCAAATTTAGACAAAAATAAGATCAAGATAAGCCATCCCGGTTTTTGTTTTACTGTCCTATACTGAGCTCGTAAGTCAGGTTTGCCAAGGCTTGTCTTACACGGGATTAGCAATCATACATAGGAGGAATACGGGATGAAATTTCGGAAACGGGCGTTAAAAGCAAGTATCGTTTCACTGAGTGCAGCGTTGATGCTGGGAAGCAGTCTGATAGTTGCTTCTGCGAACAATGAGGGTGGAAATGTGAAGCCGTACAAAGAAACGTATGGTACCTCACAAATCACACGTCAGGACATGAAGGAAATGATCGGGCAGCACGGGGACGAACGGTATACTGTTCCTAGCTTTGATGCTTCTTCTATCAAAAATATCGAGTCGGCTACAAAGATCGATGAAAATGGTAATGAAATCAAAATGGATGTCTGGGATACATGGCCGCTCCAAAACCCAGACGGTACGGTTGCGGATTACAATGGATACCAAATTGTTTTCGGGCTAGCTGGTGATCCGAAAGATGCAAGTGATACATTCATTTACATGTTCTATAAAAAATCAGGCGATGATTCGGCTGATGCATGGAAGAATGCCGGTCGTGTATTTGATGACAATGATAAATTCAATGGTGATAAAATACTTGCTGGTCAGCAGGAGGAATGGTCTGGCTCTGCTGCCTTCATCGATGGCGAGATCCGCTTGTTCTATACAAACCGCGGCGGCTTTGATGAAAGCCAAGGCATCTTTGGTAAACAAACTTTGACAACTGCGCAGGTGAACGTGTCTGAAAAGGATACAAGCAGCTTGCAAGTTGATGGCGTGGAAGACTATAAGTCCATTTATGATGGCGGCAACGGAAAGACATATGAGAATGTGAATAAAGCATTTGAAGACCGTAATTTTGCAAACAACCACACATTGCGTGATCCGCATTACATTGAAGATAAAGGTAAGAAGTACTTAGTATTTGAAGCTAATACTGGTACAGAGTTCGGCTACTCTGGCGAAGAATCCCTTTATAATCGTGCATACTACGGCAATGGTATGAAGTTCTTCCGTGAAGAATTCAATCAGCTGCAAAACAGCGATAAGAAGTCCACAGCGGAACTGGCTAATGGTGCAATCGGTATTGTAGAGATCAATGATGATTACACATTGAAAAAAGAAATGAAGCCGCTCATCGTTTCCAATACGGTTACAGATGAGATCGAGCGTCCAAACATCTTCAAGAAAGATGGCAAGTTCTACTTGTTCACAAGTACGCGTGGTGCCAAAATGACAATCGATGGCATCGACGATGAGGACATCTATATGCTTGGTTATGTATCGAATAGCTTAACTGGCCCATATAAGCCAATGAACAAATCAGGTATCGTCCTGCATCAGGACTTGGATCCGAATGATTTGACTTGGACATATGCACATTATGTGATTCCGCAAAAGAAATCGGATGACTTCGTCGTAACGAGCTACATGACGAACCGCGGTTTCTTCCAGGATCATAAATCTACATTCGCGCCTTCGTTCCTTCTGGATATCGACGGTAAACGCTCTTCCGTTGTGGAAGATGGTATCCTGGAGCAAGGGCAAATCACGTACGAAGAGGAATAAATCAGAATCAGAAAAGGAAATGTCAGCAATATGGCATTTCCTTTTCCTTCATTTCAAATAAAAGTGTGGTGACGATATGTTTAATGGATTTTCGAAAAAGAGGTGGACGATGCTTGGCGTGCTGATTTTACTTGTTGCTGCGGTGGTCGCAGCCTTTGTGCTAATCAACGAGAAAAAAACTCATAATCAAAGTCCAGGCAAGGCGCAAACTATCTCATATCGTCCTGTCTTCCATTTCAGCTCACCTGATAAATGGAAGAATGATCCGCAGCAGCCGATTTATTATCAAGGCAAGTACCACTATTATTATCTCTACAATAAAGATTACCCCGAAGGCAACGGCACCGAATGGCGGCACGCGACATCAGAAGATTTAGTTCATTGGGAGGATCATGGAGTCGCGATTCCAAAATATACAACGGAAAACGGTGATCCGTGGACAGGATCTGTCGTCCGCGATAAGCACAATACAGCCGGTTTTGGTGAGGATGCACTAATTGCGATCATGACCCAGCCGACAGGAGAGACCGGGCAGCAGGAACAGTATCTCTGGTACAGCACAGATGGAGGAAATACTTTTAAGCAGGAGAGCGAGGAACCGGTTCTTGCCAATCCGGGTACGCAGGATTTCCGTGATCCCAAAGTGATATGGGATGAGGAAAAAAATAGCTGGATCATGCTTTTGGCAGAAGGGGATAAAATTGGATTTTATAAATCTGCTGACTTGAAAGCCTGGACATTCACTGGAGATTTTCAAACAGATGGAATTGGCGTACTCGAATGTCCGGATCTATTCCAGCTGCGCACACCGGATGGTACGGTTAAATATGTGCTAGGTATGAGTGCGAATGGAGAAGGGAAAGGTGACCCGAAAACCTATGCCTACTGGACTGGAGAGTTTGACGGGGCAGCTTTTACACCAGATGCAGAAAATCCAAGATGGCTTGATTATGGTTTTGACTGGTACGGCGGGGTAACCTTTGAAGACGGCATATCAGAAGATAAGCAAGAGAAGCGGTATGCGCTCGCATGGATGAATAACTGGTCGTATGCCGATCAAACACCAGCGATGAAATATGATGGATTCAATGGTACTGACTCCATTGTCAGGGAAATCACATTGCAGCAGGACCAGGATGGTTTTTATCTTGCTTCCCGACCGATCGCTAGCCTGGATCAGCATTTTCAATCATCGGAAACAGTTGAGAATATAAGTCTTCAAAATGAGACGCAAACCTTGGATGTTTCGGCGGAAACATACCAGTTGGATGCTGATATTTCGTGGACAGGGAGTCCGAACGTCGGGCTGCAGTTGCGGGGATCAAATGATCACTCCCGTCATCTCGATGTAGGCATCGCAGTCGCAGGAGGCTATTCATATGTGAATAGAAGCTACATTCCCAATCCTGATCAAACTGGAGACTATCAGGAAAGCAGGGCGCCATTTAATACAGATAAGAAGCACGTGCATGTCACAATTCTCGTAGATAAAACAAGTGTGGAAATGTTCGTTGATGATGGCAATGTGGTGCACAGTAATACAGTATTCCCTCATCCGCAGGATCAAGCGATAAGTTTGTATGCGGAAGATGGCAGTGCTAAGTTTGATAATATTTCTATAAAGAGGATAGATAAAACACAATAATTTACTTAAGGAAGGCCTTTTACGGGCCTTTTTTATATTGTGTGAAATGGCTTTTGATAGCTGATTTATCATGTGAGGTTATTTTACATCTTGTGTAAGCAAATATTTTCGAGTTATAATGATTATTGTTTATTAAATATTTGTGATAATGTATGGAAAGCAGTACATACTACAGATGATTTGAAAGAATCGTTACATAAGGGGGATTTACATGGCGTCAAAAGAAAAAGAATTACATCAGCAGCAGTCTTCCAAAGGAAAATGGGGCGTCCTCTTAGGAGCAGCATTCCTGATGGGTTCATCAGCAATCGGACCAGGGTTCCTGACTCAAACAGCTGTTTTCACTGATCAATTATTAGCAAGCTTCGGCTTTGTTATTCTTATGAGTATCATTTTGGATGTTGGTGTACAGATGAATATCTGGCGAATTATAGCCGTTTCCAGAATGCGCGGACAGGATATCGCGAATAAAGTATTACCAGGGTTAGGATACTTCCTTGCTTTTGCAGTGGCATTGGGAGGTCTTGCATTTAATATCGGGAACGTCGGTGGTGCAGGACTTGGTTTGAACGTATTATTCGGAATCGATACAATTATTGGTGCAATCATTACTGGTATTATCGCTATTGGTATATTCCTTTCCAAAGAAGCAGGAGCGGCAATGGATCAGATTGCGCGTATTCTTGGGTTGATCATGATTTTGCTGACATTGTACGTTGCATTCCGCAGTGAACCGCCAGTCGGAGAAGCTGTTTTGCGTACATTTGCTCCAGAACAAATTGATGTGTTTGCAATCATTACACTTGTTGGTGGTACTGTTGGCGGTTATATCACATTTGCAGGCGGTCACCGTCTTTTGGATGCTGGTATTTCCGGTAAAGAAAGTCTGCGTCAAGTAACACAAAGTTCTATTTCAGGTGTTTTGATTGCGTCAATCATGCGTATCTTCCTGTTCCTTGCTGTGCTTGGAGTCGTGGTGACAGGCTTTAAGTTGGATGCAAGTAACCCCGCTGCCTCTGTTTTCCAGGAAGCTGCTGGTACACTTGGATATAAAATGTTCGGTCTGATTTTATGGGCTGCGGGTATTACATCTGTAATTGGTGCGGCTTATACATCCGTTTCATTCCTGAAGACATTGTCCAAATGGGTTGCGAGGAATGAGAAGCTAGTTACAATTTTGTTCATTGTAGTATCAACAATCATCTTCTCCTTCATCGGCGAACCAGTGACATTGTTAGTTATCGCGGGTGCCATTAACGGGCTTATTTTGCCTATCGGGCTTGGTGTATTGTTAGTAGCGGCTTATAAGAAATCTATCGTCGGAGACTACAAACATCCGCTATGGCTTACGATCTTTGGTGGTATAGTGCTTTTAGCAACTACTTATTTGGCTGTTGTGACATTGATTAACCAAGCGCAGAAATTGTTCTAAATCGAGAAGGAGGTCCCAAAAATGAAGCTTACCTATCATCCGCTAGGAGATACGGGCATTCAGCTCGTTTTCGGGCAGACGATCTCAGAGGAAACAAATCAGAAAATCCGGTTGTTCGCGGAGCTGCTTAAGGCGGAACAGATTGAGGGAATTATTGAATGGGTACCAGCTTATACGACTTTATCCATCTTTTATCGTCCTGATAAGGTCCGCTACCAGGCGCTTCTGGAAAAATTGGAGCGTCTATATGAGAATATTCAAGGAGGAGCGGCCGAGGCTGCTTCTCTTGTTTATGAAATTCCTACCTACTATGGTGGGGAGGCAGGCCCTGATTTGAATTTCGTTGCGGATCATAACGGTCTGTCAGTAGAAGATGTCATCCGCATCCATTCGAGTCAGGATTATTTGATTTATATGATGGGATTTGTACCAGGCTTTCCGTACCTGGGCGGTATGTCAGAAGAAATTGCGACACCGCGCCGTTCGGATCCTCGACCGAAAATTGCAGCAGGCTCTGTAGGGATAGCTGGATCACAGACGGGCGTTTATCCACTGGAAACTCCGGGAGGCTGGCAGCTCATCGGTCAGACACCGTTGAAATTATATGATCCGGAAAGAGAGCAGCCGATTTTATTGACTTCCGGGTCTTATCTGCGGTTTGTCCCAATTTCGAAAGAAGAGTACGATTCAATTGCGGAAGCAGTTCGTCTTGGGGAATATAAGATTGTCAGTAAGGAAAAGTAAGGAGGGACTGGTATGAAGACGATTGATTTAAACAGTGATTTAGGGGAGAGTTTTGGCGCCTATACAATTGGTAATGACGAGGAAGTGTTGAAATACATATCATCTGCCAATATTGCATGCGGATTCCATGCAGGTGACCATAATGTCATGCTTGAAACGGTTAAGACAGCAGCCGAACTTGGTGTTGGAATCGGTGCTCATCCAGGCTTTCCCGACTTAGCCGGTTTTGGCCGTCGGGAAATGAAGCTGTCTCCGAAGGAAATCTATAACCTTGTTGTTTACCAGGTAGGCGCAATTCAAGGAGCAGCCAAGGCCTGTGGTACATATGTTCAGCATGTGAAGCCGCACGGAGCGCTATATAATATGGCATCGAAAGACTCCGCTATTGCAGAAGCAATTGCGACAGCAGTGCATGCGGTCGATTCGAAGTTAGTACTGTTTGGTTTGGCCGGAAGTGAACTAGTGCTTGCGGGAGAGAAAGCTGGACTTAACGTTGCGCAGGAGGTCTTTGCTGACAGGACGTATCAGGCAGATGGAACGCTGACACCCCGTTCTCAAGCAAATGCTATGATTCATGACGTGACAGTTGCGGTTGAACGTGTCATTCGTATGATTCAAGAAGGTAAAGTAACTGCCGTTGATGGAACGGATATTAGCATTCAAGCAGATACAATTTGTGTGCATGGAGATGAACCGGAAGCACTGCAATTCGTCCAGCAGCTTCGTGAAAGACTTCAAGCAGAACAAATCACGATTCAGAATTTCGGAGTCGAGCATCATGGGTAGAAAGCTGTTTCAAGTGATCAAGCCCGGACTGCTGACAACTTTTCAGGATCTCGGCCGTACTGGCTACCAGGAATATGGTGTAGTTGTATCAGGTGCGATGGATGATTTCTCGCTGCAAATTGCCAACCTGCTCGTTGGAAATAAACGTGACGAGGCAGGGCTCGAAGTAACAATGATGGGACCTGCACTCAAGGTGCTGGAGGATGCTGTCATTGCGATAACTGGCGGAAATCTGTCGCCAAGGGTGAATGGGCAGCCTGCGCCGATGTGGAAGAGTTTTGCCGTGAAAGAGGGCCAGCTAATCGAATTTGGTCAGCCATTAGAAGGGATTCGCTCTTATATCAGCGTGGCAGGCGGCTTTGACTTGCCGGCTGTAATGGGCAGCAACTCTACGTATCTGAAGGCAAAAATCGGCGGTCTGAACGGACGTGCTCTTGAGAAGGAAGACATTCTGTACGGTACTGATAATCCTCATGCAGTAACGGGGCGTTCCCTTCATTACGATGAAATACCTAAGTACGAGAAGGAAGTCACTGCAAGAGTCATCCTAGGGCCGCATCAAGATGCTTTCACAGATGAGGCTATCAAAACATTCCTATCATCGAGCTATGAAATCACTCCTCAGTCAGACCGTATGGGATATCGACTAAAAGGTCCGGAACTATCGCACAAAATAACTGCTGACATAATCTCGGAAGCTATCCCGCTTGGGGGAATTCAAGTGCCTGCCAACGGTCAGCCGATCATTCTGATGGCGGACCGGCAGACAACAGGAGGATACACACGGATAGCGACAGTAATATCCGCGGATATTCCGTTGTTAGCGCAAGCAGCACCGGGAGCGCACGTTCGCTTCAAAGAAGTCGGAATGGATGAAGCGCAGGATCTTTATTTCAAAAAACAAAAAATTGTAAGCGTACTTGAGAAGATAATTGTGTAAAAAAAGAAGATGTCCGCGGACATCTTCTTTTTTTTCTGTGAAAAATAATGCGGGGAAATATAAATAAACGCCAGGATTAATCAGTGTCTAATTTATCAATGGTGTAATAATGATAGCAATGCAGAAAATAAACAGAATGTATCAACTAATCTCTTTTTAATCCGATATATAAGTA
This sequence comes from Virgibacillus sp. 7505, assembly GCF_002272135.1. Lineage (GTDB taxonomy): Bacteria > Bacillota > Bacilli > Bacillales > Amphibacillaceae > Terribacillus. The sequence continues at coordinate 168,481 of NZ_NPBF01000005.1, read as the reverse complement.
ATAATGTATTTTAAGGAGAAAATAATGACTATTAAAATAGCCAGTTATGGCTCTTGTATCACTAGAGATAATTTTAACTCCAAATTGAATAAAAACTATAAAGAGAGGTATGAGTGCGTAGCGACATCTTTGCATGCATCTTTAATAAGCCTTTTTTCCCGGGAATTTTCTTATGACGAGACTAAAATTGATTATATTGATGAAGAAAACGTGCATAATGAGGCTGATAAACGTAAGACCATAGAAGAATTAAGCAAAAGTTTCTTTCATGATTTAAAAGTACAGCAGCCGGATTATCTGATTATGGACTTCTATACAGATGTCTTTTTAGGGGTGTTCTTCACGCAAGATCGTTTTGTTACAAACAATGGTTATATTAGCAAGACTTCATTCTTTAATGAACTGCCGGAAAAGTTCCATTTGAAGATTGATAGAAGTCCATCTGACTATTTTGGTTTATTGTTGCCTTCAATAGCTAAATTCATGGATTTCTTAAAAAAGGAAGTACCTAATTGCGAAGTGATCATTAATAAAGGGCGATTCAGCAATCGTTTATTAGATTCAGAGGGTAAGGTTTCCTATCTGCCTTCTTTACAACATTATAATGATATTTGGGATAAGCTTGATAACTATATGATTTCAAAGTATGACTTGAAATTTATAGAGCTGGATCATGAGCAGTATTATATTTCTCCGAAGCCAACTATCGGTTGGGATGTATTTCAATTACACTATCATGATAATTATTATCATGATTTCCTAGAACAATTGAATACAGTTACTCAGATTGATAAAAATGCAGAGGTAAATTGAGGTTTGATGTAAGACAAGTATGTATATCAAGAAGAAAGCGTGCGGCTGATAACAGCTGCACGCTTTCTTCTAGTAATTAATTCCGAATCAAATAATCAAATGCACCCAACGATGCTGTCGCACCAGATCCCATAGAAACAATGATTTGTTTATAAGCAGTATCTGCGCAGTCTCCAGCAGCAAACAGTCCTGGGACATTCGTTTGACCGTGCTTGTCGACGATGATTTCTCCCATCGGCGTGCGCTCAACGACGTCAGCTAGGAATTCCGTGTTCGGTACAAGACCGATTTGGACGAAGACACCTTGCAGTGCAATGTGTTTTTCTTCGTTTGTGTCACGTTCTACGTAAGTGATACTGTTGACGTTGTCGTCGCCAGTGATCTCCGTAGTTTGCGCGTTTGTAATAATAGTTACGTTCGGCAGGCTGTAAGCACGCTTTTGCAATACTTCGTCTGCTTTTAATGTATCGGCGAATTCAAGAACTGTAACATGGTTTACGATACCAGCCAAATCAATGGCTGCTTCGATGCCGGAGTTACCTCCTCCGATAACAGCTACATCTTTTCCTTCGAATAGCGGGCCATCACAGTGTGCACAGTAGGCAACACCTTTGTTCTTGAATTCCTGCTCGCCAGGAACGTTGACATTACGCCAGCGTGCACCTGTGGAGATGATCACGCTCTTACTTTTCAGTGTCGCGCCGTTTTCCAGCTCAAGCTCAAATAAATCGTTTTTCGTGATTTTCGTTGCTTTCTGCAGGTTCATCACATCGATGTTGTATTCTTTCACATGCTCTTCCAGGCTAGCGACTAGCTTCGGACCCTCAGTTTCCTTGACGGTAATGAAGTTCTCGATGCTCATCGTATCCAATACCTGACCGCCGAAGCGTTCTGCAACGATTCCAGTACGAATTCCTTTGCGGGCAGCATAGATAGCCGCGCTGGAGCCAGCTGGACCACCGCCGACAACAAGAACGTCATAAGGTTCTTTGTTATCGAACTCGGATGCATCCGCACTAGATCCCATTTTGGCTAGCATTTCTTCAAGCGTCATCCGGCCGCTTCCGAAGTTCTCCCCGTTCAGGTAAACAGTCGGAACTGCCATGATGTTCTTGCTTTCTACTTCTTCCTTGAATGCCGCACCATCGATCATCGTGCTTGTGATGTTCGGATTCAATACGCTCATCACATTAAGTGCTTGCACAACATCCGGGCAGTTATGACAAGTCAGGCTGATATAAGCTTCAAAGTGGAATTCACCTTTGATGTTCTTAATCTGATTGATCAGTTTCTCATCGACCTTCGGTGCACGACCGCTTACTTGCAAGAGAGCAAGGACGAGCGAAGTGAACTCATGACCAAGCGGGATACCAGCAAAAGCAACGCCTGTATCCTCGCCAACGCGGTTCACGGTGAAGCTCGGGGTACGTGTAAGTTCTGCTTTTTCTACTGTGATCTTGGACGACATAGCTGCAAGCTCTTCAACTAGAGCAAGCATTTCCTTTGAAACGTCGTCTGCACCAGCGCTTACTTTAAGAACGATAGGGTTCTCCATAAGCGCCATATACTGGTTCAATTGAGCTTTAATGTTTGCATCAAGTACCATATTCAACGCACTCCTTAGATTTTGCCTACAAGATCCAAGCTAGGTGTTAGTGTTTCAGATCCTTCTTCCCATTTCGCCGGGCAAACTTCACCTGGATTTTGGCGCACGTATTGTGCTGCTTTGATTTTGTTCACAAGCGTGCTTGCGTCACGGCCGATACCGTCTGCATTGATTTCAACAGTTTGGATGACGCCATCTGGATCGATGATGAATGTACCGCGGTCAGCAAGACCAGACTCTTCGTTAAGCACATCGAATTGACGAGAAATTGCTTGGGATGGGTCACCAATCATTGCATAAGTGATTTTGCCGATTTTTTCAGAGCTGTCATGCCAGCCTTTATGTACGAAGTGTGTATCTGTAGATACAGAGAATACTTCCACACCAAGATCTTTTAGTGTGCTGTATTGATCTTGAAGATCTTCAAGCTCAGTCGGGCATACGAAGCTGAAATCTGCAGGGTAAAAGCATACTACACTCCATTGACCTTTAAGACTTGCTTCTGTTACTTCGATGAAATCTCCGTTTTTGTAAGCTTGTGCTGTGAATGGTTGTACTTCTTTGCCGATAAGTGACATAAAAATAATAGCCTCCCAAAATAAATTAATAACTAAAAACTTAGAATTACTTAGACATAATCATTCTAAATTTATATTTATTAGTAAGGGTAGAATACTAGAGAAGTTGTGTCAAGGGATTGTGTGAAAACAGTCACAAGATAAATGGCGGAATCACGCCGTTTCGCCGCTGTTTGAAGTAATGGTTAAATTTATATGACAATAATTTGGTTTTAGAGTTTTATATGTGGGCCTGTTTTCAGTTGGTTCTGCCTTTTGAGAAGATGAGGAGTTTTATTGGTAAATATTGTACTTAAAGATATTGTCTTTTACCATCTAATTTCCCTCTCCATTAGCCGATAAAGAAAGTAATAAAGTTGTTAGCAGCTTAGTAAATTAGGGGGAATACTATGAAACGCATCTTAGAGAAGGGCAGAGTTGGGCTTACTATCAGAAATAAGCTTATCCTTTCCTTTATCATCATTCTACTTATACCTAGCATTCTGATTGGTTTCTTGGCGTATCAGAGTGCAAAGAAGGAGCTATCAGCTCAATTGATCGGAAGTGCATCAAGTAACGTGGATGTACTGAACAGTATGATAGACGATACAATCAAGCCAAAGATACATGATATCGATTTCTTTGCCAGTCAAATCGGTTCTGATCTATATGACGGCATGGAAAGCCCGGAGATAAGGCGGAAACTAGAGCAATACACAGACTTGCATCCGGAACTTGAACTGGCATATGTCGGAACCGAAGAAGGATTGATGATACAGTCCCCTGATTTGGAGCTTGCAGACGATTATGATCCTCGGGAGCGGCCTTGGTACCAGCAGGCGAAAGAGAAAGCAGGCGAAGCGGTCATAACAGAACCATATGTATCTGCATCCACTAATACCTTAGTAGTGACAATTGCACGGACAACCGAAGATAACAGTGGTGTCATTGGCATGGATATTACATTAGGTAATTTGGAAGAGACATCTAAGAAGATACACATTGGCAAAGAAGGATATACTTCTATCCTTGATCAGACGAAGCATATTATCGTCCATCCGACAGAGGAAAAAGGATCTGAAGCTACTGCCGATTATCTTATCCGGCAATTTGAGAAAGAAAATGGAAAATATCGATTCGAACAGGGTGCTGATACACAGGAGCTTGTCTACACGACGAATGAACTGACAGGCTGGAAGGTAGCCGGTGTGATGTCTGCTTCTGAGATAGATGATGCAGCAGCACCTATTCTATACACGACGCTAATCGTATTAGCTGCAGCACTAATTGCTGGAGGGTTCCTGGTCTTTGGTGTTGTTCGTTCTATCATTAAACCATTGAACAAGCTGAAGCAGACTGCGGTACAAGTGAGTGGGGGCGATTTGCGTGAACGGATAGAGATTCATTCTAAGGATGAACTAGCTGAGGTTGGAAAGGCATTCAACACAATGACAGATAACCTGAGCAGTTTGATTAAGCAGATTGATACTGATTCTGGTCAGCTGGCAGCATCATCAGAGGAGTTGCTTGCAAGCTCGGAGCAGACAACCTCTGCAACCGAGCATGTGACGACAACATTGCAGGAGGTAGCAGAAGGATCAGACTCGCAGCGGATACATGTCGAACAGAATGCGCAGGCGATTGGTGAGATTGCAATCGGCATGGACCGTGTAGCAAACAGTTTGTCTACGGTGTCGGATTCGACGAAACAGGCAGCTAGCTTAGCAGCGGACGGAGAGTATTCCGTCAATCAGACAGTCGAACAGATGAAACATATCTATGCGTCTGTGAATGAATCAAATATTAGAATGCAGGAGCTTGAGACAAGTTCTAAGAAAATAGGAAGCATAACAGATGTGATAGTTGGTATTGCTGATCAGACGAATTTGCTGGCGCTAAATGCAGCAATAGAAGCTGCGCGTGCAGGTGAGCAGGGCAAAGGCTTTGCTGTAGTTGCAGATGAAGTCCGGAAGCTTGCTGAAGAATCACAGCGCTCGGCAATGCAAATCACAGATCTTATTCAGCATATCCAGTCCGATACAGTGCAGTCTGTCAAAGTGATGGCGCAGACAGCACGATACGTAGAAACAGGATTGCAGGCCACCGATGAAACAACGACAAAGTTCAGCCAAATTAAAGACAGCATCTTTACAATATCACCGCAGATAGAGGATATTTCCTCTATCACAGAACAAATAGCAGCAAGTGTTCAGGAAATGACTGCTAGTGCAGAAGAGCTTGCAGCGATAGCAAAAGAAAATGCTGCGGCATCCGAGACAATGGCAAGTACTACAGAGGAGCAGCTAGCCTCTATGGAGGAAATCACCGCATCAGCAAATGCCTTGTCCAATTTGGCCGAGGAATTACAGGAATTACTGACGAAGTTCAAATTATAAATTGAAAGGCGGCCCGAAAAAGGGTCGTTTTTTTTATAGAGAAGTATGGTATGACCCATCGAGGGAAATTTAACGATAATAGGACAAATGCTTTCGGTTCAAAAAATGTCGGTTTTACACTAACTATGATGGATTTTAGATGGGTAATTATAACTGGCAAATATTGAAGGTGTGATTGAATGAGTAATTTATACTATTTTAATTCTTCTCTTTAAAAATAGTTGTTATTAATGGTTATAACAAATCACGGTAGTATTTATAGTGTCGATAATAAGGAAAAATCCCTATTATAAAAGTAATTATTTGCAACTCCTCACCCTTTTTTCTGACAGAATTTCCATTATATTAATTAACAATAGCTTTATACATCATTAACATCCTGTTAACAATCAGCCTATACAATTACTCTCGTACACGACCTAATCTATTAACTTTATTTTTGAGTGTTTTTCGAAAAAGATGATATGGAGGAATGAGAGATGAAGCTAAGCAAAAAATTACTAGGTGTGACGTTAGCGGGGACGCTAGCCGTCAGTTCAATCGGTTTGACGAACTTGGAGCAGGAAGAGGTAGAAGCGAAAAAGGATCCGAAGGTGAAGAATGTCATTGTACTCGTTAAGGATGGAGTGAGCTCTACAACAACAACGCTATCAAGATGGTACAAGGGTGATGATTTGGCGATGGATCAAATGGCATCTGGTGGTGTGCGTACATATTCTGCTGAGTCTGCTGTGACGGATTCTGCACCTGCCGGTACGGCAATGGCTACTGGTAATAAAACAAATGACAAGTTTGTCGGTATCCTGCCAGAGAAGATTGCTTCTCCGGGAGTGGACGAAGATCTTGCGAGTGATGCGTATCGGCCTGTAACGAACGTGCTGGAAGGTGCGAAGCTGAATGGGAAGGCTACTGGTATTATTTCTACATCCGAAATTCAGCATGCAACACCAGCTGCTTTTTCTTCTCATGCAGAACATCGTTCACAATACGATAACATCGCTGAGCAGCAGGTCTATCAAAATATCGACGTTGTCCTTGGCGGCGGAAAGGAATCCCTGGAAAACGGCAACCGTGATGATGGTGAGGATTTGCTAGGGGTAATAGATGATAAAGGATACGATTTTGTTGAGACGCGGGATGACTTGCTAGATTCCAAATCAAAAAAACTCTGGGGCTCCTTTGCTCCAGCTGCTCTAGCTTACGATATGGATCGGGAAGCAACGCAGCCTGAAGAACCGACATTAGCTGAAATGACGAAGAAAGGTATTCAAACTTTGTCTAAGGATAAAGATGGGTTCTTCCTAATGGTAGAAGGCAGCAAGCCGGACTGGGCAGCACATGCAAATGACCCTGTCGGTATGATCAGCGATACGCTGTCATTTGATGACGCCGTGAAAGAAGCATTGGATTTCGCCAAGAAAGACAAAAACACGATGGTCATCGCTGTTTCTGACCATGGTAACAGCGGAATATCTATCGGAAATGAAAATACGGACGGCGCGTATTCTTCTACACCTGTATCTGCTTATGTAGAGCCATTGAAGGAAGCAACAATGACGCTTGAAGGAGCTATGTCTCAGTTGAATGAGGATGAATCTAACCGTTTGGAAGTAGCGGAGCTTTATGGTATTACGAACCCAACTGCAGAAGAAGCTGCTGCTATTGAAGAGTCTGATGACTTGGGAGGCACATTGGTAGACCTTCTGGCACAACGTGCTAACCTTGGTTTCACTACTGGCGGTCATACAGGTGAGGACCTGTTCCTTTATTCTTATGGACCTGGCAAACCTTCCGGTATGATTGAGAACACGGATATAGCACATTCAGTAGCTGACGCCATGGGCTTCAAGCTGGATAAGCTGAGCAGTGACATGTTCATAGAAGCAGAAGAAGCGTTTGGTAAATGGGGCGAAGTGAGTGTTGATTCTTCTGATGCAGCGAACCCGGTATTGGTAATAGAAAATGGAAGCAAAAAAGCAGAATTCCCCGTGAACAAGAATATCGCTATCGTAAATGATCGTGAACATGAACTGGATAGTGTAACTGTCCAGAGCGGCGGTAAGTTCTATGTTTCGAAGGATGCTGTGAAGCTAGTTAAGAAAGCGAAGTAATTGAGTAATTGAAAAACAGCAATCAAGGCGTAAACCTTGATTGCTGTTTTATTTTATTCCTGACCCAATAGCCTTCCAGAAAGATTCTGACTCATGTCCCAGTGCATACACAGATACACCTGCAATGCTGTATGTGCTGGTGAGAGAGGTTTTTTTCTGCAATGACCGTTCATCCTCAAACCAGACCATATGCTCCTGATATTCCTCAGCAAAATTGAAATACGTAGACGCAGTTCCTTCCTCGTATATAGGTTCTATATCATAATCAGCTATCTTTGAATGGATGCTATCCCATTCAATCAACGTATTCTCCTCTGGGTTAGATAGATTCCAATCGTAGCCATATGCTGGCACTCCCATAATAACCTTATTAGGGTTGATCGTTTCTGTAGCAAAAGCCAGCATTTTATTCATCCAATCCAAGCTGGCTACAGAGCCTGGCTGACTCCAAGAGCCATGCTCATCATAGGTCATTACTTGTACATAATCAGCATATGCTCCGATTTTTTCATAGTTATATGGCCAGCTCCAATCATCTGCCGGATCATCGATATCTTTTGCTGGCACAGACACCATCGTTTGTATGTCATGCTCTTTGAGTTCTTCAGCCACATCCTTAATGAGGTCAGAGTAGAGATCCCGGTCCTCAGGATAGACAGCTTCAAAATCGATATTAACGCCGGTAAAATCATCTTCTACGGCAAGCTGTACCAACTGATCAATGAAACTGCTTTTTGCGTCTTTGTCACTCATAACAGCATGTGCCAAGTCCGGATCGAAATCTGCTTTACCGAAATTTGAGATCACAGCATATGTATCGATATCATGCTGCTTTGCATATTCAAGCTGGTTTTCTGGTGCTTCACCAGAGAGTTTGCCATCGGTATCAAAAGAATATGTATCCATTGCGATGGCAGTAAGATATTCATGGTATTCTTTCAAAGAATGAAAAGATGATTCCTCCGAAGTGGTATAACCGAAGACCATCTTTTCGTTTGGTTGAGCATTCGTTTTTAACTGGCTGTAAATGAGTCCTCCTGCTGCAATTAGCAGAATGAGCCCAATAACTACATACTTCTTCATGTGTATCCTCCGTATTATGATTGGGAGACCATATTATCATGTTTTAAGTATAATGGGTAAGCTGTATTCCTTTTTAACGGATAGAAGCTCAAACAATTAGCATTAATCCATATGCATACAATAAAAAAGGAGTGGCTTCATGTCTTTCCGAATCTTATATAAAGTGCTGCTTCTGTTCATTAGCATTTATGTCATTTATACATTGGCAGATAACTATCTCCTCGATCATCGAGCTGCCTTTTTCCTTGAACAGAAAATAGATTTGCGTGCTTCGTTTCATCTGCCCCTCTGGCTGGATGTCATGTATGTGCATGTGTTCGTCGCTTGTCTGGCGACCCTGAGTGGAGCGATGAATTTCTCGAGGCAACTGGCTTGGCATAAACGGAAATTCCATCGTATCAATGGTTATGTGTACGCTGTTTCAGTGATGCTTGTATCGCTGACATCAGGTTACCTGGCTCCTTATGCAACTGGAGGAAAACTTGTCAGTGTACCGTTTAATTTGGTGAATTTGTTTTGGCCGATCATGATTGTAGTGGCCATTGTCCATGCCAGGAAAGGCAGACTGGACAAGCACCTGAACTGGATGATTCGCAGTTATCTTTTCTGTTTTACAAATATGTTCATTCATTTGATTTCTTCTGTTCTGTTTCAGACAGGGATGGACTATACGCTGAGTTATACCATCGGGGTCTACGGATCGATAGCAGTGAACTTATTGATAGCAGAAGGTATCGTGCTGTATTTGCGCTCGAGCAAAAGATAATGCATCACCTAAGTGCTGGCAAGCATGAGAAAAGATTGAAAGTTTTATGTCGGATAATCTCCTTTCATTCATTACAGAATGCTAGAGCTTCTGGCATGATGGACAAAAGGACGTAAAAGGAGAGGTGAGATGGCCGTGAAAATAGCACCATTATTCGTACTGTTTGCAGCGATACTCTGGGGGACGACTGGTACGGCTCAGGCATTTGCTCCAGCTGCAGCCCATCCAATTGCAATTGGAGCTGCAAGGCTTGCGGTTGGAGGTCTGTTTCTGCTTCTGGCTGCCTTACTGCTCGGAAAATTAAATGTAAAAGGCTGGCCAATCGGGCTGACACTTCTCGCAGCGCTTAGCATGGCGTGCTATCAACCACTGTTCTTTTCGGCAGTCAATCAGACTGGTGTAGCGGTAGGTACCGTCATCGCTATCGGGAGTGCGCCGATCCTGTCTGGAATGCTGGAAGCAATATTTTTCGGAAGACGGCCGAGCTCTATATGGTGGGCAGCGACATTGTTATCGATTATGGGATGTGTGCTTCTGTTCCTGACTGGAGATAGCGTATTGATAAAGCCGAGGGGTATCTTGTTTGCACTGGGAGCTGGTTTGTCATTTGCTGGCTATACATTGGTAAGCGGGCAGATCGTGAAAGGCAAAGAGCCGCTTGAGACAGCGGCCGTTATTTTTGGAATCGGCGGAGTTTTTCTTATGCCGTTCCTTTTCCTGTTTGATATGCATTGGATTTTGCAGCCAAGCGGCATAGCTGTGAGTCTTCATCTGGGAATTATTGCAACAGCAGCAGCCTATTTTTTGTTCTCAAAAGGTCTGCAGCAAGTGCCTGCATCCTCAGCTGTGTCACTTTCCTTGGCTGAACCGTTTACGGCTGCTATCTTAGGTGTTGTCTTAGTTGGCGAGGAACTGAATCTAATATCGTGGGTGGGTATTGGAATGCTATTGGGAGGTATTATCTTGATTGCATCTGCCTCCAAAAGAATGGTACCTGCATGATGCAGGTTTCAGTCATGACTGTGATTAGGCTTTACTCATGTCCTGTCTATATTGGCTTGGTGATGAGCCGTATTTCGCTTTGAAGCTTTTCGAGAAATAGCCTTGTCTTGTAAAACCGACTTCTCCAGCAATATGCTGCAAAGACCAGTCTGTTGTTATAAGAAGCAGGCGTGCTTGGTGTAACCGGTAAGCTGCTAAGTATGCAAGCGGTGTGCAAGAAAAAGCTTGTTTCATACATCTGGCCAAGTAGTTTTCATGCACATGGAAGTGCTGTGCCAGGGTGGCATTCGTGATGTGTTGGTTGTAATGCTGTTTTAGATACATTTCAACTTGTTCCGCTAATCGCAATGAGGTGTGCTGTGGCATTGGATTATAAGATAAATGCTGCAGCACTTGCATGAACAATTGCTGTGTCTCCCAAAAAGCAAAAGAACTCGGCTGGGTGGTGGATTGCAGCAGGCGTTCTACCGTGTTGAACAGCGCATTCCGGTGAGGTATTTGCTGATATTTTGGAAGATGTATCGTTGCATGCTCTGTATGGTAATGCAGCGACGATATAGTCTGAGCCGGTAAGATAGAGTCACAAGCAGGCTGCTCCGTCCAGCGGGATGTGCTTTGCATATGCAGCCAATAAAATGTCGTATCTGATGCGCAGCGAGCGGTTGGATAATGATATTTGTTCGGCTCAAGAATTAATGCATCGCCGGCAGAGATGTCCCATTGCGATGCTTCTTCACCGATACATAAAGTGCCCTTTCGGACGAGGATGATATCGAATAATCCTAATTTTCTTCTCGCAGGATGCTGCTGTCCTTTGTGAAAGGTCGTGCTGTTTCCTTCCACGAAATATGGCAGTGGTGGAGCTGAAAATGATAGATAGGATTTCTCCATTTCCGTGTCGCCGCCTTTTGGGTGAAATAGTGTAAATCCAAGTTGAATCTGGTTCTATATCACTTCTATTGTAGATGCTAATCTGTATTTTGAAAACGCTTAACTTCAGTATGCAGGGGGAGTGTGTGATATGGAAATTTTTTGTGTGAATAAGAACCAAAAAGTAATTGTAGAGGATGCCTTTTGGACGAATTATAAGCAGCTTGTAGCTGAACAGGTTATCCCATATCAATGGAAAGCATTGAACGATCAGCTTCCTGATACCGCTCCGAGCCATGCTATCGAAAATTTCCGCATCGTAGCTGGGGAAGCAGCGGGTGAGTATTATGGAACTGTCTTTCAGGATAGTGACGTGGCGAAATGGCTGGAGACAGTTGCTTATAGCTTGCGAAGCTTCCCAAACCCGGAATTGGAAGAAGCGGCAGATGAAGTCATATCGTTAATAGGAAGAGCGCAAGCAGACGACGGATACTTGAACACTTATTATATGCTGGTGGAGCCTGATAACAGATGGACGAATTTGCGGGATAACCATGAACTGTATTGTGCAGGTCACTTGATCGAAGCTGCGGTTGCTTACTATGAAACGACTGGCAAGCGTGCGTTTATTGAGATTATGGAGAACTATGCAGAGTTGATTCGGAGGACGTTCGGAATAGAAGACGGAAAGCTGCAGGGTTACCCAGGACATCCGGAAATCGAGCTGGCATTGCTTCGATTATTCGATGCTACAGGGAATCGAGAGCATCTGGAGCTTGCGGCATATTTCATTGAGCAGCGCGGGCAGGAGCCGCATTATTTTGATATGGAAAAGGAGCGGCGTCATTCCTTAGGTGCCCCGCCGACGTGGAATGATCAGAATACAAATTTTGGCCTCGGCTATGCCTATATGCAAGCGCATCTTCCTGTGCGGCAGCAGGAGGAAGCGGTCGGACATTCTGTAAGAGCGATGTATTTATATGCAGCAATGGCTTATCTTGCACGGAAAACAAATGATGCGGAGCTGCAAGCGGTGTGTGATATGTTATGGAATGATGTGACAAAGCGAAAAATGTATATAACAGGTGGCCTCGGCTCAGCTGTTAATGGGGAAGCCTTTACTGATGCGTACGATTTGCCGAATGACAGCATGTACTGTGAAACATGTGCATCCGTCGGACTTGTATTCTGGGCTAAGCAGATGCTCTTGCTCTCCCCAGACAGGAAATATGCAGACGTGCTGGAAAGGGCAATCTATAATGGGACGATTAGCGGGATGGACTTGGATGGTAAACGATTTTTTTATGTGAATCCGCTGGAAGTGAATGCGTATCGAGCTGGACGCAAGGATCAAGAGCATGTGAAACAGGTGCGGCAGAAGTGGTTTGCCTGTGCATGCTGTCCGCCAAATCTTGCTCGACTGATTGCGTCCATTGAGGATTATGCATACACGCAGACCAAGGATACCTTATACACACATCTTTATATGGCTGGAAGTGTGGAAACCAAGATTGGAGAACTGCCTATTAAGCTCACACAAAAACATCAGTATCCATGGGATGCTCGTATTAGCGTAATAGTAGAAGATAAAGGGCAATTCAAGCTGGCATTTCGGATTCCAGGCTGGTGTGAAAACGCGAAAGCATCCGTGAATGGGGAGGCTGTTGCAGCTGACGATCTGGTAAACGGCTATCTTGTATTAGAACGAATGTGGGAGAAGGGTGATCAGATTGAGCTGTTACTACCTCAGCCGGTGATGCGTGTATACAGCAATCCGAAAATCGGAATGAATCAAGGTCAGGTTGCCTTGCAGCGCGGGCCGGTCGTCTACTGTCTGGAGGAAGTGGATAACGGTAAGAGTCTTGCTGGATTAAGGCTTCCACGAAAGAGCGAAATCACGGCAGCTTTTGAAGAAGAAGTGTTAAACGGAGTGGTGGTGTTAGAGACAGAGGGGTTGAAAGCAGCAGACTCAGACGTGCTTTATCAGACTGATTCGCCTTCCCTGGAACCTGTGAAATTACGTGCTATTCCCTACTATGCTTGGTGTAATCGACAAGCAGGTGAGATGCGTATTTGGATACATGAAGTTTAAAAAGGGCTGCCGTTTACCGGCAGCCTCTTATAAATTCTCCATTAAACGCTTCGCTATCCGTTCGTAGTCATCCCGATCGATGCCAGGAGCGAATTCCTCCGGCAGCTCTTCCAAGTCCGGAATCGGACCGCCCCGCGGCGCGCCCTGCTTCACGACAAGCTGACTGCCGTTTTCTGGGTTTTTTCCTTTCCAAATTTTGCGGATGTCCGCATATTCGCCAATGTCATTCCAGGTGAATAGGATATTTCCTAGTCCTTGCTGCTCGAACTTACGGGCATGGTCAAACTTCGTGTTGGAGAGATCCGGAATAGGCACTAGTTTCGAAACGTCTACGCCTGTGGCTATTTCCAATGCTTTCGCATATGCCAAAACATGCGTGCCACCGCGCACGAGCAAGTAACCAATCATTTCCCGCGCCGTTTCGTGTTCTGTCATTTCATATACACGCATCTTGTGTGTCCGTGCTCCGCATTCCAGGAAGAAGTTGTGCAGGAGATCCAGTACGAGATTACCGCTGGAGAAGACATTGTCTCCTGTCCAAGGTCTGCCCATCGAGTCCCCTGCCAATGCTGTTTGTGCCGTAGCGATAAAGTGATATGTATTACGGCTGTCTTTACCGGTTCTGAGAGGCGTAACATCAGGATCTCCGGTATAGAATGTATTGCCGCGGGATAAGAGATTGATTGTATTGGCAACGAGCTCCACATGTCCGAATTCCTCAGCAGTGATACTTGCAACTAAGTCATAGAAGGGCTTCAGTTTTTTCTTGTTGCGAAAGTTGAAGGATTGATACATATAGTTATTCAAGGTCGACATTTCGCCGAACTTCCCGCCGAGCAATTCCTGGACAGCGGCTGCAGCATTGGGATCCCCATGCTCAGGGATAGGCAAGTCGATGGCAAGTCTATTTTCACGTTTGATCATCTGCTTTCCTCCTTATCCTCTTGGTATGACCCAGACAATTTGAGCAGTACGGATAAAAAAAGACGACCCTCCCGACTCGACGACAATATGATCAGGACGCACTGTTGTCAGTTTTCCTGTGACGGATCCGCGCACGGTTTCAACTACAATTTGTTTGTTTCTGACTCCTTGTAACGTTTGATACACATACGGGTCCACGCTGCTCACGTAGGTCGTTTGCTGAGGCTGGTTCATGCTGATCGCTCCTTTATAAGTAGAAACGCTATACTTTATGCGGATAATGGCTGTCCTTATGCGTTTATTCAAAAAGATAAATAACCTGTGTCTCAATGAGACACAGGTTAAGTTAATTGTTATAGAAGCACATATTACCTTTTCCATTTGTTTTTACTATATACATTGCTTGATCTGCGCGCTTCATAAGTTCTGTCCATGTTCGTCCATTGTCAGGATAAAGCGAGATTCCTATACTTGGAAGACATTGTATTTCGTATCCATCGATAAGATGAACCTCTCGGAGCGAGAGCAGAATATCTTTTGCCAGTTTGTGAGTTTCCTCCTGACTCGTGAGCGGGTTTAGTAGTATTGTAAATTCATCCCCGCCATTACGAGCTGCAATATCAGACCTCCTAATACAAGCTTTTAGTCTTTGTGCGACAGACTGCAGCAGTTTATCTCCTATATCATGACCCAATGTATCATTAATTTTCTTGAAATTATCTAGATCAATGAACAAAATAGCAAACTGTGATTTGTTTTTGGAAATAGCTTTTTTAGAAGATTCCTCAAAAAGTGCGCGATTAGCTAAGCCTGTCAGCGGATCATGATAGGCAAGGAAGTGGATCTTTTCTTCGTTTTGCTTCTCAACTGTAATATCTTTACCGATGCCGAATATTCCAACCAGCTTATCCTTTATCATAATAGGGATATTCGTCATACTGATGTAGTGAAATTTACCAAGTTTATTGCGCAGAGTGAATTCATAGGCGAGAGGTTTACCATTCTTCATCTGAGCAATCTTGTTGTTGACGATCGGCTGATCTTTACTATCAGCAAATGAGGCACTAGCTAAACCGATCAACTCCTCCTGCCTATAGCCTAGTAACTCCATGCCTGCTTTGTTGGTGCCTTGAATTCGTCCATTAAGATCAAGCGAGAAAACGGAATCAGGATGATGTTCAAATAATGATTTGTATTTTTGTTCACTCATTTCCAGCGCATCTGCTTTAGATGAGATCTCCTGCAGAAGTTTCTGATTTTCTATAATGATAGACCACTGTCTTGCTATAACAAGAGTGATAGCCATACCCGCACCAAGGCTTACAGCATTTAGCCGAGAGGAGTGAGCAATCAAGAAAGCAAATAACAGAACTACACTCAAGTATGGATAGGCAAGCTTCCAGATGCTTATACGCCCTGGGATAGATTCACCTTCGTTATAAGATGCATCCTTCTGTGTCATCCAGCCAGCATAACCTATGAGTAGATTGGCAAGCATAAATAACGGATCAAGCCAACTGCCGGAATAG
Source organism: Virgibacillus sp. 7505 (assembly GCF_002272135.1). Lineage (GTDB taxonomy): Bacteria > Bacillota > Bacilli > Bacillales > Amphibacillaceae > Terribacillus. The sequence continues at coordinate 152,732 of NZ_NPBF01000005.1, read as the reverse complement.
TAACTATCAATAGATACAAGATAAAGATAAATGGAGTCCGTAATGATCTGGATCTGTAAACCGAAGAAAATCAGTCGCACAACAGGGCTGGTCAGCAAATTCTTTGTATAATAAAGCGAGAAAGCACCGAATAATAAAGCGAGATCTCCGACTGGATAGGCCAAGGATACACCTAGTGAAAATGTAGATACATCTCCTGCACGTACCATTGGATCAATGATAAAGTGCCAGCTGAAGGTGGATGCAACAGTCATGATAATTAGAACATCAAATAGAAAAGAAAAGCGCTGATTTTTTCTTCTGTCTGCCCAAATCTTATAAAAGAAAGCAATCAGATAGAGAAGATATTGCAGCAAATAGCATACATCTGGCGGTCCTGGAAATGGCACTTCCTGATGCATCAGATTCTCCTTGAACAGCCATATAAGTTCGGCGAGGAAGCCATTCAACATACCTGCTGCCATGCATAACCAAAAGAGACGATCAGTCGTCTTACTCTTTCGCCTAGCCGCTTGTACCAGCCAAAAAGCTGCTATGAGGCAGGCAAATATACTTAGCAAGTTACCTCCCCAAGTTAAAACGATCTCACTTTCCTGGAAATGGAGAATCCAACCATAATAGATAATTACATAAACGATGATAAAGGCTAACGGCCGCCGTACTAGTCTATGATGATGCATCAGCGTTCCCCTCAATGTTGTTTTTCTGTATCATACCCAGATTCACCAATTACGTAAAGGTTAATTTCAGGCATCTATTTTTGTGGATTGTCCAGTCTGTGCTAAAATCATCTTAATGTGAAAAGGGGTGTCACAATGAAAATTGAAGTATGGTCAGATTTTGTCTGTCCTTTCTGTTATATAGGGAAACGAAGACTGGAACTTGCGCTGGAGAAATTCGAGCACAAAGACAGTGTAGAAATAGAGTTTAAGAGCTTTGAACTGGATCCGAATGCTGGAGTGTACAATGGAAAAAGCATCCACGAAGCACTTGCGGAGAAGTACGGCATGACAATCGAGCAGGCGAAGGTAAACAACCTGCAAATCGGACAGCACGCAGCTGAAGTTGGGCTTACATTCAACTTTGAGGAAATGAAGCCGACGAATACATTGCATGCACATCGCTTGGCTAAGTTTGCCGAAACAAAAGGCAAAGAAAAGGCGATTACCGAAAAACTGCTGTATGCATATTTCACGGAATCGAAAAACCTTAGTGAAAAAGAAACGCTGCTGGATGTTGCAGAAGCTTCTGGATTGGATCGCAAAGAAGTAGCGGAGATTTTGGACAATGAATCTCTTCACTTAGACGAGGTAAGAGCAGATGAACGCTTGGCGCAGCAATACGGCATCACGGGTGTGCCTTTCTTTATCTTCAATAATAAGTACACAATCTCTGGTGCACAGCCTATGGAAACATTCATCGGTGCGTTGAATCAGGTTTGGAAAGAAGAGAACGAACAGCCGAAGTTCAAAGATTTCGGATCTGATAATGCTGGTGTGTGCACAGACGATAACTGTTCGATATAAGTAGAAGACCTGCAGAACTGCAGGTCTTTTTTTATGCCTTCGAGTGGCAAGGCATATTAAACGGAAGATACAGCATCATATTGGAGCATATGTAAGAACACGCAATATATATGCGGTTCTGCCTGACTGATCCAAGTCTACACTGTTTAACAGCTTCTAACGCTATTTTCACTCGATGTGGATATGCTGTAGCATTATAAAAGTGAGTTTTGTAAAATAGCTGAACGGGTAGGAAAATAAAGTTGTGCTTTTGTTCAGCGAAAATGAACGACCTCAGGTCGAAGGAGTGGTTAGTTGGAAACCGATAATAAGAAAACTATTAAGAAACCATCTTTTATGTACGCATTAATGATGCTCTTGTCCATCGTGGCAGTAGTATCCGTGGGAATTCTGGCATTTGATGCACCGATTCAAATACTGATGTTTATCAGCATGCTAGTCATCATTCCTTATATGATGGGGCTGGGATTCAACTATCAGCAGATAGAGAAGTCCATGGTCAAATCTATGAGTAAGGCATTGATGCCAGGAATCATCTTGCTGACCGTCGGCATTTTAATCGGTGCATGGATTGCATCCGGAACTGTGCCTACTTTAGTCTATTATGGTGTGCAGGCAATCACACCTGAATTCTTCTTAGTGACAACGTTGTTGTTTTGTTCTCTTGTATCCGTCGCAACAGGTACTAGCTGGGGAACGGTTGGTACAGCTGGTGTGGCAATGATGGGTGTTGGTACGGCACTTGGTATTCCGGTTGGTTTAATCGGCGGGGCGATAGTGAGCGGGGCATTCTTCGGTGATAAGATGTCTCCATTATCTGATACGACAAACCTGGCGCCGGCTGTGACAGGTGGAAACATCTTCCGGCACATTAAGCATATGCTTTGGACAACTGTACCGTCTTATATTATTACTGCGGGTATCTTCACCTTTATCGGCATGCGCTACCAGGGCAGTGGGACTAATTCTAGTGATGTAAATCAACTGACATCTTACTTAGCTGATAATTTTAATCTCGGGATTGTTCCTCTGATTCCGATTGTTGTCCTTATAGTTTTACTGGCAATGAAGAAACCAGCTATTCCTGCAATATTTGCAGGAGCTGCAGCTGGGGGGGTTATTGCGATCTTTTACCAAGGATTCAGCTTTGCAGATACATTGGCTACCTTCTATGGCGGTTATACTGTAGATTCCGGTATTACTGTCGTTGATGAACTTCTGCATCAAGGTGGTTTGACGAGTATGCTTGAGCTTATTGCGCTGTTCCTCTTTGCGCTCGGAGTAGGAGGCATGCTGGCTGATGCTGGTGTACTTGAAGCATTGATTGCTTCGTTTGCGATGAAGATTAAGCATACAGGAGTACTGACTGTGGTTACGGTCATCGTCAGTTATGTGATGCTTGCGGTTGGCGGTTCAGTATACTTCTCCACGGTCATGGGCGGGACGCTGATGCGACCTATCTTTGATCGATTGAATTTAGAGCCAGAGAATCTATCCCGTATCCTGGAGGATACAGGTACGCAGGGAGCACCGCTTGTTCCTTGGACCGGCGGCGGTATTTATACTGCTGGGGCACTTGGGATTGCAACAGTAACGTATCTGCCATTTTGCTTCCTTGCTTTTATCACACCGATATTCACGCTGTTCTACGGAATTACCGGTTTGACAATGAAGGAAAAGAAAAATGCAAAACAAAATAAGGATTCAAAATTAAAAGTGGCAGAAGCATAACAAGCAGTGAGCACTACCTTGACAGGGTAGTGCTCTTTTTAATGGTTGACTGGAGGAGTGTGCATCTTCGGGTTCTTCAAACTGATATGAAGACGCTTTGAGGGTGAAATAGATGCAAAGAAGACCTGATTCAAACCAATGATGTTTTGTTCAGCTAATTGTTTTCTCAGCCATTCTTCATCCAAATGGAAGTGCGTCAAAGTATCGCGGTGTATGTATCCTTCGGAAATGACAGGAAAGGCAATCGCTGATGTGTGCTGCCGGAGTTGAAGGTCTTCCCTAGTTATAGGCAGTTTACTTGGTTTTTTTAAGACACTTAACGTGCCGTTTGGTTCGACTATTGCTGTTTCTACGTCACGTATATCGAAAACATCTTTCTGGCGCAGCATAAACAATATATTGTCTATGGAATATTGGATTTTCTGCATATTCTCATGAAGTAAAATGCCGTCTTGAATGACGATTGTAGGACCAAGTGTCAGCAGCTTGCCGATTTTATGATTAGATATTTTCCAGTTCACGATTGCTTTTTGAAATAAGCCAATGGCGATTATAGCAACGGCTGTAGGCAAATGCTCAATTTCTGGGTCGGCAATATCAGCACCCACGAGTGCTCCTAAGATGACGATGATGAGAAAGTCGAAGACCGGCATTTCACCAATTGCTCGTTTACCCATGAACAAGGTAACAGCTAGCATGAGAGGAATAATGGTAATGATTCGAACGAGAACAATCAAATTATCGTAAATAAGTTCAGGCATGAATACACTCCTTTCTACCATTCAGCCTTGCCAGTCAGCGGTGATGCCAAACTGATTGCCTCAATTTAATGAAACGAATTTGGTGACGATACGTAAGAGCAGGGGGAGGTGTTTAACATGCAAAAACGAGAAGTATTATTCAGTATGAAGAAATTGCAAAAACAAGCTGCATACTTGACGTTTGGATTGATGCTTACAGCGAGTTTTATATATTTTATGATCCATGGATTTGAATTTTATATAAGCTTACCTATGATTGCTGGCGCTTTCTTACTTACGTTAATTGGTATAGTGCTGCACGAGCTCCTGCATGGTATCGGCTTTATTGTATTTGGGAAAGTAAAGTCCCACCAAGTTAAATACGGCTTTTCCTGGAGAGACGGCGCTGCCTATGCACACTGCATGGAACCTATAAAAGTGAGTGCATACCGTATGTCTTTGCTTTTACCTGTCGTTGTGACAGGGCTGCTCCCATTATTCATTTCGTATATCATCGGAAATGGAGTACTTTTAACTGTTTCAGTGATCCTGACAGCTGGAGGTATAGGCGACTGGCTTATATTTCGCAGTCTGAGGAAGTATGAAGCAAGCCAGTTTGTGAAGGATCATCCAACAAAGGTCGGCTACTTCATTTATACAGATAACAGCTGATGAGGGGGAGAAAAACACATGGCAGATCTACTGCGTAATTGGCTTTTTAATGATGATTCTATACATAACGTTGTGTTGGCACTGATCTATCTTTGGATTTTAATCCATATTGCCAAGTGGGTAGTTGACAGAATCAACCAGAAGAAAAGAACGTTTCGGAAACTCGTGCGCACCCTGCTTGTATTAGCACTAATTGGAACGTTGCTACTCTGGCTTTTGGATAGGGATTTCTTCCTTGATTGGACGTTTACCAGCTGGTTTTGGCATGATATGACGCTGTGGATTCTTGTCGGTGTGTTTGTCGTATTATGTGTGCTTTTCCTTATACGAAGTATGAAAAGACCGTCTTCTCTTAAGAAAGTTATCGGTATGATTGTACTGCTGCTTGTCGGGGAATTTATCGTTGGTTCCTTTGTGATGACTGCTTTCCATGCAGCTGGCCGTTCGGTAATAATGAGCCTTGATTCACCAACAATCGTAGCTGGTGATCTGGCCATCAATAAGATTCGAATGAGAATACCAAATGGAAGTGAAAACGGCATATCTCTCAGTGTATCTCGATTCCAAATCATAGCTGTGAATCTGAAGACTGGAGAGAAGGAATGGAGCCGGAAAGCAATTTGGCAGGAATGTGTGCTCGGACAGACAGAGGAAGGTATCCTTGTCGTGGATATGAAAAATGAAGAGTTTTACTTCCTTGATGCAGTATCTGGTGATATCCGGCTAGATGAAAATGAATGGACGCAGAAATATCCTGAGCTTGCCAATAATCTAAGCTATGAGCAGGCAGATTATTATATAGACGATACGGGTGGATTGTACTTGTATGCGCTGGATGGAAAATACTATCGTGTGGCTGATGGAAAACTCACAGAGGACCCTGCTTATGAGAAGGAAGTACAGAAAGGATTCTTTGGTGACGAAGAAAATGGAGAGATGGAACGAGCACAGCAGATTGTTCAGGAGCTGTACCCGGATTTGCTGGAAGCTCAGCCGATTCTTGGATCAGCTAAAGATGCTAGTATGCTGCTTATATACAAGGAAAAACGTAATCAAGAACAGGTAACTGTGGCGAGAGTCTCGACGGATGAGTCTGCTATTCGCTGGAAGGTACCGGTCGATTATCAAGAAGAGCCGGGTATAAGTCCAGTTGATACATTCAAAGAGGGTGATGCGACTTATGTGCTGGCCGCTGGTAAACTATATAAGATTTCTGAGCCGGGTGGTGTGCTGGAGTATGTTTACCAGTATCGTTGGAATAAACAGCTGGATTTAGAGACGGATGAATAGTAAATGGTAAAAATTGAGATGCTGTTCAGGCATAAATTCTTTTGATTCCGGGTATGGAAGAGTACGGATAAAAGAAGCATTGCTTAGGAGGCATTTCATATGACTATACAACCAATTGATACGACTAATATTGCAAAAGGCATCGGGCCGAATGTTTCGCCGGAAGCCTTTACTAATGATAAACGTAAGGTATTCCTATTCGGTTCTCCGAGCTATACAAATATCGGAGACCAGGCAATTGCCTATAGCATCGAGAAATTCATCCAAAGCCGATTCCCTTATTACGAGTACATTGAAATAATGGATTATGCGACAGATGAGGGAATTGAGTTTGTTAAAGGTATCATCCATGAAGATGATATCGTCATGTTCACAGGCGGCGGAAACCTTGGCAGTCTGTATCTGGATATTGAAGAAGATCGCCGCAAGGTATTCGCTGCTTTCAAGGATTATAAATCCATCTCTATGCCGCAGTCAGTGTTCTTTGAGGACAATGAGCATGGGGAACAGGAGAAAAAGAAAACCCAGGAAGCATATCATCAGAACAAAAACCTGGTCATTGCTGCCAGAGAATCGCAAACCTTGGATGTTGTAAGGAATACATTCGAGTCAGAAGTAATGTATACACCTGATATGGTAATGTCACTCGATGTTATACCTCGTGAGCAGGAGCGGGAAGGGGTTATGTTCTTCCTGAGAGCTGATAAAGAAAAGGTGATGGAAGAAGACTTTGTTTCCGAGCTAATGGAATGGACAAAGAAATTTGGGTCTGTTGATCGTACAGATACAGTTCTTGATGAAAACATCGTACCTAACATTGATTATGCAGACAGAGAAAAGCATTTTATCGAGATGCTTGATCTGATCAGCTCTAAAAAATTGATCATTACTGACCGCTTGCATGCGATGGTATTCTCCATCATCACGAAAACACCTTGTCTTGTCTTCGGAAACAGCTACGGCAAGGCGAAGCACTCCTACCGTGACTGGCTTGACTCTATCAACTTTGTTGAGTATACAGATTCCAAAGACGTGGAGTTGTTGGAAAAGATGGTAGAGAAGCTGATGAAGGCAGAACCTAATGAAGTAGATCTGCGCAAAGACTTCAAACCGTTAGTTGACTTCTTTCGCAGCTAAAAGGAGAGCTAGAATCTTAGGATTCTAGCTTTTTTATGTCTTTGCATAATCAATCTATAAATTTTATTAATATACGGTTGTATTTTTATATGAATCGTTGTATATTTATTAAACAATATACAACGAAGGATCATCCTTGAAGGAGTACAGCCAGATGAACAGCTTACAAGATTCGCAGCAGCAAGCTGCTAGCAAAAAGAAACCAAAACAATTCAATGTCTACGTGATGATTTTCGCATTCATCATCGTGGCAGCAATATTAACATATATTATTCCAGGCGGGTCGTATGACCGGGTGGATCAGGATGGCCGCAGTGTTATCCTCCCAGAAACATTCCATTACATCGATGGAGAAAATGTCGGTCTTCTCGGCATATTCAATAGCATTCACACTGGTATGGTGAATGGAGCTAATATTATCTTCTTCGTCCTGATTGTTGGAGGAGCATTTGGGATTTTCACTGCCACTGGAGCGCTTGATGCTTTTATTTATATGCTGTCCAGAAAGATGGCGAACAAAGAGAAGCTGCTTATCCCTGTATTGATGCTGTTTTTTGCAGCAGCTGGAGCATTAATGGGAATGTCAGATGAAACTATCGTGTATGTGGCTATTTTGGCCCCAATGGCTATAGCACTTGGATTCGATGCATTGACCGGATTTGCCATTGTTGTACTGGGCGCAGGTGTCGGTTTTACAGCAGCAGTCATGAACCCGTTCACAGTCGGAATTGCGCAAGGCATTTCTGAACTGCCAACTTTCTCCGGAATCGGTTTCCGGATTGTACTTTTCGTTATCCTATATCTTGCGGCTGTCTTCTATGTGATGCGCCATGCAAGTAAAGTGAAAAGGAACCCAGAGCTTGGTGAATACGGAAAGTTCGGCAGAAAAGCTGATACTTCCGCTCTTAACAAGACGCAGAAAATGACTACTCGTCACAAGCTTGTTCTATCAGCATTCTTGATTAATTACGTCGTATTGATTATCGGTGTATTGAAATACGGCTGGTACATTACAGAGATCGCTGGGTTATTCCTGCTGTTCGGTGTGGTGATGGGTATCCTCGGAGGGATTTCTTTCTCTGGTATTGCTGATAACTTCATCCTTGGAGCGAAGGACCTGCTAGGCGGCGCATTGATCATCGGATTTGCGCAGGCAATTCTTGTCATCTTCAACACATCAGGTATGATGGACACACTGCTGTATCATGCTTCCAACGCACTTGGAATGATTCCTGCTGCACTTTCTGCAGTTGGTATGCTATTCCTGCAGATGGGCATCAATTTCTTCGTCCCTTCCGGAAGCGGACAAGCAGCTTTGACGATGCCGCTTATGGCGCCATTGTCTGATATGATAGGTGTAACAAGGCAGACAGCTGTATTAGCCTATCAGTTTGGAGACGGTATCTCCAACACTATCTTGCCGACTGGCAATATTATCGCTCTGCTTGCAATCGCAGGCATCGGTTATGGGAAATGGGTGAAGTGGTTCCTGCCATTCTTCCTTATCCAAATCGGCATTGCCATTATCGCGCTGATCATAGCCCAAATGATTCAATACGGACCGTTTTAATAGAAGGAGTAATAGATTATGGAATTAGAGAGATTAGTAGAGCAGGCGATTCAGGATCGCCGGCATATTCACCAATACCCGGAATTATCAGGGGAAGAGTACGAAACAGGCAGATACGTACGTAACAGACTGGAAAAACTAGGGATTGAGGTCCTGGATTTCCAGCCGCCGAGTGTCGTCGGGTTTGTGAAAGGCACAAAAGGGGAGAAGACAATCGCGCTTCGAGCGGATATGGATGCACTGCCAATGGTAGAAGAAGGGGATAAACCCTACATCTCCAAGCATCATGGGGTAGCTCATACGTGCGGACATGATGGCCATACAGCTATCCTGCTTGCTGTAGCAGAGTGGATCACACTGCATAAAGAGGAAGTGGAGCCGAATATCGTGCTCATCTTCCAATCCTCTGAAGAGGCATCTCCGAGCGGTGCGGATAAGCTGATCAAAGAAGGTGTATTGAAAGGCGTTGACAGCATCTACGGCATTCATGTTGATGCGGAATTGGAAAAGGGTCAATTTGGTACTCGTCCTGGAGCTATGATGGCATCTGTTGATGACTTCGAAATCAAGATCCAAGGCTCAGGCGGTCATGCATCAACACCGCATTTGACAGTGGATCCGGTTTATATCTCTACACATGTCATCCAAGCATTGCAAAGTATTGTCAGCCGTAAGCTCAACCCGATGGATGCAAGTGTCATCTCTGTGGGGAAAATCGAAGCCGGCAACACATATAACGTCATTCCGGACTCAGCTAAAATCATCGGGACGATGCGCTCCTTCTCTGCAGAAGCAGTACAGACGATCCAAGAACAGATTAGCAAGCTGACAAAAGGGATTTGTGAATCTTTTGGAGCTACAGCGGAAGTTGATTTCATCATCGGTACACCACCGCTGATCAATGACGAAAAAGAAGCAGCCTTTGCAGAAGAGCTGCTGCAAAAAACATTCAGTGCAGAACGCTATGAAGAACTGGAGCCAGTCATGGGTTCAGAAGACTTCTCCTACTACTTGCAGGAAATCCCGGGGGTATTCGTCAAGGTCGGTATGCAAGGAGAGAAGAGCCAATATCCGCACCACCATCCGAAGTTTGATATTGATGAAGATGTGTTTGGGGATGCGATAAAGGTGTTTCAACTGTTTGTATTAAATCAATAAGCAAGAGGAGCATATGGGGTGGCCCATATGCTCCTTTTTTATGCTAGTATTTCAGCTTGTTTCCAAGATGTCGCTGTTTGTTTCAGCACTTCATTTAACTCTTCTACATTAGTTCTGCCTTCTTGCTGCAGCCATTGTTTCCCAGCAGCTTCTCCGTCACGACCAAAGATGGCTACACTATCCTTCCAGGTTGCCCGGCCGCATAAGACACCATTGAAGCTGGAACCTGCTTCTTTTGCAAAACGTAATGTCTCTTGGAAGAGGGAGGCACTGACGCCTGCACTCAAGAAGATGAAAGGCAAATCAGTTGCTTCACTTTGCTCTTTGAAATAGCGCTGTGCTTCTTCGCGTGAGTACACAGGTGTTTCTTCCGAGTATCCTTCCACATAGGCCATGTTTACCGGTACTTCAACTTTCAGCACATCCACTTTATATTGTGGTTTCGAGAACTCTATCATCATATCATTCACTTTATGAGGCTTAACTTTGGCGTATTCTGGTCCCTTTACATCATCATTGTGTGCGTCATAGGAGACAAGCTCCAGGAAGAAAAGAATATCCTCTGCTTGACATTCAGATCCGAGACGTTCTACGAAGATATGCTTCTTCTCATTAATGCTAAGATCCTCATCCACATCATAGTACAAAAGGAATTTTACCGCATCTGCGCCCTGAGCCTTGATTCGCTGAACAGACCAGTCATCGAGAATATCCGGCATGCGCCCAGGCTGTGTCGCGTCGTATCCTGTTTTTTCGTAAGCGAGAAGCAGGCCGGCATTTTTGTCGCGTTTCTGTGCTGCTGGCAAGCCATATTCAGGGTCCAGCAGGATAGAAGTGGCGTATGGTGTGAGTTCCTCGGAAATCAGTTCTTTAAAAGATACGATTGTATCGTCTCCCTGATCTGTTGTGCTCTCCTGCTGCAGCATCTTTTTCAAGGAGCCTCGCTGATCAATAGCGAGGGCTCCGATGATACCATTTTCGTCTGATAGTCTTTCAAGTGCTTCTCGTTTAGCGGGTGTTAAATTTAGCATGTTAGCAGCTCCCTTAAGCAGATAGTTTAGTAGAAAACAGGGCAAGAATATCTTTTGGGTCGATTGCATGATGCAGCTGATCGATCGTTTCCTGATGTACGAGCATTTTAGAAACCTCTGACAAGTAATACAGATGGTTAGAGGCAGTTCCAGTTGGTATAAGCATGGCGATGACAATTTGAATTGGCTGCTCATCTAATGCTTTCCATTCAACTCCATCGGCTAGCTTGAAGATAATGATTGCTGGCTTCAGGACTTCATTCCGCTCGGTATGGGGGATTGCGATACCTTGTTCCATACCGGTTGTACTTTCTTTTTCTCGCTGGAGAAAGCCATCCACTATAGCGGCTTGGTCCGTAATGATGCCGTGCTGCTTAGCGGTAGCAGCTATTTGCTGAAATACTTCTTTTTGTGTTGCAGCTTTCACATCCACCTTGATTGTGTCGAGAGACATAATCTGACTGACATCCTGTACTGGCAAAGCTGTTTTTTCTGTCACAGCTGCTGTTTCAGCAATTGGTGTTTCCTTCGCTGCGTTTTTAGCAGCTGTACGCTTTTGATCCATACCGATCAAGAATCCACTTACAACTGCACCAGCGAGAATGGCCAGTATCCAAAGGAAAGGATGCGTAACGATTGGCAGAACGATAAATCCGCCGTGGGGAGCTGGCACCTGTACTTTAAATAGGTAAGTCAATATAGCTGCGATAGAGGAACCTATCATTAGAAACGGAATGACCTTTAGCGGTTTTTTCGCTGCGAATGGAATGGCCCCTTCTGTGATATGAGTTGAGCCGAGCAAGAAGTTTACCAGACCAGCACTGCGCTCGCTTGTGCTGTAAGCTTTGCCGGCAAATAGTGTTGCAAAGCCAGTAGCAATCGGCGGAACGATACATGCAGCAGAGACACCTGCCATAAAGAAGTAGTTTCCATCTGACAGCAGGGCAGTTCCTGTTACGTAAGCTGCTTTATTGACTGGACCGCCCATATCGAATGCGCACATGATTCCTACAATAAGTCCTAATACAATTGGATTTGAATTTTGGAAGCTTGCTAGAAAATCCATCATTGCTTGGTTGATCCAGCCCATTGGAGCTGAAATGAACCACATTGCAAAACCTGCGATGAAAATACCGAAGACTGGGAATAAGAAAATTGATTTCAAGCCGTCAAGCTGTTTTGGAAGAGCTTTGAACAGGTATCCAAGTCCGAGAATGATATAACCGGTCATGAAACCGCCGATAATACCGCCCAAGAAACCAGTGCCATTGGTGAAAGCGATCATCCCGACGATGAAACCGATAACGAGACCAGGCCGTTTGGCTATCGATTCTGCAATATAAGCACACAGTACTGGTACCATCAGGTTCATGGCGATGCCGCCAATGGTGTTCATATAATAAGCGAACTCGTTGTACTGCGAGCTTTCAGGATCGGCAGAGTGGATACCGAACATAAGTGAGATGGCAATCATGACACCGCCAGCAACAACAATCGGCAGCATATGAGAGACACCGTTCATGAGCGATACGTAGATACTGCGAATAATAGAATCTTTTTGCTGCGGTTCGGAACTGCCAGCAGAAGCAGCACGCTGTCCATCTTTATAGATAGGCGCTGTTTGATTGATGATGCTATCAAGCAGTTTATCTGGCTCTTTGATTCCTTTGCTGACAGCCACGTTCACCATCCGTTTACCGATAAAACGATCGCGATTTACATCTTTGTCGGCAGCGATGATTACACCATCAGCTGCATCGATTTCAGCCTGCGTCAATGCATCTTGTATACCGTCCTGTCCATGTGTTTCTACCTTTATGGAGATGCCGCGTTTTCGTGCAGCTTCTTCCAAGGCTTCTTTTGCCATAAAGGTATGGGCAATACCGGTAGGACACCCGGTTGCAGCAATAATTCTATACGTCATGCTTTACACCCCATTTTCTTTTTAATTGGATTTGCCCTGCTAAGTAAGGGATATCACTAAGATCAGATAAACCTGATGTGAAAGCTGTAGAAGAGCCAGCAGCTGTTGCATAAACCAATGCTTCTTCTTCGGAATCTCCGAGCATTAATCTGCCGGCAAAAGCAGCGAGCATCGTGTCACCAGCACAGGCAGTGTTCACTATCTTGCCGGAAGGAGCGTTTACAGCCAGCTCCCGTGTGCTGTCACAATATAGTGCCCCCTGCGAACCGCATGATAGGAGGACACGCTGAGCGCCTCGTTCCAGCAGCTGTTCCGCAGCTTTTTGCAGTTCAGCCTGATTCGTATGATCGGAGATACTGAACCAATTGGCTATTTCCTCATCGTTTGGTTTGATAAGATAAGGTTCATATGCCAGACAGTCCAGAAGTACCGGAGAACTGATATCGAGAACCAGCCTCACTCCTTGCTGTTGGGCAATCCGGGCAATGTCGACATGAATCTGATCGTCAACGCCGCGCGGAAGACTGCCTGAAACGAATAGCCAATCACCGTTCTCCAGTTTCGTTAACTGCTCAAGAAGTTGCTCCTGTGCCTGTTTTGAAATGATAGGCCCCCTGTTTACTGCTTTGTATTCCATGCTGTCTGCACGGACGAAAGTATTAATTCGAGTGATACCATCCACATTTATGAATGCGGTTTCAATTCCAGCAGCTTCAAGCTCTTTTTCAATGAAATCCCCGGTAAAACCACCTAGGAATCCGGTCGCCATATTGGAAATGCCTAACTTCTTCAACATAAATGAGATATTGATGGCTTTTCCGTTCGGCTGATACTCTTCAAATATGCTTCTGTTTACGACGAAAGGATCAAAAGAGGTAAACTCAGAGAAAAGATCGATCGCTGGATTCATCGTACATGTATAAATCATCCGCATCACTGCCTATCTGTGTTTTTCTTACATTTTCATTATGGCATGCATTTTTATGTAAATGTTTTCAACATCAGCTGATTTCGCTACAATATTAGTAAACGTTTACACGGGGGAATCGTCATGAGTGGAACCTTTCTGACGCGGGTCAGCCAGCATACAGAGAAGATGAGTGAAGCGGAGCTGTATTTAATCCGCTATATACGGGAAAACCTCAACACAATTCCTAAGTTATCTATCGTGCGGTTAAGTGAAGATGCGAATGTTTCCACGGCTACCATTGTTCGTACTATGAAAAAACTTGGCTATAACGGGTTTACCGATTTTAAAATTCGGCTGAAGGATGAGAATGATCAGAACCCGAACTTTTCGATCATTGAGCAAGTGGATGAAGAAATAAAAGATGCCATTTTAAAAAATGAACAAGAGGTGATGCGTACAATCGAGATGCTTAATAGCGGCTTAATAGAAGACACTGTCCAGAAAATTCGCCACAGCAAGCGCGTTATATTATTTGCACGAGGGTTTTCGGAGCTGATTGCAAAGGAAATGGAAGTGAAGCTGCAGCTGCTGAATAAATATGCGGAGCTGCATGATGATCCAAATATCATCCGGACGAAAAGTAAGAGACTGGAAGAAGGGGATTTAGTCATTTTTGTTTCGTTGAACGGGTATACCGAAGAACTAGTGGATGCTGCAAAAAGCTGTCAGGAAAATGATACAAGTATGATTGCTTTGACTTGTAATAAAAACAGTCCGCTCGCATCGCTAGCTGAATTGACGTTGACAGGCTATAAGTCCGAAACATCTTATTTTCCGGATTATGAGGTAAGATCCAGACTTCCGCTTCAGGTGATATCGAGAATACTGCTGGATGCTTATGCCATTCGAGCAGGAAAGTCCTAGTTTACGGAAGGGGAGAGATATATGCCAACTTACAACAAGCTGGTGCGTGATCATATTCCAGCCATTATTCAGCAAGCAGGAAAAGTACCTAAAACTGCAGTCCTTGATCAAGATAGATATATAGAAGAATTGAAGCTTAAGCTGTTAGAGGAAGCTAATGAAATTTCGAAAGCAGAAGAACATAATGAAGTTGTTGAAGAGGCGGCTGATTTACTGGAGGTACTGCACGCTCTCCTTGATGCCAAGGGTATATCATTAGAAGATATCGAATACGCGCGTCGGCAAAAGAAAGAAGAACGCGGTGGCTTTGAGGATAGAATCTTTTTGATAGAGGTCAGTAATTAAATCGGAAGCAGAAGCTAAAATAGGTTAGCAATCAATAATTCGTTATATAGGAAAAGCCCTCGTTTTTGAGGGCTTTTAGATTACTGGGACACGTCCATGTTAAATCACTGTTGATGCAATGGCTGCTCGGGTTCCGTATGCTACTGCTAGGATAAGCTACTCCTTCGAAGGAGATCCTTCCTAACTCGTCAACCAGGATACCGCCGTTTTGCTCCGTAGCACAACCGAGAGAGGAGATAAAGGAGTGAGATTGTGCCAATTCTGATGTAACAATACCACCCTGAGCGTTCTATATCAGTTCTGTCTGTGAAAGTCACTTTTTCCAAATAGCCATCTTGGTCACGCAATTGCCTTTCCCGAAGGCAGTAATCCCAGATAAGCGATAGTATGGAGTGCATAGTTAGTGGCTTTGGTGTATTTCATCATCTCACACGCCTTATTATAGGAAACTGAATCACCTATTTTTTTTGTTCAGAGCCTTCTTTATATCTAATATTGCTTGCAAGTGCATTCCTTCGTGAAATATTGTCCTGACAAGTACTTGTTCGATAGTTTCCATTCCCATATCGATAGCCTGGTACTCCTCATCCATACGGTCAGCGTACTTTTCGAAAATCTGATCTGGCTGTGTTTGTAATAAGGAAATCAGATCAGTGAAAGTGGGGGTATTGTCTGTAAAATCTGCAGGAGTGGTGCCGTAGCTGAACCACTCTTTAAAGTCATTAGGGATGGGGGCTTCTTCTTTGGTTAATGCTTGAATCCATAAATATTGATCCAGAAAAACATGTCCTAAATTCCATCTGACATTATTTCGGAAGCCTTGGGGAATAATGTCTGCCTCTTCTTCGGTGAAGCTTTTAGCTAATTGAAGCAATTCCATGCGATACGTTCTCATTTGGCCAAGCAGTATTTCCTGACGTTTCTCCATTGAATTCCCTCCTTTCTTTTAAAATTCTGCATGATTTGTCAATAACCTTTATCATAGTTCACTGCTTAGAAGGGCAGCAGTTTTTCGCAGTTCTTTCTCCAGGGCCTCGAAGTAGTCAGATAAGAAACCCTGAAATCTCTCTGCAACTGGGCTGAGATATCTTCTAGTGGACCAAGCCAAGCCGATTGTTCGTTCACAAATAGGATCCTGCAGACGTATGACGGGTAAGTGGGATGTTTTATTGCCGATTAATGAAACAGAGGGAATGAAGGCTATCCCAAGCCCTTTGTTTACCAGCTCCCCAATGACGCCAGGTTCGTCTCCCTCAAAGGCAATATGTGGCTGAAAACCGGCTAGCTGACAATATTTATCGGTCAAATTTCGAATACCATACCCTTCATTCATGCTGATGAAGGCTTCATTGCGCAGCTCATAAAGGGAGATATGACTTTTTGTTTCAAGCCAGTGACCGGGAGGAGCAATCAGCAGTATTTCTTCTGTCATGAGCGGCTGCCATTCGATATCCTCAGCTTGAATCGGAACGGAGGAGATACAGAAATCGAGCTCGCCGCTGCGCAGCTTTTCCGTCATCAAAGGCACAGACTGTACGTATTGTTTGAAGTGGACTTGGGACTCTTCCCTAAGGAATCCGCTGATCAAATCAGGTAAAACGCGTGGGATAGTAACGGAAAGCCGAATTGTATGATCAGCTTTCTGATTCGTTTCATTCAGTTCCCGCCTTGCTTCCTGCAGCTCATGAAGGACAGCATCAACGCGCCGGAGGAACATCCTGCCGTTTTCATTTAATTTGATTTGCCGGTTATAACGTTCGAAAAGCTTTACACCTAAGTCCTCCTCCAACCGGCTGATTGCTTTGCTGAGTGAGGGCTGTGCGATATTCAATGCTTCTGCAGCATGTGTCATGTGCTCTAATTCAGCAACTTTTTTGAAATAGTGCAGCTGTAGTAATTCCACGTTAATCCTTCTTTCGGATAGTCTAGAAGCTATTATTTATAATGATATATATATTATACATTATGTACCTGAGCCATTATGCTATTTAGATGTTCAATATTTCACAAAGATAAAGGTGAGGGAAATTATGAAAGGAATAAAATTAGGCTTTTTTGATATAAAGCGGATGTTTCAGCATAAGCACGGGCGTATTGCACTTATATTCTTACTGATTATTCCGGTCATTTACGCTGCGTTGTTCCTTGGCGGATACTGGGATCCATATGGTCATGTCGAGGATTTACCGGTGGCAGTCGTCAACCAGGATGATGGAGCAAGCATGGATGGCGAAGAAATGCATGCCGGGGATGATTTCATTAAGGAATTACAGAAAAGCAAGGCGATGGACTTTGCTTTCGTATCAGACCAGAAGGCAGAAGATGGATTGGAAGATGGCAAGTATTATATGAAAGTAACCATCCCGAAGGATTTTTCTGAGAAAGTGACAACATTGATGGATGATAAACCGCAGCAAGCGGAGCTTACGTATGAAGTGAATCCAGGGAAAAACTTTGTTGCTGCGCAAATCAGTTCTTCCGCGATGGAGGAAATGAAAACAAAATTGGCTAGCAGTATTACGAAATCGTATGCTGACAGTGTATTCACAAGCTTCCATGAAGTAGCTGACGGATTACAGGATGCGGGTGATGGAGCTGGCGATCTTCATAAAGGGATTACAGATGAGCAGAGCGGTATGAAAGATCTGCAAAATGGAATTGGTGATCTGAAGGCCGGTGCGTCCGATCTAGCAAACGGCGCTGATCAACTGGCAGGTGCTGAAGGTAAACTTTCTGACGGCATCAGCAATTTGCACACAGGTGCAACTGATTTGGCGAGTGGTTTAGGTCAATTGGATGAAGGAGCAGCCTCTCTGCAGACGAATACGGAAAAGGTTGCCGACGGTTTAGCTGATTGGAAAGCGCAAAGTGACAAGCTTTCGGATAATCAGGATGCATTCACATCTGGATCTGAGGATTTGAGCAAGCTGGTTGCATCGTATATGAAAGAGCATCCAGAGCTTAAAGACGATAAGACGTTCCAGCAAATAGCAGCTGCATCTGATCAGCTTGCAGATTCCTCAGCTAAATTAGCAGACGGTCAGCAGCAGCTCGGTGAAGGAGCAGATAAGCTGGCTGGAAGCGAGCAGAAATTAGCGGATGGTATGGATTCATTCAGCGATAAACTCGGTTCAGCTGTAAGCGGAGCGGATAAATTAGCTAGCGGAGCAACAGATTTGAGTAATGGCTTTGACGAGTATTCAGAAGGCTTTGGATCCTTGCAGAGTGGTGCTGCGAAGCTTGCTTCCGGTACAAATGATCTTTCAGATGGGGCAGCACAGCTTGACGATGGTATGAGTAAGCTGTCCGATGGATCCGATGAGCTTGCGACAAGCCTGCAGGATGCGGCTGATAAAACAAGTAACATCCAGTCTAGTGATGCGCTGACGACGATGTTCGCCGATCCGGTTAAGCTGACAGAGAAACAGCTATCGGATGTACCGAACTATGGTGTCGGCATTGCGCCGTACTTCTTGTCACTTGCTTTGTTTGTTGGTGGTTTGATGGCGGCCAACATCCTGCCGCTTGGCAGAAGACAGGATATGCAAGTATCAGGTACGGTACAATTCTTCAGTAAACTGACACTGGTGTATGTCGTGGCGATTGTACAAGCGGTTATTCTTGATCTTATCTTCTTGTTCGGATTCCAAGTTGATGTGCAGAGTGTTCCGTTATTCTTCTTGTCCAGTATGATTGTGTCTATGACAGTTATGACGATCATTCTTACGCTCGTCACATTATTCGGCAACCTTGGGAAACTGCTTGCCATTGTGCTGCTGGTTCTTCAGCTGGCAACTTGTGGCGGAACGTTCCCGAGTGAATTGACTGTGTCTGCATTGGCATCTGTTGGTCAATACTTGCCGATGGCACATTCCTTGCATAGCTTGCAGGAAGCAATCACGCTCGGTGACTGGTCGGTACTAGGCCACCAGCTTGCGGATCTAATGATTTATCTTGTTGTTGTCGGTGTCATTGGATGGATTGTATCTCATCTGCAGCACAGACCGAAAAAAGGGAATCAGCTGGAAGCAGCTTGATAAAGAGCTCGCCTATAAAGGCGGGCTCTTTTCTATTGACACCATATGATAGACTGTAGACAGCAAATGGAAGAAATCAAAAGTAGAGGATAGAGATCATGCAGATTGAAAAACCGAAAGTAGCGATGGAATTACCTGAGAAAAGAATGCACGATATCTTTTTTGAAGAGGAACCAGAATTGGAAATGTGCCAGGTGCAGCAAGCTGATTTTTCGAATGAATCAGTGTACAGGCTGCGATTGTCGAAGGTAGTAATCCGCAATAGCCGATTTAACAATACGGACTTTACCGGGATGGACTTGCTGGATGTCAGGTTCGAGAATTGTGATTTTTCCAATGTGAAAATGAGCAAGTCATCCATTCACCGGGTGGAATTCCAAGGCTGTAAGATGCTCGGAGCAGATATGACCGAGTCTAGTTTTGGTAATGTTTCTTTCCGTGATTCTTTGGTGAATCTTGTATCATTCGGCCAATCGAAAATGGAGAAAGTGATATTTTCCTCCTGTGGATTACAGGGAGCGGACTTCTATGCCAACCGAATGAAGAAGATAGAATTTACTGATTGTGATCTGAATGAAGTGAACTTTGAACAGACATCTCTCAAAGGAATTGATCTGAGCACAAGCAGTTTCCAGCAGTTAACCGTATCTATTGAAAATTTGAAAGGCTGTATCGTTTCTCCAAATCAAGCAATCCAATTAGCTTCATTGATAGGACTAGTAGTTAAGTGAAAAGCTTCCCGAGTGGGAAGCTTTTTTATCTCGTGAGTTCCTTTAAGTCGTAGTCAACTTTGCATAGATGATAAAGAATAAGGTCATTTCTGCTACTATTACAATATAAGGAACTGGCACAAGCAGATTAAAAATGAAGAATAAGCCTAAAATACCTAAAAATAAACCTAGGTGATATATTTTCAATCGGTGATGCGCGTGTCTATATTGGTGAAACACAAAAGTAGTTGAAAAGAAATAAAGCAATACAGAACCAAAAATAAAAAATAAGTTGAAGAAGTACTCGACCTCATCCAAGACCATTAGTCTGATAGATGCTGCAATAGCACTTAATGACATTAGTATAAACAGATGACCATAAATGATCGTTTGGCCGGCTGTTTGAATGTGTTTATCCACTTTCTTCTCCACATTATCAAAGTATTGCCACCACATTGCGATAATGAGCAGAAAGGCAATGACAGCTAGTCCAATAGAATTCCAATCTCCTTGTGTTGGCTGGATAACGGCCAACGTACTGACAAGGGACTCTCCAAAAAGGATGATAGTGAATAATCCAAATCGCTCTAATAAATGTGCCGTATTGGTGGGGACTTTCACTAAATATCTTCTTCCTAACATAGGAATGATGATATCAATTAAGATTCCCAAGTAGAGAACAACATAGCGGATCCATGAATCAAAGAAAAGGGAAAGTAACGAAACGATAATTCCTACCCAAAAATATTTTCCAAGATACAGTGCTGCTTGCTTCCGGGCTCCCTCTTCTATTCGCTGTACAACAAGGTATTGGATAGCAGTAACAGCTCTTAAGCCAATATAGCCTATCAAGAAAGAAAGATAATATGGATCAAAATCGACGGATAAACTTGAGGTCATGACTAGTGCAAAAAACATTTGCAGAATTAAAAACAACCGTTGATGAAACAAGTCCTGTCCAAAACGATTGACGAACATCGTCTGTCCTACCCATGCCCACCAGATCGGCACAAAGATCAATACAAACTTAAACAAGTATTCAGCATGTATATGACCGTCTTCTACAT
The DNA here is from genome assembly GCF_002272135.1 of Virgibacillus sp. 7505. Lineage (GTDB taxonomy): Bacteria > Bacillota > Bacilli > Bacillales > Amphibacillaceae > Terribacillus. The sequence goes on along the minus strand of NZ_NPBF01000005.1, from coordinate 131,960 downwards.
GAAGCAACACGTGTGTTGCAACTGCAACTGATGCAACAAAAAGTAAATCATAAAAAAGTTCTAACCACGTCACTTTCTTTTCAAACAACTTTTCCACATCCCCATAAAAATAATAAACTCTCTTCCTTTCCAGAATTCCCTGGACGGAATGCGAATTGTATAACTAAATTCTTTATCAATTATGATTCATATGTATTACAGATTGGATCTATATAGCATATATTAACAGATTGATCATGCAAAAAGCGGATAACTTGGTTAATCGGAAACCTTCATAGTATACCGAAGCAACAGATGATCTGTTTACATTATGACCTTTTTTGAAATGAAATTTTGTGAAGTTTCCGTTTATAATAAAGGGGAGGTGACACCCAAATGAAATACAATCAAATCAAACCGAAAAAAATATATGAACAAGTAGCAGATGAGCTGCTTGCTTTAATAAAAAATGGTGACTTAAAGCCGGGCGAGAAGCTTGCCAGCGTTACGCAGCTGGCTGAGAATTTCAATGTGGGCCGTTCTGCGATAAGGGAAGCTCTTGCCACACTCCGTGCGATGGGGTTGGTAGAGATGAAGCAAGGCGAGGGTACATACGTGAAGGCGTTCGAGCCAGAGGGAATCGTTTATCCGCTTCAGCACGTGCTGCTCATGAGCGGGGAGGATCGGGCAGAGCTGATGGAGGTCCGTAATATATTGGAGACAGGTATTGCTGCATCCGCCGCACTGAACCGTTCCGAAGAAGACTTGGAACAAATGGAAAAAGCGCTCAAGGAAATGAAGGCATATACGGGAGACCCAGAAAAGGGGGAGAAAGCTGATCTCGCTTTTCATATGATCATTGCCCGAGCGGCAAACAATAAGCTGCTTCTCCGTCTGATGCATCATGTATCGGATTTAACAGCGGAATCGATGCGCGAAACAAGGCAGATTAGTCTATTTGGAGAAGATGCCGCCCCGGAGGAATTGAACAAGCAACATGAATTGATTCTGCAGGCTATTCGTGCGAAACAGCCAGATCGAGCAAGAATGGCCATGGTGGCACACTTGGAATACGTAGAAGGGATACTGCGTAACTATATGGAATAGGATGAGCCGCCGACGAGGTCGGCTTTTTCTGTCTATACAGGAGTTGGAAAATGTAAGCGGTTGTAGTATGATGAAGACAGAAATTATACAGGTCATCTGATGACCTTATCTGTAGGGGTGACGGTATGAAGGTTACACTATTTGCAACGTGTATTGTGGATATGTTCCAGTCCGATGTTGGGATAGCCACAGTTGAAGTGCTGGAAAGACTTGGATGTGAGGTTGTGTTTCCATCGGGACAGGTGTGCTGCGGGCAGCCGGCATATAATTCCGGGTATGTAGAAGATGCCAAAAAGGCAATGAAGAAGATGATTGCGACATTTGAAGACGCAGAGGTTATTGTCACACCATCCGGATCATGTGCCACGATGTTCAAGGATTATCAGCATGTTTTCCAGGATGATCCTGCGTGGCGTCCGCGTGCGGAACGGCTGGCAGCTAAGACGTATGAGCTGACTGAGTTTATTGTAGATGTCCTGAAAATAGAGGATGTTGGGGCGAAGCTGGAAGGGATCGCAACTTATCATCCATCCTGCCATATGACACGGCTGCTTGGAGTGAAGGATGCACCGATGAAGCTGCTTTCGCATGTAGAGGGCCTGGAAATGCAACCGCTTCCTAACGCGCATAATTGCTGTGGATTCGGCGGAACTTTTTCGGTGAAGATGGGGAATATCTCAGAGCAGATGGTCGATGAAAAAGTAGATTCGGTAACTGAAACGAAAGCTAGCTATCTGATTGGAGCAGATGGCGGCTGTCTAATGAATATTGGGGGACGAATGCAGCGCCGCGGCAAGCCGGTCAAAGTGATGCATATCGCGGAAGTACTAAACAGTCGTTAAGGGGGATGGCAGCATGGCGATGAAGATAGGGAATGAAAAGTTCAAAGATAATGTAAATAAGCAGATGGAAGACACGTTTATGCGCGGTGCAGTTGCCGGGGCTCAGGAACGCCTCAGGACAAGAAGACTGGATGCGGCGGAGGAGCTTGGCAATTGGGAAGAATGGCGGTCTCATGGGGAAGAGATACGTCAGCATACACTTGATCATCTCGACTATTATTTACAGGAGCTTTCCGAGAATCTGCAAAAGCGCGGCGGGCATGTATTTTTTGCTGCAACAGCAGAAGAGGCAAATGACTATGTGAAAGGTATCGTGAGGGAAAAACGAGCCAGGAAAATTTTGAAGGCTAAATCCATGGTTACAGAGGAAATCGGTTTGAATGGTGTATTGGAACAAGAAGGGTGTGACGTCATTGAAACAGATCTCGGAGAATATATTCTGCAGCTGGACGACCATGATCCGCCTTCGCATATTGTGACACCTGCGCTTCATAAAAACAAAGAGCAGATCAAGGATGTGTTTACTGAGAAGCTGGACTATAAGCTGACTTCAAAACCGGAGGAACTAGCACTCCATGCCAGAGAGAAACTTCGCCAGGAATTCCTGCAGGCTGATATCGGCATCACAGGGTGTAATTTTGCCATCGCAGAGTCTGGATCTGTCGGTCTGGTCACAAATGAAGGTAATGCGGGTATGGTTTCTGATTTACCAGATACACAAATTTGTGTGATGGGGATGGAGCGAATCGTTCCTACATTTGAGGAATTCGAAGTGCTGGTTGGGCTTCTGACAAGAAGCGCAGTCGGTCAGAAGCTGACGAGCTATATTACGGCATTGACTGGTCCGCGGACAGCCGAAGAGGTTGATGGCCCATCCGAGTTTCACCTGGTCATCGTGGATAACGGCCGTTCTGGTATTCTCGGGACCGAATTCCAATCTGTACTCCAGTGCATCCGCTGTGCAGCTTGTATCAACGTTTGTCCGGTATACCGCCACATTGGCGGCCACTCCTATAACTCCATTTACCCAGGACCGATCGGGGCAGTGCTGACGCCGCTGCTGGGAGGTTATGACGATTTCAAGGAGCTGCCGTATGCATCGACGCTTTGCGCTGCTTGCACGGATGCTTGTCCGGTTAAAATACCATTGCATCAGCTGCTGCACCGTCATCGACAAGTGATTGTCGAGCGGGAAGGCCGCGCGCCGATTTCAGAGAAAATGGCAATGAAAGCTTTTGGAATCGGTGCTTCCTCGAATCCGTTGTATGCAGCTGGATCGAAGATGGCAAGCACTGTCATGAAGCCTTTTACGAAGGATGAGATGATTTCAAAAGGTCCTGGACCGCTGAAGGCATGGACTGAAATTCGAGATTTTCCCGCTCCGAACAAAGAACGATTCCGTGATTGGTTCAAGCAGCACGAAAAGGAGAGTGGCAAGGTATGATACAGAACCGTGAAAGATTCCTTACGAATGTCGCCAGCCGCCTCAGCCGCACGGAAGTACTGACAGAAAGGCCCGTACGGAACTGGAAGTATCGCCCGCAGGATAAGACGCTGACTGATAAAACACAGGATGAGCTGGTAGATATACTTCGTGATCAATGCCGGCTTATCCATACCGAGCTGATTGAAACCGATTCGCGTTCCCTCTCGAAAGTACTGGCGGAAACAGTATTTGCATATGGAGGCGGTCCGCTGGCCATATGGCAGGATCCTCGTTACGATGCATTCGGTTTGCGGGATCAGCTTCAGGCATGGCCGGCCCAAGGCATCGACGTACATGAATGGGATCCTTCTATTGGCCATGACAACATCGGAATTATGGAAAAGGCCAATATCGGTATAACATTCAGCGATATCACTCTTGCTGAGTCAGGGACAGTCGTCCTCTTCTCAGGTGAGGGGAAAGGCCGTACTGTCAGTCTGCTGCCGCATAAATATATTGCTCTTTTACCGAAAAGCACCATCGTACCCCGCATGACCCAGGCAGCTCAGCGTATCTCAAAGCAAGTACAGGAAGGGAAAGCTATTTCATCCTGTATTAACTTTATTACTGGACCAAGTAACTCGGCTGATATTGAGATGAACTTAGTTGTAGGGGTACATGGCCCCGTGAAAGCAGCTTATATTGTTATTGAAGACAGGTGAAAAAAACACTGCTATGCATAGTAGTGTTTTTTTGTTAAAAATTCGATTATAACTTTATTGATAGCGCTTTCTTTGTTACTATGAGCTTACTTATGTACTTGAACAACTGATGATCATAGGGGGAATAAAAAGCAATGACAATCATTTTTGATAAAGAGAAACGTATTTTTCATCTGCAGGGGAAATCTGCTAGTTATGTGATGCAGCTGGAGCGGGATGGTTATTTGACGCATCAGTATTGGGGTAGGAAGATTCGACAGTTTCGCAACAGCAATCGTCAGCAGTACATAGATCGTTCATTTTCTCCGAATCCGTATCATCGGGACAGGACTTTCACGTTGGATGCTTTGCCGCAGGAATACCCACAGTTTGGCAATTCGGATTTTCGCAAGCCAGCCTATCAAATCCAGTTGAAAAATGGATCAACGGTGACTGATTTGCGTTACAAATCACATCGTATCTTCAGTGGTAAGCCGAAGCTGGCAGGCCTTCCTGCAACATACGCTGGTCAGGAAGGAGCGGAAACGCTTGAAATTACGATGGAGGATGAATTGCTTCATTTGGAAGTGATCTTGCTTTATACAATTTTCCGTCAGTATGATGTAGTCGCAAGATCTGTGCAATTCCGTAATAACGGCAAACAAAATTTAAAGCTCTTACAGGCTGCCAGTGCAAGTATCGACTTCCGCCGTTCGGACTTTGACATGCTTACCATGCCGGGGGCATGGGGAAAGGAAAGACATCTCGAAAAGCGTGCTTTGCAGGCGGGTATACAGTCTACAGAAAGCACACGTGGAGCAAGCAGTCACCAGCAGCATCCGTTCATCGCCTTGATGGAGAAGCATGCAACAGAAGATCAAGGGGAAGTGTTTGGTTTTCATCTTGTATATAGCGGTAATTTCCTAGCCCAGGCAGAAGTCGATCAGTTTGCGACAACTCGGGTGACAATGGGTATCAATCCGTTCGACTTCACGTGGCTGCTGGAACCCAATGAGACATTTCAAACACCAGAAGCAGTGCTTGTTTATGCAGCGGATGGTTTGGGAGGAATGTCGCAAACGCTGCATGGGTTCTATCAGCAGCATCTAGTAAGAGGAGAATACAGAGATAAAGAGCGGCCGATTCTGATTAATAACTGGGAAGCGACGTATTTTGATTTTGATGCTGATAAAATTGAGGCAATCGCTAAGGCTGGCAGTGAGCTAGGTATCGAGCTTTTCGTATTGGATGATGGCTGGTTCAAAAAACGGAATTCAGATTCCACATCATTGGGAGATTGGTTTGTCGATAAAACGAAGCTGCCGAATGGACTTGAAGATGTGGCGAAACGTGTAAACGATTTAGATATGCAATTTGGACTTTGGTTCGAGCCGGAAATGGTATCGGTGGACAGTGATTTGTATCGTGAGCATCCTGACTGGTGTCTGCATGTGCCGGATCGATATCGTACGGAAAGCCGTGATCAGCTCGTGCTCGATTTTTCAAGACAGGACGTTCGGGAGGAGATTATTAAGAGAGTAGCAGCCATCTTGGAAAGTGCCCCAATCACTTATGTGAAATGGGATATGAACCGTCATCTGTCTGAGGTTGGTTCCGCCTTGCTTCCTCCTGAGCGTCAGCGGGAAACGGCACATCGACATATTCTCGGAGTCTATGAAGTGATGGATAAGATCACTTCCCGTTTTCCGCAGATTCTGTTTGAAAGCTGCTCAGGCGGCGGCGGCCGCTATGATCCGGGAATTCTGTATTACATGCCTCAAACATGGACAAGTGATAATACAGATGCTGTCTCAAGGCTTAAAATTCAGCATACTACAAGTTTGCTTTATCCCATTGCTTCGATGGGTGCCCATGTATCCGATGTTCCGAACCATCAAGTACACCGATTTACTTCATTAGAGATGCGGGGTGACGTCGCGATGGCAGGGAATCTAGGATACGAGCTGGACCTCACAAAACTTAGTCCAGAGGAGAAGGAAGTCGTCAAGCAGCAGATTAACACCTATAAGGAGATTCGCAGACTTGTTCAGTTCGGTCGATTCTATCGGCTGAAAAGTCCTTTTGAAGGCAATGAAACTGCTTGGATGTTTGTTAACGAAGATAAAACAGAAGCTTTTGTCTGCTATTATCGTGTTCTGGCAGAGCCAGCAGCACCACTCGCTTCTTTACGGATGAAGGGATTGGATGGAGCAAAAGACTACAGAATCAATGGTACGGAAGAAATATATAGTGGTGAAGAACTGGCTTACAGCGGTATTCGTGTACCTGTAGACCTTATTGGGGATTTTGTAAGTTACACTTGGCACCTAAAAGCTGAATAACATTGAAAGTCGCATTTTTGATGCGACTTTTTTATTTGGCTGTATAGGAAAACAGGCTTGGTTATCGTATACTTTAGCTACTATTCCAAACTATCAAGAGAGAAGGCTGCTGTTGGAAAGAACAAAAGAGAGAAACATCAAAGCATATACAACCTTTGTTTTTATATTCCTGCTTTTTTCTGCAGTTTATTTATTTTTGTTTCGCCAGGAACCGCGGGTACTTGCGCTAGGTTCTGGGCTTTTTGCGATCATCGGTTCCGGTGTGCCGGCATTTTGGGCTTTTCGTGCTTATCAAGCAGCTGAGCAGCAAGTACGGCGGTTTTGGCTGTTTCTAGGTTTGGCACTGCTAGGCTGTTTGTTGGCTACAATCAGCTCTTATTTTTATAATTTTTATATTGGAATGAATGACATCTTAATATCAGCCGCTGATGTACTATGGAATGTGTCAATCATTTTCTGCTTATTGTCGTTTCTATATTTGATCAAACAAACAGCGGTCGCAGTGACAATTTACGAAGTTGTTTATGATGCGGTGATCATCATCGTTGCTGCGGCCTGTTTAAGCTGGGAATTTTTAATGAAACAAACTTGGGTTCAATTGACCCAGGATGGTTTCATCATTCAGCTTTTCGGCATCAGTCACCCAACTGGTGATTTAATTGTGCTATTTTTCTTGATTTGTGTATTCAATGCTCTCAGTTATCAGCGTTTGTCAAAGGCATTAGCATGTATCTATATTGGCTTTTTACTTTTTTTAATTTCAGATACCGTCTTTGTGTACTTGGCCTCTCAAAATTTGTATTACTTCGGGCATCCCGCCGACTGGCTGGGGACAGCAGCTTTACTTGTTATTGGCGGCGCAGCTTTCTTTGCGGATGATCTTCATACACTCAGCAGGCAGGAATCCTTTCCGGTAAGAACACCTCTTTTCTCGGCACGACTATGGTTTTCCAATGTCAGCGTTCTGGTTTTGCTTGCGCTTATCGTAGCCAGGGGCGGCGGATTTGATCTGATTGCAGTTGGATGTATCGTGTCTACGCTGTTGATTATCTTCCGTCAGATGCACACGATGTTCCAAAATAGAAAATTGATGCATGTGTTAGAAGAAAAGGTATTGGAACGGACGGAAGAGCTTTTCCAAAAGAACAAGGAGTTGGAGGCTTCCACCGAAAGGGCGAAATTTCTTGCTGGTCATGATCCTCTAACAGGATTGTCGAACCGCCGGGAGTTCGATCGGATAGCAGCTGAATGGGCGGTGGCGAACGAGCAGGGTTTTGCCTTGCTGTTTGTTGATATGGATCGATTCAAATGGGTGAATGACACAATGAATCATGGTGCCGGCGACATGCTGCTTAGACAGGTGGCGCAACGAATGCAAGAGAATCTTGTTTCAGGAGCAAAGGTGTTTCGCCAAGGCGGAGATGAATTTCTAATTCTGCTGCCTATAACAGGAATCCTGGAGATAGATAAAGCTGTATGCGACCTGATTCAGTCACTTGAACAGGTATTTTATCTGCATGGAAAGGAAGTATTTGTTTCAGCGAGTATCGGAATCAGTCTTTTTCCGCAACATGCAGAAGACGTCGAACTATTGACTATTAAAGCGGATACTGCGATGTATGCTGCAAAGAAAAACTCTGGAAAACGCTGGATCTTTTATGATGAGACTTTTCTCCCTGCAGAACATTCCAAGCTCGAGCTTGAGAAAGAGATGCGGTATGGGTTGGAAAGAGGAGAGTTCCTCCTTCACTTTCAGCCGCTGTATCATGTAGACACCGAGACTGTTTCCGGGGCAGAGGTATTGATGCGCTGGCAGCATCCGGAGCGGGGGCTTTTGTATCCCGATACATTCATTCCGCTTGCCGAGGAATCGCGTTTTATTATTCCGCTTGGAAGGTGGATGTTCCGAGAGGTGTGCAGGCAATGGAGATGCTGGAAAAGACAAGGGTATGAACCGATCAGTCTTGCTGTGAATATATCTGTCAATCAATTTCTCCATCCGGATTTTCTTCCTGAATTAGAGGGTGTGATGCGTGAATATGACATGGATCCTGCTTTTCTCGAATTGGAAATCACAGAAAATATCCCATTTTGTGATTCCTATGCCATAGCCGTTCTGGAGCATATAAAGCAGCTTGGTATCCGCATCAGCATCGATGATTTCGGGACAGGCTACAGCTCCCTGCAATACATTCAGCGACTGCCTGTTAATACGTTGAAAATCGATCGTTCTTTTGTCTGCGATATGATGCAAAATCGAAATAATAAGGTGTTGGTTGAGACTATTTTACTTATGGCTAAACAGCTCGGTTTGGAAGTGATTGCTGAAGGAGTGGAGGAACAGGATCAGCTGGAGTTCCTAAAAGAAAACGGCTGTACATTAGTGCAGGGATATCTGATTGGGAAACCGATGGAGGCAGTGATATTTCGTTCGAAATGGCTGTGACTCCTAAAGGGTGGTTTATTTCATCTTATTATGGTGGAGAGGCTGCGCAAAAGCAGTCTTTTTTATTGGACGAGGAAGAAGAGAAAAGATTTTTCAAAAAATGAATTGACATTCGATTGGAAAACCCATAACATGGTAATCAAATCTTACAACTGCATACTTGTTTTATTCTTATCCAGAGAGACCGAGGGATCAGGCCCTATGACGTCTCGGCAACGGGTTTATTATTAAATACCGTGCCAATTCCTGCAAACGCTCATGAGCGTTTGGAAGATGAGAATGAGAAGTTTCATACGTGGAGCCCTCTTTTTCTGGATAAGGAAAAGAGGGCTCTTTTGTGTTGATGGGAGGAAAAATGATGATTACTTTCAAGGATGTTTCAAAGACATTTACAATCGGAAAACGGGAAGTGCATGCTGTTAGAAATGTGAATCTGACAATCGAGGAAGGAGAGATATTCGGTATTATCGGCTTTAGCGGAGCCGGTAAAAGTACCTTGCTCAGGCTTGTCAATGTGCTGGAAAATCCGACAGCAGGTTCGGTGGAAGTGCAAGGGGTGGATTTAGCCAGTCTTCGTCCTAGTGAAGTTCGGAAAGTACGCCGCAGGATAGGGATGATCTTTCAGAATTTCAATCTGTTAACCTCGCGGACTGTTGCTGGTAATGTTGCTTATCCTTTGAAACTGGCAAAAATGCCGCGAGCAAAAATAAAAGAGAGAGTGGAAGAACTGCTGCGTTTTGTTGGGTTGTCAGACAAGGCTAAGGATTTTCCGGAGCAGCTTTCAGGGGGGCAGAAACAGAGAGTTGGTATTGCCAGAGCATTAGCCACATCACCGGATATTCTGATTTGCGATGAAGCAACTTCGGCACTGGATCCTGATACAACCGGTGAAATTCTTCGTCTTCTTAAAAAGGTGAACAAGGAATTTGGTATTACAATTCTGCTGATCACACATGAGATGCATGTGATTCAAGCAATCTGTGACAAGGTTGCTGTTATGGAGGATGGAGAGGTTATAGAAACTGGCGGTGTATTCGATACATTCACAAGTCCTGTCCACCAGACGACAAAACGTTTTATCCGCTCCGTTCAGCAGGACCTCCCATCTCCATCGTTATTAGATGAGTGGCGGCAAAAAGGCGGGAAGCAGCTATACCGAATCATTTTCAAAGGAGAGGTGGCAAGCGATCCAGTCTTATCCCGGGTAACAAGAAAGCACGATATTGACGTGAATATCGTCTATGGTTCCGTCCAAGAAATCCAGGCAAAATTCTACGGCAACTTGCTTGTCAGCTTTGACGGTGACGAAGGTAAAACAGCCGGTGCTGTAAGGGAATTGGAAGAGATCGTACAAATAGAGGAGGTGGATGTGGCATGGGCGTAGATTGGCAAACTTTTTGGCCGCGTATTGTCGAGGCGACTGGTCAGACGATTCTGATGGTGGCTGTCACATTGGTCATAGGTTCTATATTCGGCATCATTCTCGGACTGCTGCTTTTCATAACCCGTAAAGGAAACATTCTGGAAAATGCGTTTCTTTTTCAAATTATCAACTTCCTGATCAACATTATCCGCCCGATCCCCTTCATTATATTCCTAGTCGCGATCAGTCCGCTGACCAGAGAGGTGATTGGCACGACCATCGGTACATGGGCCGCGATCTTCCCGATGAGCATCGCAGCTGCATTCAGCATCGCACGAGTTGTAGAAAATAACTTCATCAGTATTGACCCGGGTGTCATCGAGGCAGCTAAGGCCATGGGAGCCAGTCCTCTTCAGATAATCTTTACCATCTTGATTCCGGAAGCTCTCGGTCCGCTTGTTCTCGGATTGACGTTCATTACCATCAGTTTGATTGATTTCTCGGCAATGGCAGGAACGGTCGGCGGCGGCGGTCTCGGACATGTAGCGATGACATATGGCTACCAGCGGTTTGATACGAGCGTCATGATTGTTACAGTCGTTATCTTAATTGTGCTTGTCCAGCTTGCCCAATGGGTCGGCAATACACTTTCAAGAAAAATTTTAAGGAGATGATCGACATGAAAAAAGCTCTACTTGGAATCATTTCGTTAGCCTTTGTATTTATCCTTGCAGCGTGTGGGAGCAGCTCAGCAGATGGCAGCCAAACAGTGAAAATCGGTGTAACAGGTTCTGATGGGGATCAATGGCCAATTTTGAAGGAAAAGGCAAAGGAAGAGGGCATCAATATCGAACTTGTGGAATTCTCTGACTATACACTGCCAAACCAAGCGTTGGCCAACGGTGAAATCGACATGAACTCATTCCAGCATATTGCCTTCCTGAGTCAATATGCCAAAGAAAATGGCGATACTATTGTACCAATCGGTTCGACAGTCATTGCCCCAATTGGAGCTTATTCAGAGAAAATCGAAAGCCTTGATGAACTGAAGGAAGGCGATAAGATTGCTATCCCGGATGACCCATCTAACCAAGCTAGATCACTGCGGGCTTTGGAAGCAGCTGGCGTTATAAAATTAGCGGATGACTTTGGCCAGTTCGGAGATCCATCCAAAATTGTAGAGAATCCGAAGAACATTGAGATCGTACCTGTTGTTGCCCAGCAAACTCCACGTGTCTTGCCGGATGTAGCAGCATCTTTCATCAATAATGGCATAGCAGGTCAGGCAGGTCTCGATCCGAAGGAAGATCCAATTTATTTGGAAAATGCCAATGACGACAGCATTACACCTTTTGTAAATGTCTTCGCAGTTAATAAGAAAGACGAGGACAATGAAACATATCAGAAAATTGTTGAGCTGTATCAGGATGAAGCCGTGAAGGAAGCAGTAGAGAATGATACAAATGGTGGCTCTATCGTGGTAGATGTACCAAAAGAGGAACTGCAGGAGCACCTGAAAAGACTTCAGGAGGAGGAATGATTATGAGTAGATCTGTTACGGAAGTTAACAGAATTTCACTGCATTTGGATACAAATAAAGAAAAGTATATCCAGACTAGTCAGGCCATCCATGCGAAGCCAGAGATCGGAAACCAGGAATTTTTCGCGAGCGAAACGCTCATTGCTTTGCTGGAAGAAGCGGGATTCCAAGTGGATAAAGGTGTAGCAGGGCATGAAACAGCTTTTTATGCACTGAAAGATAGCGGTAAGCCAGGTCCTCGTATTGCATTCCTTGCTGAGTATGATGCACTACCTGGTATCGGGCATGCTTGCGGACATAATATTATCGGTACCACTAGTACAGCAGCAGGCATTGCCTTGGCGGAAACATTGGATGAGGCAGGTGGTAGTGTAGCGGTTCTTGGAACCCCTGCCGAGGAAGGCGGTCCAAATGGCAGTGCCAAAGGAAGCTTCGTAAAACATGGGCTGCTGAAGGATATTGATGCTGCCTTGATCATTCATCCTTCTGGCAGAACAAGTGTAACGGGTGAGTTTCTCGCTGTCGATCCGCTTGATTTTCATTTCTACGGAAAACCAGCTCATGCTTCCGGTGCGCCAGATAAAGGAATCAATGCCTTGGATGCCGTTATCCAGCTTTTCAATGGAATAAATGCACTGCGCCAGCACCTTCCGCAGGACATACGCATTCATGGCATCATTCCAAATGGTGGAGATGCACCGAATATCGTACCTGAGTATGCTTCAGCAAGGTTCTTCATCCGAGCAGAAACGTGGCAAAAAGCACAAGCTGTTTCCGATAAGGTAAAGAATATAGCCAAGGGAGCTGCATTGGCTACGGGGGCTAGTGTGAAAATTGAGAGATTCCAGAACGAGGTAAAGGACTTTGTTTTGAATCCAGTACTGGATGAAGTGCTCAAAGAAGAATTAGAAAAAGTCGGAGAGTATGTTCATTTGAAGAAAGATAAAGGTCGCGGATCGACTGATACAGGTAATATCAGCTATGAAGTGCCGACTGCACATCCGTATATCCAAATTGGGCCAGAAGAGCTGATTGGTCATACAGAAGAATTCAGGGAAGCTGCCCGATCAGAAATTGGTGATGCAGCTGTTATAAAAGGGGCCAAAGCATTAGCGCATACGGCTTATCGGCTGCTGACAGATAAGGAACTGCTTCAGCAAGCTAAGACTGTCTTTGAAGATGCAAAGACAAGGAAGCAAAACAAATAAATGAACAACTTCTATAGCCTCTGCCACACGGCAGGGGCTTTTCTTTACGAAAAATCCCGTTTTTCCCTACGGAAAACTTTCCAAGTTGTCTTAGTAGCAGCATAACTGCCAATTGCAGCATAGCCATAAAAATAGCCCATGAAGATACCAGCTATCAGGTCATGTGGATGACTGTAGAAAATCGAGAGAACCAGTCCGATTAGAACGGCGATTGTAGGCACATACTGCTTTGGTAAGGGGAAAAATAGTTTTAGCATTTGGGTAAGGATAAGTGTTACCGGGATGCCAATAACGGAATCCCAGAAGTTCGTCTGGATGATTGGGAAGTCCATGATCATATTCCTTTTATGATTATTGTAGGAAATAGCCGATAAATTATTCGCCATAGCTTCCGAAATATTTTGTTATACATATATTTACAGAACATTCCTAACAAAAACTCCTTGAATGTTACACAATTCAGTATTATACTAACCAGTATTGTGTCAGAAAATCTGACTAAAATCATTATACATTAATATTTTGTTATTTATCAGACTATTCGAATAGTTAGTGGAGGTTTTTTTTGTGTCAAAGAAAGTGCCAGGTTCATTTACCGTCATTCTTGGTTTGATGCTCTTTGCTTTGTTCTTCGGAGCTGGGAATCTGATCTTCCCGCCGATGCTAGGGCAGCAAGCAGGTGAAAATATATGGATAGCCAATGCAGGGTTTCTTGTAACGGGTGTAGGTTTACCATTGATTGGTATCATCGCTTTTGTTTATTCAGGCGAGAGAGACTTAATGTCATTGTCCAGCAGGGTGCATCCTGTATTCGGAATGATTTATACGATCATTTTATATCTTGCGATCGGACCGTTCTTTGCGATACCGCGAGCAGGAAATGTATCGTATGAAATTGGTTTGAAACCATTCTTATCTGCCGATCCAGGTCCGCTTCCGTTGGTTTTGTTTACAGTGCTTTTCTTTGCTGTCACATGTTTATTATCGTTGAATCCGACTAAGATCATTGATGTCATCGGAAAATTCCTGACACCAATCAAACTTGCTTTTATTGGTTTGCTTGTTATCGTTGCTATTATTTTTCCAATCGGTAAATTCCATGCACCTCAAAGTGAGTATATGTCAAATGCTTTCTTCAAAGGTTTCCAGGAAGGCTATTTGACATTGGATGCGCTTGTTGCATGTGTGTTTGGGATTATCATCGTCAATGCGCTGAAGGATAGAGGTATAACGAATAAAGGGTCAGTTATGAAGGTTTGTTTGTTGGCAACTGCACTAGCAGCGGTTGTACTGGCAGTGATTTATACTGCACTTTCCTTTATGGGTGCATCCAGTGTCAGTGAGCTTGGTTACTTAAGCAACGGTGCTGAAATTCTTGCAGATGTTTCTGATTATTACTTCGGTTCATGGGGTATCATCTTCCTTGGATTGATGATTACAGTTGCCTGTCTAACGACAAGCGTTGGGTTGATCACATCTTGCTCGACGTTTTTCCATGAATTAATGCCGCGTATTTCCTATAAGACATTTGCTATTGTGCTGTCTGTTTTCAGTGCGATAGTGGCGAATATTGGACTTACAGAATTAATTTCAATTTCAGTACCAGTTTTGATGGCAATTTATCCAATTACGATCAGTTTGGTGTTCCTTACATTCTTACATCCGCTATTCGGCGGAAAACGGGAAGTATATATCGGAAGCCTTGTACTGACATTCTGTGTAAGTATCTTTGATGGCTTCAATGAAGCTGGGTTGCAGATAACACCAGTCAATGATTTCTTCCAAGCGGTGCTGCCTTTCTATGAGGTAGGTCTTGGTTGGGTGGTACCTTCGATTATCGGTGGCTTGCTTGGATTGGTTGTATCAAAATTACGGAAATAATAGAAAAAGTCTTCTCCGAGGCAGGAGAAGATTTTTTTATGCAGATCTCTTTCGTAACATACCGCCAGCAATGAATAAAAGCACAGGAATGACGACTGTGGCCAGAGATAAAATCCCTGCGCTGGATAGTGTTAATGCGGCACCTTTAGGTCTTTTGGATATAAGGGTGTAGCCAATCAGTACAATGATAGTAATGATGGCTATGTATAAGGTAGGAATGGCGAAGAATACTTGCAGGGCAGACATTGTTTCTGAAGCCATCTCACCAGGGCTGATCGAAGGGGTTTCACCAGAATCAAGTGTTCTTTGGTACTTTGGATCGTTCTCAAGATATCGGCTCACTGCCTGTTCCATGGACTGATTTTGGGGCAGGGTGATCGTGAAGAGAAGACAAGCGATAAAGAGTAAAAGCAATAAGATTAATGAAATCATCGTTAACGTTTTTGGTGTTTTCATATGATATCACCTCCTTTTACCAGTATAAGTTTAAAGAACCATTTTTTGAAATATGACGGAAGGTGTAACTGTCATTTTCTTGTCAAAAATGAAGAAGAAGGTTTGATGAAATTGTGTTATCATAAGCACGATTAATTGGAATCGAGGCGAAAAGATTTGTCGTGGGTATTTATTGTCTTATTGATTGTAGCTAGTTTGATTAAAGTTTTAGCGGCATCAGCACCGAGTGGTGTTGTGGACAAAGTTGGAAAGAGGTTCCAGCTGCATCCGAAGCTATCCTATGATGCAACTGTCAAACGGGATGGCAAGGCTCTTTCAGAAGAAGAAGCACAGCTTATCATCGATCAATTCAATCAGGCCAACTTCTTAGAAAAATACTATTACGCGCCTGCTCCTGAAGGCGTGCCGTATGAGATTGAAACGAAGCAAGGACGTTTTCTTGTGTATCCATATCCAGACAGAGTGGATGTATTCAAATACCAGAAGAAGAAGGTTTCATCCTACAGCCTGCGATCCAAAACAATGCAAGGGCAGGCTGCAAATTGATTCGGCTTTCTATATAATAGATAAAAAAACTGTTAGCGGGAGAGTGTGCAGGATGAGGATCCGGAAACTCGCCAGAAATTCTGTGCTGATTAGATCAGCTGCAGCTTTTTATCAAAAGGCGTGGCAAGTGAGCTATGCCGATATTGCTCCTCGATTTATTCGTCACAGTATGTATCCAGGGTATCAGGGACTTGTACAGCAGGACGAAAAGGGTCAAATGGTCGGGTTAGTGTATGGATATACTTCAAGGCCTGGGCAATATTATCATGATTTGCTGCGACCCGCACTGCAGGAGGCTGGCAGGGCGGACTGGCTGGATGATTGCTTTGAATTAGTGGAGCTAGTGGTGGACCCCTCTGTACGCAGTTTAGGAATCGGAACCGCTCTGCTTGATCAGCTGCTAACTGCAGCTCCTAACAGGACCGCTGTCCTGACTACTCGTGAGAATAATACCGGAGCAATTCAGTTTTATGAACGTAATGGATGGGAACTGCTGAAAGATTCGTTTTATCCGAACGAGAAGGCATACCGTATATACGGAAAAGAACTAAAATAAAACGATTCACCAAATGGTGGATCTTTTTCTTTCTGATCGATTAAACATTACTGGAAATCTACCGATGATTCAGATATGAATAGAAAGAGGGTGAGCCGATGTACCAAACAGATTTGAAGAATGCGGAGATATTTAACGAGCTGCTTGATGAGTTATACGACAATATAAAATTGGAACAGGTCCGTGCTGGTGAGCATATCCGTAGTAGAATAACTGAACAGGAGCCGTCCATTCGTGATGAAAAACTGCTTGCAAAAAGTATGCTGTTCGATGCGCGTCTGGAAATGCTGAAAGGTAATTTGGACAAGGGAGAAAAGCTGCTTGAAGGTGCTGCTGATGCATTCGTGCTCACCGGTGAAAATCTTTATTATTACCATTTTTTCAAGGGACTGCTGCTGTACCGGCAGAACAAGCTACAGGAAGCAATTGTCCAATATGAACGTGCTGAATCGTTTTTGTCAGTGGAAATTAATCCCCGTGAAGTGTCAGATTTCTATTACAAATTGGCAAATACGTACTACTATATGAATATGACTGCATTCTCGGTCTTAAATGCTAATAAAGCAATCGAAGCAGCTTTTCAGTACAATCAGGAATTGCAGCTTGCCAAATGCCGCATGCTCCAAGGGTTGAATCATATGTATTTGGCAGACTTCCGTAAAGCGGAAGATTTGTTCCTATCTGCTCTGCAGCATGATGCAACAGAATCCGAATTGCAGCTGCCCATGTATATCCATCACAATCTTGGAATACTGTATTTCAAGCAAAATCAGCTTGAGAAGGCAATGGGGCAATTTGAACAATCCATGCAGTACAAGCATCCTGAATATTATTTGAAGAGTTTATATTACGTGACAGAATCCAGTTTCCGGCTTGGCATGAAGGATCGTGCAATGGAGTATTTTACTGAAGGGTTTGCTTTAAGTAAGAAGCGGGATGAAGATACGTATAAATGGATGTTCGCCATGCTCCATAAGCAATATGTCGATAAGGACAGTTTCGAATTAGTGTGGCGGGAAGGTATTGAGTATTTTCAATCTATTGAGGATGAGAATAGCGTCCGTCACTTTTCTGAACGACTGGCTAAATATTACACAGATAATCATGACTTTGAAAAAGCATCCAGATACTACTATCTTCTGGCTTTGAAATAGAGTAATGCTGAAAAAGGAGATTGCTTCGTGCAGTCTCCTTTTCCAGCACTAGGATAACTTCCAAGCAGGTATCAAACTATGAAATTGGAAGTAGTAGCTCATCGGGATGTGAATCAGGGTGTAAATAGTTAAGGTTGTTGCATAAGTGATGAACCAATCATAGATAGGTGCTTGCAGGAACAGGTACAGCAGCAGCATACCTACTGGGAAAGGAACGAGCACAATCAGCCAAATCGGTGCACCTAGTGCTTCTGTCAATGCGCCAAGAGCAACGACGGATAAGCCGATTATCATTGCTTGCCAGATTGGCATGCCATGCCGGAATAAGATGCTGCCGATGTAATAGGAGAGTCCGGTAAGTATGATTGCTAGAATGAAATCCACGAAATACTTCAAGTATCAATCCCCCCTTATTCCTTCCAATTATACGATTATATGAATAGACGTAGTGTGAATATTATGTAAAAAACTGCCATATAGGCAGCTCTGCTTTAGCTTGCATATTCTGTTATTCCTTCTGCAATTGAATTAGCTACTTTATCTTGGTAACTTGAATCGTTTAGAAGTACAGCATCAGCAGGGTTCGAGATAAATCCTGTTTCAACGAGTACAGCTGGCATTGATGTATGGCGCAGTACATAGAAATCAGCACTATGTGTGCCTCTATTTTCATTATTCGTGTTAGCTGCTAGTGCAGTTTGTATGCTGGAAGCTAGCTGTTTCCCGCTGCTGCTCGCCCCATAGTAGTAGGATTCCAAACCTTTTGCTGACGACGATGTAGCACTATTGGCATGGACGCTTACAAATAAATCTGCTTTCCAGTTATTCGAAAATGTCGCTCGTTCTGTTAAAGGTATAAAAACATCCTCACTGCGCGTCATTTTTACGTCATACCCATTAGCAAGCAATCTGTGCTGCAGCTTTTCGGATATAGTAAGGGCAACCCGTTTTTCCATCGTATCATTGCCGATTGCACCGGGATCTTTGCCGCCGTGACCTGGATCAATAACTATTTTTTGCACAGGCTGCCCGTTTGATGATTCAGAGGGAGCAGATGCGGATGCGGATGTTTCTTTATTCACTGCTGTTACATAATCCAAGCTGAGATAACCTGTTTGGCTCTGAATCGTAATCTGTCCCCAGCCATCTCCTCTGTCGATATACTGGAACTGTGTGCCTGCCGGGAATTTACCAATAATGGCGGCATCCGTAGAGGGGGCTGCCCTGATGTTCAGGTTTGCAGTCGTCTGTCCTGTATTGGAAACGCTGGCATCTGCTTGGACTGGCAAGAACAAAAAAAGTGCAATGAGTATGAATAATAGAGGCAGTGCTACTTTGAAGCGGGTGTGCATAGTAATTCTCCTTTGCGATATAATAGAATCAGTATGGTCAGTGTTTACGAGTTTTATAACAATAGATACATAAAGTGAGAGATTATCATTATCAGAAAGGAGAAAAGGAAATTATGACAGAAAGAGAGAAAATGGTGGCTGGAGAGCTTTATCGTCCGTCCGATAAAGAATTGACAGATAGACGGATGGAAATTCGAGAATTGGTTCGGCAATATAATGATACGACAAGCTATGAACATGCCGAGAGAGCGAATTTATTGCAGCAGATACTCGGCTCTGCAAAAGGCAAATCCTACATCGAACCGACTTTTCGCTGTGATTACGGGTACAATATCCATCTTGGAGAAAACTTCTATGCGAATTTTGATTGTGTAATGCTGGATATTTGTGAAATACGTATCGGTGATAATTGCATGCTTGCCCTAGGTGTACATATTTATACCGCAACGCATCCATTGCACCCGGTAGAACGTAATTCTGGATATGAATTGGGCAAGCCGGTGACAATTGGAGATAATGTCTGGATCGGCGGACGTGCTGTCATTAATCCTGGTGTTACGATCGGGGATAATGCAGTTATCGGTTCAGGTGCAGTCGTAACGAAAGATGTCCCTGCAAATACTGTAGTCGGGGGAAATCCAGCAAAAGTGATTAAAGATATAGAGGTCTAGAGATTAGATTTACATGGCGTCGGCTTAGTTTGGATGATGATGTACTGAAATTACTACTGATAGTGGAGCGGTTTATATGCAGCGTGGCACATTTCAATTGATGAAAACAGTGAATAGATCTTTGATCCTCAATAAGATTCGCGTGGCAGCGCCAATATCACGCGCAGATATTGCAAAGGAGACAGGCCTGACACCTCCGACAGTCAGTATCATCGTTAAAGAGCTGATTGAACAAGGTCTGGTGGAGGAAAGCAAGCTCGGATCCTCGAGCGGCGGACGAAAGCCTACCATGCTTCATATCCGGACAGGTGAGTGGTTCGTCATCGGTGTCGATGCTGGTCCTGGAACAGTCGACTGCATTTTGACGAATCTGACAGGAGAGATATTAGGGATTGTCTCACATCCACTTCATGTGAATACGAATAGCGAATTTTTGCATCAAGTCGTAACAGCGATCCAGCAATTGCTTGATCAGCTTAGTGCGCAAACAGGGCAGATAATAGGTATTGGAGTAGCGATGCATGGAGTCGTCGATGTAGAAACTGGTATTTCTCGTGTAGCTCCTCTTTTAGGGTTGCATAATATTGCAATCAAGCAGGAGCTGGAAACTAGATTCAGCATTCCTGTGAAAGTGGATAATGACGCACGAGCGATGGCGCTCGGGGAATCATGGTTCGGTGGGTATGATATGCAGGATAGTATGGTAGCCGTTAATATCGGACGAGGAATTGGTGCGGGAATCATCATCGGTGGAAAGCTTTTCCACGGAGCGGCTGGCTTGGCTGGAGAGCTTGGGCATATGTCTATCGATCCGAATGGAGAGAAATGCGCTTGCGGAAACAATGGCTGCCTGCAAACACTTGCAAGTGGCCCGTCTATCGCGCGGCGAGCGAGTATGGCGAGTGGGGAAGCTGTCTATCAATCAGCAAGAGCTGGAGATGAAGAAGCTAAAGCCACTCTGGAAAAGACTGGTCAGATACTGGGGATCGGTCTGATCAATTTAATTCATCTGTTGAATCCCGATCGGATCATTCTTGGTGGAGGCGTAATGGAGAGCGCAGAATTTCTCCTCCCCCCGCTGAAGGAAGAAATTGCGAGCAGAGCCCTGACGGACCAAGCGGCTCAGACTGAAATAATGGTAAGTAAACATGGAAAGCATGCGACAGCATTAGGGGCAGTAGCGCTGCAGCTGGTGGACCTGTTTGCACCGGTATAATAAAAAAAGGAGCCAGCCAATCAATTGATTAGCTGGCTCCTTTCATAATTATTTGGTTGAAAAAGAGAATACAGTCTCTTTTCGGTACGGCTCGCCAGGCTTCAAGATGAGATCTGGAAAACCAACATGATGCAAGCCAGCAGGGAAAGCCTGTGTTTCAAAACAAATCCCCAGGTATTTTTCAGATTTGCGTTCTCTAAGTTCCAATGAATCATCCAGGCCATTACCTGTATACACGACGAGACCAGGCTGATTCGATTGGATGGTCATCAGTCTTCCGCTATCTGGATCATAGAGACCAGCTTTTGGTTTCTCATTGCTTGAAAACAAGAAGTAGTGATCGATACCTTTCCCGGCAATACGAAGCTGTTCATGCTGTGCGCCGAATACTTCCTCTAACGGTTTGAATGACCGCAAGTCGAATGGCGAAGCAGCTGTATCCAGCAGTCTGCCGGTTGAAATCAGTTCTTCATCCAACTCTGTGTACTGATCACTTGCGACCATTGCCTGCTGCTTCGCAATGGTTCTTTTCAGGTTTCCGCTGAGATTGAAGTACGTATGATTTGTCAGAGTTACAGGAGTTGCCTTGTCAGTGGCTGCTTCATAAAGGATAACTAATTTGTTGTCCTCTGTGAGTGTGTAGGTGACATTCACTGTTAGGCTCCCTGGGTAGCCGCCTTCACCATCCTTACTTGTGTGAGAAAGTCGAAGACCGTTTATTTCATTCTCTTCAAAAGGTTCTACCTTCCAAAGTACTTGGTGAAACCCTTCAGGACCGCCGTGCAAATGGTGCTTCCCTTCATTTGCTTCCAGTTTGTATGTTTGGCCATCCAATACGATTTCAGACTCTCTTATCCGTCCAGCTACCCGGCCTATCAAAGCACCGAAGTAGTTGGGATTATCTTTGTAATCTTGAAGGTCGCGATAGCCTAGTACGATATTCTCTAAGTTTCCGTCTTTATCAGGTACTTCCAGGGACGTGATGATGCCTCCAAAGTTCAGAGCCTCAAGACGCATTCCGTTATTATTGGTGACCGTGTACAATTCCCACCCATCCTGGAGGATAGTCCTTTCGATCATGAAGACACCACTTTCTGATTGAGTTTTGTGATGAAGCGCTGAAAGACTTTGTCGTCCTTAAAGACTCCAGCATCCTCCAATACGCGGACGAATTTCTTGCCAAGTTCTTTTTGAACAACTTCTTTTGCATATTGTTCGTTATGAAGGAATCCATGTTCCGCACGCAATTCCCGAGCCCATTCTTCGTGCGGAGGGTCCACTGCATCGGCTTTTCCGGCTAGAAACTTATAAATTGTTTCTAGCTCTTTTTCCAAGCGCGGCGGCAATACAGCGAGGCCCATCACTTCAATCAATCCGATATTTTCTTTTTTGATGTGATGCACATCTGCATGCGGGTGAAAGATACCCAATGGGTGGGTAGCTGTCGTCCGGTTATTGCGAAGTACAAGATCCATTTCATACAAATCATCACGCATTCTGGCAATCGGAGTTATTGTATTATGCGGCGTGTTGTCTGTATAAGATAGAATGGATGCATCTTTGTCATCGTAGTTGCGCCAAAAGGCCAGAATACTATCGGCTGCCTCTACCAATTTCCCCTGGTCGTTCGCCTGGAGCCGAATGACCGTCATCGGCCACTTAAGGACAGAAGCTCTTACGTCCGGATGCGAATGAATCGAAAAGGTATAGCGTTCTTCCGCATTGGTCATGGCAAAGGTATAGCGCCCTGCTTGATAATGATCATGGGAGAGAATAGAACCTCCTACAATCGGCAAATCGGCATTTGAGCCAATGAAATAATGAGGGAACTTCTCCACAAATTCAAGCAGTCTTCGGAATGCATCTGCATTGATTTTCATATCCCGATGTTCCTCTGATAATACGATGCTGTGTTCATCATAATAAACGTAAGGCGAATATTGGAAAAGCCACTTCTCCTCTCCTAGTGACAATTCAATTACGCGGTGGTTGGACCTTGCGGGATATCCAATTCTGCCGGAATAGCCTTCATTTTCTTTGCAGAGCACACAAAGAGGGTAGGAATTATCCTGCTTCATCATCCGTTCGCGCTTGATTTGTTCTGGATCTTTTTCAGGTTTGGACAAGTTGATGGTAATGTCCATTTCGCCATATTCGGTCTGTACTTTATATGATATGTTTTTTTTGATCCGATTCATCTGGATATAGTTGCTGTTCTTGCTTAGATTATAAAAGTAATCCGTTGCCTGTTCCGGTGATTTCTTATAATAGCTGTCAAATGATGCCTGGACAGTGGAAGGGCGAGGTATAAAGCAATTCATCAACGATGCCGCAAGCATCTCTTTCTCATCCAAAATGTTATCGATGATATCTTCCTTCACGGCATAATCGACGATTCGATCGACTAAATCCGGTATCGAACCAGAGCTCGTCAAAATTTTATGTGCCGGGTATGTTGTCATCTTCAGCAGGTGCATTACTTGGTTTCGTACGTAGATGATATCCCGTTCCTTTATTAAATCTTCCTTGCAAGTCTGCTCTAGTAAAGCCTCGATATCTGAATAAATCATATGAACACATCCTTTATGCTAATTCCTTTGCACCGTCACCGATCGTAGCAGTATAGAAGGTTGCCTCATATCCGATTTTTTCTTTATAGTGCTGCTGGATACCTGCTTGGACTGCTTCAATCTTATCTTTTTCCACTAATGCAATTGCGCAGCCGCCGAATCCAGCACCTGTCATGCGAGCGCCGAGAACACCATCCTGTGCCCAGGCAGCTTCAACAATCGTATCGAGTTCCTGTCCAGTCACTTCGTAATCATCCCGCAGTGAACGATGCGAATCATTCATCAATTCCCCGAAAGCAGCCAAGTCATGCCTTTGAAGCTTTTTCAACGCCTCGATCGTGCGGTTATTCTCATATACAGCATGACGTGCACGTTTGACGTGGACAGGATTGCTGATTAATGTGTGATGCTGATCAAATGTTTCTGGAGAGAGCTCGCCGAGACTATTAATCTTGAGTTTTTGCTTTAAATCCTGCAGGGCAGCTTCACATTCTGACCGGCGTTCGTTATATTTTGAACCGGATAAAGTTCGCTGTTTATTCGTATTGGCAATCAAAATCACATGTTCAGACAAATCTACAGGTGCATGCTCGTAATCCAATGTGTTGCAGTCAAGCAGGATAGCGTGCCCTTGTTTACCCATCCCGACCGAAAATTGATCCATGATGCCGCTGTTTACACCGATATATTCATTCTCCACCCGTTGTCCAAGCTGAACAAGCGGAATACGTTCCATTCCAAGTCCATATATGCTATCAGCCAATACGCCAGTAACTAGCTCAATGGAAGCAGAAGAAGAGAGACCGGCTCCATTTGGTATATCTCCGTAATAAAGGATGTCCATGCCAGATGTTATTTTGTCGGTAGCTTGCTGTAAATAAAGCAATACACCCTTTGGATAATTGGCCCAATCATCGTCGGATTGAAAGGCTAGATCATCTAACCTGCGTTCAATGATACCGGTTTCAGAAAAGTTCATGCTGTAAAACCTGATTAAGTTGTCACTGCGTTTTGCCGCTAAAGCATAAGTCCCATAAGAGATTGCTGCTGGAAATACATGTCCGCCATTATAATCAGTGTGCTCACCGATTAAATTGATTCTGCCAGGTGCAAAGAATTGGCGTGGATTTTCATTAGTTTGGAAGATTTCTTGAAATGAAGCTGTTAGATTCTGCTTAAGCGTCATAACGATGCCTCCTAAATGTACTTTATTAATTTAATTAACTAAGTTACGGATAGTGTACTATAAGGAGAAATTGGAAGCAAGAGATACTTAAGCCTATTTTGTCAGTTAAATATTTAGTAAAAAGTTTACTGGTGTATGTTTATCTGTCATAATCTAATCAGAAGAGGTGAGGGGTTTGGCAACAATAAAAGAAATCGCAAATGAAGTCGGGTTTTCTGTTTCCACAGTCTCCAGGGTGCTGAATCACGACGAAAGCCTATCTGTGACAGAAGAAACAAAAGATAAAATATTTGCAGTGGCAGAACGGCTGAATTATCGAAAGAAAGAAGTCCATATACGGATTAAGCAAATAGCTTTTCTCTATTGGGTAACAGTTACAGAAGAGCTGGAGGATGTTTATTTCAAAACGATGCGTAAGGCACTGGAACAATGTGCGAAGGAACGAAATGTTGAATTGACTTTATACAAAAAAGAGGATGGGATAGAAGCTGTTCCCGATACTATCCAAGGGTTTCTGGCGGTGGGGAGCTTCACGAAAGCGGAGCACGTAAAGCTGCAGAATTTAACTAAGAATGGTGTATTCATTGATTCATCTCCAAATCCGGATCATTACGATGCTGTACGTCCCGATTTGGAATGGATTACGAGGAAGCAGATAGACCATTTGCTGGAGCAAGGGCACCGCGATATAGGCTTCATTGGCGGAACATTTCAAAACCCGGATACGATGAGAGATGAGATGGATCCCAGAGAGAAGGCTTTCCGTACCTATATGGAGGAAAAGGGTATCCTGGATGATCGATCCGTTCTTTGCAGACGTGGTTTCAGCGTTGAAAATGGTTATGGCTTAATGAAAAAGGCGATTGATGAATTGGGTGTGCTGCCGAGTGCATTCGTTGCAGCTGCTGATCCGATTGCTGTAGGCATGCTCCAGGCATTGAATGAAGACGGTATCGCTATTCCGGGGCAGGTGAGCGTTATCGGTATCAATAATATCAGTGTGGCAAAATATGTATCTCCTCCTTTGACGACTGTCCGTATCGATTTGAATGAAGTGTGCAAGTCAGCTATTGATTTGCTGCTGGAACAAATACTAGGTAAGCGGACATTATCTAAGACAGTACTAATTACTGGCGAGATTGTCGAAAGAAAGAGTACGATGACGAAAACGACTGACTAATAAAGTCGTTTTTTGTTTGCGTAAATTATTTACCTAAATAAGTAAAATAATTGTTTACTTCAGATAAACAGAATGCTATGTTTAATATTGTAAACGCTTTCAATAAAAGGAGTGGGGTCGAGTGAAAAGGAAAAAGCTAGTCCTTGGCTTGGTATCTGGTTTAATGACGGGAGTTTTACTGACTGGGTGTGGACCGCAAGAGAGCGGTGCGGATGGAAGTGAGTCCGAAAAAAGTGACAAATTAGTCATTTGGGAAGATAAAGAGAAAGCAATCGGTATTGAAGACGCTGTAGCCGAATTTGAAAAAGAACATGATGTGACGGTAGAAATCATTGAGAAAAACTATGCCCAGCAATTAGAAGATTTACGGCTGGACGGCCCAGCTGGGTCAGGTCCTGATGTATTCACAATGCCGGGAGACCAAATGGGATCTGCTGTTGCGGAGGGTTTAGTGAAGGAATTGGCGGTTGATGAAACGTTGCAATCGGCTTACACAGAATCAGCCATGCAATCGCAAATCGTCGACGGTAAAGTGTATGGACTTCCGAAAGCTGTTGAAACGACGATGCTTTACTATAACAAAGCTCTAATAACCGAAGAGGAGCTGCCGGAGGACTTGGAGGGATGGTTCAACTATTCCAAAGAAGTTCGTCAAGGGGAGCAATATGGTTTCCTGGCATTGTTTGATCAGACCTATTATGCCAATAGCGTGCTGAGCGGCTATGGCGGCTACGTCTTCGGCAAGAACAGCGATGGTACGTTTAATCCGGAAGACATCGGATTAAACAATGAAGGAGCGGTAGAAGGCGCAAGTGAGATCAAGCGTTTCTACGATGAGAAGCTATTCCCGTCGGGCTTAGTGGGTGAGCAAGGAATCAACGTTATCGAGTCGCTGTTTACTGAAGGGAAAGCGGCTGCCATCATATCAGGTCCATGGAATTTGGAACCATTTGAAACAGCTGGAGTCGACTATGGTATTGCTTCCTTGCCGAAGCTATCCAATGGAGAAAATATGCGCGCATTTATCGGAGTAAAAAGCTATAACGTAAGCACGTTCTCTAAGAATGCTGAGTTGGCAGAAGAGCTAGTGAAGTATTTAAGTAATGAAGAAGTATCAAAGGTTCGTTATGAAAAGACAAAAGAGGTTCCGGCAGTGAAGGCGCTGGCAGAGGATCAGGAAGTGATGGAAAGCGATGCTTCAAAGGCGATTGCAGAACAATCACAGTTCTCTGACCTCACACCTGGCATACCGGAAATGAATGAAGTGTGGAAACCAACGGATGCTGCTTTGCAGACGATTGCGACTGGGAAATCCGAGCCGCAGGAAGCTCTCGATCAGGCAGTAAAATCAATTAAAGGTCAAATTGAGGCAAATCACGGCGAGAAATGATGGATACGTGCCGGCACAATGCCGGCACGTATTTCCTATGTAAGAGGAGGAATAGGCATGCAGCATCGTAAAGTAGCATTGTTGCTCTCGATCATACCAGGTTTCGGTCAGTTTTATCATCGGCAATGGCTGAAAGGATTACTGTTTCTGCTGATAACAGTTTCTTTCTTTGTTGCATTTAAGGATCTGTTGAATATGGGACTGTGGGGAATCGTTACGCTAGGGACTGAGATCCCAAGAGATAACTCGATTTTCCTATTGGCAGAAGGACTCATAGCGTTGATTGTCATCTTCCTAGGTTTGATCGTCTATTATTTAAATCTGCGGGATGCTTATAAAACGGGCGTTATGCGAGATAACAAGCAGACGCTTTACACACTTCGGCAGCAGTATCAGCATGTGCTGTTCAAGGGTTATCCGTATTTGATCAGCGGACCGGCATTCCTGCTGCTATTGTTCGCTGTCGTTTTCCCGATCCTTTTCAGCTTTGCGATCGCCTTTACGAATTATGATTTATATAATTCACCACCAGCTAAACTGGTCGAATGGGTCGGGTTCAGTACATTCAAGGAAATCTTCACTGTCGATATCTGGCGTTCAACTTTCTTCGATGTACTTGCATGGACAGTAGTCTGGACAATCGTAGCATCCACACTGCAAGTGGCATTAGGAATCTTTCTCGCAGTGGTTGTGAATCAAAAAGAAATACGTTTCAAGAAACTGTTTCGTACGATCCTCGTCTTGCCATGGGCAGTTCCTGGCTTCGTCACCATATTGATTTTCGCAGGCTTGTTCAATGACAGTTTCGGAGCTGTTAACAACGATATCCTTGCCGCACTCGGTCTCGATGCCATTCCTTGGCTGACAGATCCTAATTGGGCGCGATTCGCACTGATCATGATGCAAGGGTGGCTTGGTTTTCCGTACATTTTTCTTGTGACAACTGGTGTGCTGCAATCGATACCCGAGGACTTGTATGAAGCGGCGACAATCGATGGGGCGTCGGCTTTTTCGAAGTTCCGCCATATTACGATGCCGATGATTCTATTGTCGATCTCACCAATCATCATAACGCAATTCACATTCAACTTTAATAACTTCAATATTATCTATCTGTTTAATGCGGGAGGTCCGGCGGTTCCGGATTCCACTGCCGGCGGTACTGATATTTTGGTTTCATGGATTTATAAACTGACCATGCAGTCCAGCCAATATGCTTTGGCGGCTGCCCTGACTATCATGTTATCTGTTGTTGTCGTATCCATTGCGTTATGGCAGTTCCGAAAATCAAGTACATTCAAGGAAGGAGCATGAGCATGCGGAATCGATCACGTTTGATTCGCCTTACACTTTCCTATGGTGTGCTGATTGTTATGTCGATAATGATTCTATATCCGCTCGCGTGGACAATTGGCGCAAGCTTCAACCCTGGAAACAGTTTGATCAGTACATCCATCATTCCGAAAAATCCGACGCTGGCACATTATAAAGAACTGTTCGAAGGCTCTGAATCCCTGCCGTATGTGCAGTGGTATTTGAATTCGGTTAAGATCAGCTTCTTCACGATGCTTGGTGCTATCATCAGTGTTTCGTTCACAGGCTATGCTTTTTCACGATTCCGTTTCAGAGGCAGGAAGAATACATTGACTGTCTTTCTGCTGCTGCAAATGATTCCGCAATTTTCAGCACTAATCGCCCTTTTTGTCCTGGCACAGATGCTGGATATGGTCAACAGTCATTGGCTGCTGATCCTGCTGTACATCGGGGGGCTGATTCCGATGAATACGTATTTAATGAAGGGCTATATGGATTCCATTCCGATGGAGCTGGATGAAAGTGCGCGGATAGATGGCGCAAGCTTCACCCGGACATTTTGGCAAATCATCATGCCATTATCGAAGCCGATGCTGGCGGTTGTCGCCATGAATGGGTTCACGGTGCCATTAGGCGATTTTGTTTTGTCCTCTGTCATTTTGCGTACGACGGAAGCTTATACACTTCCAATTGGTCTGTTTAACTTAGTGAATGAGGTTATGGGAGCGAGCTACACGACGTTTGCAGCCGGAGCCATACTGATCAGTATTCCAATCGCCATCGTCTTCCTGCTGCAGCGGAACTTTGTTTCGGGCCTGACGACAGGCGGAACGAAAGGATAACCAGAAAAGGGAGAGAAGAAAATGAATCAATCGAAGCGCGAGTTAAAAGCACCTTTTTTGCTGCATGGAGGAGACTACAACCCCGATCAGTGGCTGAAGTACCCCGATGTCCTGAAAGAAGACATTGAATTGATGCAATTGGCACATACGAACACTTTCTCGGTTGGCATTTTCGCTTGGAGTGCATTAGAGCCTGAAGAGGGTGTGTACAATTTTGAATGGCTGGATAAGATTTTCGATGACATACATTCCTTTGGCGGAAAAGTGATTTTAGCTACTCCAAGCGGTGCCCGCCCTGCATGGATGTCTCAAAAATATCCGGATGTACTGCGAGTGAATGCGGCAAGAGTAAAACAGCTGCATGGAGGCAGGCATAACCATTGCTTCACTTCCCTGACATATTTGGAAAAAACAGAGAAGATAAACCGAAAGCTGGCAGAACGGTATGGAAAGCATCCAGCGTTACTGCTATGGCATATTTCCAATGAGTACAGCGGTGATTGCCATTGCGAACGTTGCCAGAGTGCTTTTCGTGAATGGCTGAAAGAGAAATACGACGGAAATCTAGAAGCCTTGAACGATGCATGGTGGGGACCGTTTTGGAGTCACACGTTTACTGATTGGGAGCAGGTAGAATCCCCTTCACCGAATGGAGAAGATGGCGTGCATGGACTGCGCCTGGATTGGCGGCGATTCTCAACTGATCAAACTGTCCGTTTCATGGAGAATGAGATGGTTCCGATACGTGAGATTACTCCGGACGTTCCAGTTACGACGAATTTTATGGCAGACACACCTGATTTGATCCCATTCCGGGGACTGGATTACAACCGTTTCGCAGAAAAGATTGATGTAATTAGCTGGGATGCGTATCCGACTTGGCATAATGACTGGGAAACAACTGCAGAGCTAGCGATGAAGGTCGGATTCATTGATGACTTGTACCGGACATTAAAGGATCAGCCATTTTTACTGATGGAAAATACACCAAGTGCCGTCAACTGGCATCCAGTGAACAAAGCGAAGCGGCCAGGCATGCATATCCTTGCTTCGATGCAGATGCTTGCTCATGGATCGGATAGTATCCTCTATTTCCAATGGCGCAAATCACGTGGTTCAACAGAAAAATTTCATGGGGCGGTCGTCGATCATGATCGTTCGCAGGATAATCGTGTATTCCGGGAAGTGGCAGAGCTAGGCAAAAAAATGGAAAAACTAGCCGGACTTAAAGGTACGCATCGTACTGCGGAAGTAGCGCTCTTGTATGATTGGGAAAATGACTGGGCGTTAGAAGATGCACAAGGATACGGATTGGATTCCAAGCAATATATTAAGACGATGCATGCACACTACCGGCCATTTTGGAAACGGGATATTCCAGTGGACGTTATTATGAAAAATCATGATTTCTCCAAGTATAAGCTTTTAGTCATCCCGATGCTGTATATGATGGATGACCAGACCGCAGAAAAACTCGAAGCATTTGTAAAGAATGGCGGCAAGCTGGTTATGACGTATATCAGCGGTGTGGTGAATGAGCACGACCTGGTGCATAAAGGAGCATGGCAGGAGAAGCTTACGGATGTATTCGGATTACGGCCAATTGAAACGGATACACTGTATCCGCGAGATCGCAATCAAGTCCTTTATAGAGGCAAGTATTATGATTTGAAAGATTATGCGACTGTTCTCGAACTCATTAACGCGAATGAGCTAGCCGTATATGATGAAGATTTCTATGCAGGAACATCGGCTGTCACAGAGCATGCTTATGGAGAGGGCAATGCCTATTATATTGGTGCTAGATTAGAGGATGCATTCCAGGACGACTTTTATTCGGAAATAATGAAAACAGAGCAGATTCACGCATCAGTTGGTATTACGAAGCAAGAAGGAGTATCCATTCAAGTACGCTATAATGCTGATTCCTTGTTTATCTTTGTCATGAATTTCAGTGAAGAGACAAGTAACATACAACTGGATCAAGTGTATGAGGATGTACTGGAGGAAGGGGATGTAGAAGGAGAGATTCAGCTGGATTCCTATGAGGTAAAAGTGCTTCGTCTGAGCAGGTGATAATGGCAGAGCTTGATAGTTTACTTTCGGTTAGACGTTTGACTGCTAGTAGGATGTGGAAAGGTATTGTATCAATCAAGATACAAAGGAGACTTTTCTATGGAACCGAAAGATATGATGAATGGCTCAACTAGTACGCACCAGCAGGATCGCCAGCCGGGCATTGAAGCAAAAATGGATCCACTGCCGCATCAGCCGCTAGATTACAAAGGTGTAGGAAGATTGGAAGGAAAAGCAGCTCTTATTACAGGCGGTGATTCCGGTATCGGCCGTGCAGTTGCTATCCTTTATGCAAAAGAAGGTGCGGATGTCGCAATTAGCTACCTTGATGAAACAGAAGATGCTGAAGAGACGAAACGTCTTGTGGAAGCAGAAGGTAAGCGCTGCTTGCTGCTGCCAGGGGACATCAAGGATGAGGAGCATTGTATCAGCTTAGTCGAAAAGACAGTTGAGGAATTCGGCAAGATCAATATTCTAGTGAACAACGCAGCTATTCAGTATGTGCAGGAGGATGTGCTTGAGATATCCTCAGAACAATTTGAGGAAGTATTCCGTGTTAACTTCTTCTCCCAATTCTATTTGACGAAAGCAGCTGTGCGTCATATGAAAGCAGGAGACTCCATCATCAGTACGTCTTCCATCAATGCTTACCGAGGCAACCCGATGTTCATGGACTATTCAGCGACAAAAGGTGCTATCACAGCTTGGACGCGCAGTATCGCCCAAAGCCTTATCAAGAAAGGAATTCGTGCTAACTCTGTAGCACCTGGTCCAGTATGGACACCGCTCATCCCGGCTACAATCGGGGAAGATAAAATTGAGCAGTTCGGACAAGACAGCCTGATGGGGCGTCCAGGGCAGCCTTCCGAGCATGCGTGGCCGTATGTAATGCTTGCATCTGATGAAGCTTCTTATATGACTGGTCAAGCAATCCACATCAATGGAGGATCTTATACATCTTCCTGATAGCTAAAAACCCCGTCCGTCGGACGGGGTTTTTTGTTTGTCTTTTAGAAGGAAAGGGAAAAGATTCCTACTACTGAATAAGCAAAATCTTTTGGGAGGAGGGATGAACATGTATATTAAATTCCACGATGAGGATCACGAAATCAAGTATCAGAATTTGCGGGCTGGTATTGGGAATGCGGAAGTATTACAGCATAAAGGCTGCCTTGCCGTCTTATATCTGATGGCGGGTGACAGCAGGCTGTACAAGCTCTTCAAACCATACTTCAAGTTTGACAGCTGTCAATTCGATTATCGCCAGATGCTTGCTGATTATGAGCTGACGGGGGATTTAGAGAAACTTGCTTCACTTGGTGTGCATCTCTTTGACGGACAAGTGGAAGTAACGCCGATGATGCTGGATGGACTGCAGGAGGATCGAGCTTGGTTCCTGGCATGGAACGCTGTAATGATGCGGAAATTCGGAACGGTAACAGGCTACGAAGTACCTTCTAACAAGTTCTTTGGCGGATTCATTCATGAAGATTTCAGCGTTTAAAAGAGTCTTCACTCAAATAGGAAACAAAATAAAGGAACAAGCAATTTTACATCTCTAAAATGCTTGTTCCTTTATTTTGTTTCCTTTGATGTATTCTGGTACTTCACTATTATTTTTAAACTCAAAAAAATATCCAATGAACGAATTCATTGGATACATGCTGAACAATTTTGTAACTGATTAAGATATGGGGGTTAGTTGTTGTATAACCGATTGGGAGTGAAACGAAACCCAATTACGGAAGAAATTACGGATAGGGATTAGGTCCCTTTTTTTATGCCGTATTTTATGGCGATACTTTCTCTGTTTCGTTGAATACCGTTTTTTCTTTTATCAATATTTTCTTCGGTATTTTCAAAGACCTAAAAATTATTTGCACTTTTGTCTATTTGTAATACAATTAAACAAACGGAATTGATAACGCTTACTTGAGGAGGTACACTATGGGACAATCAACAGGAATAGCCAAAGGTATTCTAGGGTTTCCGGTGGCACCATTTACCGAAGCTGGAAAGCTTGATGAACAAGCACTATTTGAAAATGTCCACTTTCTGGTAGAAGAAGGTCTGGATGCTATTTATATCGCTTGTGGATCCGGTGAATTCCAATCTTTGGATAGGAAAGAGTATGAAGCGATGCTGGATACAGCGATGGAAGCAGTTGCTGGCAAGGTTCCGATTTACACGGGAGTCGGCGGTAATCTCCGTACTGCTGTTGAACTTGCTGCGATATCAGAGGAAAAAGGTGCTGACGGATTTTTGCTGCTTCCGCCTTATCTGATTCAAGGGGAGCAGGAAGGACTTTATCAGTATGCAAAAGAAATATTCGAGAGTGCACCAGACTTGGATGCGATTATCTATCAAAGGGATAATGCTGTCTACTCTGTCGAGACGGTTAGACGGCTGGCGGCTTTTCCCCAACTGAAGGGGTTTAAGGATGGCATCGGGAATATGGATTTGAATATTTGTCTGACGCAGGAATTTAAGGGGAGACTTGACTTCCTGAACGGTATGCCGATGGCGGAGGTCACAATGCCTGCTTATGTCCCGCTCGGGATAACAACTTATTCCTCGGCTATTTCAAATTATATCCCGCATATTTCCCGAATGTATTATGAGGCGCTGCTAGCAGGCGACCAGGATACGCTGGATGCATTATATGCAGATGTCATCCTGCCAATCAACAGTATAAGGAAACAACGCAAAGGCTACGCCGTTTCCTTGATCAAAGCAGGGATGGAGATCATCGGCTTGCAGACAAGAGGGTATGTACGTCCTCCGGTTGTACCAGTAACAAAAGAGCACTATAACGAAATGGAACAGATCCTTTCGAAGGCACTGGACAAATATCCGCGTAAAGAGAAAATCTCAGAGATAAAGGAGAGCTAATACATGGCTACAAATGTAACAACGAATGTATACCGTAACTTTATCAATGGAGAATGGCAGGAATCAGAATCAGCAGAACAGATCACAGTCATTAATCCTGCAGATACCAGCAACCCTGTTGGTCAGATCCAGAGCTCCACAACAGTCGATTTGGAATCGGCAGTTGAAGCAGCGGATACAGCACGGAAGGAATGGCGAAGCTTATCCGGTGCTGCCAGAGGAGAGTTCCTTTATCGGGCTGCAGCTATCCTGGAGGAACGTGCCGAGGAGATTGCCGAAACGGCCACAAAAGAGATGGGAAAAACATTGCCGGAAGCTCGCGGTGAAACGCAGCGCGGTATTGCCATCCTGAAGTATTATGCAGCGGAGGGGATGCGGAAAACAGGTGATGTTATTCCATCGACCGATCCTGGAGCCTTCATGTATACAACGCGAGTTCCTTTAGGAGTTGTCGGTGTCATTGCTCCGTGGAACTTCCCTGTTGCAATTCCCATTTGGAAAATGGCGCCTGCGCTTATTTACGGCAATACCATCGTGTTTAAGCCGGCTTCTGAAACTGCTATTACAGCAATCAAAATAATCGAGTGCTTTGAAGCGGCAGGTTTTCCAAAAGGCGTCATCAATCTGGTTACTGGTGCGGGTTCTGTCATCGGGAAAGGGTTGGCCGAGCATCCGAAGGTAAATGGTATTACCTTCACTGGATCCAATAATGTCGGTAAAGGCATTGGTTTGACGGCGTTGGAGAGAGGAGCAAAGTATCAGCTGGAGATGGGCGGGAAAAATCCGGTCATTGTAGCTGCTGATGCAGATATCGAACAGGCAGTGGATGCAACAATCAGCGGTGCATTCCGATCCACGGGTCAAAAGTGTACTGCTACAAGCAGAGTCATAGTAGAAGAGCCGATATATGAAGCATTCCGGGATAGACTGATTGAAAAGACGAAGGAAATCACGATTGGCAACAGTCTCGAGCAGGACGTGTGGCTTGGTCCGATAGCAAGTAAAGCGCAGCTGGAAAACTGCCTTCACTATATCCAAAAAGGTATGGAAGAAGGAGCTAAGCTTATCCTGGGTGGTGAGCAGCTGACAGATGGAGATTATGGGAAAGGCTTTTACGTCCAGCCGACTATCTTTGAGGATGTAACCAATGACATGGTGATTGCTCAAGAGGAGATTTTTGGCCCTGTCATCGCTTTGATCAAGGTGGATTCGGAGGAAAAAGCAATAGATGTGGCGAATGATGTAAAATTCGGGTTAAGTGCATCTATTTTCACGAAGAACATTGGACGATTCCTGCAGTTCGTGGAAGATATGGAAGCAGGGCTTGTCCGTGTCAATGCGGAAAGTGCCGGAGTAGAGCTGCAGGCTCCATTTGGCGGAATGAAGCAATCAAGCTCCCACTCGAGAGAGCAGGGAGAAGCTGCCAAGGAGTTCTTTACGAGCATCAAGACTGTATTTGTAAAAGGATAGAGGGCTATTTCGGCCCTTTTTCCTTCTTGAATATTGACAACGCTTACAATAGAGCGGAGGAATGAAGCATATGGATAAAGTCAGAGATAACCTGCAGAATTCACAGATGAAGAAATCGAAGGTCCGTTGGTTTATCGTCATGATGTTGTTTTTAGTCACATCCGTCAACTATGCTGACCGAGCAACGATCAGTATAGCGGGAGATGCATTGCAGTCAGACCTCGGATTGAATGCTGTCAGTATGGGTTATGTGTTTTCTGCATTCGGCTGGGCTTATGTAGTCGGGCAAATACCAGGCGGGATATTGCTGGATAAATTCGGTTCCAAGCTTGTTATCGGAATGAGCATTTTGTTCTGGTCAATTTTCACTTTGCTGCAAGGAGCAATCGGCTTTTTTGCCGCAGGAACTGCCATTATCGTCTTATTTGCTCTTCGTTTCCTTGTCGGTTTTGCTGAAGCGCCGTCATTTCCGGGAAACAGCCGAGTTGTCGCAGCTTGGTTCCCGAGTAATGAACGGGGAACAGCATCAGCTATCTTCAATTCAGCTCAGTATTTCGCACTTGTCATCTTTTCACCGCTGATGGGATGGCTGACTTACAGATTCGGCTGGGAGTCTGTCTTCTATGTAATGGGAGCAATCGGTATCGCTTTGGCATTTGTATGGCTGAAAGTGATCCGTAATCCGCGTGAGCATCCGCGGGCAAACCAAGCGGAAATCGATTATATCGAAGCTGGCGGCGGAGTCGTGGATATGGATCAGAAGAAGGAAAACACTGGGGAGAAGCAATCTCAGTGGCCATTCATTAAACAGCTGTTGAAAAAGCGGATGCTGATTGGTATTTATATCGCGCAGTATTGTATCACAACACTGACCTACTTCTTCCTGACTTGGTTCCCGGTTTATTTGGTTCAAGGGCGCGGCATGTCTATTCTAGAGGCGGGGTTCATTGCTTCTCTGCCAGCAATTTGCGGTTTCCTCGGGGGAATCCTTGGCGGGATGTTCTCCGACTTCCTTCTCCGGAAAAATCTTTCTTTGACGATTGCGCGTAAGACTCCGATTATCATCGGAATGCTGCTTTCCTGCACTATGATCATTTGTAACTATGTCGATGCAGAATGGCTTGTGGTAGTTATCATGTCACTCGCTTTCTTCGGGAAAGGCTTTGGTGCTTTAGGCTGGGCAGTCGTTTCGGATACCTCTCCGAAGCAGACAGCTGGTGTCAGCGGAGGGCTTTTCAATACATTCGGAAACATTGCTTCCATCACAACGCCGATCATCATTGGATACATCGTAAATGCAACAGGTTCCTTTAATGGTGCACTAATATTCGTAGGAGCCAATGCACTTGTTGCCATCCTAAGTTATCTATTCATCGTTGGAAAAATCGAACGCGTAGAATTGGAAGCGCCAACAAAATAACTGGAAGGGGATTGAAATATGAACCAAGTATCAGAGAATATAAAAGCAGAGAAATCAAGTCACGTGCCAGCTGTTACAGAGATGCAAGTGATTCCGGTGGCTGGCCGGGATAGTATGCTGCTTAATTTGAGCGGTGCACACGGCCCATATTTCACACGTAACATCGTTATTCTCAGAGATAATTCTGGTGCTGTTGGTGTTGGGGAGGTACCGGGCGGAGAGAAGATCAGACAGACGCTTGAACAAGCGAAAGCCTTTGTAATTGGGGAGTCAATCGCCTCTTATCAAGCAATCCTCAACCAAGTAAGACAGCAATTCGCTCATCAAGATGCAGGAGGCCGTGGTGAACAAACTTTTGATTTACGCACAACGATCCATGCAGTGACAGCGTTGGAGGCGGCACTCCTCGACTTGCTCGGCAAGTTCCTGCAAGTTCCAGCCGCTGCGCTTTTAGGCGAAGGACAGCAGCGCAGCGAAGTGGATGTGCTTGGATATTTGTTCTACGTCGGCGATCGCGGACAGACAGATCTTGCGTACAAGAGTGAGCCTGATGCAAAATCGGATTGGTTCCGTTTACGCAATGAAGAAGCATTGACACCAGAAGCCATCGTACGTCTGGCAGAGGCAACATATGAAAAGTATGGTTTCCGGGATTTCAAGCTAAAGGGCGGAGTACTTGCTGGTGAAGAGGAAATACAAGCAATTGAGGCATTAGCCAAACGATTCCCGGATGCCCGGATAACACTTGATCCGAATGGGGCATGGTCCCTGGATGAGGCAATTCGCCTCTGTAAAGGCAAGCATGCTATCCTGGCATATGCAGAGGATCCTTGCGGGGCTGAGAACGGCTATTCCTCACGCGAGATTATGGCGGAATTCCGCAGAGCTACGGGACTGCCGACTGCCACGAATATGATTGCTACTGACTGGCGTCAGATGGGGCATGCCATCCAGTCGCAGGCAGTAGACATTCCGCTTGCCGATCCGCATTTCTGGACGATGCAGGGCTCTGTAAGGGTCGCGCAGATGTGCCATGAGTGGGGACTTACCTGGGGATCGCATTCCAATAATCATTTTGACATATCTTTGGCTATGTTCACACATGTTGCGGCAGCTGCACCTGGGAATATCACAGCTATCGATACACATTGGATCTGGCAGGATGGACAGCGATTGACAAAAGAGCCATATGAAATTATCGAAGGAAAGCTAGCGGTACCCGATAAGCCTGGTCTGGGAATCGAGATTGACATGGAGCAGGTAGAAGAAGCCCATAAGCTGTATAAATCGATGGGACTTGGTGCCCGGAATGACGCTGCAGCCATGCAATATTTGATCAGGGATTGGAAATTCGATAACAAGAAGCCTTGTCTTGTTCGATGATAGATTCGGAGTCGCATCTTTATGAGCGGCTCTTTTGTATGCGTTTGTATTTTAGTGCCATTCCCAGTATCATAGGTTTATCACATATAAAGGTGTTGGACATGATGGAGAGAGACCCATTGCAAATGAACGTGGAGCACGTCAACAGAAAAACATTATCCAAACAAGTCGTGGAACGGATTTTGCATCTGCTATCGAGCGGCCAGCTGAAGCCGGGGGACAAACTGCCCACCGAAGCGGAATTTATCACGATCCTCGGCGTGAGCCGTACTGTTTTGCGTGAAGCCTTGAGTGCATTGGAGACCCTCGGCATCATCACACGCAAAACACGGGAGGGCACTTATTTCAATCTGAAGGTTGGCTCGGCACCTTTCTCGGATATGCTTAATTTAGCAAGTGATAATATCCAAGCGATCATCGAGGCAAGGATCGTATTGGAACTCGGACTGATTACTATCGCAACGGAGAAGATTACCGACGAACAGCTGGAAGAACTATATGAAACGATCGTGGAAATCGAGGAATCACAGGACAATAACTACGGACAGGCGGATAAACGATTTCATCGGATCATTGCCTTAAGTGCGAATAACCTGATTCTCGATGGTATGATTCACTCGCTTCTCTTATATCATGCAAAAATCAATAACCATATCATTGTAAGGGAAAAAGGAAAGACAGTAGCACATCACAAGCGTATATATGAAGCATTGAAGGAAAGAGATGCATACAAAGCGCATACAGCAATGTATGAGCATCTGCGCTTTGTGCAGAAGAAGATTCTCGAAGGACAGCAGGAGAAAAAAGGTGAATAGAAAGAAGCAGCGGTTCCGCAGCCGCTGCTTCTTTTATTTATTCATTATCGGATTCTTCTTCATTCAATTCAAACAGATGAT
Source organism: Virgibacillus sp. 7505 (assembly GCF_002272135.1). GTDB lineage: Bacteria > Bacillota > Bacilli > Bacillales > Amphibacillaceae > Terribacillus. The sequence goes on along the minus strand of NZ_NPBF01000005.1, from coordinate 92,555 downwards.
CTAAGTAGGGCTCCAGCTCGAATGTATCTTCCTCGGCATATGTTGTGAAAACGTCTTTTGTTAATGAACTCATGATTTGAATCCTCCTTGTGATTGGGTTTGTAGTAATAAGATACCCAATCTAGCAAACTGCTAATCATCCAATTTTTGGTCTGGAGGCAACTTTTTCTTGCTTGAAGTTCCGTTTGACGGAGAGAACCTGCATCACGATCATCAAAAGATTCACAGCTATCAATACAAATATGGAATAAGAAAAGCTTCCGGTCATATCATTGACAGCCCCTAGAATAACAGGGCCGAATGATCCGAGGATATAGCCGACTGCCTGCACCATGGCAGACCAGGAGGCTGCTGCCTGATGGGTTGTTGTCACATCGATCGGAAGCAGCAAATTCATAGCGAACAAACCGCCGGCCCCGAGGCCGATGAAACAAGCTGCCAGCCAAGGGAGGAAGGATAAGGAGATCATCCCAAAGCCGATCAATTCGAAAAGGGCGGCCGTTACAAGCCAGAAGAGACGGCTCGGAATCTTCTTCAGCAGATAAGGTATGGCTAGGTTAGCAGGTACTTGCAGAAGCATGAATATGACGAGCAAGTTGGCTGCATAGATTTTGCTGTACCCCATATTTTCTACAATTGGGGGGAGCCAAGCAGTCAACGAATAGAAAATAAACGACATACCACCGAAGGAAAAGGTAAGCAGCCAGGCATTCCACTGGTTCCAAGGCAGTTTCTCTGCGCCGCCGAATGTTTGGATTGCCCTATCCTTCTTTTTTTGAGGCAATACGACGAGGACCCATATTATGATTGCTGCAAGTGCTAATAATGACCAGGCAGCCAAAGAGACTTGCCAGGAATCAACAATATGCTGAATCGGTGCTGCACCCCCGGAAGCCATGCCGGCACCAACAGCTAAGGCAGCAGTATAAATGCTGATCATAAACGCACTGCTATCAGGAAAGTATTTTTTGATGAACCCGGAAAGCAGGGGGCTTGCAGCTGCAATACCGATTCCTGCCAGGAATGCAGTTGACAGAAGGAAGAAGGAAGTATGAGTGAACAGGCGAATGATGGTACCGATGCCAATGACGGCTAAGGACCAGCCGATCACATATTCAAGCGAGAAGCGATTGGCCAACTTGGCGGCAACCGGTGAGAAGATCCCCATACATAAAACGGGTATGGAAGTGAGCAGACTTGCGCTGGATGCATTCATATGTAATTCCGATTGAATGATTTCAATAAGCGGTGAAATGGAGTTGATTGCCGGGCGTAAATTCAGTGCTGCTGCGAATAAAGCAATGCCTAACCAGATATACGTTGATTTCTTCATAAGCTGTACTCCTGTCAGTATGGAATTATCTTATTGTAAACCTTGTTAGAGGGTGCTGCAAAGCACCCATGTTTAAATTACAGTAAGATAGTGGAAAAAAGAATGGAAAAAGGGGGAACTATCATGGCATTGAATCCAAGAATACAAGCATTTTTGAAAGAAGTGAATGCTCAGCCGATACCGCTTGAAACGGTCTCACCCGAACAGTTTCGCAACCAAGCAAGAATGCAGGATGATGGACCGAAACAAGAAGTAGCTAAAGTTGAAGACCGTCAAATCGAATTAAATGATCGGGTGCTGCCGATCCGTATCTATCGTTCTGAAAATAAGGTGCAGCCAGCATTGGTCTTTTATCATGGCGGCGGCTGGGTTGTCGGCAGCATTGAATCACATGATGCAACTTGCCGTGAGATTGCCAATCTGGCAGATTGTACAGTGATCTCGGTAGATTACCGGCTGGCACCGGAACATAAATTCCCGGCAGCCGTGGAAGATGCGTATGATTCCTACCAATGGATAACCGCCAATGCAGAAGGGTTAGGAATCGAACACAACAAAATAGCTGTCGGTGGGGATAGTGCAGGTGGGAATCTGGCAACAGTTGTATGTCTGCTGGCAGAGGAAAGAAGCGGACAAAAACCTGTATTCCAATTGCTTCTATACCCATCGACGGGATATATCGGAGAAGAGCCGGCTTCGCTGCGTGAAAATGCGGAAGGCTTTTTATTGACCAAACGTTTAATGCATTGGTTCCGCAGTCATTATTACCGGACGGAAGCAGACCGTTTTAATCCATATGCATCGCCTGTTCACTCTGAGCTGCTCCATACATTGCCGCCTGCAGCTATTTTGACAGCTCAATATGATCCATTGCGGGATGAAGCACTGGCTTATGCTGAACAGCTAAAGCAGGAGGGTGTCGATGTTTTCGTGAAGAATTATGAAGGGCTGATTCATGGGTTTGCTGGTTTTACAGCTCAAGTAGAGGAAGCGCATCAAGCTGTCGCAGAAGGAGCTTCTCAGCTGAGACAAGCTCTGTATAAATGATCGTTTGCTGTTCCCCCTCCTAGGAGAAGTCTAAAATCATAAAAGCATTGTAATGGAAAAACCGTACTAAAATCTTCACATAATAGAAGATCTCACTTAGTACGGTTTTTGATTTAGGTAAAACACTTATGTCTAAAGTCCCTGTATCTCTTACAATAACCAAATTCCGATGATGGTAGAAAGTAAAAGTCCGGTAACGACTGGGATAAAACATTGCCGCACTAATTCCATCACCGGCACCCGTGCAAATCCAGCGATCGCTACAATAGAAGACCAGGCAATAAGCGTGCCGCCACCAACCCAAACCGCTCCCATTTGTCCAATTGCAGCAAGCGTAGAGGCATCCATACCGACAGCAGGTGCTAGGGCGCCTGAAAGGGCCCCGACGAGAGGGAGCCCGGAAAAGCCTGAACCGTCCAGTCCAGTTACCATGCCGACTATCAGTAAACCAAATCCGGCGAAAATAGGATTCTCTGGAATATAGTGCTGACCAGCTTCTACTAAATCAAAGAGAAAGGAAGGAGCCTGCGCCGCCTCTTCCAGACCGAATATCCTGGCAGATATTTCTCCGCTTCCTAAAAAGAAAAATCCTGCAATCGGAATTACCGGCCCCATTGCCCGGAAAGAAAAGGTGAAGCCGTCTACCAAGTGGTCACTCACATTATGCAAGGATTGTTTCCAATTGTAAGCGGCTGCTGCAGCAATCATTAGAAGGATAGCAGCACCTCCAATTAAAGCAGCACCTGCCCCGCCCTCAAGAGAAGCTGTATTGCTGAAGGCCGTATAGGCCATGTAGATAACGACAACAAGAAAGGCAGCAGGCACCAGAATTGCAAACAAGACACTGAACCTCGGGTTATTACCTGAATGAGCTTCACTGGACGCATCGTTCCCATTCCATCTTTCCAGATGCACATTGGAAGGGGCAGAGATTTTTTTTCGAATACGGAAGTATGCCAGCAGTAAGGCTGTGATTCCGGTGATAAGCGATAATATAAGCGCTTTGTCCGCCACCGCAGCTGTCTCTACACCAGCGGCTGTTGCACTCAGCATTGGTGCGATTTTAATAATATAGTCAGCAGAAAGGGCCATACCTTGGCCGGAAATCGCCATTGCCACACCAGTAGCTAGTGGCGGCAGGCCGGCTTTGATTGCAACAGGGAGCAGAATTGCACCTACGAGCGGTACGGCAGGTGTAGGCCAAAAGAATAGGGAAATACAGTACGTAATGAATGCCAATACCCAAAAGGAAGTATGGCCGTTAGTCATAATATAGCCAAAAGGACGGATCATCCGTTCATCAGCCCGTAATGCTTTTAAAGACTGCAGCAAAGCAGTCATAACGGTAATGATTAAGAAGATATTAAATAGTTCCGAGGCAGCTGTGAGACTTGCGCTGAAGGTTGCCTGCAGTCCCTCCACAAGCGTCCCCGTGTACGTCCAACCTACTAAGAAGGTCATCAATAATGCTGGAACCAGCACATTCTGCCGAACTAGCATCGTTAAAATAATCAAAAGTGTTCCTGCCAGATACATCCAATGGGCCATTGTCAGGTCCGTCAAGCGGGTTCCTCCTTCATCTCATCATGTGCCATAGCCTATGTAAGACAGAAGGTACCGGTGACTATTGCTTCATTGGAGCGTGTAAATGAATGAGAGGATTCCCCTATGTGTGCAATGTACGAGAGCTAAACGAAGTAAAGAGAAGAGGAAAATGAATTCGGTCAGCTTTCCTATGTGGAACGTCAAGTAGATTACCACCAGAACAGCTGCTATTTCAATTATTGCAAAAGGAAGAGATTGAAATAGACCCTCATCACCATTTTCTTTTTTGACGTTTTTTGTAATAGGGATTGGTTTTATACGCTCTTTTATGCATCATAAAATAATTTATGATGACTATACCAACTTTTACATGATATATTCAGGTAAAAAACGATAAGAGGAAAATTATGAAAAAGACCATATTGATTGTAATCGCTATTGTGATGCTCATTCCTATTGCTATTTGGGGTTACATTTCATATAGAAAATACAGTGCCGAAGAAGCTGTTCATGAATATTTGCTTAATAAGAGTACTGAGGAAACTGATATTATTAGTATGGAACCTTTCATTGCAAATTTGAGAGGTAACGCGAATTATATGGTTGCTGTTAGGTTGAAAGATGATAGTAAAGTCTACTATTATTACAAAGACGGTGACGATGTCATATTTGAATCCTCAACTATTAGTCAACTGAATTAAACAGGCTGGGCTAATTTAAGCCTTGCCTTCTTTTGTTGTTGGTTAGTAATATATCCATAAAAAAATATAGTGAAAGCGTTGACAATAATCCGCTTACATGATAAATTGAGTGTGTAATACAAACAACCGAATACAACTATCCTTTAGGATTGTTACTGATAAGCAGGCAAAACCTAAATTATATTCCGAAGACAGAGGAAACTCTGTGCACGGTGTGTAGTTTGGGTTTTTTTGTGTACAAAACCATGAGCTTATCAAAGAAAAAAGGATAAAGGCGGCATCCTTTATCCTCACTATAATATCCCCGAATGGAGGGTCTATCATGAATCATCGTAAAACAGCAGAAGAAATTTTGCAATTGGTAGGCGGAGAATCGAACGTACAAAATGTCATCCATTGTATGACACGCCTTCGCTTCAACTTGTACGATAACAGTAAAGCAGATCGTCAAGCATTGGAGCAGGTAGATGGTGTTCTTGGTTCCAATATCAGCGGCAGTCAGTTTCAGCTGATTATCGGCAATGAGGTACCTAAGGTTTATAAGGAAATTATAGCAAATAGCAATCTAAGTGAATCAAAGAGTACAGAGGGCGAAGAATCGAAACAAAAGAAAAATGTAATCAGCTCTATCTTCGACGTTATTTCCGGTGTATTCACACCGATTCTGCCAGCTATCGCAGGTGCCGGTATGATCAAGGGTATTGCGGCGCTGCTAGTGACATTCGGCTGGCTGCAAGAAGCCTCCCAGACGTATCAAATCCTGACTGTAATCGGAGACGGTGCATTCTACTTCCTGCCGATACTTCTGGCAATCAGTGCAGCACGTAAATTCGGGTCCAATCCGTATGTGGCAGCTGCGATAGGAGCAGCCATCCTGCATCCGACGCTGACTGCTATGTTCGCAGAAGGAGGATCCATCTCCTTTGTCGGATTGCCAGTAACAGTCGCAACCTATTCATCTACGGTCATACCAATCTTGCTGGCTATCTGGATTGCGTCTTATGTGGAGAAATGGGTAGACAGTGTAACACATGCTTCCTTAAAGCTGATCGTTGTCCCGACAGTAACTTTATTAGTTGTAGTTCCAGTTACCTTGATTACAGTAGGGCCACTTGGAGCTATAGCCGGTAACTACTTGTCTACGGGAACAAACTTCTTATTCCAGAATGCTGGAATAATCGCTATGATCCTGCTTGCAGGAACGTTCTCGCTTATCATCATAACTGGTATGCATTACGCACTTGTACCAATTATGCTGAATAATATTGCAGTAAATGGCTTTGATTACATGATTCCGGCCATGTTCCTTGCCAACTTTGGACAAGCTGGTGCTGCATTCGCGGTTGCAATGCGATCTAAAAACAAAAAATTCAAGTCGTTGTCCTTCACAACTGCTTTAACAGCAACTATGGGTGTTACAGAGCCTGCTATGTACGGAGTTAATATGCGATTGAAGAAACCATTCGTTGCAGCCTTGATCGGAGCTGCAGCCGGTGGATTACTATATGCACTTACGGATGTAAAAGCCTATATCGTTGCCGGTATGGCAGGACTTCCAGGTCTTCCGACTTTCGTAGGACCAGAGTTCATCTTTGCCATTCTTGGTCTTGTCCTGGCATTCGTTGCAGCAGCTATCATGACATGGATCATGGGCTTTGAAGATGTTGCAGCACCTGCTGAGGAAACAACATCGACAGAAGAAAAAGCAGTAGATACAGCAGAAGAAACAGATTCTGAGAGAGCATCTGAAGTCATCGCTAGTCCGCTGACAGGAGAGGTTCGCTCGCTTGCAGAAGTAAGTGATCCGACATTTGCGCAGGAAATCATGGGTAAAGGTACAGCAATCTTGCCGGCAGTAGGTGAAGTAGTATCTCCTGTAGATGGTGAAGTAGTTACGTTATTTGCAACAAAACATGCTATTGGCTTAAGAAGTACAAATGGCTCTGAAGTTTTGATTCATGTCGGTATTGATACGGTGAAATTGAATGGGGAGCATTTCACAGCTCATATCGCCTCAGGTGATAAAGTCCAAAAAGGACAAAAGCTTGTATCCTTTGATATAGAAGCCATTCAAGCTGCAGGATATGACGTAATAACACCTATTATCATCACAAATACAGCTGAATATGAAGATATCACAGCACTTGCAGAAGGAACTATTACCAGCGGGGAAGCAATACTGGATTTGGCAGTTCCTGCAACTACATCAAAAGAAGCATCCTAAATCATAAAAGGAGAGATAAACTATGACAAATCAAACAGTATTTCCACAAGGATTTCTATGGGGCGGCGCAACGGCAGCTAACCAAATGGAAGGAGGCTTCCATGAAGGCAATAAGGGCTTGAATATCGCGGATGTACTTCCAGGCGGGAAAGAGCGTCTGCGCATCTTGGCAGAGCCAGGGTTTGATTTTGAAATCGATACGGATAAATACTCGTACCCGAACCACGAAGCAATCGACTTTTATCATCGTTATAAAGAAGATATCGCACTATTTGCGGAAATGGGCTTCAAAGTATTCCGTATGTCCATTGCTTGGACTCGTATTTTCCCGAATGGTGATGAGCTGGAGCCGAACGAGGAGGGGCTTGCTTTCTATGATCGTGTGTTCGACGAGCTGCTTAAGCACGGTATTGAACCGGTTGTTACTATCTCTCATTATGAAATGCCAGTTAACCTAGTGAAAGAATATGGCGGCTGGAAGAGCCGTGAGGTCATCACTTTCTTCGAGCGTTATGCAAAAGCTGTTCTGGATCGTTACAAAGATAAAGTGAAATATTGGATGACATTCAATGAAATCAATAGCGGACTTATCATGCCGATCATGAGCTTAGGTTTCTCCATCCAGCCTGGTGAGCATAAGTACCAATCAGTAGTCCAAGGTCTGCATCATCAGTTTATTGCCAGTGCAAAAGCTGTCCAATACTGTCACGAAGTAAACCCAGAGGCACAGATTGGCTGCATGATTATTTATGCACCGGTATACGCATATGACAGCAAGCCGGAGAATATCTTCTACGCAGATCAGGAAGCTCGCTTGTTCAATAACTATTGCGGAGATGTGATGGTTCGCGGTGCATATCCAGCATTCGCTAAACGTTTCTTCAAGGAACAAGGTGTGGAGCTCCAGATTGAAGAAGGTGATTTGGAAACTATCGAAGCAGGAACAGTCGATTACATTGGTTTCAGCTACTACATGTCCCGCACAGAGAAAGCAGAAAAGAGCGATGAAGAGAAGGCACAGGGCAATATCATGTCTGGTGTGAAAAACCCGTTCTTAAAAGCAAGCGACTGGGGCTGGGAAATCGATCCATTGGGTCTGCGTATTGCATTGAATGATATGTATGATCGCTATCAAGTGCCATTGTTCATCGTGGAAAACGGACTTGGAGCGTATGATAAAGTCGAAGAAGATGGCAGCATCAACGATGATTATCGCATCGAATACCTTCGTGATCATATCAAAGCGATGGGTGAAGCCATTGAAGATGGCGTGGATTTGATGGGTTATACAAGCTGGGGCTGCATTGACTTGGTAAGTGCCTCTACAGGGGAGTACTCTAAGCGTTATGGTTTCATCTATGTCGATAAGCATGATGATGGAAGCGGTACGTTGGAGCGAAGCCGGAAGAAATCGTTCCATTGGTATAAAAACGTGATTGAAACAAATGGTGCACAACTGTAAGCAGATGAAAACCTTATCCAGATGAGCTGGATAAGGTTTTTTTCATTGAAAAAAGCATGCGCCGTGACGCATGCTTTTGCTTATTCCATCTTGAATTTCAGGAATAATTCATTATACTTAGCCAGGTTTTCTTTGCCGAGGTTCTCATATACTTCGAGACGATCTGTCAGTTCCGTCGGCGGGTAAAAGCGTTCATCATTGACCATTTCCTCCGGCATATATTGCAATGCTTCTTTGTTCGGAGTGGAGTAGCTTACATACTCGGTATTTTGTGCAGCGATCTTTGGATCAAGCATGAAGTTGATGAACTCATGTGCAGCGTCGATATTCTTGGCTGTCTTCGGAATGACCATGTTATCGAACCATAGATTGGAGCCTTCTTCTGGAACGACATAGTCGAGGTCCTCATTTTCAGCCATGATCTCAGATGCATCCCCAGACCACGTTATTCCAATGGAAACCTCCCCGGATGCCATCAGCAGCTTATTTTCATCCCCAAGCAATGCTCTGACATTCGGTTTCAGACTGACCAGCTTGTCATAAGCTTCTTGTAAATGTTCTGGGTCTGTATCGTTGAGGGAGTAATGAAGGCTGTTAAGTCCCATTCCCATAATTTCACGCGCACCATCAATCAGTACGATTTTATTTTTTAAGGCCGGATCCCATAGATCTTCCCAGCTGTTAAAATCGATACCCTCAATCTGCTTGGTATTGTACACAATACCAACAGTTCCCCAGAAATATGGTACAGAATATTCGTTTCCAGGATCAAACGCCAGATCCATGAATCGGGGATCGATATTTTTCAGGTTCGGTATCTTGCTGTGATCGATCGGCAGCAGCAAATCCTCTTCCTTCATTTTTTCAATTGTATACTCGGAAGGTACAGCGACATCATAGCTAGTTCCGCCCTGCTGTATCTTTGTCATCATTGCTTCATTCGAATCGAATGTTTCATAGACGACAGTAATACCTGTTTCTTTTTCAAAAGCGTCAATTACTTCTGGATCTATATAGTCGCCCCAGTTATAAACGGTAAGCGTATTGCCGCCAGAGTAGCCTTGTGATGCATTCAAGCGAGAAATCGTAACAAGCAGAATAGCGCTCACAGCAATGATCACAACGGCTAAACGTATCAGCTGCTTCATTTGAGCACCTCCAGATCAGGTGATCTCTTGCCGCGTCGGGTAATGAAATAATAAATGACGACTATCAGCATTGTAACAAGGAAGATGATTGCCGAAAGTGCATTGATGGACAAGGAAATTCCCTGTCTTGCCAGGGAATATATCTCGACAGACAATGTGGTGAAGCCATTTCCTGTTACAAAGAACGTAACAGCAAAGTCATCGAGCGAGTAGGTAAGTGCCATGAAAAAGCCAGCGAATATACCTGGAGTGATATAAGGAATCACAACTTTAGTGATGACTTCCCAGCGTGATGCCCCCAAATCTCTTGCTGCATCAAGCAGAGAAGGACTCATCTCGGACAGCTTAGGCAGCACCATTAAAACGACAATCGGGATACTGAAAGCGATATGTGACAGCAGCACCGAATAAAAGCCAAGCTGAATGCCCGCGATCGTAAACAGGATGAGGAAGGAGGCACCGATGATGACATCCGGGCTCACAATCAAAATATTGTTCAGTGACAACAAGGTATTCTTCGTTCGGCTGGAACGTATTTTATAAATCATCATCGCACCAAGCACACCGATGATTGTTGAAATCAAAGCGGAGAGGAGGGCAATGACGATGGTATTCAAAACAATGATCAACAGTCGAGTGTCTTGAAACAGCTCTTTGTACCAATCAAACGTAAAGCTCTCGAAAACATACATATTGCCGCCGCTGTTGAACGAATAAAAGATCAGGTAAAAGATGGGCAAATACAATAGTGCAAACATGATGATCAGAAAAATTCGTGATAGGGGAGAAATTCTTTTATCCACGTGCTCTCCTCCTTTTCGTTCCCGTTGCAAACATGATGATGAACATGAATATGATCAGGAAGACAGCAATTGTCGATCCCATACCCCAATTCTGTGTAACTAGGAATTGCTGTTCAATCGCAGTACCGAGTGTAATCACCTGGCTGCCGGCGATAAGCCGAGTCAGCATGAACAATGACAGAGCTGGAATAAACGTAATCTGACAGCCTGCTTTCACACCATCAAGCGTTAAAGGAAAAACAATCCGGCGGAATGTCGTCCAGCGTGATGCCCCCAAATCATTCGCTGCATCTAAATAAGTTGGGTTCAGCTTATCCAAGGCATTGAAGATTGGGAGAATCATGAATGGAATGAAAATATAGACAGAAACGAATACAAAGCTGAAATCTGTAAACAGAAGCTGTTTTGAACCAATTCCGATTGTTTCCAGAAATTTATTGGCCATGCCGTATGTGCCAAGAATACCTAGGAATGCATATGCTTTTAATAATAGATTGATCCAGCTTGGGACAATGATCAATAAAAGCCATAATTGTTTATGCTTCAGCTTTGTAAGCAAATAAGCTGTCGGGTAAGCAAAGAGCAAAGTGATAAGCGTAATTAAAAATGCATACCAGAAGGAGCTTAATGTCATCTCCAGATAAATAGGCGTAAAGAAGTTCCGATAGTTAGTCAGGGAGAAATTCCCGTTCAAATCCTGAAAGGAATAATACAGGACCAATAGAATCGGAGCGATAACGAAGAAAGCAATCCAGATGACATAAGGAATCGTATACAGGTTGCGAGTCGTCTTATTCTCCATCGTCGTATGCCTCAAGTCGTTTATCGAACTCTTCCTCCGTCTCATTCAGACGCATCACGTGAATGGCTTCCGGATCGAATGCTAGTCCGATTTCCTCTCCGACAACAGCTTTCTTCGTAGAATGAACCAGCCATTCGTTACCAGCATCATCGTAGCTGGATATTTCGTAATGAACTCCGCGGAATAGCTGGGAATCCACTTTCACGCGCAGGTTACCAGCCTCTGCGCTTGTTATATGCAAATCCTCGGGACGGATGACAATTTCAACAGGTTCATTCGGCTGCAAACCCTGGTCGACACAGGCGAAACGTTTGCCGGTGAACTCTACTTCATAATCCCGAATCATCCGGCCATCCACAATGTTGGATTCTCCGATAAAGTCAGCCACAAAACGGTTGATCGGCTCATCGTATATATCTGTTGGTGTGCCGCTTTGTTCGATTTTGCCATTGTTAAGGACAAATATCTCATCTGAGAGTGCCAGTGCCTCTTCCTGATCATGCGTTACAAAGATGAACGTGATACCTAGACGCTGCTGCATCTCACGCAACTCGTACTGCATTTCTGTGCGTAATTTCAGGTCTAGCGCTGATAAAGGCTCGTCCAGTAAAATTACTTCCGGTTCGTTCACAACGGCTCGTGCAATTGCAACACGCTGACGCTGCCCGCCGGACATTTCACTGATTTCCCGTTTTTCATAACCTGCCAGATTGACGAAGCGCAAAGCTTCTTTCACCTTTTCATCGATCTGCTTTTGAGGCATCTTTTTGATGCGCAGACCAAAGGCGACATTTTCATATACATTTAGATGAGGGAATAGAGCATAATCCTGAAATACTGTGTTCACAGATCTTTTATTGGCAGGGATTTTATTCAGAGGTTTCCCATCGAATAGCATCTCACCGGAAGTCATTTCTGTGAACCCTGCAATCAGACGTAAAATCGTCGTTTTTCCGCACCCGGAAGGACCTAAAAGGGTATAGAATTTACCACGCTCGATTTCGAAGCTGACATTGTCCAAAACGGTGGTATCTTTATCGTACTGTTTCATTACATTGTTGAATTGAATGATCGGTTTGTTTGTCATTGTCATCTCCCTTGTTTCTTTTCCGTATTTTCATTCTAAAAAACTTGACGTACCATTATACGACATAAAAAGGCACGACGAATAGATTTTTTTTCTGATGGAACATTTTCCTGTATGATACGTATATGTAGAAAATCGAGTACGTATAGAGAGGGCGAAATTTATGTCTGCAACGAGAACCATGAAGCTGATTACAGGTATTCTGGAAGCAATCTTAGCTATTCCTGTCCTTGGCGGAATTATCATATTATCCAATGGGTGGATGCCGCTAGTGATCATGCTCGTGCTTCATATCATTACACTGGTGCTCGCTGTTCGGGTTCAGGGACCGCTCGCTGGCAGCATCATCGGAATTACCGCATCCGCTCTTGGATGGATACCTTTCGTTGGATGGATCCTGCACGCAGCAGCAGCTGTAGTATTGCTGGTAGAGACTTTCTCCAGACAGCTTCAGCGGCGATAATAATAGCATAACCATAATCGAAAAAGACTGCCGTCTCTTAAGGCGGTCTTTTTGGGAAAGTTCGGAACACGCTTTACCTATTTTCATCCATGCAAAAACGGCAACCCAACTGGATTGCCGTTTTTATTTATTAGTAAGGCAGTACAGGTGTACGAGGAGATAGGAATGAAGCTCCGGGCTGATTACCCCAGATAGTACCGCCAACTTCTGGATCGACGTCAAATCCATCCTCAAAGTCATCATCACGACCACGACCACCGTCACGATCGTCATAGAATTGTGCGAAGTACTGACCAGTAACTCTTCTTCTTCCTAGAAAACTACCTTGCATATCTGCCGAATCATTTCTAGGCATTAAGTTCACCACCTTTCTAAAATAGAATATGAATTCAGATTCGAATAGTCACGGCATTTTAAGCAGAGAATTCGTCTAATCTACCATTAGCCTGTAAATGCGATGCCGTAAAAGCTTTCCGGACCTACTCGAACTGTTCCGAGTAAGTTGGATGAAATGAACGCGGTATACGTAAGCTGTCCGTTAACAGGTGATGAGACATTCACATCAGCTGCAACGAAGTTGAATGCCTGCGGCCCGAGAATTTCAAGATCCAAGTTAGACGAAGCAGAGAAAATAACTGGATCCGAAATTTCTGTACCACGGACGATGGTGACACTGACAGTTGTCAAAGCTGGCAGAAGGGGTAGCTGCAACGAGATAATGCCGCTCATCTGCACTCGGATCGGAGTTGTCGTTCCGGCAGTGATAAGCCCAATCTGACCGAAAGCCTGCGGTGTACCGACTGTGACAGGAATGGAAATAGAGTTCGATGTGCTGGCATTTTGGGATGTTCTAGCATCTAGTACTGTAACCAAGTCTATGTCCTCCCTTCATATAGAAGATACTGTAATATATGAACGTATCTTCATTCTGTAAAGGACAGCCATCTTGGTACAAGTTCACCGTTTCTATCAGTCTGGCAAAGAAAGGGCTTTTTTATAGAGTTTCTCTGTGTTTTTGCCCATGTTTACTAACGACCATTGCTGTCTCGCCCAAACTTCGGCTTGCTTAGACACTTGCTCCCTCAAAGAAGGATCAGCGAGCAAGCGAGCGAGCTGATGTGCAAGGCTTTCCGGTTGGCCGGCTTCTGACAGAAGTCCGGTAACACCTTCTTCAACCATTTCTGGCAGTCCTCCCGCGTTACTCACCACCACTGGTATACCGCTAAGCTGCGCCTCCATGACGGAATGAGGCTGGGTATCCTGCAGGCTTGGCAGGACGAAGATATCGGCAGCCTCCAAGAAATCCTTCACGTTCGGCACAGAACCAAGCAAGCGGATGTCGGATAATAGATCCGCATCTTCCATCTGATCTGTAAAACGCTCAATTGCTTCCTCGAAACCATCGCCGAGAATCCAGCATTCCCAGTTTGTGTTGACCATCTTCAGCTGACGCAGTGCCTCAATAAGCACATGCACGCCTTTTAACTGTACGAGCCGGCCGACAAAAAGAATGACCGGCTTGGTGGCAGCTGGTATTCGTTCAAGCTGCTGTGGACGACTGTTAAAAGACCCAATGTCCATTCCATATGGGAACTGAACAAATCGATTCTCCGGAATCCGGTGCTGCCGGATCAGATCCTCCTTCGTAATATTCGCTTGCGTATGGATGAATTCACTAACATGACAGCCAATATGTTCGAGATGCTCATGATATTGGTATTCCAAGCTGCTATACAGTTCTTCGTTAGATTTTCTCGGGTAAATGCCTTGGAGTACCAGGAAAATTTCCTTCGTCAAATAGCCATGGACACTTGTGACAAGAGGAATGTGATCCGGCTTGATTCTTTTCATAGCATTAGCGGCAATCACATCCTGTGCGTGGATGACATCATATTTGGAAATATCCAAAGCAAGAGCTGTCAATTCCAGGCTGTAACGCAAGACCTCCGTCGTATGAATCCAGGAACCTGCTTCAAGATTCGGGAAGGCAGCAGAGAGCTCAGATTCAATATGAGGGCGAATATCGGCAACCTGGAAGGGAGCTTCCTGACCGATGATTCGGTATTCTGATAGACTTTCCGTCTGTGCAAGGACGTCAACATCATGTCCAATCCGTCTTAGTTCATTTGAAAGATTGTTCACGACTGTCCATAGGCCGCCGACATGCGGAAGCGGATAATAGGAAACAAGCAGTATTTTCATAATAGGCAGCCACCTTTAAGTTGTTTTGCGGTGATTTTCCATCAGCGGGAAGAAACGAACATCCGGAAGGGTATAGCCCGCTGGAGCCCGTTTGATCAGTAATTCGAATTGCTGTTTATCCATCTTGTTCACTCCTTGTTGAACGATGCATATTTCTCCAGGTATTCATCCAGTATTGGGCGGTAATAATCTTCTATTGTCTTGATTTCATGCTTTATTTGAGGCTGGAATCTAGATGTGCCGGAGTCTGCGTGTGAGCGGAAATGAATCAGCACTTGATCTATATAATGCATATGGAAACCTGTGAGGAGCATCCGGAACCACATATCATAATCATGGGTATACAAAAAGCCCGGATTGAAAAGGCCAGTCGTGTCAAAGACATCTTTTCGAGCGACGATCGTACATCCGTTAACCGGGTTTTCCGTACGGAAAGATTCGTAGACTTCCTTCTCATTATTGGCAGGAGAAAAACGTTTGCCGCACCAAGGGTAGAAAACTTGATTATCTTTATCTATTAAATGGTAGTTCGCAAAACTTACAAGTGCGTTGTTGGCAAGCATATAGTTCATCTGCACTTGTATCTTCTCTGGCAGGAATATATCATCGGAGCTGAGCCAGGCGATATAATCTCCAGTGCTTTTTTCAATACCGAGATTCAAGGCGGTAGCTGTACCACCGTTTTCCTTCCGTATATACGTAATATGTTCCATATACGGTTCGAGCTTATCCATTTCAGTTGTGGACCCATCATCAACAAGCAGTACCTCAATGTTCGGATATGTTTGATCTAAGGCGCTTTGAATAGCATGAGGGACGTATTTGTCATTATAAAATGGGATGATGATCGTTACTTTTGGCAGCAAGTTTGCTTCCTCCTCTAGTCGTCATAAAATAAGCTGCTCCAGCATAAGCATGGTAAGGATGAACTTTGGCACGCCTAATGAAGGAGGCAGGACATGAAGGTGTTATTTGTGTTTTACGTACCGAGCGGCGGTGTTGAAACACTCAATAGACAACGGCGGGCAGCCCTGGAGCTTGTGGGTATCTCTTCACATTTTCTGTATTATGGGAAACGTCGAGACTTAGTAAATGACCATGGCGCGCCATTATATATTACGAATGAGGACACCGAACTCAAGCAAATATTTGATGCAAACGAGTTTGACGCAGCAATCGTAACCTCCGATTTTCTCAGCTTCCCGCGTTTTCGCAGGCTTGGCTTCAAGGGGAAACTGATTCTTGAGGTGCAGGGGTTCGGACCGAAGGAATTAGCTTATTCCCAATTGAAAATGGCTGTACCGATTGTGAATAACTATGCCAATGCTTTGCTGCATCCCATGACAGATCATATAGCAGATATCTATCAGGAGTTCTATCCGAATACGCCGACATTTGCTTTTGATAATTGCTTTGATGCAAGCGCCTTTACCTACTTGCCCGGAACTGCAGCAAAAAAGCCTATCATTGCTTGGATTGGCAGAATTGAAGACAATAAGAATTGGCGAGAATTTTTGAAAATAGGTCATAAGCTGCTTACAGAACTGCGGCCGGATTTGCAGCTTTATATGTTCCATGATCCTTCTTTAGCAGAACCTAATGAGAATATTGCTTTTGAACAAATGCTGGACAGCTTGCAGCTGAGGAGTCATGTCTCCATCCTGCCAGATGTCCCGCATCAAGATATGTCGTATTATTTTTCCTTAATTGCTGATTCCGGCGGCTTCCTATTGGCCACTTCCAAAGTCGAAGGAGCTGGATATGCTGTGCTGGAAGCAATCAGCTGCGGCTGTCCAGTCGTTACGACAGATTCAGATGGCGTCAGAAGAGCAGTCATTCATAATGAAACAGGCAAGTACTATCAAATCGGCGACATGGATTCCGCACTTCGGGAAGCAAAGGAAATGATGGAAAACACCGAGCTGCGTAATCGTATAAGGGAAAACGCCATCCGCCATGTAAAGGAGCGTTTCCATTATTCTGCGTACGCAGCATCTTTCAAACAAATGCTGCTTGCATTAGGTGTTCAGGATGATAGCAAAGGATAATATTTTCTTTGTTCTTCGAGCATCTCGCGAAAAGATGGTACAGCATATGCTGGTGAAACCCTTGTGTTTACAATTGTCCGATCCAATACATGGCCGGCGTCTGGAATGATCTGGACGTCGTCTTTTTCGTATACACTCTTAAATAACAGCAGCAATTCAAGCTTGCTGATCGTATCTGAAGGACATAAATGAAAAAGACCGCTCGTCTTCTGCTGAATAAAGAAATGAGTCGCTTTTGCTAATTCAAGCGTTGTTACCCCATTCCAGAGAACACGTTCGTAACCTTTTATCTCGCCGCTTTGACTCATGAACCAATGAAAGAGGCCGATGCCATCGTCTTTCAACTCAGGTCCGATGATGGAAGTGCGGATAGTGAGGTGAGGAGCAGTTGTTACTTCTCCGAGCTGCTTAGATTGGGCGTAAACAGAATTTCCATCCCGGAAATCTGTTTCTGTGTAACGTCCTTTATCACCTGAAAATACACAATCTGTACTGATTTGAATCAGACGTCCTTGCTGCCTTTCCATGAAAGCGGCAAGCTGGTGGGGCAGTAAGCTATTGACGCGGAAAGCGAGCAAGGGATTCTGTTCAGCTGCTGCGTTCAAGATACCAGTACAGTTGATCACAATATCAGGGTTCTCAGAAGCTATTAGTTTCTCTAGTGAAATTGTATCCGTAACATCAAGATAAATACTCCTCTTATCCGTCTTGTCACGGGAGGTGAAGCGGACCTCATATTCCGGCTGTCTGCGCAGGTACTCATACATCACATGTCCTGCCATACCTTTACCGCCGAGGATAAGTATCTTTGTCATCAGATAAAACCGCCTTTGGATAGCATGGTTTTGATTTCCTCCATGGAAAGCAGGTTTTGGCTGGAGTTGTAGTTGGTGATTTCCACCTTCTTGTAGTCTTTATACCGTTTCTTTATCGCTTCGGATTTGATATCCGGTAGAATGACGAAGTAGCGCTCATCATAAAGAATGGCAGAGTGGCTTTCATTTACTGTCAAAAGCAGCTCGTGAATTTTTTCACCCGGGCGAATACCTAGTATTTCGAATTCCACATCGGTACTGCCGGATGATTCCATCAGGACTTTTGCCAAATCAGTAATTTTGATTGCTGGCATTTTCATAATGAATATCTCCCCGCCAACTGCTTCGGAAGTAGCCTTGAAAACAAGTTTGATGGCATCTTCGACAGTCAGGAAGAAGCGGGTCATATTGGGATCTGTTATCCCGATTTTTTCCTTTTGCTTTATAGCCTTTTTGAAAACGTGGATGACACTTCCGTTTGTACCGAGTACATTCCCGCCGCGGATGCAGACGAATGTTGTATTGGCGTGCAAAGTATTGGCATGCGTGATCAGCCGTTCTCCCATTGCTTTGGACAATCCATAGAAATTGGCTGGATCAGAGGCTTTGTCTGTGGAAATATAGATAACTTTATCAACGTTATGGTGAATAGCAGCCTCGATGACGTTCTGGGTTCCGATAACATTTGTCTTGAGTGCTTCCAGTGGTTGATCTTCACAAACGGGCACGTGTTTCAGTGCAGCCAGGTGGAATACATAATCTGCTCCGTCCGTAGCCTCGATTAATGCCTCCCGATCCCGGATATCGCCTATTTTGAAGTGAAGTTTAGGATTATTATTGAATTCCTGCTTCATTGTGAATTGATGGGATTCATTACGGGAGAAAATCCGTATTTCCTTCGGGTCATGGAGCAGCAGCTGTTTTACAAGCTCATACCCCCATGAACCCGTTCCCCCTGTAATGAAAATTGTTTTATCCTTATACAATCTCCAAACCTCCTAAAAGAATTTTAATCACTTTATCCGAAACGTGGGAATCTGCATATCCTGCAGGGAACTCCCAATCTTTTGAACTTGCAGCCATGATCAAGGCGGACCGCTCGATAGCTGCTGCGTCAATGCCAGACACCATGTTGCTGCCGCATGCGACCGTTTCAGGACGTTCTGTCGTTTTGCGGACAGTGACAGTCGGGACGCGGAAAAGGCAGCATTCTTCCTGTACTGTGCCGCTATCAGTCAGGGCAAGGAAGGCGTACTTTTCTAATGTGACGAAGTCGAAAAAGCCGAAAGGTTCGTAGAATTCGACGAGCGGACTAAGTGTCAATTCGTCCGTTTTTGTGATTTTGGACTTTGTACGTGGGTGGATGCTGCATATCATCCGCTTTTGAAGATTCTCGGCTGTTTCACTTAAACCAAGAAGAATCTCACGAAGCCGATCGGGGTGATCGACATTTTCCGCCCGGTGGATAGTCGTCAGCAGATACTCTTTGTTCTTCAGCTTAAGCTCTTTCAATATCCGGCTCTTGCGAATGTCAGAATCATAGTGTTTCAATACTTCATAAATTGGATTGCCGGATACGATTACACGTTTTGCTGGCAGACCTTCACGCAGCAAATTCTCCCTGCTTCCGGGAGTATACGGTAAATTGAGGCTGGAGATTGCATCAATGACCCGCCGGTTTTTCTCTTCCGGCACCTCTAAGTCAAAACAGCGATTGCCCGCCTCCATATGAACTACCGGTATGTGCATCCGCTCAGCAAGCAAAGCGCTTAGTGCACTATTGGTGTCTCCGAGAACAAGTACTTTGTCAGGTTTTTCATCGAGCAGGATGGCTTCCATTTCTTTATACATGGTTGCGAGCTGTTCCCCTAGTGTCTGCTGGCTTTGCGACAAGATATAGTCTGGTTTTCGAATCTGCATTTCAGTGAAGAATACATCACTCAAGGTGGAGGTGTAGTTCTGTCCTGTGTGTACGAGAATATGCTTATCTGCGAGCAGATCCAGTTTTTTAATAATGAGAGACAGTCGGATTATTTCTGGTCGTGTTCCTAAAACAGTTAAAACCTTCACAAATAACCTCCTTTAAAACCGCTGTTTTCTAAGCGTATTTTCGTTGATTAGTATATGGATGGATTGACAGAATGGATTGGATTGATGCACCAGGTTTCGCGAAAGAATGGCAATAACCCGGTAGATTCATATACTGGCTGGGAAGAGGTGATGATGATAATGGCAAATCAATATCGAAGAGGAGGAACTAACTGGGGAGGATCTTTTCTGCATCACAGGAGTCTAACAAATTCTCTTGCAGCATCGACCGTAATAGAGGAAAAGCAGCAGTCAGCGCAACCCGTGAATAGGGCAGCTGCTGCATCAGCGATGCCTCCCAAGCTTATTCCAGCCACACCAGTTCCGTTTGTACCTTCCAGCAAGGTGTATAATTTCCCAATTACGTCCAATGAAAATGGCTCCAAAACAATATGGATCAATAATCACAGGGTCACGATTCCAGATTTGGATATCCTGGCTGCTGTAAAAAAGGAATAGAAGCTTCCCGTTCATAATGGGAAGCTTTTTTTGCCAGGCACATGCTTTTCGGTCCTCCATATACTGATAGGGCTGTATAGTGGGCGTCTGAAGCGCGGGAGGTAAACGATGAAAATACTATTAGCAACTTACTGGTCCATTCCGCATCTAGGCGGTGTGTGGAATTATATGTCGCAATTGAAGACTCGTTTAGAAGAGATGGGACATACTGCTGACATTCTCGGCTATGGCGGAGAGAATTCATATGTCCATCTCGTTGGGAAAGATAAATTGATCCCGAGAGAACGCTGGGTTCCTTATGTCAGCAGTATTCTGCAGCGGAGTAAGTATCCGGAAATGTATCGAAATAATTATATCGAGTACATGGAAACCCAGCGATACACATATGAACTTGCAGCGGCTGAATTTGGACTGCACGATTATGACATCATTCATACTCAGGATGTTTTTTCAACGGTAGCATTGGATCGAGTCAAGCCTGAAGGAGTGCCGCTTATCGCAACTTTGCATGGTTTGGTATCTCATGAGATGCGCCATATTTTGCAAAGTTCCCAAAAGTCATCTACTTCTCATTTGGCAGAGGCATACTTCGATCATATTGAGAAGCTGGGAGCACAAAGTGCAAGTATTACAATTGTTGCCAATGACTGGCTGCGCAACATCCTGGTGGAGGATTTCGCTGTCCCGAATGGGCAATTTCAGAAGCTGCATTATGGTTTTTCTATCGGTAGGTTTCTCGAGCAGCAGGCATTACCTACAACGATGCAGGTTCCTCCCGGGAAGAAACTCATTGTTTACACAGGGCGCTTGATTGAATTGAAAGGACTAAGCTATCTTGTCGATGCACTGGCTTCATTGAAGGATCGTCAGGATTGGGTTTGCTGGATGATCGGTGAAGGCAGGAACAAGCAGCAGCTGCAGAACCGGGTGATAAATGCCGGCCTTCAAGCACATGTAGTCTTCCTTGGTAAGCGGGAAGACGTACCAAGTATTTTGAAGCTTGCGGATATAGTGGTAAGTCCAAGTTTGATAGATAACCAGCCTTTAAGTGTGATAGAAGCACAGCTTAGCGGAAGAGCTGTCATCGTCAGTGATGCTGGGGGTCTGCCGGAAATGGTTAACCACGGCGTTACGGGATTAGTCATCCCCAAAGCTGATACTGCTGCATTACACAGTGCCATCCAAACGCTGCTTGACGATGAGCCTTATCGAAAAGTACTTGGTGAACAAGCGAAGGAGTGGGGAATGTCACATTGGTCCATGGAAGCGGGTGTGGATCATCTTATGGAAATCTATAAAAGATACGCTGCAAATAGTTGAAGGAGGGGGACAATGAAAGCGATCGTAACAGGTGGGGCGGGATTTATTGGCAGTCATTTAGTTAATGCTTTGCTGGAGGAGCAAGCGGAAGTTGTAATCTTGGATGATCTTTCTGCAAGCGACTCCGGAAATGAAGCAGTTCCGCAAGATGTTAAACTGTATCAGTTTGATGTGAAAAGTGCGGATGCTTATCGTGCGGTAATTGAGGAAGAGCCCGATGTTGTCTTTCACCTTGCAGCTCAGGCAGATGTAACAAAGAGTATTCTTGCGCCGGTTTATGATGCTGATGTGAATATCGGCGGTACTATCAATATGCTGGAAGCAAGCAGGACAGCCGGTGTGAAGAAATTCATCTTTGCCTCTACCTCAGCAGTTTATGGAGATGTGAACAAGCTGCCCATCACAGAGGATGATCCAGTTAAACCGATCTCATTCTATGGGACTTCCAAATTGACGGCAGAATATTATATTCAGCTTTTCCACAACATGTATCAGCTTCCATATACCATCCTTCGCTATGGAAATGTCTACGGTCCGGGGCAGAGGCCAAAAGGGGAAGGTGGGGTAGTAGCTGTTTTTACTGAAAAACTGAAACGAAAAGAACCTATCATGATTCACGGGGATGGCTCTCAATCGCGTGATTTCATCTTTGTCAAAGACATTGTCACAGCGAATCTTAAGGCAATGATAGCAGATCAAATAGGAATCTTTCATGCTAGCACTGGTACCAGCACGTCCATTCTCGATTTGGCAGCATGTTTCAAACAGCTGGGTGCCTCATTGGACATTACATTTACATCTGAAAGAGCAGGCGATATATCCCACAGCTGTCTATGTAACAAGAAAGCAGCGGCTGGATTGGGTTGGAATCCAGCTATTGGTATTTACGAAGGCATTAAAAGGACGTGGCAGCTATCGTGATTTTCCTCGCAATGTACAAGATGCCCTGCCAGTAAGGACAGTAAGCGAATATATGGTAGGGAGGGGAGATTGCGAAAGGAGAATGAAGCTTGGGAAACGACCAGATAAAAGGCGGCTATGATGCGGTATTCAGTCTTGGTGATTTATGTCTGGGCGCGATTCAGCTGAAAAAGAATGGTCTTCGTCCGTTTTCCGGCCCGCTCGATTGGATGGGTACTCCCCAATTACCCAAAGTGAGAGAGCTGTTTGAAAAGAGATTTGCAGATTTTATGCTCCGGGAGAATCTGCGCATTATCGGGAAGGCAACAGAACAAATGCTGCTTGTGCTGGACGAAAGAAACGTCATCTATTCCAATCATGATTTTGATACCATGCGTAACAGTTTGACCCAATTACGTATGTATCCGCAGGTAAAAGCCAAGCTTGACCGCAGGGCTAATCGACTTCTGGAGAGTCTCCATACAGCTCAGCGCATTTTATTTGTCAGGACGAACGCCTCTTTTGAAGAAACAGCGGAGCTGGAGCATGTACTCCGATCTATCATCAGCAATGACTTCCGTATTTTAGTTGTCAACCATGGATCGGTTTCTGGAATTATTGAAAAGCATTGGCCGCTTAACAATGTCTACAGCGTAGAGCTGCCAAATAACGAGATTTGGGAAGGAAATAATGCGCTGTGGACACAGTTGTTTGAGGATGTCTATCTTATTTGATAGGAGGTACACATGAGTAAACGGATTTTGATTACTGGAGCGAGCGGATTTACTGGGAAACATGCAGTGCAGCACTTCCTGGATAAAGGCTATGTTGTTCACGCTGTGATCCGGCTGACTAAGCTGGACCTAGTGCAAGAAAACTTGCATATTCATTCTTTGGATTTAAGTGATAAAGTCGCTGTTCATGCATTGCTGGAGAAGACGAATCCGGATTATATCCTGCACCTTGCTGGGGAAAACAGTGTGCCAGAATCATGGAAAACACCTTTTAAAAGCTGGCAGGCAAATGTGGATTCGACGCTGCATCTCGTTGAAGCTGTACGTGCTCTTGGACTATCAACGCGTGTGGTGATAGCTGGAAGTGTGCTGCAGGATGATCTAAGCGATGCAGCATCTCCGACTCATCCATACAGTCTTACGAAAACGATGCAGACGACTGTTGGTCTGGCATGGCACAATCTTTTTCAGGTCGATGTGATCATCGCCAAGCCCTCCAATATCATTGGACCTGGAGTTTCGAATGGCGTGTGTACATTATTTGCGAAGCAGTTAAGACAGCTGCAGACATCCGGGAAATCACAATTCCAGGTTGGTAATGCAGCTGTGACACGAGATTTTATCGATGTCAGAGATTTAGTCACGGCTTATGAGACGCTATTTTTAAAAGGAACAGCTGGTGAGTCATATGAAATTACTTCTGGAAGATGGGTTTCTTTAGGTGAAATTCTGTCACTCTTCCGCCAAGTGAGCAGCTTTGACTTTACCATTCGGTCTGAAACAGAAGAAGCAATGGAAATGAAGCTGCCGATGATGTCGGAAAAAATCAGGGCACTCAAATGGGAGCCAACCCGGTCCTTGAAGATGTCTTTGGCGGATGTATGGGAATATACAGCTCAGCTATAGAATGTTCACAGATTCTTTACATGGAAATAGCTTCATATGAGTTGTATAGCAAACGCGCATGCCATATAGTGAACCCATAGGAGGTGTTTATATGGGCATTTTTGATTCCTTCAAAGAGCTTATCGGGAATAAGATAAGTGACATAGCACCAGAAGAGCTTGTGAACAAAGCAGGTGAGCTGCTGAACGGTGAGCAAGTAACCGAGCAAGCGCAGCAAGCTGTCGACCAAGTGACGGAAGCAGCAGGCGTCGATAGTCTAGCAGATCAAGCTGCTGAGCTGACAGAACAAGGGACAGCATTAGGTCAGGAAGCGGTAGATCAAGGAACAGCAGCTGCACAAGGCGTAACGGATCAGGCTAATGATGTCGTCGGAAATCTGACAGAGAAAGCACAGGATTTCCTCTCGAATTTTACAGATAAACTGAAATAAAAAAAGACCCTTCCGATTTTGGGAGGGTCTTAGTTATTTTCCTTGGATACGACAGCTTCCAAAGGAATATCACCGCCGAATAAATCGAGCGCGCTGCCGATGGTATAGCACATTCGATCATCTGTCAGCTGGCGGAAAAGGTCGATATCGTCAAGGGAACGAATACCCCCGGCGTACGTAGCGGGAATGGGCATATGTGCAGCCAGATGGGAGACTAGCTCTTCTTGGATGCCATTCCGTTTTCCTTCCACATCAACAGCATGGATGAGAAATTCATCGCAAAATGCCGCTAGCATCTCCAAATTCTCTGCATTGACCTCGAAGCTGCTTCGCTTCGTCCAGCGATCCGTTGCGACAAACCATTTGCCATCATGGGACGTACAGCTTAAATCAATGACGAGTTGTTCTTTACCGACAGCTTCATTCATTTTACGCAGCCGATCCTCATCAAGCATGCCATCATGGAAAATATAAGATGTGACAATTACATGGCTGGCTCCAGCATCGAGATAGTCCGCTGCATTATCTGGTCGAATACCTCCGCCGATCTGCAGGCCGCCTGGATAAGCTTTTAATGCTTCTATCGCAGCTTTTTCATTCCCAGGACCAAGCATGATGACATGTCCGCCCGCAATTTGTTTCTCCTTGAAAAGATCCGCATAGTAGGCAGAATCAT
This sequence comes from Virgibacillus sp. 7505, assembly GCF_002272135.1. Lineage (GTDB taxonomy): Bacteria > Bacillota > Bacilli > Bacillales > Amphibacillaceae > Terribacillus. The sequence goes on along the minus strand of NZ_NPBF01000005.1, from coordinate 67,362 downwards.
GCGCGGATACGAAATTCTCAATAACATGATCACTTTCATCTGTAATCGACGAGCCGACGATCTGTTTTACTTTTCCATCATGTAAATCAATGCAAGGCCGGAACAACAAAGGAATCCCTTCTTTCTGTCTATTGCTACAAGTATAAAACAAATAAGCTGCCCAGGGAAAGGGCAGCCTGTCAATTCACGCGCGGTGTCTGGTGCGTAATGTCCAGATTTGATAGATCATAATGAAGGACATGAAAACAGTCAGTCCAGTCAGTCCGATCCAGCCGGCCATCAAGTATGGTTTCGTCGCTTGCTGGACAGCTTCACTTGTAAGATAATCACGGAAATAGTAGCAAGCAAAAACGGCAATGCTAATGAACAATAGCGCAGCAAGGACACCTTGCAGAAGCTTGCTTCTTGTTTTACCTGCCTCTGCTTGGTACTGATTGGCCCAGCCGTCTTTTTTATCATTGGATAATTTTTCGGTCCAGACTTGTGCGAATGTCATTAGATTGACCCATAAATATAACTCCGGACTTATCAGCAGGAAAGCAAGGATTACGTCTATGGGTCGATGCATCGGCGTTTTCAATGCCAGTATCGTGTTGAGTACCGAGGCGAGTGCAATCGGTATTACCCATACCCACGACCACAGGAATTGATCTGTTGCAATGGCTGCACCTAAAAGCAGGACGAAGAAAACACGCACAAGCAAATCCATCATTGTCTTGAGTTGTGAGCGCCATAAATGACCGGTATGCCTCGTTTTCATCATCAGATCACGATCAGTCAGCAAGTTCACAGTACCAGAGCTCCATTTTACCCGCTGATTGCGGAAAGTGTGGTAAGAGCGCATGGCATCAACAAAGCAGCGGGCATTCGGACTGATCAGTGTTTTCCATCCTTTTTTCTGAAGCTGCCACGTCAACAGCATATCTTCTACATCTGTATCATTCTGCCAAGGTCCATCCAGCTTGTTGCTTTGCATTACTTCATACAATGCCTCTGGTCGGAAAAGCGTAGCCTGGCCACCAAGTACATACGTGCTTCCGCCGCGGTATTGCAGGCTGAGAAGCCAGCTCGCCATATCCTGTTTTTGCTGGTGTGTCCACCACCTGGACATGGGACCGCCATATTCACCGCTAGCGAGCTTTTCCTCATAATAAGGGTCATCCTTGGATAGCAGGCTCTTCTTTTTCGGCATTCGCATCGTATATTTAGCCATTACGCCGCCAATATTCCGGGAACTCATCAATCCATCCCATAAATGCTGCAAAGCACGCGGTGCTAGTCTGCTGTCAGCATCCATCCCAAGGATACCTTTGACAGAGCGCTGATATGCAATCTCGAAATCGGTCCGTTCCATTTCATAAATATCCATGTTGTCCCCGTAGATTGCTTTCCAGACGGCATTAAGCGCTCCGACTTTTCTCTGTTTGTTGTTTTCTGTTACGATTATTTCAATAGATAATCCGAGTTCTTCGCCGGTTTCTTTCGCTACTTCTTCTGTCCGGTCAGTGCAATTGTCCGCTACTACAAAAACGTCAAGCTCGACACCGCTTGGCAGTACCTGCTCTTTTAAGCCCGTCAAACAGTCTTGAATAGATTTTTCTTCATTGTGAGCGGGAATGAACGCGACGATCCGCGGACGCATATACGTACGCTTGATACGTGGCAATGCACGTGTTCCCATGCTGCCAGGAATTGTCATCATCTTACTTTCTTCCTCCTTTTTTTATAATGAGCAGTCTTATAGGAAGTTAACACGTGTTGTCATGATCATTAAAAATTGAAATAGCTCCTGCTTACAACCTGGTTCATAAGTCACATAATAGCATAGGGAAACCTTGTTGGAATGATGATTCGTTAGTCAAATAAAGGGAATATTCGTATGTAAAGCGTCAGCTACTGCCGAATGGTGTGGAATTTATTTACAGTTCTAATTCTCTATTATGGAAGGGAAAGATAGGTATATGGACATAAACATACAAGCTATTGAGCAGCACATGCTAGAGAATAAACGAATCGATACGCTTGTTTTCGGTATGGGATGCTTTTGGAGTCCGGAAGCGAATTTCGGTCAGCTGCCAGGTGTCCTCCGTACGAGAGTCGGATTCGCCGGAGGAACGAAAATGAACCCGATATATAGGCAGATGGGTGATCACACCGAAACACTTGAAGTTTCCTTTGATCCAGATGCAATTTCACTAGAACAGCTGCTGCGCAAATTCTGGAATGATCATAATCCAAACCGACCAGCGTATAAAGAAAGGCAGTATATCAGTCTGCTGCTGTATCGGAATGCCGAACAGAAAACATTAATGGAAGCTGTAAAACGGCAGCTGGAAGGTGACCAAGAAGAACCTATATATACAGAAATAGCTCCTTTGCACGATTTTACCGAAGCAGAACCGCATCACCAGAAGTACTACTTGAAACGTTTTAAAAAGGCGACGGAGCAGCTGATGGTGAACTTTCCGAATGAAGCAGCATTCCATGCCTCCACAATCACAGCACGTCTGAATGGTTTTGTCAGGGAATACGGCTCGTTGGCATCTATCAAGGAAGAAATAGCGCATTGGAATATTTCTGAAGATGAAGCTATCGGACTTCAAAAGCTGCTGGATGAATTGAAATGGTAGACACTGCAGCTCATTTTCAGTTCGCGCGTTTCTCGAATCAAGTCGATATCGAGCAAATAGGGCCGGCTTCTGCAGAGAGTTTGCAGAAGCTGCTCCAGCATGCGGAGAGTGTCATGGGTAAAAGCTCCTCTGTTCATGCTAGAGTAACTGTATGTACAGAATATAGACATTATGACACCTTTCATTCGCTTTTGTCCGATTATGGATATGATCTGTTTGCAAAGAAATACCTGTATCGTAAACAACTCGAAGACGAACAGCCGCTTTCTCCTAGTTATCGTTGGGAAGCTATCGGAATGGGTGAATCAGATGAAAAAAGATTTCTGGAGATATGGAAGTCCAGTATGGAGCAGTCAGCTAATCGTGCCTCTTCACGTTCGATAGAAAATCAGCTGGATGACGTAAAAGCCCTTCTAGGGGAGGAATGGAAAGATAGCTGCCGGATCATTTATCAGGAGAATATACCAGTTGCCATGACAATTCCTCATCTGGAACCAGGAAGTGATGGAGAAGGTCGCATTTATTATGTCGGCACCTTACCGGCAGCTCGCGGCATAGGTTTAGGACAAGTTGTCCACGCGGCCAGTCTTAGGATGCTGAAAGAGATGGGGGCTGTTGTATATGAAGGCAGTACCCATGCAGGAAACCTGGCCATGCAGCGGGTATTCCTGAGGAATGGCTGTAAAGTTATTAGGAAAATCGCAGCCTACTATAAAGGTTTATAGCACCGAAGCGAGTTAAGTTTCGATATACTGATAAAGAGAATACATAGCAAACAACGAAAAAGGGGGAAGAAGTATGTATAAGCTTGTAGCAATAGATATGGATGGAACGTTATTGAATGATCAGCATGAAGTGACAATGGAAGTACATGAGACACTTCAGGAAGCTAAAAAGCTTGGAGTTAAAATTGTTCTGTGTACAGGCAGACCAATTCATGGTGTGTATCGGTACCTGGAAGAATTGATCCTGAATGAAGACGGAGATTTTGTCATTGCCTTCAACGGTGCACTCGTTCAGAATGCCCACACAAATGAAGTGGTATCGCAATTATCTTTATCTTACGATGACTTTATAGACTTGCATCAGCTTAGTTTGAAACTCAATACGCCAATGCATTACTTTGATTCGAAAAACTTGTATACATCGAATCGGAATATCAGTAACTACACTGTCTTGGAATCATTCATGACGAAGATGCCGTTGCATTACCGGACTGTCGATGAAATTTCGCGCGATGTGCTCGTTCCAAAGGTGATGTTCATTGATGAGCCGGAGCGGTTAAGCGAGACGATTGCCAATGTACCGGACGAATGGAAAGCAAGATTTACGATGGTACAGAGCGCGCCGTATTTCTATGAAATACTCCATCCGGAAGCCAGCAAAGGCAGCGCAGTGAAAAATTTGGCCGAGCAGCTTGGAATCAAACGGGAAGAGGTAATGGCAATTGGGGATAATGGAAATGATTTATCCATGATCCAGTATGCCGGCTGCGGCGTGGCTATGGATAACGCTATTCCAGCTATAAAGGACGCTGCTGATTTTATTACGACTTCCAATAACGCACATGGCGTTGCAGAAGCGATTCGCAAGAAGATCTTAGAGGTGGGACAAGCATGATACGTCTCGAAAATGAAACACTGGTAGTCGAGATTGCTGATCTTGGAGCAGAAGTGAGAAGCGTACTGCATAAAGAAACGCAGCTTTCTTATATGTGGAGCGGGGATGCCGCCTATTGGGGGCGCGTTTCTCCTGTTTTGTTCCCGATTGTCGGTCGATTGAAGGATGGACAGTACACAGCAGAAGGTAAGACATACGAACTTACCCAGCATGGTTTCCTGCGGGATGCCGTTTTTCAAGTATCAGACGCACAATCTGCTTCTGTTACATTCACAAAAGATTCCAATGGGGAATACCTAGATGTGTATCCCTATGAATTCCGAGTGGAGATTCGTTACCGCTTGGAGACTGATCAGCTGCATGTGGACTGGAAAGTGAACAGTTTTGAAAAGGAAAAAGTGATGTACTTTTCTATAGGTGCGCATCCTGCTTTTCGTGTCCCGCTCACTTCGGGTGAATATGCTGCCGATTATAAGCTTCACTTGAAATCAGTACAAGACAAACAAGTCACGGCATATGAGCTGGCTGATGGATTAATCCGTGAAAAAGAGCAGCCTGCTGTATTGCCAGCTATGCCGATTCAGGCAGCACTTTTCGAGAATGATGCCATTGTTTACGATCACATCGAAGAAGTTCGTCTCCAATCCGACAATGGAAATGGTGTGGCAGTATCTATGCCGGATTTTCCATATGTCGGAATATGGTCCAAGTATGATGCAGCATCAGGTACGATAGCTCCTTTTGTATGTATTGAGCCATGGTTCGGAATAGCTGATACAACGGATTCGGCAGGAGTTCTATCACAAAAGGCCGGGATACAGAAACTGGCGCCAGCAGCAGAGTTCAATAGTTCCTATCGAATGACATTCTTCTAAATATAAAGACCGCTCCTTCTGGCAGCGGTCTTTTTGAGTGAAAAAGATGAATTAACGTAAACTAGCTATATTATTTGAAGGTAGGGTTGAAAAACAGCATGAGTTTCTTTACAGCATTGTTCGTATTATTATTAGCGGTTCTCCTTTCGACAGCAGTCAGCAAAATACTTCCTCTGCCGCTTGCACTGATCCAGATTATCTTAGGTTTAGCTGCATCTGTTCTTCCTCTTCATATATCACTGGAATTCGAGCCCGAATTATTCATGATCTGTGTAATTGCTCCACTCCTATTCAGTGAGGGTCAAAAAGCATCTCGAAAAGAGTTATGGCAGCTGCGGACGCCAATTATACTCCTTGCTTTTGGACTTGTATTTCTTACTGTCGGACTAGGCGGCTTTTTGATTCACTGGCTTATTCCGTCTATGCCGCTGGCCGTTGCCTTCGCCTTAGCCGCAACGATATCGCCGACAGATAATGTGGCGGTAAAATCAATTACGCGTGGATTGAAGCTGCCATCGAATGTGATGCCAATACTAGAAGGAGAGTCCTTGCTGAACGATGCAGCCGGTATCGTGTCTTTCAAAGTTGCGCTTGCTGCTGCGCTGACAGGTGTCTTTTCGTTCGGGGGAGCATCAGTGGAATTTTTGTTCGTTTCATTAGGCGGCTTGGTCATCGGGGCAGTGGCTGGGTATGTGATTGTCACCATCCGGCTGCAGCTGATGAAATATGGCTTCCAGGATGATTCCATGCTTATCGTCCTGCAGGTCATGACGCCGTTCTTCCTATATGTACTGGCGGAAGAGGTGCATGTTTCAGGGATTTTGGCTGTGGTAGCCGCTAGTATCATTCACGGAATTGAACGTGATCGCTTGCAGCAGACAACAACTAAGCTCCAAATCCTGTCCAATAATACGTGGACTATTGTCGAATATGTTTTGAATGGTCTTGTATTCGTATTGTTAGGTTTCTTATTGCCAGAAGTGTATCAGGGAATTCAAGATACGGACGAAATCGGGATGGCGCGCTTGTTCGGGGTTATTATCATCGTCTTTATCGCTTTGTTCGTTATCCGCTTCCTTTGGGTGTACAGCTTGTACAAGCCTTTTACGATACCGCCAAAAAGCCGGATGGAACGTTTTATATCCAGGAACTATCAATACAAACTGAATACAGAGGATACGGAAACTGTCGGACGTGGTTATTATGCGCTTATTATGGCTACCAGTGGAATCCATGGAACAATCACACTGGCAACTGCTTTGTCCATTCCTTTTTATTTGGACAATGGCTCACTGTTCCCAATGCGAAATACGGTATTGTTCGTCGCAACAGGAGTGATTCTGCTTAGTCTGATTTTTGCAGCTGCAGCGTTACCGACCTTGATTCCAAAGCCGTTTAAAAGTGATGATGGCCTGCTGTCCTTCAAAGAGGTATATCGACTTATCCTTAAGCAGACGATTAATCAGCTCCAAGCAGATGCAGTCAGGGAAACGCAGCTGGCAGTTAACTTGGTCGTACGTGACTTGGAGGAGCAGCTTGTCGATCTCGAAAAAGGAATATTGCAAGATCCGAACAAGCAGACGATTGAATCTTTGATTAAGGTCGGAAGGGAAGCAGAGCAGAGGCGCATCAAAGACATGGCATCAAAAGAGGTTGTTTCAGAGGATGCTTATCAGTTATACCAGGTCATTATCACACAGCCGGAGCAATACCTCGTCAATACCACTTTCAGCAGGTTTAAACGGGCATTCCAGATTGCCAGGATACGCCGTAAATTCCGCAAGCGCTGGAAAGAAAATTGGGAGATGCATGCCGAACAGATTCTTAGCATGAAGCCAGATGTAGGCAATGAGATAAAACAATTGCGAGCCGCTGGCGCCCAAGCAGCTATTGATGCGGTACGGGAGCAGACGACTACTGCCAACCGACATGAAGCTTTGATTGTGACACAGCTATACAATAAGAAACTAGTCGGACGCTATCGCTCCTTTGAAAGCGATGAAGCATTTCAAGAGCAGCTTCATAAGTTCCGGATGCGCGCAATCCGGATGGAGAGGGATGCAATTCATGAATATGTACAGGAAGAACGTATATCTATGGCGACAGCAGCTAAACTAAGAGAAGCTGTCACCTACGATGAAATGGTCGTTTTGAGTGTAGATTCACCCCACTAATTGGCAGCCTTGTCTTTGATAAGACGAGGCTGTGCACTTAGGTTAGTAGTTTGAATATTGTTAATAGAATTACTTTTAATTTAGTTCTACGTAATATGTAATTAATATGGCATAATAGGACACGTTGTGAAAAATATGTTTTACTTTGATGATTAACATCGTCGCAGATTTGGCTATATACGCGAAAGGGGAACAACATGAGTTATATTATCGGCATCATCGGTTTATTCGTGTTTCTGGGATTAGCTTGGATTGCTAGTTCGAATAAAAAAATGATTAAGATTCGCCCGATCATCATCATGATCATCCTGCAGCTTGTACTTGGATTCATTCTATTGAATACAGAAGTAGGTAACATCTTAGTAAAAGGTATCTCTGATGGTTTTAATCTTTTACTTGGCTACGCTGCTGAAGGAATTAACTTCGTCTTCGGCGGATTAGTGAATGTGGAAGAATCGACATTCTTTATGAATGTGCTGCTGCCGATCGTCTTCATCTCGGCATTGATCGGTATCCTTCAGTACTGGAAGATCCTTCCCTTCATCATTAAATATATCGGTCTTGCACTTAGCAAAGTAAATGGTCTGGGAAAACTGGAATCCTATAACGCAGTTGCATCAGCGATTCTAGGTCAGTCAGAAGTATTCATTTCATTGAAAAAACAGCTTGCTTTGCTGCCGCGTCATCGTCTGTATACGCTTTGTGCATCTGCGATGTCAACTGTTTCCATGTCAATCGTTGGTTCATATATGACAATGCTGGACCCACGATATGTCGTAACAGCACTTGTATTGAATCTGTTTGGCGGATTCATCATCGCCTCTATCATCAATCCTTATGAGGTAGATCCTAAGGAAGATATGATTGAGGAAGAAAAAGGCGAGAAGCAATCCTTCTTCGAAATGCTCGGCGAATATATCATGGATGGTTTCAAAGTAGCTATAGTTGTTGCTGCGATGCTAATCGGTTTTGTTGCGTTGATTGCTATGATCAACAGCATCTTCTCGGGAATTTTCGGTATCAGCTTCCAGGACTTGCTTGGTTATGTATTCTCTCCATTCGCATTCCTTATGGGTGTGCCTTGGTCAGAAGCTGTTGATGCAGGAAGCATCATGGCTACGAAGATGGTATCCAATGAATTCGTAGCGATGCAGATTCTTTCTGGCGGAGACTTTGTCTTGAGTGATCGCGTTATTGCCATCGTTTCTGTATTCCTTGTTTCCTTTGCGAACTTCTCCTCTATCGGTATAATTGCCGGTGCGGTGAAAGGCTTGAATGAAAAACAAGGAAACGTTGTAGCGAAATTCGGATTGAAGCTGCTTTACGGTGCTACACTTGTCAGCTTCCTTTCTGCAACGATTGTTGGTCTATTAATGCCATAAATAAGAGGAACACCACATAATGTGGTGTTCTTTTTTTGTTACTTGACGTAAATAGATATCTAAAATATACTTACTTACATAAAGTAAGTGATAAGGGGGATATTGTATGCACTACCAACAACCGCCGCAAACATATATCGGGCAAGTGAAATTACGCGTAGCAGATTTGACGCAATCTGTTGCTTATTATACAAAAATAATTGGCTTGAAAATTATCGAAGAAGGACCAGGGAAGGCAGCGCTGGGAACTGGAAGCAGCATCCTGCTTTATCTGGAGGAAGGTCAAAATCTTCAAAGAATGCCGGAGCGACATGCTGGTTTGTATCATTTTGCCCTGCTTCTGCCTACCAGAGCTGATTTAGCTGATATAGTGAAATTTTTTGTGCTGAATCGAGTTCCATTTGGGGCATCTGATCATGGAGTAAGTGAGGCTATTTATCTAAACGACCCTGATGGCAATGGAATTGAGATTTATGCGGATAAACCAGACACAGGCTGGAATTGGATCGATGGAGAGATCCAAATGACAACGGACCCGCTGGATGGGGATAACTTGCTGAAGGAAGCCTCTGAAGATGAGTGGAGTGGTCTTCCGGATGGAACTGTTATGGGGCATATCCATTTATATATGCGTCATCTAGGTGAAGCAGCTGCATTTTATAATAATGTACTTGGCTTCCAGACAGTTGTCTCTACCTATCCTGGTGCATTATTCGTCTCAACAGGGAGCTATCATCATCATATTGGCCTTAATACGTGGCATGGTGCAAATGCACCTTCTGTTAATCCAAACGAAGCAGGCATGGAATGGTTTACCATTGTCTTCCCGGATGAAGAGAAACTGCAGGGAGCGATTAAAAGAGCGGCGTCAGTTGGATTGCCGATAAAACAGGAAATGAATAGTTACACACTTATAGATCCAGTTGGGTCAAAAGTGAAATTGGCCGTCCATGGACAATGATTGACACACAACAGCAGCTGCTGTTGTGTGTCTTTTTATTTGTATGCCATAATAATAGGAATAAATGATAAAAGGAGTACACGGATGAAACAATTAATACAGAGTCTTAAGCAATTTCTTCCTGAAGAAGTGCAGGTTACAGCACAAGGCAGTGTGCTGCGTCTTCTCACAGCAGAAGGAGAGCCATGTGGCATTGTGGATATAGATGAAAAAGGGGATCTTATTGGGTTCGACTTGGAGATGATGCTGCCGGATAAAGGAGAAACCGATGCTCGTGTAATCGCACAGCAGTTTGCTGCAGTTTTTTATCCGGAAGCAGCAGAAGTGATACAGAAAAACTTTTCTTCACAGAGTACGGTAATCCGTCTAGCTGAAACAGATTCCATTCACCATCTGCCGATACCAAGTGCAGGGTTGACAGTTGAAGTCCATGATTCGGGCTTTGTTACGGCAGTGCAACTATATCGGAATACATATACGCTCAAGGATAGTAATAAGTTGTTAGATGCAACGGAGGCAAAACAAAAACTACTCGCTGAAACACCTGTTGTGATTGCTGTTGAAGGTGAAAATCCAGTGTATAAGCTCTCAGATCAAGTTATTGGTGTTCATGCAGACGGTACTGTATTATTTACCGAGCTCCCGACTGTGCTCGCAGATATCGAGGAAACAGCCGATCATATGGATTGGGAAAGCTTAATGGGGATAACCGATGACTTTGTTAATTACTATGACGAAGATGGTATACAGCTTTGGGCGGAAAAAGAACTTGTTGATAATCATCCTATCGATGAAATTCCGGATCAAGTGGCTGTCCGAAAGAATGAGGATGTACTTTTCTATTCTGGAGCTACGCCGTGGAATAAGGATAGAAGATATACAGAAGAAGAGCTCAGGCAGCAAGCAGTTCAATTTCTTGCTGCTGTAACCGATCAGTCACTTGAGGAATGGAAGCATACGGGAGAACAGCTAGCCCCGGATGCTGCAATCGAGGACGAGCTTGAACCGGCATATGTGTTCCTTTTTACTTATACCAAATCAGGTATTCGTGTAGAAGGAGTAGAGGCCAGCATACATGTTGGAATATATACCGGGCTGATCAGGGAATGCATAATAGACAGCTTACCGGCTGCAATTACCGCTGAAAACAAGCTGGTGTTTGACGAGCACGCAAAGCAAAAGCTTGGTGAGTCTTTTCAGCTTGAACTAGCATGGGTTGCACTCCAAGAGGAAAATCAATATGAGCTGGTCTATGTGAGGACAGAAAAAGAATAATATTTCTTTGAAATAGGTTTCCCAAGGCATGATAACGGTTACTTAAAAGAGGCCTGACAAAACGAACGCTATCTTACATAAAGGGTGATCACATGTTCAGTATCGGAGAAATTATTTTTATCTTGCTTTCTTGTGCCTTTTTCATGGCGCTGGTCGCAGTGGTATCCTACTATATGACGAAAGGACATGTCAGCACGGCGGATGAATACTTCCTGGCTGGGCGTGGATTGACCGGGGTGTTCATAGCTGGTTCCCTGCTGCTGACAAATCTATCGGCTGAGCAGCTGATTGGATTAAACGGACAGAGTTTCACAAATAATATGTCAGGTATGGCTTGGGAAGTGACAGCTGGACTTGCTGCTATCATCATGGCAATCTTCCTGCTGCCTAAGTTTCTTGGAATTGGTATTTCCACCATACCGGAATTTTTAAGCAAACGGTACGATGAAACTGTGCGGCGATTGACCGTCATTTTGTTCCTGCTCGGTTACATGTGTGTAACAATTCCTTCCATGCTTTATTCCGGCGGTGTATCCGTCCTCCAATTATTCGATTTACCGGAACTTCTCGATATTACATATACACAGGCATTATGGCTGACAGTCTGGTTCGTCGGTATCGTTGGTGCAGTTTATGCCATTTTCGGAGGCTTAAGGGCTGTGGCAGTTTCCGATACGCTGAACGGTATCGGTTTGGTCATCATCGGATTTCTCGTCCCGATACTTGGCTTCATTCTGCTAGGTAACGGAAATATGGTAGATGGGATGAAGCACATCGTCCAAAACAGCCCTGAAAAGCTAAATGCTATAGGCAGCAGTACGGATAATGTTCCGTTCTTCTCCATTTTTACGGGAATCCTTTTTGCTAACCTATTTTATTGGGCATTAAACCAGTATGTCATCCAGCGTGCTTTAGGGGCAAAGAACCTGGCAGAAGGACAAAAAGGCGTTCTGTATACTGGATACCTAAAGCTGCTAGTCCCGATTTTCATGCTTATTCCTGGTGTCATCGCGTATCATTTGTATGGTGACTCCATTCAAAATGGAGACTTGAGCTACCCGACGCTTGTCAGTGATGTATTGCCAGTGTGGATGCTCGGATTTTTCCTTGCCGTATTATTCGGTGCCGTGCTGAGCAGCTTCAACTCTATCTTGAATAGTGTCGCTACCTTGTTGGTGCTTGATATCTACCAGCCAGTATTCGAACCAGATGCTTCTGATGAAAAATTGATCAAGGTCAGCAAGATCCTTGGTATTATCATTGCGCTCGTTTCCTTCTTTGTAGCACCATTTCTTATGTACGCACCGGATGGCTTATGGAACCTAATCAGACAGTTCACTGGATTCTTTAATATCCCTATCCTTGTTATCGTATTGATGGGGATGATCTTTAAACGCGTACCAGCTTCAGCCGCAAAAGTGGTCATCATATTCCACGTTGTTGCTTACTACATGATGGTATGGGGCTTCCGGCAAATATTCGATTGGGATCCTGGTATCAACTACATTCATATCTACGGAATCTTGTTAGCTATCGAGGTAGTATTCATGCTCATCATGGCAAAAATAAAACCATTGAAAGTGATCAAACCGGTCTTTTATGCGGAGAATGGGGAAGATCATCTTGTTCCTTGGAAACACGCCATTCCTGTTTCCATTACGTTGATTTTCTCGATTGTCATTTTCTATGTCATTTTCTCTCCAATTGGACTGGCATACGAGGAAGCTGCGGTTTCGAATTGGTTCTGGCCGGTTATCGCCATACTCATTGCGGCAAACGTTGTTCTTTATATCGTATCTATCAAAACTTGGCATCGGAAGTATCATAATTATGTTGAAAAGCAAACGGAGACTTCCCGTAAGACAAGACTAAGCGGGGATTGATAAAAGCAAAAAAGCCACTCAAATGAGTGGCTTTTTTATTGCTACTGAGCACACAGCAGCAAACAAAACAGAAATATTTTGGGGGTATCCTGTTTGTAAGACATTCTAACAGAAAAACTGCAGCAATGCAAAATATTTGTTAAGTTTTTGTAAAATGCGTACTGTCTTGCGGATGCATTTGCTTCAAAATACTATCAATTGTATATAAAGGCCGCTTTTTTACTTCTGCAAAAATCGTACCAATATATTCACCGATAATACCGATTGCCATGAGCTGCAAACCTCCGAGAAGCCAGATAGAAATGATCAAGGAAGTCCAGCCGGCATCGGGGTCACCAAATACTTTCTGGACAGCTGCATAGCAAGCTGCGAGCAAGCTGATAAGAAACAGACAAAAGCCAACCAATGCTATAAGACGGATAGGAGCAACGCTGAATGAGGTGATACCTTCAAAAGCGAAACTAAGCATCTTCTTTAGTGGGTACTTCGTTTCCCCGGCCAGCCGCGGTTTTCGCTCATAAGTCACAATATCGGACTTGAAACCGATTTGCGGGATGATACCACGGAGGAATAATTTTGATTCACCATAACGCATCAACTCCGAAAGAGCCCGGTTGTTCAAAAGCCTATAGTCGGCATGGTTGGAAATGAGTCTGATACCCAGCATCTCCATTGTCCGATAGAAGAGTGCAGCAGTATTACGCTTGAAACCGGTATCTGATGTGCGGTCATTGCGCACGCCATACACAATCTCGTAGCCTTCGAGATAACGCAGTACGAATGTACGGATGACAGAGATGTCGTCCTGGAGATCAGCGTCCAGCGTAATGACACAATCGGAATAATCCTTTGCATGGAGCATCCCAGCGAGAAGCGCTCGCTGATGTCCTGCATTAGCTGCGAGCTTTATTCCCGTGACGAACCGATTGGCTAGATGCTCTATTTTGATCAGCTGCCATGTATGGTCCTTGCTGCCATCATCCACGAATAAAATACTGCTTGCTGGTGATATAAGCTGCTCCTGCATCAAGGCAGCCAGTGTCGATGTGAGCTTAGAGCAAGTATCTGTCAAGATTTCTTCTTCGTTATAACAAGGAATCACTAATGTAAGGACAGGCAAAGATGTATTCAATGGATTCCCTCCTTTATGGTTGTACCCGGTATAGATGGACTTTCCAAGCAGAGTCGGCATGATCGAAACTTCGTTCATAGTGTAAATCATTCTCGGCCGCATTCTCGATCCAAACGGAAGACAAAATGAAGGCACCGCCAAGATCTCGTAAAGCCTCTGCATTCAAATCAAGATTCTGGATGCTGCGGTCGGAATCTTTCCGAAAGTCATAATGCTTTCCTAGCTCTGCCGAAAAAATATACAGCCGGCTGCCCCATTCATCGAAGTAACGTGTCAGGTTCTTACTTTTTTCCAGCTCTCCTGCAATGACTTCACGGAACTGATGCTTGTAGGTCAAAGGGATAATATTGTTGTATGTATCGACAGTGTAGAAACCGTTGTATTGGGCAATAGCAGGATGCAAACCGATGCTTGCCACCTTATATGTGTCTTGAGACTTGCCGATATAGTCGCGGATTTCCCGGAATTGATCGACAGCATAGAAGGCCTCGACAGAAGGTGTTTGCTTATATAGGCCATAAACGATCTCTTCGTTGGATAGTGCCAATACGACAAGCTGGAGACAGAGGCACACGTACACAAAAACGCGTATGCTGCGCTTTCCAAGCCGCCATAGCAGGTAGCATGCCAACCCGAAACTAACATAAATTACGAGCGGACGAAGGAAATGGAAACGGGCAAAATTAAATGCAGAAAGTATATCGACATGTTCTTTTGGTATTCTCCAAATCTTATTGAACCAAAGGGCGTACCAAAAAGATAACAGCAGATTCAAACCGGTGAGGCCGAGATAAATGTACATCGGCCTTGTCCGACCTCGACTGAAGAGGACCAGCAGCAAAGCAATCGTCAGTACAGGCAGGATCACAAAGGTGTGTAGTGTCATAACGTGATTATGTCCCAGCGTAAAGTTTTTCCAGAACAAACGGAGTGTTTGAGCAAAATCCTGTCTCGAAGACACGAAATCAACACGATGCATCGCTTCGGAACCGGCAATCATTGTATAGACGAGCCGGTAATCCGTTGCCAGGAAAATAGCTGTCATCCAGATGATGCTTGCCAAGAATAGCAGATTCAGCCTGCGATACCGAAGCAGGTCGACCAGCCATACAATCCCCATAAGCGCGAGGAAGAAGAAAAATCCTAGAACGAAACTAGCATATAGCGGTAATAAGGTAATAGCGGTCCAATGCATCCAATTTGCTTTTTTGGATCTGATAGACAGGAAAGCCCAAAGTGCTAACGGGTGCCCCATAGTGCTAAGCATGCCGGAGGGCCAGAACGGTGTGAGAGCGAATGCTAGTGAAACGAGAGCTGTAATCCAATGCGCTTTGACATTCCGTATGACATGGGTACGGAGCAGCAAATACATACCAAGAAACGCAATCAGTCGGGTAAGCAGCTGACTGATTGCGTAAGCGGTCATTGTCGGAAACCAAGCGTGCAGCCAAACGATGAGTGTCCATTCTGTGCCGACAGCATCCCGGGGCAGCCCCCCGATAATCTGTGGAATTACCGCATGGACGCCGCCGAACATTTGCCCGCTTTCAGCAAGTACTTTATACCAAGCCAGATTGGAGTCGAGATTATCATGTACCCGGATATGGGCGTGATCTCCCAGCAGGAATAGGGGAGAGACGAAGACCAGTATCGCTGCCGCGCACAGCAAGATGGCTTTTTTGTCAGCATAGTTCCGCAATATTCCCACATCCTCCCAAAGTAATGCTGTTAGTATGCGGCAGCAGGAAAAGATCTATACAAAAAATACCCGGAATGCTAGGCATCCGCGGGTATTTGCAAAATATAACCTGACTCAAAATCAGATTGGGGAAGTGGCTTGGAAAACAGATAACCTTGTACCTCTGTGCAGCCAAGTCCGCGAAGTGCTTGCAGCTGTGCTTCCGTTTCAACCCCTTCGGCTATTGTGTGAAGCTTGAGGTTTTCAGCCAGCGACAGGATGGTGGCAACAATGGATTGATTATACTCGATATGTTGAATGAACGTTTGATCAATTTTTAAAATATCGACCTGGAGTTTGTCCAGGTAGTTCAAGGAACTATATCCTGTACCGAAATCATCGATACTAATCTTAACGCCTGTTTCGCGCAGTTTCTGGAGGGTGGAATTTATTTTGGTTTCGTTCTGCATGACAACACGTTCTGTGATTTCGAGCTCCAGCATGTTCCCGGTCAGATTATAATGCTTCAGTCGCTCCCGGAAGAAACTGGAGAAATCATCCTGCAGGAATGTAATCACAGATACGTTGATGGAAATGCAAGGGATAGTGCATTCGTATGTTTCTTTCCGCCACTTCGATAAGCAAGCCATTACACGTTCAATAACACTGCGTTCAATTGCGACAATCAATCCGCTCTCCTCAGCAATCGGAATGAACACATTTGGAGGAATGAAGCCGCGCTCGGGGTGATGCCAGCGGAGCAGCACCTCCGCTCCGGTTATGGTACGTGTGAAGCTGTGGAATTTTGGCTGGAAGTATAAATCAAAAGCCTGTGTTTCGATTGCTTCCTGCAGCTCATGCTCAATCTCGAAACGAAGCACCTGTTTTTCTGCCATTTCCGGCTGAAACACAGTGTAATTATTTCCGCCGTTTTCTTTCGTTTGATACATTGCTATATCAGCGTACTTATAGAGATTATCCATGTCTTCCGCATGTTCCGGGAAGGAAGCAATACCGATACTTGCCTGCAATACGAGTTCATAATCCTGAAGCCGCATCGGCTGCCGGAACTGCTCGACAATGACTTGAGCCAGTTGATTGGAGGGCTTTCCAGGAACGATAAGCAGGAACTCATCTCCGCCGACCCGATTGACGGTGCCTTTGCCATCCAGGATTTTTTCCAGTCGACTTGCTGTTTCAATTAATACCTTATCCCCAAAGGAATGTCCGAAAATATCATTGATGCGTTTGAACAAATCGTAATCAATCAACAGAATACTGAAAGTAATGCCCTTGTCTGCATAGTCCTGCATTTGCTGCTGCATAAGGCGGCGATTGGGCAGTTTGGTCAGATCGTCATGATAGGCAAGGAATTCAACTTGTTTGGCTGTTTCAATCATATGTGAGATGTCTTTGATGACGAGAAAGTAACCAACGATATGATGCTTCACAATAGTGGGTATGCCAGTTATGTGTACATCTTTTTGAACGCCGGAACGGTTGATTATTTTAGTGTCCCATTGATGTGACCTGCCATTTTCAATAATACTTAGGTAATCACGGAATATTTCCTTATCGAGGAACAGAGCCGCTGCATCCATCTTTGTGATAGTTTCCTCATCATAACCAGTCAAAAACTTGCTTTCTTTATTGGCATGCTGAATCGAACCATCACTCTTGACTGCCAATACAGCATTAGGATTGTCATTGAACAGTGATTGATAGAGCTGATGTGTCATCAGCAGTGCTCTGTTTCTATAAAGCAGCGGAATGACAGTCAAGACTGTATTGGAAGTCAAAACGATAACTGTTGGAATTAAAAAGTGAAAGCTATGGGACGCTGCTGAATGATAAGAAGTGAAAGCTGCAAAGATGCAATAACCTAAACCGACAATGGCAATTCCTGACATCAGGCTTCCGAGTGACAGCAGCAGCTTGCTCCACTTCATTTGTTCTCCATTTGTGTACATATTGACGAAACGGAATAAGCTGAATATCGTCGATTGTGTCATAACTATGGCAGTAAGTACTTCTACAAGGTGGACATCACGCAAATCCGGATATAAGAAAAACGGTGTCATCATGTGCAAAAGATATATCAAAGCGGCCAATAAAAGGCTGATAAGCAAATCATGTTTGGTATTTCCAATAGGACTGCGAACGACAAGCAGAATAAGAGCACCGCTAATGGAACTTACACAAAAATTGATTGCGAAAAAAAGCCATGTTGCTTGCGGTGCAGGATCCGCATCAATTGATAGGGTAAAAGAATATGTAGCCAGTACAGCACTCAAGCCAGTTCCTAATGATAATAGAATTACTTTCCAGGTACTGACTGCAGTCCGCATCATTTGCTGGCTCACATATAATACAAGCCTGGTGAGTACGCTTATGAGCAATACGCTGGTAATTGTATAAAGAAAATGGACACCCGGTATATCAATGAACGGAAGCAACGTTTTTCCTCCTGCGGCAAAAGTAAGGATTACCTGAATTGGACAGGCATGGTAACATAAGTTTATCAGATAAAGTCGAATCATGGCGCAAAACTTTTTACTAATTGCAACTCAGGAGGCGATAGTATGTATCAAACGAAAAAACTGCTGCTGCTCGGATCTGGAGAACTTGGAAAAGAGGTTGTCATCGAAGCACAGCGACTCGGTGTAGAGACGATAGCAGTCGATAGATACGATGGGGCTCCGGCAATGGCAGTTGCCGACCGCAGCTATGTCATCGATATGCTTGATCCAGAAAAGCTCAGACAGATCGTAGATTGGGAGAAACCAGATTTTATAGTTCCAGAGATCGAAGCAATCGCTACAGACGAATTGATTGAGCTGGAGAAGGAAGGTTATCATGTCGTACCTACTGCAAAAGCTGCACAGCTGACGATGGATCGTGAAGGCATCCGCAGATTTGCTGCAGAAACATTGGATCTTCCGACAGCAGGCTATCGTTTTGCGGATACATATGAAGCATTTCAGGAAGCGGTAGAAGAGATCGGGTTTCCATGTGTTATCAAGCCGTTGATGAGTTCTTCTGGCAAAGGACAATGTGTCTGCCGAAATACAGAGGACATCGAACGAAGCTGGCAAATTGCCATGGAAGGCGGAAGGGTACAGAAACCACGTGTCATTGTAGAGGAATTCATTCGTTTTGACGCGGAAATCACCCTGCTGACAGTCCGGGCGGTAAACGGCACTTTCTTCTGCGAGCCAATTGGGCACGAACAGGAAAATGGTGACTATATCGCTTCCTGGCAGCCGCATCAGCTGACAGATTATCAGCTGGAAGAAGCACAGGAGATAGCCGAGCGTATCACAACAGGATTAGGCGGATACGGCTTGTTTGGAGTAGAACTTTTCCTTGCTGGAGATCAAGTCTACTTCAGTGAAGTTTCACCACGTCCGCATGACACAGGCATGGTGACAATGGTGACACAGCAACTGTCTCAGTTTGCCTTGCACGTACGGTCAATATTAGGCTTGCCGATTACAGAGATCAAGCTTGTGCAGCCTGGTGCAACTAGTCCGTTAAAAGCAGATACAGCATTGGAATCTTATCGTATTTCGGGTTTAAGAGAAGCGCTGCAGGAGCCCCAGACGCAGATCCGTGTCTTCCGTAAACCAGTGACGACAGTAGGCCGCAGAGTTGCAGTAGCATTATCCGTTGCTGAAACAGTGGAAGAAGCAAGGTTGCGCGCTGAACAGGCAAGGAAACGGCTTAAAGTGGAGGGACAGGATGAATTATCATAACCTGACTTTCCGCGCTGTCACGAACACAGATAACGGAGAAACATCCAGTGAAACTACCTTTCATTATCGGCAAGAAGGTCAGATTCTTACTGCGGATTATGCGGGCGGATCAATACTGGAGGGAAGGCTGATCGGCCTGGTGGAACCAGATGGTAAGCTTCGTTTCCGTTACCATCATATTAATAATCAATATGAGCTTAGGAGCGGGCATTGTGTCTCCATACCAGAAATCTTGGCAGATGGCAGGATACGTCTGCATGAACAGTGGCAATGGATGTACGATGATGATTCGACAGGGCATTCCATCGTGGAACAAGTGACGGAGTAGTGGGGTTCTGTTTCACTAAACTTGAAACTTAGCTGGTGATGAATCGTACTGATAGCAATAGAGGAGAGGAGTGAAGTTCGGATGAAAAGCACTTCCGTTTTTTTGCTTTTGGTTTCGCTTATGCTATTGGCAGCATGCAGTTCGAATAGTGCTCCAGTTGAAGAATCTGCTGCTAAAGAGGCGACTGAAGAAGCAGTCGGTAAATTGGATGTAAACGCGATACAGGAAGTCAGCACGGAAGGGTCGCTGTCAAAGCTTAAAGAACAACAGGGCGGAAAAGAGACTTCTGAAATTCCAATAGAAGCTGATACAGCAAAAAATGAGGAAAATGTATCTGTTACTGACTTTGTTGATGCAGCAGTTCCATCCTTAAAGGAAACAATCGAGGCGGATGATGACCCTGAAACACTGCATAAGGCTTTAATAGCTGTTCTGGGGAGTCCGTATTATGGGGAAACGATTCAGGAGGCAGAAGATCTGGAGCCTTCTTTCGATGATCCGTATCTGCCGCAGCCGAAAGCTTCAGGAGATGCTGGTGCATCATCTGAAGCTGAAAACGCCATTATTTTGCTGGATGCCAGCTCCAGTATGCTTCTGGAAGTAGACGGGGAGCAAAAGATGAAAGTTGCCAAAGATGCTGTGAAGAGTTTCGCTAAAACACTGGGCAATTCAAGTAATTTTTCCCTGATTGTCTATGGGCATGAAGGATCTGAATCAGATGCAGATATGGATGAGTCTTGTTCGGGTATTGAAGAGGTATATGCCTCAAGTGCTTATGACAACCAGAAATTTAGTGAAGCAACAGATCAAATCGAGGCCAGAGGCTGGACGCCGCTGGCAGGAGCAATTGAAGAAGCAGCTGATAAAAGCAGTTCAATGGATGGTGCAACCGCAATCTATATTGTCAGCGATGGTAAAGAGACTTGCGGCGGTGATCCGGTTAAAGCAGCCGAACAAGCAGCATCGTATAAGACGGGCATTATTAATGTTATTGGGTTCGATGTCGATGAGGAATCGGAAAATCAACTTGCTGATGTAGCTGAGGCGGGCAGAGGTGAATATTACGCTGCTAATAGTGCAGCAGATCTGCAAACTACCATTGAATATGAATGGCTGCCATCCAACTTGGACTTGGCATGGGCGCCTGTCAATATACCTCCGAATGGATGGGAAGTAGGCGATGAATATGATCGCCAGCGGCAGGTACTCGCTAATATAGCAAATATAATGGATAATGAAGAGGTGCGGTACGAAGCAGCACTTACAAGACTTGCAAACGACGGAGTCATCACAGAGGAAATGAGCGCTGCTGTATCGCAGCTTATCCAGGAACGCTTTGATACAGCGAAACAAGAGTTGAGCAAACTGGAAGCAGAAAAGATTGACCAGGTAAATGAACGGCAAGAAGAGATCCGTGCTGAAGTAATGGCGTGGGTAGAAGAAATGAAGAAGCTGAAGGAGAACGTCTCTCAGTGAAAGACACGGAAACAATTACGATTGTTTCCGTGTCTTTTTGTATGCCGTGTTTAATGCCTAACCGTACCAATCGAATTAACAGGACAACTGACAGGCAGCATGGCAATTAGTTCTTAGAAGCTTTATCCTTTCTCTTTTAAACGAAAACGAAAGCGAAAGCGAATCACCCATATCCACCAGCTTTTAAATAACATTAATCAATCGCAGTCGCATTGGAAGCAGGAACTTTTCGGCAAACTGTAATTTTTTTGTAAATAGACATGCGGGTAAACAAGCATGAGGTATAGTGGAAGAAAAAGGAGGTTTCCTATGGAAAGTAAACGTTTAAGGCGGACATCCGATCAAAACCGGGGCTTTGGTTTTTTGCTGTCTCTGCCTATTTTGTCGTGGGCTTTATATGACTTTGCCAATACGATTTTTTCATCAAATATTACAACCGTCTTCTTTCCATTTTATGTAACCGATGCAATTGGCAGTACCGCAGAACTGGAACAGCTAGGCAATACGCTAATTGCCTATGCGAATGCGCTGGCCAGCTTCTTTCTTGTCATCTTCTCCCCATTATTTGGGGTGTGGATAGACAAGACTGGTTATAAACAGCGTTATATCATCCGGTTCGCTGCGGTCTCGATTCTGTGTACAGTTTTAATGGGTCTATTTGCAGGATGGGATTCGGAAAAAGTGTTATGGGGAATGCCAGTACCGTTTGTAGCAACTGTTCTTGTATTTGTACTGGCCAAGTTCTTCTATAACAGCAGCCTTATATTTTATGATGCGAAAATCAGTGATTTGGTACCGAGGAATCGTCTATCGACATTATCAGGGTTCGGTGTAGCTGTTGGTTATATGGGCACGCTTGTAGGCTTACTTGTTTATTTTTGGCTGGATGAAGGATACGAATATGTATTTCTTGCTACGGCAGGTCTGTATTTAGTGTTCACACTTCCGATTGTATTCTTCCTCAAAGAAAAGAAGTCGGTACAGAAACAGGATAGTGTCAGTCTATTAACTGGTTATAAAGAAATTTTCGCCACCTTCAAGGAAATACGTAAGCATCAATCCATTTTTAGGTTCATGGTAGCTTATTTCTTTGTTAATGATGCGATAGCGACAACTATTGCTGTCATGAGCGTATATGCTGTCACGGTTGTTGGGTTCAGTTCAGGACAGTTCATCATTCTCTATCTCGTATCCACCGTTACGGCTATCATAGGTTCCTTTTGTTTTGGACAGATAGCTGGCAGGGTAGGTGCCCATCGATCATTCTCATTTGTGGCTTTAATCATGGTAATTGCTTTGACGATAGGAGTATTGGCAACAGCGCAATGGATGTTTTGGGTAGCAGGCAGTCTTTTCGGGATTGCATTGGGATCAATTTGGGTTACATCGAGGATTTTAATTGTAGATTTATCTCCAGTTGATAAACAAGGGCAGTTCTTTGGCTTGTTCGCCTTTTCGGGAAAGGTATCTTCGATCATCGGGCCGATGATTTATGGTAGTATTACGCTGGTTTTAAGGGGATACGGAGATTTGGCTAGCAGAATTGCATTGACCTCACTTATCGTGCTCACTCTGATAGGTCTGCTTGTCCATATGGCAAAAAAGAAAACTCCGGACGGGATGGCGGCGTGTTAACGCGTCCGCCATTCCTCCAGTGAATCTACGAAGGTGCCGGTAAAATGCACACTTCTTGCGATATTAAAAAGCTGTACTTTCGCTAAAATGGAAATTGGATTGATGATGACAATATTACGGAAACCGAGCTCGTCATATAACTTAAAAGCATCAGCAATTCGATAAACCAGATTCTGCTTTATCACATTCAAATGAATAAGGTCGACAATTAAGTCGTATTCGGTTGCTTGGATAGATCCGAATGTTTCATAAAGTGTCTCCATGAAGGCCGCGGATTCATTATTTTTAAAGAACCCTTCTGCCGTAATATGGAGCACTTTCTGTTTGTCATCAATCTCAAATTTGTACATACTGAATTACTCCCCAAACTTCATTCCTTAACGGGATTTAAGCGTACTAGCTTTGCTGATTTATGTCAATTAACCATTCGCCCTCTTGGTAATCAGATGTTTTAGTTTCGACAAATAATACATGTGAGTATTATACTAGTCTATTTTTGGGCAGGTGAAAAAGCCCACAATAATGCGGTTCTTTAAATAAGAAGGCTGAGCTCGTTTGCTTGTTTATCCAGATTCTGGGCTGCTTGCTCAAGGGTATAAAGTTCTTCTATAACCTCCTGAACTCGCAATTTACCATCCATACTCCGTTGCTGAGCCTGATGTGAGACAGATTCAATCTGATGAATATGCCCAGTCATCTTCCCGATATTATCTTGAGCCTGTTTTGCTGCTTCTGCTGCTTGTGATGCCAGTTTCCGTACCTCATCTGCAACAACATTGAACCCTCTGCCATGTTCGCCTGCGTGAGCTGCTTGAATGGCAGCATTCAATGCTAGTAGATTCGTCTGGTTTGCAATGTCTCTGATAGATTTGACAAGTGATTGAATAGAGCCTGCTTGTTTACTTAAGGCTTCCGCCGCATCGATATTAGCGGTCGTGGCAGCAACGATGGAATCGATCGAATCTGCAGCGCCGTTGTTTTTTTCGATACCGGAACCCGTGCGGGCACGAAGATGATTTGCCATTTGCTGCAGGTCGGATGTAATGGTCTTAGTTCCAATTTCTCGTGCTGTAATGTCAGTTGCCACTTTCAGGACAGCTTGCACTCCGCCATTCTCATCATGAACAGGCATGTATGTAGCTTCCAGCCAGATTACATCACCATTCCTTGCAATTCGCATGATCTTATCCTGGAAAGAATGACCGCTGCGCAGACGGCTCCAGAACTGGTTATAATCTGTGCTATGGGCAAAATCCGGAGCACAGAATTGCCGGTGGTGCTTACCTGGCAGCTCTGTCTTTGGATAGCCTATGGTTGCAGCGAAGTTCTCGTTAGCCCACAATACTTTGCCGAACGGCGTGAACTCTATCATAGCTAAAGATTTCTCCGCTGCGGTTAAAACGGCATTGTCATCCAGGACTTGTGTCGTAGATTGCTGGTTAATTATTATTGTAATCTTCTCCTATTCTTTTTGAAACTAAGTATTTATACCTAGATTCTGCGGTTGGAAAACATATTATAGTTATATATATATCTTCCTAAAAAAAGTTAGTTCTGACTGATAATATACTTTGTTATTAATAGCGCATAGAGAAAGACTATGGGAATATATAATCTTGACTAGATTCATCGTAATCTATACAGAGAAAGGATATAATGCTAAAACTCTTTTTAGGAAGTTTTTAAGAGGCTTTGTGTTATTCCCATTAAGTACCTCCCTTTGATATACTGACAACCAATACTAGAGAAGTTTGAAGGTGAGAGCAGAATGGCCGATGTACAAGCATCTATTGGTGCGGAGGAGAATAATGATATTACTTTCAGGCAGGGGGTAAGAGATTGTATCCCTACACTGCTTGGATATATCAGCATAGGTATTGCTGCTGGAGTAGTAGGTATTGCAGCAGGACTCAGTGCGCTGGAGGTAGTGTTACTGGCAGTACTTGTATATGCTGGGTCGGCTCAATTTATATTTGCTGCCTTAGTGCTTGATGGAAGCCCGGCTGCCGCAGTTATTTTAACGACCTTTATTGTGAATTTACGCCATTTTCTTGTGAGCGCGACACTGGCACCGCATTTTACGCAGTATTCTGTTTGGCGGAACATCGGATTTGGCGTGCTGCTGACAGATGAGACTTTTGGGGTGGCTTCCAGCAAGGTGCAACAGAGGCGGAAAATGACGGCAAGCTGGATGAATGGGTTGAACGTGACAGCTTATATATGCTGGATTATTTCTTGTGCTTTCGGTGCATTGTTTGGTAATTGGATAGCAGATCCAGAGGCATTTGGTCTGGATTTCGCATTGACCAGTATGTTCATTGCACTGCTTGTTCTGCAGCTGGATGCAATTGAATCGACGAAATTAAAGCACTACATTCGGTTAATATTGTGTATCGTCATACTGATGATAGGTTTCTCATTTTTTGTCAGTTCCCATATGGCTGTACTGCTGGCTACCATTCTTGGCGCAACGATAGGGGTGGTGACGGAGAAATGAACGTATCTTTTTCCATGCTGCTGCTGATTGCTGCTTGTGCGGCAGTGACGATAGTACCGCGTGTATTGCCTTTTTTGATCATCAGAAATCTAAAACTGCCAGTGCTTGCCTTGAGGTGGCTGTCTTACATCCCTATATGTATACTGACTGCACTTGTTGTCTCGAATGTTCTAGGGGAAAACGGACCACTTTCCTTCGACTGGCAGGTCATCGCAATCATGATTCCTACCATTCTTTTCGCACTTTGGACCAAGAGTCTATTATTTACGGTAGTAATTGGTGTTGTGCTCATGGCTGGTTTGCGCTTTTTCATAGGATAAAAGAAAAACCCCGATGCTCTAGTCTCAATGCATCGGGGTTTTTCTCTTTCACGTAACTGGAGCAGGGTTGAATAGAGCTAGATCATTATGGGTTCCCCAATGATCTGCCCAGGTCTGTTTTCTTCCGCTTGCTACATCCAGTATAAAGTGGAAAATCTCCCAGCCAACTTCTTCTAATGTTGCTTCTCCAGTAGCAATTGTACCAGCATTGATATCAATTAAATCCTTCCATTGCTGGTGAAGGGCGGTGCGTGTTGATATCTTTACGACAGGGGCCATCGCCAGACTGTATGGTGTGCCGCGGCCAGTTGTGAAGAGCTGCAGGTGGATGCCGGAAGCGAGCTGGAGCGTACCGCAGACAAAGTCGCTGGCTGGAGTGGCAGCAAATAATAAACCCTTCGTTTCAGCACGTTCTCCAGGTGCGAGGACATCTGCAATTGTGCTTTGTCCAGACTT
The DNA here is from genome assembly GCF_002272135.1 of Virgibacillus sp. 7505. Taxonomy (GTDB): domain Bacteria; phylum Bacillota; class Bacilli; order Bacillales; family Amphibacillaceae; genus Terribacillus. Next base: position 41,285 of record NZ_NPBF01000005.1, on the reverse strand, counting down.
GGCGACAGAGCCTAAAGCTTTTTCTACGACATTGGATAAACCGCCTTTTTTATTCCCGGGTGACGGATTGGCGCTCCGATCTGCCTGACCAGAAGCTAAATAACGGTCATACCAATCCATTTCGTGAACTAGTTTTTCGGCAACTTCCTTGCTGGCGGCTCGAGGTGTAAGTAAATGGATTGCATCCCGAACCTCCGTCACTTCGGAAAACATAACTGTTGCTCCGGCGCGGACAAGCAAATCCGATGCATAACCAACGGCAGGGTTTGCGGTAACGCCGGAGAAAGCATCACTTCCGCCGCATTGTGTGCCAATAACCAAGTCAGAGACAGGACAAGTTTCCCGTTTTCTTTTATTCAGCATAGTTAGCTTTGCTTCGGCCTTTTCTATGATTTTGTCCACCATTGCATGAAAGCCTTGCTGATCCTGCAGCATAATAATATCCTCATCGTTTCCGCTAGGATTGACTCGTGATGGAATGAGTTTCTCACAGCCCAGACCGATGACTAGTGTCTCACCGCCAAAGTTCGGGTGACGGGCTAAGTTCTGTACAGTGCGAATCGGGATGATTGCTTCTGGTGCCTGGATAGCAACCCCACAGCCATACGCATGATGAAGACCGACAATATCATCCACATTTGGATAGTTCGGCAGAATATCCTGTTTCAGTCGCTTAACTGCGTGATCCATGACACCGACGACACATTGGACACTTGTTATAATGCCAAGTATGTTCTTGGTGCCGACTGATCCATCCGGATTCCGATAACCTTCGAATGTATAGCCTTCCAATGAAGGAAGGTGCACAGCAGGAGCAGGGGAAAGAGAGAGTTCATCCAGCGGCGGTGGGGTGGGCATGAGCAAGTGACGTTCTTGGACCCAGCTGCCGGTAGGAATATCTGTTGTGGCATGCCCGATCACTTCACCGTAGCGGATAACAGGTTCGCCTGTTTGGATGGGCTGCAAAGAAATCTTGTGGCCTTGGGGAATGTGCTCCTGTGTGACGATGTCATCTGCAAGGGAAGTTCCGCCAGCAAGACCACCATCGGCAACTGCGATTGCAACATTGTCTTGTTCATGTACTTTAACAAAATAAGGGTTAGTCGTGGATTTCAATTGTATTCCTCCTCCTTTGTAAGCGATTTCAATTAGAAGCAATAAAAAAGAATGGGACTATTTGTTATTTTGTATAATTGTATGACCATTAACGAGTGCTGTCAATAGGATATGGAAGAAGCAGCCGAATTCATCCCGCTGCTTCTTCCAGTTGTTTTGAATAGACAGCTGTGATTAAGAAAGTTACTCCGGTGATGACGAGGACAATCATTAATAACCGGAACCCAGGCAGCGACAAGTCAGAGCCGAATACAATCGCTAAGACAACAGAAGAAAGAATGGAACCAAGGTATCTGCATGTCTGGAAGAGGCCTGAGCTTGTCCCGACAATGGACTCGGGGGAAGCGTGCAGCATGGCTGCTTGCAAGGTGACATTACCGATGCCGTAGCTAATTCCAAGAAAAATGAGGACAGTACCAATGTTTCCGAGAGTCAGGTGCTGGGATATGGCAGCTAATGTTGCGGTTCCGCCAATCATGAGCACAGCTCCGACAATCGTAGGAATACTTGTACCGGAACGATCGATCCAGCGACCCATCAAGAATGACACAAGCGTACTTGCACCAGAAAGGAAAATCATCATCAAACCGCTCGTCTTCAGGCTGTAATGCAAAACATCCTGGAAGAAGCTCGGCAGTCCGAAGAAGAGACTGTAGTTGAATATGTTCAATAGTATGAACTGGATGTAGACAAGCGTCAGCCGTTTATTGCTCCGCAATAGACGGACATCGATAAAAGGGAAGGCAGTGTGTAATTCACGCACAATGAATGCTGCAAGAAAAATAATACCTATACCCAATGGCAGCAAATGGACGCCATGCTCGAAAGACAGCAGAAAGTACAATAGAAAGCTCATACCGATTGCAAATAGAATAATTCCAATGGTGTCGAGTTGTTTCCAGAACTCCCGGAAAGTGTAGTGCATAGTTTCAGGATCCTTTGGGACAGCGAACCAAGTCAGCAGAAAGCTAAGCAAAATGAATGGAGCATTCACTGTAAAAATGGACTGCCAGCCAGCAAAGTCGATCAGAAATCCGCCGGCGGTTGGACCAAATGCTGACATGGACGAAGTGAAAATGGATAGTATGGCAAGTGCTGACGCTTGTTTCTCATGTATATGAGTACGCACAAGTGCCATACCAGCTGGAAAAATGGAACTGCTGCCAACTGCCTGGAACAGCCGCATGCCCAATAAAATAAGGAATGTGCCTGCAAATGGGGCACCAACAGCGGAAACAGCAACGAGCAGCAGGCCGATCAAAAGCATCTTGCGCCGTCCAATAAGATCTCCGACCTTGCCGGCAATTGGAACAACAATCGCACTTGCTAAATAGTAAGTAGAAATAAGCCATGAGACTGTGGCAAAGCTCAGTGAAAAATCATGCTGGATAGCATGAAGTGCCAAAGAAATCATCGAAGAATTCAGTGGATTGAGCATTGTCCCTGTTGCGATAGCTGTCAGGAAAAGGCCGCGTTGCTTTTTATTCATTCCACTATACCGAAAGAGGCCTCTTTATTCAGGCCGATAGAAGGGAGAACGAATTTACAAGCAGCTTTATAGTTTTTTTTCACGATATTGGTCATCTCTGTTACCTCCAGCTTTCACTCTGCTGTTAATGTGACCATTCTGCGTTTTCTTTACACCTATTCGCTTTCATGTACTTTATTCCACATGGAATGAAATAAGTTCCATCCATTTGCGGGCTGGGTATTGTAACACGGAACGTCTTAAATTTCCTTTTGGGAGGATGTGTGGATTACTACTTGAATTAAGCTGAATGACGAGCTGCAGTTACGTTTATAATAAGCGCATAGCATGTGATTTAATCCTGATTAGTTTACTCAGACTTTTTTCTTTACTTTTCCTGATGTTGGCCTTAAACTGATGAAGTTAAAAATTATAGAAAAGTGGGTTTGGTACATGAAGAAAGCACTATTAGGTCTACTATTTATGTCGATATTTGCAATTCTTGCTGCCTGTGGCAACGGAGATGATTCTGCTTCCGATTCTGGTGATAAAGGCGGCAACGCTGATCTTTGGCAAGAAGTTCAAGATAAAGGTGAAATTACAGTAGGAACAGAAGGAACATACTCTCCGTTCACATTCCATGATGATAATGGTGAACTTACAGGTTATGACGTGGAAGTGATGAAGGAAGTCGGTAAGCATTTGGGTCTTGAAGTGAAATTTGAAGAGACACAATGGGATTCCATGTTCTCTGGTTTGAACAGTGATCGTTTCGATGTGATTGCGAACCAAGTGGGTAAAGGGGAAAATGACGAACGTGTCGGTCAGTATGACTTCTCAGATCCATACACAAAATCTCAGTCTGTTGTCGTAACAGCTGCAGATAACAATGACATCAAATCGATTGAAGATGTAGAAGGTAAGACATCCGCACAGTCTCTAACAAGTAACTACAATGCATTGGCTACTGAAGCTGGCGCGGAAATTGAAGGTGTGGAAGGCTTGGCTCAATCCATTCAGCTGATTGAACAGGGTCGTGTTGACCTTACTTTCAACGATAAGCTTGCTGTGCTTGACTATCTGAATAATACGGATAAGGAAGCACCTGTGAAAATCGCTTTCGAAACTGGCGAACCTTCCGAGACATACTTCACATTCCGTAAGGATAGCGGTGAAATTGTCGATCAGTTCAACAAAGCACTTGATGAGATGCGTGAAGATGGTACATTAGCGGAAATCTCGACGAAATGGTTTGGCGAAGATGTTAACAAATAATATGGTATTCGGCGGGATTGTCATCCCTTGGGAGCTGTTGCAGCAGTCATTCTGGCCGATACTGATCGAGGGGATCAAAGTCACGATCCCCTTGACTCTTATTTCGTTCTTTCTAGGCATCATCATCGCACTCATCACGGCACTGGTTAGGATCTCGAATATCAAGCCTTTGCGGTGGATTTTTTCTGTTTATGTCTCTGCTATCCGCGGCACACCGCTGCTTGTTCAGCTATTCATTATTTTCTACTTACTGCCGGAATTAAATATTATGATAGATCCTTATCCGACAGCAATTATTGCTTTTTCCTTAAACGTCGGAGCATATGCTTCGGAAATCATCCGGGCATCCATTCTCTCAGTTCCTAAGGGGCAGTGGGAGGCAGGCTTTACAATCGGGATGACTTATCGGAAAACATTGTTTCGTGTCATTCTGCCCCAGGCGCTGCGAGTTTCCGTACCGCCTTTATCCAATAGCTTTATTAGCTTAGTGAAGGAAACATCATTGGCATCTCAGATTCTCGTAACCGAGCTGTTTCGTAAGTCACAGCAAATCGGTGCGACGAATTTGGATCAGATTGTTTACATCTATATCTTGGCTGCCTTCATTTATTGGATCATCTGTTTCGTCCTTTCGCTGGCGCAGCACCAGCTCGAACGCAGATTAGACCGCTATACAGCAAGGTAAGGAGGGGTGGCTATGCTAGCAGTAAAAGGTTTAAAGAAAACTTTCGGTACAAATACAGTACTGAAATCAATAGATATGCAAGTGAATAAAGGTAAGGTAATCGCAATCCTTGGACCATCCGGTTCTGGTAAGACAACCTTGCTTCGCTGTCTCAATGCACTGGAGATACCAGATGAAGGTATCGTCGGCTTTAAAGATCATCAAGTCAATTTCGGCCAGAAGGTGAAACAACAGGATTTGATTAAGCTGCGCCGTAAATCAGGGATGGTATTTCAATCTTATAATCTATTTCCGCATCGCACTGTTCTGGAGAATGTCATGGAAGGGCCTGTTCAGGTTCAGAAACGGGACAAACAGACTGTTAAAGCGGAAGCAATTGAATTGCTTGATAAAGTAGGACTGAAGGATAAAAAGGATCTTTATCCTTATCAGCTATCCGGCGGGCAGCAACAGCGTGTAGGTATAGCACGTGCGCTTGCAATCAAGCCTGAATTGATGCTTTTTGATGAACCTACTTCAGCACTGGATCCTGAGCTGATCGGAGAAGTGCTCCGTGTCATGAAGGATCTGGCTAACGAAGGCTGGACGATGGTTGTTGTCACGCATGAGATTAAATTCGCACAGGAGATCGCGGATGAAGTCATCTTCATCGATGGCGGTGTCATTGTGGAGCAAGGACCGCCGGCAGAAGTGCTGTCTCATCCAAAAGAGGAGCGTACGCAGCGCTTCCTGCATCGCATTTTGAATCCTACAGAGTAACAGGAGAACAATCATGTTCTCCTGTTTTTTTTGTAAAGTTATAAGCATTCTAGTTGAACATAGTAAGAAGGTTACCGATAATAAGTAGGATAGTACATATTCTGAGAGGGGACTTAAGAGATGGAATTCAAAGATAAAGTGGTACTTATTACAGGCGCAGCAGGCGGAATTGGAATCGCAGCTGCTAAGAAATTTGCAGCAGAAGGAGCAAAACTTGCTCTTGTCGATCTTTCACAGGAAGCGCTTGAGAAAGCTGCAGCATCCATTGATGCAGAGAAAATCTTGCTGGCAGCAAATGCTGCGAAGGAAGAAGACGTAATTGACTACGTGCAAAAAACCAAGGAACAGTTCGGCCGTATTGATGTGTTCATCAATAACGCTGGTATCAACGGAGAGTTCAAGAATATCGTTGATTCAACTGTCGAGAACTTGGAAAAAGTATTGGCTGTCAACGTAGTAGGCGCCTTCCTTGGTTTGAAACACGTATTGAGAGTAATGACAGAACAGAAGAGCGGTGCTGTCGTGAATACAGCTTCTAATGGCGGCTTGCTTGGTGCTCCAGGCATGAGTGCTTATATTGCTTCAAAACACGCCCTTATCGGAATCAATAAAACGGCAGCTTTGGAAGTAGCGGACTATGGCGTACGTGTCAATGCAGTTGCACCATCTGGTGTAGATACAGCCATGATGCGCTCTATCGAAACAAATGCAGCTAAAGGCCATGAAGAAGAAGCTAGAAAAGGCTTTGAAGCGAGTGTACCGATGAAGCGCTATGCTACAGCGGAAGAGATCGCTGATTTGATGCTATTCCTTTCTTCTGAAAAAGCATCATTCATCACGGGTTCTTATTATCGAATCGATGGCGGACAAGGAACAACATCTGCTTAATTTTAAAACACGCCTGTCAAAGGACAGGCGTGTTTTTTATATGCGTGTATAGTGATGGATCTGACTTTACGTGTAGCTCTTCCTTAGCAAGGATAGTTTCTTCCAATTCACGTAAGAATGTTCTAGCTACGCGGGAGAGTGTATTGTTTCCGTGATAGACATAGCCGAAAGAGTAGGTCTGAAAAAATGGCGGAGCAAAGTGAAGAAGTGTGATGTCTTTGCTTCTCGAAAGCTCAGCATCGGTCCGAAAAGCATAGTCAAAGCCGATATTGATAGCTGTTTCATTCTCAACCATATTTCGTATTGTTTGTACGTTGTTCGTGGTGAACAGGATATCGTATTGCAGCGATTTGAACTGGCGCATGAATGCCTGGATATAAGCGTCATTATAAAGAACGATCGGCTGCTTAACAAGCATCTCTTCCGTAATCAATTTTTCCTTAGCTAGCGGATGCCGGTTATTGACAGCTGTCACCATATGTCCATCAAGCAGTTTCTTAAAGACAAGATTACGATATTTTTGAACTTCCTTCTCTGTATAAATGACAAGTCCGATATCTACAGCTTCGGCATCAACTTTCCTCATGATACGCTGTGAGGTGTTCTCAAATAATGAAGCTTTAATATTTGGATGAAGCTTGCGGAACTCAGAGAAAAGCTCAACTAAAATTTCCATTGGTCCAGGGAAACTTGCAATCTTAAGCTCTCCATTCAGAGATTCTGTATATGTCTCTGCTTCATCAGTGAATTCCTGCAGTTTCTCTAAGACAGCCTCTGCATGCTGAATAAGTTTGCTGCCTTCCTCGGTTGGCGTCGTGCCTGTGCGTGAACGGCGGAAAAGACTGATATTCAACTCCCTTTCCAGGTTGGTAAGTGCTTGGCTCAGTGCTGGGAGAGTGACATGCTGTTCAGCGGCAGCTGCTTTTAACGAGCCTGATCGTGCGATGGCTACTATATATTTCAATTGTTCGATAGTCATGTCGATCCCTCATTCATTTAGTTAAGCAAACGTTTATTTAAGTTAAATAACCCGAAATTTATTATAACATTTTCCAGCAGTATACTAGAAATGTAGAAATAAATGCTGCTAAAAGGGGATGGAACAAATGAAAGCATTACGTTGGCACAATCAGAAAGATGTGAGATTAGAAGAGATTGACGAGCCTGTCATCAAACCGAATCAAGTGAAAATGAAGGTTAAATGGTGCGGTATTTGCGGAAGTGACTTGCACGAATATCTTGGAGGACCGATTTTCATTCCAGTAGATAATCCGCATCCGCTGACTGGTGAAGTGGCTCCAGTGACAATGGGACATGAATTCTCTGGTGAAGTAGTTGAAGTAGGACCAGAAGTGAAAGAATATCAGGTTGGCGATCGTGTTGTTGTAGAACCTATCTTTGCAACACATGGCCACCAAGGCGCATATAACTTGGACAAGCAAATGGGATTCCTTGGACTTGCCGGTGGGGGCGGCGGCTTGAGTGAATACGTAGCAGTCGATGAAGAGCTGCTGTTCAAGCTTCCGGATTCTTTAAGCTATGAGCAAGGTGCATTGGTGGAGCCTTCAGCAGTTGCGTTATACGCAGTACGTTCCAGTAAGGTAAAAGCAGGGGACAAAGTAGCTGTATTCGGATGCGGTCCAATCGGTTTGCTTGTTATAGAGGCCTTGAAAGCAGCAGGTGCAACGGAAATTTATGCTGTTGAACTTTCACCGGAACGTCAAGCAAAAGCGGAAGAGTTAGGTGCAATTGTCGTCGATCCAAGCAAGGTGGATGATACAGTTGAGGAAATCAGAAGATTGACAGATGGTGGTGTAGAAGTTGCCTTTGAGGTAACAGGCGTACCAGTGGTCTTGCGTCAGGCGATTCAGTCTACAGATATAGGTGGCGAAACAATGATCGTCAGCATCTGGGAAAAACCAGCTGAAATCATGCCAAATGATATTGTGATTCAGGAGCGTTCTATCAAAGGTATCATTGGTTATCGGGATGTATTCCCGCAAGTGCTTTCCTTAATGGAAAAAGGCTACTTCTCAGCTGAGAAGCTTGTCACAAAGAAAATCAAGCTGGATGAAGTAGTTGAAGAAGGATTCGAAACCTTGATCAAAGAAAAGAACCAAGTGAAGATTCTTGTTCAATCTGAACAAGAATAAAGGAAAAGCGGATGCCTGAGCATCCGCTTTTTTCTTATCTGAAGATCTTGTCGATCGCTTCGATATCATCTGCTGATAGCTTCACGTCGAGTGTTTTCAGGTTATTCAGTACTTGTTCCGGACGTTTCGCTCCAGGGATGATCGCATCGATGCTGTCTCGTGTCAGGTACCAAGCGAGCACGACACGCGCAACCTCTGCATTCTTTTTAGAAGCGAGATCACGCAGCTGATCCACTTTTTTCAGGTTTTGCTTGAACGTTTCACCTTGGAATAGTGGATCATTCGCGCGCAAATCGTCAAACGTCGTATTTTCGTCGTATTTACCGCCCAGCAAGCCAGATGCAAGCGGGAAGTAAGGTACGAAGGAGATATTATTTTCAGCTGTATACGGGAGAAGATCGTTTTCTGCCCCGCGTTTGAACAGATTATATTCAGACTGCAATACATCTACATAACCATCAATATTCGCTTCTTTCAGCTGTTCGATCGAGAAGTTGGAAACACCGATGCTTTTGATTTTACCTTGATCCTTCAATTCCTTCAGCGCGCCGACAGCTTCTGCTTTCGGTGTATCTTCATCAGGGAAGTGGATATAGAACAAATCAATATAATCTGTCTGCAGACGCTTCAATGCGCTATCCACAGATTCCTTCAAGAATTGCGGAGAGTTGTCCATCAGTGTTTCACCATTGATGATTTTGTGGGCTGCTTTCGTTGCAATTACAATGTCATCGCGTTTGCCGCTTTCTTTGATAACCTGACCGACAAGCTCCTCAGATCTTTCCGGTCCGTAAATATAAGCTGTATCAAAGAAATTCATCCCATTTTCAATCGCTTGGCGGACAACCTCCTTGCCTTGATCCTCATCTAAGTTTGGATAGAGATTATGGCCTCCGACTGCATTCGTACCGACTCCAATCGGGTTAACATACAAACCGGATTTTCCTAATTGTACACGTTCTGTCATTTCTTGCTCAGCTCCTTTTTATAAGTCTGTCCTAACTGTAGCAAATAGACATGTGTATATGGAAAAGATTTGCTTGAAGAAAAGAAACGGGACAGCATAGCTGTCCCGCATTTTTAGGCATGCGCCTTTTGTTCATTTTCTTCTGTTTGCTGAATCCGTTTCTTCCAAGGCCAGAAAGCCCATTTACCGAGAATCGCTGTGATAGCAGGTACAAGGAAAGGACGTACTAAGAAGGTGTCGAGCAGCACACCTATTGCTGTGATTGTTCCGAAATGGACAAGTATTTGAATAGGCAATGTCGTCAATACAGCAAATGTTGCTGCCAAAATCAGACCGGCAGACGTGATAACACCGCCTGTATGTGCAACACCGTCAGCAATAGCTTGCTTAAGCGGCATCGTTTTACTTCGTTTCCAAATACTTGAGATCATGAAAATGTTATAGTCTTCTCCAAGCGCAACAATGAACACGAAAGCATACAACGGGATAAAGCCTTGGATTGCTTCAACACCGAATCCGTAGTGCAGGATAAGCCAGCCAAGGCCCAATGCACTAAAGAAGGAAAGTAAAACAGTTGCGACCAAATAGATCGTAGCCGTAATTGATCGCAAATAGGTGAGCAAAAGTAAAGTTATGAAGCCGACAACGATTGGGATAACCCATTTTTCATCATGCTTCGTCACTTGCTGTGTATCATACTGTTCTGCTGTTTGACCACCAATCCAAACACTATCGGCATCTCCGATTGTATCCGATACGGTTTCCTTTATGTCAGGTATGTGTGCCATTGCTTCATTTGAGTAAGGATTTTCATCCAGTTCAAGCTGGATACGGATCAGTTGATCGTTTGACTCTGACTGCTCCGGATCCATTACAGCAGCTGCATAAGGCAACTCTTCCAAAGCGCTCCGGACAGCCTCTGGATCACTTGTCTCAGCAAGGACGGAAACAGGTGCAAGCTCACCAGCATTTACGTGATCTGTCAGTATTTCAAATCCTTCTTTTGATGGCATATCATCTGGGAAGGATGACAGCGTATCATACGTATACGTGATACGGGATGAAATTCCGGCAAGAATTCCAAGTACAACAATTGTAATGATAGCTATCTTCCATGGGTGGCGAATGACAAGTCCGCCCACGCTATTGCCAATCTTATTGTGCGGTTTCTTCGTACGAACTGGCTTTCCTTTTTCTTTTGCGCGCTTCTCTTGCATATCTTCTGTTCTAGGGATGAACGGGAAGAAGGAGGCGCGTCCAATAATAGTGAGCAAAGCTGGCACGAGTGTAAGACTTGCAAGCAGCATAATAAAGATAGCGATTCCGAATGGAATAGCAAATCGATTAATCGATCCATAATCAGCAACAAGTAAGACTAGCATGGCAACGATTACGGTTAATCCACTCATGGCAATTGCTCCGCTCGCAGAGGAAAGGGACCGGATGATTGCTGTCTTCTTGCTCTTTATCTCCCAGAGATTTTCCCGGAAGCGAGTGATGAGGAATAAGCAGTAATCGGTACCAGCACCAAAGAGCAGTACAGTCATGATTGCAAGTCCCTGCGAATCAAATGAAATCAATTCGGCTTTTCCTAATGCACCAAGAATTGGGCTTATGACTAAATAAGCAAAACCTACACCGATAAGAGGCACAAATGCCAATATCGGAGATCGATAGATAACGAGAAGGAAGATAAGCACAATCAGTACGGTTCCAAATAGAAGTGTCGTATCTCCTTGAGAGAAGAGGCCGACAGCATCAACGGAAATACTGGCAGGACCCGTCGCTCGGACGAGCAGATCGCCGCTATTAAAATCTTGTTCAAATGGATTTTGCGTGAATGCTTCATTCGCTGTATCTTGGATTTTTTCAAGACCAGCTTCGACCGTCTCTGTTGCTGTACCATTATCAAAAAGGATCGGCATGACGAGTGTCGTACCGTCATCTGAAAGCTGTTCTTTTAATGCTGGAAGCGGAATATCCTGAAATGGCGTCACGGTTGCAGCTTCCAAGTCAGCTTCCTGTAAATCAGCGCTGAACTGCTGAATTGACTGCAGGTCTTCATCTGTCAGCCCATCCTCCTGATACCACGTCAGCAAGGCAGGCAGACCGCTGTTGTCAGCGAATTCCTCTTCTATGATACGAGCTGCTTCCTCGCTGTTCGTATCGTTCAGGAATGTTTCAGCTTGCTCATCTTCCTGAGAATTTGCCTGCGGCAAAATTAGATTTAATACGAGTGCAAGGACAATCCAAGCAGCCAGAATGATCCAGCGCCCAGATTTGCCGCTAATAAAAGCACCTAATTTTTGCATGAATGATCCTCCTAATTAATTTATCAACTGATAAGTTATACCCAAAAAATAAAAGATTATGCACATAATCTTTTATTTTTTCCGGATTCCGTCAAAAAGGATGTCTACAAGCATCTTCGATTTCTTGTCTGCGAACGCACGCCGGGCTTCATGATCCTCCTTGGATGGAGGCAGGAAGGATTTCATCATTTCAAGTACGAAAAATGTCAGCTCCATTGGCGGGGCAGAAGACATAGAAGATATATCACCTTTTGCGATTCCTTCTGTCAGTGTCTGCATAACCGGATTGAAGTAGCTGCGCATCCACCAGTCTTGAATCGTTTTCCGGTGCTGCTCATCAATCTCGTATTGCAAATCATGAAACATCTGCGTCATGTCACCTTGATGGTTCATAATCATAAAAGAGGCTATCTTCCGAATGCGCTCTTTGCTGTCAGCATGATCCTGCAGCACATGTGCCATTGCTTCCTCCGTCTGGACCATGATGGAACGGACAACTTCAAGATAGATGGCCTGTTTATTTGGGAAATGATGATATAAAGCTGGCTGTGTAATGCCGCATTCCTCTGCTATCCGGCGGGTTGAAATCGCCCGGTAGCCATGTGTCATGAAAAGCCGTTGAGCTGTCGCAATAATAGTGCGCTGGGTCTGTTCAGCGGAAACTTCTTTTTTTCTAGCCATAATGCCTGCCCTCTTCAATAACTTATCACTTGATAAGTTAACTCATTTTGTTTGAAAAAGCAATGATTGTCTTACTTATTGTAAAATAGAATATAAAAAGGGGGTAGTGATATGGGGAGAAAAGGGTTATTTCTTTCCGTTGCCGGCTTGCTTGGAGGGTACACAGCTATTGTTGCGACACTGGTGAACAAAGAACTGCGGCAAATGAAAGCCTTCACCGAGGAAGAGACGATCAGCCGTGAGGTGGAGGCTGGCCGCTACAACAAAGCGGCTTATGATGCACTGCGCAAGGAGGAATTCAGTGTACCTTCAAGTGAGGGGAAGATTTATGGTACACATTATGTAGGAGATCCAGATTCCCGGCATGTCATGGTCATCTCGCATGGAGTAGCAGTTAATAAATATAATAGCATCAAATACATGAACGTATTTCTGGAACTAGGTTTCAACGTTGTATTGTACGATCAACGCAGGCATGGACTTTCCGATGGCAAAAGTATTACGTATGGCTATCAGGAAAGGCACGATCTTGCCCGGGTGATACAGTGGACGAAGGAAAGATATGATTACGACTTAAAGCTTGGTGTGCATGGCGAATCAATGGGTGCAGCAACTGCTCTGCTTTATGCGGGTACAGTGGAGGATGGGGCAGATTTCTATATCGCCGATTGTCCTTACAGTGATTTTGCAGAACAGGTCGCTTACCGGCTGAAGGTCCAATTCCGTCTGCCGCGGCAAGTGTTCCTGCCAGCTGCAGAATTAATCGTGCGTAAATTGGATGGCTATCGTTTCCGGGATGTTTCCCCGATCCATTCTGTTGCGAATATCGAGAAACCGGTTCTCTTTATCAGCAGCTTGCCAGATTCTTATATACCTGTTCAGATGACGAAAGACTTATATGACAGGAAACGAAGTGGGTACAAGCATTTGCATCTGTTCGAAAAGGGTGATCATGCGATGTCGCTTGCCGATAACAAGCAGGAATATGAACAAGTTGTAAAGCAGTTCCTGCAAAATATCAGGATGGAGGCTCAGCCTGTCGGTTGAGCTTTTTTTATGTCGAAATATAGCGTACTATTCTTCCGTGCTATCAATTGCTTTCTATAACCTTTAGATGCTACCATATCAACTGTAAGCGGTTTCTTGTAGTCTATTATCTCGCATCATGACGCTTAGACAAAACTAGAATACAATCTGAGGAGGATTTCTATGAGTCAATTAGCAGCAGGTATGCACGAGAAAGTGGAGCGTTTTCTGAATGGGACGAAGAAGCTGTATATCAATGGGGAGTTCGTGGCAAGTGCAACAGAGAAGACTTTCGATTCGTATAACCCGGCAACGGGCGAAGTACTAGCAACTGTTTATGAAGCTGGATCGGAGGATATAGACCGTGCAGTGAAGGCTGCACGACTTGCATTCGATGAAGGCCCTTGGTCAACAATGACGGCAGCAGAACGAAGCAGAATCATGTATAAGCTGGCGGACTTAATGGAAGAAAATGCAGATGCACTAGCCCAGCTCGAAACATTGGACAATGGGAAACCGATCAGGGAAACGACAAATGCGGATATTCCGCTGGCAATTGAACATATGCGCTATTATGCAGGCTGGTCGACTAAGATCGTCGGACAGACGATTCCTGTTAATGGCCCATATTTCAACTATACAAGACATGAAGCACTGGGAGTGGTGGGGCAAATCATCCCATGGAACTTCCCGCTCTTAATGGCGATGTGGAAGCTCGGAGCAGCACTGGCTACCGGATGTACGGTTGTACTGAAGCCTGCAGAGCAGACGCCATTGTCTGCATTATACTTAGCTGAACTGGCAGAGGAAGCTGGATTCCCTGCTGGTGTCCTCAATATCGTACCAGGCTTCGGGGAAACGGCAGGTCAGCCGCTTGTCGATCATCCGCAGGTTGATAAGATTGCATTCACGGGATCCACAAGCGTCGGGAAACAAATCATGGCGAATGCATCTAAAACACTCAAGCGAGTAACATTGGAGCTTGGCGGAAAATCACCGAATATTGTTCTGCCAGATGCCGATTTGACAAAAGCAATTCCTGGCACATTGAATGGTGTCATGTTCAACCAAGGACAAGTTTGCTGCGCTGGATCGCGTGTTTTCATCCAGAAGAAGCAATTCGATAATGTGATTGCCGACATGGCTTCCCATGCAGAGAAAATCAAGCAGGGTGCTGGTATGCATGCAGATACGGAAATCGGTCCGCTCGTATCATTGGAGCAGCAGGAGCGAGTGCTTGGCTATATAGAGAAGGGGAGAAGTGAGGGAGCAGAGCTGGTCACTGGGGGCGGTAAGCCGCAGGAGCAAGGCTATTTTGTCTCACCGACGATCTTCGCTGATGTCCGTGATGAAATGACGATTGCCAAGGAAGAAATCTTCGGACCAGTCATATCGGCAATGCCTTATGACGATCTGGATGAATTGATTCGCCGTGCGAATGCCAGCGAATACGGTCTTGCTGCAGGAGTATGGACGCAAGATGTCACAAAAGCACATTATATCGCAAACCGTCTTCGCGCTGGAACAGTATGGGTGAACTGCTACAATGCTTTCGATGCCGCATCTCCTTTCGGCGGATATAAACAATCTGGTATCGGAAGGGAAATGGGATCTTACGCATTGGATAACTATACGGAAGTAAAGAGTGTTTGGATCGGGATGGAATAATGCTAAAAGAGCCTGCGCTTAGTAGTGCGGGCTCTTTTAGTGCAAAAAAAAGCATACGCCATAGACGTATGCTTAAAAGTGTTTACGATACCATTCGGCAGCTGCTTGAACCTCTGTATGGGTTAGACTATGTCCATTACTTTCCCAGTGTATGGATGCATCAGCACCAGTTTCCTTCAGCATTTGCTCAAGCTCAATTGCTTCGGATCTCGGGCAGATTGGATCGTTATCTCCAGCTGTGATGAACACAGGTGTTCCTTGCTGCTCAGCAAGTGTGATATTTCGTCTTGGCACCATTGGATGGTGTAAGATTGCGCCTTTGAGTGAGCCAGTATAGTGATACAGGAGGCTGGCTGCAATATTAGCACCATTGGAATAACCGATTGCGATAATATTGTCTCGATTGAATTCGTATTTCTTTGCTGCTTCATCAAGGAAGCTGCGCAGTTCTTCTGTCCGGAAAATCAAATCCTCTTCATCGAAAATACCTTCAGCAAGACGTTTGAAGAAGCGCGGCATGCCATTTTCAGAAACATTTCCCCGGACACTTAACACGGCTGCATCAGGATCGATCAGGTCAGCCAGCGGCAAAAGATCCCTTTCGGTTCCGCCAGTACCGTGCAGCAGCAGGAAGGTCGGTTTGTCTGCTTGTTTAGCAGCTTTGAAGACATGTATCATGTGTGTTCCTCCTTTTATTTGTCAGTCGAAGAGCCCTCGGCATACAAGCCTAATGTTTTAATATGTTCGATGACTCGGGCTTTTTCATCGTCGTCAAGACCTGCTAAAATGCTGTGAATCGCTTGTTCATGCTTTGGAAAATAATCTTCCATGAAAGCACGTCCTTTTTTGGTCAAAGTTGCGAACGTAATGCGTCGATCCTCTGGGCAGGGACGTCTTCTGATCATTTCTTTTTGAACAAGGCGGTCTACTACATAGCTGATGCTGCTGCTGGATAGCAGTACTTTGCTGCCGATTTTTTGGATCGGCTGATCTCCTTTATGGAATAGCAGTTCCATCACAGCGAATTCCGTCAAATTGATTCCTTGCTTCTTAATATCTTCCTCGACCCTTTTTTTGATGGACTGGAGAGCTCTTGTCAGTACAATGAATAGTTTTAACGATAAGCCTACGTTATCAGTTGCCATAGTCTTTCACGCTTCCTTTTATCTCGAATTCGAGATAATTATATGCAATAAATGACTGAATGTCAATAATAGAGGAGCCGGAAAGACCAGCTCCATGTTTATTAAGCTTTTTCCTCGAACAGTTTTGCGATTTCTATGATAACCTTTGTTGCTTTTTCCATATTGTCGACGGAGATATATTCGAACTTGCCATGGTAGTTTTCACCGCCTGTAAAGACGTTCGGTGTCGGCAAGCCTTTATAAGAAATTTGGGATCCGTCTGTCGCACCGCGAATTGGTTTGATTACTGGTTCAATGTTTAGGCGCTTCA
Source organism: Virgibacillus sp. 7505 (assembly GCF_002272135.1). Classification (GTDB taxonomy): domain Bacteria; phylum Bacillota; class Bacilli; order Bacillales; family Amphibacillaceae; genus Terribacillus. The sequence goes on along the minus strand of NZ_NPBF01000005.1, from coordinate 24,832 downwards.
TTGCATCGGATGCAATATCGACGATTTCCATGACAGGTTCAATTTTTTCACGCATATTGTAATATTGATCATGCATATCAAGCTGGATACTTCTGTCGCCGTATTCTGCTTTGATCTCAGCAGTAATTTCTTCGAACAATGCTTTTTTCGCCTCGAATTTATCCCGGTCATGGTCCCGCAGAATATACTGGAGCTTCGTCTGTTCAACATCACCTTGAATAGAAAGCAGATGGAAGAAACCTTCGCGTCCTTCTGTATACTCTGGTGCTTCATCTTCCGGCAGCTTGGCATGGAATTCCATCGCGATCTTCATGCTATTGACCATTTTGTTTTTAGCTGTGCCTGGATGCACGTTATTCCCATTGAAAGTAACTTTGGCTTGGGCACCATTGAAGTTTTCATACTCCAATTCACCTAGAGGACCGCCATCCATTGTATACGCGTATGTAGCGCCGAAAGCTTCTACATCGAATTTATGCGGTCCACGGCCGATTTCTTCATCGGGTGTGAAGGCAACGCGAATTTTGCCATGCTTGATTTCAGGATGCTGAATCAAATATTCCATCGCCGTCATGATCTCTGCTATACCAGCTTTATTATCTGCTCCTAGAAGCGTCGTTCCATCTGTCGTCATCAGCGTATGCCCTTTGTAGCCAGGCAATTCTGGAAATTCAGCTGCGGACAAAACGACATCAAGCTTTTCATTGAGCGTGATATCATTTCCGTCAAAGTTCTCGATCACTTGCGGATTGACATTCTTACCAGTGAAATCTGTTGCTGTATCGACGTGTGCCATAAAACCGATAACTGGTACGTCTTTATCTGTTGTGGCCGGCAGTGTTGCCATTACATAGCCATTTTCATCGATTGTGACTTCTTCCATCCCAATCTGTTTCAGCTCATCGACAAGCATATTTGCAAGCTCAAGCTGTCCCGGTGTGGATGGGGTTGTTTCGACGTCTTCATTGGATTGTGTATCCACTTTTGCATATGTAGAAAGGCGGTCGATCAATGTTTGCTTCATTATCTTCATCTCCTTGAAGTTTATATTACTAGTTTAGCATGAAAGGTATACACTGAAACAGATGATGCATGCGTGTATAATAGGGAGAAAAAGAAATTGGGGGAAACGTAATGCATATTGTCGTTGTGGGCGGAGGAATTGCCGGAGCCAGCACAGCCTATCATTTGGCCAGAGCTGGAGCCGAAGTGACGATAGTCGATTCAAAAGCAAAAGGGCAGGCTACCGCTGCTGGAGCAGGTATCATTTCTCCGTGGCTGTCAAAGCGGGTTAGAATCAAACCTTATTTCAGTTTAGCCAAAGCAGGTGCTATCTATTATCCTGAGCTGCTTGAGCTGCTGAAAGAGGATGGTCAGAATAATGTAAGTTATAAGCAAGTGGGAGCATTGTATGTGAGTGCAAGTAAGAAGCGGCTGGATGAGCTGGAAAAACTTGCTTATAAACAGCGGGTTGAGACACCGGAAATAGGGGAAATCAGAAGACTGAGTGCAGAAGAAGCTCGGGTTAAATTCCCGCCGCTGCGGGAAGATATGACAGCTCTCTTTCTTGAAGGAGCCGCTCGGGTTGATGGACGGCAGCTGCTTCAAGCTTTACTGGAAGCAGGAGAAGCACGCGGTGTACGGTATGTGCAGGGAGAAGCATCATTGCTCCATGAAGGAAGCAAGGTTACCGGTGTGTGTGTCGACGAGGAAACTATCGAAGCAGATACTGTTGTAGCAGCAGCTGGAGCGTGGATCAATAAACTGCTGGAGCCGGTTAGCATCAAACTGCCGGTAGAGCCGCAAAAAGGGCAGATCATGCATATGCATGTGAATGCCGATACAAGCAACTGGCCCGTCATTCTTCCGAAAAGCAGTCATTATCTGCTAGGTTTCGATGGCGGAAAAGTTGTGGCAGGGGCTACGAGGGAAGTCGGGTCAGGCTACGATACGAAGCTGACTGCGGCCGGCATGCAGGAAGTGGTACGGGAAGCGTTGAAGGTAGCGCCTGGTCTCGCGGATGAAGAAGTGACAGAATTCCGTGTCGGCCTTCGCCCTGCAGGTCCGAACCCTTATCCGATTCTTGGTCCGGTCAAGAATATGGACGGACTTCATTTGGCTGCTGGATTTGGTCCTGCGGGGCTTAACCTTGCACCGTATTCCGGCAAGCTGGTGGCAGAGGTAATACTTGGACGGACGCAAGACTTGGATATTACACCGTATTTATTATAAGCTAATAGAACAGCGTATGAGCAGACAGAGGGGAGGAAAGAGATAGCATGTTGCGGAGAAAAAGAGCTTGGGTTATAGGTATTGTCATTTTGGCAATTGGTATCCTGCTCCTCATCGGCAGTCTCTTTTCTTCCGAGATTAGAGCATTTATGGCAATTGATCAAAGCAATAAACAGCCGAATATACCTGATCCGGAAAATGTCGTAGCTGTGAAGGATATTGCCTATCCGACCGAGAACTATGATGGCAAATTGGACTTTTATTATCCGGAGGATGCGGAAGGAACGCTTCCGATCGTCATCTATATTCATGGCGGCGGATGGATCGGAGGAGACAAGGAGGCCCAAAATCCATTCACGATGTGGATTGCATCGAAAGGCTACCTTGTTGTGAACGTTAATTACGGGCTGGCACCGGAATATAATTTTCCGACTCAGCTTTATCAATTGAATGATGCCATCGGCTTTGCGCTGAGAGAAGCACCCCGTTACCATGGTGATACGGAACAAGTATTCGTCGGCGGAGGATCAGCGGGTGCAAACCTTGCCGGCATGGTCGCTGCAATGGCTACCAACCCAACTACAGAATCTGTAATTGGCGAGAATTCAGCTCTTCAGCCGGAACAGGTTCGGGGTACCTTGCTTTACAATGGTGTATTGAATCTTGAAGAAGCCCAGCAAACGGGTTTCAGCAATATGACGACATTCCTTTGGTCGTATACAGGAAACAAAAACTATAGCCATGACCCACGACTGCGAGACATGTCTCCGGTATTTCAGATTACGGACGATTATCCTCCTACTTTCATTTCATCCGGTGAGTCTGATAAACTGCATCCCCAAAGTGTGGAAATGGCAGATGAACTGGAGAAGGTAGGGGTGGAAGTAGAAAGGATGTTCTTTGACACTTCCCATCCGGCGGCTGGGCATGAATACCAACGGAAATTATATTTGGAAGAAGCGCAATACAGCTTTGAGCATATGATCGACTTTTTGCAATCACATTCGGAATGACCTCTGGCTAAGCCTGGGGTCATTTTTTCTTCCAATCCCCATGGAATTTCCTGTAAAATATCTATATAATTAGAAAATATAGAAAAGGGGGAATACGATGCGATTTAGGGATTTTCATCCAAATATAAAGATAAGGCTTGTGGAATCCTTCGTGTCCAGCTTGATCGGCAGTATGGTAACCCCATTCATGACCATCTACTTAGCAATGCATTTCGGAGCAAAAGTGGCAGGACTGCTGCTTCTTGTCAATGTATTCCTCGGAATCGGGATGTCTTTGCTTGGCGGTTACTTTAGTGATTTATTCGGACGCCGCAAGATCATGCTTATCGCTGAAATACTCCGGCTGGTGGCATTTTTCATGATGACGGTGAGTAATTCACCATGGTTCGAATCAGCTGAGATAACGTATGCAATGATCATGCTGAACAGTATTTGCTGGGGATTGGCTGGACCAGCTAATGACGCCATGCTGATTGATGTCAGTACACCAGATCAGCGACGTTTGATTTATTCTATCGGGTATTGGGCTAGTAATTTATCTATCGCCTTAGGTGGTATTGCTGGTGCGTTCATGTTTGAGAACTATTTATTCCAATTATTCATGGCGCTGACGATCGCAGCAGCAGGAACGTTGTTTGTAGTCTATTTCTTTATTACGGAGACGCATTTTCCAGAGAAAGTGGAGATTAAGCCGCTTCAGCACATCACCCAGATTTTCGGCACCTATCAATCGGTCATGCAGGATCGGCTATTTGTCTGGTTTATTGCAGGTGGGATCCTTGTCCTGAGCATGGAATTCCAGCTGACAAGCTATATCGGAATCCGATTGTCTGAAGAGATGCCGACACAGCAATTCCTGTTTTGGGAAGTGGATGGCGTGAAGATGATGGGCTTTTTGCGGAGTGAGAATACCATTCTGGTTGCTTTGCTTGCCTTATTTGCCGCCAAGCTTATTGTTGGGATGAAGGACAGATTCGTTCTTGTTGCCAGCTGTCTTATCTTTACAATGGGATACGCAGCGCTGACTTTCTCGAATAATATCTGGGTTCTTTTCATCATGATGGCAGTACTAACAATCGGTGAAGTATTCAGAGTGCCAGTGGAGCAGTCCTATATGGCAGCAATTCCGCCGGATGACAAGCGCAGTGCATACATGGCATTCGGTGGTCTCCAGTATAACCTCTCCATGTTGATCGTATCCTTGACCGTTACGCTCAGCGGATTTCTGTCATCCATCACTATGGGGATATTGCTTACGATGATTGGGCTGGCGGGTACTTTCATTATGTATTTGATTACGCCGCAGCTTGATATCAGGAAGCTGAATACCGAGCAAAAGGCAGTATAGTACGACAGGAGCGGACACAATCGGACAGAAAAGTACATGCATACTATAAAAACAGGAAGGAGCAGGCTGAAGAGAGGGGCAGAAGAGGTTGGATCCCGAAAAGAAGAGCGAACAAGTTTCGCGTGCAGAGCTCTTGGAAATACAGCTGAAGCTTCGGGGAGATTTCCAACAGGAAATCGACAGTATCAAGGAAGACTTGGTTAGCATCAATGAGTAGCTGCTTCCTTTGGGAAGATGGCTGGAAAACATTGAGAGCCACACTGGAAAGATGGCAGATACCTTGGAAAAGCAAAAGGAAGCACAGGAAAAGTTTATGGAAAGACTATTTGAACAGGAGAGGAATATACAAGAACTCCAGTCCAATATGACTTTCAAAAATGAAAAGCTACGTGTCAGTGGTGCTATCTTGATCAGCATCATATCTGTGCTTGGTGCTGGTTACGGTGTGGTCATGCTATTTGGAGAACGTTTAGCAGAATTTTTATTTGGTAACTAGTTACACCGAACAACTAGATAGAGGTTTTGCTCCTTCCATTAAAAAGACGAGGATACTAGTATCCTCGTCTTTTTAATGTGTATGAACATGAGCATGGGAGCCGGCATCATGCTGGCACATGAGTGATTCTTCATGTGTGTGGGCGGCTGTTTCCATTTGGATAGTCACATGACCGATTCCTAAGTGCTCCAGATCATGCTCAATCTTGCGCAGCATGGCCTGACTCTGCTCTATTAGCAAGTCACCTTCCACTACTGCGTGGCAGGAAAGGGCATTCTGGCCGCTGGTAATGCTCCATACATGCAAATCATGAATGGCAATGATACCAGGGGTTTTTTCTATACAATCAATTATCTTAGTCATTTCGACGTTCCGTGGCGTCCCTTCCATGAGTACATGAATGGCATCCTTTGTTACTCGCCAGCCACTTATTATTACTAGGGCGGCTACAATGACACTTGCGACTGGGTCGGCCCAATTCCAGCCGAACAGAAGCACGAGCAATGCAGCTGCGATAGCACCGACAGATCCGAGCAAATCCCCGATTACATGTAAGAAGGCTGCACGTACATTCAAATTTTCACTCGTATCACCTCGCATCAGGATCCAGGCGACTAGAATATTAACAAGAAAACCAATGACAGCAATGATCAGCATACCGCCGGAAGCAATCTCCGCTGGATCTCGGAAACGCTGGACTGCTTCATAGAAAATGTAGAGGGATACAAGGATAAGAGTGACGCCATTGAATAAGGCAGCCAGAATCTCGAATCGCTTATAGCCATATGTTTTACTATAATTAGCTACTCGTTCGCCGAGTATAAATGCAAACAGGCCGACTCCGAGAGATACAGCATCACTAAGCATATGTCCGGCATCAGACAGCAAGGCAAGGCTGTTCGTAAGAAAACCCCCGATTGCTTCCAGCACCATGAATCCAGCTGTCAGGATAAAACTTATCAGTAAAGCTTTTTTATTCGCATTATGTCCGTGATGGTGGTGATGATCATGTCCATGATCGTGTGCATGTCCGTGTCCCATACATATTCCTCCGGTTTATTAGTTATGGCAGGCGTGATTGATGGCTTCTGTCAGTAAATCGATGACATGTTTGTCATCGTGGGAATAATAGATCGTCGTGCCTTCCCGCCTCGATTTCACGAGCCGGATTTTCTTCATTGAGCTCAGCTGATGAGAGACGGTGGACTGATGCAGCTCAAGCTTCTCCGCTATTTCATTGACACTGTACTCCTTATCGAGCAGTAAGTGCAGGATTCGGATTCTAGTCGGATCGCCGAGGGCTTTGAAGATTTGCGAAACATGTGTCAATCGTTCTTCTGTCAGTTCCGGGTGTGTGTCGTACTTCATATGCAGACGCTCCTCTTATTTGCTTATATGCATATATTAGCATATATAAATACTCTAAGCAAATTCTAATCTTTCTCTTATTTATAAGAATTCTAACAATCTAAAGAGGAGATTAGGATGATAACCAGCTTCTAAACATGTGATTAGTCACAGGCAGAAAGGGACAGGCAGAAAGTATTGATAGGAAGGATTAACTTACAAACATTTTACAAACGAACCTCTATAGAACGACGTTTACTAATATTTTACGAACCTAGCTTCTATGTGAGCAGGAAGATAGTTAGGATTAAGAAACTAAAGTAAGTAAAGACGCTTTTATGAGAATAGCAGGATTTATAGCCAATGGGTACGATATACAAATTTCAGCTTTTGTCGAATACTTGATTCCAACGAATCTGTAAAGGAGGTTGCAGCAGGACGCTTCTTGCAATGTATGCAAACTGAAAAGGCAAGGTGACAACAAAAAGAAGGGTAGTGATGAAATGAAGAGACTTGGAAGATATAGCGGCTATAATTTACAAGCGCTGCGTCGGGATATCATTGCGGGAATCATTGTCGGTATCGTGGCCATCCCGCTTGGAATGTCCTTTGCTATTGCATCAGGAGTGAATCCTGAATATGGACTGTATACAGTCATCATCGGCGGTCTGCTTATTTCATTGCTTGGTGGATCGAGGTTCCAAATCGGCGGACCAACTGGAGCATTTGTTCCGATTCTCTTAGTTGTTGTCATTCAATTTGGCTATCAGGATCTTCTGGTGGCAGGCATAATGGCTGGGATATTGCTCGTCATTTTCGGCCTGCTCAAGCTCGGGAGTTTGATCAAATTCATACCCCGGCCAGTAGTAGTCGGTTTTACAGCAGGTATCGCGGTCATTATCTTTTCTGGGCAAATCGGGAATTTCACGGGCATTCAGGCTAAACAAGAAGAGGGATTCCTCCCGAAAATGCAAGCTCTGCTTGCAGCCGCGGATACAATCAATCTATACAGCTTGATCATTGCAGGTGTATCCCTTGCTGCCATTCTCCTCACGCCTAAGATCTTGCCAAAAGTACCAGGAGCACTGGCGGGCTTGATTGTATCGACAGTTGTAGCAGTCCTGTTTTTCCAAGGACAGGTGGCAACCATCGGCAGTGTGTACGGTGATATACCGAGCCAGCTGCCGCAGCTCCACTTACCCGCTTTCACATTGGACAAGATTATCTACCTGCTGCCATCTGCAGTGGCCATAGCCTTGCTGGGCGGAGTAGAATCACTCCTGTCTGCTACAGTTGCTGATAATATGGCGAAAACGAAACATCACAGCAACAGAGAATTAATCGGTCAAGGAGTGGCGAATATCGCTGTCCCGCTATTCGGAGGTATTCCAGCGACTGGAGCAATAGCCCGGACAGCTACCAATATACGGAGTAATGCATTTTCTCCGGTATCCGGAATGGTGCATTGTGCCTTTGTCCTGATCATTCTGCTTTTGCTAGCTCCTTATGCTTCTGCTATCCCGCTTGCCAGCATGGCTCCGATTCTAATGGTAGTTGCATGGAATATGAGTGAACGTAAAGAGGTCGCCCATATTATCAGGATGCGTACATTTGATTCCTTCATTTTGATTGTCACCTTCGCGTTGACAGTCCTTGCTGATCTGACTGTCGGTGTGGGGTGCGGATTATTACTAGCATTTGTCGTTTTCGTCAAACGCATGAGCACTGTACTATTTGTAAAAGACGAACAAATTCAAGTAAAAGAAACCAATGGTGTACGGATGTGGCAATTTGAGGGGCCCTTGTTCTTCGGATCTACAGATATCCTGGAGGAAGTTGTGGAAAAGACGATACATGAGGAACCAGATTCCCTTATCCTTGATTTGCAAAAGGTTTCTTATATGGATACATCCGCCGAAGCGGCTTTGCATAAACTCGTCGATCATTATGAAGCGGATGATAAGCAGCTGCTTTTCCTTGGTGTCCACGGACAGCCGAAGCGTTTGTTGCATAAAACCGGTTTGCTGGCTAAGGTCGGGGAGGAGTTTACAGTCAATAAGAGGGAGGAAGCTGTCCGGATTTGTACTTCCTGAGGATAGATAACCTCTGTATAAAGATTTAACAAAAAACAGCAAGCAACCCGCATGGTTTACATGATGTGGATTGCTTGCTTATTTCTTGTTAAAAAATACTAATCTCTTAACCAAAATTCTGATTGATTCGGTGTCAGACATTTTATATCGGCTAATCTGTACCGATATAAATAGCAGGATTCTATTATTGAGGGGAATATTGCAAATGGATAAATTTTTAATGAAGCAAAGTATCTTTGCTTTGCTTCTAGTCGGTTTAGTGTTCCAGCTGCCAACTGAGAAGGTATATGCGGAAGAAGAAAAACGGATGGTCGTCGTTTATGAGAACGAACAGGGTGAAAAAACAGTTGAGGCTAGTGATGCTGCGATTGAAGAACAATATGAACACTTTTCGGCTGCAGCAATAGCTGCGGATACAGCTACAATAGATAAATTGAAGAGTGACCCGGATATTAAATATGTGGAACCAGACAGCAGGATCAAAATTGCTGAGAGCGGTGACACGCAGCCGGACGAAACAGTGGTTTCGGATCAATGGAATCTTGCTGCCATTGGGGCTCCTGCGGCATGGCATGACGGTCTGACAGGAAAAGGTGTCAAAATTGCCATCATGGACAGCGGGATCGCTGCCCACGAGGATTTGCAAGTAGCCGGAGGTATTTCGACTGTCGATTACACAGAATCCTTTGAAGATGATGAAGGTCACGGTACACATGTAGCGGGAATCATCGGAGCAAAACACGATGAAAAAGGAACAGATGGTATAGCACCGGATGCAGATCTTTTTGCTGTCAAAGTACTTGATGGTACCGGGGAAGGATATCTTTCCGATTTATTGGAAGGAATCGATTGGGCTATTTCCAATGACATGGACATCATCAATCTGAGCATGGGTACTGCAGATGAAAGTAATGCGCTGGAAGAAGCTATGCAAAAGGCTTATCAAGCAGGCATTTTGTTAGTTGCCGCCAGCGGCAATGAAGGAGCTGGATATCCAGTGGATTATCCTGCTGCTTACGAGCCTGTCATTGCTGTTTCTGCTACCGATTCTGAAAACAATATCGCTGCATTTTCATCGGTTGGGGAGAAGGTGGAGTTTTCCGCACCAGGAGCAAATATCAAGAGTACATTGCCAGGCTCCGGTTATGGAATCATGAGTGGCACATCCCAGGCAACGTCTCATGTATCTGCTTTACTTGCTATATTGAAGCAGCAGTTCCCCGCTGATACAAATGAACAATTAAGGGTACGGCTGCAACAGTATACCAAGGATCTCGGGCAGGAAGCGCGTGATCAGCTGTATGGTTACGGCTTGATTCAATACCCTGCTCCAGTACAGGATGAAAAGCTTCCCTCAAATGACTCGGAGGGAAGCATGTCAGGAGATACAGGAGATGAAGTAAAGGAAGATAGAGTCACAGCTGGGGAACTCCGTATTTTGGCAACTAAATTAGAAATGACAATAGATGAACTGGCAGATTTGTTTGCTGCACATGGCTTCGATTTATACAACTACCAAAACCTTGATGAAGTTAATGACGTAATCTATCAAAATATAAATGGAGTGTCTGTACATTTCCTTTTAGAAAAAGCGGGATTGGCTCGAGAGCAGCTTGATCAGCAGCTTGCAGCTGAAGATCTAACACTTGATGATTTTAATACCCTCGAAGAACTGTCAGCATATATAAATGAATTGGAGCGGCATATTGAAAACGGGGAAAATCAGCTGGGTACACCTGAAGGGAATGACGAAGAAGGTGATACAATTCAGGATATTTCCGTGAATGACGATCTGACTGAGAGGAATTCAGTCCATGTACCGGTTGAGTCTGACCCTGCTGAAAAGGAGAATATTGATTCAGGGGCAGTGCAACAGATTGACGAATCCAATAGAGCAACAGACGAGATTATTTTCACATATAAATCAGCTGGCAAAGCAAATCCAGAAGAACAACAAGGAAAGCAGCTGCCGGATACAGCCTCCCCGATTGGGAATCTGATTGCGGCAGGGGGCATGTTAGCTGCGGCCGGATTAGTACTTTATATGAGGAACCGGCGCACTAAATTTAGAAGCAGGTAATGGAAGCTATCAATCTTTTTTGAAACTCTTGTATTAGCTATTATGTTTTCCTGATTTGGACCGATATAAGTATCATGAAATTCACTTAATCGAAAGGAAAATTACGCGAATGATGAAGGTTTCGATAAAGGGCCTATTTCTTGTTTCGTTGTTGCTGAGTCTGACTTTCCTGTTTCCGGCTGTTAAAACATATGCTGAGGAAGAAAAGCAGATGATTGTCGTGTATGAAAATAAGAAGGGAGAAGAAGCAGTTCAGGAAAGTGATGCAGCAGTCGAAAAGGAATACGATAATTTGCCGGTGGCTGCGATCACCGCTGATACCGGAACGATCGAGGGATTGAAGGAAGATCCGGACATTAAGTATGTCGAGCCGGACGTTAAGATTTCAGTTTCCGATAACGGAATTACAAGCATTCGAGCTGTAAAAGACGCTGCATCTCCAATTTTAGATCAATGGAACTTAAAGCCAATCCAGGCGTCCCTTGCCTGGAACGAAGGCTTAACTGGTAAAGGTGTCAAAATTGCCGTAATAGATAGTGGAATATATCCACATGAGGATTTAAAAATAGCAGGGGGATACTCCGCTGTAAGCTATACGTCCTCTTATAAAGATGATGAAGGGCACGGGACGCATGTGGCCGGTATCATTGGAGCAAAGCATAATCGATATGGAACCGATGGTGTTGCACCGGATGCACAGTTATATGCAGTCAAAGCGCTGGATAATGCCGGCCAAGGAAATCTCTCGGATCTGCTGGAGGGTATCGATTGGGCAATATCCAATAATATGAACATTATCAATATGAGCATGGGAACTGCTTATAAGAGCATGGCATTACAGGATGCTGTGGATAAAGCATACCGGAATGGCATCTTGCTGGTTGCAGCAAGCGGGAATGAAGGGGCAGGCCGACCATTGGATTATCCGGCAGCCTTCGACAAAGTGATTGCTGTTTCTGCTTCTGATTCGCAAAATAACATCGCTTCCTTCTCTTCAGTAGGAAGTAAGGTAGAACTATCTGCGCCAGGAGCAGATATTACAAGCACCTATCTTGGTACCTATTATGCGATGATGAGCGGAACTTCACAAGCCACACCGCATGTGACAGCGATGCTTGCGCTATTGAAACAGCAATACCCGAATGAAACGAATGATCAGCTGCGCACACGTTTGCAGCGATATAGCAAGGATCTTGGGCAAAAAGGCCGGGACAGTCTATTTGGTTACGGGCTAGTCCAATATCAGTCTGAGAAAGATAAAGGGTATCAGCCGGCCTTGGAGGCCGTTGAGCTAGCTGAGAAGACTAGCAATCAGGGAAACTATGATACAGCACAGAAACTTGTAGCGGCCTTATCGAATAATAAGGACAAGCAGAGTTTGCAAAAGCGGCTTGATAAAGTAAAACAAGCGCTAACGCTACAGGAAACAAAGGATAAGGTTACCAAAGCGGAGAAGAGCAAAAATAAAGCAGATATTGATGCAGCGCAATCCGCCATCAATAAAGTTACAGATAGCACTGAAAAGAAAAACCTTCAGAAGCGATTGGATAAAGTGAAACAAGCTCTAACGCTGCAGGATGCGAAAGACAAAGCCGCCAAAGCGGAGAAGAGCAAGAAGAAAACAGATATTGATGCAGCACAATCTGCCATCAATAAAGTGACAGATAAAACCGAAAAGATTAATCTGCAAAAGCGCTTAGATAAGGTAAAGCAAGCTCTGCTAGTACAGGAAGCAAAAGACAAAACCAGTAAAGCGGAGAAAAGCAAGACTAAAAAGAATGTTGATGACGCCCAGCAATCTGTGAAAAAACTGACTAATGGCAAAGACAAAACAGATTTGCAGAAACGCCTTGATAAGGTGAAGCAGGCCCAAATCAAGTCTGCAAATGATCTAGTGAAGGCAGCGGAGAAGAACATTAGCGATTCTAATATTCAGAAGGCACAGAATGCACTCAAGGAGCTGCAATCCGGCAAGGATAAGGATAATCTGCAAAAGCGTCTTGATAAAGTGAAGGTAAAAGCGTCAGATGCAAAGAAACTGAATGATGCTAAATCGAAAGTGAAGAAAGCAGAGAAAGACAAAACGAAAAAGGCAAAGCAATCTGCTCAGTCGGCAGTTGATAAGCTGAAATCCTCTACTGAAAAGAAAAATTTACAAACCCGTATTAAAGCAATCAAAGTGAAATGAAAACAGGCATTCCGATGATGGAATGCCTGTTTTTTTATAATTCTACGGTGGCCTCGCCGATTCTTTTTACACCTCTAATGCGAGCGACATCCTCTGCCAGCTGTAACGCAGCTTTATCCTTTTGTTTTGCTTCAATCATGAAATCCACTGATTGGTCGATTTCTTTCAAATGCTTGATCAAAGGCATCAGGAATTCCACATCTACATAATCAGCATGACTGCGGTATGCCTTCTCTGATTTAGGAGAAGACGTATGGATTTTTGGGACATGTTTACGTTCTTTCCATGTGGCCATAAAACGCGGAAGAATGTCTTCTAATGGTTCTTCTTCTGTATGATTTGCCATGTAATGATGGATATCGAACATCATTGGAATGTTATGTCTCTCGCATACTTCCAACGTTTCAGTTGTTGTATACGTTTTGTCATCGTTCTCCAGCGTCATCTGTCTCTTGATCGGATCAGGAAGCTGCTTGATATTTTCGTGGAAACGCTCCAGGGCAAGTTCTTTGTTTCCGTATGCTCCGCCTACATGGATGTTGATATATGCTTCGTCTTCTAATCCCATAGCAGTCAGCATATTGTAATGGTATTGCATATCTTTAACAGCATTTACAGTAATATGCGGTTTATCGCTTGTAAAAAGGGTAAACTGATTCGGATGAAAGCTTACACGAATACCGTAATCCCGCACGAGCCTTCCGATCTCCTCGTACAAGTCAGTGAAGGGTGTAATATAATCCCATCCTACTTCCTCATGTGTCGCCAGTGGCGCAAGAGAGGAAGAGAAACGGTAAAGTTTGATCTGATGGGCAATATTATAGTGAAGGATTCGAATCGTCCGCTCCAGGTTTTCCCTTGTGAGTGCTTGCAGCTGTGCCAATCTTTCTTCTTTCTCAAGATTGGACCACCTGGCAAATGTCATGGTTTTTGCAGGCGATGCTTCATATAAATTCAATGCGGTAGATACGTAGCCGAAACGGATGATCATAAAATTTCTCCTTTGTGACAATCTGTAGCTATTTTCCCCTTCTTTTGACATTGATAATCCTGTTTCGCCGGAGCAAGTGCATGCATGTATGACTGTACACCTGTATAATTAGAGACAAGCAGGAAAAAAGTTTGAAACCTTCTGTATCCCTGCCCGTATATAAGATACAAGATAAGAGGATGGTGAAAGGTTTTGGGTATTCTTTCCCGTATATTCAAGAAAAAGTCCCCTGAGCGTCCTGCTGTAAGGGAACGCAATGCACTGTCCATCCAAGTGGGCGACATTGTCGAATACGACTTGGTCACCTATGAAGTAGTCGGAAAAATCACTTCCCGTCAAGGGAGCTATGAATGGTTCGACTACCAGCTGGTGGAAGGGGATACGATCCTTTGGCTCTCTGCTGAGATGGATGATGAACTGGAGCTGGGTATATATAAAAAAATTCCGCTTTCGGTATCAAAACCATATCCGAAGCAGCTGACGCACGAAGGCCGTACTTACTTCCTTGATGAGCAAGGTGAAGCTCGAGTCGTCGGTGAAGGAAGAAGTCGTAATGTGAATGGCTCAATCGTCCATTTTGCCGATTATTATGATGAAGATGAAGAGCATTTCCTTGGTCTGGAAGGCTGGGGGAGCGAAATTGAAGTCAGCTATGGTTATGAAATCAAACCGCGTGAAATCAAAATCATTGCGGGTTCAAATTAAATTAATTAAAGGGAGCGAATTGTATGTTTAAATTTTTTAACCGTGTAAAAACAGTCGTAAACTCAGAATTGAATGCAATGCTTGATAAAGCAGAAGATCCGGTGAAAATGCTTGATCAGTTCATGCGTGACATGGAAGCAGATATCCGTGAAGCAGAAACAGCGGTAGCGAAGCAAATTGCAAACGAAAAGATGCTGAAACGCAAATACGATGATGCCAAGGCAATGGCAGATAAACGTCAGCAGCAAGCGGAGACAGCGATTGAAGCTGGCAATGATGATTTGGCTCGCCGCGCTTTGGAGGATAAGCAGACGCATCAGCAGACTGCTGATTCACTTTACGCATCATGGGAGCGTGCATCAAGTGATGTAGCGTCCATCCGTCAGAAGCTGGATGAGATGAAAAAGGAATACGGTGAAATGAAACTGAAAAAAGATTCCCTCAAGGCACGTGCAGAATCTGCCAAAACACGTACAAAGATGAACCGTACAATGTCCAATATCGGCAGCGACGAGTCTCGCGGCGGTTTCGAGCGCATGGAAGAAAAAGTATTGCAGTATGAAGCGGAAGCTGAGACGAGCGAGGATATGTCCCGATCTAACCGATCCCTGGATGATGAATTCGCTGCTCTTGAGAAGAATGGTGTAGACGATGAGTTAGCTGCCCTGAAAAAGAAAATGGGTAAAGAATAAGCAGCCATAGCCATCGGCAGGCTGACCCTTGCGTGAAGCAAGGGTTTTCGTCTGTCTGCTTTACATAAGGAAATCGAAAGAAGGGAGGAGCCTTCATGAAATACTGGCTGGCGGGTCTTTGCCTTGTATTTGTTGTTATTCTGGCCGGGTGCGGTAATTCCGATGAGCAAACTGCTTCTGTCAGCGAAATACCTGATGAACCGGATAAGGAGACAGTCACGTCTAAATTTGAGAATAGTGCAGGTGAATCGATCGAAACATTGATTGACAACAACTTTTATTTGCTTGATGTTGTTTCCGGTGAAAGACGCGGCAGTGCAAATGTGTATGCTACACGCCTTTATACAGTAGATGAATTGGAAGAGTTATTTAAGCAAGCCGAAGGTCCGGATGAAATCAGCGACAAGAAAAACGGACAGCTGATGATGATTTATGACGATGTTTTCATTACCTTGAAACCGAGTGACGAAGATAGCGATGTCACATTGATGGAAGTAGCAGATCGTACATTTGTCCGAAATAACTACTCACCGAACTATTTGAATACATTCTTTACATTTGCTCTGTTGAATTCCCTCTTCGGCAGTAACTGGAGCCAGAACAGAATGGATACTTGTCAGAATGGCGGCTGTTATGGCGGCTACACGTCGACATATCGGTCGAATGATGATGGCGGTGGCTCAGGCGGCAGTACGAGACGCGGTACGTCCAACTATCGAGGCGGCGGACCGGATGCAGGTAAATAATCAAAATTAAGGAGGCATAGAATCATGAATCCATTTTTATCGACTTTTCTATACTTTATCATTGCAGTTGTGATTGTCATCATCGGACTTATCATCTTTGAACTGATCACACATAAGTACCGGGACTGGGAGGAAATCGAAAAGGGCAATACAGCTGTAGCTTTATCTATCGGCGGTAAGATCATCGGAATCTGCCTTGTTCTGTCATTCTCCATTTACCACAGCAGTGAACTTTGGGAAACACTCATCTGGGGTGCTTACGGTGTTGTCCTGCAGATGATTGCCTACTTCGTATTTGAAGGTGTGACACGCCGATTTTCTGTTCAATCCAAGCTGAAAGAAAACAATATTGCGGTCGGAATTATTTCCTTAGCGGTTTCAATTGGTCTTGGGTTCGTCATCGGTGCGTCCATTACGTAAGCTAAAAGCAGTTCGGAGATGAAAGACATGCAGCAAAAAGTAACAAATAAAACCTCATTTATTTATTGGGCTTCAGGTATCGTTTCCATATGCGGTATTATATTTGAAGTTTTGTTCGGGGCATTAGGTTCCTATATTCTCGGAGATGGTGTGAAGCAATATACACTCACCATCTCTTTGTTTTTGACTGGTATGGGGATTGGTGCCAGCATAAGTGAGCGTGTGACGAAGCGACTCATTCTAGCATTTATTTATATCGAATTTTTCGTAGCTTTGATTGGTGGATTTTCTAGTTTTACGATGTTCGGGATCACGGCATATACCCCTGATGGGACTGACGCGTTCTATCTCTATTTCGTCACAATTATCGTTGGTGCGCTAACCGGAGTGGAGCTGCCGATTCTGATTAGGAAGGCGAATGAGATCGGTGAGACGATAGGTCGGAGTACAGCACGTGTTCTGTTCAGTGATTATGCAGGCGGACTGATCGGCGGTCTGCTTTTTGCCTTCCTGCTGCGTCCGCAGTTCGGAATCGTTAAATCAGCTTTTCTGGTCGGTCTAGTTAACTTAGTAGTTGCACTGGTCGTACTGTGGTTATTCCGGGAAGAAGTGAAGCGGGTTGCCTTGCATGCTGCAGTTGGTGTTGTCATTGGGATCCTGCTCATCCTGGGAGTCTTTTTCGGAGAGGAAACGGCGTTTTCGTTCGAGCAGAAGCTTTACGAGGATCCAATCATCCACATGGAACAGAGCCAATATCAAAAGATCATCCTTACCCAGGATGGAGATGACCTGCGGCTGTATTTGAATGGCGGATTGCAGTTCAGTTCATTTGATCAGCACCGCTACCATGATGCGCTAGTGCATCCGGTCATGTCCCAAGCCAAACAGCATGATCATGTGCTCATACTTGGCGGAGGGGATGGATTAGCAGCAAATGAAATCCTGAAATATGACGACGTTCAAGACATTACCCTGGTCGACCTCGACCCTGCTGTAACAGAAATGGCTAAGACAGAGTCGAGACTGCTGGATTTAAACAATCGCTCTCTGCTGAATGACAAAGTCACTATCCACAATCAGGATGCCTTCACTTATCTGAAGGAAACGGACCAGATTTATGATGTGATCATCGTTGATTTGCCCGATCCGAATGACGAGAGCTTGAACAAGCTATACACTGAGGAATTCTACTCTCTAGTGCGAAATCATATGCATCCGGAGGGTGCAATGATTGTCCAAGCCACTAGCCCGGTGTTCGCGACTGAATCTTATTGGACAATAGACGAAACGATCCGCGCAACGGGGCTTGAAACAGAGAATCTGCATCTGGATGTGCCAAGTTTCGGTAACTGGGGATTTGTGATGGCCAGCAGAAATCCGATTGACCCAGAAAATCTAGAGGTTACCGTACCAACCGAATACTTAAAATCTTCCATGATTCCTGGAATGACAGAATTCGGAAAGGATGAGGATAAGGAAATCACTAACGCGGATGGAGAGAAAGTCAGTCTTCGCCCAAATACATTGGTTGATCCTCATTTGATTGAAATCTATCAACAGGAATGGAAACATTATTGATCTTCCCTAGGCAATAACGCTCTATAAGCTACTGGAGATGTCAATACTGTTGAAGTATTAAATGCGCCATACGGAATCAGCCGGTCGATCAATTCCCGCATGCCATTCATGTCAGGGACTGCTGCCTTCAGCAAATAATTGATCGGTCCGGTCACCCTGTGGCATTCAAGTACGGCTTCTTCCTTTGCAATCAGATTTTCAAACTCCAAATGGGGGATCTTCAATTCACTAACCTGGATGAACAACAGGATATCCAATCCAACCTTCGCATGCGCAACTCGGGCTGTGTAATGCTCGATAACACCGCGCTCCTCAAGCCTTGCCATCCGCTCTGAAACACTCGGCCTGCTCAGTGCTAGCTTCTTGGATAATTCGCTAATTGTGATTCGGCCATCATGCTGCAGCAGCTCCAGCAGTGTACGGTCGATGTGATCCATATAAACGCTCCCTTTCACATTGCAGGTAAGTTCTGCATATAATTTTCATTATGAAACTCGAATCAAGATATTGCCTGCAAATATCTATTCATTTCTCGTGTTATTTATTCTAACATAGAAAGTGAAGAAACAGGATGTCGTGATTATGTTCGCTCATATTGTCCATTATGGGCGTGTTTCAACATGGATTTTAACTTTGAGAGGAGCAATTCGTTTGCCGCAAAAATATCTGAAAATCGTTCTTGGCTGCTTCCTGGCCAGCATCGGCTTGTATATGCTCAAAAGTGCTGAGCTGGTAACAGGCGGAACAGCAGGGCTTTCCTTAGGATTATCCTATATACTGTCTATGCCTTTTGGTGTCGTCTTCTTTATCATTAACATTCCATTCTATATCTTTTCATTTATTAATATGGGATGGCGTTTTACGGTAACAACCATAGTATCCGTATCAATTTTGACGTTGTTCTCATTTCTCCATCCGTTTTATCCCGCTATTGAACTTCCAGGGATCGTTGCAGCTGTGGCAGGCGGTCTGATTGTCGGATTTGGCTTGATCATCCTTTTTGCGAATCAAGCATCCTTAGGGGGAGCAAATATTCTTGCGTTGTTCCTGCAGAAACGTTTTGGAACAAATCCTGGAACGATCAACTTTATATTTGATTTCTGCGTGGTCATGGTCAGCCTTTATTCAGTTGGTCTTGTCAAAGGTATCTATTCCATTGTTTCCATAGCAGTTACTTCATTTGTTATCAGCTATTTTAAAGAAAAATTCGCCAAACCACTTCCAAAACCGAATGCAGTACCGGTTGCCCAAGCAGCAGAGTGAACGAAGGAGAAATCCTTCGTTTTTTAATGGTATAATTTAGGTGTTAAGGGGGATGGTGAAATGGAAAGAGAAGTCTTAAAACAAAGGCTTGCAGATCTAGCTGAAAATGAAAAAGCTCCAGCTCCTATAGAGGATTTACTATTATCCATGCTCCCGTATATCGGTGATCATGATCCAGTGCTACGTGATAAATTGATTTATCGCTTGGCAGGCAATTGGGTCACAGAAGGTATGGTTCCTCCTGCAGTGATGATTCAGATTCTCGAAGAGCTTTTAACAGAACGATTCCTATTCAAAGAAGAGAAATACACAAGAAGTTTTACAACACTGTGGATTGCTGCTCTTTTATATCAACATAGAAGAGAAGCCTTCCTGAGTGCTGAGCTGACAGATCGAGTTTACCTAGTGTTCCGTGCTTATATCAAGCAAGAGACTGTAGGAGAAGGTTATGATGAAACATACGGATGGTCTCATACATTAGCGCATGCAGCTGATGCTATCGATGAAATGATTCAGTTGACGGAACTGTCGAATGATCAGCGCCAGCAGCTTGTAGAGGAAATGATAAACAAAATGGCTTTTCCATATCATATCCTTTCTCATGAGGAGGATGAGCGTATGGCCATAGCGATTCATTCTGCCTTGGAAAATGGACTGTCTCCGGATATAGTTGGATGCATGGTACAGGAAAAGACATCGGAAGTCATTGCCCTCTGGCCGGAAGTGACCGAAGCGAACCTGCGTATCCGCGCAAATTTTAAGCAGTTCATCCGCAGCCTTTATTTTTGTTCATCAGACTACCCATCCTTAAAGAAAACGTTACATGAATGTGAACAGTTATTTTCTGGTATCTATCATAAAAAGTCCTCTTTCTGATTGTTGTTCAGGTGCTTTTGTTATATGATATTCCGGAAAGTCTGTTTTAAAGAATCTATAATGAAGAGTGATGCGAAATGGAACAACATTTGACATATACAATGCCTCCTGAATGGGAGAAGCATGAGCGTACGCTGATCAGCTGGCCTGTGAAGGAATCAATGGTCTATCCGGAGGATTGGGAAGCTGTATGTAAGGGTTATGCTGAACTGATTCTTGCGATTGCAGAATTCGAGCCGATCACCGTATTGGTGAACGCCAAGGATCGCGATGCTGCAGCTGCTTATGTAGGACAAGATGAAAATGTAACACTGCTTGAGGTTTCTCATAACGATGCATGGCTTCGAGATAACGGCCCGACATTCGTCCGGGACGAAGCTGGCAAACTGGCTGGTGTAAACTGGCGTTTTAATGCATGGGGAGAAAAATACTTCCCATGGGATCTGGATGATGCAGTAGCTCCGGCTGTTCTGAATCACTTCGGTGTGAAGCAATTGGATGCTCCATTAGTGTTAGAAGGCGGATCCATTCACGTGGACGGGGAAGGGACACTAATTACAACAGAGGAGTGCCTTTTAAACCCAAACCGCAATTCAGACCTTTCCAAGGAAGATATAGAAGCATATCTTCGAGAGTATCTTGGTATTGAAAAAGTGATTTGGCTGAAGCGTGGTGTCGCTGGGGACGAAACGGATGGACATGTCGATAATATCGCCTGCTTTGCCGCACCTGGTAAACTGCTGCTGCAGGTGACAGATGACCCGGAAGACGAGAACTATGAAATCACTCAAGAGAATCTGCGCATTCTTGACGAGACGAAAGATGCGAAAGGGCGTCAGATTGAAGTGATCGCTATCCAACAGCCGCCTAAGGCTGCCTGGAACGACACGCGCTTGACTTTGAGCTATATTAATTTCTATTTTGTAAATGGAGGCATTATCCTTCCTGTTTTCGGTAATACCGCAGCAGGAACGGATGAACGGGCAATCAAGTTGCTGCAGGAGCAGTTCCCGGATCGCCGAATCCGTACAATTGATGGACTAGCTATCATCAAAGAGGGCGGAAATGTACATTGTACAACACAGCAGATGCCTGCAGTAAAGGAGTGAAGTAAGTGAGAAAGGTAACTTTAGCAGCTACACAAATGGCTTGTTCCAGTGTCGTTGAAGAGAATATCGCTAATGCCGAGAAGCTTGTTCGCCAAGCGGCAGCTCAAGGTGCGAATGTCATCCTGCTACAGGAGTTGTTTGAAACACCATACTTCTGCCAAAAGGAAAAGCCTGCTTACTACGCGTTTGCGACTGAGCTGGAGCAAAACAAAGCAGTGCAGCATTTCAAACAAGTGGCGAAGGAGCTTGGAGTAGTACTTCCAATCAGCTTCTATGAGAAAAAGAACAATGCAAACTATAATACAGTCGCCATGATTGATGCCGATGGCTCGGTGCTTGGCATTTATCGGAAAACGCATATTCCGGATGGACCGGGCTATGAGGAGAAATATTATTTCAGCCCTGGGGACACTGGCTTTAAAGTGTGGGAGACGAAATTCGGGAAGATAGGCGTAGGCATTTGCTGGGATCAGTGGTTCCCGGAAGCAGCGCGCAGCATGGCGCTTCAAGGAGCGGAAATCCTGCTGTATCCTACAGCAATTGGATCCGAACCGGAGGATCCAAGCATTGACTCAAAGGATCACTGGCAAATGTGTATGCGAGGACACGCAGCAACCAATTTGATGCCTGTTCTGGCTTCAAACCGGATTGGTGTGGAAACGGATGAGGATTCCTCTATCACGTTCTATGGTTCTTCGTTTATCGCTGGACCGCAGGGGAATTTGCTGGCGGAAGCAGGACGTGCAGAAGAAGAAATCCTTACTGCTACGTTCGATTTGGACGAGCTGGCTATGCAGCGTGTGGAATGGGGGCTGTTTCGTGACCGCCGTCCTTCCATGTACCGTAATATCTTAAGCTCTGATGGTTCAACAACTGTATAAAATGAAAGCTGCCAGTCTATGCTGGCAGCTTTTTTAATGTCGCGGAGCCCAGAGCATGACAGCGACGCCTGCTACACATAAGCCGGCGCCTATCCAGTCATACATATCCGGTGTTTCTTTGTCGATGAACCAGCCCCATAGAATGGAGAGTACAATGAAAACACCGCCATATGCTGCATACACACGACCGAATGTGGGAAATGTCTGGAAAGTGGCAATCACACCGTACATGATCAAGGCGATACCGCCTAAAAATCCAAGATAACCTGGTCTGCCATCACGTAGCCACATCCAGATCAAGTATCCGCCGCCAATTTCGGCAATTCCTGCAAGCAAAAAAATGAATATCGATAAAAACATTCTTTTGTCTCCTAGTATGTAATACATCTATGATAGCGCAAAAAAACGACCCTGTCCGGGTCGTTTTCTTAGTTCTTGAGTAAATTATTTTCGTCGAGGAAGTCCTTGGCTACACGTTCTACACTCTTTTGCTCAATATCCACTTGGTAGTTCAGCTCACGTAAAGTATCCTCTGTCAGAGCATTCTGGAGCGGTTCCAGTAATTCTGTCAGCTCTGGGTACTCATCCAAGGTTTCTTGATTGAAGGTGGCCGCATAATTGTAAGAAGGGAAGAATTTTTGATCGTCTTCCAATATCTTTAAATCCATCGAATTAATTTGCGGATCAGTTACAAAAGCTTGAGTGACATCAATCTCATCATTTTTCAATGCTGTGTAATAAAGACCGATTTCCATTTCACGGATATTGGGATCAGGAACTTTGAATCCATAATATTCTTCTAATCCAGGCATTCCATCTCTCCGATTTGCGAATTCCGTCTCCATCCCGAATCGAAGGTCTTCGGGATTTTCTTTCGCGTAAGCTGCCAAATCACTTAAAGTTTCAATGCCCAACTCATCGGCTTTTTCTCTTTCCATAACCAAAGCATAAGTATTATTAGCATCGGTTAAGTTTGTCCAGGCAATGCCGTTCTCCTTATCCAATTCCCGAACCTTTTGCATTGCCTCATCTTTATCTGCAATCGGTTCTTGATCCAAATAGGTGACAAGTGCTGTACCAACATATTCCCAAGACATATCAACCTGGCGGGTTTCGATAGCTTGACGCATGGCAGAGGAGCCGAGATTTTGAATCTCTTCAACATTATAACCGTTATCCTCCAATATGAAGGCTGTCATTTTGGCTATTACCAGCTGCTCGGTGAAAGTTTTTGCTCCGACGGTAACGGTTTTTCCGCCCGGACCGCATGAACTTAGCACAACTAGTAAAGCAGTTAATAAAGCAAATAGGGTCAATCGTTTTCTCATCAATTCAGGTATCCTTTCTTCACGAATTTTGTGCTTTTCTAGCAAGACGGAGTCCTTTTGGCACTAAGGCGAACTGCAGCCACTTGAATAGATAGTCAATCACGATAGCTAGCAGTGTGACAGGAACGGCTCCGGACATTAAGAAAGCATTATCGAAGAGACGGATACCAGTGAAAATCCATACACCCAGTCCGCCGGCACCGACTAGATAGGCAAGTGCAGCGGTCCCGATATTGATGACCAATGCTGTCCGCACGCCCGCAATAATCGAGGTGAGTGCATTCGGCAGCTCGATCTTCCAAAGGATTTGCGTGTTTGTGAGTCCCATTCCTTTGGCTGCATCAATCATATTGTCGTCAACGGAATCCAGGCCAGCAATCGTATTTTGTAAAATAGGCAGCAGGGAATAGACGAATAAGGCAACTACTGCTGCGCTGATTCCAATACCTAGGAAGCCCATGGCGAGTGCAAGCACAGCTAAACTCGGGATAGTTTGCCCAAGATTCGCGATGCCTACGATCAGCCATTCGGATTTACGGAACTTTGGCCGTGTAACGAAGATGCCTAGTGGTACTGCAAGCAGCACAGCAGCAGCTCCTGAAAGGAGTACAATCGTAATATGCTCCCCGAGTAAGCGCAGGAAAGTATCCGGCTGTTCCCAGATTTTGCTGAACATATTGTTGGCGAATGCCCACACAAAGAAGGCGATGAGCAGTGCCCAGAAGATAAGCTTGATAATCAAGGCGATGGTCTTGTTTGTCCGGTCCATGATTACAGCCCCCTCAGACGCTCTCCTTGATCTCACGGTGCAGGAACTGCTCGATCAAGTCCAAAGTAATACTTCCTTTGCGAGTACCATTGTCGTTCTCAACAATCAGCTGATCAGCTTCTTGATTTAAGATCTTCGATATAGCCACACGCAGGGAAAGGTTTTCGTTGATATCCTGAGAATCAGGTGATTCCATAACAGGCTTTAATGTAATTGCATCGGCAAGGTCTTTCACTGTATACAGACTCATGCTCTTCAGTACGCGGTCCTGACCGACGAATTCTGCAACAAAGCTGTTGGCTGGTTTGTTCAGCATTTTGGCCGGCTCCGCGTATTGCATCATTTTGCCGCCTTTGAGCAGGGCGATTTTATCTGCCATCTTTACCGCTTCGTCAATGTCATGGCTGACAAACAGGATCGTTTTCTTTAGCTCTTTTTGAATTTGCAGGAATTCCTCTTGAAGATGGGTGCGGATGATCGGATCCAGTGCACCGAAAGGTTCATCCATCAACATGACTGGCGGATCAGCAGCCAAGGCACGGGCCACGCCGACACGCTGCTGTTGACCCCCGGAAAGCTCATGCGGGTATCGTTTTCGATATTCATCTGGTTTCAAGCCTACAAGTTCCATCAGCATATTGAAGCGATCACGCATTTTTTTCCTGTCCCAGCCAAGC
>NZ_NPBF01000004.1 GCF_002272135.1 Virgibacillus sp. 7505 | reverse complement strand
TTGAGCATGATATCACCATCTGTAATACTCTCCAGCTGGTTCACCATTCGGAGCAAAGTCGTCTTTCCGCAGCCGGAAGGTCCCAGCATAATGACTAATTCACCATCTTCGACTGTGAAATTCATATTTTCAATAGCTTTTACATTGCCGTTGTATACCTTTGTTACATCGTTGAAATGAATCATAATGTCACCCTTATTATTTTTTTACACCCTTTGGCGTAAATAGATTTTCGATTAAGCGCAAGAACAAATCAGCAATCAATGCCAAAACAGCAACCGCAATTGCACCTGCAAGGATCATTGTGTTGTTGGTACGAAGGATTCCTTGATAGATGATACCGCCAAGACCTCCAGCTCCGATTAACGTGGCGATGGCTCCTACACCGATATTTAAGACGGTAGCAGTGCGGATACCAGCCATGATTAATGGCATGGCGTTTGGAAGCTCCACTTTATAGAGGCGCTGGTATGTAGTCAGTCCAATGCCATTTGCCGCATCACGTATGTCGGGATCGACATTGCTGATAGCTGTGTACGTATTCCGGATGATCGGCAGCTGTGAATAAAGTACAAGTGCGATAACAGCCGGTAACGTACCGATTCCTTCGTTGATAAGTGAAAGAATTGGAATCATGATTCCAAATAAAGCGAGGCTTGGAATAGTCATCATGATAGAAGCAATTTGGAGAATAGTGGAGGCAGCGTATTTATTGACGGAGCAATAAATACCTAATGGGACACCGATCACAATTGCGATGATAATTGCTAAACCGACAAGCTTGATATGATCCCATGTATATCCAAGTATGAATGTAAAATTAGTAGTGAAATATTCGATTAAATCCGTAATGGGAGGGCACCTCCTAAATTTGTCATGCTAAAGGTCTTATCAGACTTTTACTACCTATTGTTATACCCAGATAAACCAACATCCTAACATGAAAAAATAACCATTACAAAGACAGGATTAACTTATAACACTAAGTATGGTGGAGTAATCGGGAGGATATTAGGCTTGAAGGTGGCTGAGCATAATATATCAATGGATTTCCTTCTCGACATAAGGGGAAAGTTTTGGCTACGGAAACCATAAGATAACTGAAAAATTAAATAATATTATAAGAAATATATTTACTTCCTCCTAAAAATGATGGTAGTATATCTAAATACTAATATGTACTCATTTAAAATGTACTAGAGTGTAAGGAGTCACGCCCTTATACAAAAAAAGAGAGAATGGAAAGCTAAATAGTCTGAATTGACAAACTATTTAGCGGGGAGAGGGAGCGAGAAGAATGAAGGAATACTTAATCGAGCGAATGTACAAAGCATCACAAGGAATGGCAAATGCAGTCCTCGTGACCCTCGGTATCGGTCTATTGATGGAGACTTTTGGTGAATTTCTGAACTGGCCGACATTGATTGCTGTCGGTACTGTTGCTAAAGCATTGTTGGCACCCGCTTTAGGTGCCGGAATCGCTGTTCAGCTGGGCGGCAATACGTTGGTTGTCTTCAGTGCAATGATCAGTGCCACGATCGGCGGAGCTGCAATGACTGTAGGCGATGACGGCTTA
This sequence comes from Virgibacillus sp. 7505, assembly GCF_002272135.1. Classification (GTDB taxonomy): domain Bacteria; phylum Bacillota; class Bacilli; order Bacillales; family Amphibacillaceae; genus Terribacillus. Next base: position 292,211 of record NZ_NPBF01000004.1, on the reverse strand, counting down.
CTGACATCGATGGTATCGGGACAGCCGATCAGTGCAGTGCTTGCTGCTGTCGTTGCGACATATGTAGGTAAAAGGGTAGCAGGGAAGACACCGCTTGATATGATGGCTATCCCGTTTGCGGCAGTACTTGTAGGGGGGATTGCTGGAGCGGGACTTGCTGCAGTTACAACACCGCTGCTAACATGGATGAGCGGACAGATTGCCAACTCCGTTACTGGCTCACCGCTGCTTGCATCTATCGTCATTTCATTGGTGTGGAGTATCCTGTTGATGACACCAGCTTCTTCTGCAGCTTTGGCAATTGCATTACAGCTGGATCCGGTATCCAGTGCGGCTGCCTTGATCGGCTGTACGGCACAGTTTGTCGGGTTTACGTTCATGAGCATCCGTCAAAATGATTTAGGTGGTTTTCTGGCACAGTTTGTCATTACACCAAAAGTACAATTCCCTAACTTAATAAAGAATCCAGCGCTTGTCATCCCGCCATTTGTAGCGGCAGTTGTTTGTGCACCGATCGCAACAGTGCTGCTAGGGTTTACAACGTCCTACGAACTGGCAGGTTTGGGCTTGAATTCATTCATTGCACCGCTTAATATCCTGGCCAGCCAAGGCTGGGAAGCTTTCTTGATTTATTTAGTAACAGGCGTCATCATGCCGCTGATCATTTCACTTGGTCTTTATCATGTGATCAAATCGATCGGATGGGCCAAGGTCGGCGATTTGCGTATGGAAATTCAATAACCAAAACCGCAGCTGCGAAGCTGCGGTTTTTTTCATGCAGCTAACAATTTTGCTGTTATACTGAAAGGAGAAACAAAATTAGAAAGAAGGATATCCTTCATGGATGAACTTAATCGCATACTTGCTAAATACATGCCTTTCTTGACTCCTGTGAGCGTCCTGGCAGGATTTCTTCTAGCGGATTATCTGCATCACGGAGAGGCCTTGGTGCCTTGGATATTTGCATGTATGACATTTGCCGGAAGCTTATCAGCAAACTTTAAGAGTCTGCTGCATGCTGTTAAAAAACCTGGACCGATGCTGCTTGCTTTTGTTGTGCTTCATTTTATCATGCCTCTAATTGCACTAGGTTTTGGACACCTGTTCTTTCCTGGAGATGTCAACACGATTACAGGCCTTGTACTGCTGACAGCAATTCCGACTGGTATTACAGCATTTGTCTGGGTTGCCATGCAGCAAGGGAATATAGGGCTTACGTTATCGACAATTCTCTTAGGAACATTGCTTTCCCCTATGTTAGTTCCTTTGACTTTGCATCTCTTGGTAGGAGGTGACGTCCAGCTAGAGATACTTCCGATGATGAAAGGCTTGTTATGGATGATCGTCATACCATCGATAGCAGGTATGCTAGTCAATCAGCTTTGCAGCAAGAGTGTCACAAGCACATTAAGTATGAATCTGGCGCCATTTTCGAAATTAGGTCTTATAGCTGTTGTTTCCATTAATGCTTCTGTTGTAGCCCCTCATTTGAAGGGAATGGATATGACAATCTTAGGTATTGTATTGCTCGTATTTGGTATATCTTTTTCCGGTTATTTGTTAAGCTGGCTGCTCGGGAAAATATTCCGTTTCGATAGAGCGGAAATTGTGAGTGTAACTTTTGTTGGGGGAATGCGGAATATCAGCGCGGGTGTGGTCCTTGCTGTAAGTTTCTTTCCGGCTCCTGTCGCTATCCCGGTTGTGATAGGGATGCTGTTCCAGCAGGTTTTGGCAGCAGTGTTTTCCAGCCTTCTGAAAAAATATGAACCGCAGCAAGCAGCTGCTTGAAAGAAGACCGTCCAGACGGTCTTCTTTTCTTTATAAGGAACACTTCACACATGTTTAATTTCTTCTCATTTTGGCAATGGCTCTACAAGACACGGAAAGGAAGATGTATATGTGGGAAGCAATTTTATGGGGAGCCATCGCAGGGTCTGCCAGTTTAATTGGTGCTGCCGTACTGATGCTCGTACCCGTAAAGAAGCGAATTATCGGGTTTATTATGGCTCTAGGTACAGGAGCACTGATTGGTTCTACCTCCTATGAACTCTTGGAGGAAGCATATGAAATCAGTGGCGGGTTGCAGGAAGAAGCGATTGGATTTCTTGGAGGCGCAGTTATTTTTACTATATTGGATATCCTCATATCCCGCAGTGGCGGGAAGAATCGTAAAAGCAGCCGACTGCACGAGACACATCATAAAGACGAGAAGGGCTCAGGACTAGCAATATTCGCAGGTACAGTAATGGATGCAATACCGGAATCAGCCATGATCGGCTTGAGCTTGGCGAGCGGGGGTGGTGCCAGTACTGCTTTGATCGTATCCATTTTTATCAGTAACTTTCCAGAAGGTCTTTCCAGTACTTCAGGGATGCAAAGCAGCGGCTATAGCCGGAAGCGCATCATTTTCATGTGGATAGCCGTAATCGTGATTTCCGCTTTGAGTGCACTAATAGGGGCTGTTTTACTTCAGGATACGAGCGCTAGTACAAGAGCTATACTAAATTCATTTGCAGGGGGAGCGATTATTGCCATGGTCGCATCCACCATGGCTCCTGAGGCGTATGAAGAGGGCGGTCCAGCTGTAGGGATTGTAACAGCAATAGGGATGTTCATCGCCTTTTCTTTGGCACATGTTTAAGTAACTCTCTTGCAGGGGATATAGAAACAAAAGAATGGAGGCGTTTCAGCATGAAAAACCTTATTCGAAAAGCGATTAAGTATGGACCTGTTATCTATCCGATCGTTAAGAAAATTATCAATAAACGCAAAGCAAAGCGTTCTGGAAGAGCTTCGTATTAAAAAGACGTGAGAGCAAAATGCTCTCACGTCTTTTTATTTGCTGCGACTGCCTTTTTCAAGGACAGTGTCAACCTCGGCTGCTGCTTTATCCAATGCAGTTTTAGGATCTTCACCTTGGTATAGACTCTCCATACCAGTTACAATCTGCTGCCGTGCTTCTGGAAAGATGGAAATCAAAGCACCTTGTGTTGCTGTACTTGGCACTGTATCGTGCAGCTGATCGACAGTTACTTTTAACTGCGGATATTTTTCCCACTCCTGCTTTACGATATCTTCTTCATATGCAGCTGGGTTAATGGCGAAATAACCAGATTCCACATGCCATTTTGCTTGAACTTCTGCTGTTGATAAGTATTTCATGAAGTCCCATGCAGCTTGCTGTTGGTTTTCGGCAATATCCTTAGCCATCCAGAGGGATGCTCCGCCTATGATGACCCCTTGCGGATCCACATCATCCGGATGCGGCAAATAAGCTACGCCAACCTCGAAATCAGCATTATCGACAAGCCCTTTGATGCCTGCAGAGCTATCCAGCATCATCGCCATCGTTCCAGTCTGGAACGATGCCCGCATATCATCCCAATTTTGGCCGCTGTTATAGAAGGTTCCAGCTTCATACATATCACTGATCAATTCAAATACTTTATGACCTTTTTCATCGTTGAAGGAAGCCTTTGTCGCTTCGCCTTCGCGACCATTTTCCTTATCGACGAACATTCCGCCCTGTGTGGCAAGCAATTCCTCGAAGAACCAGCCATAATTCAAGATGGAAAGACCATATTGTGACGTTTTATCTCCTTCTTTGATTGTCAGCTTTTCTGCAGCTTCCTTCAGCTCGCTGTAGGTGCGAGGCGCTTGCTCAGGATCAAGTCCAGCTTCCTTGAATGCATCTTTGTTATAGACAAGCACAGGAGTGGAGGAGTTGAAAGGCATAGAATACTGCTCTCCATCCACTTGATAGTAGGAGGAGATATTTTCTTCCCATTGTGATGTATCGTAGTTTTCTTCATCGATGAATTTTTGGACAGGCTGGATGTTTCCGCTGTCTATCATTTGTTTTGTACCTGCTTCAAAAATCTGTGTAACTGCTGGAGCATCCGCAGTACCTGCAACAGTATTCAATTTTGTTAAAGATTCCTCATAGGAACCTTGATAAACTGGTTTTACAGTATATTTATCCTGTGAATTGTTATATTCGTCTACGATTTCATTGACGCTTGCTTCCAATTCTCCGCCCATGGCATGCCAGAAGATGATTTCAGTCTTGCCATCCTCAGTCGTACCGCTCGCAGAATCCGTACTGGAACAAGCAGTGAGGAACAGTACAAATAAAACAGATAAACCAGCTAATAGTCTTTTCATCATATAACCTCTTTCGATTTTATTTGATTGCACCTTGCGTGAGACCTTTTTGCAGTTTTTTCTGTCCGGCGAACAACAGCAGCAGTGTAGGCAGAATGACGATGACGACACCGGCCATGACGATACCCCAGTCAGACGCGATTTCCTGTGTTTGCAGCTGTTTAAGCCCGATCTGGACGGTTCTTGCAGATTCCGTATTTGTTACTAGCAACGGCCAAAGATACATATTCCAATTGGTAAGAAAGCTGTAAATACCTAAGGTGATTAAGCTCGATCGGCTGATAGGCAGGATGACATTCCAGAAAAAACGAAATCTGGAAATGCCAGCTACCCGAGAAGCTTCGTAGAGTTCCTGTGGTATTGTCTTGAAATGCTGGCGCAATAGGAAGGTTCCGAATGCCAAAGCAAAGAACGGAACTGTCAAACCAAGATAGCTGTTTGTCCAGCCTAAACCTTGTATGGTCATGAAGTTCGGTACCATCGTTGCTTCCCAAGGTATCATCATGGTAGAAATGAACAGGAAGAAGACGAAATCCCTACCTTTGAATTTCATGAAAACAAAAGCGAAGGCGGCTAAACTGCTGACTAGCAGCTGGCCAATCATAACAATGGCTGATGTGACGAAACTATTGAGCAAGTAGGTTAGAAGCGGCACTTTTTGAAATACCTCGACGTAATTATCCAGCGATAGACTGCTAGGGAGAAGCTGGCCGCCCATCACTTCCCCGCCATCCATGAACGAGATGCTGAAAGCATAGAAGATCGGAAACATCATGATAATGGCACAGATGATCAGGACCGCATAAAGACTGATACGCTTTGCGAGTATCACTGATAATGCACCTTCCTCTCGCCAAGCTTAAATTGCAGTGCTGTCAGCAGCAGGACGCAGAAGAACAGGATGACTGCCTGAGCACTCGCAGAGCCGACATCATTATTGATGAAGGCATCCTTATAGATGGAATAGACGATTACATTGGTTGATTCTACCGGTCCGCCCTTTGTAAGGATGTCAATTTGTCCGAATGTCTGAAAGGCATTGATGAACGATACTGTCACGATAAAGAATAAAGTGGGGGACAGCATGGGCAGCGTAATTCGACGAAGCTGATAAAGATAGCTTACTCCCGCCACTTTTGCATTCTCGTATAGGTGTGTATCGATGTTCTGTAATCCTCCAAGTATGATCAGAAATGCGAAGCCGGCATTCATCCAAATCGTGGATAATGATACTGCAAGCAAGGCATAGTCGGGGTCCTGCAGCCATTGGACGGCCGGAAAGCCCAGCCACTCGGCAATCCTGCTGAATATGCCGATTGAAGGATTATACATGAACATCCAAATGACGCTGGATGCTGCAACGCTCATCCCCATTGTTGAGGAAAACAATGTCCGGAATATGCCGATTCCTTGTATCTTTTCATTTGTCAGCAAAGCCAGGAAAAGAGCGAGCAGGATGCCTGCGGGTACTGTGTACAGCACAAAAAGAATGGTAGCTTTTACACTGCTCTGAAAACTGTCAGAGCTTAGGATATACTGATAGTTTTCCAATCCGACGAATTCGAATGGACCCATTTGGTCAGCTAAAAAGAAACTCAAGTATATGGTTCGGAACATTGGGTAGAAAACGAACACGCTGAACAAAATGATAGAAGGAAGCAAATAGAGCCAGCCCTCCAGAAAGGAAAATAGATTCCGCTTTGGTACGCTTTCCTGAGGTGGAACAGGCTGTGAATCCCGGGAAGCGTTCATCTTAGCACCTCTCTGGCTGTCTGCTTCGGTTGTCCATCACTAGCTGACCATAGAATCCGTCCATTGTCTTTTGAGAAGAGATGGATAGCATCCAAATCAAAACGAATCGGAATCCGATCTCCGACAGAGAATTGCCATTGTCCGTTCCATCGGGCAATCCACTGCTCATTGGATTCATCCAGAATGAAAGTAATGAGCGTTTCTGTACCAAGAATCTCAGTATTAACGATCTCTACTATAGCATCGGCTTGTTCTGGAGCAGCAAATAGGATGTGCTCTGGCCGTATACCCACTTGGACATTCTTGCTTGCTGCTTTTACATTGCCTTTCATTGGGTTAGGTAAGCTGCAATTTGGTGATAGAACAATACCGTTTGGAGAAACGTCTGCTTCCATTACATTCATGGCAGGTGATCCGATAAATGATGCTACGAATGTATTGGCAGGGTTATTATAGATATCAAGCGGCTTGCCGATTTGCATCGCTTCGCCTTCATGGAGGATCATCATTCGGTCTGCCATCGTCATCGCTTCGGTCTGATCATGTGTAACATATACCATCGTAATCCCGAGCTTCCGCTGTATCTGCCGGATTTCCGAACGCATCCGCGTCCGCAGTTTCGCATCAAGATTTGATAATGGCTCGTCCATCAAGCAAAGAGGAGCTTGTGTCACAATGGCACGGGCCAGGGCGACACGCTGTCTCTGGCCGCCAGATAGCTCACGTGGTTTGCGTTTTAAGTAATCAGCTAATCCGAGCATGTCAGAAGCTTCGAGAGTGCGGCGTCTTTGTTCCTCGCGTGAAATTTTTTTTGTATGTAAGCCGAAGGTGATATTTTGTTCCACATTCAAATGCGGATACAATGCATAATTCTGAAAGACCATGGATAAATCCCGTTTATTCGGCGGTGCATCATTCATCTTCTTGCCATTCACAAACAATTCCCCGCCCGTTATCTGCTCCAGGCCAGCTATCATGCGGAGAATAGTGCTTTTCCCACAACCTGAAGGACCGACAAGCACGAAGAACTCGCCTTGCTCCAGCTGCAGGTCCACTTGCTCAATAACATTTTTTTTGCCATCGTAAGACTTTTTTAAACCAGCCAAGGTTACATGTGTCATAATCTGCTCCTTTCTGTGAATTCATCTATACTATATCGAGTGAAAATTGAGTTAACGTGAAGAGTGGGTGAAAAAGCGTTTACAGAGAAGAAGGAGATGACTGTTTATTTTACAAAGCTCATACAATCCCGGCACAAAAAAAGGACTTGCAGGCAATATTGCCTGCAAGTCCTTTTTTGTTCTATTACTTTCTGCGCATTTTGCGTAGAATTAGGCTAATTACAAAGACGAAGATAATGGCACCGATCAAAGCAGGGATGATTGCTATACCTGCGAGGTCAGGACCGAAGTCTCCGAAGATAAGTCCGCCAAGCCATGCCCCGATAATACCTGCAATGATATTACCAATGATACCACCTGGAACGTCACGTCCAAGGATCAAGCCTGCCAGCCAGCCGATAATACCACCAACAATTAGATATAAGATGAAACTCATAATACCTACCTCCAAACAATGATGTGATTTAATGTGTTGTGATAATAGCATTCCCCATCTTACAAGATTACAAACATTTAAGCTTTGTGGCATGTTTACACGTTCTTAAGATAAGCTGCATCATTCTACACAGCAGCTCAACATCTGCTTAATAAAAAGTAGCTATATTAAAGTCAAGAAGATAACCAAGATCACCGTCAAATTCATGTACTCTGCATAGAACAAAGATTACAATCCAGATAACTACAGGGAGATGATCCGAATGATGAATCAGATTAATCCATCGTATGAGTCCGTAACTACAAGGTCGCTTGATAGTCAGTACATGCAAATTGGAATCCTGCCTGTCATCGCTCATCGCGGCGCTTCCGGATTTGCACCTGAAAATACAATCGCTGCTTTTGATCTGGCTGTAGAGATGCAAGCCGATTTCATCGAACTGGATGTACAAATGTCCAAGGATGGTCAGCTTGTTGTCATTCATGATACATCTATAAATCGCACAGCTGTCGATGCCCCTGAAGAGGCCGTGTACGTGAAGGACCTTACGTTTGCCGCCTTACAGTCTTATGACGTAGGTGCTGGATATGATTCGGTGTATGAAGGTCAGCGAATCCCGTTGTTAGAGGATGTAATAAGAAAGTATAAAGGAAAAACAAAGTTCCTGATCGAATTAAAATCGCCAGAGCTTTATGATGGTATAGAGGAAGCGGCAGCTGAGCTGCTGGAAAAAAATGATTTGGCTAATGTTCTTTATGAGGAAGTGATTCTGCAATCCTTCAATTTTGGATCAATTGCGTATCTTTCCCAGCTGTTGCCGCATGTACCGCTTGGTGTATTGACGTCAAGAAGTGCTGACCTCACAAATCGTAAACTTGATAAAATATCTACGTATGCAAACTATGTAAATACACATTTTACAAACGTCACACAGGATGATACATTAGTTGGCAGAATCCATACACGTGGAATGCGAATTATGCCATGGACAGTACGGGCACCTGGTGAAGTCCAGCCTTTAATCCGAGCTGGTGTTGACGGAATCATTACAGACTACCCGAATTATGTGAAATAAAAAAGGAGACCTTTTACAGGTCTCCTTTTTTATATTATCTATTCTGAACGAGTCGAAGCAGTTCGAATGCTCTGTCTCCTGCAAGTGCAGCAAGGTCCTCCCAGCACTCGTCACGCTTCAGGTCGAGTTCTACGATTTGTTTGGCTAAATCAAGGGCTTCCTGATCATGTGCCACGTGCTTGACGCTCCTTTCTGATGTTCCCTTTTTACTGTTACACTCAGTATACTTATAGCCGAATAATTTTGCATCAAACATGTTAACGATGCTGACGAACTATTTTGTTGTTTGTCAGGTTTCCTCACACAACACTAGGATGAATGGATAAATACGGTATAATGTGGAGTAACAGCACATGGTGATGAGGTGAACAGATGAGTAACGAGCCTTCTTACAAGAACAGGAAAGTAATCACAATAGGTATTGTGAGCGAGCTGACTGGTCTGACTGAACGCAAAATTCGTTATTACGAGGAACGCAAGCTCATTTTTCCTGAACGTTCAGCGAAGGGAAATCGCAAGTACTCTTTTTCGGATGTAGAGCAATTGATCGAGATCGCCAACAAAAGGGAAGAGGGTGTGCAAACCTTCGAAATTCGTCAGCAGATGCTGAGAGACAAGAGAAAAGAAGCGGAACGAGAAAGCCGCCAGCAAATGCTGCGTGGACAGATCAACGCCCGCTTTGGTATACAGAGAGAGTAAGTGTGTGTGTACGTATGTGTTGGGAGGCCTAGTACACAGGAGAGCCGGATGGTTATCATCCGGCTTTTTATTTTGTCAAAAAAGTTTACTCTATAAATCACTGGATAACTTTCTGACATGCTGTTATCTAGCCAGTTTAAATGATTTTAATGAAAAATAGGATACGTGAAGTAAAGTATTCAAAACGTATATACAACTAAAAGGTAATCTGCCGAATTCGTCATAAATCACTTAGCAGACAGCATTATCAAAGTGATTCACAAAGAATAAATGAAGACTTCTGTCGGCAATTGCAGCTTGATCAATCGTTTGTTTTAAAGATATGCAGTCATATTCTCGTATTATTAGACTGGGTTGAATGCCTGCATACTCTCCAGCAATCATAATACAAAAAATCAGATTGATTTTTCTATAAATTTTAAAATTATATTGACAATAACTAGTTTGGAAGGTAAAGTAACAAACAGATCAACAACAAATGTATAATGAAATTCTTATCAAGAGCGGCGGAGGAACAGGTCCTATGAAGCCCGGCAACCAGATCGATGATCTAGGTGCTAATTCCTGCAGACGGCGAACAGCTGTACTGAGAGATAAGAGAATGAGTGCATACGGATACCATGCGCCTCTCTTAATCTAGAGAGGCGCTTTTTTTATTGTAGTTGATAACAGCGAAGAAAAAGGGGAGAGCAACATGAAAAAAATCTTAAGCTTTGGACTTATCGGATTATTAGCATTATTCTTAGCGGCATGTGGCAATGACAAATCTGCTGCACTGGCAAATGACAAAATATTGGTCGGTGTCAGCGGCGGACCGCATGAGCAAGTAATGGAAAAAGTAAAAGAATTAGCAGCAGATGAAGGTATCGATGTCGAAATCAAAACATTCAATGATTACAACACACCAAACAGTGCGTTGGATGATGGAAGCCTTGATGCGAACAGCTATCAGACACTTCCTTTCCTAGAAGACCAAGTAAAGAACCAAGGTTATGAATTGAAAGAGGTATTTAAGACGCTGACGTTCCCAATGGGTATTTATACAGATAAGATTTCGGATATTTCCGAATTGAAGGAAGGCGACAAGATCGCTGTACCGAATGATCCAGCCAACGAATATCGTGCGTTGAAGCTCTTTGAGGCAGCAGGAGTATTGAAAGTTGATCCGGAAGCAGAAAACTCTGCCACGGCAAAAGATGTCGTAGAAAATCCACTGAACCTGGAAATCGTTGAATTGGATGCTTCCCAGCTTCCAGCCCAGCTTCCAGAAGTAGCAGCAGCGGCAATCAACACGAACTTTGCGATGGGTGCTGACTTGAATATCAATGATGATGCAATCTTTGCAGAGGAATCAGAAAACAATCCTTGGTCCAACTATTTTGTTGTAAGATCAGCGAACACGGAAGATGAGGTCGTCAAGAAGCTTCAAGAAATCTACCAATCTGATGAAGTAAAACAGTTTGTGGAAGATGAATTCCAAGGATCCGTTGTTCCAAGCTGGTAAGGGGGAAGCAGTATGATTGAACTAAAAAATGTATCGAAGACCTTTACCACTGGCAAGAAAAAAGTGGAGGCGCTGAAAAACGTCTCCTTGAATATCAATAAAGGTGAAATCTATGGCGTCATCGGATTCAGCGGAGCAGGGAAAAGTACCCTGATCCGCTGTGCCAATTTACTGGAGCGTCCAACTGAGGGCGAAGTATTCATCGACGGTGTAGACCTCACGAAGCTTAAGAAGTGGCAGCTTCGTAAAGCAAGAGGGAAAATCGGTATGATTTTCCAGCATTTTAATCTGCTGACGACTGCAACAGTATACGAAAACGTCGCTAGACCACTCAAGCTGAGTAAGGTGCCGAAGTATGAAATCAAGGAACGCGTTGATAAGTATCTGAAAATTGTAGGTCTGGAAGAAAAGAAGAATGTATATCCGGCTCAATTATCTGGTGGTCAGAAGCAGCGAGTGGCTATCGCACGAGCACTTGCTCAAGAGCCGGAAGTGCTGCTAAGTGATGAGGCCACAAGTGCTTTGGATCCGAATACGACGTCTTCCATCCTTGAACTGCTGCTCCGAGTGAATAAGGAGCTTGGCATCACCATCTTCCTGATTACACACGAGCTGGATGTCATCCAGCGTATTTGTGATCGTGTCGGTGTTATGCACCATGGAGAGCTGGTGGAAGAAGGGGCTGTTATCGATGTCTTTACTAAACCGAAACATCCGCAGACCCGGAAATTTGTCTTTGATGATGCGAATTTCCAAGTACCGGAGAGCGTGAAAAAAGGACTTTCTGCTACAGGGCGTCTCGTTTCACTGACGTTTATCGGGGAAGCTTCCAATGAGCCATTCCTTGCGGCCATCACAAAGAAATTTGATGTTGTTCCAAGTATACTGGCAGGGGGAATTGATCAGCTGAAAGCCAGCTCCGTTGGTAAATTGCTTATCCATTTGCAAGGAGATCCAGCAGAAGTGGAGAAGGCAATTTCTTACTTGGAGTCGCAGCAAGTAACGGTTGAGGAGGTGGCGTCATGATTGAGTTCTGGACAGAATGGGGTGCAGACATCACCGAGGCGTTTTGGCAAACGCTGCTGATGACTGGTATTTCGCTAGCTATTTCAATCGTGATCGGACTGCCGCTGGGTATTTTGCTGGTCATGACAAGAAAAGGCGGCCAAGCAGAGAATCGAGTATTTTATTCAATCGTGAATACGATTATAAACGTAATCAGATCCATTCCCTTTATCATCCTTTTATTCCTGCTTTTACCTCTGACAAGAGCTTTAGTCGGAACCACAATTGGCGTAGAAGGCGTTATCCTTCCGCTTGTTGTCTATACAGCTCCTTATATTGCGCGTTTAATGGAGTCTGCGCTACTGGAAGTGAATAAAGGTGTTATCGAGGCATATGAATCGATGGGGATATCGACTAGTAAAATAATCTGGAGTGTAATCATCAGGGAAGCACGTTCTACGATGATTCTAGGTTTAACAATCGCAACAATCGGATTGATCGGAGCCACAGCAATGGCTGGTTTAGTCGGTGCTGGCGGCCTTGGAGATTTGGCATATCAATATGGGCATTTGCGCTTCGAGCCTGTCGTTATGTATGTCGTTATCATCATCCTGATCATACTTGTACAAGCAATGCAGACATTCGGGAATGTGTTGGCAAGACGATTGCGAAAAGACTAAGAAAAGCACGCTTGGTTAATTCCAAGCGTGCTTTACTATATATTAGAAGAAAATATTTAAGATGTAATAGATCAAGCCACCTAGGGTAGCAGTGATCGGTAAGGTAATGAACCACGTGATGACCATGCGCTTGGCAGTACCCCAGTTAACACCTTTGCGTCGGTGAGCTGCACCAACCCCCATGATAGAGGAGGAAATAACATGTGTCGTACTTACCGGTAAGTGAATATATGTGGCACCAAAAATAATGAACGCTCCAGTCAAATCAGCTGCAACACCGTTCACTGGACGAATCTTCATGATTTTACCGCCGACAGTTTTGATGATTTTCCATCCACCTACTGAAGTACCAAGTCCCATTGCAGTCGCACAGGCAACTTGTACCCAAAATGGAATATCAGATGTTGTGTGCAGGCCTGCTGTGATCAATGCCATTGTGATGATCCCCATTGCTTTTTGGGCATCGTTTGTACCATGGGTAAATGATTGCAGCGCTGCAGTCAAGATCTGTACGCGACGGAAATTCTTGTTAGTTTTCGGCAAGTTCTTTTCCCGGAAGATCAGCTTGATGATGTTATATAGAATAAAACCTACAACAAAAGCCAAAATCGGGGAAATGATCAACGCTTGCAGGATCTTCAAAAATCCCTCTACATTGAGAATTGCAAATCCACTTGATGCTATAACTGCTCCTGCAAGAGAACCGATGATGGCATGGGAAGAACTGCTCGGGATACCGTAGTACCACGTAATTAAGTTCCATGCAATACCTGCAATCAGTGCAGCTAGGATAACGACAGATCCGTTGACGATGTCATTCGGATTAGCAATATCGCTTGTAATTGTCTTTGCCACTCCAGTAAAAGTCATGGCTCCAACAAAGTTCATGACTGCTGCCAAAATGATAGCGTGTCTTGGTTTCAATGCTTTAGTTGATACAGATGTTGCAATAGCATTAGCCGTATCATGAAAACCATTGATGAAGTCAAAGGCAAGGGCGAAAATGACGGTTAAGATGGTTAGTACTAATAAAACATCCATTGTTTACGCCTCACGAATTCTTCATGATGATTGTTTCAAGATTGTTCGCAACAGACTGACAGCTGTCGGCGATTTCTTCAAGGATGTAGTACAACTCTTTGTACTGAATCACCTTGATTGGATCTTTTTCGTTCTGGAAGAGCTGTTTCAAGGATTTACGGAAGATCGTGTCGCAGTTTTGCTCGTGCTCCTTGATTTTGATTGCATGTTCTTGTATTTCTTTCAGTTTGTTGTGTGAAAGCAAATCGATTGTAATCAAGATTTCCTTTGCACAAGAACGGATTTCTTCTGTAAACTGGTCGATGAAGCTATCAGAAGAATAGATACCATAAGTGTCCATCATTCCAGAAAATTCTTCTATTCCATCAAGTACGTCATCCAGGCTGTTCGTCAGCTGAAGGATATCTTCGCGTTCGATTGGTGTAATGAAGGCATGATTCAATTCCTTGATGATCGTATGTACAAGCTGATCACCCTTTGTCTCGTATTCCTTCAATTTATTGGAAAACTCGGATAAAGTTGCTGCATCTTTCACTTTATACGTAACAAAAAAGTCAGCAGTCTCATCAATATTCTTTGCTATATCAGCTAAAAGCAAAGAGAATTTGTCTTGTTTCTTCTTGAACATTACAAAACCTCCGAATGGTGTTTGAATAGGGTTGTTCCTGGGAACATATAATGATAATTTTTTGTAAACTATCCTCTAGAGATTGTAAACTTTTTATTAATAATTATCAATGTTTTCGTTTGATTTTTGTCGAATGAGGTACACTTTGTCACTATTTGTTATAGTTGTATAGAAGGGGTGAAATTATGCAGATCTCCATTACAAAGCCCGCATCAAACTGGTTTGTTCAAGAAATGGACCTTGAACCTGGCAGTGCTGTGCGGTTTTATGTTCGCTATGGCGGGATGGGCGGCATTAAAGAAGGATTTTCACTTGGTATTTCCGCGGAACAGCCAAATGATCCAATTACAAGTGAGGAAGTACAGGGTATAACATTCTTCGTCGAACGTTCAGATGCATGGTATTTTGAAGGGGTAGACTTGAGCGTTAAGTATTCTCGTAAATGGGATGATATCCAATATGAATATCCTCCGCATAATTGAAAAAAATGAGCAAGAGCCGGTAGCGGCTCTTGCTCATTTTTTAGTTTCGGATAGGAAGCATTGGAGCGGTCGCATCCTTAATGCCTACCATTCCAAGCAGGGCAAGCAGAATTCGCTGCGGCCCATAGAAGGCATCCGTCGGATCGAAGAACTCCTCCAGTGTATGGTGTCCGCCGCTGTTACCGCCGCCGCCTAGTGTTAGGGCTGGAATACCCAGGCTGATAGGAACATTTGCATCGGTACTAAGCGGTTCCTCCCGTTCTACTTCAATACCAAGAACTTCAGCCGCCTGTAGTGCAATGTGACGAATCGGTGCATCTTCTGGCTGGCTGCCAGCAGGTCTGTCTCCTACAAGCTCTGTCGTAACGGAGATGCTGCCCGGCTGCTTTCGTGCTTCGCCTTCTGCCTGTGCCGCTTCTTCAATGATAGCTAGTGCGTTGGCTTCCAACTCTGCAAGAGCGTCGCTGGATACAGAACGTAAATCCAGCTGGAATCCTGCGTGTTGTGCGATGGTGTTGATGGATGTACCACCATGAATCGTGCCGACGTTGTATGTTGTCTTCGGATCATTTGGAACGGTCAGATCTGCTAACGCAGCGATAGCGCGTCCAGCTGCATGAATGGCACTTGAAGTACCAAAGTCCCCAAAGCTGTGTCCGCCTTTTCCTTTGAAGGTTACATTGTAGCGTTTGCTGCCGACACCGCAATAAATTAAGTCGCCAGGTGAACCTGGTTCCACAGAAATGAAGCCATCCACATATGTATTATCCCGGAAATATGCTTTCATTCCGCGCAAGTCTCCCAGACCTTCTTCTCCGACATCAGCAAGGAAAACGATATCTCCTTCCGTTTCAATCTTATTTTCTTCCAAAGTACGCAGTAAAGTCAGTAAAACTGCCAAGCCGCGTCCATCATCCCCGATTCCGGGAGCATAGACGATTCCATTTTCAATTTTTGCTTTCACATTTGTTCCAGCAGGGAAGACGGTGTCCAAATGGGCTGCGATGACAACCGTAGGTCCTTTACCGCTGCCTTTTCGTA
Source organism: Virgibacillus sp. 7505 (assembly GCF_002272135.1). GTDB lineage: Bacteria > Bacillota > Bacilli > Bacillales > Amphibacillaceae > Terribacillus. Next base: position 276,583 of record NZ_NPBF01000004.1, on the reverse strand, counting down.
TGCCATATACATTTCCTTCGTCATCTGTTTTCAAGTCCTCCAAGCCAAAATCTTCCAGTTTCTCTTTGAAGAAGGCTGCGCGGCCTTCCTCTTTGAAGGGAGGTGCTTCCACTTCTGTCACTTCTATTTGATCCTTTGTCGTCTGTTCATTATCCTGCTTGAGAAAATAGAGGGCGTCACGTACTTGCTGAAGATCTAAAAGCTGCTCAAACTCCTTTGCGAATACTTTGCTGGTTGATGTCATATATTCCCCTGCTTTCCTATGGTATACGTGTACTGTAACATAAAATCTCAATATACTGACAATTTAAACCGCGTAAATAGTCGAAAAGTAATGATTTGTTCTATTTTTATATTTACAAGGCATAGGATGTTATGTAAAATAAATGCACCGGAAATGAATAATTATAGATTTTATTGCAAGTTTAAAATATAGATAGAAAAGGGAGATCAACTATGAAATCAGTAAAGAAGCTCATGGCAGCAGCGGGACTTTTTAGTGTTTTATTCTTAAGTGCGTGTATATCCAATAACGAATCAAGTGGTTCTGGTGAAGAGAAACTCACTATCGGAACAGAAGCGACCTTCGCTCCTTTCGAATCCATGGAAGGTGATAAAATTGTTGGATTTGATGCAGATTTGCTAGATGCTGTCATGAAAGAAGCAGGTCTCGATTATGAATACGAAAACACTGGCTGGGATCCGATGCTTGTCGGAGTAGAGGATGAAACGCTGCAAGCTGGAATGGCTGGTATCACAATAACGGATGAAAGAAAAGAAACGTATGACTTCTCAGCACCTTACTTCGAGGCAACGCAAGTTATCGCTGTACCAGAAGGAACAGATATTCAATCAGCCGAAGATCTGCAAGGGATGAAGATCGGCGTACAGAACGGTACGACTGGTGATGAAGCTGCACAGAAACTTGTTGGAGAGAACAGCAGTGATCTTTCTAAGTACGATTCATCTGCAGCAACTATGATGGCTTTGCAAAACGGTGATGTAGAGGCTGTTGTTACCGATATCGCTGTAGCTCAGCATTATGTGAAAAATAATCCTGATGCCAATCTTACTTTAGTTGAAGACGATGAGAACTTTGAACAGGAATACTACGGTATGCTGCTTCCGAAGGACAGTGAATATAAAGAACAAATAGATGAAGCTATTCACACGATCATGGAAAACGGAACGTATGAAGAGATTTATCAGGAATGGTTCGAAGGTACACCAGATATTGAAGGTCTGGAAAGCGCACAGCCATAAGAAGAATCATATAGCGTAACGATAATTACCGTTACGCTATATTTATGTGTTGATTTATCAGCTATACTGAGGTGAGAGAAATGGATTTTAGATGGGAAATTATTAGTGAATATTTGCCTTTCTTCATGAGAGGATTAGGTTATACAATCCTGGCGTCTTTGATAGGGTTCCTCATTGGGGCTTTAATCGGATTAGTGATCGGAATGGGAAAAAGCTTGAACAATCCGATCCTCAGGCTGCCGTTCATTTGGTATGTGAATATTTTCAGAGGCACCCCGCTGTTAGTGCAGATCTTTTTGATCCACTTTGCGGTGATGCCGATTTTCATTAAGCCGCCGGAGCCGCTTATATCATTGATCGTTGCTTTGGCTTTGAATTCTGCAGCTTATATTGCAGAAATCTTCCGTGCTGGTATCAACTCAATCGATAAGGGGCAGCGGGAGGCTGCATACAGTCTCGGTATGAACCATGCGCAAGTACTGCGGCATGTCGTGCTGCCGCAGGCATTCAAACGGATGATTCCGCCGCTTGGTAATGAATTTATTGTGTTGGTGAAGGATTCCTCACTTGGAGCCGTCATTGCTGCACCGGAACTGTTTTACTGGGGCAGAGTAGCGGTAGGCGCGACTTCCCGAATTTGGGAGCCGTATTTGGCTGTTGCCGTTTTATATTTCGTCGTTTGTTTAGTATTATCATATGTACAGAGCTTTTTAGAAAGGAAGTATGCGACAGATGATCAGCGTAAAAAACCTAAAAAAGTCGTTCGGCGATCTCGAGGTGCTGCGGGACATTAACGTCGAAATAGAGGAAAAGGAAGTGGTCGTCGTTATCGGCCCTTCAGGTTCCGGCAAGTCCACTTTCATTCGGTGCCTCAACCGGATCGAGGATATTACGGGTGGTCATGTTTATATAGAAGGAACAGATATCTCCCAGAGAAAAGTAAACATTAATAAAGTGCGTACAGATGTCGGCATGGTATTCCAGCAGTTCAATCTGTTCCCTCATAAGACAGTACTGGAGAACATCATGCTTTCTCCGATGGTTGTCCGCAAATGGAAAAAGAAAGATGCGGAAGAAAAGGCTCTTGCACTGCTTCGTAAAGTTGGTCTGGAGGACAAAGCAGGCGTATATCCCGAATCGCTTTCAGGCGGACAGAAACAGCGTGTCGCAATTGCTCGTGCTTTATGCATGGAACCGAAGGTGATGCTGTTCGATGAACCAACATCTGCACTTGATCCAGAGATGGTCGGTGAGGTGCTCGAAGTTATGAAGCAGCTTGCGAATGAAGGCATGACCATGATAGTTGTAACGCATGAAATGGGCTTTGCGCGCGAAGTAGGTGATCGGGTGCTGTTCATGGATGGCGGTTATATCGTAGAGGAAGCGAAACCGGAGGAAATTTTCAATAATCCGAAGGAAGAACGGACAAAAGCTTTCTTGAGTAAAGTTTTATGACAAGTACAGCCAGTGCATTTTTGCACTGGCTGTTTCTTTGTAAAAAGGGCGTCATATTTTCTTACAAGTTTGCTGTTATCCTATATTCCCTATGCTAAAGTAAGGGTAAGATTTTCGGGTAACAAACGAACTGTAACCTATAGGCAACATTCGTCATGTTCTCGGTTAATCCCTCTCATTTGCAAGCAGAATGCATTGTTCGGCTTGTCTTACAGCTTGTACAGGTGATATGTTGCGTGGCATATCCGACTGTGCAGGCTGTTTTTTTGTGCTTTTTGCGGAAATAAGGAAAATTGTGCTGGACATGCTATTAATTTGTAATCATTTAGCACGCTCCTGCGTATGATGGGTCTATAGAAATGACAGGAGTGGCGCAATGTATAAATTAAAAGTCGTAGATGCTAGCAAGATATTCAGACGCGACGGACAGGAAGTTGTTGCATTGCAGGAGACTACAATGCAAATACCTGCTGGACGATTTGTCAGTATTATTGGCCCCAGTGGCTGCGGCAAGTCGACACTCTTTAATATGATTGCCGGGCTTATTAAACCCACCACTGGAAAAATCTTATTGGATGGGCAGGATATTGTCGGCAAGAGTGGTTATGTCGGATATATGCTTCAAAAGGATCTGCTGCTGCCATGGCGGACAATCTTGGATAATGTGATTCTCGGTTTGGAAGTCAAGGGTGTTTCGAAGAGGGAGGCCAGGAAGCGGGCTCAGCCATTACTAGAGAGATATGGTTTGCAAGGCTTTGAAAATAATTATCCGCCAGAGTTATCAGGCGGTATGCGACAGCGGGCAGCATTATTGCGGACGCTGCTGTATGACCAGGATGTGATCCTGCTTGATGAGCCGTTCGGGGCGCTTGATGCACAGACGAGACTGCAGATGCAAGGATGGCTGCTCCGCATTTGGGAGGATTTTCAGAAAACTATTTTATTCATCACCCATGATATAGATGAAGCAATTTTCTTATCAGATGATATTTATGTCCTGTCCCATCGTCCCGGCAAGCTTAAAGCGAAAATTCATGTGGAATTGGAACGGCCGCGCGGGGAAGAGACATTGCTGTCGGACAATTTCATATCATTAAAGCAAACATTGCTGGATTTGCTTAGAGAGGAACCGAAAGACAATGGCACAACCTGAAAAGAAACGCTACATCGAGGATGAGAAAAAACGTCTGCAGCGTATGAAGCGTATAGTATTCGGCGGTCAGATTGGTCTTGGGATTCTGATGATTGTGCTGTGGGAGGTCCTGACACGATACGAAGTGATGGATCCTTATTATTGGAGCAGTCCAAGTACAATTTATGAAACTGCCAAAGTCGCATTTTTGGAAGGCACGCTTTGGGATGACTTGGTCTATACATCGCTTGCCACACTTGCTGGTTTTGCATCAGGAACCGTAATTGGCTCCCTGGTCGGTCTGTCTTTTTGGTGGTCTGCTTACTATTCAAGAATATCAGAGCCCTATTTAATTGCATTTAATGCCATTCCAAAGCTTGCGCTTGGGCCGGTCATTGTTATTCTTTTCGGCATCGGATTCTTTTCCAAAGTGATGCTCGCATTCTTGATGACAGTTATCGTAACTGCACTGGCTGCTCATAGCGGCATTAAAGCAATTGATAGAGACCTGGAAAAGCTGCTTTATTCTTTAGGAGCGAAACGCAGACATGTCTTTACAAAAGTAGTTGTCCCGACAACGATGCCTTGGATTGTCAGCAGTCTGCGAATCAATATCGCATTAGCGCTTGCAGGAACCATCGTCGGAGAATTCATCAGTTCCCGTCAAGGGATTGGCAGGATGATCCTTTATGCAGGACAGATTTTAGATATCGACCTTGTTTGGGTTGGAGTTGTCGTATTGTCACTATTGTCTTTGCTCATGTACGCAGGGACAGTCAGCTTGGAAAAGTTATTGCTTCGCGGTCAAGAGCCGAAACAATAGGAGGTGTCCAATGAGTAAAGCACGGTTGTTTGGTGTGATTTGTTTGGCAGTTTTGCTTGGTATCCTGGCAGGATGTACAGGTGGCGGTGAGGAAGAGAAGCTGAAGAAAATCACTATTGCAGAACCAGTGCACTTGACTGGCTATCTGCCGCTGTATGCAGCAATCCATGAAGGGTATTTTGAGGATGAAGGACTGGATGTAGAAGTAGTAACCGCAACTGGCGGAGCACATGTGACAACCGTTGTAAGCGGAGATGCCTGGGGTAATATCGCCGGTCCGGATTCGAATGCCCTTGCCAATATCGACTCAAATGACCCAATCGTATCTGTTGTCAACGTGGTTAATCGAGCGAATGTCTACTTGATGGCGGGCGGAGACACACCTCCTCCAGGAGCATCAGAGGAAGAGTTGGCAGCTTACCTGGAAGGAAAAACAATCGCTGCTGGGCGTTATGGCGGCAGTCCGAACCTGCTGACACGTTATTTGATCATGGAGCTCGGTATGGAGCCAGGCAAAGACGTTTTACTTGAGGAGCCTGCCGACGCAAGTGCAGTCGTATCATTAGTGGAAAACGGCCAGGCGGATATTGCCAATGGAGCTGAACCGCAAATATACGATGGTATTGAAAAAGGGGTATGGAAGGAACCTTTTTACGGATTTCCTAGTTTGGGAGATTATCCGTATAGTGTCATCAGTGTAAAGCAGTCTACCATTGACGAAGATCCCGAAACTGTCCAGAAATTCGTGACTGCTATTACAAAAGCTTTGAAAGCAGTAGATGAGGATGAAGAGCTGGCGATGCGGGTATTAAAGAAGGAGTTCCCGACAACGGAGGAAGCGAGTTTGCAAGCATCATTGGATCGTGCGTATGCGGATGAGCTATGGAGCAAGGACGGCTATATAACGGAAGAAGCAACAGATAAGACGATGGATGTCGTGACGAAGACGGGTGTATATAAGGGAGATTATAAATACGAAGAGCTGGTAAATATGGAGTTTGTTGAGGCATTGGAATAAGGAGAGGCTGGCGATCATTGCCGGCCTTTTTCTTGGAAACATAGGCGGGTGATGCACATATAGTAAGGGAAGATAGGTTTCTGCTGTTTAAAAGTTGCCAGTGGGAAACTTTATTGTTATAGTGCATGATAAGAGAAAATATATTGTTAAAAATGAGGAGGGCAATAAATGGACGGAAATGTATTACTAGCTTTAGGGTTAACTTTAATGGCAGGCCTTGCAACAGGTATAGGAAGTTTAATGGCGTTTTTTACTTCTACCACAAATACAAAGTTCTTATCACTTAGCCTAGGTTTTTCTGCTGGGGTAATGATATATGTTTCAATGGTGGAAATCTTCGTCAAGGCAAAGGATTCCTTGACAGGTGCCATGGGTATCCAGGCTGGTAACTGGGCAACTGTAGGTGGATTTTTTGGCGGTATGCTTCTTATTGCACTAATTGATAAAGTGATACCAAAACAATCCAACCCGCATGAAGGCAAGAAGCTGGAAGAGATGGATAATCCAGCTCAGAATCAAGCCTTGCTCAAAATGGGTACTTTTACTGCATTAGCTATTGCTATCCACAACTTTCCAGAAGGTATTGCCACCTTTACGTCTGCCTTGCAGGATCCTTCTCTGGGTATAGCAATAGCCGTAGCCATTGCGATCCATAACATACCAGAGGGTATCGCTGTTGCGGTGCCAGTGTACTTTGCAACGGGAAATAAGAAAAAAGCTTTTCGTCTTTCGTTCTTATCCGGTTTATCCGAACCAGTAGGTGCGATTCTTGCTTTTCTAGTTTTGATGCCATTTTTAAACGATATCATGTTCGGAGTTATCTTTGCTGCTGTAGCAGGCATCATGGTCTTTATCTCACTTGACGGTCTCTTGCCAGCCGCTAAGAAATACGATGAAGGTCATACCTCTATTTACGGACTGATCAGCGGTATGATGGTGATGGCTCTTAGTTTGCTTCTATTCATTTGAATGGAGGACCGTCTGCTTAAGCAGGCGGTTTCTTTGTGTATAATAGGAAGAAACAGGAGGGATATCCAATGGGAAGCAAATTAGTGGAGAATAGCCGGAATGTATTAAGCAGTAGTTTAGCGCTGAAAAAAGAAGAAACACTGCTTATTGTGACAGATGACAGTAAGAAAGAGCTTGCGGAAGCACTCTATGCAGCTGGCAGATCAATTGGATCGGAAACACTGCTGCTTGTTATGCAAGACAGGGAGAAGTCTGGTCAGGAACCGCCGAGCAGCGTGGCAGAAGCAATGAAGCATTGTGATGTTGCGGTTTGTATTACAGAGCATTCCCTGACGCATACACAAGCCAAAAAAGAAGCTGTGGCTGCTGGAGTTCGCGTTGCGACGATGCCTGGAATTACATATGATATGTTTTTGGAAGGCGCAATAAGTGCAGATTACGATACAGTTGAAAGAATGACATTTGAAGTAACGGAAAAATTGGGTCAATCGAAACGAGTAACAATCCAAAAAGACGGCGAAGAACTAAGCTTCTCCATCCAAGGCCGCAGCGGCGTACCAAGTACAGGTATTTATCGGGAAAAGGGGCAATCCGGAAACCTGCCTTCTGGTGAAGCATATATCGCACCATTGGAAGGTACAGCTTCAGGACGTATTTGGATCGATGGCTCGATATCGGGTTTAGGCAAAATGGAGGAACCGATTCTCCTTACAATAGAAGAAGGGCGTTTGACAGAAGCTACTGGCCGGCAAGGAGAAATGCTGCTGCAAATGCTTGGGAGCGGTGATGGACGCAATGTAGCTGAATTCGGTGTTGGTACGAATGACAAAGCCAGAATCACTGGAAATGTCCTGGAGGATGAAAAAGTATATGGAACGATTCATATCGCTTTTGGCAGCAACAACACCTTCGGAGGCATGGTGGCTGCGGGTGTCCACATCGATTGCGTTGTAAAAGCTCCGACAATCTATTTGGACGATACAGTGCTCTTGGAAGAAGGAGAGATGAAGCGTAGCTAAAGCTGCGCTTCTTAGCATATCGCACAATAAAAGCGCTTACATTTTGTGCAAGTGACAAATGGAAATAAACTCCGAAACAAGGTAAAGTAAAGGTATACAAAAGGAGGCGCTTACATGGCTAAAATACAGTTGAAGAATATCCAGAAAGTCTATGATAAGAACGTTACGGCAGTTGAAGATTTCAACTTAGAGATAGATGACAAAGAATTCATCGTTTTCGTTGGTCCCTCCGGCTGCGGGAAATCAACGACTTTACGTATGATTGCTGGTCTGGAGGAAATTTCAGGCGGTGACTTCTATATGGACGGAGAACGAATGAACGATATCCCTCCAAAGGATCGGGACATTGCAATGGTATTCCAAAACTATGCGCTATATCCGCATATGAACGTATACAATAATATGGCATTCGGTCTGAAGCTGCGTAAATTCAAAAAGGACGAAATCGACAAACGAGTGCAGGAAGCAAGCCGGATTCTTGGATTGACAGATTACTTAAATCGGAAGCCAAAAGCCCTTTCCGGCGGTCAGCGTCAGCGGGTTGCACTAGGACGTGCGATTGTCCGTGATGCGAAAGTATTCCTCATGGATGAGCCGCTTTCCAACTTGGATGCAAAGCTGCGTGTGCAGATGCGTGCGGAAATCCAAAAGCTTCACCAGCGCTTGCAGACGACTACAATTTATGTAACGCATGACCAGACGGAAGCGATGACGATGGCAAGCCGCCTTGTTGTCATGAAAGACGGTATCATCCAGCAGGTAGGTGCACCGAAGGATGTGTATGATAATCCAAATAATATGTTCGTAGGCGGCTTCATCGGCTCTCCATCTATGAACTTCCTCAACGTGACCATCCAGGATGGCAAAGCGAAACTTGGTAATGTTACTTTCCAGCTTCCGCCAGCAAAACGTAAAATGCTGCAAGAGGCAGGCTATGGCAGCGGCGAGGTTGTAATGGGTATCAGACCGGAGCATATCCACGATGCAGATTATGAAGAAAGCCTGGCGCATGCGCATGAAGTGGAAGCGACAATCGATGTAGTCGAATTGATGGGTGCTGAAAGCTTCCTTTATGCGGATATGGCTGGACAGGAATTTGTTGCTCGTGTTGACGCCCGTTCGGATATTAGGAATAAGGATAAGCGGACACTATTGTTCGATATGGATCAAGTACATTTCTTCGATAAAGAAACAGAAGCCCGGATTACAGAAGCAAACGCAGCTTCACAAGTATCTTGAAAAAAGCCTGTGCCCAATGGGTGCAGGCTTTTTTCTATGGTAAAATTATCAAAAATGAAGTGAAGGAGGGGTTCGATGGACAGGAAATATCCAATTGGTCAGTTTCGACAGGAAGGACCTATAGCCGAGGAGCAAGTGAAGCGGTGGATAGAAGAAATAAACCAGCTGCCAGAGCAGGTCACATCATTAGTGAGGGGGCTGTCAGAGTCAGATCTCCAGCATACATATCGGGAAGGTGGCTGGACTATCCAGCAGCTTGTACATCATTTAGCTGACAGCCATCTTAACTCCTTCATCCGTTTCAAATTGGCATTGACGGAAGAAAATCCAATCATTAAATCATACGAAGAAGCAGAATGGGCCAAGCTGCCAGACTATGACATGCCAGCTCAAGCTGCTTTAAATCTGCTTGCTTCCATCCATCAAAAGTGGGTTATTCTGCTGCAATCACTTACTGCCGAACAGCTTGCTCGGACATTCCGGCATCCGGAATCAGGTGAGGTGAGCTTGAAAGAAAATATCGGCATCTATGCTTGGCATGGCAAACATCATTTGGCTCATATTCGCTTGGCGCTGAAAAACGAAAACGAATACTAATGGAGTATCCTATACGGATACTCTTTTTTGATGGATCGGGTTTTACTTCAGGATTAGTAAGGAAATAACTAGTAAATAGATGAAGGAGTGGATGACGGAATGGATGCATCATTGAATGGTAAGGTGGCGGTTGTGACTGGAGCGGGATCTGGTATCGGAAAGGCAGCTGCAGCCATGCTAGCTGAAAAGGGTGTCCGGGTAGGGTTGTTTGATATGGACGCTTCTGCTGTAGAGAAGACAGCAGCAGAAATCGAATCAGCTGGAGGAGCGGCGATAGCAGCCAAAGTCGACGTAGCAGATAGCAGTCAGCTGCAGGAGGCGTACAAGCAAGTGCTGGATAAGTTCGGACAGCTGGATATCGTCTTCGCTAATGCGGGCATCAATGGCACGCTTTCTCCGATTGAACATTTGCCTGAGGAGGATTGGGATAAGACCCTAGGAACGAATGCGAAAGGTACTTTTCTGACAGTGAAATTCGCCATTCCTTACATGAAAAGCAATGGCGGGAGTATCATCATTACAAGTTCGATAAATGGAAATCGTACATTTTCTGGTTTTGGCATGAGTGCGTACAGTGCTTCAAAAGCTGCAGAAACTGCTTTCGGTAAAATGGCTGCATTGGAGTTATCGGCTTATCGTATTCGGGTGAATGTCATTTGCCCAGGTGGAATCGAAACGAATATTGAAAAACGGACGAACAAAGACGAGGAGCATCTGGCAGAAGTGGAAATACCCAAAATCTTTCCCAAAGGTCAGCATCCTTTAAAAGGGGAGCCTGGTAAGCCGGAAGATGTAGCATCAATTGTCTGCTTTCTCGCATCCGATGCTTCCGGGCATATGTCAGGAAGTGTCCTTTATGCGGACGGTGCAGAAACATTGCTATAAATTTTAGGAGGCAAGTTAATGTATGATGTAATTATTATTGGCGGCGGAATCGCAGGTATTCAAGCTGCTATACAGTTCGGCAGATACAAGCGTGATGTACTTGTTCTGGATAAGCGTAATGACGGAAGATCACATTGGTGCAAAAGCTACCATAATTTAATTGGGTGGCCAGATGGGGTATCAGGAAATCATTTGCTGGAGCTGGGCAGGAAACAGATTGATTCGTATGGCTGTATTAGTATTGAACAGCAGGAAGCAGTGGAAGTGGAGAAATGGAAGGAAGGCTTCACAGTCAAAACAGCAGACGGAAATAAGCATGATGCAAAACTTCTGTTGTTCTCGACAGGAATAACAGACCGTATACCAATCAAGGAGCTGTATCCGCTGCTTGGTACGGATGTGTATGTGTGTCCTGATTGTGATGGCTATGAAATAAGCGGCAAGCGGACAGTTGTTGCTGGTTCAGGAGAAGCAGGAGCACATTTAGCCATCATGCTTCATTACTGGTCGGATGATATAGTCTTTGTTAATCATGAGCAGGAGCCGGTGTCAGAGGAAACTTTCGAGAAATTGAAAAAGCATTCGATCGAATACTATGACCAGCCGATCCAAGAAGTCGTATTAGACGACGAGGATAAATTGGAAGGCTTCCTAGTGAATGGCGAGAAGCTATGGGCGGAGAAAGCTTTCGTTGCTTTTGGTAAGAACAAAGTGAACAGCGAGCTGGCAGAATCATTAGGTGTGGAACTTCATAAGAATAAGCATATCGAAAACAATCCCCGTACAAAGGAAACAAGCGTAGAAGGAGTCTGGGCAGCCGGAGATATTACGGTTCATTCTGAGCAGGTCAGTATCGCGATGGGGGATGGCATGCAGGCAGCTATCTGGATGCAAAAGCGTTTATTGAAGACAAAATGAAAAGACCAACTTAAGGGAATAGGATTTGTATTTGCATCTGCATCTATGCCTACAGCAATATCTAATGAACATAACATTACAGTTCAACGATTCCTTGCGGAGATAGGCTAACGACGGTAGTATGCAGAGGTCTTGCAGGTGACGTATCATAAAGTTAATGAAAGATATAACATAAAAAAAGAGGATCAGTCCGTTCGAAATGGAACGGATTGATCCTCTTTTTTTGGTCAGGCTTTACGCTCTGTCTTTTTGTTGTTCATATTTTTCGATAGCTTGCTTTACTAGCTCGCTGTCTTTAGGCTGTCCGCTAATATGCGATAAAGCGGAAGCTGCCCCTTCCGACTTGATGCGTTCCTGCAACTCTTTCGCTTCATCATCGCCTTCTGGATCGAATTCCAATGCAAAGGCGATTGTCGTAAGCAGCGCATCAGCCGATTTGCCTTGCTCCAGCAATGCTTGTGCTGGGTAGACCAATCTATCCTTAGGTCCAAGCTTACGGATCGGTCCGCGTCCCACGCGTGTCACCATATCTGAAATGTATGGGTTTTGGTAACGCTGAAGGATTTTTGCGATATAGTGGGACAGGTCATCTTCCTCGAAGCCCCACTTTTCTTGTAATAGAGAGCTTGTTTCTTGCAGTGCCTGCTTAGCTAAAGTAAGGATCTCTTCATCTTTAATAGCGTCAATGATTGTGTCGTAGCCTTTTGCGTAGCCAGCATAGGCAATGGCAGCATGACCCGTATTAACTGTCAGAAGCTTTCTTTCAATATAAGGCTCCAGATTATCAACAAAAGTGATAGCATCTATTGCGGGTAGTTCGCCCTGCCAGTTCTTCTTCTCCACAACCCATTCGAAATAAGGTTCCACTTGGACTGTCAGCAAATCCTGCTGCTCCTGAATCGGAACAATCCGATCAACAGCAGCATCGCAGAATGCTGTATAGCTTTCTACATTTTCCATATCCTGTTCATCGATGTGAGAAATGACAAACTCACGCAGCTGGCTTGATCCTCGGATCATATTCTCGCATGCAATGACATGGACCGGTTTGGGCTGTTTTGCCCGTTTGACGAGTCCTTTGGCGATTACAGGTGCAACATGAGGCAGGATGGATGGGCCGACTGCGGTCGTAATAAGATCAGCTTCTGCAATTGCTTTGATGACAGCTTCTTCTTCTGTGGCGCTATTTAAACCAGTAACACCGGTTATGGTTTCGGAATGTGCTTCTTCCTGTGCATAGACGACTTCATATTGCTGCTTTTCCTTCAAAGCGGAGATGATGTCACTGTTCACATCAGCAAAAGTAACATGTACATCCGCATGAGAGAGAAGGGCGCCGATAAAGCCTCTGCCGATATTGCCGGCACCAATGTGTACGCTCTTCATTACGCATCCACCTCAGAGAACATGTCAATGATCTCCTGTTTGCTTGTTGCATTCACAAGCTTTTCAATGTTTTCCTCCTCGGAGCAAACGATAGCAATTTGCGAAAGGATATCCAAATGTTCATTGTTTTTACCAGCAATACCGAAAACGAGCTTCACTTCATTGCCATCGAATGTAACGCCTTCTGGTGCCTGGATGATAGAGATACCGGAAGCGATAACTTCGCCTTTTGCATCTTCTGTACCATGCGGAATAGCTACGAAATTACCCATATAAGTAGATGTCAATGCTTCTCGTTCGATCATTTTATCCACATACGTTTCATTAACATAGCCATTATCCACAAGAATTTGGCCGGCTTTCCGGATAGCATCTTCCTGATTGTCCAATGTCGTGTTCATCAAAATATTTGCTTCTTGTAATACTTCCATGATTACCCTCCTAAGTGATCTGTGAATTGTTGGATGTGGGCAGTGAGCAGCTGCGCCAATTCCTTGCTGAGTGCAACATGATCCGCAGAGCGAATCATGTGCTGAATATGCTCTTCTAAAATAAGGATACTGATCTTACTGAACAGCTCGTAACAGCTCGCAGGCAAATTGTCCGGTGCAGCAAGGATGAAAAGGCGATCAGCCTCCATCACTTTGTTGTCCATCCCCTTGATCATAATAGGGGAGGATAGCGCCATCATCCAAAATGCGGGCTGCTCGATTTCTGTACTGCGGCTATGATACAAAGCCATTCTTGTATCAGGGATACCCATTCCGCCGAGCTCATCACGTTGTCGGAGAAGGGTTGCAAGCGTTCCTTCTTTCTTGATGACAGCATGATCCGCTGCACGCTGATCGATATAGGAGAACAAATCTATCTGCGATTGATATGTCTCATCGATCAAAAAGTTATTCCATACAGTTCGAGTAGCCGCTGTCAATGTCTTCAATTCCTCTAATTTTGAATCGAAAGCTGAAACTGTCGGATATGTTGCGGGTGACGCTTTAGCGGGTGCTATATGTTTTCTTTTCTTATAAATAGTCGGAAGTTCCTGTTGGATGAATGCATCTACTCGTTTGACATCCGGTCCAGGCAGGAGTGGATTGACAAGCAAGTATTGGCGGTGGAATTGGTCAAGGCTGATTGTTGAAATAAGCAAATCAAAGCTTTCCAACTCCATATCCTTCAACTCTAGAAAAGATGACAGCGACACCTGGGTGATTTCGGGAAACTCATTCTGCAGCCTGCTGGCAAGCATCTTGGAAGTGCCAATCCCGCTTGCGCAAACGACTAAGGCATGCAATCGTTGTCTGCTGCGCTGCCTTTCCCTTGCGGAAGCGAAATGCAGTGCCAGGAAGGCAACTTCTCCTTGTCCGAAACGAAAAGTTGGAAACACCGTTTCAAGAGCATCTCGAACTGCGGCTACAACTTTTTGATAATCTTGTTCAATCTTCTCTGTGAGCGGATTGTACGTTTGAATACCTTCCCTCGCTCGGCTGATAGCCGGTTCGATATGAGCGAGCAGTCCATCAGTAAAAGTTTCGTCCTTTTCCAACTGTGGCAGCTGTATCGAAGCAGCAACCAATTGGATGAAAGCTTGTACTTGCAACTCAAACAGCGGATCAGAGCGATGTGTCGTTTCGTTCCGCTTCGCACCTTGGATCTGTACGGCAATATAACCAATCTCAGAAGCTGAAAACGTTACAGAGAAGGTATCTTCCAATTCCCTGCTGAGGGCCGCGGCAATCGTATATTCTTCCGTTTTTTGTAAAGATTCGAGCAGCGGGGGAGATAGTGTAACGCTATTGGCCTGCTGTATTCTTTTGATCGTAATACTGATATAGGTGATCAATGCAACGTAGGCATTGTCTGCAATGGAATACGACAGTTTGGTCAAATGATCCATTACGTATTTTTCGACCATTGTCATACGCTGATCCTTTATGATGTTTTGAAGGAACTGATGCAAATTCTGTTCTTCGTGATCATTTGTAAAAGTATAGATGGATGCTTGATCCAGCTGTTCCATCATGAGCTGGACGAGTACCTTCCTTTTTTCGTTCTCTTCTCCATCCAGCTCAACTCCAACACCTCGACGCCTTATGATGGACAGCGAATAATCGGCTAACCTTGCCTCCAATGCATCCAAATACATGGATAAAGCCGTTTTCGATAATTGCACTTCATTTGCCAAATAAGCTACTTTAACAGGTTCGGCAGCCTCAACTAGTAGATAAAGCAAATGAAGCAGCCGCTCTTCCTGGGTCGTATCTACCTCGACCGCATCACGCAGCTGCTCTTGCAATGCTTCCATCTGTTCCCTTTCTCCTTCAATCCGGATACCGGATCCGGTAACGCGCAGCAGGGACAGCTTATTTTCGGCAAGTGTACGTTCCACTTGCTTCAATTCCCGGTGAATAGTTCGAGAGCTGACATGTAATAGCTCTGCCAGCTCTCGAATGGAGATGAATTGGTTTCTGGAACGCAGCAATTGCAGGATTATTCTTCTTTCTCTGCTGCTAACCAATTCCAAATCAATCACTCCTTGCTTATTGATGCTTTTTAAGGTTCTCGATCAGTTCTGCGTATCTCGGACTGTTCAAGAAGTTTTCCACTGAGATATGCTCAGCGTCAGGACGTTTGTTGCGGGCGCGGTCTGTCAGATTCTTCTGTGTGATGACGATATCAGCATCATCCTGGATATTGGAGATGGCTGCATTATCGACCTTGATTTCAGTCAATCCAGCATCCTTCATCTTCTTACGCAGAAGGGAAGCACCCATTGCACTTGATCCCATGCCTGCATCACAAGCGAATGTAATTTTGTTTACATTGCTGTAGTCGAATGAATTACTGCTCGTTTCATCGTGCTGTACTTTTGTATCAAGTGTTTCTGCAGCTTCATCTGCAGCACCGCCAGCTTGGTTGATACCGACAGCAGCAGCTGGTTTTGTACCTTTCATTTCTTTAGATTTCGCAGTTGCTTCCTCAATATTCGTTTCGGAAGCTTTACTGCTCTTCATGATGACAGCAGAGATAGCGAATGATACTGCAGCTGCACCGAGAATACCAAGTGCCAGGCCGAGGTAGTCACTTGGATTACCCATCAAGAAGATTGCGATGACACTACCTGGTGATGCTGCCGCACGAAGACCAACATCCATTAGAGAGAAGATAAGTGTACCTGTTACACCGCCGCCAATTGCCGCAACAATCAAGAATGGTTTCATCAAGATATACGGGAAGTAGATCTCATGAATCCCCCCGAAGAAATGGATGATTGCTGCACCTGGTGCAGATGCTCTTGCGCTTCCTTTTCCAAAGACCATAAAAGCAAGTAGGATACCTAGTCCTGGTCCTGGGTTAGCTTCCAGCAGGAATAGTATGGATTTACCGACTTCTGCTGATTGTTCAAGACCAAGCGGAGTAAAAATACTATGGTTGATCGCATTGTTCAAGAACAATACTTTCGCTGGTTCAATCAAGACGTTAACAAGCGGCAGAAGACCAAGTCCAACGAGCCAGTCAACACCAGCTGACAATACGTTCGTCAAACCTTCAAGGAGCGGACCTACAAAATAGATTGCACCGATAGCAAGTGCACCGCCGATGATACCGGCAGAAAAGTTATTGACTAGCATTTCGAAACCGGAACGTACTTTAGAACCGATATACTGGTCAAACAATTTGATGGCATATCCGCCGAGCGGACCCATTGCCATTGCACCAAGGAACATCGGAGTATCCGGAGAGCCTACAATTGCCCCCATGGTGACGATTGCCCCAACGACACCGCCTCGGATATCGTGGACGAGACGTCCTCCAGTAAAACCAATTAATAATGGCAGTAAATACGTGATGGACGGACTAACGATCGCAGCGATCGTTTCATTTGGAAAGTATCCATCCGGAATGAATAAAGCGGTAATAAGACCCCAAGCAATAAATGCACCGATGTTTGGCATAACCATGCTGCTCAAATATGAGCCAAACTTTTGAACACGAGCGCGGACACCGGCTTTTTCCTGTGCCATGCTTTTTCCCCCTTTTATATGTGAAAAAATATTGTATATAGTAGTGCTTGCTTCTATCTTACGAGGTATGTATGCGATTTCACAACAGAAACAAACACCACCTTTGTCACGTGTCTTCCTGCCAACTGTGTCTTTTGCAATGTTTTTAGCTTAGGTAAAAGGCCGCAGACTATACTGTCGAATATAATTTTGACACTTTTGTTACTGATAACCTTCTCTCCTGGAAAAGAAACGTAAAGTTTATGAAAAAGCATACAGATTTTATAATTGCATCCGATATTAATGGTAATCAAACTTTTTTAGGAGAATGGAAATATGGATAAATCATCAATCATTGGTGTTATATTGGGCTTGGTTGCAGTAGGAGTCGGTATGGTATTGAAGGGTGTAAGTCCTGCAGCACTTATTAACCCTGCTGCCATACTGATCATCATCGTAGGTACAGCAGCTTCTGTTGTACTGGCTTTTCCGGGAAATGAATTGAAACGATTCCCTAAGCTGCTTGGCGTTGTATTTAAGAATAAACAGGAATTCAATACAAAAGAGCTTGTCCGTATGTTTTCGGAATGGTCACAGATTAGCCGGAAAGAAGGATTGCTTGCATTGGAGAACAGTGCTCGTGATGTAGAAGATGATTTTCTTCGGAACGGATTGAGCATGGCTGTTGATGGAGAGTCACCAGAATATATCCGTAATGTTTTAAATGAAGAGGTTGATGCGTTGGAAGATCGTCATGCGGTTGGTGCATCTATTTTCACACAGGCCGGCACTTATGCACCATCATTAGGTGTACTGGGAGCTGTTATCGGCCTTATTGCGGCACTTGGCGACATATCAGATATCGATAAGTTAAGTCATGCTATTGCTGCTGCCTTTGTTGCAACTTTAATGGGGATATTTACAGGCTATGTCATCTGTCACCCGATCGCCAATAAATTGAAGCGGAAGACACAGCAGGAAGTACAGCATAAGCTGCTGATGGTGGAAGGTATCCTCTCCATCTTAGAAGGCGAGACACCGCGCATGCTCGAACAGAAGCTGCTTGCTTACTTGCCAAGTAAAGAAAAAGCTGAGTTTGCTGAGGCGGAGACGGAAGAGGAAGTGGCAGTATGAGCCGGAGGCGCAAGCACAAAAAGCATGAAGAACATGTGGACGAATCCTGGCTGCTCCCGTATGCCGATCTTCTGACACTTCTGCTGGCGCTTTTCATCGTCTTGTTCGCCACCAGCTCAATCGATGCGCAGAAGTTCGCCAAAATATCTGACTCCTTCAGCAGTATCTTGCATGGCGGAGAAGGGTTATTGGAATCCAATACAAGCATGACTCCAGGAAACGATACTAGTTCAACTGCTATTGATCAGAATAATGAAGAAGAAAAGAAAGAAGAGACAGCTGCATCTGAAGAGGCTGATAAAGAGAAAGCTAATGAAGCTGACTTGGAAGCAGCCGAACAGGAAGAGCTGCAAAAGATTCAGGAGAAGATAGAGACATATATCAAGGATAAAGATCTGAGTGATAAGTTCTCAACTGCGTTGACAGACGAGGGCTTGCTGCTGACTATCAATGACAATGTCTTGTTCAACTCGGGCAGCAGTGAGGTCAGTGTAAGTGATGAAGAGATCGCAAGAGAGATTTCGGATCTTCTTGTGATGGATCCGCCGCGCGAAGTAATCATCAGCGGTCATACCGATAATGTGCCGATAAGCACATCATCATACAATTCCAACTGGGAGCTTAGTGTGATGCGTTCTGTTAACTTCATGAAAGTCGTATTGGAAAACGAGGAGCTTGACCCACGCTGGTTCAGTTCAAAAGGATACGGTGAATTTAAACCGATCGCTTCAAACGATACAGCTGAAGGCAGGGAAAAGAACCGCCGAGTGGAAGTCTTGATCTTGCCTCGAAAAGCTGAGACAGAATAACAGTCCTATGAGGGCTGTTATTTTTATTATGGAATGAAAATGCTTACATAAGAATAGGGAAATAAGGTAGGATTGAGTTAGATAAATTTGTGAAATACTAGATATAAGCAGGAAAGAACGGAGGAATTCGGATGATTACGAAAGAGTTGTTACCGCAGCAGGTGAGTGAAGCGGCCGAGCGCAATCGGAAGCAGGATGATGAACGTATGGATGTATGTCCTGCTGTATGCAAGGACAATAACATACCAGTGCATTATTATTTTACATTTATGCCCAGCAATGAACGGCTGCTTATTGCAGAGGACGGCAGAGTACCTACGCAGCATGAAGTGGAGGATCTGGCTGCTCGTTACTATAGCTATATGACCAGTGTGCAGATGATTCGGAGGTTGACTTCAGATGATGGAGTTAAACTGACGGACACTCGCTATCATTCTTTTCGTCAGCTGCTTGAGGCTGTGGAGAAGAATGTGATGCGTCTTGCTACCGATATCATCCAGCAGGCATTTTCTAGATTTTTTGATCTGTTGGATACAATTCGGCAGGAGCAGGAATCAATATTGAAGCATACAGCAGAAGCCGAGAAGCTGATGAATGATACCATCAGTAAGGGAACATTCACAACTGCTGAACAGGAAGTGATGGAAGAGCATCTGAATAAGATCGTACAAGCGCAATATACGATTGCACAGAAGAAAGAGGAGACAACAGCAAGTCAGGCAGAAGTATTTGAGTTCTTCAAAGAAGAAATGTGGCTTGATCTGAAGCTGATGACGTATTATGTAAGACTGCGAGTGCTGAGGAAGGAATTATGGAGTGAAGAAGAATCCTATATGCAAAATCCTGACAATCCAGCATTAGTGCCGGACAGTCAGGATGAGCAATTCAAAGCTTTTATCAAGCATAAGCTGCGTAATGAAAAGGAAGTATTAGCTTAAAGGTAAAGGCACAGCACGCGGTTCGCGCTTATCAAATTGGCAGATATGAGTGAATCCGCATTGTCTGGCAATTAGTGCAGCCTCTTTTATACCTGCCCCGACTGTCTCTGCTTTATGGGAATCAGAGCCAAGTGTCAGGATCTTCCCGCCTAGATCACGATATAGAGAAACGATCTGCGGTGTAGGCAGAGCCTCTTTAAGTGAGCTCCGCAAACCGGAAGTGTTGATCTCAATACCGATACCGCGCTGTATCGCCTTTTCCAAAATCGCGGCAATTTGATCCTTATGTTGTTCGAATAGATAAACATCATGCCCTTCTTGGACTGCGTAACGTTTCATCAAATCGATGTGAGCAAGTACGTCGATATCGGCATCCGATACAAGCGTGTACATTTCTGCGAAATAGTCATCGTAAAAAGTGTCTTCATTCGCACGAAGATGAAGACGCAGCTTCTGGTTGCCGATATTATGAACAGATCCCATGATGAAATCAAATGGAATGGAGCTGAGCTCAGATTGATACACATCCTTCATAAGATGCGGTTCACAGAGCTCAATTCCCATTTTGATCGTTAGCTGGTTACCATAGGAATCCTGAGAGTCTTTGATATCCTGCTGATATTTGGCGAAATCCATATGGCCATATGTTGGCGCAGATGGATTTACGGAAAAATGCTCGGTGAAACAGATTTCTTTGATTCCTTTGCTGATTGCTTCTTCACACACGTCCTGCATGACAGCTTTGGAATCGATTGAGTTATTCGTGTGATGATGGTAATCCATATACATAATCTCTAATCTGCCTTCTTTCCGTTCGTACTTATTAGGTTATCCACATGTGGATAACAACCCCGGAATAGTATAACAAATTTATTGTATATATGCGATACCAATTATATGAAACTACGGTGTATTATGCTTTCATCAATGACAGGATGTAAGAGAAGAAAGCATCATGATCGACATCATGAACCAATTGAATTTCTTTCCCATTTTTATCCTCGTATGTACGACCTTGTGATGGTCCATCAGCCTCTACACTTACGTGAACAGACTGTTTTTTCACTAAGGAGCTATTGCCGACAGAAGCTGTTGTAAGTACGTCCCACAGATAGTAAGTCGAGTTCGTTTCGAAGTGTACGAGCGGCGGTACAGCAGCATAGCTCTGACCTACAAAATCGACACCCTCATACTTACGGTTGCGTGCCCATTCCTCGCGGATATCCACAGTAAGAGGAACTTGATTTGTACTCTCCAGCGCTACCATATCAATTAGTATGTCACTTTTCCAAACAGTGTCCATTGCTTCTGGATCCCAGAAGGCATTCCATTCAGCTGTACCATCGTGTTCTGGTTCTTCCACATTCCCTGTTGGAAGCAATGTGCCGCCCATCCATACAAGCTTTTCGATATGCTGTTCAATAGACGGATCCATTTCCAATGCTCGTGCCAAATCAGTCAGTGGTCCGATGAAAATGAGAGTCGTTTTCTCTTCCTGCGCTTTCAATTTATCTATGATATCCAAGTGGGCAGGTTTTTCGGCAACCTTTGTACGCACCGGAAGATGTTCATTCAAAATTGGCAAAGCATCAACGAAAAAGGCATGCATGCGCCAGTCTTTCGGGAACGGATTTTTACCTCGGGAAGTGGACGCAGCAATTTCGAGTACGTCCGGATTGCCGAAGCGATCATTGATTTTCCGGCTTGCTGACAGTGCAGGTTCCAAATAGCAATCTGCTGGAATGACGGAACAGCCGATAAGGCGCACATTCTCCATTTTCAATAAAAGATATAGCGAAATAAGATCATCGACTCCGCCATCATGATTTAAATAGACGTTTTTCATTTTATGACTCCCTTTCTTCTATGCTGTCTGACTTTCTTACTATATCATAGAAAGAGAGAGTCAATTTTGAGTATTCGCATAAAAAGGAGAGGGTTTGGATGAAGCTAGTAGCTTATAAAGTTGGCAGAGACCTTAATCCGTATCGAATCGGAAGCAGAGTGGAAGGGCGTATAATCGATTTACAGGAAGCGTACCGGCATTATTTACTGTCAGAGAAAGAGATAGATTTGGCGATGACAGTCGAGAGTTTGCTGCCAGCTGATCCGAATGCTTTCTATGAAATGGGTCCGCATGCAATGAAGCGTGCATTCCGTGCGGAGGCATTTGCGCTTGCGGAAGGGCTGGAGGAGGTCCAGTTTAGAACAGAAGAAATCATACTTGGACCACCTGTGCCGAAGCCAGGGAAAATTGTCTGTGTGGGTTTGAATTATAAGGACCATATCGAGGAAATGGGCCGGGAACTGCCAGATTACCCAGTTCTTTTCGGTAAATTCGCTAATGCGGTATGCGCGCATGACCAAGGTGTATACCATTCAAAGCTTACTGAAAAGCTTGATTATGAAGGAGAACTTGCGGTTGTAATCGGGAGAAGGGCGCAGGAGGTAACAGAGAGTGAGGCAATGGACTATATAGCAGGGTATACCATTGCCAATGATGTGTCCGCTCGTGACTTGCAGCGCCGGACTCCGCAATTCCTTCAAGGAAAGACATTAGATCGCAGTGCCCCTATGGGTCCGCACCTTGTTACTGCGGAAGAAATCGAAGACGTATCCAATCTTTCGATCCGTACGTTTGTGAATGGGGAAAAACGACAGGATTCCAGTACAAAACATCTGATTTTCTCAGTACCTCATTTGGTTTCTTTCATCTCAGGCATCATGACATTGGAACCAGGAGATGTCATCATGACAGGGACTCCGAATGGCGTTGGCTTCGCAATGGATCCGCCGCAGTTCTTAAAAGACGGAGATGTGGTTGAGATAGAAATCGAAGGAATCGGTCAGCTTCGCAACAAGATCATTCCTAAACCAGCCCGAATCTAATAGAAAAGACAGCTTCGGTTATCCGAAGCTGTCTTTTTATTTATTGCTGATTTCCACTGGCAGGCCATTACTTAGGAATACATCCCGCATTGCCTTCTTCGCTTCTTCAGCGTCCTCGCCATATATCTCCAAGCGGAAAAAATCGGATGTCAGTACACTATTGGAAAGTCCGAGCATACTTTTGGCATCTACCACTTTGTTATCCATTACTAATACAATACTCGATTTGAACTGGTTTGCAGTTTGATTGATATCTACTGCAGCGTGGATGAGTGTTTTCTTTGATCGCATATATCATTCTCCTTTGTCTAGCAGTTTAGCATACCAAATTTTACAGCAGTAGCAGAAAAGTGCAAGATGAACTTATTGATAGCGCTTACACATTACTTGATAGCAGTATAACATATTGTATGGTGAGTGCAATGATTTTGATAAGTATATGCATGAAAGCGCACAACGGGTGCGTGCTTTCCCTATCAGAGATATTCGAAGTTCTTTCTGCTCAGGAAGAAGGATATTTTCATCAGGATGAAACACTCTCACATAACAGCGTAGGCAGATCTATTTTGTCATCTCAGATTCTCCAATATTTTCAATAAAGAAGTAACAACTTTTGCTTGCTCTTAATAGTATGCGACGTAATAAAACTAAAAGAATGCACTTGAGATAAGGAATATTCCCCTAAAAAGTAAATGTATTTACAACGTATAACACTGGGATGCGGAGAGACAGCAGCAAGTGTATAATTTTCACCTTTCCTATTGAATAAAAATACATACTAAAGTATAATTACTAACTAATTCGTACTTGTTTATAGGAGGTTACGTCCGTGAAAGTCGCAATAATAGGCGGTACAGGTTATGGAGCGGTGGAATTACTAAGACTTCTGCATATACATCCATATGCAGAAGTGAAGGCGATTATCTCCCATTCTAATGCGGGAAACTCATTAACAGCATTGTATCCGCATACGGATGGTTTTGTAGAAGGAACTATGGAAACTTTTGATGTTTCGGAATTGAAAGAGCAAGTGGACTTTGCATTCTTTGCTGCTCCTCCTGGTGTGAGCAGGGATCTTCTGCCGGAGCTTGTGGGAGCTGGTATTCGATGTGTAGATTTAGCAGGGGATTTCCGTTTGAAGGATCCAGCAGTCTATAAGGAATGGTATAAGCTGGACGCGGCTTCAGCTGACCTGCTGGAAAGAGCTGTTTACGGATTGCCTGAGCTGAATAGTGAGGAGGTTGCAGGCGCTGCATTTGTAGCTAATCCGGGCTGTTACCCGACAGCCACGCTTCTCGGTCTGCTGCCGGCAGTACATAATGGTTTGATTGATCCATCTTCCATTATCGTTGATGCCAAATCAGGTCTTTCCGGAGCTGGCAAGTCTCTAAGTTCTGTTACGCATTATAGTGAGATAAATGAAAATATGAAAGCTTATAAATTAGGTACACACAAGCATATCCCGGAAATAGAACAGGTTTTGGCAGGTGTCGGCGGTACGCAGAAGCCTATTACCTTTTCCACGCAGCTTGTTCCGATGACAAGAGGGATTCTCGCTACCATTTATGCAGATCTTCAAAAGGACTTATCAGAAGCTGAATTATTGGAATCATATGAAAATTATTATCGATCACACCCATTTGTACGTATCAGACCGCAAGGAGAATGGCCGGCGACAAAGGAAGTAGCCACAAGTAATTTCTGTGATATCGGGCTGCATCTGGATAAGCGGACAAACAGGCTGACTATCGTATCGGTTATCGACAACCTGGTAAAAGGAGCGGCAGGCCAAGCTATCCAGAATATGAATATCATGCAAGGCTGGGAGCAGACTGCAGGATTGTGGATGCTGCCGGTTTATCCATAAAGGAGAGGGATCTAATGATAAAGACAGAACAGACTGCATATACAGTCATTGAAAATGGCAATATCACCAGTCCGAGCGGATTCCAGGCGGGCGGTGTCGCAATTGGCCTACGCAAGCATGACAAGCTCGATATGGGTTGGGTCTATTCAGAAGTGCCAGCAGCTGCTGCTGGAGTATACACATTGAATTCTTTTCGGGCAGCTCCGCTTCTTGTGACAGAGGAAAGTATTAAGCAAGAGGGGAAGCTGCAGGCAATTGTAGTGAATAGCGCCAATGCAAATGCATGTACAGGAGAAGAGGGTTTGACAAATGCTTATGCGATGCGCAAAGCTTTCTCAGAGCAGCTCGGAATTCAAGTACAGCATGCGGCGGTAGCATCAACTGGACTGATTGGCGTCCAGCTGCCGATGGATAAGATAATGTCGGGTATTCATTCAATCTCAGGAGAAGGCAAGGCAGAGGATTTCGCTCAGGCCATCTTGACAACAGATACTTGCACAAAGCAAATTGCAGTCAGCGTCAAAATTGATGGTGTACCAATAACGATAGGCGGAGCTGCAAAAGGATCTGGCATGATTCATCCGAATATGGCGACTATGCTAGCCTTCGTGACAACTGATGCCGTCATTCCGGCTGATGTATTGGAGCAGCAGCTGCGGAAAACGACGGATAAATCCTACAATATGATTACGGTAGATGGAGATACGAGTACAAATGATATGGTACTTGTTCTTGCAAACGGAAAAGCAGGCAACAAGGAGCTTAATCCAAACCATCCGGAATGGGAAAAATTCTGTGCAGCCTTCCAATATGTTTCACAGGAATTGGCCAAAAAAATCGCTCGTGACGGAGAAGGCGCGACGAAGCTTGTAGAAGTTCGTGTACGTCAGGCGCAATCGGCAGAAGAGGCGCGGAAAATAGGAAAGTCGGTAGTTGCCTCCAGTCTGGTGAAAGCAGCAGTTTATGGAGCCGATCCAAATTGGGGCCGTATCATTACGGCAGCAGGTTATAGCGGTGCAGCATTTACTCCTGAAAAAATTTCGGTTTGGCTCGGAGATGTATTGGTCGTAAAGGAAGGAACACCCGCTTTATTTGATGAGTTGGAGGCTAGCGAACATTTAAAACAGGACAATGTCGTAATCACGATCGATTTGCAGGAAGGAAACGGAGAAGCGACCGCCTGGGGCTGTGATTTGTCATACGATTACGTCAAAATCAATGCTTCTTACCGGACATGAAGGGGGCGGCGAAATGAATTATCTTATTATAAAATGCGGCGGCAGTATAATCGATAAGCTGCCGGATAATTTCTATGATAATATCGCTGCTATTCAAAAGCAGGGTGATTGGAAGCCTATCATTGTCCATGGTGGCGGCAAGCTAATCAATGAGCTGCTGGAACAAACAGGTGTGAAGCCGGAATTCGTCGATGGTTTAAGGGTGACAACCGAAGAGGTGCTGGATGTTGTCGAGATGGCGCTCAGCGGAGCAGTGAACAAGTTCCTGGTTCGCAAGCTGATGAGCAGAACAGATGCTTATGGGGTCAGCGGACTGGATGGTAAGCTGCTTTACGCGGAACCTGTTGCGAATGCAGATAAACTCGGACTTGTCGGTACTGTCACAGAAGTAAATACGGCGCTTATCGAGCAAATTGTCTCTCAAGACAACATCCCGGTCATATCACCGCTCGCTGGAGGTGAGGGCAACTCCAGATTCAATATAAATGCCGATTTAGCAGCATCAGCCATCTCACGGGCATTGAATGCGGAGCTGTGCTTCATAAGTGACATCCCGGGCATTTATCGGCAAGTGAATGGTCAAAAACAGATGCTCACAAATGTAACAGACAGTGAATTGAAGCAAATGATAGCGGAAGGGTTCATCAAGGATGGTATGATCCCGAAGGTGCGGGCAGCGCTGGAAGCATTGGAGCATGGAGCAGGAAAGGTTACGATCGTCAACGGACTGGCTGATGACAGTTTGCTGCAGTTAGTGGAAGGTAAAGTCGCAGGTACTACCATAACATTATCGGAGGAGGCTCATCATGTCTGAAACGAATGCAGCAGTATCATCTGTGATGCCAACGTATAGCAGATTTCCAATCTCTATCGCAAAAGGAGAAGGAAGCTATGTCTGGGATGCTGACGGTAAGCAATACCTTGATTATACTGCAGGAATTGCTACTTGTAATTTAGGTCACGCCCCTGCAGCAGTAAAGGAAGCTGTCAAGGAACAGCTGGACACCATTTGGCACTGTTCCAATCTATACCATATTCCGATTCAAGAGCAGTTGGCGGAGCTTTTGACTGGTCATACATTCGCTGATCAAGTATTCTTCGCCAATAGCGGGGCAGAGGCAAATGAAGCGGCAATCAAGCTGGCGCGCAGCTACGCCCAGAAGGTGAAAGGGACAAATGCCTATGAGGTGGTCACATTCAGTCAGTCGTTTCACGGCCGGACATTAGCGACGTTGGCTGCAACGGGTCAGGAAAAGATACAAAAGCATTTCGCACCGCTGACAAAGGGCTTCCGGCATCTTCCTTATAATGATGTGGAAGCACTTGATGAGCTGATCGGTCCGGATACATGCGGCGTATTATTGGAGCTTGTCCAAGGGGAAGGCGGTGTCATCCCAGCTGATCCTGCTTGGGTAAAGGAAGTGGAGCGCCTTTGTAAGGAGCACGATGTACTGTTTATGCTGGATGAAGTACAAACTGGAGTCGGTCGAACCGGCACCCTTTATGCTTATGAGCAGTACGAGCTGGAACCAGATGTGCTGACAACGGCAAAAGGATTGGGTTCAGGTATCCCGATCGGGGCAATGATCGCGACGGGCAAAGCTGCTGCGGCATTTGAAGCAGGCAGTCATGGCAGCACCTTCGGAGGTAATCCGGTGGCTGCGGCAGCGGGCAAATCAACACTGGAAGTAATCACGAATCCTCAATTTTTGATTGAAGTTCAAGAGACAGCTGACTATTTCCGTAGGGAACTGGAAGGAATCGCAGCAGCATCACGTGCATTCACTGATGTACGGGGAAAAGGATTGCTGCTTGGTCTCGGTACAACAGGAAAAGCGATTGACCTCGTCAATCAGGCTCGAGATCTCGGTTTGCTCGTGCTAGTAGCTGGAGAGAGCGTACTACGGATATTGCCGCCGCTCAATACAAATAAAGCGGAAGTTGATTTCTGCATCGAAACACTGAAACAGATTGCGGGTGAATAAAGCTGTTCTTCGCTCATACAATACATACGATTCCAATCATTTGGGATCGTATTTTTTTGTCACAATTCTCTGTTGTAGAAACAAGATACAATCGTTAAGATAGAAGAATATTAGGAGGTTAGTCATGGCCGCACATTATCTAGAAAAAATCAAAGCTTTCCAGCAGAAGAACGAAAACAGATATAGAATCGTCATTTCCTGTCCTGATCAGCCGGGGATTGTTGCAGCAGTTTCCGAGTTTCTTTTTAATCAGCAAGCAAATATTATGGAATCAAATCAATACACAACGGATCCAGATGGAGGGAGCTTCTTTCTTCGAATCGAATTCGAGTGTCAGCAAGATGGCGACACACAGCAGCTGCTGGAGCAAGGCTTCCAGCACATAGCAGCCCATTTTAAGATGGAGTGGCAGCTAGTGCGCGTACGGGATATGAAGAAATTGGCACTCTTCGTCTCCAAGGAGCTGCATTGCTTGCAGGAGATACTTTGGGAATATCAGAGTGGAAATCTCATGGCTGATCTCTCGGTTATTGTGAGTAATCATGAAGACTCAAGGGAACTAGCGGAATCCTACAATATTCCTTTCCATCACATTCCTGCAAACAAAGATATCCGTCTGCAAGCAGAGCGTCAGCAGCTTGACCTATTGGAACAATACAACATCGATACAGTCATTCTCGCAAGGTACATGCAGATACTCACACCTGGATTCCTGGAGAATTTTAAAAATAAGATCATCAATATTCATCATAGCTTCCTGCCGGCTTTTATCGGTGCCAAGCCTTATGAACGCGCATATGAACGCGGAGTGAAATTGATTGGTGCAACAAGCCATTACGTGACCTCCGACTTGGATGAAGGCCCAATCATCGAACAAGATATACATCGGGTCAATCATAAAGATAAAGCGGAAGATTTGAAACGTGTCGGACGTCTTGTCGAGCGCAGTGTATTAATGCGGGCGATTAAATGGCATATAGATGACCGGGTAATCGTATTCGGCAATAAAACGATCGTATTTTAAGGAGGACTAGCTATGTCGCAACAGCCCAAGATAACCGTGATCGGCAGTCTCAATATGGATTTGACAGCAACTTCAGCTAAACGTCCTGCAGCAGGGGAAACGATACTTGGCGAACGTTTTGAGACGTTTCCTGGCGGTAAGGGTGCCAATCAAGCGGTAGCGGCAGCGCGTCTGGGAGCAGACGTTACGATGATCGGCATGGTCGGCCAGGACCCTTTTGGGGATGAATTAACGCAAGTCCTTCGTCAGGAAGGAGTAAAAACAGAGCACATTGGAAGAGCTGACACATCATCTGGTGTAGCTGTCATCCAAGTAGTGGATGGAGATAACAGCATTACAGTCATTCCAGGAGCCAACTTTAAGCTCATGCCGGATTATATAGAGGAAAAAAGGGATGTCATCCAAAACAGTGATATCGTCCTTATCCAGCTAGAGATTCCACTAGAGACAGTAGCAGCAGCTGCAAAGTGCTGTAAAGAGGCAAATGTGCCTTACATATTGAATCCAGCTCCAGCGCAGCCGCTTCCTTATGAAATTATCAACCAGGCTGCTTACATTACGCCGAATGAGTCAGAAGCGGCAATCCTATTTGAAGATACGGATAAAGCATTACAGGAATTTCCCGACAAGCTTGTCATTACAAAGGGTGAGGAAGGCGTTGTCTACAGTGGCGGTCATGTGGCAGCATTCCCTGTCTCAGCAGTAGACACAACAGGTGCGGGCGATACATTCAATGCAGCACTTGGACTGAAGCTGGCAAGCGGCAGCACGTTGGCGGAAGCATGCAGCTATGCAAATGCAGCTGCTGCCTTACAGATCGGATCACACGGCGCACAGGCAGGAATGCCGACTGATGCAGAAGTCATCGCCTTCATGAGACAAAAAGAAGAAAATCCTTTATAATAAGAATCGCTTGTGTAAAAGTTTGCAAGGAGGAATACAAATGGCAGGAAGAAATCCTGAAGAAATGACAGACGTAACATTGCTTGGCAACCAAAACAATGTTTACGACTTCGATTACAAACCTGAGGTTCTCGAAACCTTTGATAATAAACACACATACCGTGACTATTTCGTGAAATTCAACTGTCCGGAATTCACGACGCTGTGCCCGATTACAAACCAGCCGGATTTCGGTACGGTTTACATCAGCTACATTCCTGATGAAAAGATGGTGGAAAGCAAATCACTGAAGCTGTATCTTTTCAGCTTCCGTAACCATGGTGACTTCCATGAAGATTGCATCAACATCATCCTGAACGACCTGAAAGAACTGATGAACCCACGCTACATCGAAGTATGGGGCAAGTTCACGCCACGCGGCGGAATCTCCATCGATCCATACGTCAACTACGGCCGTCCAGGCACGAAGTATGAGCAAATGGCAGATCATCGCATGATGAACCATGATATGTATCCGGAGAAAGTGGATAATAGATAAAGTGAAATAAAAGAAAAGACATCTCTTGAAAGAGGTGTCTTTTCTTTTTCCTGAAAAAGTAAAAGGGGTATCTTGTTTGAAGGGAATCACCGTTAATCAATAGTAAATATAGTGATTGTTTATAAACCAGAGTTACTGTTATTGTTGCTATTTGAGTGGTTCTTCGCGTCAATCTTGGCTTCTTCTATACTTTTTCGATAATTATCCATTGGTACATTTTTTTGATTTCTTGTTACAAATAATGCAATTAGTATAACAAGAGCAAGGATGCCGAATAGTATTATAAATATCATAGTAGGACACCTCTTCTTCTAGTCTGAAAAAAGGATACAGACTATATTATATAATGTATGATCGAAAACACTACTACGATGAAGAAAAAAATTGTTAATAACCGAAAAAAGCTAGTGAAGCCAAAAAGGGGGGCTGCACTAGCTTTTTCTTTTATTCCGTTTCTGCTACTTTCACTAACTGCTTCCCAAGATTCTCACCCTTAAACAGTCCAAGAAAAGCATCAGGCACATTCTCGAAACCTTCTACAATATTTTCTTCAAAGGTAAGCTTGTCCTGGCTGAACCATTCGGAAAGCTGTTTCTTTCCTTCAGCGAACCGATCGCTGTAGTCGCCGACGATGAAGCCTTGCATCTTGGCTTTGGATTTGACAAGGTAGCCGTGAACGCGCGGGCCTTGGTCTTCTTTTTTATTGTAAGAAGAGATGCTGCCGCAGAGCGGAATGCGTGCGTGCGCATTGAGCAGTGGGTAAACTGCGTCAGATACGGGGCCGCCGACGTTGTCGAAATAAACATCCACACCATCCGGACACGCTCTTTCCAATGCTTCTGCTACATTGTCTTCCTTATAGTTGATTACTTCATCTGCACCGAGCGTGTTTTTCACATAATCGAGCTTCTTCGGGGATCCTGCGATGCCGACAACGCGCGCACCGAGGATTTTTGCGATTTGGACAACGGTAGAACCGACCGCGCCAGCTGCACCTGATACAACGACTGTTTCGCCGGATTTTGGTTCACCGATATCAGTCAAGCCGAAATATGCTGTAAGTCCGGGCATTCCCATCACGCCTAATGCGGTGGAAATCGGTCCTAGCTCCGGATCTACTTTTTGCAAATTATTTGGATTTGCTGCATTGTAACGAGCCCATGGCAGGTTTCCAAGTACATAGTCGCCTTTTTTGAATTTATCTGATTTGGATTCGGTCACTTGACCAACAATGCCTCCTGAGATGGGAGCGTCGAGTTCATATGGCGGTACATAGGATTTTGTATCGTTCATTCGACCACGCATATATGGGTCGACACTGATATAGATACTCTTGATGAGCACCTGTCCTTCTTCGGGCTCTGGTATTTCTGTTTCAACAAAGCGGAAGTTCTCTTCTGTTGGTGTGCCTTCCGGACGTTTAGCTAATTGGATTTCTTCATTTTTCGCCATGTGCTATCATCTCCTTTTTGGTAATAGGGCAATTGTAAGACGGGTAAGTGGCTCATACAACTCTTTTGCTTAATGTGTTTTATAGATACGGCAAGGGGAATAGTAAGTACATAAAAAACATCGGAAGGAGTTTTAGCATGCCATGGACTATGAATGATTATCCCGCATCGCTTAAGAATCTGGACAAGCCGGTGAAAAAGAAAGCCATAGAAATTGCCAATGCGATGGTGGATGAAGGCTACGATGAAGGCAGGGCTATTCCCATTGCGACGAATCAGGCGAAAGAGTGGAAGTCGAATGTTTCCGAAAAGGAAGTGAAGGACTTTCTAAAGAACGATGACCCGACGAAGCGTGATTCGCATGCCTCCCATAGTAATCCAGATCTGATCGATAATGCGGAGGAAGTGGTTCCGCATGATGAGGGCTGGGCAGTGCAGGCAAAAGGGTCAAAGCGGCCTTCACAGGTTTTTGATAACAAGCAGGATGCAATCAAACGAGCGAAAGAGATTGCAGATAATAAAGGGACTGAGACGATCATCCATAAAAAAGACGGTTCTGTTCAGAAGCGTTCCTAAAGGAAGAGCTGTATCACTTGTGATACAGCTCTTTTTGTATGTCCGCTTTTCCTGCTTGTCAGGATAATGCTTTATTTATTCCTAGAAAAGCTTATAATGGGGAAAGCAAGACCATATTGAAGAAAAGGTGGATCATTCCATGAGAGGGTTAACCAAATGCATAGCGGCTTGTTTCGCGGTTGCTTTGATGTTCAGCTTTGCCTTTTCCGATGTTGTATCCGCAAGTACAGGAAAGAACACGGATAGTATCAATGAAAAATTCGGCTTGCCGATTGTCGTAGTTGGAGATTCATTATCAGAAGCACAAAAAGAACAAGTCAGAGAAGACCTTGGTGTCACAAATACGGATAATATAGAAGAAATTCCGGTTACAGCCGATGATATCGTGAAATACATAAATGGAGATGCAAATTCCAGAATGTATTCCTCAGCGATGATCACAAGAGAAGACGAGGGTCATGGGCTGGATGTCCAAATCGTCACACCTGACAATATCACACAGGTAACAGTGGATATGTATAAAAATGCCCTGCTGACAGCTGGTATTGAGGATGCAACAGTAGATGTAGCTTCCCCGGTTAAGGTTAGCGGACATTCCGCTTTGACAGGCATCTACAAGGCGTATGATACAGCCGATGGGAACCTGGATCCGGAGCGGACAGAGGTAGCTAATGAAGAGCTTGATCTGGCTACAGATCTTGCGCAAAAAGAAGGCTTGGATAACGAAAAGGTTACCCAGCTCTTAACAGATATCAAGCAAGAAATCGCAGAGCAGAATCCTGCAACACGGGAAGATGTGGAGCAGATCGTAACGGATCAGCTGAGCAAGCTGGAAATCAGCCTTAGCGATGAAGATCGTCAGCTGCTTATCGATCTATTCGATAAGATGCGTGAGCTGGACATCAATTTCGATGGCGTGAAATCACAGCTTGATGACATCGCTACTACTATCCAGGATAAGATAGATGAAGTGGCTGGAAATGATGGTTTCTGGCAAAGTGTGAAGGATTTCTTCAAGTCGATAGGTGACTTTTTCAAAAATCTATTTTAGACTTCATAATTAAATCTGTTTAAATAGGAGAGATACGAATGCGTAACATCATCCAAACTGACAAAGCACCACAAGCAATCGGACCTTATTCTCAAGCGGTAGAAACTGCAGGGACGGTTTATATTTCCGGTCAGATCCCATTGGATCCGGCAACAGGAGAGATGGCAGGAACGATTGAGGA
This sequence comes from Virgibacillus sp. 7505, assembly GCF_002272135.1. Taxonomy (GTDB): domain Bacteria; phylum Bacillota; class Bacilli; order Bacillales; family Amphibacillaceae; genus Terribacillus. Next base: position 243,291 of record NZ_NPBF01000004.1, on the reverse strand, counting down.
ACAGACAGATCAGGTGATGAAGAACCTGTCCGCTATTTTGGAAGAAGCAGGTTTGTCATTTGATCAAGTCGTGAAGACAACAATCTTCCTTACATCCTTAGATGATTTTGCAGCGGTGAATGAAGTATACGGGCGTCATTTGTCCGAGCCATACCCGGCACGTGCAACAGTAGAGATTTCCAAACTGCCTAAAGGTGCGAATGTTGAAATCGAAGCGATTGCCGTACGAAGCTTTAATATGTAAGAAAAAAAGATTGCCGATTTGTTCGGCAATCTTTTTTTAAATGGAAGAAGTTCGTGTTTGTGCACGAGCATTCCGGATATGGGCAGTGAGCAAGGTAATGCCGCAGATGATGAGCAGCGCACTTGTCATGTAGAATACAGCTGAGAATCCGAAGTATCCAGCCATCATCCCGCCAAGTATCGGACCGATGAAGTTTCCGAGGAAGCGGAGGCTGTTATTATATCCGAGTACTTCTCCTTGCATCGTAAGCGGAGCAGCTTGCCTGATATAGGCGACGCGTAAAGGAATGATGCCGCCTATCGCCATACCGAGGAGCAAGCGGATAGCAGCGAGTTCCCATACGGAGCCGACCAGTGCGCCGGGTATATAAACGATACCAGCTGCAAAAATAAGCCCAATCAGAATCTTCACATATCCGATACGGTCGCCAAGCTTCCCCCAAGTCCTTGTCATGAGCAGATTGCCAAGGCCAGCCGCTGAAAAGGCGATACCAGAGTAGAATGCTATATTCTCAGGTCCGTGCAGTTCTTGCACATACAAGGATAAAATAGGCTGTACACTGAAATTGGCAATTTGAATCAATGAACTTAAGATGAGTACGACCAATAAAATCGGGTCCCGCAGAATATGTGCGAGCACTTCCTTAAAGGTATAGTGTGACTTTTCGCCTTTTTGAATCTTGACCGGATATTCCTTTGTTCCGAAGGTGACCAAGAGAGCAGAGGTGAAGACACTTATCGATACGAGCAGGAACGTACCGTGGAAGCCGATACTGTCTGCGAGTATTCCGCCAATCATTGGTCCGAAAAGCATACCGGTGATGCTTCCGGTCTGTAAGGTGCCTAGCACACGTCCAGCAATGTGGCTGGGCGTCTGAGTCGAGATGAATGCTTGGGATATACCGATGAAGCCTGTAAAGATCCCCATGAACACACGTAGCATGAATAGCTGCCATACATTTTCGGTGAATCCGAGCAGGAGAATGGAAACCCCCATGCCGAAGGAAGATATAATCAGGATCAGCTTTCGTCCATACCGATCGCCGATTTTACCCCAGAATGGCGAACAGATGAATGCGGTAACAAAAGTTACCCCGAAAATGATACCTGACCAGCTCTGAACCTCCCGTTCAGATAATGTGCCGAATGATGAAATATATAAGGATAGAAATGGCATGATCATACTCAGGCTCGCCGAGATGAAGAAGTTGGCGAACCACATGATAAACAGATTACGCTTTGCGAGCTGTTCGTCCGTCATGAATGAAAAACACTTCTTTCGCGTTAATATTTCGATTCCCTAACTAATTATACACACGAATAGAAAGGATATGCAAAAGGATAGCTTGGAAATGACAGGATAGAGAAAAATTGCAGGGGAACAATGAACATGATAAAATAGAGGATGTTCTGCTAATATAACATAATTTAGCAAACCATTTAAAATTATACATTATTTATATATAAATGTCAATTGTTTTGGAGGGACGCCGGAATGACAGAAGATGAAAAGGATTTGAAGGACGAACAAGCCCGTGTGGCCCGTGTCCAGAAGACGATCGAAAAGAAGCGTGAGAAAACGGCAGGCATGATACAGGGTCTGCGGGAGAAAGTAATTGATCTTCGGAAAAACTTCTGGGAGGATGTGACCGTAAACCTGGATGAACCGGATGATGTGAACGAAACACAAGCCAGCTTGAAGCAGCAAGCAGAGCTTCTGGGGGAGCGGGAACGAACGCATCAGCAGATTCACAATGAAGTGAAGACGCTGGATCGGCTGCAGCGCAACCCTTATTTTGGTCGTATCGACTTCCGGGAAGAGGGTGCTGATCAAGACGAAGAAATCTATGTAGGCTTAGCGAGTCTGATGGATGAGAAAGAAGAGGATTTCCTTATTTATGATTGGCGTGCACCAATCTCCAGTATGTACTATGACTTCTCTCCTGGTGGTGCTTCGTATGAAACGATAGAAGGCAAGATTCAGGGTGATATGACACTCAAACGTCAATTCATCATCCGGAATGGCAAGCTTGTAGCCTTGTTCGATACTGGAGTGACGATAGGAGACAGTCTGCTGCAGTATGTTCTGGGCGGTAATGCCAGTACAGAGATGAAAAGTATTGTTGCCACGATTCAGAAGGAACAAAATCAAATCATCCGTAATGAATCAGCAGCTAATCTGATCGTACAAGGTGCGGCAGGCAGCGGGAAAACTTCAGCAGCACTGCAGCGTGTTGCTTACCTGCTATACCATTATCGTGACCGCATTACGGCTGAGAATATTGTACTGCTGTCGCCGAATCCGCTGTTCAATAGCTATGTTTCCAATGTCCTACCGGAGCTTGGCGAAGATAATATGAGGCAAGCCACCTTCTATGCCCATATGGATGCCCAGCTGGAAGGCAGAGAAACGATCGAAACACCATTTGAACAGATGGAGTATATGCTGCTTGCTTCCAGTGAGGAAAAAGAGCAGCGGCTGGCTGGAATCCAGTATAAAGCAAGCCTTGATTTTAAACAGTATATCGATGACAAGCTGGATGAATTCAAGCGCGCCGGCCTTATATTCAAGGACGTCAGCTTCCGCAAGCAGCGTATAGTGAGCAAACAGGAGATTCAATCTTATTTCTACAGCCTATCCAACACTTTGCCGATTTCGAACCGAGCAGAGCTGACGGCAGCTTGGATCGTAGAAAAGCTGCAGCTTTGGGGTGATTGGGAGACAAGGAAAGATTGGGTCCGGGAAGAAGTAGAGCTGATGGAGAAGGAAGACTATGTCGAGGCCTTTTCCGAGCTTCAAAAGAAAGACCGCACAGAAACAGATGATTTTGAGGAAAACAAACAGGAAGAAGAAATCCTTCGCAAATGGGTTGTAGAACGAAAGCTTCGCCCGTTGATCAAGAAAGTGCGCAAGCATGCCTTCATCAATGTGAAAAAATCCTATTTACGTATGCTGACAGCTGAAAGACGACCGGAAATGCCAGCATCATGGACGGAACTATATGAAACAACCAAGCAAAATCTCATCCGCAAGTACATGAGCTGGGAAGATGTGACGCCGTTTGTCTATTTCCGTGATAAAGTACTTGGTGACCGTTCGGATAAAACCATCCGTTATGTGCTTATTGATGAAGCGCAGGATTATTCTGCTTTCCAATTCGCTTATTTACAGCAGGCATTCCCTAACGCACGGATGACATTGCTTGGGGATATCAATCAGGCCATTCAGGCGCATGCGCTGACAGGGGAGAATGTGCTCTCCGGCAACACAGTTGACAGCCATCGGATCGAGCTATGGCGCAGCTACCGTTCAACGAGGCAGATTGTTGATTTTACAAAGGAGCTTTTGGATCATGCAAAGCGAATCCAGCCATTCAACCGTGATGGAGATCTTCCGACACTGACGAAAGCAGCTGATGATACAGAGAGACGCAAGCTGGTCTTGGAGAAAATCCACTCCTTGAAGGAAGCTGGTTATGAGACGATTGCTGTTATCGCCAAAACTAGTAAAGAAAGCAAAGAAGCGCATAACTGGATCAAGGATGAAATGGAAGCAGATTTGATTACAGAGACAACTTCCCAGTATAAAAAAGGGTTATCGGTTATTCCGGCATATCTTGCCAAAGGTATCGAATTCGATGCTGTCATTCTGTACGATGTCTCAGATGAGGCGTATGGCCATGAATCAGAACGTACCTTGCTTTATACAGCATGTACACGTGCGATGCATGAATTGCATATGTACAGCATTGGTAACTTGAGTCCGTTTATTGAAGCAGCAGATGCAGCTACTTATACAAGCAATTAAAAAAACAGGAATCCACGAAGGATTCCTGTTTTTATTTATTTACCATAGACCAATCAGTTTCCACCAAAGTCCGCCGATACCGATCCAGACGACAAGATGGATGATGGAGATGAGGAAGCCAAGTCCCCACCATTTTTGCTGGGTGACGAAGCCTGCTCCGAAGAATACAGGTGCTGGACCGCTGCCGTAGTGTGTCAAACAGCCGAACAAGTTACTGAAGAAAGCTAACAGCAGGGCTGACAATAATGGCGGCGCGCCGGCAGCCACAACTACTGAAAGAAAGGCTGCGTACATAGCGCTAACGTGTGCTGTGTTACTCGCAAAGAAATAGTGGGAGTAGAAGTACACAATAGCTAATATGAGCAAAGCGACAGGCCAGGAAAGTGTACTTACGATATTTCCCATAATGTCACTGAACCAAGGGACAAGGCCAAGTTCGTTCAAGTAATTTGCCATCATGACAAGCACAGCGAACCATACAAGTGTGTCCCATGCACCTTGTTCCTGCTTGATATCAGACCAAGTCAAAACCTCAGTCAGCAATAGTACGACTAGTCCGATGAAAGCTGCAGTCGTAGAGCCGATTCCGAAGCTCTCACCAAAGATCCACAATACGAGCAGCAATAAGAATACGCCGATCATATACCATTCAGAACGCTTCAGTTTACCCATGCTTTGCAATTTTTCTGTTGCCATTTCAGTCGCCTTCGGTGTCTCCTTGATTTCAGGAGGATACAGCTTGAAGATGACGAATGGAATAACGATCAAACTGATGATACCAGGAACGATGGAAGCGAGAATCCAGCTGCCCCAAGAGATGGATTGGCCAGTGACGCTCTCTGCAGCACTAGCTGCCAATGGGTTTGCTGCCATTGCTGTCAGAAACATTGCGGAAGTAATCCCGTTTCCCTGATAGGAAGCAAAAGTCAGGAAGGAACCGATTTTGCGCTCCGTACCATCACCGCTTTTAGAGCCATATGAGTTTGATAACGACTGGATAATCGGGAAAATGATACCGCCGGCACGAGCTGTATTGGATGGCATAGCCGGTGACAGGATCAAGTCACTGCCAATCAACGAGTAAGACAAGCCTAAAGTCTTCTTACCGAATAGACGTACGAACAAATAGGCAATTCTGGATCCGAGGCCGGTTTTGATGAAACCTCTGGAAATAAAGAATGCAATGACGATGAGCCAGATTGTACTGTTCTGGAAGCCGCTCAGCGCTTCTTCTAATCCAAGTGTCTTCGTCAAAACGATAGCCGTCAGCGAAAGGATGGCGACACTGCCCATTGGCATCGGTTTAATGATCAGACCGATGATCGTAGCAACGAAGATAGCGAATAAATGCCATGCTTCTGCTTTAACACCATCTGGTGAAGGGACGAACCAAATAATTACGCCGATCAATACAGTGATCAGGAGCGGAATCCACTTGACCTCCCGTTTTGGTTTGTTAGATGAATCAGCCATGATGAAGACTCCTTTTAAAAGTAATGAAATTAATAAAACCATAATTATATTAGCATAAAAATATTGATATGAAAGTATTCTGTTCAGTCCCAGTATGCTTTTGTCCGATTTAAAAAATTTAATAAATCAGTCAGATGATAATGATTATAATTTGGTGAAAATAAGCAAAAAATTTACTTCACATAAATTAAGTATCTCAGAGCTTGATACCTTGCGCCTCTTGTTAATATGCCAATGTTAATTAAAAAAAATAAATGAGAATAAAAAAAGAATCCGAAAAAATTCGGATTCTTAGTCTGATTCGTCTCAATCTTTTGCTAAAAGTGCAAAAACGGCAGCGACATCCTGTTTGCCATAACCATTTTTCTTCGCTAATGCATACAGTTCTTTCACGCTGTTTGTCATTGGAAGGGGAGCGCCTGCTTCATAAGCTGTTTCGGAAATCTGCTGCAAGTCCTTGTAAGCATGCTCCAGAGGGAATTGCGGTTCAAAGTTCTGCTGGAGAATCGTATCCCTTTTGCCTGCTTGAATATCGCTTGTAACTGGAAGGGCAAGCAATACATCCATCAGATGCTCTTTATCAAGGCCGACTGCTTCGCCGAAGCTGATTGCTTCAGATAGACCAGTCAAGGATTGAACGAGCAGCATATTCACTGCCAGCTTAGTAGCTGAGCCATTCCCATTGGCGCCCATATGCTGGATGCTTTGTCCCATTTTCTCAAGCAGGGGGGCGATCTCCTTTACATCTTGGTCGTCTCCGCCAACAAGGAAGTGCAGTTTACCTTGCTGTGCTGGTGCCTTTGAACCAGATACAGGGGCATCAACAAAACGGATATGATGCGCGCGAGCGGCTTCTGCCATCTCTTTTGTGAACGCTGGCTTAACAGTACTGACATCCACCCATAAACTGTTTTCCTGCATCCCGCTGAAAAGCCCATCTTCTCCGTAAGCAACTGCTTGGACAGCTGCAGGATCTGTCAGCATCGTAAATACGATATTAGCTTGTTCTCCGACTTTCCGGGGGGAATCTGCCCAGACAGCACCTTTGTCCAATAGTGCTTGAGCTTTTTCTTTTGTACGATTATAGACAACTAACTGTTCGCCCTTTTCGAGCAGATTAGCTGCCATGTTTTGACCCATGATTCCTAATCCGATAAATCCAATCATATGAGCACCATCCTTTTTATTCAGTCAATTCTAGCATACAGAAAAACGGATTGTTTTTAAAAGTCTTTCGCACAGGATATGATACAAAGAAGGAGTGGATAGTATGAAGCTTAGTATATTGGATCAATCCCGAATCAAAGAAGACGGTAATGCAACAGAGGCATTGGAGGAAACAGTGCGGCTGGCCGAACTTGCCGATCAGCTTGGCTATGTGCGTTTCTGGGTGTCCGAGCATCACGCCGGCAGCCTCGCCCATAGCAGTCCAGAGCTTCTGATGGGGCATCTTGCTGCTAAAACATCCCGTATCCGTATCGGCTCAGGCGGTGTTATGCTGCCTCATTATAGTGCGTATAAAGTTGCAGAAAATGCAAGATTGCTCGAAGCGCTTCATCCAGGAAGAATCGACCTTGGTATCGGGCGTGCGCCAGGAGGAATGCCGGCAGCGAAAAGAGCGCTGCAAGAGCATAGAGCTGTGCCGGAGGATTGGTATGATCGGCAGATACGCGATTTGCTTCATTATTTGAATATAAGAAAAGAAGAAAAACATCGGTTCGGGGACTTGGTAGCGATGCCGAGCATTGGCACCGCCCCATCTGTCTGGCTGCTGGGCGGCAGCGCTGGCAGTGCAGGTCTTGCTGCATATCATGGAATCGGATTCGCTTATGCCCAATTCATACGGGGAGAAAAGGATGCGGCAGTGCTGGATGTGTATCAGAAATCCTTCCGGAAAGGGAAGCAGCAGCCGCAAATGATGGTCAGTCTGTTTTTGTTCTGTGCAGAGACAACAGAAGCTGCAGAAGCACTGGCAAAGAGCCATGAGGTTGCATCGCTGCTTCAGGAACAGGGAAGGCCCGTCAAAGGGATGCTGCGTCCAGATACAGCAGCAGATTATAAAATGTCTCCTTATGAAAAGGAGCGTCTTGAGGACAATCGTCCAACCATGGTAATCGGAACACCAGCTGAGGTGCTGCAGCAGCTTGGAGAGCTGGAAGACTACTACGGCGGGGAGATTGAGTTCATGCTCACCAGTCCTGTTTATGAAGAAAAAGCAAGACAGGATGGGTTCCGCCTTTTGATGGAGGCGTATATGCAAATGGCATAGCAGTTGTTCTGTTTGAATCTGACACTGCAAATCTGGTATAGTAGGAAGTACAATTCATAAGAAATCTTATAACGAGTGGCGGAGGGAAAGGCCCGATGAAGCCCGGCAACCCACTGCAGGAGGGCAGTCCTGCAGGAAGGTGCTACGACCTGCAGCGAAAGCTGCGTGATAAGATGACGACGGCTGCAATACAGAGCTTCTTCCTCATCGAAGAAGCTTTTTTAGTAGAATCGATGTGTCGTTCGGTAGGATTTCCTATGTGCAAAAGGAGTAATAACAATGAAATATGCATACTGGCAGCCAGTTTCAAGCAGCTGGCTGCGTCATGTGGAGGATGGTGGACCGCTAAGTTTGTCAGATGTGCAGGAAACGGCGCATCTGGCGGAGGATTTAGGGTTCGATGCCGTCTTTCTTCCAGATACCTACCTATACCAAGGGAAAAATGCCGATCAGCAGCTTAACTTTTGGGAAGCTGCTGGTGCTATTGCGGAAGCAACCGATAGACTGCACATCATGGCAGCAGTCCGGCCGAGCATTGATCAGCCCGCGGAAGCCGCGAGACAAGCAGTAATGATTGATCAGGTAAGTAATAGCCGTTTTTCCCTGGCAGTCGTTTCTTTCTTGCGCGAAGAGGAACAAAAGCGCCAAGATGGCGATATCGCTGGATCAGAGGATTTCTATATGCAAACCGAGGAATTTTTCGAAGTGCTGCGCGGAGTTTGGGCAGCTGGCAATTACACCTATGATGGTTTGTACTATCAAGTTCAGCACGTCGATTATTTACCAGCTGGCAAGAGCAAAGAGATCTCGCCATTATACGCAGGCGGCGAGAGCGACTATTTACGACAGACAATTGCCGAGACATGCGATGCCTATGTAATGAAGGGCGGTACTGTACAGGAAGTGGCCAGTATGATCGCTGATATGCAGATTCGCCGTGAAGCAGCCGGCAAGTCTCCGTTTACAGAATTTGGCATGACAGCTTATGTCATTTGCCGCGAAACGGAGGAAGAAGCTTACCAGGAATGGGAAAGAATTACCGGTGCGGATTACGAATCATATGTAACAGAGGAAGAGCTGGCACAAAAAAGCAAGATCAGCGACGATGCTGTTTCTGCAAGGGGCTTGCGGCCGCATCTGGTTGGGACGCCGATGCAAATTGCGCAGCGGATACTTGCCTACGAGCATGCCGGCGTCAGTCTTCTGCTGCTTCAATTTTCGCCGCACAAGCAGGAAATGGAACGTTTTACTAAGGAAATCATGCCATTAGTCGAGGAAATGCGCGATAACTCGATTTGATTGGAAATATACGGTAGACAAGCCTGGCGATATCGCTTACATTAGAAAAAAAGGAATAAGTATGGGGGCAAAACATGGAGCTATTGACGATTTTCGATGAGCAGCATCGGGAGCTTGGGGTGAAGGAAAGAGAGGAAGTCCATCGTGATGGAGACTGGCATGAGACTTTTCACTGCTGGTTCGTGGAACATGATGGTACAGAACTATACATTTATCTACAGCAGCGTTCTTTCAATAAAAGTGAATTTCCCGGGAAATACGACATTACCGCAGCTGGTCATCTGGAAAGCGGCGAAACGCCTGTGGTCGGAGGTTTACGTGAAGTGCAGGAAGAATTGGGTGTGACGCTCCAGGAGAGCGATCTTTTTTATAAAGGAATCATTCAAGAAGAGTTATTTGCTGAAAACCTGGTTGATCGAGAGTTCTGTCACCAATTCTTTTATTATTTGGAGGAACTCCCGGATATTCTTCTGAATGAAGAAGTGGTACAAATCGTACGGATGCGGGTTAATGATTTGGAGAAGCTCGTCGAAGGAAAAGCAGCAAGCGTAGAAGCGGAAATTGTGGCAGGAGCTCCACGTCAGCGGATCGAGGTTGCACATGAAGAACTTTGTCCTCATCAGCTTGGCTATTACCGAGAAGTACTCATGATCTGCCGTACATAGCAAAAGGAGCAGCGTAATGCTGCTCCTTTTCTGTATTCTTAAAAAGCCCAGTTTCCATTTTCGAAGATTTGTTCCACGGTGCCATCTGGTGTTTCGCCCGTGATGGATAATTCCCCAGAGCCAACCATGAAATCAACATGTGTGAGACTGTAGTTGAAGCCGATTGCCTCTAGTTCTCCTTTTGATTTCTCGCGGGCATCCTTCACGCACATGCCAATCGCTTGTCCGAGAGCCAAATGACACGAAGCATTCTCATCGAATAAGGTATTATTGAAGACGATTCCCGACTGGGAAATCGGTGATTGATGCGGTACAAGTGCAACCTCTCCAAGAAATTGTGCGCCTTCGTCCGTTTCCAGCAAGTTCTTCAATGTTTCATAGCCTTTTTCGGCTTTGAAATCTACTACTTTTCCATTTTCGAAGGTAAGGGAGAAGTTCTCCAGCAACGTACCAGCATAATTCAAGGGCTTTGTACTGCTAACTGTTCCGTTTACTCCATTTTTAACTGGAATCGTAAATACTTCTTCTGTAGGAAGATTCGGGATATATGTAGAGCCATCTTCTTTCATGAATTCTGCGCAAGTCCAGAAGGAATCAGGATGCAGTTCAATCGTTAAATCAGTACCTGGCCCCGTATAATGGAGCTTGCGATAGTCGCGTGCATTTAAGTGGTCAGCATTCTTCTTCATGGCTGCAACATGCTGTTCCCACAGCTCGACTGTATTTTCCAGATCGGAGCGAGTTGTGAAGAAGATAGCATCCCACAGCTTATCGATAGCTTCCTGTCCCTGTGAGTCGGGAAAGACAGACTCTGCCCATTCGACAGTTGGTACCGAAGCGATCAGCCAATTAATACGGCCATTTGTTTTGTGAGCTTGATACCCTTGTCTGGCAGCACCCACTGCTTTTGTATAGCGTGCAACCCTTGCTGGATCAATTCCGTCAAAAAGAGATGGATTCGGTGTCTTGAGCTCCAGGAAAGCTGTGTCCGCTGCTGCTAGTTCTTCATACACACGGCCTCGGAATGGGGTGAAGTAATCCAAATCTTCTTCTTTTGCATGCTTCACTTTTGCTTTTGTAATATTATCATCCTGATAATCGACAATTACGTCCCGCATGCCGGCTTCGTATGCTTTCTCAGCTACGACCTTTGTAAAAGGTGCAGCAGCTAGATCAGCTACAATCATCAAGTCCTGTCCTTGCTTAACTTTCAAGCCGATATGCAGCAGCAGCTTGGCATATTTCTCTAATTTCTGTTCAAATTGCATGTCAAGATCCCCCTTTAATTATACTATCTTCATCATTTTACCAGAAAATTATGACTAGAGCCGATACTCAAGAGAGAATTTTGCAATCGGCTCAAAATGGGTGGAGTGCTTGATATGGTGCGGAAAGATCCAGCGTTTGGGCAGCTGTTTTCGAGCACTGGTCAAATCGGTGCTGGCGCCGCTCCAAAACGCCTGCCAGACGAACTTGGTGCAATAATTCCAAGCAGGGTCTGCCAAGGTGCGGCTGAAACTGTATCCTTTCATTAAGCTGATGGAACGTTTTGCCCAATCCGCTGCACCAGACGGATCTATTTTTGGCCGGAGCAGCGTGATTGTTCCGCCGTAGCGGTGACGGGACAGATACACTGTCAATGATTCGGTGATACCGCCTGATGGGTGTGCATGGAAAATCCGCCCGTCACTGCCGACTATACCAGCGTGGCTGAAGAAGAAGGTGGAAGGACCAATCGAACTGTACAGTACGTCACCAGCCTGAAGCAGCTTTTGGAGGTTGGAAGCTGTCTGGAATAGCTTTTCAAATTCTGCTTTTGATTTTCTCAAATGGTCCACTCCTTTTCAAATGTCACAAAATCGCAAACGAAAGCATGTTCCTTTATCTCTGCATGTATTATGATAGAGAAAGATTATAGTTTTGTGGAGGTTTAAGCATGAATGCATTAGAGAAACAAGGATACAGCATATATGATTTACAAAAGGATCTGGCATATGAGGGGATGGAACAGGATTTAGCTGAAATACAGGCAGTTTTCGATACATTGCCGGCAGATAGCTATGCGCTTGATTTAAATCGTTACCGTCGCTATTCACGGGCAATCATCTTCGACAAGGATGACCGATTGGAATGGCTGCCGGGTATCGAACGGGAAAACGGAAGCATGGCGCAGTATTTCCAGGGACGCTTCAATCCGGAGTATGTGGATTCTTACCGTGAATTTCCGGCCCTGCCGGATCATATCCTGGAAAACAAATTATTACAGAAAATCATCATGCATGATTATCACGAAACATTCTGGCGTAAAGAGGATTTGATTTTACCGGTTCATGCGGGCATTCATTTCGTAAAGCTGGAAGTGACTGAAAAGGGACAAGAGGGCGTATCTTCGCCGAATCTGATTCATCAGGATGGCGAACCATTCACATTTGCCCATCTTATCAAGCGGGATAATGTCGTTGGAGGGCTTAATATCATTGCGACTCCTGCTTGTGCCGGAAAGCTGCCTAAAGACGCTGACTCCAGTCAATTCCACGAAAGCTTTGAAATCCATAAGCCGTTGGAATCCTACGGAGTACATGATGAGGCAGTCAGTCACTATGTCAGCCCAATCCAAAAAGGGGAAGCAGATCGTCCAGGTGTACGAGCTGTTTTATTGATAGATTTTCAGCCTACTGTATTAGCTTAATCTAAAAAGGGGGATCAGGATGACAGTTACCATACGTGAAGCAAGAAAAGCTGACTGTAATAGGATCGGAGAAATTAGTATGCTTGGCTGGCAATTTGCCTATCAGGATATATTGCCTGCTGATTATCTAACTGCCATTCGACCGGAAGAAAGAGCAGCTCGGTTTGAAATGGTGCTGGAGTCCGGATCCTTACTGCTTGTTGCAGAAGAAGGAGAGACGGTTGTCGGCTTCATCAGCGGAGGCAGATGCCGGGATAATATACATCCGGATTACGATGGCGAGGTATACGCAGTTTATCTTGATCCTGCCAATAAGAATCGTGGGATTGGAAAGATGCTTATTCGATCTTTGGAAAATCGGCTTGCGGCCGAAGGGATGACAGGCGTGGTGGCATGGATGCTCGTCGGAAATGATGCCAGGCATTTCTATGAAAGCTTAGGCGGAGTGAAAATCGCTGAAGACAAGCTTCAGATTGAAGGGGTATCTTACCCTGAAATTGCATATGGATGGAAAATAGCGGACAGATGATGTCCGCTATTTTTGTATGGATAAAGGCTCTGCCTGTATGTATTGCTGGCCATCGAACGTTAGCTTCCAGATAGCGGGCATGTTCAGCTGTTTCCAGAAATCATAATTGAATCGGGTGTCGTAATGGCCCATTGTCAGCACCATCAGATTACCGTGCGTTCCGATAGCGATCCGTTTGCCAGCACAAGCAGCGAGTATATCCTGAAAGGCATCTACGCCTCTTGCTCTAGCGCTCCTATTCGATTCACCTCCCGGAAACTGATATTCTTCCTGTGACCATAAACGGTCCATAGCTCCTTGGAAGTCTTCAACCGGTGCAGCGGCAACTTGCCGCTCTCGCAGTCTTTCATCCAGAACAGCAGCGGAAGCATTACGCACGATCGTTTCCCAAGCACGCCGATAGGGACTGGAGATATAGGTATCTACTTGTTCGGCTGCTAAAAGCTTCTGAACTATCCTCGCATCACGATATCCTTTCTCGGATAATGTCCGGTTCCGTTCATCTGGTGTATAAATAGTATGCGCATGACGCACAACATAAAGAGTTGTCAGCATAATTGTCCTCCTTCCCTTTAATTCTATCAATAAAGAGAGGGGGCATTTGCATTTTTATTTGAACTAGGTTACATTTTGTAAGTAACTAATACATTGTACGTTTAGGGGGCGAAGCAGATGATGGAGCTTCACGGTATTCACCACGTTTCAGCCATAACAGCAAACGCAGCGAATAACTATGATTTTTATACAAAAGTGATGGGGATGCGTCTTGTCAAAAAGACAGTCAACCAGGATGATACGTCGATGTATCACCTTTTCTATGCTGACAAGCTTGGCAGTCCGGGAACAGATCTAACTTTTTTCGAAATTCATCGTGCTGGCCGCACGTATACGGGAAACAACAGTATCTCCCTCACTTCCTTGCGTGTCGCATCAGATGAAGCAATTCGCTATTGGGCGAATCGTTTGGAGGATTATGATATCCAATCACAGCAGGTGGAACTGCAGGGGCGTAAGGTTCTCTTCTTTGAGGATCCGGAAAAGCAGCGGCTCATGCTTGTTTCGGATGAACAGAACGAAGGTGTCTCTGCAGGAGTTCCTTGGGAAGATGCCGATGTACCGGCGGAGTTTGCCATCATTGGTCTTGGGCCTGTAAAGCTGACTGTGCCGGAGCTTGCACCGACAGAACGTGTCTTAGTAGAGCTTATGGGATTCCGTAAGAAAACAGAGGCACAGCTTGCTGGAACGAATTTGCATATATATGAAGTTGGCCAAGGCGGCACAGGCGCGGAAATAATGGTAGAAGTTGTACCTGATTTACAGCGGGAGCGTCCTGGCCGCGGAAGTGTGCACCATGTAGCTTTCCGGGTGAAAGACAGGGACGAATTGGAGCGCGCAAAGAAAATCCTATATGCTGCTCACTTGCCGAATTCGGGACTGGTGGACCGTTATTATTTCCAATCTCTTTATTTCCGGGAGCCGAATGGTATTTTGTTTGAGCTTGCCACAGACGGACCTGGATTTGCAACGGATGAAGATCCGGATGCTTTAGGTGAGACATTGGCGCTGCCGCCGTTTCTCGAAGGTGAGCGGGAGAGTATTGAAGCTAAGCTGACACCGCTTGATACTAAAAAGAAATAACAACTTGAAACCGCCTGGCAGGGCGGTTTTTTCGTATGTCGGGGTTGACGCAAGCATCTGATATATGATTCTATAAATAGAAATAAATGCGTATTAGAAAGAGAGTTTACCGAGCTTGAGTTCCACGATGCCGGGAATTTTTTACACGTTTATGGGCATAACGTATAAGGATAATAGGAGTTGAACACAGTGGGAAAAAGAACGAAATTATATGAAGCAGCAAAGCGATTAGGTGAGGTTGCATTAGGAAAGCGTCCCGCTGATTTGATTATCCGAGATGGTGTGCTAGTCAACGTATTCACAGGAGAACTGCTGGAGCATACCGATGTTGTCGTATCAGGCGACCGGATAGCGCTAGTCGGTAAAGCACTGAAGGAGCATGAAGGACAAGATACAAAAGTGATAGAAGCAAACGGACAGTACATAGTTCCAGGGCTGATCGATGGCCATATGCATGTGGAAAGTACGATGCTTTCCGTGACGGAATTCTCCAAAGCAGCACTCGCAAAAGGTACGACGACGGTATTCATGGATCCCCATGAGATAGCGAATGTATTCGGGATTGAAGGTGTTCGTTATATGCACGAAGAAGGGCAGCAGCTGCCATTGAAAGTGTATACGACGTTCCCGTCATGTGTCCCGGCAACGGATGACTTGGAGGATGCGGGAGCAAGCCTCACTGTAGCAGATATACAGGAAGGACTTACGTGGGAGAATGTCCAAGGACTGGGAGAAGTAATGAACTTCCCTGGTGTCGTTTATGGAGATAGCAAAATGCATGGCGAAATAGCGGAGACAATCAAAGCAGGGAAGACAGTTACCGGCCATTTCCCTTCAGAGGATCCGTATGCGCTGCAAGCATATATTGCAGCAGGTGTTACATCTGATCATGAAACGATTGCCAAAGAAGATGCATTGGCTAAGCTTCGTGCAGGATTGCATGTGCAGATTCGCGAAGGTTCAGCTTGGCGTGACGTGAAGGAAGTTATCAAGGTAATCACGGAGTATAATGTCGACACACGCAACATTTCCTTGGTGACGGATGACGTTTATCCAGAAACTTTGATTACAAAAGGACATATGAATCATGTTGTCCGCCGTGCGATCGAGGAAGGGCTTGATCCTGTGACAGCAATTCAGCTGGCTACGATCAACTCGGCTCGATATTTCCATATGGAAAATGATATTGGCAGCATCAGTGCTGGTAAATTTGCTGATTTGCTTTTAATCGAGGATTTGCAGCAGATGGAAGCAGCTACTGTTATCGCGGATGGAAGCATCCAATTTGAAAATGGTGAGCTGCAGCAAGCATTCCCAGCGTATACGTATCCGGATGCTGTGCGAAGATCCGTGCATCTCACGCGTGACATGCAAGCGGATGATTTCCTGTATCGGACAGATCGTCCGGACGGTGACGTGCAGGTGAATGTCATCAAAGCAATTGAAGGAAGTGCGCGGACAGAGAAGATGACCGCTTCACTGCAAGTCAAGGATGGAGCGGTGCAAATAGATAAGAAACAGGACATCATCCATTTATCTAATATTGAAAGACATAGAGGAACCGGACAGATATCCAACGTCTTCGTGCATGGGTTCCAGTTCCAGCGTGGAGCAGTCGCTTCGACTGTTGCACATGATAGTCATAATCTGCTTGTCATGGGTGTCGATCGAGAAGATATGGCCATCGCTGCTAATAGGCTAGCAGAAATCGGAGGCGGCCTTGTGGCTGTTCTGGACGGCGAGATCTTGGCAGAATTACCGATGCCGATTGCCGGATTGATGTCTGATCAGCCATTGGAAACAGTTGTCGGTCAAGTAGGGGAGCTAGTAAAAGCATGGGAAAAGCTGGGCTGCAGCATTACAGACCCGATTATGACGTTCTCCTTGATTGCTTTACCAGTCATTCCGGAGATTCGTGTAACGAATCGCGGACTTGCCGATGTTACGACATTCAAGCTGATTGATGTAATCATATCAGAATAAGAGGGAGGGGAACCAGCAGGAATGCTGGTTTTTCTTTTGTCTTGAATATTCCGATTAATTTAGATTACATTGACAAAAAGTTGGATTATCTGTTATTGTACTTTAATACTTTACCATAATAAAGCGATGGAGGAATTAGAAGTGAATGCAGTTGTTATAGCAGTTATCGCAGTGCTGGTTCTCAGTTTGCTGCGAATCAACGTTGTTTTTTCATTGATATTAGGCTCCCTAATCGGCGGATTAATCGGAGGGCTAGGAATAGATGGAACGCTTAGTGCGTTCACAGATGGTGTAGGAGGAGGGGCAAATGTCGCCTTAAGCTATGCAATGCTCGGTGGATTTGCTGTCGCAATTGCTAGCACAGGTCTTCCAGAGGCGATGGTAAGAGGCATCATTTCCATCAGTGGAAAGAAAGATACAGCTTACGCTAAAAAACGTACGCGCGCACTCATTCTTATTTTGATTTTAATCATGGCCTGCTTCTCGCAGAATGTGATTCCTGTGCATATAGCATTTATACCATTATTGATTCCGCCGCTGTTGAAGATCATGAATGAATTGCAAATTGACCGCCGCTTGACGGCTACCATTTTGACATTTGGTTTGGTAACGCCATATATGCTTCTGCCAGCAGGCTATGGCCAGATTTTTCATGAAATCGTAGCAACGAATATGACAGCAAGCGGTTTGGAAGTGAATCCGGATCAAATCCCGACTGCAATGCTTATTCCATCCTTGGGAATGGTGGCAGGTCTGATTATTGCACTATTTTCTTATCGAAAACCAAGACAGTATCAAACTGTCGAACTGCCAGTCCCAGATGAAGTGAAAGAAGAGAATGTGAATCTGAAACGTTCTACCTTAATCTTCTCCATTTTATCCATTGTTGCAGCACTAGCCGTTCAGATTTGGACTGACTCCATGGTATTCGGTGCTTTGGCCGGTATTATCGTGCTCTATGTTACAAGAACACTCAAATGGAAAGAAGCGGATACAATCTTGACCAATGGCATGCGCCTGATGGCTTTTATTGGATTCGTAATGATCTCCGCTTCCGGTTTCTCCAGCGTAATTGGTGCTACCGGAGATGTTGAATCGCTGGTCGAGACTGCAGCAAAAGCAATTCATGGCAGCCAGGCTCTTGGTGCATTGATGATGCTAGTTGTTGGCTTGCTTGTAACTATGGGAATTGGGTCTTCATTCTCAACAGTGCCAGTAATCGCAACGATCTTTGTACCTTTGGCAATCGAACTAGGCTTCAGTCCGATGGCTATCATTGCGTTGGTTGGTACAGCAGGTGCGCTTGGTGATGCAGGATCGCCTGCTTCTGATAGTACACTTGGCCCTACATCCGGCTTAAATGCAGATGGACAGCATGATCACATGTGGGATACAGTCGTCCCGACATTTCTCCATTACAACTTGCCTGTAATCGCACTAGGCTGGATTGCAGCGATGATCCTCTGACGGTTGAACGCTGGACATGCTAGCGTTATGATACGTGTAGAGGATAAAAAGGGGCGATGACAGTGGAAGGCAAAACAGTACGCGAATTAGTGACGGCTATCAAAGATAAGGAAATCTCACCAGTTGAGGTTGCTTCTTATTATTTGGAGCAGACAGAGAGTAAAAACGGCGAGATCAATGCGTTCGTTACCATGAATGATGAGCTGCTTGCGGAGGCGAAAGAGGCAGAAGCGGCAGTGATGCGCGGCGAAGAGACAGGGCTCTTGCATGGTATTCCAGTCGGGATCAAAGATCTTACTCCGGTAAAAGGTATGCGTACCACTTTTGGTTCACCGGCTTATAAGAATCATATTGCTGATAGGGACGCTACGATCGTCAAGCGTCTGCGCCAAGCAGGTGCTCTGATCATGGGCAAGACGAACACGCCTGAATTCGGTCATAAAGGTACGACGGATAATATGGTCTTCGGTGCGACTGTGAATCCTTGGGATCATACCAAGACAGCAGGCGGATCAAGCGGCGGGGCCGCTGCAGCTGTTGCAGCAGGAATGGTGCCGCTGGCAGAGGGAAGCGATGGAGGAGGCTCCATTCGAATTCCGGCCAGCCTTTGCGGTGTATTTGGCTTTAAGCCGACATATGGCCGTATTCCGATGGATAACAATCTAGGTAATGTATTTGGATCAAGTTCTCCGTTCGTCAATCATGGACCGCTCTCCAAACATCCAGATGACAGTGCGCTTTTCCTTGAGGCAGTTCAGGGTCCGTCCACAACAGATCCTTTCAGTCTGCCACTTCTGGATAGTCATATCGGCTCTTCCTATTTGGAGGAACAAGCTCAAGGTTTGCGTATCGCCTATACACCGGATTTCGGCATGTATGCTGTGGATCCAGAAGTGAGGAAAGTCGTCGAAGCAACATTTGATAATTGGCGGTCGCTCGGAATGTCTATTGAGACAGTAGATCTTAACTTTGATATGGATAGACATGAATTCAATGGATTCTTTACAAGTATGTGGTATGCGTCTTCAGCTGCAGGCAGTGCCAAATTGCTTGAAACCAATCCAGAATGGGTGTCAGATTCCTATCGCGATATGATCGAAAAAGGCAAGCCATTGATGGCCTCGGATTATCGTGCATACGAAAGAAATCGCTCGACAGTCTGGAACAGGCTGCAGACGGTACTACAGGATTACGATTTGGTGCTGTCGCCGACACTGGCAGTTCCAGCATTCGACTATCAGTTGTTAGGTCCGTCTGTCATTGATGGGCAGCAAGTAAAGGAAGATGCAGACTGGATGATGACACATGCTTATAATGTGACTGGTCTTCCGGCAGCTTCCCTGCCAGCAGGTCTATCACAAGGGCGCTTGCCGATCGGCATGCAGCTAGCTGCCAACCGATTTCAGGATGCCCGTGTGCTTCGTGCAGCCAAAGCTTATATGGACGCCTATCCACTACGTTAGAAAAGCAGCTTCGGCTGCTTTTTTCCTTTTTGCCCAGAACACCCGGTTGCTTTACAGAAAATTAACCAGAATCAAAACTATCCTCCTATATCAGGAAAGCGGCATTCCCGCTAGTATGTAAATGACGGAGTTCGCCGGTATTTGCCGAACTTACTAATATTTTGGGGGAATCAAGTAGATGGGCAAAAGGATCATATCTGTTTTTGCAATAGTCACACTTATTTGTTCCGGGATTTTGCCGAGCTTTTCTTCGGTACAAGCTGCAGAACGTGCTGCGGCACCAATTCTATCGGAATACGTAGAAGGAAGCTCTTATAATAAAGCGATCGAGCTTTATAATCCGACAAGCGAGCCGATTGACCTAAGTCAATTCGAACTGGCAGGATA
The DNA here is from genome assembly GCF_002272135.1 of Virgibacillus sp. 7505. GTDB lineage: Bacteria > Bacillota > Bacilli > Bacillales > Amphibacillaceae > Terribacillus. The sequence goes on along the minus strand of NZ_NPBF01000004.1, from coordinate 223,378 downwards.
TTTCAATGGCAATACGGAAGCGACTGCTTCCCTGACATTATCGGGTACATTGGAATCTGGTGCTACATATGTGATCGCCAACCCGCGTGCTGGCGAAGAATTGCTTGCAGCGGCGGATCAGACAAACGGAAGCGTCATTAACTTCAATGGAAATGATGCAGTTGCTCTCCAGCAGGATGGTGCTGTTCTGGATGTGGTTGGTGAAATCGGGAATGATCGGGAAACAGCCAAGGATATCGGCCTTATCCGGTCCACTGAAGTGACCGAAGGCAACACAGTCTTCGTTTCAGAGCAGTGGGAGGTAACGGAAAAGGATACGTTTAACACTATCGGCTCTCACAGGCAAGAGCAGCCTGGTGAGAATCCTGAAGAAGAGCCGGAGGCAGGTACAGTCCAGCCGATAGCCGATGTGAAGAGCAAGACTGGTGAAACGGTAACAGTGGAAGGAATTGCTACAGCAGATAATGCTAGTATCGGCGGTGGGAGGTTATCCACATTCCTTCAAGACGATACAGCTGGTATCAATATCTATCATACGGATACAGCTGCTTTTCCGGATATCAAGGAAGGCGACCTTATCCGCGTTACTGGGAAAATTACGAGTTATAAAGGACTAACTGAAATAGAACCAGCAGAAGATGGCGTCACAATCGTTTCTGTCGGTAATGAGATACCTTTAGCTGAAGAAATGACAATCAGTCAGCTTCAGGATGAAACATCAGCTGAACCGGCTGAAGGAAAGCTTGTCCAGGTGACAGGTTACATCAAGGATATTCCGGAAAGCCCAGCTGGCGGTGGCTACAATGTGCAGTTTATCAATGAAAACTATGAATCTGTTACATTGCGTATCATGGAATCCGCCTTGGATATTTCGACTGTCGAAGAAGGTAAGTGGTATGACGTTACCGCTATCCTGAGCCAATATGACAGCTATCAAATTCTTCCTCGTAGTCAGGAGGATATGCAGGTTGCGGCAGAACAGCCAGAAGCACCTCATACGGAAGGTACGTACAAAGCAATTGTGGAATCTGTCACAGACGGAGACACAATCCGTCTTCAAGACCCTGTTTTAGGCTCGGATCGTGTGCGTTTTGTAAATGCGGATACGCCTGAGACATTCCACTCTGTAAAAAATGAATTGGATCAGAACCAGCTGGATCATGGAAAAGCTGCGTCTGATTATTTGAAGACAAAGCTTTCTGCAGGCGAGGAAATTACCCTGAAAGTGGGTGAAGAGCCGACAGATAACTACGGCCGTTTGCTGGCACAGGTCATCACTGATGAAGGCGAAAATATGAACCTCGAATTGGTGAAAGAAGGACTGGCAGTCACTTATTTCATCGCACCAATAGGGGATACAGACGAATATGACATCTTCCAGCAAGCTGTTGCGGATGCAAAAGAACAGGAAAGAGGTATCTGGAATCCTGATTCGCCGCTGGAGGAACTGCCATTTGAATTCCGGGCCCGCTATGATGGCGGCGGTCTGGATAAATATGTTGGAAACTCGGATACAAAGGAATATGTAGTTCCAACTGAATGGGAATCTATTCCGGTTGATAAGCGTATCTTCTTCTGGACAGAAGAGGATGCCATTGCAGAAGGCTATACTGCAGATGATGGTACAGAGCCTCCAGCTAATGAAGATAACTTGGCGGTGCAGCTGCTTGGTATGAATGATCTGCACGGGAAGATTGATCAGCAATACGAACTTGATACAAACGAAGATGGTACGATGGATGGTACATTCGGCCGTATGGATTATACTGCTGCCGCTATCAAGCAGCGGGAAGCAGAGAATCCAAATAGTTTGTTAGTACATGCCGGAGATATGATCGGCGGCAGCTCACCTGTATCAGCTCTGCTTCAGGATGAGCCGACAATCGAGATTATGGAAGCGATGGGCTTCGATGTCGGTACAATTGGCAACCATGAATTGGACGAAGGAACAGAAGAGCTACTGCGTATCGTGGAAGGCGGGGAGCACCCGAATGGGACTTCAGGCTATGATGGTACGAACTTTGCCACACTTTGTGCGAACTGTGTCTACAAAGACAGTGGTGAGACAATTCTTCCTCCTTACAGCATTCAGGAAGTGGACGGAGAAAAAATAGGCTTTATCGGAGTAAATACGACAGCATCCCTTGGTATGGTCATGCCGGAAGGAATTCAAGACATTACCATTACAGATGAGGTAGAAGCAGTCAACAAAGCAACAGCAGAACTGAAGGAGCAAGGCGTGAAGGCTATTGTAGTTCTGTCTCATATGCCAGCGGAGCAGAGCGGAGATAGTGCTACAGGTGACGCAGCTGACATGGCAAACGCGGTAGATGACGAAGTTGATATCATCTTTGCAGCGCATAACCATGCTGTTGTCAACGCAACTGTAGACAATAAACTTATAGTACAAGCATCTGAATACGGCAAGGCTTTCTCTGATGTGGACCTGGAAATCGACCGTGAAACTGGCGATATCGTATCCAAGCAAGCTGAAATTGTCTGGACAGATCAAGCGGCCTATACACCTGATCCGGCAGTCGGAGCTATACTGTCTAAATACGCAGAAGAAGTGGCGCCAATCATGAACGAAGTTGTAGGTGTCGCAGCTAATACGATGACTGGCGGTTATGCCGTTAAAGGGGAAATAGGTGATAATGCACTTGGCAATTTGCTTGCTGATGGCATGAATCATGCAATGAATAGTGATTTCGCTATGATGAATGGCGGAGGAATCAGGGATGATTTATTGGAAGGTGACATTACTTGGGGTGAGCTTTTCAATATCCAGCCTTTCAATAATACACTCATGACATTTGAAATCGATGGAGCTGATTTGGCACCTATATTGAATGCCCAGATCACTTCCTACGGTCCGGATTACAGTATAAGCGGCTTTACGTATACGTGGGATGGAGAAACAAATCAGGTTGTGGACATCAAGCTTCCTGATGGTTCGCCTATTGACGACGATGAAGTATATACGCTGACAGTGAATAACTTCATGGGAACTTCATTAGGAGATAAATATCGTCCGATAAGCGAGCTGGGACGCAACCCTATAATGGGACCAGAGGACCTGGAGGCTACTGTGGAATATGTACGCAGCTTCGAAATGAAGCCGATAAGCTATGCAGCAGAGGGACGCATTTCAGAGGTGAGCGGAAATACACCGACTGATCCTCCAACAGAACCCGAGGATCCGCCAGTGGATCCGGAAGAACCACCGACCGAACCTGATCAGCCGGATGAAGACGAAACACCAAATCATCCGATTGTGGACATCGTCAAAGATATTATCGGTACTGTGTGGAATTGGGTGAAGAACCTGTTCTGGAGCTGGTAATGCAAAAACACCTTCAAGCAATTATTGCTTGAAGGTGTTTTTTAGCTTTCGGCTGCTGTTTTTTCTTTATTATACCAAATGAACTTTCCGGTGTAACCGTAAATGATTGCAAGTCCGATAGCTACAAAACTCAGCCACATGAAAGGCAGATAGGATAATGTAGAAACGCCAAGAATACCAGCCATGTATATGCCATTGTCTGACCAAGGTACCATACCGGATGTCAATGTACCGCCGACTTCTGTGTTACGGGACAGAACACGACGGTCAAGCTGCTGCCTGTCGTACGTTTTTTCCATCATTTTTGGTGTTAGGATCAAGGCAACATACATGGCACAGCCAAGTACATTACCAAGGAATGCAACTATAAGTGTAGCTACTGTCGTATTGCCTGCTGATACAAGTTTCTTTTCGAAAGTGGAAACGATAACCTGCAGGACGCCAAGCCTCTCCAGTAATCCACCGAAACCAAGACCGAAGATGATGACCATCAGTGTGTCGAGCATACCCATTACGCCGCCTCGGTTGAGGATGCCATCAATGAAGTTCACACCTGTGTCTATTGAGAAGCCATTATAAGCAGTGCCAAGCGCTTCTGCGAAATTCATTCCCTGGAACAGGGATGCCCAAATCGCGCCCAGCAGGGCTCCGGTAACGATTACCGGCAAGGATGGTTTCTTCATGGCCAGTAAAACAAGTACTGCTATCGCTGGGATCAGCATAAGGATGCTGATATCAAAGTTATTTAACAAAGCAGTTTTGAGTGAATCTACCCTTGCTTGGTCTATATCATCGCCAGCATAGAGGAATCCAGCCCCTGTAAAAAGAATAGCCGTGATGACGAACGCTGGTAGTGACAGGAACAGCATAGCTCGAACATGTTCCAATACATCTACCTTGGAGAGAGATGCAGCAAGCACTGTACTATCAGACAAAGGGGAGAGCTTATCCCCGAAATAAGATCCGGACAGTACTGCTCCAGCTACTAGCGGCAGCGGCATACCTAGTCCTTCGCCGATCGCCATCATCGCGATACCAGCTGTACCAGCGGTTCCCCAGGATGTTCCTGTAGCGACGGACATGATGGAACAGATGATCAAGGTTGCAAGCAGGAAGATACTAGGGTGAATGAATTCAAGACCATAGTATATTAATGTCGGTACGACACCACCGGCGATCCATGTACCAATCAATGCTCCAACGGCAACAAGAATCAGGATTGCTTCCAATCCGTTCGATATACCGCCCATAATCGATTTCTGCAAGTCCTGATACCGGTGACCAAGTCGTATGCCAAGTATGATGACAACAAACCATGATATGAAAATTGCCAGCTGAATCGGCAGGTCAAGATAGACTGTGAATGATAATACAAGCGCTAGAAATATTCCTAGTATGATGATTATCTCAGTAATTTTTGGTAATCTTGCTTCTTTCAAAACCAGTCCTCCTAAAAATAATAATGAACCCGCTTACAAATAGAAACGGATAAACATGCGCCCTGTGACCTATTTTTTTAAAGAAATAGGTCGCACGCACATTTTTCTATTATCTATCAAAAAGCTCCTCGCCTGCAATACCCGGTTTTGTCATTTCGTAAGGATTTAAGATAATATCAAGCTCTTCTTCAGTTAAGACATCATATTGGAGGCAAAGTTCACGGATAGATTTACCAGTAAGGATCGCTTCACGTGCAATCCGTGCTGCAACTTCATAGCCTAAATGCGGATTGACTGCCGTTAGCAAGCCAACACTTTTATCTACGTATTCCTTCAATAAAGCTTCATTTGCCTCAATGCCGATCAAACAGTTATCGGTGAAGGAGCGGAAGCCGTTATTCATGATGCTGATGGACTGCAATAGGTTGAACACAAGCACAGGTTCCATGACATTCAATTCCAGCTGTCCAGCTTCGGATGCCAGGCAAATCGTGTTATCATTGCCGATTACTTGGAATGCGATTTGGTTGATCATCTCAGCCATGACTGGATTCACTTTCCCAGGCATGATGGATGATCCTGGCTGACGTGCCGGCAAGTTGATTTCGTTCAGTCCTGCTCTCGGGCCAGAAGCCATCAAGCGTAGGTCATTGGCAATCTTGGACATGTTCATCATACAAACCTTCAGAGAAGCGGAAACCTCGGTATAGGCATCCGTATTCTGTGTTGCATCGACAAGATTTTCAGCAGTTACAAGCGGCAGGCCGCTGTTGGCAGCCAAATGTTCGACAACATGTTCGATATATTTCGGGTTTGCATTCAAACCTGTACCGACCGCTGTTGCTCCCATATTGACCTCGTACAGATGCTGACGGGACTGCTTGATTCGTTTGATATCTCTTTCCAGCACACGGCTATACGCTTCGAATTCCTGTCCTAAACGAATCGGCACTGCATCCTGAAGATGCGTACGCCCCATTTTGATGACAGAATCGAATTGTTTTGCTTTCTTCTTGAATTCCTGCTGCATATATTCCATCGTATCGAGTAATTTCTCAAGCATATTCAATGTCGAAATATGGATGGCTGTCGGAAATACATCATTCGTCGATTGAGACATATTTACATGTGTGTTTGGGCTTAAATGCTGATAATCGCCTTTTTCATGACCGAGGATTTCCAGGGCGCGGTTCGTGATGACTTCATTCGCATTCATATTAATAGAAGTTCCAGCACCGCCTTGGATTGGATCTACGATAAATTGATCATGCCATTGGCCGTTAATGATTTCATCTGATGCTTGAACAATTGCATTGCCGAGTCCTTCATACAAGCGTTTTACATCCATATTGGCAAGAGCAGCTGACTTTTTCACGATACCAAGTGCTTTGATCATTTCTTCATGGATGCGGTAACCCGTTATAGGGAAATTCTCTGACGCACGCAGCGTTTGAATGCCGTAATAGGCATCCTTTATAATTTGTTTTTCTCCCAGAAAGTCTTTCTCAATCCGGTAGTTCTCTTGTAAGTCTGCCATGAACTGAACCTTCCTTTTCACTTATTTAAGAGGGCCATATAGTAATATCTTCAGCGATCGGTGTTTCCATCATGCGTTTCACTTCTTTAAGATCAGTGGATTGGCCTAGTGCCCACATGAGTTTCGGTACGATTGCCTCTGTGTTCATATTGCTTGAACGAATCACCAAATCCTGGTTGATGCGCCGGCCGACTTCGTAGATACTCATGTCTTCGCCTTCTTCCAGGCATTGTGTAGTGATGACGACGATAATGCCTCTTTCCACCAATTCGTTTATCTTTTGGAGAAGGTCGCGTCCCTCGAATGGAATACCGCCGCTGCCATAGCTCTCGATTACTATTCCTTTATACATGCTTCCTAAAGCATCCAATATCTCGGGCTTCAAGCCCGGATACAACCTTAATAAGAGTACATCAGTACAGAGGGAAGTATCAACGGTAAACGGGACTTTTTCGCTTTGAATTTTTTTATTGTATTCGACCTCATCTTCATGGATGAAGGCGATGTACGGGTAATTGATGCTTTCAAATGCATCATAGCTTTTCGTTCGGAGCTTGATTGCCCGTGTTCCTTGTATAACTCGGCCATCAAATACAACATAGACGCCGCCAACTTCTTCACAAGCAAAGCGGATGGCATCCTTGATATTTTTCTTGGCGTCTGTTTTTTGGAACGTAATCGGGATTTGCGATCCGGTGATCACAATCGGTTTGTTTGCGTTTTGCAGCATATAGGATAGAGCTGCTGCCGTATAAGCCATCGTATCGGTTCCGTGCGTGATGACAAAGCCATCGTAAGCATCATAATGTTCTTTGACTGCCTCTGCCATCGTCACCCAATCTTCCGGCTGCATGTTTGTGCTGTCCAGATTCATAAGCGAGATTGTTTCCATTGTATAATCATTATCCATATTGGAAACATAGCTTAATAATTCATTCGCATCTACAGCCGGTGACAGGCCATTTGTTCCTTCGACTGATGCAATGGTGCCGCCGGTGGTAAGTAATAATAGCTTCTTCATTCCCTGCACCTCTTCTATCTATCTCAAAATGTTATTCGCTAATTGCGTACTTTAACCCTAATTATAGAGAAGGTATTAGGGTTAATCAAGATTATATTATTCGTATCGCGTACGAAACGATGCTATAATAATAGGAAGGAAAAATGAGCGGGGGAAGTAGGATGAATCTGGATCGGTTATCTGAATTAAGGAAAAAGAAAAATTGGTCGCTGCAAGATACCGCAGACCGTCTTGGTATAGCCAAGAGCACATATGCAGGCTACGAATCCGGATATCGGCGTCCGTCATTTGAGGCACTGATTATGCTGGCAGACTTATTTGGAACAAGCTGTGACGATTTGCTGGGACGTCATTTTGATAGAAGTCTGGAGCTGACAGAGCGGGGGAATACAGAGCTGTCAGTCGATCAAAGGAAGATGACCGAAAAGGAGATAGGCGGAGCAATAGCTTTTATCCGAGCAACAAGACAAATCGAAGAAGAGCAGGCATTATAAAACGCGTTGCAGAAAGCTGCAACGCGTTTTATTTATGCTAAAGTTTTCTCCATCATACGTTCTGGCTCAACAGGAGCGGTACTTCCGAGAATATTATATGGCAAGCAAAGAGGCACTCCTGAACGCGGGTCGATGATCACATCAGCTTCGATATTGAATACTTCCCGCAGGTTTTCCGCAGTGACGGTTTCAGCGGGTGAACCTTCACAAATGACCTGTCCCTTTTTGATAGCAATCATATGATCTGCATAACGTGTCGCATGATTGAGATCATGTACGACCATGACAATTGTGCGATTTTCTTCACGATTCAGTTTATGCAGCAGCATAAGCACTTCCAGCTGATGCGCCATATCAAGGAATGTCGTCGGCTCATCAAGGAAGAGAGTCTCTGTTTCTTGTGCCAATGCCATTGCAATCCAAGCGCGCTGACGCTGTCCGCCGGAAAGCTGATCGACCGCACGCTGTGCGAAATCTTCCATTGCTGTCACTTCGATTGCCCAAGCTATGACTTCCTTATCATAAGAAGTAAGTGTGCCGAAGCCTTTCTGATGGGGATAGCGGCCATATGCAACAAGCTCAGACACTGTCAAACCCTCGGGTGCAACAGGATTCTGCGGCAGGATGGCAAGCTGCTTCGCGACAGCCTTCGTTGATTGTTTATGGATACTTTTCCCGTCCAATAGTACCGTGCCGTTCTTCGGTTTCATGACACGTGCCATCGTTTTAAGTATAGTGGATTTGCCGGAACCATTCGCTCCGACAAGAGCTGTAATCTTTCCTTTAGGTATTTCTATAGTCAAATCTTTTACGATTGATTTATCTCCATAGGCTACTTCGAGTAATTCCGTCTGTAAACGTCCCATTACTGGTACCCCTTTCCTCTTCTCGTTGCTTTGAGAATGAGATTCGTTATCATTTATATTGTCACAAAATTGGTGTCTGTTCAAGCGTTATCCGAAAAGTTTCATAAAAAAGTAAGATTTTTTCCAAATTACTCGCACATTGACAGTGTATGGAATATTCAGATATGATATTGATAATGATTTTCAATTAAAGAAAAGCACGGAGATGGGAAGAGGAGTGAGACAGATGCAATTGGAGCAGCTGATTAAGGACAGAAGATCCATAACGAATTATGATACGAGTAAAAGGATCTCTTACGAGGAGATACAGAAATTGCTTGATATAGCAGTTTGGGTGCCAAATCATAAGATGACGCAGCCATGGCGTTTCATCCTGATTGATGGCGATACGAAACAAAGGCTTGGGGACATCAATGCGAAGCAAGGGGCGAAAGGTGCTGCAACTGCCGAAGAGAAAGAGAAAAAAGCAGAGGCGCTAAGAAGGAAGATTACCGATGTCCCGCTTTGGATTGCGGTCGTCCTAGAGGAAAATACACAAATGAAATTCCGGGAAGAAGATTATGCTTCTGCCAGTATGCTGATCCAGAATTTCAGTCTGCTTGCTTGGGAAAAAGGCATCGGGACGATCTGGAAGACGAATGCATTGCTTGAGAATGCAGATGCGAGGGAATTACTGCAAATCAGGCCAGGGGAGCGTAATATCGGACTCCTGCAAGTCGGATTTATCGGGAAGGAACCGAAAGCGAAGCCAAGAGTGCCTGCAAGCGAACGTACAACTGTATTGAACTAAAAAACAGCGATTCTGTTCAAAGCAGAATCGCTGTTTTCTTTATACGATCTTTTTACGTAAATAGCCGGAGATTAAATCAATAACGGATACCAATATAATGATACCAAGCAAAATGACACCAACTCGCGGCCAGTTACGGGAAGTCAAAGCGAAGATAAGCGGTGCTCCGATACCACCTGCGCCGATAATACCGAGGATGGAAGCTCCACGGACATTCAGTTCGAAACGATAGAGTGTATAGGAGATGAAACCAGGCAGTACTTGCGGGAATACAGAATAGACAAGTACCTGGATACGATTAGCACCTGTTGCGATCAAGGCTTCACGTGGCCCATGATCGATTGCTTCTACTTCCTCAGCAAATAGTTTACCGAGCATCCCGATGGAGTGCAGACCCAAGGCAAGTACACCGGCAAATGATCCAGGGCCGACTGCTTTAATGAAGATAATCGCCAGGACAACCTCTGGGAATACACGGATGAAGCTAAGTACGAATCGGCCCAGGCCAGTAACGAAGAAGCCGGATTTATCACGGCGGCTCGCGGCCCAGAAACCGAATGGTATCGTAAGAATAGCAGAAATGAACGTACCAAGGATGGAGATGGCAAGTGTATCGATCAATCCGAAGATAAGGCCTTCCTCTTCATTGACGAATGCCCAGTCCGGATGGATGATACCATCGAAAATCGCCTTGGAAATCTGACCGGCAGTTTCCTTGATTTCAAATTCTTCTATCCCAGAAAAAGCCCAAACATAGATGGCAGCCAGGATAACTAGGATCAACACACGGTTGAAGACCTTTTTACCGCGGCCTTTCGGTTTATCGACAGTATGTGTAGGTAATTGGCTCATAGTAATTTCTCCCGTAGTTTGTTACTCACATAATCGATGATCAACACAACGGCAAGTGTCGCAATGATCAAGGTATTGACACGTGGATAATTCAAGAAACCAAGGTTGCTGTCGTAGTAAAGACCGATACCACCAGCTCCTACAAGGCCAAGGATGGCAGCGGCACGGATATTCACTTCGAATGTATACAGCACATACGAAACGAAATAGGCAGCAGCCTGCGGAATGATAGCGAAAGTGATCCACTGGACTTTATTCGCACCAACCGCTGTCATGGCTTCCATAGGTCCCTTGTCGATTCCTTCGACAGATTCATATGTCAATTTTGCGATAATCCCCACGGAGAAGATTGTCAGAGCAAAGATACCAGGAATCATGCCTAAACCAAAAATTGCTACGAAGATTGCGGCTAGCAATAGTTCTGGAACTGTTCTAATCAAGTTCAGTACAAATCGCGCCGGATAAGAGATCCAAGGTATCCGGTTTACGTTGTTAGCACATAGCAGAATTACTGGTACGGAGATGATAGCTCCGAATGTCGTCCCGATGACAGCCATGCGGATCGTCTCGAGCATCGGTTCGATGATGTTTTCAAAATAAGCCCAGTCTGGCGGGAACATATCGATGATAAGGCTGGCCATTTGATCACGGTTCGTAATCAAATCCATGAAGCTTGAGCCAGTTTGAATATAACTTAAGGCAAGCAGGGCAAGTACGATTGCCGCTGTCAGATAATGCTTAATTCTGGTAGGCGGTTTCGGAATCGTCTTCTTCGGAGGCTGACTCATTCGGTACCCGCTCCAATTGGCCCTCGCTGCTGTTCTTTTTCCAGCTGCTGTCCGTAAATTTCCTGGAATTTCTCATCTGTCGCTTCTTCTACTGGTCCGTCGAACACGACCTCTCCTGCATTCAAACCGATAATGCGTGTTGCATATTGACGTGCAATATCAATGAAGTGAAGGTTGACAACAGTCGTGATGCCAAGCTCTTGGTTGATCTTTTTCAAATCATCCATTACTTGTTTTGTTGTCAGCGGATCAAGGGAGGCCACTGGTTCATCAGCAAGGATGATTTTAGCTTCCTGTGCCAAAGCTCTGGCAATCGATACACGCTGCTGCTGTCCGCCAGAAAGCTGATCCGAGCGCGTGTACGCTTTATCGATGATATTTACACGATCCAGAGCGTTAAGGGCCAAGTTGACATCTTCTTTTGGGAATAAGCCGAAAACAGTTCTTAAAGTAGAATGGTAAGCGACACGGCCAGAAAGTACGTTCCGCAGAACAGTAGAACGTTTAACGAGATTGAAGTTTTGGAAAATCATGCCGATATCACGGCGGATATGACGCAAGTTCTTTCCTTTTGCAGCTGTAATGGATTCATTATCGATCATGATTTCGCCTTCGGAAATTTCATGCAATCTATTAATCGAGCGTAGCAATGTAGACTTACCGGCACCGGAAAGACCAACAATGACAATAAACTCGCCTTTTTCGATAGTCAAGTTGATGTTTTTCAAACCTTTGACGCCATTCGGATATGTTTTCGAAACGTTGCGAAATTCTATCACTTTCTATACCAACCTTTTTATGTAGTTTAATAGTAAAGCAGAAAAAATACGGTTAAGAAAAGATATACATACAGACAAAAGCCCAGCCAGTCTAAGGAAATCTCAGGCTGGCTGGATTGAAAGCTTGATTATTCAATTATTCTTGTGCGAATTTTTCGGAATACTCGCGAACAACTTCGAATTTACTGTCATCGGATTTTACGTAACCTTCATGTGTGTAAACATCGCGGATGATTTCCAAACCTTCCGGATCTTTACCGATGTTGATGAAGGCATCCGTGATTTTTTCTTTCCACTCGTCATTGATTTCAGGAGTGACTGCGATCGTATCATTCGGGATCTTTTCAGTAGTAGCAATTACTTTTGTATCCTCGAATACAGTTGGGTAGTCAGCTTTAACGACGTTACGTGCATCCTGGAATGTTACAGCAGCATCTGTGTCGCCATTCAATACGCTGATGATACCAGCATCATGACCTTTTACAGTCGTTGGAGTCAAGTCGGACTGAATGTCCAAACCAGCAGCATCAAGTGCACCGGCAGGCCATACATAACCTGCAGAGGATGTTACATCCTGAACAGCAATCGTCTTGTCTTTCAAATCTTCAAGAGAATCAATACCAGAATCGCTCTTCACGACGAATTGTGCTAAGTAGAAATCTACTAATTCGTCAGTTGGCGAACCGTCTTCTGGATTGACACCGTAACGCTGGGACTGGAGGATAACATCTGCAGCACCTTTGTCATGTGCCAATACATATGCTGTAGGCGGTAGGAAACCGACATCTACTTGGCCGGAAGCCATTGCCTCAATGATAGTGTTGTAGTTAGTAGATACACTTACTTCAACAGGAATGTCCAGTTCTTCTTCGAGAAGATCTGCAAGCGGCTCTGCTTTTGCCTCAAGTGTTTCTGCATTCTGAGAAGGAACGAACTGCACACGCAATTCTTTCAAATCTCCGTTGCTGCCGCCATCTGCACTGGAATCGTCAGATCCGCACGCACTTAGCAACCCTGCTGCAAGAAATAGAGTCGCGCCAACACCTGCAATTTTCTTAAACATGATATACCCCCAAAAATTGTTTAATTTGCACTGCATGAACAACTATATCACGACTTGTTCCAGTTTATGTTAACTTACTGTAATAAGAATGTAAAGATAGTTTTGGCATGTTATGATAGATAATAGCAAAAACTGTTTTAATTCTGAAAAATAGGTCGGAGGAATCAAAAGTATGTCTGAAAAAGTGACAAATATCACCATGCTCGTTACTAGTGATGTGCATGGAAATATCTTTCCTACTACATACCGGGATCACGAACCAGCTCCTCAGGGACTGGCACGGGTAGCTACCTTGATTAAAAGAATAAGAGAAGAAAAGAAGCATGTTCTGCTGCTGGATAATGGGGATATGATACAAGGGACACCGCTGACGTATCATCATGCAAAATACCAAGCAGATAAGGATAACCCCTTGATCAGATGCATGAACGAGCTCAAATATGATGCTGCGGTAATAGGAAATCATGAATTCAACTATGGCATGCCGTATCTGCAGTCAGCAATCCAGCTTGCAGAGTTTCCTTACCTTTGTGGCAATATACTTGATGAGACGAAAAAGGAACCTGTCTTTGGCAGACCATATGAAATCAAGCAGATTGATGGCGTGAAACTGGCGGTCATTGGTGTCACCACTCATTTCATTCCTAACTGGGAAGATCCGAACCACATTGAGGGGCTTACGTTCGAGCATGTCCTGGAATCGACGAGAAGATGGGTGAAGGAAGTTCGGGAAAAAGAACAGCCTGATGTCCTTATCGTTGCTTATCATGGCGGGTTCGAACGTGATCTGGAAACCGGAGAACCAACAGAATCACTTACTGGCGAAAATGTAGGCTATGAAATTTGCCATTCAATAGAAGGAATTGATATTCTGGTCACCGGTCACCAGCATCGATCACTTGCTGAAAAGGTGAATAATGTGACCGTTGTGCAGCCTGGATCCAATGGTGCATTCCTAGGAGAAGTCTCGATTGCTGTCGAGCATCTGTATAATAGTAGAAAACGTGTCACATCAGAGACGAAATTACATACGATCACGAATGAAATTCAGCCTGATGAAACGATTCTGAGACTAGTTTCTTCCTATGAAGAGGAAACACAGAAATGGCTGGACCAGCCGATCGGGAAAATAAATGGAGATATGATCATCCATGATGCCTTTGAAACGAGGGTGAAGGAGACACCATTTATTGAGTTCATCAATAAAGTTCAGATGGATGCAGCAAATGTTGCCATCTCCAGTACAGCATTGTTTCATAATGCTTCGCCTGGTTTTCCGCAGAATATTACGATGCGCGATATCGTCTCCAATTATATCTATCCAAACACGTTAAAGGTGATTGAGATTTCTGGAGCAGATATGAAGCATGCACTCGAACTCTCTGCTACTTACTTCAATTTGGATCAAGAGGGTGAGCTTGAGGTGAGCCGCTCCTTCCTGGAACCTAAGCCGCAGCACTACAATTATGACATGTGGGAAGGAATAGACTATACATTGGATATCAGCCGTGAAATTGGAGACCGTGTACAGGAATTGACCATCAAGGGCACACCTGTCATTGCAGATGAGATGTATGAGGTAGTAATGAATAATTACCGGGCAGCTGGCGGTGGAGATTACGTCATGTTCAAAGGAAAGCATGTTGTCAGGGAGATCACAACAGATATGACGGAACTAATTGCAGATTACATCAGCAAGCGAAATGTAATCGAAGCAACTTGCAATCATAATTGGGTAGTGAAGAAGTAGAAAACAGGAGCTCCCGCTCCTGTTTTCTACTGTAATTGGAATAAAAAAGGGAAATCAAGGATTGATTTTGTAACATTTGTCCCAATAAAGCCGGAAAAACGACAAAAACCGAATGAAAAAAAGCGAGTGCAAACAAAGTCAACAAGAAATTTAATTTTGTCATTTTACAATTAATGGAATAAAGAGAGGCCTTTTATTACAAAAAAGCCCCTAAAAGCTTGGTTATCGAATGTTTTATTACAGAAAGATTACAGTGTAACAATAGTATTGCTGGAGGCCTAGCCTGTAATATAACCTTAAACTTCCTGTAACCCACCTGGCTAAGCCCATGTGATACCATAAGTTCTGTTAGAAATTTAAGGAGGTAAACGACGTATGAAAAAAACAGTCGTATCTTTAGCTACAGGACTAGTAATTGCGGGGGCATTCAGTACAACAGCATCAGCTGCTGAATATAATGTTCAAACAGGGGACTCTCTTTGGAAAATCGCAGACAAATACGAAGTGAGTGTAGATCAGCTTAAAGAGCTTAACCAACTTGATTCTGACCTAATCTTTCCTAATCAAAAATTAACTATAGATAAAGAAACAAACCAAACAGACTCATACACAGTACAAAAAGGCGATTCTCTTTCTAAGATCGCAGGGAAGTTCAATATATCGGTAGGCGAGTTGAAATCTTGGAACAGCCTTAATTCCGATTTGATTGTAATAGGTCAGCAACTAGCTGTAACTGGCGGGGCTGTAACTGAAACAGCACCAGTGAAGCAGGAAGCTGCTAAGACAGAAGCTCCTAAACAGGAAGCTCCTAAACAAGAAGAAAAGCAAGAAGCACCTGCACAAACAGAACAAAAAGCAGAACCTGCTAAACAAGAAGCAGCTCCTGCCCAAGAAGAAAAAGCAGCTACAAGTACTAGCCAAGAAGCAACGAAAGAATTGACAGTATCCGCAACTGCATATACTGGCCAATGTGAAGGTTGCTCTGGTGTAACAGCAACTGGTATCGATTTGAACGCTAATCCTAATGCGAAAGTTATTGCAGTAGACCCTAGTGTCATTCCTTTGGGATCCAAAGTATGGGTTGAAGGCTATGGTGAAGCAATTGCAGGCGATACTGGCGGTGCAATCAAAGGTAATAAGATCGATGTACACGTACCTGATCAAGGAACTGCTTTGAACTGGGGACGTAAAACTGTAACAGTAAAAGTACTAGACTAATACAAATAGCGTAACAGGTGGAGCAAATGGCGGTTTGCTCTGCCTGTTTTTATTTATATTATAGTTTACCCGCATGTGTGCAGGATAAACGCATCACTATTTTAAATTTACAGAAGATTTACTTGTCTCGTTAATGCTTTGGATATTTCCTTCCCCTCGAAAAAGACCGATTATGCTGAAACTGATGATCAGCAGGACAAAAATGCCGATCAGCCACTTTTGCATATAATTTCCCCCTTTTTATGTGTATACTAGTATCTTACAAACTTTTCGCGCGTACTTCTATGGAAACTTCACATAATAATTATGGAAAAAGTATGAAAGAGGGAACAACATGAACGTGTTCAATGATCTGAACTTACAAAATAATCGTTTGGAAATATTACATAAATTAGGTCTGACAGAACCAACACCTGTTCAAAAGCAAGCTATTCCAGAAATTTTGGCTGGAAAAGATGTGATTGCCAAAGCACAGACAGGTACTGGTAAGACACTTGCATTCCTGCTGCCGATATTGGAAATGCTGGAAGCTGATAGTGCTGGCATTCAGGCACTTATTCTGAGCCCGACGAGGGAGCTGGCTATCCAGATCTATGATGAACTGGCGAAGCTGATTCATCCGGAAGAAGAAATTGGTACGTTGGCAGTCTATGGCGGTCAGGATATCGTCAAGCAGCTTAAGAAGCTGGAAGGCAGAGTGGATATCGTTGTCGCGACACCGGGACGTCTGCTCGACCATATGCGGCGCGGCACAGTGGATCTTTCCCATGTCCGGACATTCGTGCTGGATGAGGCAGATCAGATGCTGCATATGGGATTCTGGCATGATGTAAAGGACGTTGCAAATGCATTGCCGAATACGAAACAAACACTGCTGTTCTCTGCTACAATGCCGAAGGAAATCCGCCAGCTGGCATCCTCCCAGATGCAAAAGCCAAAGGAAATCACCATTCAAACAACCAATGTGACTCTGAAGGAAATAAAGCAGATTGTCCTGGAAATGTCTGATCGTGAGAAGCGGAATGCATTGAAGGTGTTATTGCAAATGTATCGTCCATTTGCTGCTATTATCTTCTGCCGGACAAGAAGACGTGCTTCTGAGCTGCATGGGTATTTGCGCGCGCAGGGTTTCGAATCGGATGAACTGCATGGTGATTTATCACAAGCAAAGCGGGAACGTGCTATGAAGAATTTCCGGGAGTATAAGACGCAGTTCCTTGTTGCAACAGATGTAGCAGCTCGGGGGTTGGATGTTGAAGGTGTGACCCATGTATTCAATTACGATCTTCCGGAGGATACTGAAAGCTATATCCACCGCATCGGCCGTACAGGCAGGGCAGGCAGTACGGGCTTAACGGTAGCCTTTGTGACACCTCGCGACAGACATCAAATAAAACAAATTGAAAAAGAAACAAAACAGCATCTGCCGCGAAAAGAACTTGTTTTCGGAGAGAATGGCAAGCCTGATTTACTGGATGCAGAGTAAATTGCCCTTGACAAATGAAAACAAGGGTAATACAATGAATCCAACATATCTGATACGTGAGCGAAGACGAAGAGTAGTAGCTTATGTGGTCACTTCAGAGAGCCGGTGGATGGTGGAAACCGGTGTGACACATACGTGAATGGACTTCCGAGCACCATAGCTGAAATGACCAGTAGGCTGTGGCGGCAACTCCCCCGATAGCAGGAGCAAAGTGAGCTAGTTCGTTAGCTAACAAAGGTGGTACCACGGGTAATCTCGTCCTTTATTGGAGAGATTGCCCTTTTTTTATACACATAACTCGTTGATGAAGAGGAGTACATGCTGCTTGATTTGCACAGAGAGCCTGGTGTGGTGAGATCCAGGTCAAATCGGCAGCATGGAATGGACTTCAGAGAGATTCCTTGAAACATAGTAGGGGAATCCGGCTTCCCCCGTTACCGGGATAGGATATCAAGGCTAAAGCTTTCGTATCCGAATGAGAGGAAAGCAAAAGAGCTTTCAATAGAGGTGGCACCGCGGTGTAAAACCGTCCCCTATGCACATGAACCAATCATGTGCATAGGGGACGGTTTTTTTATTTCAAAGAAAAGGGAGCGAAAAAGATGACGGTTACGGATAGTGTTCGATTTCAGAAGAAGCAATTGAACGGAGATACACTCACACCTGTCGTAATTTATAAACGGCTGGCAGGAGAAAAGAAGTTTTTGCTGGAAAGTTCGGTACACCATACAGGAAAGGGTCGCTATTCCATCATTGGAGCTAATCCTTATAAAGAATTGATTGGGCAGGGACAGGATACAACGCTGAAGTCTTCAGGACAGGAAGAGAAGCTGGCAGATAAACCGTTAGAGGTTCTGAAGAAACAGATAAGCGGAATGGAGCTGCCGCTTGAGTTTCCTTTCTATGGCGGTGCTGTCGGATATATGGCATATGATTCGATCCGGCAATACGAAGTGATTGGAGAAGTGCCAGAGGATCCGATTGGTATGCCGGAAGTTCATTTTATGTTTTATGAGGATATCATCATTTATGACCATAAGCATCAGCAGATCACTTTACTGGCTATTGATGGCGCGAGAAACCGGTCGGCGGATATGCTCCAGGCTCGTTTGGAGGTTATGGAGCGAGAGATTACAACCTTCAAGAACATACCCGATGCAGTATTGAAGCCAGTCTATTTCCAGCCTGAGACGGATCAAGCAACATTTATGCAGATGGTGGAAGATGCCAAGGCGTACATCAAAGCCGGTGATGTATTCCAGATAGTGCTTTCGCAGCGATTGACAGCAGACTTCCATGGAGATGCTTTCAGCTTTTACCGAAAGCTTCGGGCTAGCAATCCTTCGCCGTATATGTTCTTCCTCGATTTTGAGGACTATACCGTACTCGGTGCTTCCCCTGAAAGCTTGATCAAAGCTAGCGGCAATAAAGTGACAGCTAACCCGATTGCTGGGTCAAGGCCCCGTGGTAAAACGACAGAGCAAGATGAACAGCTGACGACTGAACTGCTGGCCGATGAAAAGGAATTGGCAGAGCATCGGATGCTTGTCGACTTAAGCCGCAATGATCTGGGACGTGTGTGTAAGGTCGGCACCGTCGAGCTGACAAAGTATATGACGGTGGAAAAGTACCAGCATATCATGCACATCGTCTCTGAAGTACAAGGAGAACTAGCAGATAATATGACTGGATTGGACGCATTGGTTGCAGCACTTCCTGCTGGAACCGTATCAGGTGCTCCTAAGATTAGGGCAATGGAATTGATCAATCATTTTGAAAAGAAAAAAAGAGGGCTCTATGCCGGGGCGGTAGGCTATATAAATATGAATGGCGATCTCGATCTGGCGCTGGCTATTCGAACGATGATCATAAAAGACAACAAGGCGTATGTACAGGCGGGAGCCGGACTAGTGTATGATTCCGACCCCGAGACAGAATATCACGAGACGCTGCATAAAGCGAAATCTTTAACGGAGGTCGGATTACATGATACTGCTGATCGATAATTATGATTCTTTTACGTATAATCTTTTCCAATACACAGCGGAGCTTGGGGAACAAGTCAAGGTTGTACGTAACGATGCAATCTCCATCCAGGACATCGAAACATTGAAACCCGAGGCAATCATCGTCTCACCTGGTCCGGGCAGACCGGAAGATGCAGGAATATGTGTCGATGCAATCCGCCACTTTACAGGAAAAATTCCGATACTCGGCATATGTCTTGGTCACCAGGCAATCGGTACAGCCTTCGGTGCGGACATTATCCGTGCAGGGCAAATCAAGCATGGCAAGACATCGACGCTTCGATATGAGGGAGAACCTGCAATCGAAGGGATAGTTAAGGATTTGCCGATCATGCGCTATCATTCTCTAGTCATCGATAAGCACAATATTCCGAATGAATTGAAAGTTACCGCTTATTCAGAGGATGACGAGGAAATCATGGCTGTCCAGCATATCCGCTATCCGGTTTACGGACTGCAGTTCCACCCGGAATCAATCGGAACAGAAGCAGGTAAGGAGATCGTGAAGCATTATATCCTAACCATGAAAGAAGGGGAAAGTAATGGAACCATTATTGGCTAAGCTTACGAATACACAGGCTTTGACATATGCAGAAACGCTGCAGGCATCCCGGGAATTGCTGGATGGCAGTATGCCTGATGCTGTGGCAGGTGCATTTCTTTCGATGCTGCAAACCCGAGGGGAAACAGCGGATGAAGTAGCTGGTATGGTGGCTGCAATTCGGGAAAAAGCGCAGACAATTCCCCTTCAGGCAGCAAATGTGATGGATAACTGCGGTACCGGAGGCGATGGATCGCAAAGCTTCAACATTAGTACGACTGCAGCCTTTGTCATTGCTGGAGCGGGTATTACGATTGCCAAACATGGGAATCGCAGCATATCAAGCAGAACCGGAAGTGCGGATGTACTGGAGAAGCTGGGGATCCCATTGTATTTGCCGGCAGAGGAGATGACGCATCTGCTTGAGGAGAATGGTATCGCCTTTTTATTCGCGCCTCATGTTCATCCAGGTCTGAAGCAGGTGATGCAGCTGCGCAAAGTACTGCGAATTCCTACGATCTTTAATTTAATCGGGCCATTGACGAATCCGGTCCAGCTTGATTCACAGCTGCTCGGCATCTATCGCCGCGATATGCTTGGGATGATGGCCGAAGCGCTCCATAAGCTGGGACGCAAAAGAGCGATTGTCATTAATGGAGCAGGATATATGGATGAAGCATCACTTGCAGGAGAGAACCATCTTGTCCTGCTGGAGGACGGTAAACAGACAGCTTTCACTCTTCATCCGGATGAGGTTGGCCTGCCGGTTTATCCGCTTGAAGCAATCAAGGGCGGTGATGCAGCTGAGAATGCAGACATTCTGCTGCGTGTGTTGAATGGGGAGAAAGGTGTCCATCGGGACACAGTGGTTTTGAATGCAGGACTTGGCATATTTGCGAATGGAAAAGTGGCTTCTATACAGGAAGGCATCGAGCTTGCTAAGGAAAGCATTGATAGCGGAGCTGCTAGACAGAAACTGCAATACTTGATCGATTATAAACAAAGGGAAGTGAGATCATGACATTCTTAGCAAGGATACTAGAAGAGAAGCGAACGGAAATTAGTACAATGAAGCAAACATATCGACCGACAGCAGCGCAGCGCAAGCCGATATCGTTATATGAACGATTCAAAGAACAGAAACAGCTGCAGATTATCGCAGAAATCAAGCGTGCTTCACCTTCCAAAGGAATGATCAATCCCGATGTTGTACCTGCGGACCAGGCAAAGATTTACGAAGCCGCAGGAGCGGGTGCAATTTCAGTGTTGACTGATACACCGTTTTTCAAAGGCACGATGGATGATTTGGCAGCTGTCCGGGAGGCAGTGGAAGTACCGATATTGAATAAAGATTTCATCCTTGATGAAATTCAGATAGACCGAGCAGCTGATTATGGTGCTGATGTAATTCTATTGATTGTAGCGGCATTGGAAGAAGAGCGATTGCACGCTCTCTATCAGTATGCAAAATCCAAAGAGATGGATGTGCTGGTAGAGGTGCACAATGAAGAAGAATTAGAGCAAGCGCAGAAGCTTGGTGCCAATATCATCGGCATCAATAATCGAAATCTAAAAACCTTCGAGGTGGATTTGGGTGTAACAGAAAGATTGATAGAGAGAATTGAGTCCTCAAATATTCTTGTTATCAGCGAAAGCGGCATAACGGTATCAGCTGATGCATCTCGTGCAGCAAAAGCAGGGGCAAGGGGAATCCTTGTTGGGGAAACACTTATGCGAGCTGACGATATAGCAGCAGTACTGGAGACACTCCAAGTTCCGGTTGGAGCGGAGCAGTCATGATCGTCAAGATTTGCGGCATTCAGTCTGTGGAGGCTGGGCAGACAGCGGTGGTTGCAGGAGCTGATATGATCGGATTCGTTTTTGCGGACAGCAGACGGAGAGTGTCACCTGAGCAAGCTGCCGGCATCGGGAAAAAGCTTCCAGATCATGTGAAAAAAGTAGGTGTATTTGTCAATGAGCCGATCGAGAGTTTGCTGGTCATAGCCGAGACGGCAGAACTGGATTATATTCAGCTGCATGGCGACGAAACACCAGACTACATTAAAGCTATCCGCAAGCCTGTCATTAAAGCTTTTTCGGTAGGTTCAGAGGATGACCTGAAGCAGCTGGCTGATTACCCATGTGATTATTATCTGCTGGATAGTCCGGCTGAAGCATATAGGGGAGGGAACGGCACCACATTCGACTGGTCGCTGGCAAGCTCAGAAACAATTCCGAGGGAAAGGCTCTTTCTTGCAGGCGGATTGCATGCTGGCAATGTACAGCAGGCGATTGAGGAAGTGAGTCCTGCTGGGGTCGACGTCAGCAGCGGCGTGGAGACAGATGGACAAAAGGATCCGATTAAAATAAAACAATTCATTACAGCGGCAAAGAGAGGACAGTGAAAAACATGGCAACATATCCGACAGAAACCGGGCATTATGGAAGCTTTGGCGGCCGATTTGTACCAGAAACACTCATGCCAGCCATCTTGGAACTAGAAGAAGCATTCAAGGAAGCGAAGGGAGATCCTGCCTTCCAAGAAGAGATGCGCTATTACTTGAAACAGTATATCGGACGGGAGACCCCGCTTTATTTTGCAGAACGCTTAACAGCAACTCTTGGCGGACCGAGGATCTATTTGAAAAGAGAAGACCTTAACCATACAGGGGCACATAAAATCAACAACACAATCGGGCAGGCGTTGCTCACACAGCGGATGGGCAAGAAAAAGGTTGTGGCGGAAACAGGCGCTGGCCAGCATGGTGTTGCCACTGCGACAGTCAGTGCGTTGCTAGGATTGGAATGCATCATCTTCATGGGAAAAGAAGACGTCAGACGACAAGCATTGAACGTATACCGGATGGAGCTCTTAGGCGCTCAAGTCGTATCCGTCGATCAGGGTAACGGCACCTTGAAGGATGCAGTAAACGAAGCGATGCGCTATTGGACGGCGAATGTAGAAGATACACATTATATTTTCGGTACAGCTGCCGGCCCGCATCCATTCCCGCAAATCGTCCGTGATTTCCAGCGGATTATCGGCGATGAAACCCGCAAGCAGATCATCGAGGCAGAAGGCAAGCTGCCGGAAGCAATTGTTGCCTGCGTTGGAGGAGGAAGTAACGCAATTGGCATGTTCTATCCGTTCGTGGATGATCGCGGTGTTAAAATGTACGGTGTGGAAGCAGGAGGTATGGGGCTACCAACAGGTAAGCATGCAGCCTCTCTTACAGAGGGGAAAGCGGGAATTCTGCATGGATCATTATCCTATTTGCTTCAAAATGAAGACGGTCAGGTACAGGAGCCTCACTCCATTTCGGCCGGATTGGATTATCCAGGCGTCGGTCCGGAGCATAGCTATTTAAAAGATGCTGGTCGAGTTACGTACGATGCTGTTACCGACGAAGAAGCGCTAGAGGCTGTGCGACTTCTATCCAGAACAGAAGGAATCATACCAGCACTGGAAAGCGCGCATGCAGTCGCATACTGTAAAAAGCTGGCGCCAGTGATGGGTGGAGAGGATGTGCTTGTTGTCTGTTTGTCCGGACGCGGGGATAAGGATGTAAACACAATCAGGGAAGCGCATGAAACAGGAGGAGATCTGTATGAGTAAAGCTATGCTGGATAATGCATTTCAAACGGTATCACAAGCTGGGGAAAAAGCTTTCGTACCATATATAATGGCTGGTGATGGCGGCTTGGACAGTTTGAATGAACGCATTCAATTTCTTGCTGATAGTGGTGCAACAGCAATCGAGCTTGGTCTTCCTTTTTCAGATCCAGTCGCAGACGGGCCAACTATCCAGGCAGCTGGAATTCGCGCATTGGAGGCAGGCACGACTGTCCGTGCAGTACTCGATGAGGTTGCTAAGGAAAAAGCCAGCTGCCATGTGCCGCTTGTTATCATGACGTACTTGAATCCAGTCTTCGCCTTTGGTGTGGAAGACTTCGCGTCAGCCTGTGCTGCAGCAGGGATATCTGGTCTTATCCTGCCTGATCTGCCGCTTGAAGAGGAAGGACTTGTTGTCGAAGCCCTTCAAAAGCATGAAATAGCTCTGATCCGTTTGGTCGCTTTGACCAGTACACCAGAAAGGATCCGGGCACTCGCTGAGCGCGCTGAAGGCTTTCTTTATGCCGTGACAGTTTCAGGTACCACAGGGGAGAGAGCGACATTCGTCGATCAGCTGGGAACACATCTGCAGGAGCTGAAAAAAATCAGCAACGCACCAGTACTGGCTGGTTTCGGAGTTTCTACACCAGCGCATGTGAAGGAACTGAGCCAATATTGTGATGGAGTAGTGGTCGGAAGTAAGATTGTCGATGCATTGCATCAAGGAGACAGACAGCAAGTGGAAGAGTTGATTAGATCAAGGAAGCAAGTGTAAATGATTTGTTTTCGTTATAGTTGGAGTGCAGGGAAATCATGTTTTCTCTGCGCTTTTTTTGTTTAAGAGGAGAAAGGTCTGTCTGTCCCCAGCCCGAAACGCTTAGTTCAAACTTATAATACAGTGAAACATTTCCGGCAACCATCCGTAGATTCATTAAGAGGAAAAAGAAAGGATGGTGCTAGTGCTTGAACTAAAAGATGTGACGAAGAGGTTCGGCAAGCATACTGCTGTCGACCAGCTGACATTGTCGATACCAGAAGGAGAAATTTTTGGATTCCTAGGAGCTAACGGTGCTGGTAAAACGACTACTTTCCGTATGATTCTTAACTTATTGGAGAATTCAGAAGGAGAGATATTCTGGCGTGGTAAAAAGATTACGTATGACCAGAGTGATGAAATTGGCTACCTTCCGGAGGAACGCGGACTTTATCCAAAGCTTACCGTAAAGGATCAGCTCGTGTATCTAGCCAAGCTTAGGGGGATGGCAAAGGCAGACAGTGTGAAAGCAATAAAGAACTGGCTTGATCGATTTAATATAACAGAATATGAAAACAAGAAAGTGGAAGAGCTCTCTAAAGGAAACCAGCAGAAAATACAATTCATATCCGCTGTATTGCACAATCCTCGCCTATTGATATTGGATGAACCATTCTCAGGACTGGATCCAGTTAATGTGGAAATGCTGAAGCAAGCCGTAATGGACCTGAAAAATAATGGAACATCAATCATCTTCTCGTCTCACCGCATGGAGCATGTAGAAGAACTATGTCGTTTTCTTTGTATTATGAAGCACGGAAAGCCGGTCGTAGAGGGCGACTTAATCGAAATAAAGCGATCCTTCCGCAAGAAGAACATTACCATATCAGCAGACTATGACTTAACCTTTTTAAAAGAAGCATCAGGTGTGGTGAAGTACCATCAGACGCAGCAGGGATGCCGACTTCAGATTGCATCATCAGAAGATGCCGTTTCTGTATGGAAGCAGCTGACCGAGAAAGGATTTGTCAGCAAATTTGAAGTGGAAGAACCAACGCTGAACGATATCTTCATTGAAAAGGCAGGTGAGTCTTATGCGTAAGTTTTGGACGGTGTTTTCGCATACCTATCTCTCTCGAGTAAAAACAAAAGGTTATGTCATTTCGAGTGCGATATTTTTACTTGTTATCTGCGGAATCTTTTATGTGCCGGATATTATCGACCGTTTTACCGGCGATTCTGAAGAACCGGTCGTAGCTGTTATAGATGAAACAGAAAATCAGCAGACCTATGAAGCATTACATGCCAGTGCAGAAGAATATCAGCCAGAATTATTCAATGGAAGCGAAGAAGAAGCGAAAGATGCAGTAGAGAATGAGGAATATGAAGGACTGCTCGTTTTAAGTCAGTCTGAACAAAGCTTGCCAGAAGCCGCTTTTTACAGTATGCAGCTCACGAACAGTACCAGTGAAACAATAGAAGCACAGCTGCAGCAAATCAAAGTTGCCCAAGCAGCTTCTCAGGCAGGCGTTGACGAAGCGACGATGCAGGATATATATGCACCAGTGTCTTTCCAGCGGGATGCCCTTGATGATAATGCAAAAACGGAAGAAGAATTGGCAGGATCATATGGACTTGTTTATATTTTAGTTTTTGCTCTATATATGAGTGTGATTGTTTACGGCATGATGATCGCAACGGATATCACCAATGAGAAATCATCAAGAGTGATGGAAATATTGATCTCCAGCTCTTCGCCGGTCGGCCAAATGTTCGCCAAGATTCTGGCGATAGGAATGGTAGGACTTACACAAGTCGCTTTAATCACGGTAGCAGTGTATGCAATGGTGCAGATCCGCGGGGAAGAACTGGGCGGAGGCTTCTTCGATTTTATTGGTATCGCTGATGCATCGCCGGTCACATTAACCTTTGCGTTGATTTTCTTTATCCTAGGCTACTTCTTATATGCCACAATTTGTGCAGGGCTCGGATCGGTTGTAAGCAGAATGGAGGATGTCCAGCAGCTTGTAAGTCCAGTTATCTTCTTGGTGATGGGAGCATTCTTTCTATCTATCTATGGACTTAGCTCACCCGATTCACCACTCATAGTCGTGACATCCTACATTCCATTCTTCACACCGATGATTATGTTTTTACGTATTGGAATGCTTGGCGTTCCTGCCTGGGAAATAGCCCTTTCCATCGCAATCCTTGTAGCAACCATTACGCTGATTGCTTGGATTGCTGCTAAAATCTATCGCGGCGGCGTATTGATGTATGGTAAAGGCGGATCATTCAATCAGCTGAAGGAAGCGTTAAAGCTATCAGGAAATATAAAAAAATAGATATGGTAAGATTGTTGAGCGTGCAGAGAACTTCTTGTTTTCTGTACGTTTTTTGTTAAAAATAAGCTCCCGCTTAGGCGGGAGCTATAGCTACGCTTTATACCTTGCCAATCTTCTATTGCGCCTCATTTGCAGTAGATACCTGCCATGTTACACCGAACTTATCTTTGACCTGCCCATATAAAGGACTCCAGAAGGTCTGCTGCAGTTCCATAATGATTTGGCCGCCGCTTGACAGCTTCTCAAATACATCCTTTGTTTCTTCCGGAGTGCTGATAATAACGGCAATTCCTACTTGGTCCCCTAACTCGAGCGGCTGACCTGGGAATGTATCAGATAGCATCAAGTCGTTGCCGCCCACTTTTAAATGCGCATGCAAAACGCGATCCTTTGCTTCAGCCGGAATTGGGTGGTTAGGATCCTCCGGCATCTCACCAAAAGTTTGTATATGCAGTACTTGAGCCCCTAAGGCCTCCTCATATAATTTGACTGCTTCTTGTCCATTGCCGTTTGTCACAATATAAGAATTGATTCCTTGTACCATGTAAGTTCATCCTTTACTATGTTTTATTTCATTCCTGTAAGGATTTCGCGGCAGATTGCGAGATTCCTTTACTATCTATGTAAAAAAGAACTATCCATCCAGACTGGCCGGATAGGATAGTTCGAATCATCTTCCGAAGTTGGTAAATATACCGCCAACAAAGTCAGTCACATTTTCCATCTTCACATTTTCTATTTCTTCCCTGTAATCCTCAGGATTGTCGTCGGGATCATAGCCGATTTTGGCTGCATCTCGATTATCAAAGTAGTCATTATGCAAGGAAGACACGCCATAAAAGACACTCGTGCCGATTTGGTCCGCCTCCAGACAGCAGACAATCAGCTGATTCATATCCCGGACACTGATCCATGTATTCAGGTTGCGATGCTCCGCGGGTTTCTCCAAATAGCTGCCGATGCGCAGGCTGGCCGTTTCAATGCCATGCTTTTTGTGATACATATTCGCCAGGTTCTCTCCGAATGCTTTGCTGGAACCGTAGTATGTATCAGGCAGGTGAGGGGCATCTGGTCCGATCGATTGATTGATCGGATGGAAGCCGACAGCGTGGTTGCTGCTGGCGAAAACGATGCGTTTGATACCATGTTTCCGGGCTGCTTCATATACATGGTAGGTTCCATTGAAGTTGTTTCGGTTAATCTTCTCGTATGTGCTTTCTGTTGCAATCCCGCCCAAATGGACGATTGCATCCACACCTTCTGCCAGCTGTTCGACTTCTTCTGCTACAGCAAGATCAGCTTGTTTAAATGTACCGAATTGATTTAAGTCTTCGTCTTGTTTAATATCGGTCATCACTAGATCATATTGATCGTGGATAGCCTTGACTAAATTCTTGCCAATATGACCGGCAGCTCCTGTCACAAGTACTTTCATCTTTCATCTGCTCCTTTGTTGTTCGAATTCCAACAGCCAGTTCTTACGCCACGGCTCCCAGCGGTAACCTGTTACAATCCTGCTCCTGCCGACAACCCGATGGCAGGGGATGACGATGGCGAATGTGTTTCGCCCGACCGCACTGGCTGCTGCCCGAACGGCTCGTCCATTACCTGCATCTTCGGCAATTGTGCTATAAAAAGCGGAACTGCCATATGGTATTTGATTGACCTGTTCCCACACACGCTGCTGAAACGAAGTTCCGTTCATCGCCAGTGGCAGCTGGAAATTGGTAAGTTCACCGTTAAAATAAGCCTGCAGCTGAGTTTGAGCCAGTTTTGTCAGCATGTTTTCGTTAGCAGGCAGCTGTTCACCGAATAGGATGCTTGTTATGAGTTGATCTGTTGCTGTAATCTGTACATTACCTAAAGGCGTCTCGATATTACTTGTATAAGACATGATTGCCTCCTAAGAAATAAGCTCCAAAGCGGAAAGCCTTGGAGCTTGATAGATTAGCTGTACATTGCCGCAATTTCTTTCTGCAGCTTTTTGTCAGAAACATATTCATCATACGTCATTTCTTTATCTACGATACCAGCTGGAGTGATCTCGATCAGACGGTTCGCTATACTGTTCACAAACTGTTGGTCATGGGAAGTGAAGAGAAGAACACCTTTGAATTTGATCAATCCTTCGTTCAAGGACTGGATGGATTCAAGATCCAAGTGGTTCGTCGGTTCATCCATTACCAATACATTCGATTTGCTGAGCATCATCTTCGATAGCATACAGCGTACTTTTTCTCCTCCGGAAAGCACGTTCGCTTCTTTCAGTGCATCTTCCCCGCTGAATAGCATACGTCCAAGGAATCCGCGAAGGAACGTCTCTGTCTGGTCCTCAGGAGAGTACTGACGAAGCCATTCCACCAAAGTCAAATTCACACCATCAAAGTATTTGGAGTTGTCTTTCGGGAAGTACGATTGGGAAGTAGTGATACCCCACTTGTACTCACCAGCGTCAGGCTCCATTTCACCCATGATGATTTTCAATAGTGTTGTTTTCGCGATCTCATCGCGGCCGACAAGGGCAAGTTTGTCTTCACGGCCGATTGTGAAGCTGACGTTATCGAGTACTTTGACACCGTCGATTGTCTTCGAAATGCCTTTGACAGTAAGTACATCATTACCGATTTCGCGCTCTTGCTGGAATCCTACATACGGATAGCGGCGGGAAGAAGGCTTGATGTCTTCCAATGTGATGTTATCAAGCATCTTCTTACGGGAAGTCGCTTGCTTGGATTTCGAAGCATTCGCACTGAATCGCGCGACGAAGGCTTGTAATTCCTTGATTTTCTCTTCTTTTTTCTTGTTCTCATCCTGTGCCATTTGTGTAGCTAACTGGCTGGATTCATACCAGAAGTCATAGTTACCCACATAAAGCTGGATTTTACCAAAGTCAACATCCGCGATATGCGTACAAATCTTATTTAAGAAGTGACGGTCGTGGGATACGACGATAACTGTGTTATCGAAATTGATCAAGAATTCTTCCAGCCATTGGATCGCCTGCAAATCAAGTCCGTTGGTAGGCTCATCCAGAAGCAAAACATCAGGGTTGCCGAACAAGGCTTGTGCAAGGAGCACTTTCACTTTCTCGGAACCAGTCAGTTCAGCCATTTTTTTATCATGCAAGTTTTCAGAAATACCTAAGCCTTTTAATAGAACAGCGGCATCAGATTCTGCTTCCCAACCGTTAAGCTCTGCGAATTCACCTTCAAGTTCAGCGGCACGCATGCCGTCTGCTTCAGAGAAGTCTGCTTTTGCATAAAGCGCATCTTTTTCTTCGATGATTTTGAATAGACGCTCATGACCCATCATGACCGTTTGCAGAACTTCATGCTCTTCATATCCGAAGTGGTTCTGTTTCAGGAAGGCTAGACGCTCTCCATCACCAATCGCTACGTTACCTACCTGCGGCTCAATATCACCAGAAAGTACTTTCAAGAAAGTGGATTTTCCGGCACCGTTTGCACCTATAACCCCATAGCAGTTTCCAGGGGTGAACTTTATATTAACTTCTTCAAATAGCTTTTTGTCGCCATATTGTAGACCTACATTATTTACCGTTATCATGTATACCTTTTCCTCCATGATCAAAAATGTCACGCATGCCTTAAGCTTACGGGAAATAAGAGTGTAAGTCAATGTTCAAAATTTTGTAATAAAGTCTGATTTTATTATGAGGTGTTTGCTATACTTACATAAAAAGGAAGGGATGAGCATATGATTGATTTTCCAAAACCAGCGGCAAGGCAATTCCTGCAAACCTTGACACTTGGGAAATTCGCTGTAACAAGTAACGAGGATAAACTTCTGTTTGTATCCAATTTAAGCGGTAAGATGAATTTGTGGAGCAAAGCACTTCCAGTCGGTTTCCCCAGCCAGCTCACGTTCGAAAATCAGTCTATCGGGAGTGTTCATGGTGATCCAAAAGGCAGATATACGCTAATTACCAGCGACGTAGACGGAGATGAGAATTACAAAATCAAAGTCATTTCTCCAGCAGGAGGCCAGGCTAAATCTTTAATTCCTGCAGAACAGGAGACGAAGCAATTCATTTCACATCTGTCCGATGATGGTGAATATCTATACTATGCAACGAGTCAGGGTAATCCTGAATACTTCAATAGTTTTAGGCGAAATGTAATGACAGGTGAGGAAGAACTGCTTGTTGTTGGAGAAGATGCATTAACGACAATTGAATCTGTTAGCGAAGACGGTTATATCATTGCTTATGTGAAAAAATTCAGCAACACGCATAGCTTGATCGAAGCTTTGGACGGAGACAAGACACATGTGCTCTCATCTGAACCGGAAGAAATACAGGAAATGCGCCAAGCCGTTGTAGCAGGCAGAAAAGTGTATTACCTGACAAACTTGCATGAAGATCATCATTATTTGGCCGCTTACGATTTAGATGAGCAATTGACTACTATTATAAAAAAACTTCCTAATGCTTCGATGGATGAACTGGATTATGATGCTGCTAATCATTGTTTATATGTTAGGACTTTGGAAGGCGCGATTGCGAGGCTTTATCGTCTTACAATTGCGGATAAAGGTTGGAGGGAAGTAGTTACGCCATTTGATATGATTCTAAGCTTGAAGATTGCTGCAAGCGGTGCGCTTTATGTTCTTGGCTCTACTTCCACTTCACCGATGCAAATTTTTACGTTTACTGGTTCAGAGTGGGAGCCAATTGTCACGAATCGCGTGCCGGGCGTGCCGGAAGAGATGCTTGTCGAAGCCGAAACGATTACATATTCATCATTTGATGGCTTACAAATCGAAGCTTTGTGGTTCAAAGCTTCTGATGAAGTCAGTAACCGGGCTACAATTTTCTGGCCGCACGGTGGACCGCAAAGTTTGGAAACGAAAGCTTTCCGTGCTTATTTCCAATATTGGCTGGCAAATGGCTATTCCGTCTTTGCTCCGAACTTCCGCGGCAGCGCCGGTTATGGGTCAGACTTTATGAAAATGGTGGAAAGGGATTGGGGTTACGGTCCACGCTTAGATTGTGTAAAAGGTGCCGAATGGCTGTTTGATCAAGGGTATGCCACACCAGAAACACTTTATTGTGTCGGAGGCAGCTATGGCGGCTACATGACCTTGCTCTTGCATGGAAGGCATAGTGATTTGTTCCGGGCATTTGTCGACATTTTCGGACCATGTGACTTGTTCACTTTTTATCATTCTGTGCCGGATCATTGGAAGCAAATGATGGATCAATTCGTAGGAAATCCGGACCGAGATAAAGCGAAGTTCATCGAGGATTCGCCAATTACATATTTAGAAAATATGATAAAACCGATGATGGTTGTACAAGGAGCGAATGATCCGCGTGTCGTACAAGCAGAGTCGGATAAAATCGTAAACGCATTACGGGATAAAGGAGTGGAAGTAGAGTATTTGCTGCTTGAGGATGAAGGGCATGGCTTCTCTAAGAAAGAAAATGAACTGTTAGTCTTTGAACAGATTGTCAAGTTTCTCGATAAGCAGAGGTTGGATCATCCGATTGGATAAGTAAAGGGAAAGGCAGTGCGCTGGCACTGCCTTTGCTATGCCGCTTGCTCCCGAAAAAAGCCGCCATGTGCTACACTATAGGAAGTGATTCGAGAAAGGATGTTTTCATGGGTAAAACGGTTGTACTGGCAGAGAAGCCATCTGTCGGCCGCGATATAGCGCGTGTTCTTGGCTGTACGAAGAAGACGAACAGCTATATGGAAGGAAAAGACTATATTGTAACGTGGGCGCTTGGTCATTTAGTGACATTGGCGGACCCGGAGACATATGACGATAAATATAAAACTTGGAAAATAGAGGACTTGCCGATGCTGCCGGATAAGCTGAAGCTTGTTGTGATCAAGCAGACTGGCAGGCAGTTCAGCACAGTAAAAACGCAATTGAACAGAAGCGACGTCAGTGATATTGTCATTGCTACTGATGCCGGGCGTGAAGGGGAGCTTGTTGCACGCTGGATCCTAGAGAAAGCTCGTGTGAACAAGCCTGTGAAACGGTTGTGGATATCCTCGGTTACGGATAAGGCGATCAAGGACGGTTTTAAAAACCTGAAAAGCGGCAAGCAGTTCGAGAACCTCTATAAAGCAGCGGTAGCCCGCTCTGAGGCTGATTGGTATGTCGGTCTGAATGCAACACGTGCATTGACGACGAAATTCAACGCACAGCTGTCCAGTGGACGCGTGCAGACGCCGACTTTGGCGATGATCCATCACCGGGAAGAAGAGATAAAGAACTTCAAGCCAGAGACATTCTATGGCATCGAAGCAAAGACTCAGAAAGGCTTGCGCCTCGTCTGGAAGGATCAGAAGCATAACAGTACACGGACGTTCTCTAAAGATAAGGCAGAGCAGGTGCTTCAGAAGCTGAATCAGGTCAAGGCTACAGTGAAGGAAGTGGAGAAGAAGCTGAAGAAGAGCTATGCTCCACAATTGTATGATCTGACTGAACTTCAGCGCGATGCGAACCGTCTGTTTGGGTTTGGCGGTAAAGAAACACTCAATATCATGCAGCAGCTGTATGAGCGTCATAAGCTTCTCACATATCCGCGTACGGACTCACGTTATCTTTCTTCTGATATCGTTCCTACGCTGAAGGATCGGGTTAAAGCTGCAGGTGTAGGAAGCTACGGCCGTCTGGCAACGAAAATTACGAACGCACCAATTAAAGCGACAAAAGCATTTGTTGACGACAAGAAGGTATCTGATCACCACGCAATCATTCCAACAGATCAGAATGCGTATGGTGCTGACCTTTCCGATAAGGAACGGAAAATCTATGATTTGGTCATCAAGCGTTTCTTCGCTGTCCTGTTCCCGCCGTTTGAATATGAACAGACAACATTGACTGTTGAGGCAGCTGGAGAAACATTCACTGCCAAAGGTAAAATCGTACAAAAGCAAGGCTGGAAGGAAGTCTATGCGAACAACTTTGATGACGAGGAAGCAGATGACGATCAAACGTTGCCGAACGTCGAAAAAGGCGAGGAGTGGTCGCTTGCGTATCGGATGACGACGGGCGAGACGAAACCGCCGGAACGATTCACAGAAGGCACCTTGCTTCATGCGATGGAAAATCCGGTCCGTTTCATGGCTGGTGAGAACAAGGATCTTATCAAAACGATCGGCCAGACTGGCGGACTTGGCACAGTTGCGACACGTGCTGATATCATTGATAAACTGTTCAATACATTCTATATCGAGAAACAAGGCAAGTATCTGAAAATGACTTCCAAAGGCCGACAGCTGCTTGAGCTTGTACCGGAAGACTTGAAATCACCAGCATTGACTGCAGAATGGGAAATGAAGCTAAGTGCCATCGCGGAAGGGAAGCTGAACCAGCAGCAATACATTTCTGAAATGAAGCAGTATGCGAAAGAAGTCGTTGCCGAAATCAAGAACAGCGAGCATAAGTATAAGCACGATAATATGACGGGCACACAGTGTCCGGATTGCGGGAAACTGATGCTTGAAGTCAATGGCAAACGTGGTCGTATGCTCGTTTGTCAGGACCGGGAATGCGGGCATAAGAAAAATATCGCCAAAACGACGAATGCACGCTGCCCGAACTGTCATAAACGTTTGGAACTGCGCGGTGAAGGGGAAGGTCAGATTTTCTTCTGCAAATGCGGACATCGTGAAAAGCTGAGTACGTTCAACGAACGCCGCAAGAAAGAGAAAACCAATAAAGCGAGTAAGCGTGATGTACAGAAGTATCTGAAGAAGAATCAGCAAGATGATAGCTTCGCAAATACTGCATTGGCTGATGCACTTGCTAAATTTAAGAAACAATAAACGAA
Source organism: Virgibacillus sp. 7505 (assembly GCF_002272135.1). Lineage (GTDB taxonomy): Bacteria > Bacillota > Bacilli > Bacillales > Amphibacillaceae > Terribacillus. The sequence continues at coordinate 188,862 of NZ_NPBF01000004.1, read as the reverse complement.
GAAGCCCTGCCATTTGGCAGGGCTTCTTTTAATACAGGCGGGGAGAAAAGGTGATTTTGCGCAGCACATCTTCCCAGACGATTTTTCCGCCATAGATGAGGAAGACAAAGCCAAACACTACATCCAAGTAAGATTGAAATTTGACGACAATCATACGGATTTGTTTCATGCCGACAAGCAGCAATGTCCCAACGTACCACGCACTGTTGCCAAGCAGGAAGCAGATGATAAGCAGAAATGGGTTTTGCAGCTGGTCGGTACTAGCGAATTGGGGGAAGATACTCAGGAAGAATAAGCTGACTTTTGGATTCAGGAAGTTGCTTAGGAACCCCATCCGGAAAGCCTGCACTTTTGTGATGGTAAATGCTGCGCTATCATGCGTGCTTTTTTTGCTGCGTAAAAGATGAATGATTTTCTGGATGCCAAGATAAATCAAATAACATGCCCCAAGCAGCCGGATGCTAGTGAACAGGATTACAGATTCCTGCAGAATCATCGATAGTCCGAGTAAGGCAAAACTGATGTGAATGAGCAGGCCGCAGCGGTTGCCGAGCAATGTGATGAACCCGAATCCTTTGCCATGCGACAAGGTGCTTCGTGTCATAAGCAAAAAATCAGGGCCTGGCGTAGCAGCTAAAGCGAATCCAAGAAGAATGATCTCAGGCAATTGAATGGCCTCCTTTTTTTAGATTCTACCATTAACGGAAGATGGGAGAAATGCTCATAAAAAATCTTTATAGCAGCAGGAACCGTCGTCCCTGCTAGGGAAAGAAACAAGAAGGAGGAGTTTAAGATGCCACCAAAACATATTGTTTCCGCCGCAGCAATTGTTCGGAACGACCAAGGACATATTTTACTGATTAAAGGACCAAAACGAGGCTGGGAGATGCCGGGAGGACAAGTGGAAGAAGGAGAATCACTTGAACAGGCAGCAATTCGGGAAGTGAAGGAAGAAAGCGGAATCGATATAGAAGTGAACAGGTTTTGCGGAGTCTATCAAAATACAGAAAAAAGTATCTGCAATACCCTTTTCCTAGGCAAACCGATTGGCGGTGTTTGTACGCCTTCGGAAGAAAGTCTGGAAGTTGGCTATTTTCCGCTTGAAGAAGTAAAGGAAATGGTAACCTGGGGAAACTTCCTGGAACGGATCGAGAACTGCCTTGATGAGAATCAGCACCCACTTTATGTAGCATTTTAATACATAGGAAGTACCTTGCTTAGAGAAAATAAGCAAGGTACTTTTCGTTTTCATCCTGCAATCCAAGGGAAATAGACAAACTAAACAGGGAAGGGTGACATGATATGTCCATGCCGAAGGAAGAAGGATTAGATCATAGTCTAGCTTTTTTAAAAGAAGGCTATGAATTCATCCTGCATAGGAGAAAAAGTTTTCAGTCAAATGTGTTTGAGACTACATTGCTCGGAAAAAAGGCTATTTGTCTTGGTGGAAAAGAAGGTGCAGCGCTCTTTTATGACCCAGATAAGTTCATTCGTGCTGGAGCTGCTCCGAATCGGCTTGTTAAAACACTATTTGGCGAAGGCGGTGTTCAGACGCTGGATGGGGAACAGCATCGTAATCGCAAGGGGATGTTCATGTCCATCATGTCTAAGGCTCAGCTGCAGCAGCTCGATAAATTGTTGGAATCGGAATGGGAGAAGGCTAGCGAGCAATGGGAAAAAATCGATCAGATAACGTTATATAAAGAATCACAGAAAATCCTGATGAAGGCCGCATGTGATTGGGCAGGGGTGCCGCTGGATGATGAGGAAAAAAGGACAAATCAAATGCGACACCTATTCGAATCGCCAGCAGCCGTAGGACCCGCCCACTGGAAAGGACGAACCTCCCGTTCTGATGCGGAGAACTGGATTGCCGGACTTGTTGAGCAGGTAAGGAAAGGGAATCTGCATGCGACTAAGGAAGGCGCACTCCGCGTTTTTTCCGAGCATCGGGATAGTGATGGGAAGCTGCTTCCTGAAAAGATAGTTGCTGTAGAAGTGCTGAACATACTGCGGCCTATAGTCGCCATCAGTATTTATATTACTTTTGCTGCACTTGCCCTGCATCAGTTTCCGGGAGAAAGAGGACGGCTGAAAAAGGGGGATGGCAGTATCCGCAGGTTCGTACAAGAAACCCGCCGCTTCTATCCATTCTTCCCCGCAACCATGGCAAAAGTGAAAAAGGATTTCGAATGGGAAGGCTATCAATTCAAGGAAGGTACCATGACCTTGCTGGATCTGTATGGTAACAATCATGATCCGCATTTATGGGAGCAGCCGGATCTATTCAATCCAGACCGATTCCTCGATTGGAAGGAAAGCCCATTTGACTTTATCCCACAGGGCGGCGGGGACTTTGACATGGGACATCGCTGTGCTGGAGAATGGGTCACGATACAGGTGATGGAAGTTAGCATTGACTTTCTTACAAACCGCCTGCAATATAATGTTCCAAAGCAGGATTATAGCTATAGTCATTCTGCCATGCCGAGTATGCCGAAGAGTCAAATGATACTAGCTGATATTCGGAAGTTAAACAACTGATTTGGTTAATATGCGATAATGAAGGGGAGGGGGGTTTTTATATGGAAGTCCTGCTTTTCCTTATCGCAGTTACATTACATAATATAGAGGAAGCTATCTTTTTGCCTGCTTGGTCTAAGACAAGCAAGTATCAAAAGACAGTGGAACCAAAGGTATTCCATTTTGCTGTAACTGTCATAACATTACTTGCATGTTCTATTGGTACATTGTATCTGCTCTGGCCATCTAATATATATTTTCAGTACCTTCAGATCGGTTTGATTGGCGCTATGCTTCTAAATGTAATCGTGCCCCATGCTGTTGCAATGATTGCAGAGCGGAAATACGCTCCAGGCATTGTCACAGGTCTTATCTTGATTTTTCCGTTTGGAGGCATAGCGATGTATCATATCCTTCAGGTTACGGAGATTGCCATTTCGGCAGTTGTCTTTTCTGCTGTTGGTACCGGTATTTTACTATTAGGTATCATACTTATATTATTTGTTATCGGAAATCGTTTCTTCCACGAAGAGCACCGTTAGCGAGTTTTTTAATGTCTGCCAGTTTTAATCTGGGAGAGGAGAATAGCATTCAAGCTTGAGTAAACTAAATAACTGAAAGAATATGAAGTAGAATATAGTACAATTTTATGGTTAAGTTGATCTTATTTATAACTAAGAAACCGAGCACAAGAAGGAGATAGTAGTATGGAAACAGATTGGTACAAACTAGATAGTGCTGGTAAGCTTTATGCTTCTACTGTTTCTTCCAGGGTATCCACTGTCTTTCGTCTTTCTGTAAGTATGTACAAATCTGTCAATGCTGCATTTCTTCAAGAAGCTTTAGAGGAAACATTGGAAGAGATATCTTCCTTCAAAGTTATCGTAAAAAGAGGCGTATTTTGGTACTACTTCGAAAAGACAGCCACTATTCCTACTGTATCTGAAGAGCATTATTATCCTTGTTCCAATTTATTTTTCAGAGGTCGTAACACATTTCCTTACAGAGTGCTTTACTATAATAAAAAAATTTCTCTAGAGCTGTCCCATATGCTGACCGACGGTACTGGAGGAATAGAATTTTTAAAGCTGTTGGTAAGAAACTATTTGAAAAAAGAAGGCGTTGACCTGCCTTGTATACGGGAAAAGCTTAATGGATTTAATTTTGATAACGCATTTTTCCAGCATTATGAAAAAATGGTTCCGAAATGGCAAGATACTCTGGACAGAGCCTATAAGCTACCATTAAGATTGGACAAAAGAGGCGTGTATCACGTTACGACTGGTAAGCTGGAGATCCAGGAATTGAAGAAGATAGCAAAGAAATACCAAACAAGTATCACAACCTATTTACTGGCGTTATATGCTGAAATATTGATTGATATTCAAGCGGAAAATACGAAAACAAGAAGGCCTATTACAATAAATGTTCCCGTTAATTTACGTAATTTCTTTAAAACGAATACATTGAAAAATTTCTTTGTAAGTGTTCCGGTAACGATAGATCCTCGTCTTGGTACATATAGTTTCGAGGATATCATTGAAACGATTAGTATAGAGCTAAAACGATATCTAAATGATAAACAGTTAAAAACATTAATTGCGCGCGGTGTGAGGGGCGAACGTAATTTTTTGCTGCGGGCGCTGCCTTTGTTTGTAAAAGATTGGATCTCTCCAATGGTGCACGCCAGGTTTGGCGAAAACTTATACACAAGCTCGATCTCCAATCTAGGAGTAATATCACTCGATACAGAATTAGAAAAACATGTGGAGCGCTTTGAATTTTATCCTCCGCCAAGTATCGGCAACAAGATAAAAGCTGGAGTAATAAGCTACAAGGATGATATGTATATTACTTTTGGTAATTTGTCGAATGACCGACTGGTAGAAAGAATGTTTTTTAGGAAATTAGTGAAAGAAGGCGTACAAATAAAAATCGAAACCAACAGGAGTGCATATTAATGGCTTACTGTCCTAAATGCGGGGTGAGTGTTGAAAAGGACCAAATTCCTTGTCCGCTATGCTTTACATACATACCGAAAATTGTAAGCGATGAAGAATTGCTGGATGCGAACGGGTTTCCGACCTATTATAGTTTATATGAAAACCTGGTGAATTTTTTCATACGTGTTGTGTATCGTGTTCTATGTGTTCTGATGATCCTGGGATTCCTTATTCCTACACTTATAGATGTCATATTGAATAAAGAGTTGACATGGTCTCTATACAGCAACTTATCTATTGTTATATGCTGGAGTTTTCTATATGTAGCCTTTGGTTATGTGAAAGGAACTAGAGATAAAATTATCGTCTTACTCATAACAATATGCGCTGGTTTAGTAGGTTTTGACGTAATCAATGGATATACAGGATGGTCAGTCGAAACGGCATTCCCGCTCCTGGGTATTTCTCTGTTACTGCTGGTAATAAATATAGCTATTTTTAAAAGGAATAGAAGCTGGTTTCGCCAAAGCGGCTATATCATTTTCTCTATTCTTATACTCCTCATCGGAATTGAGTTTATAGTAGGCAGGTATGCAGATACAGAAAACATAGTTTTTCATTCTGTGGATGAACTTCTTCCGTCTACTTTATTAGGTTCTATTTTGCTCCTGATTTCATATAGAATGCCTAAAAAGTGGGTAGAGAAGTTAAAGCGGAAGTTTCATATTTGATTTAGACGTTTAGGTAGTAAGGACGTTCGTGAATTATCTCGATAATTTACGAGCGTTTTTTTGTTTGTTTTTATTGGAGCAATACGATTAGTTACTGCAATGAAAGGACACCCTCCGGGCTTTCTCGCCTATCCCTCCGTTTCTAACCGGTTTCTTACGCTTTTCGTGTTGTCTAGCTGCGGTGACCAGAAACTGCGCTGTAAGCGAGAAATCCCTGCGTGGGTTAGGACGCCCACTCCGGGCTTTCTCACTTACCGCTCCGTTTCTGAACGGTCACCTTCGCCTTTCGTAAGACCAAAGTCTTATTCAAGTTATGGCTGGGGGTCGTTATGGGGGAGCGGGGATAGCGGTAGACTAGGAGTATGAAAGGAAGGAGAGAGGCTTGATGAAGAAGGTGTTATTGATCATCGGTGCGGTCATTGCTGCGGCAGTGCTCTTGGCTAATCTGGGCTCGCTGCTTGTGCTGGCTATCAGTGTTGCAATTGGCTATTACGGGTTGAGGAGGTTCATCCTGACAGATAGTGTCGGTGCCAAGATTGGCTGGGGTGTAGTGATTGGAATTGGTGTATGTATTTCACTTTCCAATTTGCCGGCGTTGATCGGATTGGTTGCTCTTGCAGCTTTGTATTACATGTACCGGGCTTGGAAGAAGGAAAAGGAAGCTGAGAAGTTCGATTATACTCTGTAAATGGAAGGAAGAGCATAGTGGACGATTACTTGGAGCAGCGAATACGTGTGCTGGAATTGGAAGTGGAAGAGCTGAAGGAGCAGGCAAAGCCGAATAGGCAGGATAATACGTGGATTTGGGCATTTATCCCGATTTTGGCACTGCTCATCCCAGTATTGGCTCTTGTTGATGACATATTTTAAACAAAAAAGGAGAGGTACACATGGAAAACATTTTTACTCGTATCAAACAGGCGGTAGCAGCAGATTTTCACGAAATCTTGGATAAGAAGGAAGAAAAGAATCCAACGGTTCAACTCAGTCAATATATTCGTCAATGCGAGCAGCAAGCGAAAAAGATTCGTGAATTGATCGAAAAGCAATACCAGCTCAAGCATGATTTCACGAAGGAATATCATGCAGCGCAGGCAATGGCAGATAAACGGGAGAGACAGGCGAAGCTTGCTGCCGAGCAAGGGGAAGCAGAACTCGCTGAACAAGCGCAAAATGAACGTGAGCAATATCAGGAACGCGCAGACAAGATTAAAGCAATGATGGATAAAGCAAGTTCTGACCTGCAAGAGCTTGAGAAGAAGTACGTGCAGATGAAGCATAAACTAAAAGACCTTTATGTAAAGAAAATGGAGTTCGCGGAGCGTGAAAATGTCGCAAAAGCGCATCGAAGCATGAATGAAATATTGAAACATAAACCTGAATTCGAATTTGCTACAAACAAATTCAATGATTTGGAAGGCTATATTGACCGTTTGGAACGGAAAGTGGACGCAGATTACAGGAAAATGACATTGGATGCCAAGCTTGCAGAGCTTGAGAAGAAATCTAGTTAAAATAGGCACATCATGGTAATCTAGGAAGGACACAGGCGGCTGTGTGCTTCCTTATTTACACTTGCCGCATGAAAGGGAGTGCCTCGGAATTGAAGCCTAACGATATGATCCGCTGGCTGCTGATCACAGCAGCTGTCGTTTTTGTGGCTGAATTATTGATATCAGGCACAGGTGTCCTGATAGGGATCGGAATCGGGATATTCTTCATTTATCTTGGAAAACGGAGGCTTTCCAATGGTAAAAGACCAGTCATGTTTTGGATAGGGATAGTCATTGTTGCCTTCAGTTTATTGCAATCATTTGCTTTTTATCTTGTTCTGACAGCAGGCATTATCTATTACTTTTCGAAAATCCATGACAGTGCGGCAAATAAACCGCAAACCTATCAGCCTTCCTTTGACCAGGCTGCGTCGGAGGAGCAAGTATTCGAACAGAAATCTCTATTCCAAAACAGCTGGTTTGGTGCGCAGTCGGCAGGGAGTGGCATTTATGAGTGGCAGGATACGAATATCCAATCGTTCATAGGTGATACAATCATTGACTTGAATTATACTGTGCTGCCAAAAGAAGAAGCCGTCCTGATGGTGCGTAAAGTGCTCGGAAATGTACGAATCATAGTGCCATATGATATAGAAGTCGATGTCCATCATTCAGTTGTGTATGGCTCAGTCACAATTTTCGACCACAGGGAACAGAACTGCTGGAGCAAAGTGATCCATTTGCGTACGAAAGGCTATCAGCAATCCTCCCAGCGCATCAAAATCGTTACGAGTGTAGTAGCCGGTAAGCTGGAGGTGGTGCGCGTATGAGTAATATCGTGAAACGCCATGTTGGCTTCGGTATGCTGTACAGTGTGCTATTGCTGGTCGGATTAACTGTTCTGTATATTATCGATTTTCCTTTGGATGATTGGAAAGATATCTGGACGATGCATGAAAGCACCCTGCCATTTTTAGTTGCAGCCCCGCTCTTTGTCCTTTTTTCTGGGGCTATTCTTGGATTGTTCTCCGGGCTGTATTGGCGCAAGCGCTGGCATCAGGCGGCGAGGGAAATGGAAAGCATCCGGGAAGGTCAGCAGCCGTTGAAGAAACGCAGCTTCAGCTTAACCGAGCTGCAGCAGACATGGGCTGAACTCGAACGTCTTCAGACTTATATGAATGAACAGGCTAAGCTTGCCCAAAAGCTGACAAATGAGCGTGTGATCGATCGTGAGGAAGAGGTCCAGCGTATTGTATCAGAGGAGCGGAATCGCCTGGCAAGGGAATTGCATGACTCAGTCAGTCAAGAGCTGTTTGCAGCATCTATGCTGATTTCTGCTTTGACGGAATCCGAGGGAGAAGAGACAGCTCTGTTTAAAGCACTGAAGCAGCTGGAGGCAATGGTGCAGCAATCACAGCTGGAGATGCGTGCACTGCTGCTGCATCTAAGACCGGCTGCACTGAAAGGGAAAACGCTGCAGGAAGGAATGGAGCTGCTCCTGGAAGATTTGCGGGCAAAGGTACCCCTATCGATCGACTGGGAGCTGGACACATTTCCTGTAGAGATAGGGATCGAGGATCAGCTGTTCCGAATCGTGCAGGAGTCGGTATCCAACACGCTGCGTCATGCGAAAGCTGAAAGCTTGTCAATCAAACTGCTGCAGCGCGACAGCTTTATTATCCTGCTTGTTGCAGATGATGGGATCGGTTTTGAAATAGGTACCGAACAGCCAGGTGCATACGGTTTACAAAATATGAAGGAGCGGGCAGCGGAAATCGGCGCTCATCTGCGTGTGGTAAGTGTGCCGAAGCAAGGCACACGCTTGGAGGTACGCGTTCCGATGCTTGACAGAGAGGAAGAAGAAGCATGATCAAGGTGCTTTTTGTAGACGATCATGAAATGGTCCGAATCGGAGTTTCAGCCTATCTATCCACCCAAGCTGATATCGAGGTGATAGGTGAAGCAGATAATGGAGAGGAAGCGGTGGAGCTTGCACTTGATTTGCGTCCGGATATCATCTTGATGGATCTTGTAATGGACCGTATGGATGGAATAGAGGCTACCAGACAAATCATAGCTGCTTGGCCAGAAGCCAAAGTAATCGTCGTCACAAGCTTCCTGGATGATGATAAAGTATATCCAGCCCTGGAAGCAGGAGCTGCCAGCTATTTGCTGAAAACATCCAAAGCTTCTGAAATAGCGAAGGCAATCAGATCTACATATAATGGCACGTCAGTCTTCGAGCCTGAAGTGACGAACAAAGTGATGGCACGCATGCGAAAGCCCCAAGCCCCCGTTTTACACGATACATTGACAGCGAGAGAGCAGGAGGTGCTGCTTTTGATAGCGAAGGGCAGATCGAATCAAGAGATTGCCTCTGAACTGTTCATTGCTTTAAAGACAGTCAAAGTGCATGTCAGTAATATTCTAAGTAAGCTCGAAGTGCAGGACCGGACACAAGCAGCAATTTATGTCCATGAGAATGGGCTTCTTCCATAAAAAACAGGGCATCCTTATAAGGAGATGCCCTGTTTTTTTACAAGCCGAATGTATCATTCGGGATATACAGCTTAAAGCTAAGATTATCATTCGGTAAATCGAATTGCTCTACTTCCACGTGGAAATTGTTCTCTAATTCCATTTGGGTAACAGCAACATAAATGGATTCTTCATCCGGATTGATAGTTACCCACTCCGGCATTTTATAATATCTATCTATATATTTGAGAACTTTATCATTCGGCAGGGAAAGACTGCCGAGGGAGATATCACGCTGTACAAGCAATAGATCTCCGTTATCCTGTACCTGCGGCTCGAGTGTCATCTGCAGCGGAATCCGCACGCCGAATGCTGTAATACCTCCGCTTAGCTCTACAGCATCATCACCCAGAACGACAGCATAATTATCGGAATTATCATTAAGCTCTTTATCGATATATGCGTTTATCAGTTCATTAACATTTGCTTTCGTTGAGCTGATTGTGAACTCCGAGGAGTCAGAGCTGTCAAATTGTGCTTCCTTCGGAGGCTCCGGTGCCGGGCTGAATGCCGGAAGGAAAATGAGCAGCAATAGAAGCAGCAGGACGATACCATTCGCAATAGCTAATATTTTAAAGTATTTTTTCCAGTCACGCTGCTTCGGTGGCTGAGATTCGTTCTTCCTGTTTTCCACGATACATCACCTGCCTATTCATCGTCTTCCTGTATTACGGGCTTGATGCTTTCCAATACCCTTTCTGCAACTTTTCCATACCCGACTTCATTCGGGTGGAAGTAGTCTTCAGATAATAAATCAGCTGTTTTATTTTCGAATAAATCAGCTGTTTCGATATAATGCTGGTCTTTCTCCCCTGCGACCTGCTTGCCTATGTCGTTGTACTCATTGATGATTGTTCCGAGCTGGTCTTGTAGTTCTGGGAAGTTCTCCTCGAATGGGTTATAAAAGCCGATCAAATATACCTCGGCATCTGGATTCAATGTATCAATTTTATTAAAAACATCATTCATTCGTTTCTCATAGGCTGGCATGGCGGCACTATAGTCCTCATAATCCAAGTCGGTGAAGTGATCCTTTGTCACTTTCATGATGTCATTGGCACCGATTGTAATCAGGACAACATCAGCATTCTCGATGGAAGCTGAAATGATAGGATCATCCAGTCTTTTCAGCAGCTGATCTGTTCGATTTCCGCGTTTACCGAAGTTATCAATCTTCACACGATCATCTGTCTGTTCAAAGGTTTGCTGAAGAATACCGACATAGCCGCCATTCTCCGTCTCATCACCGACTCCTTGAGTCAAACTATCACCAACAGCCGTAATATGCAAATCTTCCTTGATGAAGAGGCCGAGTGTATCCTTAAGCAATCGCTGGAAAGCATCTTTTATGTCAGAAGAATTATCCGCTTCTTCTTCCGATGCGGCAGCGTCTTCACCAGAATTTCCGGAGGAATCAGTTTCAGATGGAACGACCTCTGCAGGGGAATTGGTGACTGTTGTTTTTTGTTCGGATGCAGCAAGGACAATCATTGTGCCGATGATAATGGCAAGCAGGAATGATGCGATAATCAAGTAGATTTTTCTTTTTTGCAAGCATCATCACCCTCGTTTGGTAGAAATATAGTTACGTATTCCCGCTAGCAAATTCCTTAGACAGCGGTATACGATAAAATAGAATCGTGAATTGAATGTAAAATTATATTTTACTAGATTTAAAGGGAGTTGAATAGTGGGAACAGCTGGCATGTAATGTTTCACGAGATGAACAGCTGGGAACAAAAGTAAAGTTATGAAGGAGGCACATGGTATGAAAGGATACAGTGGTGTCCAGAACAAGGATGTGTCTGGCTGTGACGTGAAGATAGAAAATGTGGCACCGGCTGAATATCATAGTTCGCGTGATGATGCTGTTCTGGAAGCGGAAGGACTTGCCAAGGATAATGCGCCTAGCAAAGTTGTCATCTATGATGCGCAACAGGAGATTGGGGAAGAACGGCGGTTTTAAAAAAATCCCGGCAGGAATTGCCGATATGTTATAACCGATTGGGCAGTTCCTGAATAAGCTGAACAGCAGGAGGTGCAGGTATGGATTTTTCCTTGCTGCTGTTAGCTTTTTCTGGAATTGCACTGCTTAGTATCGGAGTGCTGCGACATTTCACAAAGAACCCGTTCGTCTTATTCATCCCGGCTGCTGTAACGGCTTTGCTGCTGCTTGTTACCAGTGTATTCTCCTTCTTGTTTCAGGAGGAGATCATCAAAGGGACATTATACATCTTTGCTACTATCTTATGTGGATTATTTGTGTTATTGCTTTTCTTGCCACCTTTTCGTAAATAAAGGTGGCTTATTTTGCAGCTTGGGCTTGTTTTAGCTGCTTCGTCGTCAGGCGCTTCAGCCGGATACCCGAAATGGTGTAGAGGACTAGAGCTCCCCAAATACATGAAAAAGCGATCAGGTGTGCATGTGTGAATGCTTCGCCGAATAAAGTGACACCTAAGAGAAGCATGAGTGTCGGGCCGATATATTGGAGCAAACCGATTTGTGTCAAAGTAAGCCTGCGGGCTCCATGGGCAAACAGCAGAAGCGGTGCGGCTGTGGCAGCCCCAGACAAAAATAGGATGATAGCTGTACCTGCAGCTATCGGTTCGCTATGTGCTGCGGGTACAAATAGCAGATACAAAATGGCCAGCGGTGTGACGAACATTGTTTCGATTGTCAGTCCGAACATTGGCGGAATGGTAACGACTTTTTTCAACAGGCCATAAACAGCGAAACTGATTGCGAGCAGGAATGATACCCAAGGAAACACACCATAACTGATAGTCAGATAGAGTACGCCAAGAGCGGCAAGGATGAAGCTGACAATTTGCAAGCGAGTGCTTTTTTCCTTCAAGACAATCATCGCGAGCAAAATGCTGATCAGTGGATTTATATAATAACCTAAGCTGGACTGCAGGACATGTCCGGAATTTACCGCCCAGATAAATACGAGCCAATTGAGGCTTACGGTCAAGGAAGCAGCGAACAGACCCCAGAACGCACGCTTATCTGAAACTAAATCCTTTATTTGTTTCAGGAAGGGACGGATTTTCCCTAGCAAAAGAACTACAAGGATCATCGTCACAAAGGACCAGACGATTCTGTGAGCCAGCAGATGACCTGCGTCTATTTCCCCTAATAAGTTCCAAAAAAGCGGCAGTACGCCCCACATCACGTATGCGATTGCTGCATACACGACGCCGGACTTGGATGATTGCGATTGCATATTATTATGGCCTCTCTTTCTTTCTCTGTATGATTCAAGTGTAAGGTTGAGTTTGACGCTTTTCAATACTTTTGTTTCTTTTGGGGTTTCAAGAAGTTGTCAATGCTTGCTGTGATACTATATATTAGTATGGGTAATTGGAAATATGCTACATATGAAGGGAGACGCTCATGTGCATATATTTGCGTATTTATTAGGATTATTAACTATCATAAATATTCTCCTGGCATTAGCGATTGTTTTCCTGGAAAGGCGCGATGCCAGTGTCACATGGGCATGGCTGCTCGTACTCGTCTTTATTCCGGTAGCGGGCTTCGTGATTTATTTGCTTTTCGGCCGCAAGCTCTCGAGTAAGATATTCACCTGGGATACGAAATCCAGACTTGGTGTGAAGAAGCAAGTACAGGCCCAATTACGCGCTATCGAGGAAGATACATTCGTCTATAAACAGGAGGCGGTTAAGGAATACAAAGACCTGGCCTACATGCATTTGCGGAACGATGATGCAATTTTGACGCAGGGGAATGATGTGGAGCTGTTCACGGATGGCCAGAAGAAGTTTCATGCGCTGCTGCATGATCTTTCGCAGGCAAAGGACCATATCCACCTTTTGTATTATATTGTGCGAAGCGACAAGCTTGGCGAACGGTTGGCAGATGTATTGATTATGAAGGCACAAGAAGGCGTCAAAGTTCGCTTTTTATATGATGATATGGGCTCGCGAAGTATCAAGAAGAACTATGTTCGCAGACTCGTAAAAGCTGGTGTTGAAATCGAAGCTTTCTTCCCGTCCTTCATTCCGAAAATCAATCTGAAGCTCAATCACCGAAATCACCGTAAATTGGCTATCATCGATGGGAAGGTCGGCTATATTGGCGGCTTCAATATCGGGGATGAGTATTTAGGTTATGATAAAAAATTCGGTTACTGGCGTGATACGCATCTGCGGATCACTGGAGAGGCCGTAAGAGCAATGCAGACACGCTTCATTTTGGATTGGAACCAAGCTTCCCGGCACGATATCGAATATGAAGACCGCTATTATTTATCTGAACCAGTCGGTAATGTCGGGGTCCAGATCGTTTCAAGCGGACCGGATTCTGAATGGGAGCAGATCAAGCATGGCTATATCAAGATGATTCTCTCTGCCAAGAAGTATGTATATATCCAGACGCCATACTTCATTCCGGATGAGAGTCTGGCGGATGCACTGAAGGTTGCTGTGCTGTCAGGGGTAGACGTCCGGATCATGATTCCGAACAAGCCGGATCATCCATTTGTTTATTGGGCAACTTACTCGAATGCTGGTGACTTGATCAAGGCCGGTGCCCAAGTTTATATTTATCAAAATGGCTTCCTGCATGCGAAGACGATTGTGGTGGATGATAAGATATCTTCGGTCGGAACAGCTAATATCGATGTCCGAAGCTTCCGTCTGAATTTCGAAGTAAATGCATTTTTATATGATCAAAATACGGCAGGGGTATTGAAAGAAAAATTTGAAGAGGATATCCTATTATCAACACAGCTTTCACATAAACTATATAAACAGAGGTCAAACTGGATTCGTTTCAAGGAATCCATTTCACGTTTGATCTCCCCGATCTTGTAGCCTAAAGTCTGGCGGAAAGAAGGAACCCATAGTGAAATCGAAACCATGTATCGCATCTTTGACAGTTAAAACGTCCCATGTACTTCCTCCTGATACGAACAACCACGGTACGCTGTTCGGAGGGACGCTCATGGCTCATATCGATGACGTAGCAGCAATCGCTGCATACCGCCATGCTAGACAGCTTGTTGTGACAGCTTCAACCGACAGTGTGGATTTCCTTGCACCGGTGAAAGTAGGAGATACAATCTGTGTAGAAGCATTTGTTACGTGGACAAACAATACCTCCATGGAGGTTTTTGTCAAAGCAGTGACAGAGGATTTGCGCACAGGAGACAGAAAGGTATCGGCAACAGCGTTTTTAACGATGGTTGCATTGGATGACAACAAACAGCCGGTTGTAGTACCAGAAGTATTTCCGGAAAGCCCGGAAGAGAAGTGGCTGCATGATGGTGCGCCGCAGCGTGCTGCCTATCGAAAGGAACGGTTGAAACGCTCCAAGGAAATGGCAGTGGCATTCGGAACAGACTATCCGTGGTTCCGTAACGATGGTCGTAATTTCGAAGAATAATAAGTAAGATGAGCCTGCTTTCATGCCAGGCTCGTCTTTTTTATGTCAGGATATTCTTTTCTGCATATTCACGAAGGTCAGCCGCTGTTTTTGTCAGCGTTTCAATTTCGGTCATAAACTCTGTAACAAGCTTGGCTTCCTCCTGGGAAGAGCTTGCAATTTCCTGGAAATCATTTTGCATCCGATTGATGGAATCCTTTATTGCACGAAGTGTGTCTTCGATACTGACAGTTGCATTCTTTGATTCAATACTGAGCTTGCGGACTTCTGTAGCCACAACTCCGAATCCGGCGCCAGCACTGCCTACGCGTGCTGCTTCGATGGCTGCGTTGAGACCGAGTAGGTTCGTCTGTTCGCTGATACCTTTGATTGTTCCTGCAATATCAGTTATTTTAGCAGAGTGTGCCACTGTATTGCGTGTATTCTCGGAGATTTGCTCAGTCGTTGCAGATAACTCCTCAGAATGCGCTGCAATATGCTGTATCTTTCCTAGTAAAGCATCGGTTGCGCTTTCCATACTGCTGATAATGTCCTTGAACAGATCTTGTTTGGCTGTCGTCACTGCACAATTCAAGCCGCCAATCATCTTCCCATCATCGTCTTTTATCGGGATGGAAATGCTATCAAATGGTACGCCGAATTGTTCTTTCGGTACTTTTACGATAGTAACGCCGTCTGGATTGACTTGCTTGAATTGCTTGTAATCTTCAGGTAATGGATCTCCAGCTTTATGGTGGAAGTTTAGATCTGCACTTGGAGAATAATACAGATACTGCTCTGCATCAAAAATGGTGATCATTGCTTCTTCTCTAAGGATTGCTTTTATATATGGCACTGCTGTTATGATTGCTTCAATTTTATTTTCCAATGTCATCCCCCTAGTAGCTATACATGTACATTCGTATCTATCGGAGGAATCCAGGATTAGTTTAGCGTTTTTAACCAAAAAAAGAGGAGCTTTTTTTACAGCTCCTCTTCCTCAAATGGTTGTATCCAATCATGAAACAACTCGTTCAGCAGCCGATAGTGGTGCTCCAATTCCCGCTGATCTCCGTCATGTGTCGTTAAATATTCGATTCGTCCGTATAGACTGCGGATTTCCTGCTTCTGATCCTCAGAAAGTGCGTGAACATCCAAGACAAGGGATGAGTTCAGATCATCAGGCTCCAGTTTCTTCAGATCCTTACCGTATTCCTTGTGAGGATTTGCCATTAGCTCCTGCGCTCTGTCACTGAGGAAATAAGCCATGAAAAGATCTGCATCTTGTTCATATTCCTCATAAAAATGAATACCGATTAACTGGTCCAGATGGCGGACATTGGTTTTATTTCGCACAAACTGTATCTGCTTCCGGTTGAATACACTTACCAAGATCGAAGCTGCGTCCACTACAGGATATCGGTACCATGGTTTGCGGGATCGGATGAGGTGGCGCTGATCGACGCGGTGGGCCTTGCCATCCTCCAGATACTGTACCAATGCATGATCTAATTGTTCATCATCAGCGTTCAGCAAAAGCATTTGTTCATCCTCTTGCACGAGCTGTTTGTAATCAATATACGTAAAAAAGGGATTTTTCAATTGTGCTGATTTAGAAATGCAAGGCAGAAAATGCTGCTTGCCGATGTTCCACTGGCGCATCTTGCTATTATTGAAGCAGAAATACTGATTTGATCCAGTTTTTATACCCTGTTTAGCTGCAGCAAAATGGTTAAGCGGCTGGACGTTCCTGAAACGTTTCTGGTCTTCCTGATAGAAATGTAATCTCCATTTATCAGCCGGGGCCAGATCCTGTTGGCGGCGAATGATACCCAGGGGCTTTTTCCGATCAGACAGCATATATGCTGCTGCCTGCTGAAGCTCCTCATTGGATTGCGTTCGAATAAACTCAATTGTGTCACTTCTATTTGACTTATCGAATAGCAGGAGAGAGCTGGTAGTCGCTGCCCCTTTGAACCAGCCCATCTGGATGTCAGTATTTATGATCATTTCCAAGCCGCTATCATCCAGAAGATATTCTTTTATTTTCGTCCCATACCGTGCATTCAAAAAGTCTGAAGGTACAATAAATGCAGCACGTCCGTGTTCTTCTAACTGATGCAGTGCTTTCAATATAAATAGACCGTACAAATTAGTATATGTAGAAAGCGAGACGCCCATATTCTGCCGGAATAAGTTTAAGTAGATTTCCTTCTCATCTTCGTTTCGAAAAGGAATATAGGGAGGATTGCATATAATACCGTCATATGTTTTGTCCCATCCATCTACAAGGAAATCATGCTCATATAGCTGAATGGACGAATGGGATGAGAAAAAGTGCCTGTTAGCTTCCAGAATCTCTAAGTCCTCATCGTAAGCGTCTATATCATATGTAGTTGGTATATCTTTAACCAGCTTCCCCATACCGACAGCAGGATCAAGCAGCCTCCTGCCCTCCAGATTATGCAGCACCCATTGTTTCATCATGTGTGCAATATAATCGGGGGTGAAATACTGACCATAATGCCGGCGATGGAGCGCAGAACTCTTATTTAAATATGATTCTTCCAATCCATACTCTTCCAACAGGGAACACCTCCTTAATAAAATAGGTAAAAACAACTAGATTCATTGTATTACAAATCCAACATAGTTTTCCAGTAAAAGGAGAGAGGATTGACGAAAAACCTTATATAATGCAGAATTCCTCAAAAGTTAACTCGGGCTCTTTGCTTATATGCAGGCTGGTTGATAGTCATGGAGGAAAAGGAGTATAATAAAACTAGTGAAAAAAATGACAGCATGTGTGCAAAAGGGGTAACGGACATGAAAAAAGCTTTGACAATTGCAGGCTCAGATTCCTCTGGCGGGGCAGGTATCCAAGCGGATCTGAAGACAATGCAGGAATTTGGCGTATACGGAATGTCTGCTGTGACGACAATCGTTGCAATGGATCCTTATAATAACTGGCATCATAATGTATTCCCGGTTGATGTGAATACTGTAAAGGAACAGCTCAATACGATCGTAGTAGGTGCTGGTGTTGATGCAGTGAAAACAGGAATGCTAGGTTCTCCGGAAATCATCGAATTGGCTGCAAACATGATTAAAGAAAACAATATACCAAATGTAGTAATTGACCCGGTTATGGTATGTAAAGGTGCGGATGAAGAGCTGCAGCCGGAAAACACAGTCAGTCTCCGTGAGAAACTAGTCCCGCTTGCGACTGTGATCACACCTAACTTGTTCGAGGCTGCTAAACTGGCGCAAATGCCACTTATTCATTCTGTGGAAGAAATGAAAGAAGCAGCACAGAAAATCCATGAGCTCGGTGCGAAATACGTCCTTGTAAAAGGCGGCAGCAAGCTTGAGACAGATAAAGCAATTGATGTGCTTTATGACGGAGAAAGCTTTGAAATTCTTGAGAGTGAGAATGTCGATACGACTTATACTCACGGTGCTGGCTGCACAAGTTCTGCAGCTATCTGTGCGCTGTTAGCGAACGGCAGCAGTGTGAAAGAAGCGATTTATGAAGCGAAGACATTCATTACAGAAGCGATTCGCGGAGGCTTCAAGCTTAATCAATATGTAGGCCCTGTCAATCATGGTGCCAGAAAGTCCATGCCGCAGCAATAAGCAGGGATGGATGAGGAAAAGCCGCCTGTACGGGCGGCTTTTTCCTTGTCCAGGAAGGAGGAGTACATGCGTATTTTCAGTGTAGAGAATCTTACGAAGACATATGGAGATAAACAGCTGTTTCAGGAAATCGAATTCCACATCGAAAGCCGTGAAAGAATTGGTCTGGTAGGTGTAAACGGAACTGGAAAATCAACTTTGCTGAAGGTATTGGCTGGTATCGAAAGTTCGGATAGCGGAAACATCGACCACAGCAAAACATTTCAGTTGGCTTATTTGGCCCAGGAGCCGGAATTGACTCCGGGTAAAACTGTTCTGGAGGAAGTTTTTAGCGGTACTAGTCCAATCCTGCAGACAATTCGTGCATATGAGGAAACACTCTCAAGCTTGGAGAAGGAGCCAGATAACGCAAAGACGCAAAATCGGCTGTTCACCCTTCAAGCTAAAATGGATGCAGAAGATGCATGGGATGCAAGTACGCAGGCGAAAACAATCCTGACGAAGCTTGGAGTAGATTATTATACAGCGCTTGTCGACACTTTATCAGGTGGACAGCGCAAACGGGTAGCATTAGCAAAAGCGCTTATTCAGCCTGCTGATTTGCTGCTTCTGGATGAGCCGACAAACCATCTGGATAACGAGACAATCGAATGGCTTGAAGGCTATCTGCCTAGCTATCCTGGAGCTCTTATGCTTGTAACACATGATCGATATTTCCTGAATCGGATAACGAGCCATATCTTTGAATTGGAGATGGGCAGTCTCTATCGATATGAAGGAAACTATGAAACATACTTGACGAAAAAAGCAGAACGGAAGGCTCAGACACTGCTGGATCAGGAAAAGCACCAGAATACATTGCGCCGGGAACTTGCATGGCTGCACCGCGGAGCAAAAGCCCGGACAACCAAACAAAAAGCACGGATCCAGCGAGTAGAGCAAATGAAAGAAACCAAGTTTCAGACACAGGAGAACGAACTGGACTTACAGGTTGGAGCAGCCCGTTTAGGAAAGAAAGTGCTGGAGGCAAAAGACGTAACGGTCCAATTCGGGGATAAGCCGCTATTCAGTCATTTCGACTTCCTGTTCAAACCAGGAGATCGTATTGGAATTATCGGTCCGAATGGGAGCGGGAAGACGACCCTTTTGAATACACTTGCAGGCAGAATCCAGCCGACAGCAGGGGAGGTTGAGACCGGAGAGACAGTAAAGCTGGGGTATTATACACAGCTGCAGCAGGATATGGACCAGCAGCTGCGCATTATTGACTATATTAAGGAAGTAGCCGAAGT
The DNA here is from genome assembly GCF_002272135.1 of Virgibacillus sp. 7505. Lineage (GTDB taxonomy): Bacteria > Bacillota > Bacilli > Bacillales > Amphibacillaceae > Terribacillus. The sequence continues at coordinate 169,318 of NZ_NPBF01000004.1, read as the reverse complement.
TATCCATACTGCTGATGGTAACATCATCACTGCAGAACAGATGCTGGAGCAATTCTTATTCCCGCGGAATCATCAATATACGTATATCCACCGTTTATCAGGCGGTGAGCGAAAAAGGCTGTATTTGCTTCGTGTATTGATGCAGGAACCGAATGTCCTATTTCTAGATGAACCGACCAATGACCTGGATACGGAAACATTGGGCATTCTGGAAGATTATCTGGAGAGCTATCCAGGTGTCGTCATAACGGTTTCCCACGATCGTTATTTCCTTGACCGTGTAGTGGACCAGCTAATCCTTTTCGAAGGAGCAGGGGCAGTCTCAACGTTCTATGGCAACTATAGCGAGTACCGGGAAAAGGTTCAGGAACAGCCGAAACTGCAACAGACAAAGCCAGAGCCAGTCCAAGCGCAGAAAGAAAAGAAAAAGCAGAAGCAGAAGCTTTCTTATAAAGAACAGCAGGAATGGAACTCTATAGAAGACGAAATTGCTGATCTGGAAGAGCGACTGGAAGCGTGTGCCGAAGGGATAACCGAGGCAGGCAGTAACAGTGAGCGTGTCCAAGAACTGTTTACCGAGCAACAGGAGCTGGAACAGCAACTGGAAAAAAAGATGGAGCGATGGGAAGAATTATCCCTGCTAGTAGAAGAAATCGAAAGTCAGAAAAACTAAGAAAAGCGAAAGAAACCGTTTAGAAACGGAGCGGTAAGCAAGGGAGCCCGGAGTGGGGCGCTTTTCGCCATGCAGGGATACATTGCTTACAGCGCAGTTTCTGGTCACCGCAGCTACACATCCAAGGCATATTTCGTGCCAATTTGTGCATACTTTACTAGAATGGAAGAATAGTCTGAATTTAATGACGGGAAGGATTGATTCCAATGCCAGATAAGGAATTATTAGAAAAATATGCTGAGGTCGCTTTGCGTACAGGTGTAAATATCCAGAAGGATCAACCGCTATTCATCATGGCACCGCTTGACGGAGCGGAATTTGTACGCTTGATTGCAAAACGTGCTTATGAACTGGGCGCAAGTGAGGTACATATCAATTGGTCAGATGATACTCTCATGCTTTTGAAATATAAGCATCAATCTGAGGAAGTACTGACAGACATCCCTGATTGGCTGGTAGAGCAGCGTGCTTATTATATGAAGAAGGGTGCAGCACTTTTGCAGATTCGTTCCACTGACCCTGACCTTCTAAAAGATGTGGATGGAAACAAAGTGGCACAAGCAACAAAAGCTACTGCGCAAGCTTTGCAGCATCTCCGTCATTATACAATGAATGATATCGTTCCATGGACGATCATAACTATTCCGACAGACGCCTGGGCACAAAAAATCTTCCCAGGGAAATCTGCTGAGGAAGCAACGAAGCTTCTTTGGGATTCTATTTTCAAGATTGTCCGTATTGATCAGGACGATCCGATTCAGGCGTGGAAGGAGCATAATGCTACGCTGCACAATGCCCGCGACGTACTGAATGGCAAACGATACAAGAAGCTGCATTTTAAATCTGAAGGAACAGATTTGACGATTGGCTTACCAGAAGGTCATATTTGGAAAGGCGGTTCTTCTACTACCGAGGGCGGTACTGAATTCAATCCGAATATGCCGACTGAGGAAGTGTTCACGATGCCGCATAAATACGACGTGGAGGGAACTGTTACAAGTAAAAAACCATTGATTTATGATGGAAATACGATCGATAACTTCACACTTACCTTCAAAGAAGGAAAGGTTGTCGATTATAAAGCCGAGGTAGGTCAGGAGACATTGAAGCACTTGCTTGAAACAGACGAGGGAGCTTTGCGTCTTGGGGAAGTTGCATTAGTACCGCATGAATCTCCAATTTCCCAGTCTGGTCTCATCTTCTACAATACGCTGTATGATGAAAATGCATCCTGTCACGTTGCTTTAGGAAAAGCTTATCCGACTACACTGGAAGGCGGAGCTTCCATGAATGCGGAAGAGCTTGATAAGCATGGAGTTAACGACAGTTTGACACATACTGATTTCATGATCGGATCAGCAGACCTTTCCATTGACGGCATTTTTGCAGATGGATCATCCGAACCCGTTTTCCGTGATGGAAGCTGGGCAATCAAATTCGATTAAATAAAAACCCGTATTACTGGAGAAAGCCAGTAATGCGGGTTTTTTTCATTGATCTAGAATACCATGGTGCACGAGTACAGCGCGAATGGCATGGTAGTCACACGCTACATCCATTTGTTCCTTGATTTCCCGAAGCTTTGGAAGTGTATCATGCTGCTTCAGTACATCGAGAACTGCTGTTTCCTGCTCTGATGTAAAAAACTGCTGCAGGTCCAGTGGTTCTCCATCTGCATAGGCTTTGAAAAGATGATTGCTGACAGTCATTGGAGTCAAGCCTCTATCCTTTGCTATTTCTTCCATGGAACTGCCTTTCTCAAAGGCTTCAAAACTGATTAGATGACTTGGAGTATCTTGCTTTTCCTGGAGTAATGGCTTTTGATCACGGTTAGGTACAATCGCTGTCTGCTCATGCTGCTTTAGCACTTCAAGGAATTGGTCTCCATACTGTTCCATCCGTCTTTCCCCGATACCTTTTATCCCCAGCATCTCATCTTGCGTATGCGGAATGTATCGGCATAGCTCTTTTAGTGTTGCATCCGAGAAGATGACGTATGGAGGCAGTCCTTCTGCTTGGGCAATCTGCTTGCGCAATTCCCGCAATTCTTGGAATAACGCTTCATCATAATCCGCTTCGGCTGTCTCGGTAGCTTTGGCAATTTGCATCATCACTTTCTTTTCACCTTTAAGAATTTGGACAGCTTCATCTGTTAGTGTCAGAACAGGATATTTATCATCAGTTGGAGCGAGAATCATTTCAGCAGAAAGATAATGAATGAACTGTGTGATATCCTTTTCTGTCCGATTTTTCATAATGCCGTACGTGGAAAGACTTTCGAGACCGAATTGCTTGATTCGTTTGTCCTTGGAACCTTTCAATACCTTCGCAACCAATACAGCACCAAAGCGCTCATCCATCCGTTTGATGCAGGAAAGTACCATTTGCGCTTCTCGTGTCATATCCGTTTTCTCGAATTCATTCAAGCAGTTGCTGCATCTGCCGCAATCCTCTGGGATGTGCGGATCTTGAAAATAGTGAAGCATATACGTCTGGAGGCAGCTCTGTGTATGGCAGTAATTCATCATCTGCTGCAGTTTTTGATATTCCGCTTGTGTATCGGAAGATGAATTTTCAATTAGGAACTTCAGTAAATGTACATCCTGACCTGAGAAGAGCAGTACACAATCACTCGGTTCACCGTCACGACCTGCACGGCCTGCTTCCTGATAATAGGCTTCCATATTCATAGGCAAGGCATAGTGCAGAACATAACGTACGTTACTTTTATCGATACCCATTCCGAAAGCATTCGTTGCGATCATGACACTGACTTCATCTTGGATGAAGGAAGATTGTGCGGCCTGTCGGTCTGCCTCGCTCATGCCAGCATGGTATTTGGCTGTTTTGATTCCTTGTCGGTCCAGGAACAGGGAAAGCTGGTCGACTAGCTTTCTAGTAGGTGCGTAGATGATACCGGTATCCTGCTTGCGTTTTTGAATGAAATCCAGGATGTAGCGCTCCTTATCTGCACCTTTAACTACTTGAAAGCGAAGATTATCACGAGCAAAGCCTGTGCGAGTCGTGAAGTCTTCCTGGATATCCAGCAGTTTCTGAATATCGTCTGCTACCTGCGGCGTGGCAGTAGCGGTCAGAGCCATGACAGGCGGTGTCTCTGTCAGTTTATCCAGTATGCTGATAGCAGATCGGTAGCTTGGGCGAAAATCATGTCCCCACTGGGAAATACAGTGAGCTTCATCAAAAGCAATCAGGCTTATCGAAAGGCGACGGATCATGTGCAGGAAACGAGAATTCTCCAGTCGCTCTGGTGCCACGTAAAGGAAGGTGAAGGCACCTTCTGCAGCTTGCTGCATCGTCCATTCCATTTCGGCAGCTTCGAGTGTGCTGTTTATATAAGCGGCAGGTATATCCATTGCCGTCAGTGCGTCGACCTGATCCTTCATTAAGGAGATAAGCGGAGAGATGATCAGTGCAGTACCATGGCGCATTAAAGCGGGCACCTGGTAACATATCGATTTTCCTCCGCCTGTCGGCATGATCGCTAATGTATTTTCATTCTTCATCACATGCTCGATTACTTCGGCTTGTCCTTTACGGAAGGTATCGTAGCCGTAATAATCCTTCAATATTTGCTGCGCTGTAGCTTCCACGTTCAAAACCCTTTCCTATTTCTCATTACATACAGCATAACATGATTAGAGGCTTCATCGCTTTTTAGTCGAAAAATAAGAAACTGCCTGTTATGGAACAGGCAGTTTCTTGTTTTAAATCGTTGCCTCGCTATGCGGGCGCTTCAATTCAATTTTAATTTTCTCCAGTCGATTATCCCGTACAGATTCTACAGTGAAGAGCATGTTTTCATATTCCACAACTGTATCGGAATCCTCATCAGGGATCGAACCGATGCGGCTTAGAATGAAGCCTGCAATCGTATCAAAGTTCGGTACATCGATATCTGTATCGAAGAAATCATTGAATTCATCAATTTGAAGGGAACCGCTCGCCATATACGTATTATCATCGATACGGGTCAGCTCTCCTTCGATTTCATCGTATTCATCATCTATATCTCCGACAATCTCTTCAATCATGTCTTCCATCGTGACGATACCGGAAAAGCCGCCATACTCATCGATCAGGATTGCAAGATGATTATGTGTCTGCTGCAATTCTTTTAAAAGGTCATCAATGTATTTAGTCTCGGGCACGAAATGCGCTTCCCGCAAAATAGCTTCGAGTCGCACTCCATCAAATCCATATTCTCGTACTGCTTTGAAATAATCCTTCATGTTCAGAATACCGACGATAGTATCGCTGTCTGTCTGGTAGACCGGAATTCTGGAATATTTCTGTTCGAGCAGAATATCTGCAAGTTCTTCAGCTGGGGTATCGATGCTTAGGGTGAATGTATCTGTCCGCGGCGTCATGATTTCACGTGCAATTTTATCATCAAGGTCGAAAACACCTTTGATCATATCGAATTCATCCGCGTTCAGGATTCCTTCCTCCTGTCCAGTCTGAGCCAGAAGTTTGATCTCTTCCCTGGAGACCTTTTCGGCTTCTGCATCATTTCCAACACGTGTGATTTTCACAAGTACATTCGTGGAGAAGGAAAGGAATTTGACGAATGGCATTGCGATTTTACTGATAAATAGAATCGGTGTGACAGAGAATCTGGCAATCTTCTCCGCGTTTTGAAGGGCAACCCTTTTCGGGAATAATTCACCGAATACAAGTGTTACATAAGACAGCAAGACAGTAATGACCACAACGCTGATTTGCTGTGCGTAAGGAATATCTCCAAGTACACCAGCGAATCGATCTGCAAGCCCGGTAGCAGCTGAGGCACTTGAGAAGAAGCCTGCCAGCGTAATACCCACTTGGATAGTTGCGATGAACTTACTAGGATCAGCAATAAGTTTTTGCAGCATTGCCGCTTTCTTATCACCTTCGTCTGCTTGCTGTGAGATGCGGTTCTTATTCAGTGAGACCAATGCAATTTCTGCTGCAGCAAAAAAAGCATTCAGTACTGTTAAAATACCAATCAATACGAGTTGGAGTAAAACTGGACTCCCAGGATCATCCGGACTATTCATGTATAAAATCTCTCCCTTAAAAAAATAAACGCAAAAAATGCGTTTTCATTATATCCATTATACGCTTTTTTTATGTGTAATCCAAATACTCTGCATGTATTAGTATATCCGGGAACTGTGGAATTATTCCAGTGCCCGGATCTGCTGGCGAAGCGATTTGATCTCGATTTCCATCTCCTCAAGCTGTCTTTCCATGTGGGCAGCGCCAGCACCGCTTGATGCCAGTTTGTCAGCGTCTGCCTGCACGCTTGCATACGTCATTTTCAATTCAGCCAGTTTGGTTTCCAGCTCTTGTCTATTCATATCATCACCTCTACACTAAGAATAGGAAAGAAGGAGTCTAAACGTCAAGCGAGGAGGGGAAAGGATGCGTTTTATCCAAGAGCAGGATGTGCATCGGCTGCTGGAAAAAGCGGAATCATTTTTATTGGAGCGTGAAGCAGAAAATAATCTGCTGTTGGGTTTGCTTGGCAGAATGGCAGAGGGAGAAGATATGGGATCGGTTTTTGGGTATGGCGAGGACAATGATGGAATTCGGCTAGTCTTCTTGAATACAAAAGGAAATCGGATCATCCTATCTGATGGCGCAGTCTGGACTGAGGAAGAAGCTGCCCAGCTAGCTGAGCTTGTTCAAACTTTAACACCCGATCTGCCCGGAGTTATCGGTCCAGTAAAACAAGCGAATCAATTTGCGGGAGCTTGGCAGCAGCTGAACGAAACACAGGTAAAAGTACACATGAATCAGTTCATCTATCAGCTCGATAAAGTAACGGATATAAGTACTGCCAGAGGGGAGATGCGTGCGGCCGTTAATGATGATTTCGTCCTGTTACGTGATTGGCTAATGCAATTTGGAAAAGTTACTGGAGAACATATGACAGAGGAACGAGCGGATACAGTAATCGGCAGACTGATTGCGCAAAAGCGGATGTACGTCTGGACGGTTGATGGTCAGATCGTAAGTATGGCTGGCTGCTCAAGAGAAAGCCGGAATGGGATTGTGATTAACGCGGTATTCACTCCTGAGGAACAGCAGCGAAAGGGATATGCCCAGACGCTCGTAGCGGCACTTTCTGCGAAATTGCTGGAGGATGGGAAGCAATTCTGCTGCTTGTTCACAAATGCGGATGATCCCGGACCCAACAAGCTGTACCAGAAAATTGGCTATCGAAGAATAGCTGAGAGCTGTGCAATCGACTTTAAATAAAAAGAGGACCGTCACAACTAGTGACGGTCCTCTTCGTTTTAGATCTTGCTTTGGAAGGCAGCGAGTTCTTTGTAGAATTTATCGAATGCTGGAATATCCATTTGCTGACCTGCATCAGACAATGCAACAGCAGGATTCGGATGAACTTCAGCCATGACTCCATCTGCACCGACAGCCAATGCAGCTTTCGCGCATGGAAGCATGATATCTTTTCGGCCAGTAGAGTGTGTCACATCAACCATTACAGGAAGATGCGTTTCCTGTTTCAGGATTGGTACAGCCGAAATATCCAATGTATTCCGTGTCGCTGTCTCATACGTGCGGATACCGCGCTCGCAAAGGATGATTTGGCCATTGCCTTCGGAGTGGATGTATTCAGCCGCTGCAATGAATTCTGAAATAGTACCAGACAGGGCGCGTTTAAGCAGGATAGGTTTGTTGGTACGTCCTGCTTCTTTCAGTAATTCAAAGTTTTGGGCGTTACGTGCGCCGATTTGGATGACGTCGACAAAATCAAGTGCTTTCTCGATATCATGCGGAGTGACGATTTCACTGATGACTGCCAAATCGTATTCATTTGCTGCACGCTTCAGAATTTCCAAGCCTTCTACACCTAAGCCTTGGAAGTCATATGGTGATGAACGGGGCTTGAAGGCACCGCCGCGTAGTAATTTAAGTCCTTTGTCTTTTAAGGATTCCGCTACCGCAGCCACTTGCTCGTAGCTTTCCACAGAACATGGTCCAAAGACGAAGCTTGCCTTACCAGTACCGACCTTTTCACCTTTCAAGTCGATAACTGTATCTTCGTTTTTATAAGCGCGGGATACAAGCATCGGACGCTTGCTTGCGGCCTCTTCTTCTTTCGTCTTCGCTTGCAAAACAGCCTTGAAGATCGAATCCATCGTGGAATCTCCAAGCACACCAGCTTCATTCTGTGCTTTTAGTTCTGCCAGAAGAAGTTTCTCGGACTGGCTGCGTTCACTTTCAGGAAGATCCTTCAGCTGCTGCTTAAGGCTTGCCTGTTCGTTCAACAATTTCAACAGCTCGAAATGTGTTTGTTCGTACTGTTTTTTCAGCTCCAAAACATTTGTAGTCTGCATAAGTAGATCCTCCTTATAAGTATGGAATACCCTAAAATACTCTTCAATAGCCCATTCAGCCGGAATCAGTTATCTTGCAAGCCTGAATTCCCGGTTCCCGGGGAAATCCCTTGCAAACCGCTGCCGCTCTGAAACGGGTTATGGAAGAAACACAACATCAACATCGCTATCCGAAATAAATACAATGTTGAAAATATTATCCCTATACTACATGCTTTTATAAATAAATACAAATGAAAGCACCAAAGTATGCAGAAAAAAGGACGATAGTACCTGTTTACCCGTGATTACCGATGTATCTCATTTTTGTTGTATTCTTTATAATTTCTTTACATTTAAAGCGTGCTGCTGATCTCTTCGACGCTTGATAACAAAATCGGTCAACGTGAACAAAAATACGAGCAAAAATAGGAAACTCGACATTTGGAACAGGGTAGATGTCGAAACGAATTGATGCAGGATGCCAAGGATGATGGCACTCAAACCGATGCCAAAATCGATAGATGAATAATACATACCATTGGCAATGCCGCTTCTTTCTACATCTGTCTTGGAAATTGTCCACGCTTGCAAAGCGGGGATCATAGACCCATAACCGATTCCGAATAAGGCACCGGAGACGATGAAATACCAGTTAGCTGATGCTATGCTGAGTATCCACATGGCAAGGAAAGCAACAACGGAACAACCCATGATCAGCACCCAAGGTCCCTTGGCATCGAACAAGCGGCCAGTAAATGGTCTGGAAACCGTTGCGCATAAAGCATTGGCTAAATAAAAGAGAAATGTTCCAGTAAGCTGCTGTTCCTGACCAAAAAGGACAAGATAAGTGACGATGGAACCGTACCCGAATGATGTAAGGAACGTAATGAATACAGGATAGGCACTTTTCTTTTCGATCAATGACTTAAAAAAAGAAAATTTAGGAGGCTGGGCTTGGTTTCGTGACAATGCTTCAGGTTCAGCATATCGAGTCAGTGCCAGAAATAGAAAAGCAACCATGCCAAGTACGATCGATACGAGGATTAGCGTCCGAAAGTTATAAGTTTGATAGAGGAAGATACCGACACTTGGTGCAATGATCATACCGATAGTAATAGAAAGACCGAAATAACCCATGCCTTCTCCGACACGCCTTCTCGGTACAAGGTCAACCGCGGCTGTGCCATTTGTGGTGGTGCTCCATCCCCAAGCTGCTCCATGCAGAAAGCGGAATATTAATAGAAGTGTAACAATTTGGGTGAAGGGATATAGAATTGCACAGACGAGCAAAAGGAAAGAACCGATCAGTATCGGCGTTTTCCTTTTCTTCGTCAGCAGGATATGGCCAATGAATGGCCTGATTAGAATCGCAGCAATCGAAAATGCTGTTGTTACCAATCCAACCTGTAAGCTGCTGCCGCCAATGGAGGCGATATACGGCGGCAGATTCGGCAGCAGCATCTGGAAGCTCATAAAAGTGAACAAATTGCCCAGCAATAAGAAAATGAAGGCTCTTGTCCATAAGGGAGGCTGATTGTTTACCATATAGTTGACCTCCTATTCTGCTTGAACTCCAGCAGCAGATTTTTTCTTCATCCTATAATCGACCCATTCATGGTAGAAGTGGGAGATGATAGTCTTACACACGGCATAGAATGGGATGACGAACAGAAGACCGAGGAAGCCAGCAATGTTTCCGGCTGCCAGAATAAGCGTGATAACTGTCAGCGGATGGATACTCAGTGCTTTTCCCATGACATTCGGAGAAATCAGGTTTCCTTCAATCTGCTGGGCAATGAGCATGACGACTGCAGCTAAGATAGCTAGTTTTGGTTCTTGGAATAAAGCAACAAGAATAGCAGGTACAGCAGCTAGGTACGGACCGAGAAACGGAATGACATTAAAGACCAGTCCGATAATAGCGAGAGTGAAGGCATACTTGAGATCGATAATCACATATCCGATAAATAACATCGTGCCGACACACACCGATACAATGAACTGACCTTGGATGAAGGATGCTAACGTATGATTCAAATCCTCCATCAGCTTCTTAACACTGGCACCTTTTCTCTTATCGAAAAATTTTGTTATAAATGGAATCAATTTTTCTCCGTCTTTAAGCATAAAGAATAAGAAAAAGGGTATCAAAACCAATGTGAACAGAAAGTTGACCAGGCTGGAAATGAATCCGATCAGATAACCTGGAACATCCTGCAAGCTGGATTGTAAGGTTGTTGCGAAATTTTGAATGGATTCCTCTACTTGATCAGGTAATGCAGAGTGATTTTCCTCCCAATAGTCCACAATCGACGTGAGTTGATTTGTGATGCCCGGGATGTTATTCACCAATGCCTGATATTGGGTTTGCACGATTGGTGCAGCGAATTTGTAGACGAAATATACCAGCGCAATCAAGAGCAGGAATATCGTTAGGATGGCTACCCATTTTGGGAAGCGGATTTTCTCCAGGAGCCGCACGAGCGGTTTGGTGATATAGAATAGAAGGCCGGCTGCAATCATCGGGAATGCAATCGCTCCTATGTATGTAGCCAGAGGCTGGAAGATGAAATCGACTTTCGCAATCAACAGTATAAGTGTGAAAGTCAGAACAGCGGCCACAAGGCCTTGGAACCATTTTTTCTGAGTCAACTTAGATCAGTATCCTTTCCAATTATTGATATAGCTTAGCATAGCATAGCCGGGCTATGGCGTAACCCTTTCCCCAAGTATTTATTAAATTTCCAGCAGGATGGGATTCTGCGCCAATTCAACTTACAAATGTGATAGGATATCACTATACTTATTTTTCAGGAGGAAAACTCATGGTATGGCAAGATACATATAAGAAATGGACTATATTCAAAGCACTTGATCCGAAATATAAAGAGGAGCTGACGAAGCTTGCTGATGATGAAGCAGCTTTGGAGGATGCTTTCTATAAAGAATTAACATTTGGTACAGGCGGTATGCGTGGTGTGCTTGGTGTGGGTACAAACCGTATGAACATTTATACTGTCCGCAAAGCTGTAGAAGGTTTGGCTGTATATATGGAAAAAAACATTTCTGATTATAAGGAGCGCGGCGTAGCTGTTGCATATGACTCTCGTTACATGTCTCCAGAGTTCGCGGATGAAACGGCACGTGTTCTTGGAGCACATGGTATTCGGGCGCATGTATTCGAATCCCTGCGACCAACTCCGCTTCTATCATTTGCGGTACGTCATCTTAACGCTGCTGCTGGTATCATGATTACAGCAAGCCATAACCCACCTGAATATAATGGCTTTAAGGTGTATAACGAAGATGGCGGCCAAATTCCTCCTGAACAGGCAGAAGCTATTATTGCGGAAATTGCAAAGGTGGAAAACGAACTGGCTGTGGAGGTTGAAGATCTGGAAACTATCCGTGAAAACGGTTTGCTGCATTCGATCGGGGAAGATGTGGACAGTGCCTACCTGAAGGAACTGAAAACAATCTCTTATATGTCTGATTCTGCGAGAGAGCAATTGGACAAGCTCCAAATCGTGTTCACTCCGCTGCATGGTACATCTCATGATCTTGTTTTGCGTGGTTTGGACCAGCTTGGCTTCCAAAATGTTCATGTGGTCAAAGAACAAGCAAAGCCGGATCCAGAGTTTTCTACAGTTGAATCTCCAAACCCAGAGGAGCATCAGGCTTTCACACTCGCTATGGAGCAAGGAAAGGAAATTGGAGCAGATGTTCTGATTGGAACCGATCCGGATGCAGACCGTCTCGGAGTTGCTGTACAGGACGGAAATGGTGCTTATCAAGTGCTGACAGGAAACCAGCTTGGTACATTGATGCTGGATTACGTGCTGGCGAATGCTTCAGAAGCTGATTTGCGTAACGGAAAACTAATCAAAACAATCGTAACGACTGAAATGGGACGTGCGGTAGCAGCTTCTTATGGTGTCGATACAATCGATACCCTTACTGGTTTCAAGTATATCGGTGAAAAAATCAAGCAATTCGAAACAACAGACGAGAATTTCTTGTTTGGCTATGAAGAGAGCTATGGTTATTTGATCGGTGACTTTGTCCGTGACAAAGATGCTGTGCAGGCTGCTATGATCGCTTGCGAAATGGCTGCGCATTGGCGTGCTCAAGGGAAGACATTGCTTGAAGCATTGCATGTATTGTATGAGAAGCATGGCTTCTTCCTGGAAGATCTTCATTCCATTACGCTAAAAGGCAAGGATGGCGCTGAGAAGATTGCCGCTATGATGGATGCTGTACGCGCAGACACACCACAAGAGCTCGGCGGCCTGAAGGTACTTACAGTGGAGGACTATTCCACACAAACACGCCGTATTCTCGAATCCGATACGGAAGAGAAAATCACACTTCCACGGGAAAATGTCATCAAACTATTCCTTGAGAAGGATAGCTGGGTATGCCTGCGTCCATCCGGAACAGAGCCGAAGATCAAGAGTTATTATGGTGTGAACAGTGCAAGCCGGGAAAGCAGTCTGGAGCTGTTAGAGAAGCTCAAAGCAGATCTTGGCAAATACCTGCAATAAATTGTTGACATTCGCCTTGTATTCTACTAGACTGAATGTGTGATAAGCGCAATATGCTTTTAAAGGGGAGTAGCTGTACAGTAAAGTCGTCATTCCGAGAGAAATCTCCGGCTTTATTGGCAACTCAGACGTTGTTAGCGAGACCTTTACCTTCTTGGTAAAGGTCTCGCTTTTTTTTAGTAAAAAGTGTTACGCCTTTACTAAGATGGGGTATGATTGCAAAGATAATCGCATACTACACTTAAAGGAGCGTAACTACATGGATGCACAATTACTTCTCGAGTATGGCTGGGTTCTGATTGTCCTTGTCGGACTTGAAGGACTGCTTGCAGCGGATAACGCATTAGTACTAGCAATCATGGTAAGGCATTTACCTGAAGATCAACGTAAAAAAGCACTTTTCTATGGATTAATGGGAGCATTTGTATTTAGATTCCTATCGCTATTCGTCATTTCTTTCCTTGTCGATGTATGGCAAGTACAGGCGATTGGTGCTGCGTATCTATTGTTCATATCCATAAAGAACCTGTACGACAAATTCAGTGCCAAGAACAATGATGTTGCTAACAAGAAGCCGAAAAAAGAGAGTGGCTTCTGGATGACTGTTTTGAAAGTTGAGCTTGCTGACATTGCTTTTGCAGTTGATTCTATTCTTGCTGCAGTAGCACTCGCTGTTGCACTTCCTCCGACTGGCTGGGGCCAAGTAGGAAGCATGGATAGCGGACAGTTTTATGTAGTCTTTGCAGGCGGTATCATTGGTCTGATCATTATGCGTTTTGCAGCTAACATTTTCGTGGACCTTCTTCACTCTAGACCAGCTTTGGAGATTGCAGCCTTTATTATCGTAGGTTGGGTAGGGGTTAAGCTCACAGTTAGTACACTTGCGCATGATGCGGTGGGTGTGTTGCCACATGACTTTGCTCATTCCACTACTTGGAAATTAATCTTCTATGGTGTATTGGTTGCAATTGCAGTAGTCGGCTGGATTGTGTCCGGTAAAAACAAAGGTGATCATAAAAAAGAGGATTCCGCTGGCGGAACTGAATAATTTTAAAAAACCTTCTACCTTTTGGTAGAAGGTTTTTTGATCAGACATTTTGTTTTTCCTGCTTAGAAGCGTTAAAATGGAAGATAGCACAACGATAGCAGAAGGGGACGAGTACCATGTCAGAACATCATTTTCATTTAGCGGCAGCCTGGCCGGGAGGCAGAAACAGCTCCGGTACAATAGAAGCAGGAAACCTGAAGACGGAAATCAGTATTCCGCCAGAAATGGGTGGCCCCGGCATCGGTACGAATCCAGATGAGATGCTGCTCGGAGCAGCGGCAACTTGCTATATCATCACGTTAGCAGCAATGATCGAACGTGCTAATCTGCCACTATCATCAATGAAACTGGAATCAGAAGGTATTGTTGACGAAACAAATGGCGTAATTACGTACAAGCGAATTATCCATAGACCTACAGTATATTTGAAAGAAGAAGCGACAGAGAAGCAATTCCAGATGCTGGAGAGGCTTGCCGTCAAGGCGGAAGAAAGCTGTATGATCACAAGAGCGATTAAAGGAAATGTGGAAGTAAGCTTAGAGGCAGACCTGAATATCGAGAAGAAATCATAATAATTTTGCAAGATAAAGGACGGAAAGCGTATGAATAATGAACGTGCGATGCATATTCTGAAAGAGAATGGCTTTAAGCAGACAAAGCAGCGCGAAAAACTGCTGGATATCTTCCAGAAACGGTCCCAGTATTCTGCGGTGAATGATCTTTGGAAAGAATTTCGTGAGGACTTTCCGAGTGCCAGCTACGATACCGTGTACCGTAATCTTTATACGATGGCCGAACTTGGTATCCTGGAAATGACAACTATTGACGGTGATAAGCATTTCCGTTTCCATTGCAATATAGAAGGCCATCATCATCATTTCATCTGCAAACAATGCGGCATTACGAAAGCAATTGATGTTTGTCCTATAGCAGATGTGAAAACGGTGCTGCCAGGTGGCTATACAATAGAAAACCATAATTTCGAAGTGTATGGCATTTGCCCTGCCTGTCAATAATTGATAGGCAGTATTTTTTTGTGAACGAAACGTAATTATTACTGTTTACAAATAGTAATGGTTACGATATAATCTCGATTAGAGCTTATATGTAACGGGAGGAATCATTTTGAAGAAATCATTATTTTTAATCAGCACGGCCTTGCTTTTGGTTCTGCTTGCAGCTTGTGGAAATGACGACAGTCAAAAAAGCACAGAAGATGGAAAGCTTAAGGTTTATACAACGATTTATCCAATTCAGTATTTTGCTGAACGAATTGGCGGCGACCAAGTGGAAGTGGAATCCGTACTACCGCCTGGAAGTGATGCACATAACTTCGAGCCAACGTCGAATCAGATGGTGGATATCGCGAAATCAGATGCATTCCTCTATTCGAGTGATGAGCTGGAAACATACGCTAAAACGATTGCCGATGCGGTAGGGGACGAAGATGTTAAGATAGCCCAATTAGCAGAAGGTATCAACCTGCTTCCTTTCGAAGAAGAGCATGATCATAGTCACGAAGCTACGGAAGAAGAGCACGATCACAGTCAGGAGGCTACGGAAGATGAACATGATCATGAAGAAGAGGCAACAGAAGAAGAGCATGACCATGGAAGTATCGATCCGCATTACTGGCTTGATCCGGAACGTGCAAAGCAGATGGCGGAGAATATGAAAAATACACTTGTTGAGCTTGACCCAGATAACGAAACAACATATGAAGACAACTATGCAGCGGTAGCGAAAGAATTGGACGAACTTGATCAAAAATTCCAACAAGCTGTAGAAGGCAAGGATAACAAGAAAATCATCGTTTCTCATGCAGCGTATGGATACTGGGAAGATCGTTATGGTATCGAACAAATTGCTATAACTGGTCTTTCACCGACAAATGAACCTTCACAGCAGGAATTAGAGGAAATCATCCATACTGCAGAAGATAACAAGCTTAATTATGTATTGTTCGAACAGAATATCTCGCCAAAGGTTGCAACCATCGTTCAAGATGAAATCGGAGCAGACGTACTCAGAATCCATAACCTGGAAACGGTCACGGAGGATGAAATCGATGCAGGTGAAGATTACTTCAGTCTGATGGATAAAAATATCGAAACATTGGAGCAAGCTTTGACGAATAAATAAGAGTGGACTAAATCGAAGGCCCGAACTTTGACATGAATCTTCAAAAAAAAGATTTGTGTGAGTTCGGGTTTTTGACTGCTCAGGAAATTAATTATTCTTACGCAAAACATTCAGTTATGTCTAATGTTTCGTGAATATTCTAATTTTACGATATAATAGGTGGGTATATTTGTTTTAATGGAGGGGTATTCAAATGAAAAAATTCGAAGAACAGCTTCGGCAATTCGCCAAACTGGCTATCCAGACCGGTGTTAATCTACAAAAGGGACAAGGACTTCTGCTTGTAGCACCGATTGAATCTGTCCGTTTCACTCGCATGGTAGCGGAAGAGGCGTATAAAGCAGGTGCTAAAGATGTACATACAGAGTGGTTAGATGATGAGTTGGTCGTTCAGCGTTATACACATGCTCCGATCGAAGCTTTGGAGAATGTACCTGCATGGAAATTTCATGCTCGTAACGAAATGGTCAAGGATAATTACGCAGTTCTGAATATCCTTGGTGAGAATCCTGATCTTTTGGAAAAAGTAGATGGATCCAAAGTTGCGGCATATATGAAAGCTGCTGGAAAAGGATTAACACCATATCGTGATTACATGATGAAGGACAAAATGCAATGGTCAATCGTTGCTTATCCGACCGTAGCATGGTCCAAGAAAGTGTTCCCGGACAAATCGGTCGAGGAAGCACAGGAAGCAATGATGGAAGAAATCCTGCGCATCAGCCGCGTGACGGGGAATGAAGATCCGAATGCTGCCTGGAAGGCGCATAATAAACAGCTGCACCTAGCTGCCGATTATATGAATAAGCAGCAGTTCTCCAAATTGATTTATAAAGCAAAAGGTACAGATTTATCAATCGAGCTTCCAAAAGGGCATATTTGGAGCGGCGGTTCTGGTCCGACAGACGCAGGGGTCGAATTCAATGCCAATATACCAACTGAAGAGGTATTCACAATGCCGCACAAGAATGGTGTGAACGGTACAGTCTCCAGTACACTGCCTTACAATTTCAATGGCCAGCTGATCGAAAATTTCCAGCTGACTTTCAAGGATGGCGAAGTGGTTGACTATAAGGCAGAAAAAGGCCAAGAAGCGCTGAAAAACCTTCTGGAAGCGGATGCTGGTGCTAAACGACTTGGCGAGGTAGCACTTGTTCCGCATAAGTCTCCAGTTTCACAATCCGGTTTGATTTTTTATAATACATTGTTCGATGAGAATGCTTCCTGCCACCTTGCATTAGGAAAGGCATATCCTACTTGTATTGCAGGCGGAAATGATATGACAGCCGCAGAACTAGAAGCGGCAGGCGTGAATGACAGCATCATGCATGAAGATTTCATGATCGGATCTGCTGATCTGGATATCGATGGCGTGAAAGAAGACGGAACTACAGTCGCAGTCTTCCGCCAAGGAGCATGGGCGTTCGAATTCAAATGATCATACCAATTGGATGATAGAATCCAGCCTTTGGCTGTTCCGGACTTCCCCATAGGAAGTAAAGGGACAGCCTTTTTGGCGTAAGCGCTCTGGCACAGTGAAAATGGTGAAGTCCTCAAGTAAGAGACCCTCTTTTACTTCCTCCCAAAACAATGGAGTACTGACAGAGCCGCTGCTGCGTTTTCGTGCCGTGTATGGAACTGGCAGTGTTTTTCCCATACCGAACTGAACATAATCGATATACAAACGCTCATGGCGATTTTTCTTCATTCTTTCAATTGTGAAAAGATCTGGATGCTGCTGTACGAGTAATCTTGCCAATGCTTCTGTAAAGGTGCCTGCTTGTTCGTAAGTAAGCTGGTTTTTAGGTAACGGGATGTACAGCTGCAACCCTTTGCTGCCAGAAGTTTTGATAAACGAAGAGAGCTGCATTTGATCCAGCCAGTTCTTCAGCAAATTTGCAGCCTTGATGGCCAGAGGAAGTGCATCATCCGTTGGCGGATCAAGATCAATCGCGATTTCCCGGGGAAACTCATTTCCGATATGGTGAAATGGTGCATGAAATTCGATACTTCCGTGGTTTGCGAACCAAATCAACGTCTGCAAGTCCGGACACTGCAATGACTTCGTATCTGGAATAAAATCAGGTGCATAATCAGGTCTGTGCTTCTGATAGAAAAAGTCCGCTTCAATTCCGTCGGGGCAGCGGATAATCGTCATCTCCCGATTTATCATATGAGGCAGCATGAATGGTGCGACGGTCCGAATATAAAGCAGATAACGCAGCTTATCAATATGTGCTTCTTCCCAATATAGCTTGTCCAGGTTGCTCAGCTCGACTGATTGCGGAAACTGGGCAAGATCTATAGCTGCTTGCTGTTCTGTGCAATCGGCTGCTGCCACTGTGGGGGCTAAACCATGGAATCTTGGTTCGCGTAATTCCTCGTCCGCCTGCCCGAGGCAATTTATCTTGGCGCAAACTGCTGGAGGGAGAAGCAGGAGATTATTTTCTGTTTTTCCATTTTCCTTAAAAAAAGCTGTCAGTGTGCTTCGCTCTGTTTCCTCCATCCCATGCTTGCATTTTCCGATCGGCACGAAATGACCTTTACCATCTGACAGCTGTGCATGGAAATAATCATTTTCCTTATCATATCCTGTCAGGATCGCAGTAATTGTACGCCAATTCTTTATCTTATACCAGTCATGATGCTGCTTTCCAGTCTTATATGTACTCGCTGAGCGTTTAGCTATAATGCCTTCACCCTGATGCAAAATGACAGAATCCATCAAAGCAGATGAGTCTAAGGAATAATCCACGTACCGTATAGCTCCTGAATGATTATCGAATAGGTCGATCAGCTCCTGTAATGCTTGCTTCCTGGAAGTCAGCCGCCGTTTTTCCTGATTCTTACCACGGTCAATCAGCAAATCAAAGGCCATCAGCACAGCAGGGCGGTTAGACGCAATCTGGTTGATCCGATCAGCTGATTTCAATCTGCCGCGTGTTTGAAGCAAACCAAAATCACCGCTAATTGCATTTTTAGGTATGATCAGTTCACCATCAATTGAGAAAGGGATGTGCTTATCCACTAAATCCATCTGCTGTTCAGCATACGAGATGATCTCGGGAAATTGGGGAGATAAATCGACTCCATTTTTGCTTGTCAGTGTCACACTGTCACTTGCAACTGTCAGAACTGCTCTAAATCCGTCATATTTCACCTCATAAATCCATCCTTCCCCGACCGGACAATCATCTCGATAGATAGGTTTCATTACCTGCATCGTATTCCACTCCTTTCTTTCTTAGTTTGAAGCATTGCACCGGAATTAAACATGGAACAGACGTACAAACTAGGATAAAAAGGAGTGATCAGTTCATGCATACGATGTGGAAGGGAACAATCAGCTTCGGGCTTGTGAATATTCCCGTAAAAATGCATGCTGCTACGGAAAATAAAGATGTGAAGCTGCGGCAGCTGCATAAAGAATGCAACACACCGGTAAAGTATGAAAAAGTCTGTCCGCATTGTGAGAAGGAATTACAGACAGAGGATATCGTCAAAGCCTATGAATACACGAAGAATAAATTTGTCGTGCTGGATGAGGACGAGCTGCAGGCGTTGCAGAAGGAGCAGGAAGACAAAGCAGTGGAGATCGTCGATTTTGTCAGCTTAGAGGAAATTGACCCAATCTATTTTGAACGCTGCTACTACTTGTCTCCAAATGAAGGCGGAACAAAAGCATACAGCTTATTGCGAAAAGCACTTGAGGATACAGGGAAAATCGGTGTTGCCTCTATGGTCATCCGTTCGAAGCAGCAGCTGGCGGTTATACGTGTGTATAAGAATGTGCTCGTTGTGGAGACGATCCATTATCCCGATGAGGTTCGAAATGTCGCTGATGTGCCGAATATCCCTGCAGAGGATGCTATTGTCGATAAAGAGCTGAAAACAGCTAAGCTGCTTATTGAACAGCTGACAGCTACATTCGATCCGGAGAAGTACAATGACGATTACCGCGAAGCACTGCTTGATTTGATTCAAGCGAAGCGGGATCATGAAGAAGTTCATATTCCTACAGCTAAGAAACAGCCTAGCAATGTAACCAACTTGATGGACGCATTGCAGGCATCTCTCGATAAAGCGAAAAAAGATAAGCCCGCAGCCAAGAAGACCACGAGGAAAAAGACGGCAAGCCGACCTAAAAAGAAACCGGAAGCTGGATAATTCTGCCCTTCTTTTTACACACGGATGTCGTATATGACAGCATCTTGACAGCTGGCTAACAAGTAGATGAAGAAGCCGCGTCCGCTATAGCGTTTCTGCTCCGTGCTCCTTACTATGGAAGAATACATCCGGAAGAAGGAAGCGATAGAATGGAACGCGATGCGTATTTTGATAATGCAAGATTGCTTATGATTGCCTTTGTCGTATTCGGACATCTAATTCAGCCGTATCAGGACATGTTATTCCTGCAATGGAGCTATACAATGATATATACCTTTCACATGCCTATTTTTATCTTTTTGGCTGGTTTCTTTGCAAGGGGGGCAGGCAATAAAGCTGCCATTGAAAAACTTGCGAAAAAGCTGCTTTTACCGTTTTTGTTTTTCCAAGTCATCTACACGTTTTACTATTACATGATCGGAAAAGAGGGCTGGATGGAATCCATTCTTGTGCCGCAATGGGCGCTGTGGTTTTTACTTAGCTTGTTCTGCTGGCATATACTGCTTATTCCATTCAAAAGGATACGTCCCAGCCTTGGTATTCCGCTAGCAGTGTTCATCGGTTTGTTAGTGGGTTACTTTAATGAAATTGGAGGAGCGATGAGCCTTTCCAGGACATTTGTTTTCTTTCCGTTTTTCTTAATCGGATATTGGGTGACAAAGGATCAGCTTGCCGTACTTCGGCGTATACCTGTCAGGATAGGAGGCGGACTGCTGCTGCTGGCAGCAGGTGCTTTATTTTATCTCTATCCTGACTTCCCGACTGACTGGCTGCTCGGATCGAAATCTTATGCAGTTTTAGGGGCCGGGGAATCAGGCGGATTGATCCGCTTGTCGATCTATATGTTTTCAGGGCTGATGATGATTAGCGTACTGGCGCTTGTACCAAACAAAGAAATGCCTTTTACGAAGTATGGACAGCGAACACTGTATGTTTATCTCCTGCACGGATTCTTCATTCAGTGGATCAGGGTGGATGATTTGTTCGAAGTAAGCAATAGTCTTGATGTTTTAGGTCTCCTGATTGTCACACTAAGCATTGTACTGGTACTTTCCCAGCGCTGGATGCTGCGGATATGGAAACCGTTGATAGAGCTGAAAAGCCCATAAAAATACCGCACAGGTTATCCTGTGCGGTATCTTTAGATTGCGCGTGAGTCGCGGAATTGTTTTGGAGTCATGGATGTATAGAACTTGAATTGTGCCGTGAAATAGCTTTGGTTGCAGAAGTTGAACTTCTTAGCCAAATCAGCAATCGATTGGTTCGTATGAAGCAGGAAGTATTTGGCCTCCTCAATCTTCTTTTGATTGATGAATTGGACTGTGGATACGCCAACTTCTTTTTTGAATAGATGGGAAAGGTAGCTCGGATTCACATTGCAGTGAGAGCTGATTGCCTGTAAGCTCAAGTCTTCCAGGATATGTGACTGAATATAGCCGATAGCTTCATTGATGATGTTGGAGTATTGTGTAGCTCTGCTTTTATTCAAGCCTTCGATGAAACGGACGAGCATATCATATTCCAATTCTGAAAGTTCCTGCTCTGTCTGGCAGTTCTCGATTTCAAGCATATAAGTCATATTGAGGCTCGATGCTACTTCTTGGGAAGCACCGCCTCTTAAGATAGCACGTGTGTATAGCGTACAAATGCTGATCAATTGGTTCTTGGCAGAACGTAATGGTTGAAAGGCATACTTCGGGCGTTCAGAAGTGGATAGGCTTTCAATTATAGATAATGCCCCGTTCAAGTCACCATCGGATACAGCATCCATCAGCTGGTTTTCAAGCAGGTAAGAAGGGTACAAAAATTGTTTGTTTGACTTAGTATTTTCGACGGAACGTTTTTCAGGCAGAACAGCATTTTTAGATATGCTAGACATACTATACCTCCGTTAAGGGTTTTTGATTTACCATCAGTCTTATATATCAATATTGTAAGCGTTTTCTGAGAAAAAATAAACTGTTTTATTAAAAAATATTTATAAAACTACTATTTTTACATTTTTCGACACAGCCGCAGGTTAATAGACAAGCAAGAGAAGTACTAGCTATAATAGAAAATAGCAAGAAAGAAGGCAATTGTCTGAAAATGAGGTGTGTACATGCGTGTCAAATCCACCCGTCGTATTATGGCTATCGTGTGGATGGTTATCCGATTTATGGTGCAGATCTATTGGTTTTACCTGCTGCATAGCCGTGTATGGGATGAACAGGATAAACAGGAATGGGAAGCATTACTGACCAAGCAGGCGCGGGAATATCGGAAAATGGCGGAGAAGAAGGGCGGATTGCTGATCAAGTTAGGCCAGTTTCTCAGTTCGCGTGCTGATTTGCTGCCAAAAGTGTTCATCCGGGAGATGGAAGGCCTCGTCGACAGGGTAAAGCCGACATCATTTACACATTCGGAAGCAATATTAAAGGAAGAGCTTGGCGGCTGCTATGAAACGGAGATTGTGCATCTGAACCCTAAAGCAGTTGCTTCTGCTTCTATCGGCGAAGTGTACGAGGCATACTTGCAGAACGGTCGGAAGATTGCGGTCAAGGTCCAGCGCCACAATGTCAGGCAGATCTTCCATATGGATTTCAAAGCGCTCCGAATCATTTTTTTCCTCCTCCGAAAATTTACGAGTATCGGCAAGAAATCGGACATGAAGGCTTTATACGCGGAAGTAGTAACCATCATCAGCCGGGAATTGGATTTCAGGAAAGAACTGGAGCATGCGGATTATTTCCGGAAACGGTACAAAGGAAATCCGGATATCAGAGTACCTGATTATTATCCTGAGCTCTGCACGGGCAGAGTACTTGTGATGGACTGGGTAGAGGGACGGAAAGTGACGGATACAGATTATCTGGATGCCCAGAAGATTCCCCGTGAGCAGGTAGCCAAAGCACTTTTTCAATTCTTTTCAGATCAGTTTCTGAACAGCGGTATATTCCATGCTGATCCTCATGCAGGCAATATCATGGTTCAGCCTGACGGGAAAATCGTACTGCTCGATTTTGGTATGGTCGGTGAGATTAGAGCAACGGACACGGAGTACTTACGGGAGGCTATCCAGGGCATCGTACTCGATGATTATGAGGCTGTCATTCAAGCCCTTTACAAGATGGAGTTTTTGCTTCCGTCAGCTGATACGGAGAAAGTGAAACGGATACTTCGGAAAACAGTGGACCTGTATAAGGGCGGGCAGCTGGATGTAGGTGATACTGAATCCTTCTTGCAGCTGATGGAGGAGCTGCAGGTGATCGTAAAGGAACAGCCGATCCAGCTCCCGGCAGATTTCGCTTTCCTCGGACGGGCAGTTTTCTTGGCAATTGGCCTGGTGGCTGTCATTTATCCGCAAGCAGATTTAGTAGAATGGGGAAAACCCGTCATCCTGCGGTGGATGAGAGGGTCGAAAAAACATAGCTCCATTTATACTGGTATCATTACTAATTCACTTCGTCCATTCCTGTCGATGCCAAGAGCACTCGTCGACTGGCTCACTGACGGAGAGAAGCAGCGCGGCTGGGAAAGAGATAAGCAAAAGAACCAGCTGCTGCACCAATTTTACTTCTTTTATACGGTTCTGTTACTCGCTTTGACGGCAGGTTCGACATACACTGGCATCCAAGGAATCATCCACCATACATTATGGCTCGTCCTCGTCGGGTTCATCCTGACATTCATTTTCTTTGGTTTATGGTTAATTCTCTTCATCAAGCATGTTCTGCTGCTTATATCCATAAATAAAACTAGGAGGTTATGATAATGGCAGATTTGTTACGAAAGGGATTTCTTTTAGGTGTTGGTGCTGCTTTGGCTGGGAAGGAAAAGCTGGATGCTAAATTGAAAGAGCTTGTGGCTAAGGGAGAGTTAACACCACAGCAAGCGAAGGATTTGATTCAGCGCTTTGTAGATAAGGGAGAAGCCAAATCCAATGAATGGAATGAGAAGAATCAAGAGAATATGCAGAAAAAAGTCCATGACCTGGGACTTGCCACGAAAGCAGATGTTGATGCCTTGAAGCAGCGGATCAGTCATTTGGAGCTGCGTTTTCAAAATAAAGAAGATTGATAGATTGTATAGAACTATTAATTTGTCGTGAATATTTTGAAAATTTGTTGTCAAGCATCCAATTCTCGATTAGAATGATGATAGAGGTATAACCAGAGGAGGTAATTAGCAATGATTAGCTTTTTATCTTTTGTCGACCAGGTGGAACAGGACATGAAGCGCCCTTCCACAGCCACAGAATATGATTTCTTGAAATGGATGCATGAACAATATGTCGCCGAACAATTAGATATACTAAAGCAAGCGCAATAACAGAAGACCCGCCATACGGCGGGTCTTTTTATTTTCTGGTTTGGGTTCTGCATAACAGGATTGTAAGGAATGACCGGCTTCCATATAAGCCATACTGAATTCTGTAATTTCATAGGGTCTTCAGTTTCTTCTACATCATCTGTCTTCATTTCTTAAGGCTCTAATTTATGTATATGTTATGAACAGTATACCAGTTTTCCGCCGAAAAGGAACATACGTTCTCGTCTCGGGATTAAATATTTCCTTTTATATCTGTTATAATGCATGTAGCAGCAAAACGATGGAGGTGTTCGACTTGTTAAGTGAAGAAGCAGTGCTTCGGCATATGAAAGAGGAGCTAGAAAGGGCATTGGACCTTAAGGATGTACAAAAGCAGCGGGAGCACGTTCGAGCGGTTCGTTCGATGTGTGACTTGTTTTTGCAAAGTGAGCGTTCAGAGCATCCAGTCAAAACGCAGGTGTCTAAGGTGTCTAAACCGTCAGAAGCAGCAGTGAGCCCATCAGCAGCTGAATGGGCAGCGATGACAGGGGAATGGCCAGCCCAGCAGCAGCCCAAAAAAGCATTTGAAGATGATGATGAAGAATCGAACGGTAAGTCATTGTTCGATTTTTGATATAAAGGAGCAGAAAAATGAAAGCATTACTCATAATCGGAGCCATAAGTGGGTTCCTTACTGTAGCACTTGGAGCATTCGGAGCGCACGGAATGGAAGGAAGATTGTCAGAGAAGGCAATTGCCACGTGGGAAAAAGCAGTTCAATATCAAATGTTCCATACAGTGGCGATCATCGGAGTAGCATTATTGCTGCAAAAGATCCAAGCAGGCAGTTTGACGACTGCTGGCGGTTTCTTTATCGCGGGCATCCTGCTATTTTCAGGAACGCTTTACATATATGCTGTCAGCGGAATCACGATCTTTGCCATCATTACACCAGTCGGTGGTGTGGCATTCCTGATCGGATGGGTGCTGCTAGGCTATTCAGCAATTAAATATTTATAAGGAAAAAACCTCTGCCGAAGCAGAGGTTTTTTTATCGTGGTGGATAAGTTGCAGTGCCGCCTGGATTGCCAAATGGGTAACTATAATTAAGCGGTTCATCGAATGTTACATAATCGAGATAGACCATCAATAATAAGTAACGTCGGTTGTTCTCTGGATCACGTAAGATTAGATGATCACGACCAGCAGCCTCGATCACGCCTTTGAAGATTTTTGCGTTCCAACGGTCATTGTTTTCGAAGGTCATGTACACGGTGGCGAGCTTATTTCGATTCAGACGCAGAATGTTCTCGATATAAGACTGCTCAACGGGCAGTCCTGGTCCTGCTGGCCCTCCGCCTTGAACTTGTGATGGGACTTGCTGCTGTTGTTGCTGCTGCGGGAAAAACGGTTGGTTTTGCTGACGAGTTGGATAGCTATAGTTCGGGACTTGCGGATAAGTATAAGCCGGGCTCTGTTCCTGATACTGCGGGGTGCTCGGAGACTGGTTTTCTTGATTCGGGTTCTTGCTCATTTTCATTCCCCTTTCCTATATCCTTTCAGAAGACATTTTGGCTGGCTAAAACTGTGAAGGCCAGGAATTGTGTTCGATCGTACGACCACCATGAATACAAGAAATGCTCCAGCCTTCATTAACTGTTATCGCCTAACCTCATGTCTAAGGAACTCATGCCTGTTCTTTGACATGATATGAAGCCTGGAAGGGGAGTAGAACAAAGGAATAAAAAAAGCCGGACCAAGTTGGTCCAGCTTTCATTAAATATGAAAGTAGTCGGATACTGCTTCTTTATCCAGCTTATTTCCGAAATAGAAGTCACCGAATTCGCCGTAACGTGCGCTCACTTCGTCGAATCGCATTTCATAGACTAGCTTTTTGATTGGCAGTGGATCGTGTGCAAACAATGTAACGCCCCATTCCCAATCATCGAAACCAAACGAACCTGTGATGATTTGTTTGATTTGCCCAGCGTATTTACGTCCGGTTTTGCTGTGCTCATACATAAGTTTTGATCGAGCATCTTTTTCGAGTGAATACCAGTTGTCATCATTCATACGACGTTTATCCATTGGGTAGAAGCACATATAATCCCAGCGAGGAAGAATTGGTTTCAGACGCGCTTGTACTTCTGGTTTCTGTTCGATATCAACACCAGGTTTGCTCATATATTTGGAGAGCTCGACGACAGATAAGTAAGAGAAGCTTTTCGTCATGAAAGATGCGATCTGCATCTTATCGAAAGCTGTTTCGATCTCCTGCAATTCATCCATTGTCGGTCGCATAATCATAAACATCAGGTCTGCTTTATGACCAATTATTTTATAGACAAGCTGACTGCCGTTTTTTGCTTCCTCAACTTGTTCCATATTTGAAAGCCAGTTCTGATATTCCTCGATTGCTGCTTGACGCACATCCTCGGAAACCAGTTTCCAGCTTGTCCAATCCATTACACGGAAATCATGCAGGCAATACCAGCCGTCCATGGTTTCTACTGCTTCTGCCATGCCTAAACACTCCTTTTTCGTTCACATTCTTTGTATAGTGTAACACAAACGACATCTCATCATGCTAGTCGCTGCTTTCTAGTTCCCGCCTCTATTATATCAACTGTTCCGTATGTCTGGTGTGTATACTTTGACAGAAATGGGAACATCTAAAGAAGCGGTTATTTTAATTAAAAAAATCAGCATCAGCTGATATGACTTTAAAAGTAAAACAAAAAGATTTACTATAGAAAATGCAGACATATTCTAGGAGGGTTTTAGGATGAGTGATTTATTTCAAACATTGCGGGAAAAAGTAACAGGTCAAAATAAAAAGATCGTCTTGCCGGAAGGCTTGGATGAACGTATTTTGGAAGCAGCAGGAAAGCTTGCCGAAGAGGGGATTATTGCACCGATTTTGGTCGGCAATAAAGAGCAAGTGGAACAGAAGGCAAAAGAACTGTCTATCGACTTGCACGGCGCAGCAATTCTTGATCCAGATACGTATGAAAAATTCGATGAGCTGGTTGCAGCGTTCGTGGAACGCCGCAAAGGAAAAGCGACAGAAGAAGATGCAAAGAAATTACTAAAAGATGAAAATTACTTCGGTACAATGCTTGTTTATATTGGTGAAGCTGATGGTCTTGTGAGCGGAGCGGCTCATTCTACTGCGGATACAGTACGTCCAGCATTGCAAATCATCAAAACGAAGCCAGGATACAAAAAGACTTCAGGAGCATTCGTAATGGTAAGAGAAGATGAGCGCTATGTTTTCGGTGACTGTGCCATCAACATCGCACCTGACAGCCAGGATCTTGCAGAAATTGCTGTAGCAAGTGCTGAAACAGCAGCTATGTTTGGTATTGATCCGAAAGTTGCATTGCTAAGCTTCTCCACAAAAGGTTCTGCTAAATCTCCGGAAACAGAGAAAGTGGCAGATGCGCTTGCGATTGCAAAAGAGAAAAACCCTAGCCTAGTGGTCGATGGCGAATTCCAATTCGATGCAGCTTTCGTACCATCCGTTGCTGCGAAAAAAGCGCCGGATGCTGTATTGAAAGGTGATGCGAATGTGTTCGTATTCCCTAGCCTCGAAGCAGGTAACATTGGTTACAAAATTGCTCAGCGTCTAGGTAACTTCGATGCTGTAGGTCCGATCCTGCAAGGCCTGAACGCACCAGTAAACGATTTGTCCCGCGGCTGTAATGCAGATGATGTGTACAAGCTTACACTTATCACTGCTGCACAGTCTGTAGAATAAGCATATAGGAAAGACGCCTTTCTTAAAGGGGGGCGTCTTTTTTGTTTGTTTTGTTTTTCCAGCTCAAGTATAGTAGAATAGCCTTGTCTCAGATGCAAAAGGAGTGAGTATTTGTTGGGCAAAGATATCCGCTATTCATCCGAAGTAACAGATCAGTTTGTGAAGCATGCCATCGATTACGTAGGAGCAGGAGTGGTAATCACAGACCCCTCACTTCCTGATAATCCGATTATTTATACAAACAAAGGTTTCGAAGAACTTACCGGTTATCCCTCTGAAGAGATTATCGGCCATAATTGCCGTTTTCTTCAAGGGGAAGATACGAGAAAAGAAGATGTTGCTGCTGTTCGGAATGCAATACGAAATGAAAAAGCTGTTGTGGTCGAACTGAAAAATTACCGCAAGAACGGTGAGATGTTCTGGAACGAGCTGGAGATCTATCCGATCTTTTTGGAAAGTGAGCAGAAGACGTTCTTTGTTGGTGTCCAGAAAGACGTGACACAGCGGAAGCAGAACGAAGAGCTTGTTTCCCGTTACTTGGAGGAAGTTTCCCGTTTATCGACACCTATTGTACCAATCACGGATACGACATCGATCCTACCATTGATTGGGGATGTCGATGATCGCAGACTGAATCAAATATTGGAACGGGTAGGAGAACATGTTCAACAGACAGGAGAGCGGAATTTCATTCTTGATTTGCAAGGAATCAGTCGCTTCCATAGCGGAGTCCATCATGGTGTGCTGCGCTTGCATCAGCTGCTGGATATGATGGGTACTCGACTCATTGTAACAGGCTTCCATCCGAAGATGGCCATGGATAGTGTACGTCAAGCAGACTTCAGTGATCAGAACATTAAGTTCTATTCTTCGGTGAAACAAGCCTTAACCTTTTTGGAAAAAGAAGAAAACCGCTGAACCGATAATCGGTCAGCGGTTTTTTATTGGAAATTCTCATTACGGGCACGCATCAGCTTCATCCGTTCCTGCTGCAGCTGAACTTCTCGTTCCGTCATCTCATCAGTAGGATTGATGTTCGTGATAGATGCAAGGCCATCAGCAATCCGTCTACAAACTTGTTCGCTAGTAAGAGTAACTTGGAGCAATTCTTCCAATGATGCCATCGTTTCCGGCACTACATCAGGGAAGGTGAAGCGAGTTTCCGCTTTCTTTTTAGCCCTTTCATAGAATCCTCTAACGATTTCTGCACGTGACGCGCCGCTTCCATCTACACATAAGTAAATTTGGACGGCAGAACCGTCTTTCACCCTGCGCTGGGAGATACCGGCAAATTTCCGGCCGTCTATGCTCAGATCATAGGTTCCGGGACAATAAGAACCGACTACCTCGAATGCCTCGATTTTATCGGTAAGATCCTGGAAGATATATTGGATGAAGGAAACCATTGCTTGATACCCATCATGGATTCCGATGTGCTTGGCATCCGGGAAAATGAAGGATAGGTTGACAACGCCTTTATCCAGCAGCACAGCTAGTCCGCCAGAGTTTCGGACGACTGCTTTATAGCCCTTTTCCTGCAAATAAGATATTCCCTCCTTTATGTAAGGCAGACGGGAATCAGGTATGCCGAGCATAATCGTGCGGTCATGGATCCACAGCCTTGCAGTTGGCGGAGCCAAATTTTCGCCGACAGAGATAGCCAATGCATCGTCTATCGCGAAGGAGGCCATCGCCTGTTCGGGACCATCTTCACCGGAATGATCAATAATACGGAATTCAGGTGTTTGAAGTAATGTATGTAACACGTAGAACGCGCTCCTTTTCAGCTGAATGGCGTTAAACGCCAATACATAGTATAGCAAAGAATAGGGTAGACAAGAAACGAGTAAAAATTACTTTTGGTTATTTACTGGGGAGCCGATATTTTATAAACTAATTCTATTGGACAAAAAAATACGAGACAGAATGACATAAAGTGAGGCAGAGGAAATGGCGTATCGAGATGAAAAGCTAGATGAAGAAAAAGTTTTCAAAGATCCTGTGCATCGTTATGTACATGTCCGTGACAGGGTGATATGGGATCTGATTGCGACGCCAGAATTCCAGCGGCTTCGCAGAATCAAGCAGCTTGGAACCTCTTATATGACGTTTCATGGTGCCGAACACAGCCGTTTCAATCATTCCCTAGGGGTTTATGAGATAGTCAGACGGATTGTGAACAACTTCGAGAACCGC
The DNA here is from genome assembly GCF_002272135.1 of Virgibacillus sp. 7505. Taxonomy (GTDB): domain Bacteria; phylum Bacillota; class Bacilli; order Bacillales; family Amphibacillaceae; genus Terribacillus. The sequence continues at coordinate 139,152 of NZ_NPBF01000004.1, read as the reverse complement.
AAGAATTGGAAAAAGGAACAGCGGCTGCTGCTTTTATGTGCTGCTTTGCTCCACGATCTTGGTCATGGCCCTTATTCCCATTCCTTTGAGAAGGTTTTCGGATTGGATCATGAGGAATTCACCCGCAAGATTATCCTGGGGGATACAGGAGTCAATCATGTGCTGCGGAAAGTGAGTGCAAGTTTTCCTAAAAAAGTAGCCGAAGTCATTAATAAGACTTATGATGACAAATTGATTGTCAGTATCATCTCAAGCCAAATTGACGCAGACAGGATGGATTATCTGCAGCGTGACGCTTATTTCACAGGTGTCAGCTATGGACATTTTGATATGGAGCGCATACTTCGTGTGATGCGTCCACGTGAAGATCAGGTCGTAATCAAGGAGTCCGGCATGCACGCGGTCGAAGATTATATCATGAGCCGCTATCAGATGTATTGGCAAGTATATTTCCACCCTGTAACACGCAGTGCGGAAGTGATTCTGACGAAGATATTACATCGTGCAAAAGCGCTCTATAAAAGTGATTATACATTCAAGCTGCGACCGCAGCACTTCATTTCCTTGTTTGATGAAAAAGTTACCTTGGACGATTATATACGGCTTGATGAAAATGTCACATCCTTCTATTTCCAGGCTTGGCTTGAAGAAGATGATGATATACTAAGAGACTTATGTGAAAGATTCCTGAATCGCCGACTATTCAAGTATATCGAGTTCAATCCGCTCCTGCATATGAAAGAGATGGTCGAGCTGTCCAGGCTCTTCAGCGAAGTAGGAATCGATCCAGAATATTATCTGATTGATGATTCTTCATCTGATTTGCCTTATGACTTCTACCGTCCAGGCGAGGAAGAGGAGCGCTTGCCGATTCACTTACAATTGCCTAATGGAAAATTGAAGGAATTATCGCGTCAATCGGATATTGTAGAAGCGATTTCGGGTAAGAAACGAACAGACCATAAATTATATTTCCCACAGGACATTCTGGAAGCCCTGCCGGATGACAGTCAACAGAAGCAACGGATTTATGAGATTTTATTCCAATAAGGAGGAGCAGCTATGCTAGCCAACCACGCAAATCTCCTGCAATTCTTTTCTTCCGTGGAAGAAGTGGTAGGAAGAAAGAAACTACAGAAGATGATTTACATACTGAAGAAAAATGGTATTCCGTTCGGTGAAAAATATGAATTCCATCTTTTCGGTCCCTATTCGGAGGAATTATCCCTGCGTGTGGATGAACTGAGCAACCTCGGTCTGATCAAAGAGACAAAAGAGGATAAAAGCAGCTATTTCCAATACCGTTATACAATTACGGAGGAAGGCCAACAGTTTCTCACACATTATGATAATCAATTCCCTGATTATCAGGAGGCTATCCGCCTGCTGAAAGAAAAGAGCTCCCGATTCCTGGAGCTGGTTTCCACGATGCTGTATTTCGAAGAGCTTCCGCAGGATGAAGTAGAGGAAAAAGTACGGACAGTGAAAAAGAAACAAAATTATACAGACGAAGAGATGACCCAAGCCTGGGAATTCATCCATACGCTAAAAAAGCAGCAAGCATGAAAAGAGCGAAGGATCCTCATGATCCTTCGCTCTTTTACTTAAACCAGTAATAACAATATGGTATAACCGACTGCACCAATCAGAAAGCTTCCGATACTGCTTTCCCGTTCCTCAGGAAGCTCTTCCTTCAGTACATTCAATACGATACCGCCTGCAATAAAGGCATTGAGTATCGAGATTGCAGCTTCGTTCAATTCGGTTAAAATACCGATCAACCATCCTATTAGAATTGCTCCAGTGAGAAGTAATCTTCCATATCGATCATAGATATGCTTGTGGTCACTCCGCAGGCTCCGGTCATTGGTGATGAAGTGGACACCTAAAGCAAGAAAGTAAAACAGCATCCCGAGGGGAGACTCATACTCTTCCCGTACCAGCAAGTAGCCTATAATAGCGTTATATAAAAAGAAAGAACTGATATGCAGCCAGAAAATACCCGATCCTGCCGCTTCGGGATCTTTGAGTCTATTTGTATGTTTCGATACCGTCACCATTCTTTCCAATCCATAGAAAAGTACCAAACCAATCAAAGCAACAATATAAATATGATGTTCTGCATATCGCCATACACTATCTCCAAGTTCAGCTTCCAATTTTTCCTGATAAGTATTCAACTCAGGGAGAAGATGTACAAATACATACGCGACAGCAATTCCCGCAGAAACCGACAGGAACTTGCTCCGAGGTGTTTCCTTTAGAAAGCTCATATATTTAGAACAGTAATGAATAAGTGCAAACCCCGCTGCGAAAATCAAGCTAAGCCAAAAATACATAAAATTCCCCTTTCAGTCGTTGCTGCGTGAATACTTTTCCCGATTCGAACTTGCCATAATCCTACTGTGGTGCTGATCCATATTTAGATGGCTTACATGCAGAAGGGCTTATTGAATTGTGTACTTTCTGCCGAATATTAGTCCATTTTTGCACATTCCCGTTTAGTGATCTTACATTTTTGTATATAATTAACAGAAAATTATAATATAATAGAATTTTGAAAGGGCACTAAATATCATGAGGAAGAAGAGTGGGATGAATGCGAGCTGTCTCTTTTGTAGGTTATCTGTTTGTTGGTTTGGTTGGACTTGTAATGATAAGCTGTGTCCCATCAGTATTCATGCCGGATTCATCGGGATATTTCCGTGCGGTTGCTGTTTTAGTTGAGCAAGTACTAGATCCTTCCCGTTGGATATATGATCAAGGCTATGGACGTGTTTATCCATTATTCGATTATCTTGCTCCTGCGATGTCGTATTCCATGACAATCCTGTTTGGAGCATTGTTGACTGGATTTGTTGGAGGGTTGCTGTTTGCAGTCGTTTCTTGTCTGCTGCCAAACAAAGTCGTCTTCCCATTTAAGCGGCTGGGTTATCTGCTTGAATCCATCCCGGATGTCATATTAGCTTTCGGTATCCAATTATTTGTTGTTTTCTTTTATAAACAATTCGGTTTTTTATTATTCCGTTTCAGCTCTGTAGGCCAAGAAGAAATCTATGTTCTGCCGATTCTGATATTAGCGATTCTGCCTTTTGTAACCTTCTACCGCATCGTACTGTCTATGTTGGAAGAGGAGCAGCAAAAGGACTATGTACTATTAGCAAAAAGTAAGGGGATAGGAAGAGAGGCTATTCTATTCCGTCATGTCTTGCCGAATATCCTGCCATCTGCTTTCCTGCATACAAAAGTCATTACTTGGGCTACGCTCTCAGCACTGCCAGCGATTGAATATTTAATGAATCTGTACGGTATTACAAGTATTTTGAAAGAGATGCTGCTGCAGCCTGTACAGAGTATTATTTTTTTCTTTATCCTAGCAGCATTCTTTGTGCCATTCTATTTTATCTATTCCATTGCTGAAATGATTTTCGGGGGAAAGTCAGGAATCTCCTCCGCACCTGCATGGAAGGCGGCACCGCTGTTTGGAACAAGTAGCAATGGAAACCGAATACCATTCGCTAGAGTTTCACATAATCAAAGAATCTATAGAAATAAAAAGTTCATCGTGGGTTTCGCGTTGATTGCCTTGCTGTTTATCGGCAGCTGTATATATACGCTAGCAGCGGATCCTGTTATCAATGTGGATCAATATCAATATGATGCTGCGGGTAATATGGTACAAAAAGCGCCGTTTGGACCGGGAGAAGACTATTTGCTGGGAACGGATCGACTGGGGAGGCATTTGGATGATGTGCTGTTGGCAGGTGCTAAGTATACAATCGGATTCGCTTTGCTGGTCGCTGCATTGCGGATCGGAGGTGGGTTCTTACTTGCTATTCCCTACGTCCTGCTAATACCATCAAGGATCCGGAAGTTCCTGGACCAACTGGCGGATGGATTACATTATGTGCCGCAGTCTTTGTTAGCGATAATGCTTTTGACGCCAATTATTGCGCCGGACTCGATGCTGTCATTTCCAGAGAAGATCATCTGGCAACTAATGATTCTGTTCCTGTTAGTATTACCGCTAACTACCATACTGTTAGGAAAGGAAATACATCAATCCCTATCGAGTGCATACGTAACAAGCGGAGTTGTCCTTGGAGCGAGCCGCTTGCAGCTTTTAAGAAAACATGTGTGGCCGCAGATCAAAATTAGATGTTACATCCTTTTCGGCCACCAAACACTTCAAGTAATAGTCCTATTCATCCATTTAGGTGTGTTTCAGTTGTATTTCGGTGGTACGGTGCCTGGGGAAGAGGGCTTCTCTGGTTCTCCAGCCACTAGTGAATGGTCTTCTCAGATTTCCTTTCTCCGCTATATGCTAATGACGGGGCAAGGTTTTTATACCATCAGTATCTTACTGGCATACCTGCTATTGATTGGCTGTGTTCAACTGATGGTGGACGGATTGAAAGAGGTTGAGTTAAGGAGACTCGGGATTAATCTTCCAAAGAAAGAAAAGATATCGAAACCAATTCTGACCGAAGTTGCCGCATCAACTGTCGTCTCAACCAATGCTTTCCGCTTCCATGATGAAACAATTGAATTGAAGTAATAATCCGACACATGCTACTATAGAAGCAAAAGTCGAGGGAGCGGTATACGTGGAAAAGAAGAAAAATAATGCTTTCACGATCATGAAGGATGATTCTACAGATGGTCACGGGGGATATGGGGTCGGTTCCATCAGTCTGGAAAATATGAGTCCGGTCATCGTTGATCCGCACGAGAAAACAGCGTACGTGGACATGGCAGCGATGCACGCCCGCAGTCAAGTGGAAAGACGCGTGCGTTTCCAGCATGAGAAGGATAAGGTACAAGACGGGAAGCTGTATTGGATTGTCTGGGTAACCGTGCAAAATGGCGGGGATGGCCCTTATTATTTTGGAGCTGCTGCCAGCGAGATCCTCGTCGATCGGCCGAATCGTATCGCCTATAAATCAATGCCGGAGCATGTGAAGCATATGGAGCAATCCATGAAAGGGAAGTACGTGCTCGAGCATATGGATGAGCTATCGAAGGGATTGCTGCTGGATTTCCTTAAGGACTATAAGCCGGAATTCTGGAGCAGGTCACCGAAGGAGTTAGAAAATCAACTGCAATAAATGAAAGCCGCTGTCCTCAAGGAGGACAGCGGCTTTTCCTATTAAAACAGCCAATCGAACCAGCGTTTCCTTCTATTCATCGGTTCTTCCTGATCTTGCCGGAGAGGAAACTCATCCAAATCAGGCCGGCAGTATAGCTTTGGCTCCGTCCCTCGTACAAAGTAAGTGAATCGGCGCTTTTCACAATACGACGTAGAAAGGAAGCCGGAATCAGGATCAACAAACACGCCGCGTACGCCTGCAGGAGGGCGGAATGCTTTGATTGGTTCGCCCTGATGGGCTGCTTCCATAAAGCCTGCCCAAATTTCCTTGCTGTAGGCCAATTCCTTTACTTTCTCCATGGAGCGGTTGTCATCATAGCCTGTCCAGACCGCTGTAACTAAGTCAGGGCTGAATCCGACCATCCAGCTATCCGTCGTTGTCGTTCCAGATTTGCCTGCGTATGGCCGGCTCAGCTGATCCTTGATCGATGCTCCTGTGACGCGCATATAGCTGCTAAGCGAATCATCGAACATACCTGTCATGAGATCAGTGAGCACGAACAGTCTTTTTTTATCCAGCTTGCTTTTGGTTTTCTGCGGTTTATGCGTATAGATAGTCTTCCCATTGCGATCGACGATTTTTTCAATCGTATAGCTCTCTATCTGTTTACCACCGTTGGCTATCCGGCTGTAGGCAACGCCCATTTCTTCAACAGATACCGGCGAAGTTCCGAGTGCTAGGGACGGTACTGCCTGTAAATCACTTGTGATTCCAAGCTTCTTGGCATCCGCAGCGACTTTCTCCGCGCCAACCATTAAATTCGTCTTCACCGCATAAATATTATCCGACATCGCGATAGCTTCTGCCATCGTGATTTCCTCATTTGCATAATAGCCATGAAAATTACCAGGAGCATATTCGCCGCCCTCTGGCAGCTCAAAGGTCGTTTCTTCGCTTCTTAACTGTGTCATTGGTGTAAAACCATTTTTCAAGGCAGTGTAATAGACAAAAGGCTTAAATGAGGAGCCCGGCATACGTTTACTAGTAGTAGCTCTGTTATATGTGCTCATCTTGTAATCTGTTCCGCCGACCATAGCTGTAATTGCACCAGAATCCGGGTCCATGGCAATGGCTCCTGTCTGCAGTTCTGTATCAGCCGGAATCGTATCGGCTATTTGCGTCTCGAGTTTAAGCTGGTGGTCAGAATCCATCGTTGTATAGACATGATATCCAGAAGCTACAGCCTCATCCTTATCCATCCCCAGAACCTCGGCTAATTCATCTGTAATATAGTCCTGAAAATAACCGGCACGTCTAATTGTTTCCCGTTCCTGTTCTGTCGACAGAGACACAGCGGGAAGTGATTCGGGTTCTGTGATATAACCTGCATCCTGCAGCAGTCCGTAAATATATTCCTGCCTTTCATCAGCAAGCTCTTTATTTTGAAAAGGGGAATAGTAGGATGGCCCCTTTGGTATGCCGGCAAGCAGTGCGGCTTCAGCAGCTGTTAAACTGCCGGGATCTTTATCCATATAATAATCGCTTGCTGCTTGAATACCATACATCCCATGTCCGTAATAAATCGTATTAAGATACCCTTCCAATATTTCATCCTTCGAGTAAAACATTTCTAGGCGGATACTGTATATTGCTTCTTTGAATTTTCGAGTCCATGTCTTATCATTCGTTAAGTAAAGGTTTTTGGCATATTGCTGGGTAATGGTACTGGCTCCTTCAACCTTGGCGCCAGCCTTGATATCTGACAGGGCGGCAGCAAATATACGTTTCCAGGCAAAGCCATGATGTTTGTAGAAATTCTTGTCTTCTGCCAAGATAGTCGCATGAATCAAATGCGGAGAAACTTCGTCCAAGGCGATCCAGCGTTTCTGTGTGTTGCCATACTGTTCACCGAGGATTGTGCTGTCGTTCGCATAGAATGTTGTACTCCATTTATTTGTCATCGCCGGAGGCCCCATCAGATAACAAATGAGGAGCAGTCCGCCGATGGCAGTTATTAAGCTTCCAAGAATGACAGCTGCCAGCCTTTTGGGCCGGAGCCACCTCTGCCATCTGGCTATCGGAATCCGAATCAAATCTATCGCCTGCTTCCTTCATGGTGTCAAAAACAGTATCGTCATCCAGTAGGATAATAAACATTGGAAAGGGTTGCTTTTTTTCGGAATTTCTCTATAATTTGATTGTTTAAAGCTATAAAAATGACTAACACTAGTTGCGAGATGTTAAAGGATTTTACACATAGAGGAGTTTTGACAGCTAATGGAACTTTGGTATACAGAAAAACAGACAGACAGCTTCGGTATCACAGCAAAAGTGAAGCGTTCCCTGCACAGTGAGCAGACTGATTTTCAGAAATTGGACATGCTCGAGACGGAAGAATGGGGCAATATGCTGACATTGGATGGCATGGTCATGACTACAGAGCGGGATGAGTTTGTCTATCACGAGATGGTTGCCCATGTACCATTGTTCACGCACCCGAATCCGGAGAACGTGCTGATTGTAGGCGGAGGAGATGGCGGTGTCATCCGTGAAGTACTCAAGCATGACAAAGTGAAAAAAGCGACGCTTGTTGATATCGATGGCAAAGTTATCGAGTATTCCAAGAAGTTCTTGCCTTCCATCGCAGGTAAAATGGATGATCCGCGTGCAGATGTGCGCGTCGGTGACGGTTTCATGCACATTGCTGAAAGTGAGAATGCCTATGATGTCATTATGGTGGACTCGACAGAACCAGTAGGACCAGCAGTCAACCTATTCACGAAAGGCTTTTATGCCGGGATTGCTAAAGCACTCAAAGAGGATGGCTTGTTTGTTGCGCAGACAGATAATCCATGGTTCAAAGCAGACCTGATTTCACAGGTGTACAAAGATGTGAAAGAAATCTTCCAGGTTACAGAGTTGTATACGGCGAATATTCCTACTTATCCAAGTGGTCTGTGGACGTTCACGATGGGCAGCAAGGTGCATCACCCAAAAGAAGTGAAAGCAGAACGGTTCCAGCCTATCGAAACGAAATACTATACACCAGAGCTGCATCAAGCTGCTTTTGTACTGCCGAAGTTCGTACAAGATCTATTGAAATAAAAATGGAGAGGCGCTTCCGTGGGAAGCGTTTTTCTTACTGAAAGGGGAGAGCTGCATGCGTCAAACAAAAATTCCGGTATGGATCGAGATGGATACGGCAATAACGGAGGAAGATGATACGGAGTATACAACTCTGAGGGCAGCAGGTACCTATTCCGCCAATGGGGGATTGACAGTCGTCAATTTCACAGAGGAATCCGAAGAAGTCGGGGAAACGAAAACTATGATTACCATCTCGACTGATAAGGTGAGCATCAAACGCTCAGGCGGATTTGATATGAAGCAAGTTTTCATAAAGAATCAGCCGACAGAGAACGTATACCGCCATCCTTATGGTACAATGCATATGGAAACAAGCACACACGCGATGACGTTCTCGCCGCTGGCAGCTGGAAGCCCGGCGGAACTTACAATAAGCTATACAGTAACTTTGAATCAGGTGCAGTCTAGAAGACATGCATTGACGTTGCGTGTGCAGGAGGAGAGTAACGGATGAATATCGTACAACAAACAGAACAAAAATTGAAAACGGCGATTCAGGAGGCTGTTTTGAAGGCTGGTTTGGCTGATAAAGAGACAATTCCTGCTGTCATTTTAGAGCAGCCGAAGGATAAAGCGCATGGCGACTATGCAACGAATATCGCAATGCAGCTTGCTCGTGTTGCGAAGAAAGCACCACGCGCCATCGCGGAGGATCTGCAGAAGAACTTCGATTACGGCCAGGCACCTGTTGAAAAGATCGAAATCGCTGGACCAGGATTCATTAACTTTTTCATGCGTAACAGCTATCTTGGCGAACTAGTATCTACTATTTTGGAAGCTGGCGATGATTTCGGACGCACGAACGCAGGTAAAGGAGAAAAAGTCCAAGTTGAGTTTGTTTCGGCGAACCCGACAGGTGACTTGCACCTTGGACATGCCCGTGGTGCGGCGGTAGGCGATTCTCTTTGCAACATCCTTGATGCAGCAGGCTATGAGGTTGGACGCGAATATTATATAAATGATGCTGGTAATCAGATCGATAATCTTGCACGCAGTGTACAGGCGCGTTATTTGCAAGCGCTTGGACAGGATGCTGAAATGCCGGAAGATGGCTATCACGGTAAGGATATCATCGGAATTGGTAAAGAGCTTGCCGAAAAGCATGGAGATAGCTATGCGTCTAAACCGGAAGAGGAGCGCCTTGCTTTCTTCCGTCAGTATGGTTTGACTTATGAGCTTAAAAAGCTCGAGAAGGATCTTGCTGATTTCCGTGTTCCGTTTGATGTGTGGTACTCAGAAACTTCTCTTTACCAAGACGGAAAAATCGATACAGCATTGGCAACACTTCGTGAAACGGACTATGTCTTTGAAGAAGACGGTGCTGTCTGGTTCCGTTCGACAGATTTCGGTGATGACAAGGACCGTGTACTCATCAAACAGGATGGCAGCTATACGTACCTTACTCCGGATATCGCCTATCATAAAACAAAACTTGATCGCGGATTCTCGAAACTGATCAACGTATGGGGAGCCGATCACCATGGCTACATCCCGCGTATGCGCGCTGCTATCCAAGCACTTGGCTATGATGCTGATACGCTGGAAGTTACGATTATCCAGATGGTGAACCTGTTCGAAAATGGCGAAAAGGTGAAAATGAGTAAACGTACTGGAAAAGCAGTTACACTGCGTGAATTGATGGAAGAAGTCGGTATCGATGCGATGCGTTACTTCTTCGTCATGCGTTCCAGTGATTCTCATCTTGACTTCGACATGGATTTGGCAAAATCCCAATCCAATGAAAACCCTGTTTTCTACGTACAGTACGCATATGCCCGGATCAGCACGATGCTCGCGCAGGCTGCTGATAAAGGATTCCAGACAGAAGGAGCCTACGATGCGAGTCTTCTGACTGCTGAGAAGGAATTGGATCTCCTAAAACGTCTTGGGGAATTCCCTCAAGTAGTGACAGATGCAGCTGAAAAACGTACGCCGCACCGTATAACGCAATATGCCTTTGATTTGGCTTCTGCACTCCACAGCTTCTATAATGCGGAGAAGGTATTGAACCCGGATAATCAAGAGCTGACAAAAGCTCGGATTGCGTTGATGAAAGCAGTTCGCATCACAATCAAAAATGCATTGCGACTCATCAGTGTGGAAGCACCAGAAAAAATGTAAAAAATAAAAAAGCCTGTCAGCGACAATGCTGGCGGGCTTTTTCTATAGGTAATTCCGTAATGGCCTAAACAGAATGCCGGTAACCTTAGCGATCCAAGGACGTTTTTGAATCGTCTTGATGGTTGCTTGAATACTGGATTGTTCATCTTTTTTCCAAAGAGCAAGCAGCTGGGCGTAAAAGAGATCGTTTTCCCTAATGGTCACAGTAAGCTCCTTGTTAATCAACAGACTCCGACCATCAAGATTGGCGGAACCGACAGCGCACCATACGCCATCGCTAAGCAGGATTTTCGCGTGATAGAAGCCATTATAATATAAATTGATTCGTATGCCATGCTGCAGCAGACGCCTTGCAAAATGGAAGGACACTTGATTGACAACATAATGATCCACCTTGGACGGAAGCATTAATCTTACATCGACACCCCTATCTGAAGCTCGCTTGAGGGCAGCTTCTACGCGTCTGGACGGTGAACAATAGGGTGTTCCGATGTAAAGATATTCCTTTGCTTGATGAATCTGATGAAGCAGCCAGTCTTCATAGCCATCAGCTTCTGTAATTACTACTTCTATCTGGGCGCCATCGAGTGCTGGAGCTTGCTTTGGCAGTACGTGAAATGGATCACCCCAATCGGAAGCAAATAGCTGTACAAATGTGTAGACCGCTTCGCCTTCGAGCTTCACAACACAATCACGCCAGTAACCGAACCGGGGCTCCTTGCTCAAGTACTCCTTGCCGATATTGAATCCACCTATATAGACACTTCGCTGATCGATGATGGTGACTTTCCTGTGATTACGGAAGTTCAGATTATACAGAAGATAAGGAAAACGTGGTGTATTAGCAAATCGGAGCATTACACCAGATTGGCGCAGACGCTGCCGTTCTTTCCGGGGCAAGCGATAGCCTCCGATTCTGTCCAGTAAGAAACGGATTTTGATTCCTTCCTGTGCGCGTTTTTGCAGTAATTCTGTCAGCTGTTGTGTAGGTTCGTCCCATTTCACAAGAAAGAATTGAATATCAACAGACTGCTGTGCAGCTTTTATGTCACGGATCAGTGCCTCGAAGAAACTGACTCCATCATCTAACGTGGAAACAAAGGCATGTTTATCGCCGACCAGCCGATTGACTGCTTTTCTTTTGCTGTACTTCCTGCCAAGCGACAAGTCCACCCATACCAGAACTATTAGGAGGAACAGGAGAGCGAGCAGGAGGAAGAAGACATACATATACCGATCTCCTTTCCTAAGGTAATAATAGGCTTTACAAATATAGCCAATATCATGTATCATAAATACAAATCAAAGCGAACGGTAAAGCCGGACGCAGAAAGGGATGATGATTATGTTGACATTTGCGATGACTCAAAAGCCGTCCGTCACTACGCACATCCCTTCTGCTTGTCTGGAATAGCGGATATTTCCGCTATTTAAACTTCTAGTGGGAGGGCTGTGCAAACAGTCCTTTTTATTATGGCCAAAAAAGATCCCACTAGGAGGAAAACATGAACGAAGCATGGAATTTATTAGGATGGAATGACCAATTGGAAGCAGCAAAGCAAGCATATGATAAGGCTTGGACGCCTGCACGTATCGTGCTTGAGCATAAACATATGTACAGAGTGCTGGATGACCGAGGAGAGATGCTGGCAACACCGTCAGGGAAGTTTCGGCAAAATGGGGATTTCCCAGCAGTCGGGGATTGGGTACTGGTAGATGCCCGGCATGAAGAAGGGAAAGCTACGATACACGTCTTGCTGCCAAGAAAAAGCAAGTTTTCACGGAAAGAAGCAGGAACGGTAACCAGGGAACAAATCGTTGCTGCGAATGTCGATTATGTATACTTGGTTATGGCATTGAATCAGGATTATAATCTTCGCAGACTGGAACGCTATTTATTGGCTGCTTATGATAGCGGAGCATTACCAGTTATCATTTTAAGTAAGGGTGATCTGTGCCAGGATACAGAAGGAAGATGGAGCGAAGTCGAAGCAATAGCTCCGGGGGTTGACATTTATGTCACAAGCGCAGTTGACAGAAGAGGTGTCGATGCGATTAGAAGACAGCTTACAGCAGGAATCACTGCGGCTTTCCTCGGATCCTCAGGTGCAGGGAAGTCCACTCTCGTCAACATGCTGTATGGAAAAGAAGTACAGCTGGCAGGGGAGATCCGGGAAGATGATGGAAAAGGCAAACATACTACTACGCATCGTGAGCTTGTACAGCTGCCCGGCGGCGGGATGATCATCGATACACCTGGTATGCGTGAGCTGCAGCTATGGGACCAGCAGCAGACTGGCGTGTCAGCAGCATTTTCCGATATCGAGCGATTTGGTGAGTTGTGCCGTTTCCGTGATTGCACACATAAGAACGAACCTGGCTGTCGTGTGCAGGAGGCTGTACAGACTGGTGAGATAGAGCAAGAACGGCTCAACAGCTATTACAAGCTGCAGCGGGAGCTTCAGTATCTTGATAGAAAGTCCTCTGCCAAAGCCCAGCTGGAACAGAGGAGGCAGTTCAAACAGCTGTCTAAAAACGTCAAACAAGTTAAAAAACGCCGCTGATCTGAAGAAATATTGCATTTTGATAGGCCTGGCAATATAATGTAAGGTATGGTTCTAAAACGGTAGACGTGAACATAACCAACTTATTGACAAAGGGAGTGCTGTGACAGTGGGTTTGAAAGAATACAGCCAAGAAGAGCTTGCTGATTTTTCCCTCGTGGAATTGACGAATCTGATTCTTGAGGAAGAAAACAAAGCAACCGATTATAAAGATTTATTCAATAAAGTAGCTGACATCAAACAATTGAGCTCCGATCAGCGTGAAGAATACTTGCTTCAGTTCTATACGGACTTGAACGTAGATGGCCGTTTCATGACAGCAGGATCCAATCTTTGGGGACTGAAAAGCTGGTATTCAGTAGATCAATTCGACGAAGACGTTACAGTCGAACCAACGAAGAAAAGAAAGAAACGTACTGCGGATGAAGATGAGGATCTGGATGATCTTGAAGAAGACTTCACTTTGGACGAAGAAGGCTTTGATGAAGATTACGGCGATGATGAAGAAGACGATGATCTAGCTGATGATGACGTAGCCGAAGATGATTACGAAGGCGATTATCAAAGCGATGATACAGACGAAGAAACTCGTGAAATCGTTGGAGAAGACATGCAGCTGACTGGTGACGAAGACGACGATGAGGAAGACCGCTAAGCGAATATATTCGCTGAATGTTATTGACTTTATACTAGAGAATCAGTAATATTTTATGTGGGCTCTTTAATTGTCCGAAGACGCGTTCCCTTAACAAAGGGAGCGCTTTTTATTTTTTCTTAAACTTTTTTAAGGACATGGGTATTCTATAAATAAATGCTAGAAAAGAGGGATTGCGTTGACAAAGTATATCTTTGTTACAGGAGGAGTAGTATCTTCTCTGGGGAAAGGCATCACAGCGGCATCACTTGGCCGTTTGTTGAAAAATAGAGGTTTGCAGGTGACGATCCAGAAATTTGATCCATATATCAACGTGGACCCAGGAACAATGAGTCCATATCAGCATGGAGAAGTCTTCGTCACGGAAGATGGAGCAGAAACGGATTTGGACCTTGGTCACTATGAACGTTTCATCGACATCGATTTAAATAAATATTCAAACGTAACAACTGGTAAGATTTATTCCACTGTGTTGAAAAAAGAACGCCGTGGTGATTATCTTGGCGGTACTGTCCAAGTTATCCCGCATATCACGAATGAAATCAAAGACAAAGTATTCCGTGCCGGTAAACAAACGAACGCAGATGTTGTCATCACGGAAATCGGTGGAACTGTAGGGGATATTGAGTCGTTGCCTTTCTTGGAAGCAATCCGTCAAATCAAGTCCGATATCGGACGTGACAATGTGATGTATCTGCATTGTACGCTTGTGCCTTTCATCAAGGCAGCTGGAGAATTAAAAACAAAACCTACACAGCATAGCGTTAAAGAACTTCGCTCGCTTGGTATCCAGCCGGATGCAATCGTTCTTCGTTCTGAAATGGCTATCAGCCAGGATATGAAAGAAAAAATCGCATCTTCCTGTGATTTGGAAGTCAATGCAGTTGTTGAATGTATTGATGCAGATACACTTTACGATGTACCGCTTGCCTTGCAGCGTCAAAACCTGGATCAGTTTGTATGTGATCACTTCAAATTGGAGTGTCCGCCAGCTGATATGACAGAATGGTCCGCGATGGCAGCGCATGTAACAAATCTTAAGAAAACTGTCCGAATTGCATTGGTAGGTAAATATGTGGAGCTGCAGGATGCATACATTTCTGTTGTGGAATCTTTGAAGCATGCAGGCTACCCTTATGATACAGATATCGAAGTGAAATGGATCAATTCCGAGGATGTAACAGCTGATAATGCAGGTGAATTGCTCGGTAATGCAGATGGTATCCTTGTACCTGGAGGATTCGGTGATCGCGGTATTCAAGGTAAGATTGAAGCAATCCACTATGCCCGCACAAGAAAAATTCCGTTCCTTGGCATTTGTCTTGGCATGCAGCTGGCAACTATCGAGTTCGCACGTAATGTTTTGCATCTTGAGGGTGCACATTCCAGTGAGATCGATCCGCTTACTCCGCATCCAGTTATCGACTTGCTGCCTGAACAGAAGGACATTTCCGATCTTGGCGGTACATTGCGTTTAGGCGTATATCCTTGCCGTCTGCAGGAAGGCACGAAAACAAAAGAAGCTTATGGCAATGAAGATGTTATCTATGAGCGTCACCGCCATCGCTTCGAGTTCAATAACCAGTATCGTGTACAAATGGAGGAAAAAGGCTTTGTCTTCTCCGGTACAAGCCCAGATGGACGCCTGATTGAAACGATTGAAATCAAGGATCATCCTTGGTTCATCGCTTCTCAATATCATCCGGAATTCAAGAGCCGTCCAAACCGTCCGCATGCCCTGTTCCACGGCTTTGTCGGAGCATCTTTACAGCATAAAGAAGGCTGATTGATACGACCGTATACAATATTTTGAGTGGATAAGCAGGAATTTGGAGCTTTTTACTAGAAAAAGGTGTAATTGGGTCACAGCAGTGAACATTATGTCGAAGCAAGCAGCTGCTTGCTTCGTTTTCTAGGGGGAGATGCGGATGAATAAGCGCGTGTTGATCGTGGATGACCAGCCAGGTATCAGAATATTGCTGGAGGAAGTCATCCGGGAAGAAGGACATGAAGTGATTTCCGTAGGCACGGGAGCAAATGCTCTTGATCAGATAAAAAGACAGAAGCCGGATTTACTGCTGATTGATTATAAGCTGCCGGTGCTGGATGGACCAGCGGTACTGGACAGGCTGAAGGAACAGGGTCTGTCTATCCCGACAATCATGATGAGCGGATTGGCGGAGGAAGCAGAAACTTTCCTGCAGAATTATGACTTTCTAATTTGTGTGCTTGCTAAGCCTTTCGACATACTAAATGTGCGAAAAATGGTGAATCAAGTATTAAAACAAGGGTCGAATCTGGTATAAAAGTGCGGGAAATGTTGCACCATGACGGGTGAGTTGGTATTCTTATGTATGGAAGCGATAAATACACGACTTCACATAGATAGTTGCCGACCGTCGTGCAAATTTGAAGGAGGATTTTTGTTATGCCTTTAGTATCAATGAAAGAAATGCTAGATGTAGCAAAAGACAATCACTATGCTGTAGGACAGTTTAACATCAACAACCTTGAATTCACACAAGCAATCCTGCAAGCAGCACAGGAAGAAAGCTCTCCTGTCATCCTTGGTGTATCCGAAGGTGCAGCGAAATATATGGGTGGCTTCAAGACAGTAGTATTGATGGTTAAAGGTCTTATGGAAGACTATAACATCACTGTCCCAGTAGCAATTCACCTTGACCACGGTTCCAGTTTTGAAACATGTGCGAAAGCGATCCACGCTGGCTTCACTTCCGTAATGATCGATGGTTCCCACCATCCTTTGGAAGAAAACATCGCACTTACGAAGAAGGTTGTTGAGCTTGCACACTTCCACGGCGTATCTGTAGAAGCAGAACTTGGCCGCATCGGTGGACAAGAAGACGATCTTATCGTAGACGATGCAGACGCAGCGTATGCGATTCCTTCTGAATGTAAACAACTAGTGGAAGAAACTGGCGTTGACTGCTTCGCACCTGCGCTTGGTTCCGTACACGGCCCTTACAAAGGCGAACCAAACCTTGGTTTTGACCGTATGGAAGAGATTTTCAATACAACAAGTCTTCCATTGGTATTGCACGGCGGTACTGGTATCCCGACAAAAGATATCCAAAAAGCAATCACGCTTGGTACTTCTAAAATCAACGTGAACACAGAAAACCAAATCTCTTCTGCTAAACGCGTTCGTGAAGTATTGGCAGAAAAACCAAATGAATACGATCCTCGTAAATACCTAGGACCAGCTCGCGAAGCTATCAAAGAAACAGTAATCGGCAAAATGCGCGAATTCGGATCTTCAGGCAAAGCGTAAGCATATCAAAACAAAAAGGAAAACTGACCAATATGGTTGGTTTTCTTTTTTTTATTTAAACGAAAAGCAAAAAACCGTTCAGAGACAAGGGAATAAAGTCAGGGCGAAAGCATAATCGCCTTCGTTCTCAGAATCTTCGACGGGTCGATTTAGAAAGCTCATAAGGTTTAGGAATGGGAAAATCGGTAACTTAATCTGTAGAGTGGAGTTACAGGAGTATGTACCTCCTGCATACAGCGCCGAAACCGAAGAAATTTACCGTAAGCTCATTTAATCCTTTGCCATATGAGGGAGTCCTGCATAAACTACTTCGGAATTACTTAAGGAGTGGAACAAATGAAGTTCTTTGTGGATACTGTGAACTTGGAAGAAATTAAGCTAGCCAATGCACTTGGTGTACTATCCGGGGTAACAACGAATACGACGCTGGTGGCCAAAGAAGGTATATCTTTTCACGATAGGCTGCGGCAGATAACGGAAGAGGTGTCTGGCTCTGTCAGTGCGGAGATTGTTTCCGAACAAGCAGATGAAATGGTGGAAGAAGGCAAGGAGCTTGCTAAAGTTGCCCCTAATATTACCGTGAGTATTCCAATGACCCTCGAAGGAATGAAGGCAGTTAATGTTTTATCCGAGTTGAATATCAAGACGAATGTGACACTTATCTTTAACGTGAACCAAGCATTGCTTGCGGCACGTGCTGGGGCTACATATGTCTCGCCATTTATCGGAAGGCTGGATGATATCGGGCATAATGGGATGGACCTGATTGGTACGATTGCGGAGATTTTCGATCGGCATATGATCCAGACGAAAATCATTGCAGCCTCCATCCGGCATCCGATTCAAATTACAGAAGCCGCTCAGCAGGGAGCGCATATCGCGACCGTTCCTTTTGATGTCCTGCGGAAATTAGTAGAGCATCCGTTGACAGATGCAGGTATCCAACGATTTCTTGCAGACTGGAACAGTCGTATATAGTATAATTATGGTAAAATAGAGGAAACTAACGTTGCTGTTATCCTAAATGTGAGGAGTTCCTTATGCAGAAAATACTAGTAGAGGGCGGAAACCTTCTTAAAGGAAAAGTGAAGATAAGCGGAGCGAAAAACAGCGCAGTAGCATTGCTGCCAGCTGCGATACTGGCTGAATCTTCCGTTTCGATAGAAGGGCTGCCCGAGATATCAGATGTTGAGACGCTGAGTCATTTGCTTGAAGAAATTGGCGGCAAAGTATCTAAAACCGGTCAAACAATTACGATTGATCCTTCCGCAATGACGTCCATGCCTCTTCCGAACGGGAAAGTGAAGAAACTCCGGGCTTCCTATTATTTCATGGGTGCGATGCTCGGACGGTTCAAGCAGGCAGTCATCGGCCTGCCTGGCGGCTGTTATCTTGGCCCTCGACCTATTGATCAGCATATCAAGGGCTTTGAAGCGTTAGGAGCTAAAGTGACGAATGAGCAAGGTGCAATCTACTTGCGAGCGGATGTGCTGCGTGGAGCGCGAATTTATTTGGACGTTCCAAGTGTTGGGGCTACGATTAATATCATGCTTGCAGCGGTGCGAGCCGAAGGGAAGACAGTAATTGAGAATGCAGCCAAGGAACCAGAAATCATTGATGTAGCGACGCTTTTGACGAGTATGGGCGCAAAGATCAAAGGTGCTGGAACAGATGTGATTCGTATCGAAGGTGTCGATCATCTTCACGGCTGCCGTCATACCATCATCCCTGATCGAATCGAGGCTGGCACGTATACAATCCTGGCTGCTTCCCAAGGGGAAGAAGTAGTTATCGACAATGTCATACCGCAGCATCTGGAATCCTTGCTAGCCAAGCTGCGGGAGATGGGCGTAGAGATTGTAGAAGGGGAGGAGCAGCTGACAGTCAGGCCTGGAGCCAGACTGAATAGTGTCGATGTAAAGACACTGGTTTATCCAGGTTTCCCGACTGATCTGCAGCAGCCTTTTACTGCTCTCTTGACCAAAGCACATGGTACTGGTGTCATTACGGACACCATCTATCAGGCACGTTTTAAGCACATTGATGAACTGCGCCGGATGAACGCCCAGGTAAAGGTAGAGGGAGGAGCCTCCATCGTTACTGGTACTGTTAAGCTGGAAGGAGCCAAGGTAAAAGCGAGTGATCTTCGGGCAGGGGCAGCCCTTATCATTGCTGCCTTGATGGCGGATGGCGTGACAGAAATCACCGGCGTTGAACACATTGACCGCGGCTATGAGCGTATTACAGAGAAGCTGGTCGCGCTAGGTGCCAATATTTGGCGGGAAGAGATGAGCGAGCAGGAAGTAGAGCAGTTTCAGAACTCCTGACCGGCTGCAGGGTAAGAGATGAAGAAATTTTAACCGATAGCTTATTCTTTATTGTGCGGGCACAGCATGCAAAAGAAATCGAATCTTGTCATCCAACCTTCCTCATGCAGAGACTGGCGTAAGCCAGTCTTTTTATATTTAAAAATTCCTTCGTTTCACGTGAAAAATACAGTTGAATATTCAAGTACGAAAATGTATGATTAGTTATGCTAAAAAACGCAGCAAGTTTAAAAAAGCTGTATTGTGGTAAAAAATGATAGTTATAATCTTCTATTCTAGTTATACACTACCATCCTTCCTTTTCTTCCAAGTGCTATGCATGGTCAAAAAGAATCCCTTGCAACCTCTTCGGTCATGAATGCCGGCCAATAGCTTGAATCAGATTCCGCCAGTTTTGAAGCACCAATGAAGGAAATGACAATAAACAGCCAAACAGATAAGGACAAGTCCTTAAATACAATAGGTGTGGTGATTTTGTGGCTGAACTATCTATTTCTCATCTAGAAACATTGACATTGAAAGAATTATACACGATGGCACGCGAATACCGTGTTTCGTATTATGCGAAGCTAACGAAACGCGAATTAATCTTTGCCATTCTGAAAGCACAGGCTGAAAAGGATGGTTTCCTTTTCATGGACGGTATCCTGGAAATCATACCATCCGAGGGCTTCGGATTCCTCAGGCCGATCAATTATGCTCCAAGTGCAGAGGATATTTATATCAGTGCGTCGCAGATCAGACGCTTTGATTTGCGAAATGGAGATAAAGTTTCCGGTAAGGTTCGCCCGCCGAAAGAAAATGAACGCTATTATGGACTTCTGCATGTAGATGCGGTAAACAATGAAGATCCGGAAGTGGCGAAGGAGCGCGTGCATTTCCCTGCACTGACAGCTTTATATCCAGATAAGCAGATGAAACTGGAGACGGAGACTCGTAAAGTGTCTACACGTATCATCGATTTGATGACGCCAGTTGGTTTTGGGCAGCGTGGATTGATTGTAGCCCCTCCAAAAGCTGGGAAAACGATGCTGCTGAAACAGATTGCCAACAGCATCACAACAAATCATCCAGATGCCAAGCTTATTATTTTGCTAGTAGATGAACGCCCAGAGGAAGTGACGGATATCGAACGTTCCGTTCACCCGGATGTCGATGTTGTCAGTTCCACTTTCGATGAAGTACCGGAAAACCATATCAAGGTTTCCGAGCTGGTACTGGAACGCGCGATGCGCTTAGTTGAGCATAAAAAGGATGTTATCGTACTGATGGATAGCATTACACGTCTTGCCCGGGCGTATAACTTGGTTATCCCGCCAAGCGGACGTACGCTTTCCGGTGGTATCGATCCAGCAGCTTTCCACCGTCCGAAACGTTTCTTCGGTGCTGCTCGTAACATCGAGGAAGGCGGCAGCTTCACGATTCTTGCTACTGCGCTTGTCGACACAGGCTCCCGCATGGATGATGTCATTTACGAAGAGTTCAAAGGAACAGGTAACATGGAGCTGCATTTGGATCGTTCCCTTGCGGAAAGACGCATCTTCCCTGCAATCGATATGGTTCGTTCCGGCACAAGAAAAGAAGAATTGCTTGTCCCGAAAGGTCAATTGGATAAAATGTGGGCAATTCGTAAGACAATGCAGGATTCTCATGACTTCGCCGAGCGTTTCTTGCGCCGTTTGAAAGCATCTAAAAACAATGAGGAATTCCTTGTGAATATGGAAGAGGACATGAAACGAAAAGGCACGAATAAGCGCGTCTGATTACATGGATTTCCTCTTGCAATGGGCTAGACAGACTGTTATAATCACGTTATGTGAGCTTTCACGACAGTGTTATCGGTCTCTCACAATAAACTCTGTTTCCAAGGGATTCAGGGCAAAAAGGAGTGCTAACGCATGAAAGAACAAATCCATCCGAAATATAACAAAGTTGTATTTCTAGATACTAGTTCTGACTACAAATTCTTGACTGGTTCTACTCAGAGTTCTGACGAAACAATCGAATGGGAAGATGGCAACACTTACCCGTTGATTCGTGTGGAAATCAGCTCAGCTTCTCACCCGTTCTACACTGGTAAGCAAAAAGCTGACAAAGCTGGCGGCCGCGTAGATCGTTTCAAGAAGAAATACAACTTGAGCTAATAGCTTGAGATATGAAGAAGAAAACAGGCAAACACCCTTTGCCTGTTTTTTCTGCTTCTAACCCCTTTTTTAAAGCTTGCCATTACATGTACACTGACCATCCAGATATACATAAGTGGGATAGATATAGTATGGATAAAGATAGTGTAATGTGGCACTATCTTTTTTATTTGACAAGGAGAAATGACATGGCACAATTATTTTTCAAATATGGCGCAATGAACAGCGGAAAATCAATTGAAATACTGAAAGTGGCCAATAATTACGAGGAACAAAACAAATCGGTTCTTATCTTCACTTCCGGCATTGATACAAGAGATGAAGTCGGCTATGTTTCCAGCAGGATTGGATTACGCCGAAAAGCAATTCCGATTTTCGAAGAAACCGACATCATGGAAATCGTCAAATCACATGAACCGACACCGCATTGTGTTCTAATTGATGAAGTGCAATTTTTAAGTAAAGAGCATGTGCTCCAGTTGGCGGCCATCGTTGATACATTCAACATTCCTGTTATGGGCTTTGGACTGAAGAATGATTTCCAAAATGAGCTGTTCGAAGGAAGCCGTTATATGCTCATTTATGCGGATAAAATCGAAGAGATGAAAACAATCTGCTGGTTCTGTGAACGAAAAGCAACCATGAACCTGCGAGTCGACGATGGCAAGCCAGTGTATACAGGAGATCAGATACAGATTGGCGGCAATGACTCTTATTATCCTGTTTGCCGCAGATGCCACACCAATCCACCCCTGTGAAATGAACAAAAACTACATTAATGAATGAAGGGACTGGCAGAGATGAAAGCGTTATTTATCGGAGGTACCGGAACAATCAGCTCAAGCGTAACCGATTTGGCTGTAAAACAAGGATGGGAGCTATATTTGCTTAATCGCGGCTCGAAGCCTGTACCAGAGGGCTGTCATAGTATCATAGCTGATATTACAGATGAAGCAGCAGTTGCAGCGAAACTACAGAATATGCAGTTTGATGTTGTAGCGGATTTCATAGCTTTTTCAGCATCGGACGTTGAACGTGATATTCGTCTTTTTGCAGATAAGACAAAACAATTCATCTTTGTCAGCTCCGCATCTGCATACCAAAAACCGCCCCGTCACTATAAGACAACGGAGAGCACACCACTCGTGAATCCCTACTGGAGCTATTCACGGGCTAAAATAGAAGCAGAAGAAGTGCTGCAAAAGGCATATCGGGAAAATGGACTGCCTATAACAATTGTCCGTCCGAGCCATACATATGGAGATAAGAAGATTCCTGTGGCTTTTTATGGCGCTAATGGCAGCTGGCAAGTAGTAGAGAGGATCAAGCAAGGCAAGCCTGTTCTCATTCATGGTGATGGGACCTCGCTTTGGACTTTGACTCACAATACCGATTTCGCTAAAGGATTTGTCGGGTTGATGGGAAATCAAGCTGCAATTGGAGAGACGGTGCACATCACTTCTGATGAAGTCCTGACGTGGAACAGCATCTACGACATAATCGGAGACGCTTTAGGAAAGCGTGTAAATAAAGTTCATGTGTCGACAGACTTCCTCGTTATGTGCAGACCTGATCTCGAAGGATCACTGTATGGGGATAAAGCGGAATGTGCTGTCTTTGATACAAGTAAAATTAAACGGCTTGTTCCGTCATTCGCAGCAACAAAGCGGTTTGACCAAGGAGTCAGGGAAGCAATCGAGAATTTCGAACGTCACCCTGATTGGCAGCAGCCAGACCCTGAATTCGATAAGTTTTGTGACACGGTTATAGAAGCGCAAAAGAGCGCCGCAGAACAGATTCGCAAAACGCTTGGCTTGAATTGCTAGGTTTGTCAGCAGAAGCTATAATAAAGCAAGGAAAGAGGTGTCACGATGCTAGATCGTTTACAAGCTTTGGAAGATCGTTATGAGAAACTGAATGAATTATTAAGTGATCCAGATGTGATCAGTGATACGAATAAATTACGTGAGTTTTCCAAAGAACAAGCAGGATTGACAGATGTGGTACAAGCTTATCGCGAATACAAAGATATCAGCGCACAGGTAGAAGATGCCAAGACGATGCTTGCCGAGGAAAAAGATCCAGAAATCATAGAAATGGCCAAAGCGGAGATTTCAGAATTGTCACCGCGTCTTCCTGAATTGGAAGAGCAGATGCGCATTCTTATGCTGCCGAAAGATCCAAATGATGACAAAAACGTTATCATGGAAATCCGCGGAGCAGCTGGCGGAGATGAAGCAGCCTTATTTGCAGGGGATCTTTACCGTATGTACAGCAGATATGCCGAAGCGCAAGGCTGGAAGACGGAATTGATGGAAGCGAATTCGACTGGAGTTGGCGGCTATAAGGAGATCATTTTCATGATCAATGGTGCCAATGCCTATTCCAATCTGAAGTTTGAAAATGGCGCCCACCGCGTGCAGCGTGTTCCTGAAACAGAATCTGGCGGTCGTATCCATACATCGACAGCGACTGTAGTAGTTATGCCGGAAGCGGAAGAAGTAGAAGTAGACATTCAGGACAAAGATATCCGGGTGGATACATTCACATCCAGCGGTCCAGGAGGACAAAGTGTAAACACGACGATGTCTGCGGTCCGTTTGACGCATATGCCGACAGGAATCGTTGTTTCCATGCAGGATGAGAAATCCCAGATCAAGAACAAAGAAAAAGCAATGAAAATCCTGCGTGCCCGCATTTATGATAAGTTCCAGCAGGAAGCGCAGGCTGAATACGATGATGCACGGAAATCAGCTGTCGGTTCAGGGGATCGTTCTGAGCGTATCAGAACATACAACTTCCCGCAAAACCGTGTGACAGATCACCGAATCGGACTTACAATCCAGAAATTAGATCAGATTCTGGAAGGGAAGCTCCATGAAGTGGTCGATGCATTGATCATGGAAGAGCAGGCGAAGAAACTTGAGCAAATCGGAGAATAAGCAGTATCCGACTATCAGTCAGGCTTTGCAGGAGGCGATAGCATTCCTGCAAGCACATCAGCGGGAAGAACGAGTAGCGGAACTGTTGCTTCTGTTTCATCTTGGCATCAATAAAACGGAGCTTCTGATGAATATGAGGGAAACGGTGGATCCTGTGCTTTATGCTGCTTTCCGAAAAGACCTGCAAGAGCATGCAGAAACAGGAATACCGCTCCAGCATTTGACAGGAGAAGAAGAGTTTCTTGGCCGACGCTATTATGTGAATCGGGATGTGCTCATTCCAAGACCGGAAACGGAAGAGCTTGTCCTTGGTGTAGAAAAGATGATTCAACAGCAGCTGACCGGACAGGATTTGACGATTGCGGATATCGGTACTGGCAGCGGAATTATAGCAACTTCCTTGAAGCTTGCTTTTCCTGCGGCTGAAGTAATAGCAACGGATATATCCGAGCGAGCTTTGCTCATTGCCAAAAGCAATAGCCGCACATTAGGGGCATCTATCAGTCTAAAGCAAGGAAGTTACCTGGAACCGCTCCGTCAGCTTGAAAAAAAAGTGAATGTGCTTGTTTCCAATCCGCCGTATATTGATGAATCGGACAGAGAACATATGAGCGACACGGTGAAAAACTTTGATCCAAGTCTCGCTTTGTTCGCCGATGATAACGGACTTGCGGCTTACAAGGAGATCATTAGCGGATTATCAGATATCCTTGCTTTTCCGGCTATTGCTGCCTTTGAAATCGGCTGGCAGCAAGGACAGGCTGTCCGTGATTTGCTAGTGGAGGAGTTCCCATCCGCAGAAGTGGAAGTACGACAGGATATCAATGGTAAGGACCGTATGGTGTTTGCTTGGATACCAGAATAAAAGGGACTGTGCACAGGCACAGTTCTTTTTTTTTGTGAAAAAAAACTAGATTCATAGGTTTAATTCCTCCCAGCATGTTCATACTGGTACCATCACACAAAAGGAAAGAGGTACCAGATATGAAGAAGCTTTGTTTTTCCCTGACTGCAATCTTTCTATTATTTTTATATATTTTATATCCGGGAAATGGCACAGAAGCGCAGGTGAGCAATAGTTCCCAAGCAGTGAAAGAAATTCCGGATGAAGCAATACGTCTCCGTATTCTGGCAAATAGCAATTCAGATGGTGATCAGCAGCTGAAGCGCATGATCCGGGATGAAGTGAATGCGCAGATCAATAGCTGGGTGAAGGATATGACGGATATTGAAGAGGCGCGGGCACTTATCGAAGAGCATCTGCCTGAGATTGAGAAGACGGTCGCTCGTGTGCTGAATGAACAAGGGAAGAGCCAAGGGTTCAACGTGGAGTACAGTGATGAGATTTCTTTTCCGGCAAAGCTTTACGGAACCTATCTTTATCCAGCAGGGCAGTATGAGGCAGTATTGATCACACTTGGAGAAGGTGAAGGCGAAAACTGGTGGTGTGTGCTCTTCCCGCCGCTTTGCTTTCTGGATTTCTCCAGCGGTACAAGTGTAGCAGAAGCAGAAGAGAATGCAGATGCAGAGCCAGTCGAAGTAGCGGCGGAAGCGCCGGCAGAAGAAGAAAAGCCTAAAGTGAAGTTCTTTCTATTAGAATGGTTCAGCTAGGATCATATTCTATTCCTCCCGTTCATATAATCTAGTAATAAGTGCTAGACGGGAGGACTTTTTATGCAATTGATACCTGCTCAAGCGTGCGAGCTGTCCGAGCTGGATGCTTTTTTTGAGAATAGCCTGCCCCGGTGGAATCTCGAGCAGCAGAAACTATATGAAGAGGGTTATATCATAGAGGCGGAAGAAGGATGGCGGGCGTTTTTCTGTTTGGAACAGCATGGCGAGGCTCTGCGCGTGCATTCCATGTACGTCAAGCCGCCAGCTAACGGGACAATCATTTTAACTTGTATGGAGCTTGCCAGCATAGAAGCAAGAAGGCGGGAAGCGAGCAGTCTGCGGCTGATCAGCCACCATGAAACGCTCGACCAGCTAATGGCTCTGTATGGATTTGAAGCTAAACATGGCTTTTGGGAGAAGGCGCTCTGACATTGGGGATTGTCAGTCTATGTGGTATCATAGCTCTTAGTGATATTAGCAAAAGGAGCATCTGATCCATGATGGAAACGAAGCATTGGACTGTGCTACAGCAGTCCTTCGATAAAATAGCGATGGAGGAGGCAGCAGCTCTTCTTAAAAAAGGGGAAGCTGTTGCTTTTCCGACCGAGACAGTTTATGGTCTTGGCGCTGATGCAACAAATGAACGAGCCGTCCGGAAAATATTCGAAGCAAAAGGCCGTCCGTCTGATAATCCGCTCATCGTCCACGTGGCGGACAAAGAGCAGCTGAAAGACCTTGTTGAAGATATCCCTGATGTTGCTTATAAACTTCTAGAGGCATTCAGCCCTGGGCCGATTACGCTTATTTTGAAGAGCAAAGGGACAGTTGCACCGAATGTCAGTGCTGGACTAGATTCAATTGGTATCCGGATACCGAGTCATCCGGTTGGCTTACGTCTTTTGCAGGAAGTAGCGTTACCGATTGCAGCACCGAGTGCGAATATATCAGGCAGACCCAGCCCGACGAAAGCTGAACACGTAGTCCATGATCTGGATGGACGAATTGCCGGGATCATGGACGGTGGTCCGACTGGAATCGGCCTGGAGTCCACGGTGGTTGACTGTACGGAAGCAGTGCCAGTCATATTGCGGCCAGGCGGTGTGACAGCTGAAGCAATCCAAGAGGTCATCGGAACAGTGATGGTGGATCCCGGACTTGCTGGCGGAGAGAAAGAGAAACCAAAAGCACCAGGTATGAAATACACCCATTATGCACCAGAAGCTCCGCTATATTTAGTGGACAAAGAGATGAAGCTGCACGCGGACAAGCTTACTGAAGCAGGGGAGAAGGTCGGCATTATTGCAACAGAGGAGCTTGCGCAAATGCTGCAGGGTGAGCGGATTCAAATCTGCGGCACACGAAGCGATCTCTCCACAGTAGCAGAGCATCTGTACGATGCGCTCAGGCATTTCAAGAAATCAGATGTAACTGTCATCCTTTGTGAAAGCTTCGAGAAGCATGGAGTCGGTGCAGCTATCATGAATAGGCTCGAAAAGGCAGCGACAGGAAGAATATAAGCAAAAAGGGAACGTCCAGTGTGACGTTCCTTTTCTATGTGATAAATATTACCGGATTCGGGCAGATGTCCATGACGATGTAAGAATGCCTCACCTGTTGTATACTACTAGTAGAACAATTCTAGAAGCAAGGAGATATTTGGATGAAACTATTGATTGTTTGTACTGGCAATACGTGCAGAAGCCCGATGGCAGAAGCACTTGTGCGCAAACGGCTGCCGCAGGTGGAGGTACAGTCCGCTGGTATATTCGCACATGACGGGTCACCGCCCTCTCATCAGGCGGTAACAGTCATGGAGGAGGCTGGAGTACTGTTTAGTCACCAATCCAAGCCTGTGACGAGAGAGCGTGTGGATTGGGCCGATTTGATCCTGACGATGACAGAACAGCATAAACAATTATTGCTGGAACAGTATCCTCATGCGGCTGGAAAACTGTATACCTTGCCGGAATACGCATCTCAGGAGGCGGCAGCTGCTTGGAAATCATTGCAGGAAGCGTATGCTGATCTGGAAACAAAACGTGTCCGGTTCGCAAGCAGTTTTTCTGGAGACCCTGCTGCATTCCAAAGGGAATTCATGCGCGCCCACCAGCACGAGATCGCACATATTCAGGAGCTTGAAGCAAGTATGCCTGCAGCTGATATCATGGATCCTTTCGGTCGTTCTGTTGAAGTGTACCGCACGACGCTGAAGGAATTGGAATTCTATGTTGATAAATTGGCAGAAAAGATTCACAATGAGAAGTAGGTAAAAAGACTCTCATACCAAAATATCAGCATGGATGGTGGATTATGTCATGAAAAGCTTCAGTCTGCGTCTCAAACTGGCGATTTTCGCCACAGTTCTCGCATTGGTCACCTATAGTGTGAGTGCATTATTCATTTATATTGTGCATCCCCTTGTACAGCAATATTGGAATGTTGCCGGTCCGGTACTGGTTCTTCTCACACTATTTCTCGGTGTTTTATGGACCGGGATCCTAGCCTTTTCTGCAGCCCGCTTTATCACGAAGCCGTTGAAGGATTTGGAAAAGGTTGCAACAAAAGCTGCTGATGGCAGCCTGGAGGAAGAATGGGAGGTTGTTCCTTCGAATGATGAGATTGGTGCTTTGACACGCGCTTTTCAGAAAATGCTTCATAACCTGAAGTCAATGATTTCAGACATTGATGCAAATGCAAAAGCGAATGATCAGTACGCCAGACAGATCCAGTCTGAAACAATGACTGCATCTGAAAAAGTCATTGAGATTGATGGAATTATGCAGACAATGGCTGAAGGAGCCCGATCTACATCAGGTGCGGTCGGCAGCATTGTGCAATCACTCGACAACGCAACAGCCTTGTCAGAGGATGTCCGGATTAAAGCGGATCAGTCACAGGAACTATCCAATGGGATGGTTGGAAAATTGCACAGTTCCCAGACAGTTGTAATGGATTTGGTACAGGGAATTCAAATGATCGCAGAAAAACAGGAGCATTCAATCGGCAATGTAAAGCAGCTCGAAAAGAACGCTTCAAAAATCGAAGAGATCATCCGTTTTGTCAGTGATATAGCAGAACAGACAAATCTGCTTGCACTTAATGCTTCCATCGAGGCGGCGCGTGCCGGCGAACAGGGACGGGGATTCGCAGTAGTAGCTGAAGAGGTTCGGAAGCTGGCGGATGAAAGCAGACAGGCAGCACAGGACATTTCTGTTAATATTAAAGAGATCCAGCAGAACATTGGACAAGTTGTTACAGAAATTGACGAGCAATTGGCACTGGCACGGACTGAGGCAGAAAAAGGCTCCGAAAGCAGTGTCGTCATGGAGGAAATGACGGCAGCCATTACACACGTTGTTACGTCGATTGAGGAAATCGGCAAGCTGACCTTGCAGCAACGAGAAGAAATTGCATCGGTTACAGATCAGTCCAAAGGTGTGGCGACACTTGCTGAGCAGGCGTCAGCCGGAGCGCAGGAAGTAAGTGCTTCTGTTCAGGAGCAAGCATCTGTCATGCATAACCTGGAGCAATTATCGGCATCACTCGAGGAACAAGCTGGCAGGCTCAGAGAACAAATGAAACAATTCCATTTTACACAACAATCATCCGTGCATCACGCGGAATTCGGAAGGAAGGATGAAGAAAATG
Source organism: Virgibacillus sp. 7505 (assembly GCF_002272135.1). Classification (GTDB taxonomy): domain Bacteria; phylum Bacillota; class Bacilli; order Bacillales; family Amphibacillaceae; genus Terribacillus. Next base: position 109,608 of record NZ_NPBF01000004.1, on the reverse strand, counting down.
AAAGTGATTCTAACATCAGACCACGGTGGAGTAAATCTTCGTAAGGAAATTGCAGATCTTTTAACTGAGTTGAATATTGAATTTGTAGATACAGGCTGTGATTGTGAGGGCTCCGTTGATTATCCGGATTACGGAATTCCAGCTGCAGAAAGAGTAGCAAACGGCGAATTCGATCGCGGTATCCTGATTTGCGGTACTGGTATTGGTATGAGTATTTCGGCGAACAAAGTACCAGGCATCCGTGCAGCACTCGTGCACGATGTATTCAGCGCAAAAGCAACGCGTGAGCATAATGACAGCAACATGCTGGCAATGGGTGAACGTGTAATCGGGCCAGGACTGGCACGCGAAATCGTTCAAACGTGGCTTGGAACTGAATTTACAGCTGGTCGTCACCAAAACCGCGTCAACAAAATTTCAGAGTACGAAAACAAGTAAAGAGCGAGGGTATACATGAAAGCAATTGCAGATCATATTAAAACTGTTGTAAGGGAGCTTGCTTCCTGTGGCCATTTGCATCAGGGAGATTTATTCTTGATCGGATGTTCGACAAGCGAAGTAGCTGGTGAGCGAATCGGCAGTGCAGGAAATATGGAAATTGCGGAACTGCTTTACCAGCAGCTGGAATGGCTGAAAAAAGAAACTGGCATAAATCTCGTATTTCAGTGCTGTGAACACCTAAATCGTGCTATTGTAGTAGAGAAGCATATCAGTCGGCAATACGGTTTAACCGAAGTTTCCGCGAAACCTGTTGCAAGAGCCGGTGGTTCGATGGCTGCTTGCGCTTATGAGCAGTTTGAGAATCCTGTGTTGGTCGAAGATATCCGGGCAAATGCCGGAATTGATATCGGGGAAACGATGATCGGGATGCATCTGAAGCCTGTTGCAGTGCCATTCCGTCTCAAACAGCGTTACATCGGCGGTGCCCGGATCAATACAGCTTACACAAGACCTAAACTGATCGGCGGCGTGAGAGCTGTGTACCCTGAATAAAACACCGGCCACGACATACATCAACAATACACGAGGAGGCATGTTTCGATGAAACATATTCAAGCGAATGATCCAGAACTATTCCAAGCTATAGAAGACGAAAGAGGGCGCCAGCACGACAAGATCGAGCTGATTGCTTCTGAGAACTTCGTATCACAGGCTGTCATGGAAGCGCAAGGCTCCGTACTCACAAACAAATATGCGGAAGGCTATCCAGGCCGCAGATATTATGGCGGTTGTGAATATGTTGATGTAGCAGAGAATCTCGCAATTAACCGAGCAAAGGAAATCTTCGGTGCAGAGCATGCCAATGTACAGCCGCACTCCGGTGCACAGGCAAACATGGCTGTTTATTTCGCATTTTTGGAGCCAGGCGATACGGTTCTTGGGATGAACCTCAGTCACGGTGGCCATTTGACCCACGGCAGTCCAGTGAACTTCAGCGGTAAGCTGTATAACTTCACGGAATATGGTGTGGATCAGGAAACAGAGCAGCTTGACTACGACGTCGTACGTGAAAAAGCACTAGAAGTAAAGCCAAAGCTGATCGTAGCTGGAGCAAGTGCTTATCCGCGTGAAATCGATTTTGCGAAATTCCGCGAAATTGCTGATGAAGTCGGTGCTTATCTTATGGTTGATATGGCGCATATTGCTGGTCTTGTAGCAACAGGCGTACATCAATCGCCAGTTCCTTATGCAGATGTTGTGACAACAACAACCCATAAAACATTGCGCGGACCTCGTGGTGGTATGATCTTGACAAAAGAGAAGTACGCTAAGCAGATTGATAAAGCTGTCTTCCCAGCAATGCAAGGCGGACCATTGATGCATGTGATCGCAGCGAAAGCAGTGAGCTTCAAAGAAATCCTGGATAATGATTTCAAAGCTTATGCGCAGCAGATTGTTGATAACGCACAGCGTCTTGCCGAAGGCCTTACAAAAGAAGGCGTCCGTCTTGTATCTGGCGGTACAGACAACCACCTGCTTCTTCTTGATGTAAGCAAACTAGGTCTTACAGGTAAAGACGCGGAGCTTGCATTGGATGAGGTCGGTGTAACAACGAACAAAAACACGATTCCATTTGATAAAGAAGGTCCATTCATCACAAGTGGTGTACGGATCGGTACAGCAGCAGTCACTACTCGCGGCTTCAAGCTTGCGGAAATGGACGAGCTTGCTGCTATCATCGCTACAACATTGAAGCATCATGATGATGCAGCGAAGCTGGAGGAAGTGAAAGGCCGCGTCAAAGCATTGGCTGATCGTTTCCCGCTGTATAAGTAAAAGAAGAAAGACAGTCGCATGGGCGGCTGTCTTTTTGTTTGAATCTTGTTGCCGCCTGCAGGAAAGCGGAATATTCTGCCGGAGCGGCTATGCATGTCTCTTGGTACCTTTTTGTGCATATTAGAAAGTACACAATCAGGGTTTTATCCCAGTTTCAAGTGATCTGTAATTCACTTTTCGGGAGCTGTCTAGCTACAGAAACCAGAAACTGCGGCGCAAGCAATAAATCCCTGCGAGAGGAAGGTCACCCCTCTCCGGGCTTTCTCACTTGCTTCTTCGTTTCTAAGCGGTTTCTTTCGCTTTTCGTATTTTCATTGCGTTCCTTTTTTTCTTTCTGTATACTATTAAAGATTTGAATATTTTTAGAGGGAGTGTTCGGAAATGGGTAATGTTTTTGTTTTGGATCATCCGTTAATTCAGCATAAGCTTACGTACATACGTGATAAGAATACAGGTACGAAGGAGTTCCGTGAGTTGGTGGATGAGGTTGCTGCGCTTATGGCGTTTGAGATCACACGTGATCTGCCAATGGAAGAGACAACGATTCAAACACCTGTCGTAGAAGCGAAAACGAAGGTACTTGCTGGGAAGAAAATCGGACTTGTACCGATCTTGCGTGCGGGTCTTGGTATGACGGAAGGAATCCTGCGCCTGATCCCTGCTGCGCGTGTGGGACATATTGGTATGTACCGAGATCCGGAAACAATGCAGCCAGTGGAGTACTATATCAAACTCCCATCTGATATTGAAGAACGTGAATTGATTGTCATCGATCCGATGCTTGCAACGGGCGGATCTGCTAATGATGCGATCCACTCCTTGAAAAAGCGCGGTGCGAAACAGATTCGTCTAATGTGCTTAATCGCTGCTCCTGAAGGTGTGGAAGTGATCAAGAAAGAACATCCGGATGTAGATATTTACCTGGCTGCAATGGATGAAAAACTTGATGATCACGGCTATATCGTACCAGGTCTTGGCGATGCTGGGGATCGTTTATATGGCACCAAGTAAAAAAAGAGTCATGCTTGTCTTCGGGACACGTCCTGAAGCAGTCAAGATGGCACCGCTTGTTCTTGAATTGAAAAAGCGGTCAGAGCAGTTTGACACGATTGTCGCGGTGACTGCACAGCAGCGGGAAATGCTCGATCAAGTACTAACCATATTTGACATCACTCCTGATTATGACTTGAATATCATGAAAGCACGGCAAAGCCTGGCACATATCACTACAAAAGTGATGGAGGGGCTGGACGAGCTATACCAAGAGATAAAGCCGGATATCGTGCTTGTACATGGGGACACGACAACTAGTTTTGCAGCTTCACTGGCAGCATACTATAATCAGATCCCTGTGGGGCATGTGGAAGCGGGGTTGCGTACTTGGAACAAGTATTCACCGTTTCCGGAAGAGCTTAATCGGCAGCTGACTGGTGTGATAGCAGATCTTCATTTCTCTCCGACAGCTCAAGCACGGCAAAATCTGCTTAATGAAAATAAGAGCGTGGAAGCTATTGCTGTTACAGGCAATACAGCAATCGACGCCTTACAGACTACTGTCGACCCGAATTATCAGCATCCTATCCTGGAACAAGCTGCTGGCAAACGTTTAGTGCTTGTCACAGCCCACCGCCGGGAAAATCTTGGTGAGAATATGGAGCATATGTTCACTGCGATCAGAAGGATTGCTGATGCTCATCCGGACACATTGATTGTCTATCCGGTGCACTTGAATCCAGCAGTGCGTGACATAGCGAATCGAATCCTCGGGAACCATGATCGAATTCAACTGATCGAGCCGCTAGGGCTGATTGATTTCCATAACTTTGCTTCCCAGGCTTACTTGATTCTCACAGATTCCGGTGGTGTCCAGGAAGAAGCGCCGTCGCTTGGAGTTCCTGTGCTTGTACTTCGTGATACGACAGAACGGCCCGAAGGTATCGAGGCAGGTACATTAAAACTTGCCGGTACAGATGAAAAGACCATTTTCAATATGGCAGACAAGCTTCTTCGTGATGGTCAAGCACATGAAGAAATGTCACAAGCGTCCAATCCTTATGGAGATGGACGAGCTTCGATTCGTATTGCCGATTATCTTCAATATTATTTCGGCTTACAATCGCAGCCGCCTATACCTTTCCAACCAGCTGATCCCAAATAGGGCAGCTGGTTTTTTGCATAGGGAATCTTCACACGTGCATCCTAATGGCACGAGGGGGGAGAGGCTGTGAAGCGATTTAGTTTACTGTTCATATGTGTATGTATCATCTTCGGTTTTCAGCCGGTTCAAGCAGCAGAGCAGAGTACGGTAATCATTGAATTGGACGGAGACGTATCTGCCTATCGGGAGTATTTAGAGATGCATTATCCTTTTATTGAAGTCGTGGAAGAATTCGACACCTTGTTCCAAGGATTGGCACTGCGCGCGACGGACGCGCAGCTGAATGAATTGTCCCAGCACAGTCACCTGCTGAATATCCATCAGGTGCATACCTATAAAGCAGAAACAAGAAAAGCGGAAGTTCCATTTGTGACACAGGAGTTCCTCGGGACTAGTGCAGCGGGTGTCACCGGGAAAGGGGTCAAAGTCGGAGTCATCGATACTGGTATTGATTACACCCATCCTGATTTGAAAAAGAATTACAAAGGCGGCTTTGATGTTGTCGACTGGGATGACGATCCGATGGAGACAAAACCGGAAGAAGGAGAAGCGACAATTCATGGGACGCATGTTGCTGGTATCATCGGAGCAAATGGAAAAATGAAAGGTATTGCCCCGGATGCTGACATCTATAGCTATCGGGCACTGGGACCAGGTGGTACAGGAACATCAGTCCAGGTGATTGCGGCTATTGAAAAAGCGGTCGAAGATAAGATGGATATCATCAATTTGTCGTTGGGTAGCTCTGTGAACGGACCGGATTGGCCAACCAGCCTGGCTGTGAATAAAGCAGTGGAGCTGGGCGTGATCGTCGTAACAGCAAATGGGAATGAAGGCCCTGCTAATTGGACAGTCGGTTCCCCTGCAACTGCCACGAAAGCATTATCTGTCGGTGCTGTTACCACACCGCAGAAAACAGCTGTCCTATACGAGCGTTTTTATAAGAAACTGATTCCGATTCTGCCGCTTCAAGGAGCTGTTGAGTGGAAGCAGCGTCGTTCCTTGCCGATAATGGATGGCGGTACGGGAGAAAGGCAGCTTCCGGATGCGACAGGAAAAATTGTCGTCTTCAAAAGAGGAAAAATACCATTTGCAGAAAAAGCTAGAGCTGCGGAGCAAGCGAATGCTGCAGCAGTCCTCATTTATAACGATGGGAGCGGTCCTTTGGAAGCATCCATCCAGGATGGCAAAAAGCCAGTTTCAATCCCTGTGGCAGCCGTCACAAAGCGGGATGGATTATGGCTTCTAAAAAATGCGCAGACTGCACAGCTGTCGGCGAAGCAAATAGAGCTCCAGAATAGAATGGCTGCATTCAGTTCGAGAGGACCTGTTACAAGGAACTGGGCCATCAAGCCGGAAATAGCTGCACCTGGCGCTCCTGTATGGAGTACAGTCCCCCAATCCGGGTATCAAGCTCTACAGGGTACGAGTATGGCTGCGCCATATGTGGCAGGGGCCCTGGCACTCGTTAAAGAAGCGCATCCAGAATGGACTGATGAGCAGCAAATAGGTGCGCTGCTTACAACGGCACAGCAGCTCCTGAAGCCAGATGGGCAGCCCTATGCCCCGATTGAACAAGGCATGGGGAAAATGCAGCCATCCAAAGCAATCTCTACGCCAGTCATCATTGAAAATCCTCTGATTCGATTCGGAAAGATCGATACAAAGCAAGAAGCAGAATACGTACTTACTGTCCATAATGTAAGCGACGTCCAGCAGCATCTGCAATTCGATCAGCCTAAAGCAGTGAGTGGTATACGCTGGAAGGTGCCATTGGCAGTCAATCTAGCGCCTCATGAAACGAAACGATTAAAAATAAGTATCTCTGTCAATCCTGATATACAGGAAGCAGGTGTCCACCAAGGATATGTATCGGCCCGATTTGGGAAACAGGAAGTGCAGATCCCTTACTTATTCCTCTTAAAAAACGCAGATTACCCGAAGGCAATGGGGCTCGAAATGGAATGGAAACCGCTTGACAGAAGAGGTGCCTACCACTATCAAATCTATTTGCCTGAAGGAGCGGCTGAACTACGAATAGACTTGTATGACCCAGATACACTTATTTATAACAGAAAGCTGCTGACCAAAAAACAAGTGGATGCAGGGCTGCTGGAGGGGAGACTGAGTAAGAGGGAAGCCGGAAAACCCGGAGTCTATCTGGCTTTGATTCAGCTCCGTCTTAATGATGGAAAGTATGTGACCACGGAACTGCCGCTTTATTTGTCAGACCGGATGCTCGTGAAATAGTACAAGTAAGTGAATTATATGTCACAGAATTGTCATATATGAACAGCTGATTATCCTATATAATAGTAAGCGGAGGCCTATGCGTTTGATGACGGATAGTCCTTTGCTTAATTGCTTTCGTGGAAGCGTATCCAATGTTGTTGTGGAAGGAAATTATTAACTTTGTAATTTATTTCACAATCTTGTATTGACACCACGAATAGGCCTATTGTATTCTATACATTGCGTGTGGTGGGCACTTGTATCATAAGTGAGGCGTGGTTTGCGCGCAGCGTCCCTACAGATCATGTAAAACACCGGCGCAAGAAAGAACAATGGTGGACAAGCAATTATATGTCTTATATGTGGTTTGCAGGTTGATCCATCTTTTCGTATTTACCGCTTTCCATACATAAGTATAAGCAGTAAATGTACGTCTTACACGCATGGGAGTAATGAAGATGCAGCAAGTCAATAAGATGATCCATGCACGACAACTCAAATGGATGCTATATTTACTGGCACTTTTGATGCTTGGAGCGGGTTTCACTCCGTACCAGCGCATTTTCCTCGGCTTGTTTCTTGGGGCCTCCGCCAGCTTCTTCTCCGTGTGGCTTCTTCAACGGAAGATCAGACAGTTCACTGAATCTGTCGCTACACATGGCAGAATACCAGCCTTAGGCACCTTTTCCCGCATGGCAGCGTCTGTGTTGGCTGTGATGCTCGCACTTCGTTTTGACGCTTATTTCCATCTTATTGCAGTAGTTATTGGTTTAGCTGCTGGCTACATCATTATCTTTATAGATAGTTTCTTCACGAGTTTAAAAGACTAGTAATGAAAGAGGTGAAATTAATTGAATCACGGATCACCAATGTGGAATAATGCATTCGGTATCGAATGGCTCGACTTCAACTTGTCGACATCTCTGATGACCATCATCTCCTCTGTTATCGTCTTTATCCTTTGTGTAATGGGCAGCAGGAATCTGCAGCGCAGACCTCGTGCTTTCCAGAACGTGATGGAGATGCTAGTTGACTTCGTAAAGAAAGTGATTGGCGACGCAATGGACTGGAAAACAGGCAAACAATTCCTGCCGCTCGGTCTGACGCTCTTCATGTACATCTTTGTGAGTAACATGCTTGGTGTCATCATCATGGTTGTCGTGGGTCAAGACCATAATCTTTGGTGGAAATCACCGACATCCGATGCAGCAACCACACTAACATTATCAGTGATGGTCATCTTGCTCACCAACTTCTATGGTGTCAAGATTCTTGGCGGAAAAGAATACCTCAAGGGCTACATTCGTCCGGTGCCGTTCTTGCTTCCATTGAACTTAATCGAGGAAGCAGCGAATACACTGACACTCGGATTGCGTCTTTTCGGTAACATTTTCGCAGGGGAAGTATTGTTATCCTTGATTGGGGAGTCTCTGGCTGGCGTTAACCCGCCATTTACGACAGTATTGGCATTCGTGCCGATGATCGCATGGCAGGGCTTCAGTCTTTTCATCGGGACAATCCAGTCTTATATATTCCTGGTGCTGACAATGGTTTATATGTCGCACAAAGTTTCAAAAGCACATTAATCAGTTTTTAAATACAAGGAGGAAATTTAAACATGAGTTCATTAGCAGCTGCAATTGCAATTGGTTTAGCCGCACTAGGCGCAGGTATTGGTAACGGTCTGATCGTTAGCCGCACAGTAGAAGGGATCGCAAGACAGCCTGAGCTTGCTGGAAGACTTCAAACTACAATGTACATCGGTGTCGCACTAGTAGAGGTTATTCCTATCTTCGCCCTAGTTATCGCGTTCATGGTAATGTAATTCACCTATCGCAAGTACTCTATAATTTGAATGAATGGCGAAATTCTATATCTTGAATATTCGCCATTCTTTTTGTAAGGCCCCGGATAAATCGGGAAAAAGATAGTTTAGCTCGAAAGGAGTGGCACAGTTGCAAACACTTACGATTGGTGCTGCAGTAGGTGGATTACCTATCGGTAGCATGTTGATTCAACTTATCAGCTTCATCATCCTGCTGGCGCTTCTTAAGAAGTTCGCATGGAAGCCTTTATTGAAAGTCATGCAGGACCGCCAGGAATATATCTCAAATGAGATTGATACGGCAGAAGCTAGCCGCAAGGAAGCCGAAGCAGCAGCTAAAACTGCAGCAGAGGAATTGAAACAAACACGTGCAGAAGCACAATCTATCATAGAAGAAGCAAGAAAAGCGGGCCAGCAGCAGGAAGAGCAGATCATTGCTACAGCGCGCCGTGAAGCTGAACGCCTGAAAGACGCAGCGGTCGAAGATATCGCCAACGAAAAGGAAAAAGCAATGCAAGCATTGCAAGCACAAGTGGCATCCCTTTCCGTACAGATTGCAAGCAAAATCATCGAGAAAGAAATTTCTTCCGACGATCAGGACAAGCTTATTAGTGACTATGTGAAAGAATTGGAGCGATAAGCTATGCGTGATGTGACCATTGTAAAACGATACGCAGAAGCGCTGTTCGAAGTAGCAGAGAACCGCGATATCGTGGAAACCGTGCGAGCGGAATTGCACACAGCGAAGCAAGTGGCACAAAACGATGCTGCTTTCCTCCGGTTCCTCTCAGAGCCTAAGATTGGCTTGGACAAAAAGAAAGCATTGATCGAAACCAGCTTCGCTGCAGGAAGCATCGAAGTTCGCAATACGTTGAAACTGCTTTTGGATGCTGGACGTATCAGCAGTATCCCTCAAGTGGCGGATGCTTTCCAAACGTTGTATGACGAAAAGCAAGGAACTGCACAGGCGACAGTTTATTCTGTCCGTGAGCTTTCCGAAGCGGAACGTCAGTCAGTGGCAGAGACATTTGCGAAAAAGCTCGGCAAACAAGCTGTTTCCATCGATAACAAGATTGATCCGACACTGCTAGGCGGTTTGAAAGTACGGATCGGCAATACAATCTACGACAGCTCGATTAAAACCAAGCTGACTCGTATCGAACGAAATTTAGTAAATGTGAGCAAATAAGGATAGAGGTGAGACCGCATGAGCATGAAAGCTGAAGAAATCAGCGCGTTGATCAAACAGCAAATCGAAAGTTATGACGCTGAAATAGAAGTAAGTGATGTTGGTACTGTTATTCAAGTTGGTGACGGTATCGCGCGTGTCCATGGCTTGGACAATGTAATGTCCGGAGAATTGATCGAGTTCTCTAACGGTGTCATGGGACTTGCACAGAACTTGGAAGAATCAAATGTCGGTGTCGTTATTCTTGGTGAATACAAAGGCATCCGCGAAGGAGACGAAGTTCGTCGTACAGGACGTATCATGCAAGTACCTGTTGGAAAAGAGCTTATCGGACGTGTTGTTAACCCACTAGGGCAGCCGATCGATGGTAAAGGTCCAATCGAAGCTAGCAGCACTCGTCCAATCGAATCTCCAGCACCAGGCGTAATGGATCGTAAATCCGTTCATGAGCCGCTTCAGACTGGTATCAAAGCAATCGATGCACTAGTACCTGTAGGCCGCGGTCAGCGTGAGCTGATCATCGGTGACCGTCAGACTGGTAAAACATCTGTAGCTATTGATGCAATTCTTAACCAGCATGATCAAGATATGATCTGTATCTACGTTGCAATCGGCCAGAAGGAATCCACTGTACGCGGTACAGTAGAAACACTTCGTAAACACGGTGCACTTGATTACACAATCGTAGTAGCAGCAGGTGCTTCTGATCCTGCACCATTGCTTTACCTAGCACCATATGCAGGTGTAGCTATGGGTGAAGAGTTCATGTACAACGGCAAGCACGTCTTGATCGTATACGATGATCTTTCCAAACAAGCAGCAGCATACCGTGAGCTTTCCTTGCTTCTTAAACGTCCTCCAGGCCGTGAAGCATTCCCAGGGGATGTTTTCTACTTGCACTCCCGTCTATTGGAGCGTGCAGCGAAGCTAAGTGACGCAAAAGGCGGCGGTTCCATCACTGCATTGCCGTTCGTAGAAACACAAGCTGGTGATATTTCCGCTTATATCCCGACAAACGTTATCTCCATCACGGATGGACAGATCTTCTTGCAGTCCGATTTGTTCTTCTCAGGTGTACGACCAGCGATCAACCCAGGTCTATCTGTATCCCGTGTAGGTGGATCAGCACAGATCAAAGCGATGAAGAAGGTTGCCGGAACATTGCGTCTTGATTTGGCTGCATTCCGTGAGCTTGAATCTTTCGCACAGTTCGGTTCTGATTTGGATGCGGCGACGCAGTCCCGTCTAAACCGCGGAGCACGTACTGTAGAAGTTCTGAAGCAAGGCCTGCATCAGCCGCTTTCCGTTGAGAAGCAAGTAACAATTATCTATGCGCTAGTAAATGGCTACTTGGATGATATTCCGGTTGAGCAGATTGTTCGTTTCGAGAATGAATTCCACACATGGTTTGCTGCGAATCAAGCGGACTTGCTTAAAGGCATCCGTGAGACTGGCAACCCAGCTGATTCTGATCAGCTTAACAAAGCGATCGAAGCATTCAAGAAGACATTCGTCGTAAACTAACGTTTCTATAAATTTCGGAATGCTGCACGTATTCCTTACGGAAGGGAGGCTGCATGCGCCTTGGCATCCTTAAGAGATATCCAGAGTAAAATCAACTCTACCAAAAAGACGAAACAAATTACGAAAGCGATGCAGATGGTCTCTGCGTCTAAACTGACGCGGGCAGAACAGAATGCAAAAGCTTTTGTACCATACAGTGAGAAAATGCAGGAGGTTGTGACGCAGATCGCTGCATCAGGCGACGCGACACATCCTATGCTGCAAACTCGTGCAGTCAAGAAGACAGGTTATCTTGTCATCACGGCTGACCGTGGTCTGGCTGGCGGATACAACAACAACGTAATCCGTGAAGTGTATCGTACCATCCAGCATCAGCACGCTTCTGCAGATGAATATACGGTGATTGCTGCCGGACGTTTCGGCCGGGACTTCTTTAAAAAGAACAACCTGCCGATTGCCAAAGAAATCATCGGACTGCCTGATCAGCCAGACTTTGCTGATATCAAGCAGATCGCATCTGAAGCAGTGGAGATGTTCCTGGAAGAAGAAATCGATGAATTGGTATTGTTCTACAACCACTTCAACAGTGCTATCTCCCAGGAAGTAACTTCACAGAAGCTGCTTCCATTAACAGATCTTTCTTCGGAAAAAGGACGTTCCGTACAAAGCATGTACGAGTTCGAACCTGATGCGGAAGAAATTTTGAAAGTATTGCTGCCTCAATATGCCGAGAGCTTGATTTACGGTGCGTTGCTCGATGCGAAAGCTAGTGAGCATGCTGCACGTATGACAGCAATGAGAAGTGCGACAGACAACGCAAACGAACGGATCGATGAGCTGACGCTTACTTATAACCGGGCACGTCAAGCAGCTATTACACAAGAAATCAGTGAGATTGTCAGCGGAGCGGCTGCGCAGCAATCCTAAGAATACAGATAGGAGGGGTCCAGATGAGCAAAGGTATCATTACGCAGGTTATGGGTCCGGTTGTGGACGTACGTTTCCCTAACGGCCACCTGCCTGCCATCTATAATGCACTAGTTGTCCAAGTGAACGAAACTTCTTCTTTGACATTGGAAGTTGCACTTCACCTTGGTGACGACAGTGTTCGTACAATCGCGATGTCTTCTACAGAAGGCGTACAGCGCGGGAAAGAAGTAGTGGATACAGGAGCAGCAATCAGCGTACCTGTAGGGGAAGCTACACTAGGACGTATTTTCAACGTTTTAGGTGAAACAATCGATTTGGATGAGCCTATCCAAGGCGAAATCAAGAAAGATCCTATCCACCGTGAAGCACCAGCATTCGAAAACCTTGCAACAGAAACAGAGATCCTTGAAACAGGTATCAAAGTTGTCGACTTGCTTGCTCCATATATCAAAGGTGGTAAGATCGGTCTCTTCGGTGGTGCAGGTGTAGGTAAAACTGTACTTATCCAGGAACTGATCAACAACATCGCGCAAGAACACGGTGGTATTTCCGTATTCGCTGGTGTTGGAGAGCGTACTCGTGAAGGTAACGACTTGTACTTCGAGATGAAGGATTCCGGCGTTATCGCGAAGACTGCAATGGTCTTCGGTCAGATGAACGAACCGCCTGGAGCACGTATGCGTGTTGCATTGACTGGTTTGACAATGGCAGAGCACTTCCGTGACCAAGAAGGTCAGGACGTACTTCTATTCATCGATAACATTTTCCGTTTCACACAAGCAGGTTCCGAGGTATCCGCATTGCTTGGCCGTATGCCATCAGCAGTAGGCTACCAGCCGACACTTGCTACTGAGATGGGTCAGCTGCAAGAGCGTATCACATCTACAAATGTAGGTTCCGTTACTTCCATCCAAGCAGTATATGTACCAGCCGATGACTATACAGACCCGGCTCCGGCTACAACTTTCGCTCACTTGGATGCAACAACAAACCTTGACCGTAAACTATCCGAACAAGGTATCTACCCTGCCGTAGATCCATTGGCTTCTACATCAAGAGCATTGGATGCGAACGTAGTCGGAGAAGAACATTACAATGTAGCACGTCAAGTGCAGCAAACATTGCAGCGTTACCGTGAATTGCAAGATATCATTGCAATCCTTGGTATGGATGAGCTTAGTGAAGAAGACAAACTTGTCGTTGCACGTGCACGTCGCGTACAATTCTTCCTATCTCAGAACTTCCACGTTGCTGAGCAGTTCACAGGCCAAAAAGGTTCTTATGTACCTGTAAAAGAAACAGTTGCAGGCTTCAAAGGAATCCTTGAAGGTAAATACGATCACATTCCGGAAGATGCTTTCCGCCTTGTTGGACGTATCGAAGAAGTGCTTGAAAAAGCTGGCGTTAACCAGTAAGCAGCAATCATGTAATAGTAGGATAGGAGGGGCTCCTGATGAGTACCGTAACAACAAGCATTGTTACTCCTGATGGCCCTGTTCTGGAAGAAGACTATGAAATGGTTAGCTGTACGGCGGAAAATGGTGAACTTGGTATCCTGCCAGGTCACATTCCGCTGGTAGCGCCATTGAAGGTTAGCTCGGTTCGTCTACAGATCCAAGGTCGCACGGATTGGGTTTCTGTAAGCGGCGGATTCCTTGAAGTCCGTCCGGACAGGATCACAATCCTTGCTCAGTCAGCCGAAAGAGCGAGTGACATTGATGTGGACCGTGCAGAACAGGCGAAGCAACGCGCTGAGAAACGTCTGCAGGATAAGCAGGCTAACTTAGACCAGATCCGCGCTGAACAAGCGCTTAACCGGGCAATCAACCGACTTGATGTCGCGTCTCATGCCCGCTGATAAAAACAGCATTCCCACAAGGAATGCTGTTTTTTTATTATGTCATTTCCTGGGCAATAATGATGGCGGGGCTTAGCAAATGCCGTTATAATTTGAAGGAAACGGGTTTAATGGTACGGAAATTAGGATATCAAGGTATTATGTGGCTAAAAAGCGCGTATTTACCTGTTTATCCGTTAAGGAGTGTATATCATGTTTGCGGTATTAGGACAGGATGCGATGCTGGGTATAGTTTCCCACATAGCTTTTATGGCAATTACTTGGCGTATATTGATGGGGGTCAATGTAGATGCATTAATTAAAAAAGGGAAAGTATTTGAGGCAAGGATGCTGCTTATTTTACTGACGATCGTTATCGGGACAACTGTAAGTAATGTATTCCTTCAACTGGTCAGCTGGACCAAACAGCTCCAATATTTACTCTAGCATTCTATCAAAAGTGTATAAGCTTTTTCATCTCTGTTCATACTGTTTCTAAAATGGTCGGACAGGGGAGAAAGAAAAATGAAACATTATCTTGGACTAATCGTAATAATCATTATGCTGGTAGGTAATAGCCTGGAATCATATGGAGCAGTGAAAGCTGACGTATCAGATGATGTAAATCGTATGTATGAAGTTTTGGATAGCGAAGGGGCCGAGCTTATATCCTTTGAGGTCACAATACGAGAGACAATTTCCCGGGACGATATCGAGGGAAAGTTGATGGATATGAATAATGCGGGAACCATTGTAGAAGAAAAAACGGAAAAATCTACAAAATTTTTGGTACATACCCCCCATAAACAAAATACCATTGCCGAACGTATATTGTTGGTAGTACCTACAGATAAGGCATACCAGGCAGAACTTATTTATACAGTTTCCGGGTCAGAATGGACAGAAAAGGTGCAACAATCTGTCCAAGACTTGACATCTGCGGCAGAATCGCGATTTTTCACATATAATGCGACAAAATTCGCTTGTCTCAAAGCGGGTTTCGGTGATAAAATAAGCGGTGGTATTTTGTTTCAGAATGTCATGGGAAAATTAGATGTTCAACCACTAACGAATATGCAAGATAACGTTTACACTACGACAACAGGATATACAACACAATTGAAAGCCAGCCGTTCCTTAGCAGACAACATGAATATCCAGCTTGCGCTGCATGATGGGAATGGGCAATCAACCGTAACTGTAGGAACGCCTATCATAACGACTGAATATTAATATAGTGAAATTGGACGCGGAGGAGAATGTAACTTGGAAAAAATCATCGTCCGTGGTGGAAGGCAGCTTAAAGGATCTGTCAAGGTCGAAGGTGCGAAGAATGCCGTACTGCCTGTCATCGCAGCAAGTATAGTTGCAAGTAAAGGAAAAAGTGTTATTACTAATGTCCCGGCTTTAGCCGATGTATTTACCATCAATGAAGTGTTACGCAGCATGGGTGCTGAGGTGGTATTCAGCAATGGAACTATCACTGTCGATGCTACAAAGCAAATGACGACAGAAGCGCCTTTCGAGTATGTTCGTAAGATGCGGGCATCTGTATTGGTTTTAGGCCCATTGTTGGCACGTTTCGGTCATGCAAAAGTGGCACTGCCAGGTGGCTGTGCAATCGGTTCCCGACCAATCGATCAGCACCTGAAAGGGTTCGAAGCGATGGGAGCTAGTGTACAGGTCGGCAACGGCTATGTAGAATTACGTACAGAAGGACGCCTGCAGGGCGCTAAAATATATCTGGATGTACCTAGTGTAGGTGCAACAGAGAACATCATCACAGCAGCCGCACTAGCTGAAGGAACTACTATTCTCGAAAATTGTGCAAAAGAACCAGAGATTGTGGATCTAGCAAACTATCTGAATGCGATGGGTGCGAAGATCGTTGGCGCTGGTACAGAAACAATCCGTATCGAAGGTGTTGAAGAATTGACAGGCGCTGAGCATGTCATGATCGCAGACCGTATCGAAGCTGGTACTTTCATGGTTGCAGCCGCAATCACGAAAGGCGATGTCTTGATTGAAGGCATTGAAATGGAGCATGTGCGTGCAGCTGCTGCTAAAATGGAAGAAATGGGTGTCATTATCAAGGAAGAAGCAAATGGCATTCGTGTTATCGGTCCTGACAAATTGACAGCGACAGATGTCAAAACGCTGCCACACCCAGGATTCCCGACAGATATGCAGTCACAGATGATGGCCTTGATGCTATGTGCAGAAGGCACCAGCATCATTACGGAAACAGTATTCGAGAATCGATTCATGCATGTGGAAGAATTCCGCCGCATGAATGCGAAGATTAAAATCGAAGGACGCAGTGTCATCATGGAAGGTCCGACAAACATGCAAGGCGCTGAAGTAGCGGCAACAGATTTGCGTGCTGGAGCAGCTCTTATTCTGGCAGGATTAATTGCAGATGGTTATACGCGTGTTACAGAGCTTAAGCATTTGGATCGCGGTTACGTGAATTTCCATGGAAAACTGGCAGCACTTGGTGCAGATATCGAACGCGTAAATGATGAAGTGTTCGAAGAAGCAGCTGCTACAATGGAAGAAACAACTTATTAATACTACTAAGGATAAGTCCCTTTGTCAGAAGGGGCTTATTTTTTATGTCTTTGTCAGAAAACCTTCCCTACAAATTGGTAATTCTTCTTCCTAAGCGTATAGCGCTATGCTATAATTATTTAGAAAATTCAACTAATAAAGAATGTTCGGAAGAGAGGGGTAGAATGAAAATATACCTGTCGGTGGACATGGAAGGGATCGTCGGTTTACCGGATTATACATATGTAGACAGTTCAAAACATAATTACGAACGGGCAAGAAGGATTATGACTGCCGAAACGAATAGCATCATTGGGGCAGCGATGGATGCAGGTGCAGCATATGTTCTTGTCAACGACAGCCATTCTAAAATGAATAACCTTTTGGTAGAGGAATTACATGAAGAGGCTTATTTGATATCTGGTGAAGTGAAACCGCTTTCAATGGTGCAAAGTCTGGATGCAAGCTTTGCAGGAGTGATGTTTTCCGGCTATCATGCACGTGCTGGACAGTTCGGTGTCATGTCCCATAGCATGATTCACGGGGTCCGTAACTTTTTTCTGAATGATGAGCCGATCGGAGAACTCGGTTTCAATGCGTACGTTGCTGGGCATTACGGTGTACCGGTCCTTCTGGTTGCAGGGGATGATCAAGCGTGTTTAGAGGCAGAGCAGCTTATCCCAGGGGTTGTAACAGCTCCAGTCAAACAGTCACTATCCCGCTCTGCAGTTTTAACGCTGACACCGAAGAAAGCAAGCAAGCTCCTTCGTGAAAAGGTCCAAGAAGCGATGGAGAGAGTGACTATGGCGGAACCGCTCGTCCCGCCGGATAAAATCGTTCTGCGAATTGAATTCACCAACTATGGACAAGCGGAATGGGCCCATCTGATGCCAGGCACCTATATCGAGCCAGGTACAACCATTGTTGCTTTTCCAGCCAAAGACATCATCGAAGCGTATCGTGCCATGCTCGTTATGACGGAGCTTGCCATGCATACGACCTTCAGTTAGGAGTGACAGCTTATGGCAATTTATCTGATTCGCCGATTTGTAATTATGATAGCAACCATATTCGTTATCGCGACACTGACATTCATCCTGATGCACAGCATTCCGGGGAATCCGTTCACGACACAGGATCGAAGCACAAGTGAAGCTGTCCAGGAAAACTTGAATGCTCATTATCATTTGGATGAGCCAATGATCGTTCAGTACGGCATCTGGCTTAAATCCTTGGCAACATTTGATTTCGGTCCGTCCATCAAGCAGCCGACTGAAACCGTGAATGATTTGCTTGCCCGCGGTTTCCCGATATCAGCAGAGCTAGGCATGTGGACAATTACAATCGCCCTTATTTCTGGTATCACTTTAGGTGTCCTGGCTGCGCTGAAGCATAACGGCATTATAGATTATATAGCGATGACATTGGCTGTATTAGGTATCTCCATACCGAACTTCATCCTGGCAACATTGCTGATTCAGCAGCTTGCAGTGAATTTGCAGATACTGCCAGCTGCGACTTGGTCTTCACCGATGCATATGATCATGCCGATCATTGCTTTGGCGACAGGGCCTACAGCGATCATTGCACGTTTGACAAGATCCAGCATGCTAGAGGTTCTGACACAGGATTATATCAAGACAGCACGGGCAAAAGGTCTGTCACCAGCTAAAATCGTCATTAAGCATGCTTTGCGGAATGCTCTGATGCCCGTAGTTACCATTCTTGGAACATTGGTGGCTGCTATCCTGACAGGAACATTTGTCATTGAGCGTATTTTTGCCATACCTGGTATGGGAAAGTATTTTGTTGAAAGTATAAACAACCGTGATTACCCGGTCATTATGGGGACGACCGTTTTCTACAGTGCCTTTCTCATTTTCATGCTTTTCCTAGTCGATATCGTTTACAGTATTCTGGATCCAAGAATCAAGCTGCACAAGAAAGGAGGCAGCTGATATGGAACATCATAATAGACCGATTGATACGACTGGACAGCAAATACCGGATGAATGGTTCCAGCCGATAGAAAAGGATCTGAACAAAGCGGAGGAAGTAGCTCGTCCAAGCTTGTCCTTCTACAAAGATGCCTGGCTGCGATTGAAGCAAAATCGATTAGCCATTACAGGGTTATTCTTTCTGATCGTCCTGATCCTAGCAGCAGTCTTCGCTCCAATTTTCTCGCCTTATTCCATTTCAGAAGGGGCATTACGGAACCAAAACCTAGCGCCATCTGCTGCACACTGGTTTGGCACTGATAATTTGGGACGTGATGTGTTTACCCGGCTTTGGCACGGAGCACGTGTTTCGTTATTTGTCGGTGTAGCGGCTGCCTTGATCGATTTCTTTATCGGAATCATATATGGAGGTGTCGCAGGCTATAAAGGCGGACGTACGGATAGTGTCATGATGCGTATCATCGAGGTGCTTTACGGACTGCCGCATTTGCTGGTTGTTATCTTGCTGCTTGTTGTGATGGGACCGAGTCTCTTCACGATTATTGTTGCTTTGACGATTACAGGCTGGATTGGAATGGCTAGGATTGTCCGCGGCCAAGTGATGCAGCTGCGCAACCATGAATATGTGCTTGCATCCAAAACATTAGGAGCAAGTACAGGTCGAATCATCCGCAAGAACTTGCTGCCGAATACGATGGGTCCGATCATTGTGCAGATCACACTGACTGTACCATCCGCAATCTTCGCAGAAGCATTCCTAAGCTTTTTAGGTCTTGGTATACAGGCGCCGAATGCGAGCTGGGGATCGATGGCCAATGATGGTCTGTCTGCAATTTTATCCGGAGATTGGTGGCTGCTGTTCTTCCCGGCATTGTTCATCAGTTTGACAATGTTCGCCTTCAATGTACTTGGTGATGGCTTACGGGATGCATTCGATCCGAAGCTGAGGAGGTGACAGAATGGAAAAGATACTTGAAATTGATGACTTGCATGTGCATTTCTCGACATATGGCGGAACAGTCCAGGCTGTCAGGGGTGTGAATCTGTATTTGAATAAAGGAGAGACGCTTGCGATCGTTGGTGAATCCGGCAGCGGGAAAAGTGTGACGAGCAACAGCATCATGCAGCTCATTCCATCTCCGTCCGGTAAGATCGTCCGCGGTTCGATTCGTTTCAAAGGCAAGGATCTTGTACAAACATCGAAAAAGGAAATGAGGGCTATCCGCGGTGTCGACATCTCGATGATTTTTCAAGATCCGATGACAGCACTCAATCCGACCTTGACTGTCGGTGACCAGCTGACGGAAGGACTGAAGCAGCACACATCAGTGAGTTCAGGCGAAGCGAAGGCAAAGGCCTTGGAAATGCTCCGGCTTGTCGGTATAGCCAATCCGGAGAGCAGGCTGAAGCAATACCCGCATCAATTCAGCGGCGGGATGCGGCAGCGGATTGTCATCGCTATGGCGCTAATATGCGAACCAGACTTGCTCATCGCTGATGAACCGACAACGGCACTTGATGTAACCATCCAGGCACAAATCATGGAGCTGTTCAAGGAGATCCAGGAAAAAACAGGTGTATCGATCATTCTTGTTACACATGATCTTGGGGTCGTTGCCCGCGTAGCGGATCGTGTCGCTGTCATGTACGGTGGGAAGATCATTGAGACCGGGGATAAGGATGATATCTTTTATCGTCCGCAGCATCCGTACACAATCGGTTTGCTGCAATCTGTGCCGCGGCTCGATATGAAAGAAGATATCCTGCAGCCAATCGACGGGACACCGCCGGATTTGTTCGCACCGCCGCAA
Source organism: Virgibacillus sp. 7505 (assembly GCF_002272135.1). Classification (GTDB taxonomy): domain Bacteria; phylum Bacillota; class Bacilli; order Bacillales; family Amphibacillaceae; genus Terribacillus. Next base: position 89,317 of record NZ_NPBF01000004.1, on the reverse strand, counting down.
GGCTGTCCATTTACGGCCCGATGTGCACATGCCATGCAAGTATGCGCAAATGTACATCCTAGCACCAGTTATCTATCCGATTCACATCAGGTGGAATGCTGGCTGCAGGATGCACGAGCCAAACGGCAGCCAGTCTGATCAAATTTCAAGGGGGAAAAGAGATGAAAAGAAACTGGAAATTATCTATGATTGCTTGTCTTGCTGCATTGGTCCTTTTGCTATCTGCGTGTACTGCGAATAACAGTGCCGGAGGAAGCGGCGATGGTGGAGAAGGAGAGGATAAGAAAGTCCTTCGCCTTAATAACGGCCAGGAGCCTACATCCCTTGATCCGCCAGAAGGCTTTGACAGTGTATCCTGGGTAATGGTCAACAACTTGATGGAGGGACTGACTCGTCTTGATGAAAGTCACCAGCCACAAGCAGCGATTGCAAAGAGCTGGGATATCAGCGAGGACGGCAAGGAATATACTTTCCATCTTCGTGAAGATGCCAAGTGGTCCAATGGTGATGACGTCACTGCTAACGATTTTGTCTATGCATGGAAGCATATGCTTGATCCGGACCAGGCTTATCAGCCAGCATTCCTGGCATATGTGATTGAAGGAGCCGAAGCGTATAACAGCGGTGAAGGCAGTGCGGATGACGTTGCCATTGAAGCAGTCGATGAAAAGACGTTCAAAGTGACATTAACAGCACCAACTGGATACTTTTTGAACCTGCTGACTAACCCTGCTTTCTTCCCAGTCAATGAAAAAGTAGCTGAGGAAAATCCGGAATGGTTCGCCGAAGCAGACACATATGTGAGCAACGGTCCATTCAAAATTGACAGCTGGTCGCATGATAAAGAACTGATCATGGCCAAAAACCCAGAGTATTGGGATGCTGAAACAGTGAAGCTGGATCAAGTGAACTGGGCAATGGTTGCTGACCGGAATACGGAGTACCAAATGTATCAGAGCGGAGACTTGGACAGATCCTCCATCCCTGCAGATAATGCGAAGGAATTGATGGAAAGTGATGAGCTGGTAACCGAGGTGCAGGCCGGTGATCAATTCCTCCGCTTCAACGTACAGAAAGAACCATTTACGAATGAAAAAGTCCGTAAAGCATTCGCTATGGCAATGAATCGTGATGATATCGTCGAGTTTGTCCGCGGTATTGGCGAACAGCCTGCTCGCGGCTTCGTACCATATGGCTTTGAAACACCTGATGGCGGTGACTTCCGTGAAGAAAATGGCGATTTAATCCAAGATGATCCAGCCGAGGCGAAGAAATTGCTGGAAGAAGGCATGGCTGAAGAAGGCTGGGATGAGTTGCCTGCTGTGACACTGACATATGGTACAAATACAGAAAACGAACGCTTGGCGGAAGGCGTGCAGAATATGCTTTCTGAAAACTTAGGTGTTGATGTAACATTGCAGACAGTCGAATCCAGTGTGTTCAGCGAAGAGCAGACGAAGCTCGTCTATCAGTTGTTCCGCGGATCCTTCTTGGCGGATTATGGCGATCCGGTTAACTTCCTGGAAAGCTTTACGACTGAATCCTCTTCTAACCGAACAGGCTGGTCCAATGAAGAATACGATAAGCTGATTGCTGACTCGAAAACGCAAAGCGATGAGGCTGCGCGTTACGAGATGCTGATGGAAGCAGAGAAAATATTGATGGATGAAATGCCGATCGTACCGCTTCACTTCTATCAGCATGTGTACTTGCAAAAGACGAATGTAAAGAATGTCATCATGCACCCAGTCGGCTACTTGGAGCTGAAATGGGCGGATATTGAATAAAGCAGAGGAAGAGAAGTGGTGAGAACCACTTCTCTTCCGTCTGTCATACCATACATATAGACTGGGAGGAGATAATGATGAAAGCATCTGTGTGGAAAAAAGGAGATACAATCGGGATTGTATCACCAGCAGGTCCGATTAAACGCGAGGAACTCGAGCAGGGGATCAAGATTGTGGAAGCGTTAGGTCTGCATGTGAAGCTGGGAAAGCATGTGTATGATAAAAATGGCTATCTTGCGGGTTCTGACTCTGATCGAGCTGCTGATCTGAACGATATGTTCAAAGATGATGAAGTAAAAGGAATCATTTGCAGCAGAGGCGGCTATGGTTCTGCTCGGATTGTTGAAATGCTGGATTATGAAGCTATCAAACAAAACCCGAAAGTGCTGCTCGGATACAGTGATATAACGTATCTACATACAGCGATCCGGCAGCGGACAGGACTGATTACTTTTCATGGTCCCATGGTGGCTCACGACATGGGAGAATCTGACTTTGCCAAACTGAGCTATGATTTGCTACAGCAATTCTTCATTCCGCAGGATGTTGTTTATACAACAGCTATTTCTCCGCTGGAGGCTATCGTGCATGGAAGAGCTGCAGGAGCATTAGTTGGCGGCAACCTATCCTTGCTGACGAGTACACTTGGTACACCAGATGAAATTGATACAAAGGGCAAGCTGCTTTTGTTAGAAGATGTTTCTGAACCGCCATATAAAATTGACAGTATGCTGAATCAGCTGAAGCTGGCAGGCAAGCTGGATGCGGCAGCAGGCATTCTTATCGGGGATTTCACGGATTGTGAAGCGAAGGATCCAGAAACGTCCCTCTCCTTTGATCAAGTCCTTGTTGATTACCTGACTGACCTGGAAAAGCCTGTCCTTAAAGGGTTCCGCATCGGGCATTGCAATCCGAATATCACAGTGCCGCTTGGAACAGAGGCAACGATGGATACCAAAACGAAAACCCTGCAGGTGAGTGCTGGGGTGAGAGCATGAAGGTTGCTCGAATAGATGTATACCAATCTGCTGTTCCTTTGAAAAAAGCCTTCAAGACAGCGCTGCGAACGGTGACAGTAGCAGAGAGCATCGTTGTAAAAGTGACAACTGATGATGGTGTGATTGGCTGGGGGGAAGCTCCGCCGACGCATGTGATAACGGGAGACAGCCTGGCAAGCATTCGTTATGCTGTTGAAGCCATCATCAAACCTGCCATCACCGGCATGTCATTGCTGGAACGAGACGCATTATTTCATCGGCTTCAGCAATGCCTCGTCGGCAGCACAAGCGCCAAAGCAGCTGTAGATATGGCATTGCATGACTGTATTGCACAGTATGCAGGAATGCCGCTATATCAGCTGCTGGGCGGCGCTCGTGATACATTGGAAACCGACTACACAGTCAGCGTCAATACACCATCGGAAATGGCGTCAGACGCTGCAGGCTATGTTAAGGACGGTTTCCGGACTTTGAAAATAAAGGTCGGCAAGGATGATATCGAAACGGATATAAAAAGACTGCAAGCAATCCGGGAGACAGTTGGCAGCAGTATCACGCTTCGTCTAGATGCCAATCAAGGGTGGGATAGGAAAACCGCAGTCCGTGCCATCAGCAGGATGGAGGATATGGACCTTGCTATCGAACTCGTGGAACAGCCCACAGCTGCTGCAGATTTGAAGGGATTACAGTATGTAACAGCAAATGTCCAGACGCCAGTCATGGCTGATGAAAGCTTATTTTCTCCGCAGGATGCACTTGCGCTGCTGGAAATGCGTGCGGCTGACTTGCTCAATATCAAATTGATGAAAGCGGGCGGCATTCAGCCTGCCCTGGATATCGCCCGTATCGCTCGCTCTTATGGTGTAGAATGCATGGTCGGCTGTATGATCGAATCCCGAATCGGTATCAGCGCAGCAGCGCATCTGGCTGCCAGTCAGCAGCATATTACACGGGTCGATTTTGATGCACCGCTCATGCTCCGGGAGGATATCGTTACAGGCGGCGTCCGATATGAAGGTAGCAGACTGCTGCTCAATGCATCGCCAGGGCTCGGTATCCTGGCGGTGGATGTCCAAGGAGAAAAGGTATTATGAAAAAAAGCGTGATTGCTGTTTCCGTTGCTAATCTGTGGACAAATCCTGCCTCCTCCAGACAAGTGGATACACCGATTGTTTCTAATCCGTCTGATCCGTCACGCTGGGTGCATGACCTTTCTCACGCCGATAGATTGGAGCTTCATGAAAACAATTTGCTTCAATCACAAGTGCTATTCGGCACAACAGTATGGGAAGCGGAGCGGAAGGGTGACTGGGTCAAAGTGGTGATACCCTCCCAGTCCACACCAAAAGATGAACAAGGATATCCCGGATGGATTCCCGCTCGTCAGCTTGCAGATCCGCTGCCAAAATCAGATCATATGGTTGAAGTACGAGCGAAGCAGGCTGCTCTGCAAGTAGAGGGTTCCGGCAAGATAGTTCAACTCAGTTTTTTGACAAAGCTGCCTTTTATTGAAGAGTCGGGAACAGCCTTTACCGTTATGACACCACTCGGCCGGGGGCGACTTTCCAAGGCCCAGAGCAGTATCTGGACTTTTCATGAGGAAGACGGTGAGGCACTGATTACGTATGCGGAACAATTCATTGGGCTGGACTATCTATGGGGCGGAATGAGCAGCTGGGGCTATGACTGCTCCGGATTTGCTTACAATATGCATCTTGCGAGCGGTTATGTCATTCCACGGGATGCGAGTGCACAGGCTTTGGAGGGAAAAGCCATTAGTTTGGATCAAGCAGAACCGGGGGATTTGCTGTTCTTCGCTTATGATGGTGGAAAGGGACGTGTTCACCATGTTGGTTTCTATTATGGGAACGGAAAAATGCTGCATGCCCCGAAAACAGGAAAACAAATTGAAATCCTGAATTTGGCGGGCACAGTATATGAAACAGAGCTTTGTGCCGTCAGAAGATATTGGAGCTGATAGAGTGCCCGCGGGTACTCTATTTTTTTATGGGCAGATGTTCTAGCAATCCACAGAAGATACATAGAGTAAAGAGTAGACCAGCAGGCAGATAAGGAGGTCCTCTATGCAAAATAAGAAACCAAGCACAAAGCGACGTCTCAAGTCCCACATAGTCATCAGCATCTTGATCATCTGTTTCTTCACTGTCATTGTGGCGCTCCCTACATTGATTGTAGTACCATTTATAGACCCCGGCGGAATGGAGAGGACGGCAACAGCAATGGAACAAGAAAAAGAGGTCAAGGAAACAGCCAGTGTAGCAGTGGAAGTAAGCCGTACAGCAAGCAATACAGTTGAAACGGTTCCGCTTGAGACGTACGTGACACGTGTGGTCGCTTCTGAGATGCCCGCCGATTTCGAACTGGAAGCACTCAAGGCGCAAGCGGTCGCAGCTCGGACTTACGTGGTACGTTATATGGAAGATCATCAAGCAGAGGAACCAGAAGCGATTGAGGTATCGGATTCTACCAGCGACCAAGTATACAAGAATGAAGACGAGCTCCGCCAGGCATGGGGCAAGGATTATGAAGAAAAAATGACGAAGCTGACAGAGGCGGTGGAAGGAACAAGCGGGGAGATTATCACATATGACGGCGAACCGATTACGCCTTCCTTTTTCTCCACAAGCAATGGATACACGGAAAATGCGGAGAACTATTGGGAAAATCCGCTGCCATATTTGAAATCAGTTGAAAGTCCATGGGATAAGCAGTCACCGAAATTCGAAGATCAGAAAGTAATTGAAATAGAGGAAGCAGAGAAGCTGCTTGGTGTCGAAATTGATCCGAATAAACCTCCAGGTGAGCTGAAACGCAACAGCAGTCAGCGCGTAGCCGAAGTGGCAATTGGCGGCAAGCAGTTCACAGGCAGGGAAATTCGCGAAAAACTAGGACTCAAATCGACAGATTTCACGATATCGATGAAGGATGATCATCTCATCTTTCAAACAAAGGGGTATGGTCACGGCGTCGGGATGAGTCAATATGGTGCGAATGGCATGGCTGCAGAAGGCAAATCGTATAAGGATATCCTGACGTACTATTATAAAGATACGGAGATTAATAAACTGCCGGCAGAAGGCGCCAAGCTGGTGTCCAAGTGAGGCTGGAAAAATTTTCTGAAACATATGTATAGGAATCTATCTTTGTGACGACAATGGTTGCAGAGGTGATGATCTATGAAGGAAAAAAATAGCGTTTCAAAATCTAAGTGGAAACGTCTTTTCCGTAAAAAATGGTTTTTCCCAGCGTTGTATCTTGGTATTTCTGCTTTGCTTCTGACAGCCGTATTGTGGTACCAAAGCGGTACGAATGATCCGGAACAAGCAGAGGATGACAAAGGCATCTTCGACTCCCTGAATTTTAATGGAGATGAAGAAGCAACTCCTGTAGCAGAACAAGATGAAGTAGTGAAAGCTCCTGTAGCTGAAGACGCAGAAGCAACAGTCGTAACGAAATTCTATGATCACAATGCAGACAGCGAAGCCCAAGAGAATGCACTCGTACTCTACGACAACAAATACTATCAAAGCACCGGAGTGGATTACGCTGCAGCTGATGGCGGAGCATTCGATGTCCTTGCTGCATTGAGCGGGACAGTCACAGAAGTGAAGGAAGATGCCCTCCACGGAAACGTTGTTCAGATCGAGCATAAAAATGGCGTAGCAACGTATTATGCAAGTCTGGAAGATGTGAAAGTAGAAGCAGGCCAGGAAGTGAAACAAGGTGATGTGCTGGCAACAGCAGGACAGAGCCTATTTGCAAAAGATAAAGCGACGCATTTGCACTTTGAGGTGCTTAACGGCGATACACCTGTAAACCCGGAAAGCTTTTTCAATCAGCCTGTAAGCAAATTGCAGGAAGCAAAAGCTGAAGCAGAAGCAGTACAGGAAGATACAGCTGACACAGCTGGTCAGAATGAACAGACTGAGACTGAAGCTCCAGCGGAAGAAAATGCAGATGCTGAAGCAACTCCAACAGATGAATCCGGTGAAACAGAAGAAACACCTGATACATCTGATGAAGAAAAATCTCCAGAACAAGATGAGCAGCCAGAGGACGAAGCAACGTCTTCCTCTTCTTCAGCCCAAACTTGATTCGACAGAAGCACCCCGAGCCCGGGGTGCTTTTTTTAGGCATAAAGCAGTCCAACAATAAAACCAGGAAACCTAATAATTTGTCGAACGAATCAGTCTAGAAACTGCTTGAAATTATCTGAAAAGATGGAATAATGAAATGGTGCAAAACACAAAGTGAAAGTCGAAGTCAAGTGATTCCATGGAGGTAAGATTGGGAAATGTGAGAGGAGAAAGGAACGTTGAATCAATCCAGTTTGCGTAAGGAAGCGACTGACTTGGGCAAGCTCTCGGCAGCAACAAGCCGGATGACAGATCTTTGGTCCTTCATTCAGCTAGTAGAGACAAGTCATGATGTGAAGCAGGTAACAGACCTGACTGCGAATTTCTGTGTACATTCCGCATCTGCCGATGTCCAGTTGGCAGCAATGGATTTCCTTGGTATGAACTTTTATGAGAAAGAGCTTCAACTGCTGATACAAAAGAATAAGCAATCATTGCACCGGCGGAACAGATCATATGCCCACTTATATGAACTGATAAATCAGTACCAGGTGTACAAGCTGCCAGGTAATGAATTTGAAAGGCAGATAAGCCGCCATCAAGCGGATTTTCCAGAGGCGAAGGCTTTGATTCTGTTCGGCAGGATCTACCAGCATTTCCAATGCCACGATTATCATGCCATTGCATATTATCTGGATGAATTACAGGAGACGATTATCCTTATCAAAGATTATTTCCTGCGCATCATGATGACTGTACGAATGGACAAGCTGCTTTTCCAATATCATTGGAAACGGAACGAATTGATCATCGCCAGGAAACATAGCAGGAACATTCTCCAACATACATATCTGCCAGGCCAGCGAGCCGTTCAGCACTACAAGATGGGTTTGACCTTCCTCTTCGATGACAAGATTGCAAGCTTTTCTCATCTTGCTGAAGGGAGCAAGATGGCAAAGCAATACAACATCACTTGTCTGGCACAATTACTTGACCGGCAAGTGCTGCCGATCGTAGCTGCCCACTTTGGGATTTTGCATACGTATTTGACAGATGACCCGCATGCACTTGCATATATCGAGTTTCAGCTTGGCGAAGTGGATAATGCAAGAAAGCGCTATCCTAAGTGGAAGCCTGAAAAACAGACAGCTTTTTATAAATACTTCTATGGACTCATCCACCAGAATAAGGATTATCTAGTGGCATCCTATCACCTATTCATCCGCAGACATAAAGACTTCTATTTTTCCCGTTTACCTATGTACGCAATCCAGAAAATAGATAACGACAGACCCTCCACTAGCTGAGAGGGTCTTTTTTATGGAATAAAACAGCTTTCCAGCTAATAAGATGTTACAAACCAAAGCAAGTGTTTGAAGGGAACGAGTGTGAAGCGCTCAACGCCGCAGATGCCCAATCATCTATGACTTGCACAAGAAAAATACATATCCGAATTACTTCATCGCTTCTCATCTTGTCTCATGAACATCAAGAACCGTCAACTTAAGGAGGCATGGGCTGTGCATGATTATATCAAAGAGCGCACGGTGCGCATAGGTAAGCACATTGTGGAAACGAAGAAGACAGTTCGCGTGATTGCAAAGGAATTCGGTGTATCCAAGAGTACTGTGCATAAAGATCTGACAGAGAGACTGCCGGAGATCAATCCGGATTTGGCCAATGAAGTGAAGGAGATCCTTGATTATCACAAAGCTATCCGTCATCTGAGGGGCGGGGAGGCCACCAAATTGAAGTATAAGCTGGAAACAAATACCGACGCTCCTGCCTAAAACCCAACTTTCATCCTGTAAAGGTTCATCCAATCCCTTTCCAATATTCCTACTTTTATCCTTCTTTTCTTTCAAAATTTGCTACTATTCTCCATGTTTTGTGCTACACTATAAGATAAGTAGCATTATGTTCTCGAACGGATGCGACAAAGTTTCTATCTTTACAGGGAGGATCTGAGGATATTGGCACGAGATATAGGAATTGACCTCGGTACGGCAAACGTACTAATACATGTAAAAGGAAAAGGAATCGTTCTGAATGAACCATCCGTTGTCGCGATGGACAGAATTACAGGCAATGTACTTGAAGTCGGGGAAGAAGCACGACGCATGGTAGGCAGAACACCTGGAAATATTGAGGCGATTCGTCCGTTGAAAGACGGCGTAATCGCTGATTTTGATGTAACTGAAGCGATGCTCCGCTATTTCATCAACAAGATCAATGTAAAAGGTTTTCTATCTAAACCGCGCATGCTGATTTGCTGCCCAACGAATATCACGAAAGTGGAACAAAAAGCAATCAGGGAAGCTGCGGAGAAATCCGGCGGTAAGAAAGTATACTTGGAGGAAGAACCAAAAATTGCAGCTATCGGTGCAGGAATGGATATATTCCAGCCGAGCGGTAATATGGTCGTCGATATCGGCGGCGGCACAACAGATGTTGCTGTTCTTTCCATGGGTGACATCGTGACAGCACAGTCCATTCGGATGGCTGGGGATAAGTTCGATTCAGAAATCCTGCAGTATATCAAACGTAAATACAAGCTATTGATCGGTGAACGTACAGCCGAAAATATCAAAATTGAAATTGCGACAGTATTTGAAGGCGCGCGTCAGGAATCGATTGATATCCGCGGCCGGGACATGGTAAGCGGTCTTCCGCGTACGATCACTGTACATTCGCAGGAAATAGAAGAAGCACTGCGTGAGTCAGTTGCCATGATTGTACAAGCGGCGCGTACCGTATTGGAACAGACACCTCCTGAGCTGTCTGCAGACATCATCGACCGCGGTATTATCCTGACTGGCGGTGGAGCACTGCTTCACGGTATTGACCAGCTGCTTGCTGAACAATTGAAGGTTCCTGTATTCATTGCAGAAGATCCGATGGATTGTGTAGCAAAAGGTACTGGCATCATGCTTGAAAACATCGACAAACTGGAAAAACGTAAAGTAGTATGATAATTTGACCTCTTCTGTGTACTTTATTCTCTAATGTATACGGAAGAGGTTCAATTTGTTTAGGATTCTGCCGATATAAATAGATAGAAACCAAAAACACTGGCAATCTAACTGCCTAGGAGGACCGAAACATTGCTTAAAGGATTATATACAGCTGCATCCGGTATGCTCGCCCAGCAGCGCAGACAGGAAGTACTGTCTAATAACTTAGCTAATGCGAATACAAATGGATACAAAGCAGATCAAGGTCAGCTGCGGGCTTTTCCGGAGATGCTTTTGAAATCGATGGAGAGCAAGCCGACATCAGCGGATAACTCCCGCTATGTTACGACTTCCAAGGAAATCGGCAGTATCAATTCCGGCGTGTATGTGCAAGAGACGATTCCGAACTTTGTCCAAGGAGATTTACGGGAAACAGGTATCAGTACAGATACGGCTCTAGTGGACGGAGCGTACCCGGATGAAAATGGCTCTGTATTCTTCAATCTGCAGACAGCAGATGGTGAAGCGTATACTCGCAATGGTAATTTTACCATTGATGCAGAAGGTTTTCTGACGAATGATCAGGGCAGTTATGTTCTTGATACAGCAGGCAACCCGATTCAGACAAACAATCAGACATATACGATGTCAGCAGATGGTTCTATGCAATTCACCGACGGCAGGAATATCCAGCTCGGACTGACATACGTACAGGATGCAAATTTGCTGGACAAGCAGGGTGAGAACGTCTATACCGCTAGCGAAGAAGCCCAGGCAGCAGACGCCCGGACAACAGCTGGTGTGACATATAATATCGTCCAAGGCGCAGTAGAAGGCTCGAATGTCGACTTGCAGCAGACAATGGCAGACATGATGCAGGCATACCGGACGTTTGAAACGAACCAAAAGGTACTGACAGCATATGATGAAAGCCTTGGAAAAGCAGTCAATGAAGTCGGGAAGCTGTAAAGGAGGAGCAAAATGAGCAGGATGATGACACAGGCTGCCGTAACAATGGGGCAGCTGCAGCAGCGATTGGATTTGATCGCGAATAATATGGCGAATACAAATACATCAGGCTATAAAGCACAGACCTCTAATTTCTCTTCCTTGCTTTATCAGCAGATGAATAACCCGCCGAATGATGAGGCGAATACGACAAGCCGAAGCACAAGTGACGGCATCCGGATCGGCTCTGGAGCATACATGAGCAGTACAAACCCGCTCATGACGATGGGAACGATCCAGACAACTGACCGGAATCTGGATGCGGCACTTGTGAATGACAACCAATACTTCACGATTACAGGCGAGAACGGAGAGCAGCTCTATACACGTGCCGGGAATTTCTACCTTCAGCCGCAGCAGGATGGCACAGTTGCTTTGACGACAGCAGAAGGAAACTTGGTGAACGGTGTCGATGGACCTATTGCATTACGTCCTGATTTTGATAGTATTACAATCAATGACCGCGGAGAAATCGTTGTAGAGCGCAATGGAGTAAATGCTGTGGAAGCAAACCTTCAGATTACAGCCATCGATAATCCACGCGTCCTGACACGTACAGGTGATACTGCCTTTGAGCTTGCTGACCCTGCGCTTGCCCAAGCGCTTAATGCGGGAGAAGTCGAATTACAGGCAGGCAGCCTGGAAGGGTCAAACGTTGATCTTAGTGAACAGATGACTGCAATGGTAAATACACAGCGTGCTTATCAGTTCAATGCACGCTCCATTTCCATGAGTGATCAGATGAGCGGTCTCATTAACCAGATTAGATAAGAATAAGGAGCCATAACGCTATGCCGAGTAATGCATCCAAACTCCAGACAAAAGAACAACATGATAAAAAGAAGCAGGCAGAAGGAGAAAAGGCACCGAAAAAACAACGGAGAAGATTATTTCCGATTTGGCTTCGCTTGCTTGTAGTGCCGATTATCCTGATCGTCTTCCTGCTGCTTGGTTTGCTGTTCGGCTACGGCGTACTGGGTGATGGCAACGCGCTGGACGTCCTCAAACGAGATACATGGACACACATCTATGACTTAATCAACCAGAAGTCATAAAAAAGGCTTGCTCCGGTTACCGGGCAAGCCTTTTTTCTATTTCCTTCCCCTGCTTTTCCTGATTGCATAAATAACGAACAGGATCACAGCAATGATAAGGAAAATGTGAATGATTCCTCCGAGGATATTGAAAATGACACCAATAAGCCAGAACGCGACTACGATGATGCCGATCCATAACAAAAGATTAAGCAATTGGCTTCCCTCCCAGCAGTTTTATGGAACAATACCCTTAACGCAAAACGCGTTAAACATGCTAGCATCATTTTTGGTATAATACGTTAGGAAAGACAACCATTCAGGAGGCTCACCATATTATGTATGATGTTCAACAAATCAAAGAAATAATCCCGCATCGCTATCCTTTCTTGCTTGTGGATCAAATAACTGAAATCGAAGAAGGCAAACGCGCTGTCGGCAAGAAGAATGTAACAATCAATGAACCATTCTTCCAAGGACATTTTCCTGATTATCCGGTAATGCCAGGTGTCTTGATCCTTGAAGCTCTTGCGCAGACAGGTGCATTTGCGATGCTGATGAAGGAAGAAAACAAAGGAAAAATCGGCTTCCTTGCCGGCGTCGATAAATGCCGCTTCAAACGCCAGGTGAAACCAGGTGATACATTGAAGCTGGAAGTAGAGATTGTCCGTTTGAAAGGACCAATCGGTAAAGGAAAAGCAACAGCAACTGTTGATGGAGAGCTTGCTTGCGAAGCTGAAATCACTTTTGCAATCAAATAAAAGGGCGAAGCATATGCTTCGTCCTTTTTTACTATTTTTTACAACTCCTTTACATATTAGGGCAGTTGTTTATAGTAATATAGTCTTGTATCAGTCAATTGGAGGGGGAAATTATGCAAATAGAAAAAAGGGAACAGTACATCATCACCCGCAATACCATTGCTGTCTTTCGTTTGCACGATCCAGTGTACCAATCCCGTGTTCTTGAAGCCGATAAAGAAATATGGGTGGAACAATCGCCTCTTACGATCATTGATCATAGCTGCATGCAGTACGGATCCTCTTATGAGGGCAGAGTACATGCAATTGGCAGACTGCTGCGAACGGACAAGAAGGTGCCTATTCCAGTGCATCCGGCCCATGGCGTTTTTATGCTCCCGACTTCCTCACCTACGAACACCCATTGCGTCTGGCTGTCCTTCTATCATATTCAATCCTTTAAAGAAACAAAAAGCCGCACCCGAGTCAGCTTCTATAATGGTACTGCTTTGTTTGTAGAAACGTCAGAGCGTTCCTTCGACCAGCAGTATAAAAGGACAGGTACTGTCATTGCCTTACTAAATAATGAACATTTCTTCATGGGGCAAGGCTTATCCTGAAGCTATCAATCACTTCTTCTGCCGAAGCGGTTATGTTATCATGTAAACTATCATTACCAGCTTTGGAGTGGAGGAGGAAACCTGTCTTATGCGCGACACATACAACGGAGCCGATCTTCTGGAGCAGCTGCTGCTTCATAAAGACCAGCTTCTATCATCAATCAGACGGGAGGATATCGCCCTCGATGCGTTCTTGCGCCAAGAAGCGAGAAGACCTGAACACAGTCCAGTATTTCAATTCGTATTGAAGCACTACATAGGCTTGGTCAATCCCAATCTGACAGAGGCATTCGAACAGACCTTTTTCCGTCTGTTCCAGGAAGCCGCATGCCAGCCGGACAAGCGGAAAATCGTCGAATTGACAGCAGCGTTATATGAAGTGAGAAATCGCCGGGGAAACCCTTCCATGCAATTTCCCCTCGTTACGCATATGCTGCATCTATTGAATGTGCATTATCCGATATATGATCCGGCAAGAATTGCATTCCTAGGTATGCCATCAGCCAATCACTTGATTGGGTTCGATAAGAAGATGGCGCGTTATATCGAACAATACGGTCAGCTTTTCGAGTTTTACCAATCCATTCTGCAGGACAGCCGTTTCGGCGCATTGGCTGCTGCATTCGACGAGCATTTCAAAGACGATAGCTATGAGCCGCCAAGTGATGCCAAGAAGCTTGATCTGCTTGTGCAGGCATTCAGCCAAACCACCTAAGCACTTACTACGGTAAGTGCTTTTTTTGTGGGAAAAATTAGGGCTAATTGGATAGAGTTTGTAATCATATTGCGAACAGATTGTGTTGTCATTACAGTTCTGTTAAAACTCTTGCGAGACCCCGAACTGAGGGTATATAAAGAAGAAAAGACGGATATGATTTCTTAGAATATAGAAAGCAGGTAGATGCACATGACGAGGAATTACTCCATTGATTTCTTCAAATGCCTGGCGATCTTCGGCGTCGTTTGTATTCATACACATACATTCCGAGACACCGCTGTCCCATTCGGGAACGGTGAAACCTGGGCATTCATCATCGATACAATCGCACGCTTCTCGGTCCCGTTCTTCTTTGCTGCATCAGGCTATTTATTCGCAATGAAACTCCAGCGAACAGATGACACATTCGCGTACTTCAAACGCTATACTGGAAAGCTGATCAGCTTGCTTGCTGCATGGTTTGCTTTTTATTGGGTATATGATTTTATAAAGATGCTCACGACTTCAAACGGAACAATGAGTGAGCAAAAAGCTGAGCTGACGGCATACATTCAGGATACCTTCCAGTGGCGCACATTATTGGATGGGATATCTTATACACAATTCCAGCTTTGGTTTATGTTCGCTTTGATCTTTTCAATCATCATCATTTATGCTGCTTACAGATTACGCCTAATGAAGATGACTTTGTTAGTGGGTCTTATTCTTAATCTAATTGGTCTCCTGGGACAATCTTATGGATCACTCTTCCATGTCACGATGGAAGAGACGACAAGAAACGGAATTTACTTTGGTTTATTTTATACAGCACTAGGAGCTTGCTTTGGCTTATATGAAAAACAAATCGTTCATGCAGCACAAGCAATCCGTGTAAGGACGATCGGTATAATGGTAGCTGCTGGATTTGTTCTGCAGCTGATGGAGCGGTCTATCCTATATTACGGGCTGGATTTGCCGCAGGGAGAGTATCTTATCAGTACGATTCCTTTGACAATTTCCCTTCTGCTGTTCACCTTGAAAGCACGTAACATCGGAAAGCATCGTTATGTTAGCATTATTGCTAAAAATGTAGTTGGTATCTACTTGATTCATACACTATGGCGCAGCATCTTTGATCAGGCACTCGATCAATCAGCTGTGACGCACACGTTTGCTTGGGGCCTGCTTTATGCACCTATACTGTATATGTTATCTCTGCTTTCTTATGTAGGCATACAGTACGTGAAAGGAAAACTCAGCAACCCAGTTGTGCCAAAACGCGCGAAGCACCGCACTGCACTTCGACCAAGCAACAGTCTTATCAAATAGATTGGCATATTGCCAGTCTATTTTTTTATTGTAAATATATGTGCAAATTTTGAAAAATTACGGTAATCTTTTACTATATACATAGAAGAAGGATGGCAGAATATGACATATCATACGAATCCTTTCCGTCTCCTGACTAACCCGAAGGAGACATTATTCAAACTGCGGGAAGCTGAGCAGCTGCGTGGCCATTGGCTATGGACTGTCTTGATCCTCCTCGCTTTCTGTCTCGTTTATGCAGCACTAGGATGGGTTGGTGCTGGTACAGAGACGCTGAATCAATTGAAAGCAGATTACATAGGTTCGGATTATGAATACGCGAAGTTTTGGTTCATCATAGGCCGTCTCGTCTGGGGAGTAGGACTGGGACTGCTTATCATTTTTGTTGTGTCTCTCGTATTTTACCTTTTTTATGAAATACCATATCAGAAGCTGCTAGTTATCCAATTAAGTGTAGGTATTATATTCCTGCTGGAAGCTCTCTCCTGGCTGATCCTATTGCCCGCAGCCGGCCTGGACTGGGATCGATCGCCGTTTTCACTTGGAGTCATTGCAGATTTGTTTACAGACCGCCCCTGGATAATCAGCTTGTTTGGCGCAATGTCATTGTTCCAGCTGTTTATCCTGTATTTCCAGACCAGATGCCTGCTTATGCTGTTCCCAGCCAAACGATGGCATGTATGGGCTGTTGTCGGTATGATGTATCTCTGTTACATTCTTTTACTGACACTGCTTGGAGGGATTGGGAATAAGATTGTTGCATTCATCTTCGCATAGGAGGACTTGAAGGATGAAGAAAAGGCTATTAGCATTAGGACTCGTCCTTGTACTGGTCAACATCGCCATCCTATTCTTGGATGATGAAGGCCGGGTAGGCAGGACGAATTTTATAAATAAGTGGGAGCAGGTAACAGCGCAGGATGTAAAAGAGACGTTATCTGTTCCAGGTGAACTAACTTCTGCAAATGAAGTGCCAGTCTACTTGGATTCCGAGTCTGGATCTGTCTCAGAAATGCTTGTAGAGCCTGGTGATGCAGTAGAAGAGGGAGCGGACCTTTTCACCTACAAAGTAGCAGATTATGCGAAAACGTACCGTGAATTGACAGCCAGCATTACTTCGCTGGATGAACAGGCGGCAGCCGTGGAGCAAGCAATTTCAGAAGCAGGCGAATCTGATATGGCTGCAGCATTTTCAGAAGATGTGAGCGTTCCAGAAACGATTGACGAACCTGAGAACGAGGAAAATACAGATCAAGCTACTGAAGCGCTGCAGCAGGCAACAGAAGAGCAGACTGCCCAGCTGCAGGAGCAATACCGCATCAGTTTGGAAAAAGAGCTTGCCGAGAAAAATGCAGAACTTGCAGCAGCGGAAGAACAGCTGGCTGGTTTGGAGGAGACAGGGGAATATGTGACTGTCACGAGTCCAGCGGCAGGCACTGTGGAAGCTATCAATGAACCTGGGAATAAACCTATTATTACGATAAAGAGCAGAGAACTCGTCATTACTGGAGAACTGGCCGAATCGGAGCGGAAACAGGTGCAGAATGCCATGACGATCGAAGCGAAGCTTAAAGATGGTCCCGCTTTGGAAGGGGAAATCACGGAGTTGGCTGAACAGCCCGTTTCTGATGCCGGAAAAGAAAGCACGTATAAATTCGAAGCATCTTACTTGGCAGAAGATGACCAAGCCGATGAGCTTTTAGCTGGCTATCATGTGGATACCGATATTTTACTTGCATATGCCAGTCAAGCCCCTACCGTTAAACCGGCACAGGTGGAAGGAGATCAAGTTTGGAGAATGGCAAACGGTCAGTTATTCACAACCAAGGTGGATATCGGAGCACAAAATGATAACCAGGCAGCTATCACATCTGGTCTCGAAACAGGAGCATTCCTTCCTGCAAATCAAGGTGATTATTACCAAAATGAACCTTTCGTTACGCCGTGGAAACCGCAGCAAATGAATTGGTCCACCTGGAGAGATTCCTTTACAAGCTATGAATTCCTGCTCGGTCTGCTTGATCATTGATTGTAAATTGTTTCTAAAGAAGTAGACAATCCTACTGCAAGCATTGTCGAATAAGCGTACAATTTGTTTACAATTAAGTACGTAAGGGGCATTCGTATGAAAGTTCATTTGATCGCAAATATGTATCCAAGCAAGCAGCATCCCAATTATGGGGTGTTTGTCGAAAATACAGAAAAGATCCTTGCACAGTCGGGAGTAGCATTCGACCGTACTGTCGTCACAAAGCAAACAAGTTCCTTAGGTAAGCTGATTGCTTATGCCAGTCATTTTATCAAAGTGATCGTGAAATCGCTTTTCCGGAAATATGATGTTACCTATGTGCATTATGCAACACATAATTCAATTCCGGTGCTGATTGCCAAGAAATTGAACAAGAATATGGTTGTCTACACAAATGTGCATGGCAGTGATGTAGTGCCAGAGTTTCAGAAACGGCAGAAATACCAGCCTTACGTGAAGCGTTTATTAGAAGTATCAGATACTGTCATTACACCGAGTGATTATTATAAGCAGCTTGTGCAGCAGAAATATGGTTTGACGAATCGGATCGAAATTTTTCCATCCGGAGGCATTAACAAGGATACCTTCTATGAGAAAGATACCCAGCTTGCTTGCCAGGAGCTGGAGATCAATCCGGCATATAGCTATATCGGATTTGTTGGCAGGATTGATAGAGGAAAAGGCTGGGATGTCTATCTGAAGGCTGCCAAGCTCCTGAAGGAACAAGGCAAACTGGAAAAACACAAGTTATTGTTCATCGGTGATGGACTGGAAAAAGAAAGCTTTGATAATATGGTGGATAGTTATGGATTACGGGAAAATCTTGTGCATTTCCCGCTTCTGTCCCAGCAAAAGCTGAACAGTGTATACAATAGTATGACAGTATTCTGTTTTCCGACAATGCGAGAAGGAGAAAGCCTTGGTCTCGTAGGTCTGGAAGCGATGGCTTGCGGAACACCTGTAATCGGCAGCCGGATGGCAGGACTGTTAGACTATATGCAGCATGGCAGGAATGGCTTTCTTTTTGAACCAGGATCTGCTGAGGAGCTGGCTGGCTGCATCACTGCTTATATGGAACTGCCAGAGGCAGCGAAGCAAACGATTCAAGAATCGGCAAAACAGACAGCAGCAGCTTATGAAGTGGAAGAAATCAAGCCTCGCTTGACGAAAATATTCTCTGTATGAAGCCCAACTATGGTTGGGCCTTTTTGTTAAGCAATTGTAAATTCGGGTTTTGCAATGTTAAGTTTGTTCTGATTGTCTAGTAAATTCCACCTACTCTTTTTATAGTTTAAAAGACGTGATACAAAATTCGACATAAGCATTTTGTATTGTGAATCTAGTAAAAGAAAGAGGGTAACAGGTGGAAAGAAGCAGAGCGACGTATATATTTGTCTTTTTTGCTGGTCTTTTTCTTGCATGCTTAGCATTTATCCAGCCGGCTGATGTCCAAGCAGAGTCGAACATTCATGCTTTTTCAGAGGGT
This sequence comes from Virgibacillus sp. 7505, assembly GCF_002272135.1. GTDB lineage: Bacteria > Bacillota > Bacilli > Bacillales > Amphibacillaceae > Terribacillus. The sequence goes on along the minus strand of NZ_NPBF01000004.1, from coordinate 70,538 downwards.
GCGGCAACGGTACAATTGTCAGATGGTAAAACAGTCGAAGTAACGAATGCTTCGAACGGGGTAATTCGGATTAAAGGAAATACTGGGACACTTTATGAATCCACAATTCCGGATGCAGATATTGCCTCTGTTCAGGAAACAACAATGGACAATGCATCCTACGTAATTGTAGAGTATCGTACACACGGAACAGCTCAAGCCTTGCAATTTGATATCTTGCATGTCACAAATGAGAAACTGGAACGCATTTATCAATCCGAATTATATGAAGGAGCGAGACTCACTGTAGATGAGGAAGGGGCACAGCTAGAAGTAAGCTACCCAAAAATCGAACAGGATGTACCGCTTGCAGAACCAAAGGAAGTATATATCGAAGCATTCACAGTAGCTCCGCAGCAAGTGACGAAAGAGGATAAGCGGACAGAACCGACAGCAAGTGCTTCACAAGCACGCATGTTCCGTGCTAGTGCTGCAAGCTACTCAAACCCAAGCTATGACACCATCAGCCGTAAGCTGACAGCAGCTGCGGTTAAATACGATGTGCCAGCAGAGATCGTAAAATCAATCGCCTTCCGTGAAAGCGGCTGGAAACAGTATTGGACGGGAAGCACCCCTTCCTATCAGGCTTCCTGCAGCATTTCGGACGGATCCAATGTGGTGATCGGCTATGATTGTATTGGTATCGGCATCATGCAGGTTTCCGATTATAACCGCAATGACACCGAGGAAATAGAGCGCCTGATGCACGATATCGATTACAATATCGATCGCGGGATGCGTATTCTGAAAGACAAATGGAATGAGGCCAACGCGAAAGCTGAATCCACTTTGGCATATAATCTGATTCCAAAGGTCAACGATGGTAATCCTGATAAATTAGAAAACTGGTACTTTGCTATTCTGGCATATAATGGACGATTAGAGCGGAATGATCCAATAGCAAATCCGCAAACTGCTTACCAGGAGCTTGTGTATAAGGAAATGGAGAATCAGTCCTTGATTACCACGACGCCTTTCCCGACTCACCTATTGACACCTGGCAGAATTAGCGGAAAACTTGGTTCATACTTCTCATTCCAGACAAACCAAGTATCCACGCCTGGACCATTGCATGAAAGCACACAGAATTATGGAAATGGCAGCACAGTATATGTTACAGCTGACCAGCTCACGCTGCGAAATAGTCCGAATGGTTCTTCCATCGGCTCCTTGCCAAGAGGGGAAAAGCTGACAATCACGGGCGGTTACACTGCAAATAATTCTAATGTAAATCACTATGTCTGGTATCCAGTGCGTACTAGCAGCGGCAAAACAGGTTATGTAGCCAGCGGTTATTTGAGCAAGGCATCTATGGTCGTGCACAATTTGGAAGGTTCACGCCGTAATGCCACGAGTGCGAGCATTTCCAACTACGGCTGGCATCTTGAATCTCCTGATACAGTCGTACTTGGAAGAAGCGATCTGCCAATTGATGCTTTCTCAGGAAGCGTCCTGGCAGCCCAAACAGACTCTCCGCTTCTGTTAACGGATCAGAATATGCTGGAGCAGGTGACAATTATGGAGATTGATCGACTGAATCCGTCTACCATCTATATAGTCGGTGCAGAACCAGCTATTTCGAAAAATGTCGAGAACGATTTGCGTAAAAGGTTTCCTAATAGCACAATCGAACGAGTTGCCGGCTCTACTCGTTATGCGACAGCCGTAAAAGTAGCAGAGGAAGTGGCAGCTGTTGCAAGTAAGCCATCAGAGGTCTTCCTTGCAGTCGGAGATGAAAAATCGCCGGATGCGCTCACTGTCGGACCTCATGCAGGAAAAGAAGGCATCCCTATCTTGCTGACAAGAACGGGAGAGCTGCATGAAGAAGTAAAGAATTATATCAAGCGCAATAGCATTAAAAAAGTGACAATTATCGGCAGTGAGACAGTCGTGTCTAAACGTGTAGCGGATGCAGTCAAGCAGCTTGGTGCTTCTGTGGAGCGTGTATACGGTCCTGATCGCTATTCGACGAATGCTGCTGTTATCACGAAGTATCATGGAAACAATCCGGATCAAGTATTCTTTGCTAATGGACAAACGACGGTAGACAGTCTGTCTGGTGCACCGCTTGCAGCTAAATATGATGCACCAATCGTTCTGACGAGACCGGATGCTGTTACGAAGCCGACACGAGCTTTTCTAAATAAGGTTACCGATCAGCCTGAGATTTTCTATCTCGGCTCAGATGCTGCTATCGCAGATCGGACACGACAGGAGCTCGAGGGAATCCTTCAGTAACAAAAAGAAGCACAAACAGAATCAGTGTTTGTGCTTCTTTTTACGACAATAATATTTTCAATAATTAGAAATATATAGTATAGTGTTAACATCACAGTAAAGGAGGCGTTTTCATGAAGAGTACCGGGATTACGAGACGGGTCGATCATCTTGGGCGTGTCGTTGTGCCGAAAGAAATTAGAAGAGAGTTCGGCATAGAAGAAAAAGATCCTGTGGAAATTTTTGTCGAAGGTGACAAGATCATCTTCCGAAAGTACCAGCCTGGTTTTACTTGTGCTATAACGGGAGAAATCACGCCGGAAAACAAGCAGTATGCAGACAATTTGTATTTAAGTCCGGAAGGTGCCCGCATCCTCTTTGATAAACTGAAAGAAGAATTCGATTCCAACTAAAAAAGACGCAGCAGACAGGTACCTGTCCGCTCGTCTTTCTTTTTTTATACTGATGTTGTTCCTTGTCCGCCATCAACACGGTAATAAGAGCCGGTGATGAAGCTGGAGCGATCAGAAGCGAGGAAGAACATCAGTCCAGTCACCTCTTCGACTTCTCCATACCGATTCATAGGTGAACTCGCTTCAAACCCTCGGCGGGCTGTGTTCTCATTCCCTTTAGCTGCCTTCGTTTCGATAGCTTCCATCCATTCTGTGTCCAAAGCTGACGGGCAAATTGCGTTCACTCGGATACCGTAATCTGCCACTTCCAAAGCCGCTGTCTTATTGAGGCCGAGCATAGCGTGCTTGGAGGCTACGTACGTGCTCATACCCGGTCCGCCCAGTAAGCTGCCGCTGCATGCAGTATTGACGACTACGCCGCTTTTTTGCTCAATCATGACACGCAAAACATGTTTTAAGCCGAGGAAGGCACCGACCACATTTACCTGAAGTACTTCCTCCAGGCTCGTTGCAGTTTGTTCAGTAATCGGAACAAAGTCACCGCTCAATCCTGCCTGATTTATGAACACATCAATTCTTCCGAATCGCTGCAGTGTCTTTTCCACGGATTGTTCTACATCTGCTTCTTTCGTGACGTCTGCAGGAAGCAGGAGCTTTTCTGATTCAATAGCTGCCGTAGCCCTGACTAATGCCTTTTCTGAAAGATCGATCAACGCAAGCTTTGCGCCTGCTTCTGCAAAAGCTTTGGCTGCGGCTGACCCGATTCCGCCGGCAGCGCCAGTGATCAAAACGACCTTTCCTTGGAATTCCTTCACTGTGCGAGCCTCCTTCGTATATATAGAAGATATTACTGAAAATTTTGAGATGGTTATGCCATAGTAATCTTAGCGCATTGACAACTAGGTAACAATGCTCAATAATTTAGGTAATGTAACCTAATCAACAAAAAGATTTTAGAGATAGAAGATAAATAGATTTAATATACAAAAAAGGCGGTTTTGTTGATGAAATTGAAAACGGACCGACGTAGCAAAAGAAGTGTGAAGGCGCTTAAACAGGCATATATCGATTTGATTCTGGAGGAAGAAGAAAAGAGGATCAGCATCCAGCAAATAGCCGATCAAGCCGATTATAACCGTGGCACCTTCTATAAGCATTTTGCTGATAAAGAGAGTCTGAAGGAAAGTATCCTTCATGATTTCCTGGATGGTATTGCTATCGCTTTGTTAGAACCTTATAAGGAAAGTGCTTTTGTCGATTTACAGGAGCAGGCTCCTTCCACGATGCGCATATTCACACATATTTATGAAGAAAGGCGTGTCTTGCAGGCTCTGCGAATTCTTTATCCTGATATAACTGACAAGATGCTGCGAGTATTCGTCGACTGCTTATCAGGTGATTTTTATATGGAAACAGAAACTCCAAGGATTCCAGTGGATTATGATCTGATGATCCATTTTCAAATGGCAGCTACTGTCGGATTTATCATGCGCTGGGCAGACTCGAACTTCAAATTTTCAACCTTGCATCTATCGGAACAATTTACTGAATTGGTACGTGTACGCCCCTACAGACTAGTCAATGCGACTGTACAAAAAGAAAACGACTCCCGCGATTAAAGCGGGAGTCGTTTTTTATAGGACAAGACAGGCAGCGCCGGCGACAAGCAGTCCGACACCGATTATTTGCCGTAAGCGAATATGTTCCTTTAAGAAGTAATACGACAGCAATAATGTCCACACATACGTAATGGCCGTCAGGGGGAAGACGACGGAATAAGGAAGCAATGTGAGCACATAGATGTTGATCAAAGCAGCAGAGCCATAACAAGTGAGTCCGATCAGAAGTGTACGAGACGTGTGTGTTGATGGATCACTGGCCCGCTTGAAGAAGAATCCGCCGCCCGCACCGAGCATCGTACAGGTAACTAATAAGATCCAGCTAATTCTCCCCACCCCCAATCAGGATCGCCCCAACGATAATCAGCGCCGTCCCGATGATATGCATGGCAGAAATATGCTCATCCAAAAAGATGGAGCCCATCACTAATGCGAACACATAACCAAGGCTCAGCATCGGGTGCAGCACACTAAGCTTACCGAAACGGAATGCAATCATCATGGTGACTGCTCCTGCTCCATAACAGGCACAGCCGATCAGGAGGGGAATATTGATTTCCCCGTCCGCGATCTTCCACAACAACTGACCGACGCTTGTAAAGACAGCTGACAATAAGATTAAAGCTATACCGAGCTTTTGCTTGTTATGACTGTTTTGTTGAGGTCGCGCGTTCTCCATGGCTTGGCTCCTTTCCTTTCTTGTACAAACATGCAAAGAGAAGGAAGAAGATACTTACCATACTGTTGCTTACTTGATAGCGATAATCCTGAGCCGGCAGTCCAACAAAGATTGTTGCCGTATTCAAAAGCACTGGCAAAATCGGCAGCCAAGCAATTGCTCCAAGTTTCCGGGAAGCGATCAAGCTGAACAAGATGATGAGAATACTGAAAACAGCCGGACGCCAGAAGAGTTCTTCAGTATGGTAGCGGGATGTTTCCAGACCATATTCCAATACATCATATAGAGTTTGGCTCACCGGTCTCGTTTCCAATCCCATCTCGTTTGGATCCACGTCAATCGTGTACGGATTAGTATAACCGTCCACTGGCTTATTGATCTGCCATACGAGTGAAGTCTGCTTCAGATATGCCTCGATGACGGTAGCTGGGTTCTGTTTGACAATATCGAACCAGACGGATAAGTACTTGCCCATATCGGCCACAATGACATCGTCCTTGAAATTATCGTGGAACTTGATACGATCTGTCAGATATGGATTGTACGCATCCCAGTCCTCAATCGGCAATATCGTATCTAAGTAATTGAGCTGTTCTTCCGTCAGTTCTCCATCCTGGGATACGACTGCGGCAATCTGCTGCGTCGGTATACTCATGGATTCATTCGGGTTGGCAGATTGGATGTTGTAAGCAGTAAATACTGGTCCCGTGACGACAATATAAAGAGCGGAAACGAGCACGAGCGGTGTCAGCAGCTGCTTCCAGTTTCTCTGATAAGCAAGGAGCATGCCTATCGCCGTTAAAATGGCAATTGGCAATCCATTATTACGGAAGAATGCAATGCCGAGGAGAACTATTGTAAATGTCGCGATGCCACTCCAAGTCCGCAGATTTTTCCCTTCCTGCAGCACTGTTTTCATAACAAAGAGTGTCAGGAAAACGATGAAAGTACTATAAACGACATCCTTCCAAAGAATGGTGGAGAAAATGCCGTTTACCGGCAGTACTGCCCATAGGAGGGCTGCAATCCAAGCGATCGTTTTTCCGAGTCCATATTGGCGGAAGGAATAGATTCCATAGGAATACACAAACGACATGAGCAAAATTTGGAATAACACGATGATGGCCGGAGAATCCCAAATCTGCGTCAGGACCAGAATCACCATTGTGTAAGCGAATGGATGCCAGTTATTGAACTCCATATTTTCTACTTGCCGCCAATGGTTCAACGAATCAGGGCTCATATTACCTGGGAAGAAAGCGAGCAAGTAGACCATCCAAACAAGAATCATCGGCAGCATATACCAAAGGATTTGCCACCTGCTTACCGCCGTCCTCTGCCACATATAACCTCCGCGCAGCAGCATAAAAGCAATGAAGGAAAAGAAGCAGAAAATTGTAGCGAGTGAAATGACATCTACAATCACCGTCTCATACCAAGGGCGATTGATGAAGAGCGGCCAGTCGATCAAGCTGATCAGCGTATAAACTGACAGCAAAGCAATGCCTATCAGTATGTAACGTTTCTCCAGAACAGCCCGGAGAATTTGTTTACTAAAGATAAGGAAAGCATAAAAGAAACAGATACTGATAACAGCAAGGACAGCATATTTCAAAAATGACGTGTCCTGCCTTTCCTGCATAACAGCCAATAAAGAAATAGTGGCTGCAAGACCTGCAGCCACACTGATCAAAAGATTTCGAACAAGCGTCATTACATGGAGCCTCCAGTTCTGGTCATACCTTGGACAGGTTTCGGTTTGCTTTCTGCCTGAATCCGGTTCAATTCCAATTCGTATTGCTTACGCTGATTGGAAGCAACAGTATCCAAAATTGCGCCGCAAGCGAAGCTCAGCACCGATAGGACAATCAATCCGACAGCGAGGATGGCTGAGGGAACCCGGGTGATGAAATCGGTAGCGAAGTATTCAGCAATAACCGGAATGCCGACAGCTAGCCCGAGAATGAGAAACAGCAGGGACCATGCTGTGAAAAAGAGCATCGGTTTGTATTCCTTGAAAAGGGTGAAAATCTTATAGAGCACTTTGCGGCCATCAGCCAGTGTGTTCAATTTTGAATAGCTTCCCTCCGGACGGTCCCGATAAGCGATAGGGACTTCGACGATTGCAAGCCGCTTATCGAGTGCATGGATTGACATCTCGGTCTCGATCTCGAAGCCGGGACTCATGATGGGCATTGTCTTGACAAAAAGACGGTCAAAGGCACGGTAGCCTGTCATGATATCGCTAAGCTTCTTTTTATATAGGAAGTTGATGCAACTTTTCACCATTGTGTTACCAAGGTTATGGAATTTGCGTTTATTCTCTTTTACATATGTGCCATTCGACAGACGGTCCCCGATAACCATATTGGCTCGGCCTTCCTGAATCGGTGCAATCAAATCGTGGACGAATTCAGCAGGATATGTATTATCCCCATCGACCATTACATAACAATCCGCTTCAATATTACGGAACATGGAACGGACAACATGTCCCTTGCCCTGCTGATATTCATGACGGACGATTGCGCCATGCCTCCGGGCAACCTCGCTCGTCTTGTCTTTTGAGTTGTTGTCGAACACATAGATATCTGCATGTGGCAGCTGGTTCCGGAAAGCATCGATAACATCACCGATTGTTTGTTCTTCGTTGTAGCATGGAATCAATACAGCTATTTTCACTACGTACACTCCATTCCTTTTCTAGGATATGTCGAACCAAGTCTAGCAAAGGATTATTGTGCAACTGTTAATCAATGGTGAAGTAATTGTAAATAGTATGAATATGCGAATATTTTGTAAAGTTATGCCCCAGCCCAGTTACTGGAAGGGGTGAAGGCGTGTTGCAGGCTATGCGGTACGTTAAGTTACTGTAAATTGCCTTGAAACGGCTTTCTGTTCAGTCTTATAATTTAGCCAGCAATACGCATCCCATAAGCTATATCTGCATGGGCAATAGAGAGAGGTCCTATCATGAAGTCGAAACTTCGCATCGCCAGTCTGCTGCTGCTGTTCGTGACCCTCGTTCTGAAGGTGTCAGGGTTGATCCGGGATATGCTCATAACTAATTATTTCGGAGCCAGCGGCGAATCGGACGCCTACTACGCGGCATTCGCACTGCCGAATATGTTCATCTTGTTCCTGACAACAGGTATGAAGAGTGCGTTCGTTCCAAGTTATATCAAATACAAAGAAAAGAGCAGAGGGCTTTCACATCTGCAGGACGTATGGAAAGGGACACTGCTGCTCAGTTTACTGATCTCGGTTGTTTTCATTTTTATCGCGCCGGTATATATCCGTCTTCTATATCCGAATCTGACAGGCGATACAGCGCAGATGGCAACGATCATGACGATCATATTCCTTTCCTCGTTACTATTCGTCGGTGTCAATGCGGTGCTCGAAGCCTACTTCGATGCCGAGAACAAATACTATTTATCGGTACTGGCACAAGCAATCGTGCTCTTAGGAACAATCGGAAGCGCCTTGCTCTTCGCGGATGAGATCGGGGCTTATGCTTTTGCATTTGGTAACTTGGCAGGCGTGATCCTGAGCTTGCTATTCAAGCTATTGCTCTTGCTCCCAAAACGGACGCTTACCTTAAAAGGGAAAATAAATTGGGAAGAAAACAAGCGCTTCTACCATATCTTCATTCCGGTAGCGCTCACGGCGATGATCGGTCAAATTACTTTGCTGATTGATACATCTTTTGCAAATATGCTTGGCAGCAGCTTTGTTACATATTTAAATATCGCAAAGAACTTAACGCAATTCCCGCAGAATATTATCGGAGTGACAGTTGGTACAATCGTATTTCCACTGCTTGCTGCCGCATATGCAAAGCGGGACATGGAAAGCTTCAAGGAGAACATCACACGCGGCCTGCAGATTATGTATTTCGTCCTGCTGCCTGTTCTGACAGGAATGATGCTGCTGATGCCTGAGATAGTGACCCTGCTTTTTGTAAACGGAGAATTCACTGCACAGCATGCAGAAGAGACTAGCATCGCAGCATATTATTACTTCGGAACCATCATGTTCTACAGTCTGGTCATTATCGTCAACAATGGTTTTTATACGATGGAAAAGGGACATTACATGATGCGGCTGGGGTTCTTATCTATCGGCTTGAAGCTCTTGCTCAACTACTTATTTACAGAAAGCTTCGGTTTCATCGGTATCCCGCTTTCTTCATCCGTGACAGGCTTGATCTATGCAGTTGCCTGCTTCCTTTTGTTCCGGAAGCTCACGGGTGGCATATCTGTAAGTGCAATGCTGGCAGATGTCGCCAAGACGACTGCCAGTGTACTCATCATGGGAATCGCTGTTCTCTTGATCAAAGGGACTTTAAGCGATGTACAGCCTATCCTGACGATCCTGATCTGTTCAGCAGCCGGTGTCATCGTATTTCTGATCTGCGTATTCCTGATGAAAATCAGATCATTTTATATCCTATTGGGAAGAGGCGGCTCCGCTGCTAAGTAATTGGCAAGAGTGGCAAGAAGGAGGACAATCATTTTGCAAGCTCTGACACAGAAACTCAAGGACAACTATCATATATTCGAAAAACTTTTCATTTTCTTCATTTTGGCTCAGCCGTTTCTCGATCTGCTGTCGTACTTCTCGATACCGATTTCCAATCCAGTGCGGCTGCTCGTCATTCCGATTGGAGCATTGTACATGCTTAGCTATCCGGATCGGCGCTGGAGCAGAAATGCGTTCATTTACATGCTGGTGCTGGCTGTCTATTTTGCCATCAATTTCGGTGTCAATATGATATGGAAGGATCCCGTTTCAGCGGCAGGCGAATTGACGTTTATCCTGAAGACCTTCTTCTTTATCACAGCCTTACTCGTCTATGTGATGATTTTCCGCCATATAGGAGAAAATAGGGAATGGAAAGTGATTGTACCGAAATATCTATTTATCAACACAAGTGTCGTCAGTGTCGTTATGCTTCTTGCCGAACTAACTGGTACAGGGAAGCGGAGCTATGATTACTTAGCAAAGCAAGGCCATTCTGGCTGGTTCTTTTCCGGTAATGAAATCAGTGCCATTTTAGGTATGGGTTTCTGCGGGGCAATCATCTACTATCTCTTCATAAAGAAGGGACTTGTGGCGCAAATTATCTGTACAGCACTTATAGCAGTCATGATATGGGCGATGCTGACAATCGGAACGAAGGTCGCATTCGGAGCAGCCCTGCTTGTGTTGGGAATGGCGTTCCTGATACTTCTCATACAAGCAATCATCACACGAAGCAACTTCATCCAGTCTGGTGTCGTGTTAGTCCTGCTTGCAGTGACCGTCTTCATCTCTCCTGAGATGCCAATCGGTAATAACCTCGGGTTATCTGTAGACATGGCAAATGAAAAGGCGGCACAGCAGCAGGAACAAGCAGAAGCTCCGCCATTGCCGGAGGAAGCAGAAGGGGATGTCCCGCCTCCTGGCAGCGTAAGACAGTGGAGTTCCTGGCAGCTCATGGCATTGAATGGCCGGGAAGAATTCTTTGGCACAGTACTTTATTACTTCGAACGGGCACCCGTCATCCAGAAAGTCTTTGGCATGGGAATTGGCGGAAACTACACCGGGGAAGAACCTAGGATCATTGAAATGGATATCCTGGATTGGTTCTTCGGATTTGGATATCTTGGGACACTGATCCTCGTACTGCCGCTTTTGTTTATCATCGGCAGAATCCTGGTATTCATCTTCAAGCAGCGATTCCGAACAGTGAGCACAACTGCTTTATTCAGCGGTGTTGGTGCTTGTATCGGTCTTGGAGCAGCATTTATAGCCGGACACATTTTATCGTCACCGGCATCCGGATTTTATCTGGCGTTGTTCCTCGGGTTCCTGTATGGGCTGGTCAAACAGAAGCCTGAGAAATTCTTTCAATAGCATCTCACCTTAACTGGAATGGAGCGAATCTGTGATGAAAACGAAAAAGAAAAAATTGCTTCTGATCTCATCCATTGGCGGACATTTAACGCAGCTTTTGCAGCTGGAGCCGCTTTTTAAGGAATATGACTACCATATCGTGACAGAGAAATCTGAAATCACGGAGCAGATGAAGGGCAAGCACCCGATGAGCTTCCTTGTATACGGCGCACGCAATTATCCTTTTCGCTATATATTCAAGTTCAGTTATAACATTATAAAATCGATCTTTTTATTCCTGAAGCATCGTCCGGATGTTGTCATCTCCACGGGAGCACATACATCCGTGCCGATGTGCTATATCGCCAAGCTGTTTGGGAAGCGTGTCATCTTCATCGAGAGCTTTGCAAAGTCCACTTCACCGACCATTTCAGGTAAGCTGATTTATCCTATCGCCGATTTATTCATCGTCCAATGGGAGACGATGAAACAGATTTATCCGAAAGCGGTCTATGGGGGGTCCATCTATTGATACTGGTCGTCTTAGGTACCCACGAGCTTCCATTCACCCGACTGCTTGAAGAGGTGGAACGGCTGAAACGGGAAGGAATCATCAATGAGGAAGTTATCGTCCAAGCTGGACACACGAAGTTTGACAGTGACTTATTGACAATAAAACCATTCGTTAACTATGAAGTCATGGATCAGCTGATGGAGGATGCCCGGCTTGTGATCACGCATGCAGGTACCGGATCGGTTATCTCCGCCTTGAAAAAGGGTAAAAAGGTAATCGCGGCAGCCAGACTGAAAAAGTACGGCGAACATAATGATGATCATCAGCAGCAGCTGATGTCCATCTTCCTGGAACAGAAGCATATCCTTAGCTGGGGAGAAGGAGAAGATCTCGGTAAGATAATACAGGAGGCAGAGCACTTTGAACCAGAGCCGTTTCAATCAGGGAAAGAGCGGATGTTTGCGATTCTCAGCAACTTTATCAAAGAAGCTTGATAAATGTAAAAGAAATGTAAAGGCGCTTGACCCGGTTATGATGTAAAATTTACATTATGTGCAATTGTGTTTTGTCAATAGAAACATTATAATAGTACAGAACCTACGCAGAATACTGTCGAAATCTAGTAATTTATGATACTTGGATTATAAAAGCATTTTTGGAACGATTTGCAAGCTATTTAGGAGGATACAAATGGTACACATAACGCCTTTAATCGTAGCGTTGGCAGCATGTTTCATCCTTTCAATTGCGCTGACGCCTATGGTGAAAAAGCTGGCATTCGCAATCGGAGCAACGGATAAACCAAACGCTAGAAAAGTACACCAGAAAATCATGCCGCGACTAGGCGGATTGGCCATTTACATCAGTTTCATCATCGGTTATTTGGTTTTCATGCCACATGATTCGAATACAGCACCAATCCTGATTGGTGCAACAATGATTACTTTAATCGGAGTGCTGGACGATAAGTTCATGCTATCCGCAAAAGTGAAGTTAATCGGACAGATTGCAGCCGCTACTGTAACGGTATTGGGCGGCATCCAGATCGACTTTGTAACATTGCCATTCACTGGACGAATTGAATTCGGTGTTTGGGCAATTCCAATCACGATTCTGTGGATTGTCGGTATAACGAACGCCATCAACTTGATTGATGGATTGGATGGATTGGCAGCAGGAGTGTCAGCTATCGCGCTGTTCACGATTGCCATGATCGCCATCAGCATGGGTAACCCAATCTCTGCAATGATGGGCGTCCTGCTTTTAGGCAGCACACTTGGCTTCCTAGTGTTCAACTTCCACCCGGCTAAGATATTCATGGGGGATACAGGAGCATTATTCCTCGGTTATATGATTGCTGTTCTATCCGTAAGCGGTTTGTTCAAGAACGTTGCATTGTTCTCCTTGATCGTGCCGATCATCATTCTTGGTGTTCCGATCCTGGACACAACATTTGCTATCATCCGCCGGATTGTACAGAAGAAGCCTTTATCAGCACCGGATAAGCTGCATTTGCATCACTGTCTCTTGAATCTAGGATTCTCGCATCGCCAGACTGTTATTGTTATCTATGCGATCAGCGGAATCTTCAGCATTACAGGTGTCCTTTACACGGAAGCAACCATGTGGGGCTCAACCATCTTGATTATTGCCTTGGCAATACTGATTGAACTGATCGTTGAGATTACGGGATTGATCAGCGACCGCTATCGTCCATTACTCAATATGGTAGGTTTCCCGAAAGTGACAGAAGAAGAACGGCGCAAACAGCATCAGCAATAAAGGAAAACCCCTTCTCCAATGGAGAAGGGGTTTTTTTATACAAAAAAAACACGCTGAATTTATCAGCGTGTCGTCTGAGTGGATGGATTGGCTGTGGCAGCAACGGCCGGGTTGGATGTATACATCGCCTGTACCAGCTGCTCACTCGCATGTCCGTTTGAGTATTGGTTCCACTGTTTAGAGAAAGCCTGTACCTTCTCCAGTTGGAAATCACCCTTTTTGATCACTCTAATAATTGTTTTTGTATCTCTGACCATTGGTCCTGGTAATGATTCAAGATATTCGTCTGACACACCGCGTTTTTTCTGGTAATCCTCCAGATCATACGTAAAGAAGATAATCGGGCGGTTCAGCAGCGAATATTCAAATGGTATGGAAGAATAATCGGTAATCAAGATATCCGTAACTAGTAAAAGTGGATTGATATTTTTATAGTGTGTGACATCGATTACGAAATTCGGGTAATAGTTTGCCAGATCCCATGTAACAGCAGGATGAAGGCGAAGGAACAATACATATTCCTGACCCAGCTCCCGATACAAGCGTTCGATATCAAGTTCTATTTTAGGCTTGGCCAGCTCATCATCACGATAAGTCGGAGCATACAGGATAACCTTACGCTTCTTGATAATTGGATATTGCTCGGTGATTTCTCTTTCGTATTGATCGATTTGACTATCGTCGAAGAAGAAATCCGTTCGCGGCATACCAGTCCGCAATATATTCGCATTCGACAGACCGAAGCTCTCCTGGAAGATGGATGCCATCTTTTCCGAACCGACCGTAACATATGTGAAACGGCTGTATACCTGTTTGAATCTTTCCTGTGCCTTTGGACTTCTAGTCTGGACAGAAGGGTCCATCAAGCCGAACTTCTTCATCGCACCTGCCGCGTGCCACAGCTGAATGCATGTGACATTTGGTTTGAAATCCGTTACGGCAAGAAATCCGAAGTAATTATCTACCATCACGACGCGCGAAGTGGCCAGATGATAGATACCTTTTACAAAAGCGCTGATATTCGTCATGGCAAATGGTACAATCTCCGCATCCAGATCAGTGAATTCTTCCCTGCAGGAAGATGTTTTTAATATGACTATTTCTCCCGCGTTCCACTTTTCAAGCGATTTAGCCGTATACAAAACATTATCCCCAAAAGAGGAAACCAAGGTGGTTTTGTTCTTTTGGGGAAATAGCTTGAAACATATAAATAGCATTTTGAAGAACGCTAGATAGAGAGAAATAGCAAGTTCTCTAACCATTATTAACTTCTAAAAGATCATCTTTGATCTTAGAAGTGGAGATACCAACTGTACGTGGAAGATATACGACTTCACAATGTTCTTTCAAGAAGTCGAATTTGCCTTCCCAGTCGCTGCCCATGACGAATACATCAATATTATGGTCCACTACATCGTGGACTTTTTGATCCCAGCTTTCTTCCGCGATAACTTCATCCACATAACGAATCGCTTCAAGGATCATTTTGCGGTTTTCAAAGCTGTGGTAAGACTTTTTGTCTTTCAGCTTGTTGAATTCATCAGAAGAGATTGCCACTACTAGATAATCGCCCATTTCTTTCGCGCGGCGAAGCAAGTTTACATGGCCCCAGTGCAACAAATCAAATGTACCGTACGTAATTACTTTCTTCATTGTTGTGCCTCATTTCCTTTATTAGTTTTGGTTTTTCATATATAAAAGTTGTCTGCATCATCATTGTCACAGTGTAAGTATAGATCATAACATTTACACCTGATTAACATTATATTTACATTTTAATTAAATTTCAAGTCTGCTATGATAATAGAATGCAAATATATGCGCGAATTGTCGAATCTGCATACATATTTACCTAATTTTCCTACAATTGGTTAAGAAAATGTATAAATGACTTGGTATGAAACATGCTAAGGAAGAGCAAAAAAACCAATTCAAATACGAAGTATATGTAAAGAACTTTACAAAAGCATTGTTGAATTACCTACATATGAAATTTATAATAAGGAATGGATTTGCTAGTCGAGAGGAGAAAGTACTGCATGGAAAACATCAGCCTTCGAAATAGGAGAGCCATATCGGTTCGTATTGAAGCGGGAATTTTCTATATGGAAATTCCGATAAGAGCCTCCTACATCGCTGATTATGAAACATATCGATTCTTATTGATGAATCGTTATACAAACGAGGACATTTACCTTACTTTTAATGAAGACCACAGCGTAGATGAATATACGATTTGTAAGGTAACGCTGGACCCTTCCGAGCATACACAGATGCTTCAGGATGGAGTTATGTGGGATCTGTACGTTGAACGGGAAAATGAAGGAGAAACGAAGCGGGCTCGGATTTCTAATCCGCCGGAGCACCTGCAATATAATTCCTATTTCATACCAGGAACGGACAAGGTTTTCTACCCGTATCGCACCGGAAAAGGTAACATCTCTTTCCGAGTAAACGATTATGTTTTCTTTGCCAATTTGGAAGAAGTCCATTTAAAGAAAACGGGAGTCATGCATTTTTCCGGTTCAATTAACTATGCTCCGCTATACCAAAGCGAAGCTTATAAATTGGAAGAACTGAAACTCGTGGTGACAAACAACTTGAATGAAGAGGAAGAACAAGTCTTCCCGCTTCAGTTTAAGGAACGCGAGGACTTAGCAGATAAATATGAAGGAAATGAGCTGCTCCGGCACTCAGGATTCGAGGGACTATTCGATATAACACCTCATATTGATTTGTCAGATAAGAAGTTTCTGAAATTTTATGTAGAGCTGACTTATTCACATAATGGTGTGCGCCAGACCATCCGCAGTATCCGCATGCGCCATCTGAAAAAAGATTCAACCTTGCCAGCGGCTGCGAAAACGACTATCAATGGTAAGAAATATAAAATGACCGTGAGATTAACGAAGAAGTCGAAATATCTTTCTGTTCAAACTTCTGAGTATTTCTTTATCCGGGAAAGTATCTCGCGAGCGAGACGCAAGTGGGTTAATATCCGCAGAGGCAGATTCCTTAAAAACAGTTATCAGCAGGTGTTCAAGCTTTTTGGAGCTATCTTGCCTGTTGATAAAAAACTTATGGTTTTCGAAAGTTTCCTTGGCAAACAATACAGTGACAATCCAAGAGCGATTTATGAGTACATGCTGGAACACCATCCGGAGTACAAAATGTATTGGAGCTCGGACCGACGTGCAGTTCCTTACTTTGAAACAAAGGACGTTCCTTATGTGCGCAGGTTCTCCATCCGTTGGTTGTTCCTTATGACAAGGGCAAGGTATTGGGTCTCCAACAGCCGTCTGCCGCTATGGATTCCAAAACCAAATCATACGATTTATTTGCAAACCTGGCATGGTACACCGCTGAAGCGACTTGCAGCAGACATGGACGAGGTGCATATGCCTGGTACGAATACCGAGGCGTATAAACGCAATTTCTTATTCGAAGCTTCCAAATGGGATTATCTTGTTTCGCCAAATGCGTACTCCAGTGAAATCTTCGCGAGGGCGTTCGGATTTGAGAAGGATATGCTTGAAACAGGATACCCGCGAAACGACTTCCTTTATACACATAATAAGCCGGAGAATATAGAAGCACTTAAAAAAAGCTGCGGGCTTTCTGAGGATAAGAAAATTATCCTGTATGCACCAACCTGGCGGGATAATCAGTTTTATCAGAAAGGAAAATATAAGTTTGATTTAGAGCTGGATCTGGAACGTATGCGTCAGGAACTGGGAGACGAATATGTCGTTGTATTGCGTCTGCATTATCTTGTTGCTGAGAATTTGGATCTTTCCAGCTATGAAGGATTTGCTTATGACTTTTCCAAGCATGAAGATATCCGTGAACTTTACTTGATGGCTGATATGCTGATTACGGATTATTCTTCCGTATTCTTTGACTATGCCAACCTGCGTCGACCTATGATGTTCTTCGTGTATGATTTGGATGACTATCGGGATAATCTTCGCGGATTCTACTTTGATTTTGAAGAAACTGCTCCTGGACCTTTATTGAAACAAACAGAGCAAATCATCCAGGAAGTAAAACGTATTGACAGGGAAGGCTATCAGCCGGATGAACGATTTGAAGCATTCTACAACCGTTTCTGTTATCTAGAGGATGGGAAAGCTTCGGAACGCGTAGTAAAACAAGTTATTAAATAATGTGAACCACCGTCACTAGCTGACGGTGGTTTTTATTATTTAATTTTGATTTATAAAAGCGGGAAAAGTCTTTTTCAATATAATGGAAAAAATTGAATCTATAGAACTATTTTAATTGTAAACTAAATGAAAATCAGATATTAGATTGTAAAGCTTTGTTTGATTTTGTAGAATTATAGATAAATAGGTAAATAGTTGCCTACTACATACCATTGTTGCCTATTCCTAGTAAAAACGAAGGAGTGGTCGATGCGTTTTTCGATACACAATAACGATGCTATGGCGTCTGCACATTGAAAACTGAATATTTTGGAGGGTGAAATGAAGAAATTTGCATATGTTTTAATCTTTCTGCTTTTGTTTAGCTTAGTGTCTCCGGCCAACTATGTGTCTGCGGAAGAAACGATAAAGTCTGATCAGCAGACAGAATCTGTCCAGCAAGTAGATGAGACACAGACAGAGCAGTCAGAAACTGTTGCTCCAGAAAATCAAACTGGCACTGTCGATGAGACTGATGAAACAGGAACAGCACCTGTTGAAGAAGCGCAAGAAAACGAGGGTGATGTTTCAACAGGAGAAGAAACCGACAGCGAAAATCAGCAGATTGAGGATGAAGCTGTGAATCAGGAAGAAGAAACAGATGCTCCGGCAGTAGAGGAAGATTCCGAAACTGACACCGAAGAGGCTGATGATTCTGAAAAGCAGACGATGCGTGCTGCAGCAGCTGCTCCCGTGGAAACTTCAATTGACCTAATGGGTCATTTGCGTTCCAATGCAGTCATCTATCCTGATCTTAACGATATGGATACTTTCAAAGGAGCTGTCGCTGGCGGCTATACCGATGCTGTTTACTACATCAAGAAACAAGCGAAATGGAATAATGAAACATATTATCTTATTAGTAAACAGGCAAGCAGTACGACTGGTGTTGTCGGCTGGGTGAAGTCTACTGAAATGACTACACATGAGCATTCGGTAGTGAACAGCAATCAGCAGACATTTATCATCAGCGGATCTGGGAATGCCTACAGCAAGCCTTGGGGAGGATCTAAGGATCTAGTCTATAGCCTTAGCCAATACAAAGGCCAGCAGTTCAAAGTGAGCGCTGAAGAAAAAATCGGTGCCAACACTTGGTACAAAGGAACCCTAGCTGGTAAGACTGTCTATATCCATTCTGCATACGTGGAAGCATATGAGCCAGTTAAAATCGAAGAGGAACAGAAAACTAGTCTGCTTGGTCATCTGAAGAGCAGTGCGGTTATTTATCCAGATATCAATGATCCGTCTTCTGCAATCAATGCAGTAGCCGGCGGATACACAAGCGCCGTTTACTATATCAAAAAGCAGGCGAAGATAAACGGAGAACTGCATTATTTGATCAGCAAAGAACCAAGTGCAACTAACGGTGTTGTTGGCTGGGTGAAAGCAGCCCAGTTGTCTACGCATACTCATACGACAATCGATAAAAACAAGAAGACCTTCACTGTTAAAGGATCTGGCCAAGCTTTTGCGAAGGCATGGGGTGGATCGAAGGATATTGTCTACAACCTGAGCGATCTAGAAGGCAAAACCTTCTATGTAAACTTGACTGAGACTGTCGGCAGCAATACATGGTATCGCGGAATGCTGGATGGTAAGCAGGTGTTTATCCATTCTGCTTATCTATCAGCATACGAGCCTGAAATCACTGAGCAGCGTGTAAGTAAGCTTGGTCATCTGCATGCCGATGCAGTGATTTATCCTGATTTGAAAAACCCGGCTTCTACTCTTTCAGCTGTAGATGGCGGATACACAGATGCTGTCTATTACATTAAAAAAGAAGCAACTGTTGCAGGTGAGCTTTACTACTTAATCAGCAAGGAACCGAGCGCAACTAACGGAGTTGTTGGCTGGGTGAAAGCATCCCAATTGTCTACGCATGATCACACAACGATCAGCAAAGAGAAGAAGGGCTTCCTAGTGAAAGGAACTGGCCAGGCATTTGCCAAAGCTTGGGGCGGATCCAAGGATCTAGTTTATAATCTATCAGACTATAAGAATGAAGTTTTCAGTGTTGATCTGACTGAGACAGTCGGGAATAATACGTGGTACCGCGGAATGCTTGGTGGTAAAAAAGTGTTCATTCACAGTGCTTACGTCCAGGAAGTAATTGAAACGAAGATCAGCCGTCTTGGCCATTTGAATGGTAGTGCAACAGTGTACGATAACTGGTCTGATACATCAGGAAGAAATGCTTCTGATGCAGGGCTGACGGATGCTGTCTACTATATCAAGGCACAAGTTGAAGTGAATGGCACAACGTATTATAAGATCAGTAGAGAGCCAAGCAGTACAACTGGTGTTGTCGGCTGGGTGAAATCCACTGAGATGTCGTCACATGAACATACGACTATCGACAAAACTGCAAAAACATTCTACTCGAATGGAAAAGGCAGTTCCTACGCAAAAGCGTGGGGTGGTTCGAAGGACTTAGTCGCAAGCGATATGTCCAAATATGAAGGTTCTCAATTCAAAGTCAATCTGACAGAAAAAGTCGGAAACAACATTTGGTACCGTGGTGTACTGGATGGGAAAACGATGTGGCTGCATGAAGCATTTGTGGTTGAAAGCTACGATAAACAAACACAATACGATTTGACACTGGAAGAAGCAGTAGCTATTCAGAGTACTGCATCTGCACAGACAGACAGCGAGTACAAGACATATGTATCTGCTGAATACATCAACAGCAATAACCAAGTTACGGCAGACCTGCTGAATGTACGCGGCGGTCCTAGTACTAGCTACTGGGTAGTCGGAACTTTGAGCAAAGGAGCAAAAGTCACTGTTCTTGGTCAATCAGGCAGCTGGCTGCAAATCGAGTTCACGAATTCACGTCAGTGGGTGAATGCAAGTCCGGAGGATATCGAGTACTATCTTGATCCGAATAACTTCATCAATGATGAGCGACAGCGTTTCCAATTCCTGGATCTGACGAGAGCCAGTGATGCAGACGCAGCGACATTGAATAAATACCTTAATGGAAAAGGAACACTTTCCGGACAAGGACAAGCATTCATTGATGCAGCTAAGCTTTATGGAGTCAATGATGTTTATTTGGTTTCACATGCTACACTTGAGACAGGTAATGGTTCGTCCACACTTGCCCAAGGAGTAATGTATAACGGCACGAAGGTCTATAACATGTATGGCATCGGAGCTTATGACTCCTGTCCAATAGATTGCGGGGCAAAACGTGCTTATGAAGAAGGCTGGACTTCTCCGTATCTTGCGATAGTCGGGGGAGCACAGTATATAGGATCCGGCTACATCAATTCAGGTCAAAATACATTGTATAAGATGAGATGGAACCCTGAGGCGATGGCAGCAACCGGTACATTCGGCAAGCAGTACGCTACCGATATCGGCTGGGCATCCAAGCAAGTCTCAACAATGTACAACTTATATCAAAATATAGGTATTTATACCTTGTATCTTGATATACCAAACTATCGTTAAATCAGAAAAGCACATTATCCGATGAGGATAATGTGCTTTTTTTGTAAATTAGTATTTCAGATTGTAAATTTTTTGTCGATATATTAGGTAGGAAAGGTTTTAGCAATTATTTTACATCATATACTTCCTAATCCAATCAGGCCGAGAAGGAGGCGAAATTTGAAACGGCAGCTATAACCATTTTCTAATAAGAGGACAGAGGGTAAAAATGAAAAAAGTTATTAGCTTGATAGTCGTTTTGATGGTATGTTTCAGTATCATGCCAGTGGGAGTTTTTGCAGAAGAGCATGATGTTCAGAATAAAGAGGATGACATTAGTGATTCCAATACTAATGCTGCACCTCAGGAAATAGGCACAGAAGATTCAGCGATAGCAAAAGAGACCGAAAAGGAACCTGCTGCGTCGTCTGCTCAGATAGATAATGAATCGGTTGGCAAGGAAGAAACTGATCTGCCAGCAGCAGAAGAACAGGCAGAGCAGTCAGAATTACAAACAGATACGCCAGATACAGAACAAGACAGCACGAAGCAGGAATCGGCAGTCAAAGAGCAAAAGGAAGAAGAGCCGCGATACAACGAACTCGGTATTAAAGAAGGTACGATGGTTTATGGCATTGATATCAGTAAGTTATCTGCTGAAGAGCTTCAATACATTCCGCTAGAGTGGCGTGATGGAGTGGATGAATCTGAGATTCAATCCTCTTCAGAACCTCGCTTATCTATTCGAGCTAGTTATCCGGACGTTAACGATTGGATTAAAAAAAATACGCCATCTACGTCTTCCATTAAATATGAGTATAAAAGCCAGTTTCCCAAATTCAATTACCGAAACGGGAGAGGTGCTGTGGAAGGTGTCGTAGCACATGAAACAGCAAATCCAAATTCTACAATCCGCGGTGAGATAAATTACATGACAGAAAATTACAATAATGCATTTGTTCATGCATTTGTCGATCATGGCAATATCATCGAAATCCATCCGACTGATTATGCCGCATGGGGCGGGGGATATTACGCGAACCAACGTTTTGTTCATGTGGAATTGGTCCGGGAGGATAACTTCGAGGACTTTGCAAAATCTATTAATAACTATGCGGATTATATTGCTTATGTGCTGGCAAAATATAATCTTGGTGTAACAAGTGCAGAAGCAAATGGACGAGGAACGTTGTGGTCGCATAAAGCTGTAAGCAATTTCCTGGGTGGTACGACACATGTAGACCCGCATGGCTACTTTGCACAATACGGCTACAACTGGAGCGAATTTGTAACACTTGTTACGGAGAAGTATAACCAGAAAGCGATTAAGTACAGTAGCACTAGCAAACTAGGACATATTCGGACTACGAGTGCGAGAATCTATCCGAATCTATCGAACTTGTCCAGCAGTACACAAGCAGGATCAACTAAAACAGACCAAGTCTATTACATCAAGAAGCAAGCCAACGTCAGCGGAACCACTTACTATTTATTAAGCACTCAGCCAAGTGCCTCTTCCGGGACAATAGGGTGGATGAAAGCAAGTGATGTGAAAGTATATGATCATAAAACGGTTAATCATGATCAGTATATGTACACAGTTGCGGGAGTCGGTAAAGCCTATAATAAAGCCTGGGGCGGTTCCAAGAACCAAGTGTATGACTTAGCGTCAATGAAGGGCAAGGTTTTCACCTCAAACCTTACGGAAACAGTCGGGAGCAATACTTGGATACGCGGTACCCTCAATGGGAAGGAAGTGTGGGTGCACTCCAGCTTTGTCACTGATAAGAGAAAAGAAAGCAATACAAGCAAGCTGGGACATCTGCGCAGTGGAGCCAAAATCTATACAGAAGCTAAAAATACAGCTAAATACAGAAATGCTGCAAGCAATGAATATAATCAGGTCTATTACATCAAGAAGCAGATTGAAAGAGATGGACAGCTGTTCTACCTTATCAGCTATGCACCAAGCAGGACAGAAGAAGTAGTAGGCTGGGTAAAAGCGGAACAGCTGCAGACACATGACCATAAGGGCGTCAATAAGACTGCTCAGACGCTTTACCTGACTGGATCTGGAAAGTCTTATAATAAAGCCTGGGGCGGAAGCAGGAATCTTGTGAGCAGCAGTCTATCTGCATCAAGAGGTAAGGCCTTTTATGTGAATCTGACAGAGAAAGTCGGCAATAATGTCTGGTATCGCGGAACACTTGACGGAAAACAAATGTGGCTCCACAGTACTTATGTGTCGACTAAGAAAGAAAGTACGACCAGCAGACTGGGACAATTAAACGCTGATGCAGTCATTCAGACTGCACCCGGCGTCGCATCAGGTGCCAAAAAAGCAACCGATGGCTATACAGATGAGGTATTTTATATTAAAAAACAAGTGGTCTTCGATAAGAAGACCTATTACCTTATCAGCTACAATCCAAGCAGCACAAGCGGTACTGTCGGCTGGGTGGAAGCAGGTAAGATGAAGACATATTCCCACACAGGAGTCAGTAAAACTGCTCAAACACTTTATATAACAGGTTTAGGGAAATCGTACAATAAAGCGTGGGGCGGCAGTAAGAATCTTGTCAGCGGTAATCTGTCTGCATCAAGAGGTAAGGCTTTTTATGTGAATCTGACAGAGAAGGTCGGCAATAATACCTGGTATCGCGGAACTCTTGACGGAAAGCAGATGTGGCTGCACAGTGCTTATTTGTCTACAAAAGAAGAGAGCAAGACAAGCAGGCTTGGTCATTTGAGGGCAGAAGCCCTCATTCTGACTTCCCCTGGTATAACAACAGGTGCCAAAAAAGCAACGAATGGCTATACAAATCAGGTATATTACATAAAGAAACAACTTGTTTTTGATAAGAAAACATATTATCTGATCAGCAGTGAGCCGAGTAGCACAAGCGGTACCATTGGCTGGGTGGAAGCAGCACAGATTAAGACGTATTCACACGTTACAGTTGATAAGACAAGTAAAACCTTGCATGTCTTAGGAACAGGCAGTGCTTATGCCAAAGCATGGGGCGGCTCGAAAGACCTCGTCTATGATCTCTCGAGTTATGCTGGTAAAGAGTTTCAGGTCAATTTAACGGAGAAAGTCGGAAATAATACTTGGTATCGAGGTATGTTGGCTGGGAAAGAAGTATGGATTCATTCAGCATACTTAAAATAAAAAAATCACACCACGCGAGAACGTACGTGGTGTGATTTTTTGTTACATATTGTAGGAATTAGTTGTAAAATGAAATTAGTGTAAAATGAATGTAAATATCGGAGGATAAGATGAAGTTGAAGTATACAATTGCAATTCCAGTTTATAATGACGAAAATACAATCAGGCAGTGTCTGGACAGTATCATCAATCAGACCATTGATAAAGACAAACTGGAGATTATCTGTGTAAATGATGGGTCTACCGACCAAAGTCCAGCAATCTTGGAAGAGTACAGCAATACATACAGTTTTGTACGTATTGTCCACCAGGAAAACAGCGGTTCACCGAGCGGTCCGCGAAACAAGGCAATCGAGCTTGCTACAGGTGATTTCATCTTCTTCGTAGACGGAGATGATTATCTTGGAGAAGAAGCACTAGAGCGGATGGAGGAGAAAATCCTTCAATACGACAGTGACATCGTTGTCGGGAGATATGTCGGTATCAATAGAGGTGTTCCGCAAGCCATTTTCAAGCGGAACCCAGATAATTTCAGCTTCTATGGCTCTAACGCCATGTACACAGTCAGCGTACAGAAGCTGTTCCGAGTAAGCTTGCTTCGTGAGCATAATATCCGGTTCCCAGAACATTACTCGCTTGGTGAGGATCAGCCATTCGTCATCCAAGCTTATGCTTACTCTAATTCTATATCTATCGTAAAAGATTACCCGTGCTATTATCTCACGAATAATCTCACTGTAGGCAGGGAGCAGCTTACAAAAAAACCGATTACTGGCCGTCTTTATATGCATCAGTTTGAAGAGACGCTTGCTGCTGTTGCTGGTTTGCAGCTTCCTAAAGAGAAAAAGCTGCTCACCTATTATCAATACTTAACACGAGTATTGAATATTGAACTGCGCACGACGATCACACGCTCCTTCCAGATGGAGGATAAGCTATTCATCTTCAATTCCTTGAAAGAATTGATCAAGCAGCATAATTTCCTGGAGATTTATGCGAATTTCAATACAAGGGAGAAGCTGCTGCTTCGAATCATTGAGCAAGGTGAGCTTGATGATCTTATCAACTTCTGGTATGCAGAGCGTCATCCAGGTAATATGCAAGTATTCCATGGTCTCATCTATCCGAAGGCAGAAAAAGCTTATGAATTGGCTAAGGCTGAATCTTTATCCTTCCACCGC
Source organism: Virgibacillus sp. 7505 (assembly GCF_002272135.1). GTDB lineage: Bacteria > Bacillota > Bacilli > Bacillales > Amphibacillaceae > Terribacillus. The sequence goes on along the minus strand of NZ_NPBF01000004.1, from coordinate 45,399 downwards.
TCAAATAAGCTTACGGCAGCTGTAACACGTGTGGAGAAAAAAGCAGAAGGCTTGTTACTAGAAGGGTATAGCTATCATTCTTTGGTTGACGCCTCCGAGGAACAGCTTTATTTGAAGCTTAGCGACAGGGATAGTGACCGCGTAACCTCTCTTGCTGTTCAAAAAGGTGCTTATCATATAGACAATCCAGTTCCTGTGAATCCTGAAGTGATGCAAGAGCAGATGCTATCGGCATTCCATGTTGTCATCCCGGCATCCATAATCGAAAGGATCGAAGCGGAGAAGGACATAGTAGATTTGCATCTTGTCAGCAGAATCGAGAATTATACAGCTATCGCGCGAATCTTAGGTGAGATGCCTCGTCATGCGACAACTAAGCTTACATCTTCCAAGAAAAAGAATCATTTGCTTAATGTCACAACCTACAATACAAAGCACGGAAACCTATCCTTTAAACTGCAGGATACGACGAAAAAGAAACCGAAACAGCTTAGCAAAAAACAGCGTATCGCCAACAAAATCAAGCGGATGCTAAGAGCATGATAAGGTTATCGTTTTAAATAACTGTTAAGTTATGCTATCTTAAATGAACAATAATTCCGCTTAGGAGGACACAGCAATGAAAACACCAATCTTCGTGTTTAACTCATTGAATGTTAAACGCGGTGGTTTAACAAAAGCGGTATTAAAACGTGCCAACCTCTTGGTCAATCATTGTCCGGAGGTTGTCTTCTTTACACTTGCCTATCAACAGGATCATAAAAATATTATTGAAAAGCTTTACGAATCTGGACAGATGGACAGGCGTATCAAGGTGAGGAATTTCTACGCCGAGCTGCTCGAAATGGAGCATGTTACGGAACCGGTGCAAACAGCCGTGGAGCTTCCAGGCTACAGCCATATTGTTGATAAGAGAAGTAAATTGCCAGCTTATCGCTACTATAACAATGGATTTTATGAACAGTATCGCCGATTTGAGCAGGATGGTTCGCTGAAACTGATTGATTATATGGACGAGAGCCGAACAAGGCAGCGGCGAGAAGAATATTTGCGTAATAGTCGTCTAGTCAGGGCAAGTCACATGGATATCTCTAATAATAAGGCGAAGCTGCATAGGTATTTTCATGCAGACGGTTCTTGCAGGATTGCTGTTTGGCTGGATGAACCAAATACAGAAGGACGTACTATTCGGTTCGATCTGAACAAGGAATATGCAAAGATCGAGCATGCTTATGCGGATTGGATTGAAGAGGCGGTCAAGATCTATGATTCACCAGTTCTTCTATCCGATTCCAGAAAAACAGATGAAACGGTGCTTCGAGTAAAAGGTGATTACGAGAAAATAGGCGTCGCGCATAGTTCTCATATCGCTGCACCATATAAAGATGATTCTGAAACGAAAATCACATGGCATACCTTCTTTGATGGAATCAATGATTATGACAAGGTCATCGTTCTGACAGAACATCAGAAACAGGATATTATTTCCAGATACCAAGTTGATTCACAAAAGCTGCATGTTATTCCGCATGCTGCGCCACCAACGGCCCCTGCTGCTGCAGGAAGCGTCGATCAGCATCTTGCGGTTTCCTTGTCGAGATATTCGGAAGAGAAAGCTGTGGATGAGGGCATTCGTGCATTCCGGCATGTCGTAGACAAGCTGCCAGATGCACGCTATCATATTTACGGCTTCGGACCATTGGAATCGCAGCTGCAGAAACTGATCAAGGAGCTTGGGCTGCAGGATAATGTGAAGCTGATGGGCTTTACCACTGATCCGGCAGCAGCTTATCAATCAGCAGCATGCTCCATCCTTACATCAAAATACGAAGGTTTTGGAATGGTGCTGACAGAAAGTATGGCCGCAGGTACACCGGCAATCACCTATGATATGAAATACGGCCCAAGGGAAATCATCCGGGATGGAGTCGATGGCTTCATTGTGGAAGCCGGCAATCAGAAACTGCTCGCTGATCGGATACTATCCGTCATGGAGGATAGTAAACTGCGCAGAGAGATGGCTGAAAAGGCTATTGATATATCCGGACGTTTCAGCGAAGACAATTATAATCAGTCTTGGATAGAAGTGTTCAGCTCACAATCAGGACAAGGGAATAAGAAGAAAAAATCATTATTCGGTTTTATGAAAAAGTAATACCCTTAGATATGGTAAATGACTGTTTGGTACTGTGTTTTTAGCGAAATTGCATACCAGTAGGAGGATAAAATGATGAAGACCCCAATATTCGTGTTCAATTCACTGAATGTGGAGCGAGGCGGCCTGACGAAAGCAGTAATGAAGCGGGCGAATATTCTCGCAGACCATTACGGGAAAGTTGTTTTCTTCACACTGGCTTTTCAGCAGGACCACAAGAACATCATCGAAAAATTGTATAAGTCAGGCCAGCTGGATAGAAGAGTCGAAGTGAGAAATTATTTCACGGATCTTCTTCATATCAGCAAGGTGGATATACCTAAAGAAGCATCTGCCGAAGTTGAGGGATTGCACGCTATCCAGGATAAAAAGAGCAAGCAGCCTGCTTTTCGCTATTATAAGGATGGCGTTTATAAAGAATATCGTCGCTTTAATGGGGACGGCTCACTGAAGCTCATCGATTATATGGATGACAGCCGTACACGTCTCAGCAGAGCAGAATACCTGCGGGATGGTCGTCTTGTGAGAACGAGCCACATGGATCACTTTACGAATAAGCCGAAACTGCACCGCTATCTTTTGGGAGACGGCACATGCCGTATTACGGTATGGGTCAATCCATCGGGCAGTGAAGGCAGGACCATCCTCTTCGGTGAAGAAGATGTCGAATACGATTCTATCAACCATGCGTATGCTGCTTGGATTGATACAGCAGTACTAGATTATGAAGCGCCTGTGCTCATGTCTGATTCAAGAAAGACAGATGAAACTGTCCTGCTCGTAAAAGCAGATGTGGAAAAAGTTGCAGTTGCGCACAATAACCACTTCGAATCACCTTATGATGATAGCGCGAAAACGAAGAAATCCTGGAATCATTTCGTGGAAGGTATCAATAGCTTTGACCATGTCGTCTTCCTGACGCATGAACAGGAAAAGGATATTACTTCCCGCTACCAGGTAACAACGAAGCTGCATGTCATTCCGCACGCAGCACCGGACACGCCAGCTGCACAACAAGCCTATCAGCCGAAGGTAGCTGTCACACTGGCTCGCTTTGAGGGACAAAAGCGCCTGGATGAAGGAATTGCAGCCTTTAAACACGTGGTGGACAAGATCCCGGATGCAGAGTACCATATTTACGGATTTGGACCGCTTGAGGATGAGCTGAAGGCTCAAATCAAACGTCTTGGACTGGAGAAGAACGTGAAGCTGTTAGGCTTCTCCTCTGATCCGACAGCATCCTACCAGTCAGCAGCTTGTACAATCTTAACTTCCGATTTCGAAGGCTTCGGCATGGTGCTTACAGAGACACTTGCAGCGGGAACGCCAGCGGTCGCCTATGATATCAAGTATGGACCAAAAGATATTGTCAGGGATGATATCGATGGCTATCTTGTGAAAAAAGGCGATCAGAAGGCACTGGCTGATAAAGTAGTCGCTATCATGAATGACAAAAATCTTCGTGACAGACTATCAGAGCGTGCAACAGAAGTGATTGAGAGATTCAGTGAAGAGAGCTACAAAAAGGATTGGGTAGAAATGTTCGGACAATCCTATACGCCATCAGAAAACGAGAAGCCGCAGGAGAAGAAAAGATCCTTCTTCGGATTTGGCCGTAAATAAGAAAACAGCCGGTATATTACCGGCTGTTTTCTATTTGTGTAAATTCTATGTGAATAATTGTAAAGTTATTGTTTTCGTGGCATAATGGGAAAGTCTATCATACGAAGATTCCTACCTGATGGTTTGATCTTGAAAGGTTGTTACAAGTGTGTCAAATCAAGAAATCGTAGAAATAATGGATATTCCTTTTAATAAATTAACGCAAAAAGAACTATTGCAGCAGCATCTTTATCCACGGATCAACGCTGGCGAAAGTACGTATATCGTAACGGCTAACCCAGAGATTGTCATGCAGACAAGAGTGGATGCTGTTTATAAACAAAGTGTCAAAAGTGCTGACTATATAATACCGGACGGTGCAGGGGTCGTCATTGCCTCTAAAATACTTGGTAACCCAATTGAAGAACGCGTGACTGGCTTCGATCTTATGTTCAAGCTGCTCAGCTATGCTGAAAAGCATAACCTTAGCTGCTACTTCCTTGGAGCGAAACAGGAAGCGAACGAACGAGCAGTAAACCGTGTGCGATCTCAGTATCCCGGTATCCGCATTGCCGGAAGCCACCATGGATATTTTAATGCAGATGCAGAAGCTGCAGTTGCAGAGCAAGCAGCTACAACTAAACCAGATCTTATCTTTGTTGCAATGGGGTTCCCGAGACAGGAGAACTTCATCGCTGCTCATAAGCATCTATTCGAAAAAGGTGTATTCATGGGTGTCGGCGGTGTATTCGATATATTAGCCGGAGAAATGAAGCGTGCACCTCGTGCATGGATAAAACTGAATTTGGAATGGCTTTACCGCTTGATTAAGCAGCCGTTCCGGTGGAAACGGATCCTTAAAGCATTTGAATTTATGTTCCGCGTCCTTATACGCAAATAAAAAGACAGAAAGGCGAGTAGCCTCTCTGTCTTTTTTAATTCCCTGCACCTGCGATGGCGCGCTCACGATATGCTTCTTTTTCTTCCTTCGACATCTTCTTGTATTCGTTCAGAAATTGGTCGTATCTCGGGATGACTTCATGAATAGAGCCATACTCCCGTACTTGTCCAAATTCCAGCCAAAGGATTTTATCGCAGAACTGCTTCATTTGTCCAAGCGAGTGGCTGACGAATATCATCGTCTTGCCTTTATCCTTGAATTCATGCATCTTGGCAAGGCTCTTCTCAGCGAATGCCTTATCACCTACGGATAACGCTTCATCGATAATCAAGATTTCCGGATCGATATTAACAGAGATAGAGAACCCAAGGCGTGATTTCATTCCGCTCGAGTAATTTTTAACTGGCTGGTCGATGAACTTCTCCAGCTCAGCAAATTCGATGATTTTCGGTTCAAGCTCGGCAATTTCCTTCTTGTTAAGTCCAAGCATCAAACACTTCAATTCAATGTTCTGTCTGCCCGTTAAATCACCCTTCAAACCAGCGGAAACAGCGATCAAAGCTGCATCGCCATTCAAGGTAACTGAGCCCGTCGTTTCGGGAACGATGCCAGCTATGATATTCGACAATGTAGATTTACCGGAACCGTTGATACCGATAAATCCGACAACATCACCTTTTTCAGCCGTAAAGCTTACATTGCGCAATGCGTAAAAATCTTCCCCGTATTCCTTCGGGAAAATGATGTCCTTAATACGATCTGAGCTTTTGCTATACAATTTATATTTTTTGCTTACATTTTCAACAATGATTGATTTATCCATAAAAATCCCTTTCTAATTAGAGAAAGTCGATAAAGTGTCTTCTGAAACGGACGTGTAAGGCAGCACCAATCATGAAGATGATTGCAGTGACTACCCAGAAGTAGATTGTGTACTCCCATGAGTTAACGATATACCAGCCATTTTGTCCCATCAATGATGCGCGGTAGCCTTCAACAAGATAGTAAAGTGGATTAAGCTTCATTACCAAAACCAAGAAATCCGGAAGCCTGTGAGAGACCCAAAGGATAGGTGTAAGATACAGCACCATCCTTAAAGTTGCTTGTAACAGCAATTGAATATCTCGGATAAGCGTTGTTAAGGTGGTCATAAGCAGTACAAAAGCATACGTAAATGCTACTGTAGCTATGATAAAGTAAGGGAGTTGCACTATATAGATACTAACCGGATATCCGGTAAATTGCATAAGAATGATAGTAAATACAACAAGAATTAAATGAGGATAAAGCTTCGAGAAGATCGTGATATTTGGTATCACACTCATCGGGAAGTTCATCTTCGACAATAACCGCAGTCGTGAATAGATAGATTTAGAACCTTGTGTAGCTGCCGGTTGGAAAAACATCCAAATAATTAAACCTGCAACGAGCCACGGGAAGAATTGTAAATCGTCTCCTCCTGAAGGATTTGGAATCACACGTGGTTTACCGTCACTAATTAAGTAGCCGAACACAAGCCAGTAGATAGCAATTTGTATTAGCGGACTTATTACTTCCCATGCCAATCCTAGATAGTTTGCGTTATTGTTATTCCTAAGTTCATAAAGCGATATGCGTCTAATGAGATTAAAATGCTTGAATTGTTCTTTAAGAACAGTAATTGCTGATTTCATAAAAAAGTCCTTCCTGCTAGGATGTTCTTTTGTTCAGACCTCTTAAATTATACTAGCAACAACAATAGAAAACAATTTTAATTTACACTGTCTTTACAATGGCGAAGACTAATGTGACAAAAGGAACTGCCACCCAAAAGAGGGGTGGCAGTTTTGTTTGCTTTATGGTGTTGTAGTATTTCCTGTCGAGCCAACCGAAGTGCTGTCATTCGTTGTGGTACCTGTCGTACCTTCATAGGTTGAACCGCTAGTTGAATTGCTGGACGTACTGTCAGTGCTAGAGCTGCCTGTATCATAGCTTGAAGTCCCGCTTGATTCTGTACTGCTGTCTGTTGATCCGCTAGTTCCGGTACTGTTATCAGTGGCTCCAGTAGATCCAGTACTGCTGTCAGATGTACCAGTGCTTCCTGTTGTTCCAGTACTGCTGTCAGTGGTACCAGTTTCTCCAGTTCCGCTGCTAGTAGAACCAGTAGAGTCAGTCGTTCCGGTACTATCATCGTAAACGCCGCTTCCATCCGTTTCCACACTATCCGTGTCTACTTCCTCAGACAGGCCGAGATGTTTACGAAGCTGTGTCTGTACATCTGCCAGTGAAGCTGGGTCGACTTGATAGTACCAAATGCCGTCAGATAGCTTACCGCCGGTTCCGTTCAAATTCAATGTGTTAATCGTCAGGTCATTGCTTGTTCCGTAAGAGATGAAACTCTTGATCTGATCGAATGTAAGACTTGTACTTAGGTTGTCGCCTACATCCTGAATCAATGCATCATATTTGAATACAGATCCAGCTGATGATGCTTTGGTGATCATCGCCTTGATGATTTCCTGCTGGCGTTTACCGCGTTCGATGTCATTGTCGTAATGACGGGTACGGGCAAGCGCTAGTGCTTCTTCCCCATTAAGCTCCTGTAATCCTTCTTCCAGATGGATAGCGTCTTTTTGATCCTTTGAGTTCTGTTCATATAGCTCATAAGGAACTTCCACCTCGATACCGCCTAGTGTATCGATGATGTCCATGAAGGCATTGAAGTTGATTTCTGCATAATAGTCGACTGGGACGTTGAGGAAATTCTCAACGGTTTCCACACTAGCCTGGGCACCGCCATAAGCGTGTGCGTGGGTGATTTTTGTCTGACGATCGACTTCCGGCACGTATACGTAGGAGTCGCGCGGAATACTCAGTAAATCTACGCTATGCTCTTTCTTATTGAAAGTAGCAAGGATCATCGCATCGGAGCGGGAATTACCTTCATCGCGGGTGTCACTGTCGTCCACTCCCATGAATAGAATCGAAACATTATCCTCGACGGGGTCGACTGCTTCATCCCGTAATGCTGATTTATCCCGTGTATCTGCGACATGGGCATTGTCAATGGCACTGGCTGCGGAGGTCCATAAATGAGCAGCATACGCTGCTCCGCCTGCTCCAAGGATTAAAACGGGGATAAGGAGCAGCATCAAAATTCGTTTTTTATTTACTTTTTTCTTCACTATTCGCCTGGGAGGCTGGGATTGGTAAGGTGACCTTCTTCTCATGATTAAACTCCTTTATTTACTGATGTATCTGTATGTTTATTCATTAATTTTGCTGGTAAAGTCTACCTGTTAGCAGAACATGCTAACCTTAATTGTACTATGAAACAGCAGCAACGTAAAATTACTATTATATTACAAGCCTATCCCGCTCGTGACTGGGCTGAAGCTGTACCCTTGATCATTTTTCTAAACTTTTTCCACACTTTTTCGGGCCATGCTCCGATTATAGCTGTGAAAGGAGGGGAGAAACATGGCAGTCATTGCAACCCATAATAAAACACGTCTCAGCATCGTTTTATATGACGGTGTAGATCCTGACACAGGCAAAGACAAATACAAAACAAAATCTTTTAACAACATCAGACTCGATGCAACACCGGATGAGCTGCAGGCTTTCGCCAATGCATTGGTACCATTGCAGCAGCGCAATCTGTACGCAGTGGAGAAGAACGACCACTCCATCCTGCGTGAAACTTAATTCGACAAAAAAGGAGGAATAAAGCATGAAGAAGCTTGATCTGCAGTTTTTAAATGAAGCTGGCAAGACTGTAACCATCAGTTTGGAGCAGCCTGTGGAACCATTCGACGAGACAGCAATTAATCAGGCGATGGATGCGATTCTCGCACAGAATGTCATCGCATCGAGCGGCGGAGCGCTTGTCTCTAAAAAAGCAGCCCGTATCGTCGATCGTACTGTACAGGAAGTATTCTAACCTTAAAGGAGTGCAGCCGCTGCGTGCTGCACTCCTTTTTAATAAGAAAGGAGGCGTAGCTGATGGATCCATGGCTTGCGATCATAAAGGAATTCGGGTTTCCGGCAGCTGTCACATTTTATTTGATGCACCGGATCGAAAACAAGCTGAATACACTGATTGCTTCCATCCATAGTCTGCCGGAGAAGCTGAAATGAAGAAGAAGACCAGCTTCCTTAGGGATTACTGGTCTTCTTCTTTCCTTCCTTCCATTAAAGGGATGCTGATTTGTATCGTGGTGCCTAATCCTTCTTCGCTGCAAAGTATCAGCCCGCAGCCGTTCAGCTTTTGCAGTCGGGAATGGGTATTGATTAAGCCGATGCTATCTCGGTGGCCAGCAGATATATTCAATCGCCGTTGTTTATCGGGAGTGATACCAATGCCGTCATCTATAATTCGAATAAAGGCATTATCTCCTTTTCTAAACAGTTGTATCAGAATGGTGCCACCATCTTCTTTTGGCTGTAAGCCATGAAGAATAGCATTTTCAACCAAGGGCTGTAGCGTCAGAGGAGGAATACTGAACTTAAGTTCATAATTAATATCCCAGCTGATATGCAGCCTTTCTCCAAATCGTTCCTTTTGGATATATAGATAAGATCGAACCAATTCCAATTCTTTTTCAATGGGGATACTGCTTGATAGGTTCTTTCCATTGAAACTTGCTTGCAGGTAGTTACCGAACTCTTGAAGCAACAGAAGCATGCGGTCATTATCAATCGCACTTAATGCGCCGATTGTATTCAATGTATTAAACAGGAAATGTGGGTGAATCTGAGCCTGCAGCCAGGCTGCTTCCATACTGAGCCGGTCCTCGATGGACCTTTTTAGTTCCAGCAGTGATTTGATACGTATTTTCAACTCGAGCATATCCACTGGTTTGGTGACGTACTCGTTGGCACCTGCTTGAAAACCTGCATACACATCCTCAGGCTGTGAGCGCGCAGTAAGCAATAAAACAGGTAATTCTGTAAGGTTGTAGCGGCTGCGTACTATTTTCGTTAATTGGAAACCTGATATCTCAGGCATCATCACATCAATAATCAACAAATCCCATCTGTCTGTATCCAATTGCCGGAAAAAATCATTCAGTGATGCAGTTGTTTTGATCTGGTAGCCTTCTGTTTTCAGTGCTTGTTTTAAGATCTTTAAGTTCACGGGATCATCATCTATTGCAAGTATGCGATAGCCGCTGTCTACTTGAAGATCCGGTTCGGCAATCTGCTCTGAAGCGGCAGATTCGACGCGTGCCATTGCCTCTGCTTTGTATTCTTCCGGACAGTCAGCCTCGAGTGGCAAACTGAGAGTAAAAACCGAACCTTTTCCATGAACTGATTCTGCAGACAAAGAACCCCCATGCAGCTCGGCCAGCTGTCTGCTGATACTAAGCCCCAGACCGATTCCTTCGCTTTCAGAAATGGAATTTTCTCCTTTTTCATAAGGGCTGAAAATCCTTGCCTGCGTCTTGGCATCCATTCCGATTCCAGTATCCATTATCTTAACAAAGAGATGGGACTCATCCGCTGAAACTTCAATGGTTATGTTACCTTCCGATGTAAACTTTAAAGCATTATGCAGTATATTTGTCATGATTTGCGTGACACGGTGTTCATCTGCATGTATGTAAGGAAGGCCTTGCGGCAGTCGCATATGGATCTTTACATCCTTCTCATCTGCCATAAAACGAAGCATATCGACTGTTCCGACCAGGATAGGTTCAATGGACATAGCAGAAGGTTGGAGTCGGATTTTATTGGTCCTCATCTGATCGACATCAATCAAGTCATTTATAAGATAAGACATCTTCCGACTGAGTGTTTTCGCAAGTTCCAGCTGATATCTGCTGTGATCTGTCAGCTTGTTTTCCTGTTCCAGTACGCTTTGAACCATATTCATCATTCCATGCAATGGTGTGCGCAGCTCATGGGATGTATTTGCTAAGAATTGGTCCTTCCGTCGCTGCTCCACTTCGAGTTGCTTAATATATTGCTCGTTCTCCGTTTCCGACTGGAAGAAGCGAAGGAACCAAAAGCTGCAGAAGCATACCAATGCAACTGTTATATCGAAAGGGTAAAAGCCAGCCTTGATAGCAGATCGCAACGTATCCCCGATAGGGAGAAAACTTACAATGATAGACCAGACGACATGAGAGATAACAGCAGCACCTGCAAAGAACAGTGGCAAAGCTTTCTCGCCGCTGAGAAGAACAGTCCGGAATAATATCAAGAATATGATGGAGAAAGCTACTACCAAAGAAATAGCGATGCCGATAACATACCGAACGAATTCAATCGGTGCTGCAAGGATATAAATCAAATAGGCAATAAAAAGGACATAAAGGATTTTAAATGGCCACCTGTAAGCTGCTTTTGTATAGGTGAAGATGACAAAAAGCAAAAAGAAAAAGCTTAAGCCAATATAACTGAAATAAACCATTCGAACATACCACTCGTGACTCAGCGGCATGACGTAGCCCAGTGTATTGTAATCGGAAGCTACAACAGCTATGCTCGCCAATAAAGCTGCAATGGAAAAAAAGAAAGTACCAATTTTTTTTGGTTTCATTATGTAAAGTACAAATGCATATATTGCGTGGATAAATATGATGGCACCAACAAAAAACTGGAGCAGGCCTGCTTGATATGTCTCCTTTTGAATCTGCTGGGATGAGCCGAATCTCACGCTGATCAATGATCGTGCCCGCTTATTGCCGTGGAATTCATCAAACGTGAATTTGATTTTGATTTGACCATTCTCGTTTGCACGCAAATCAGTGATGGAAACCGGAGTGGGAGGTCCTTTTTCAAGATCTGTGCTTTGGTAGACAAGCTGATCATTGGCATATACCGAGAAACTGGAATAAAGCGATCGGACGGACAGGGCATAGCAATCAACCTGTTCACCGGTTTGAATCGTCATTTCATAAGTTCCTGCAGCTTTTGCTTCCATATATTTCGGAAGCTGTGTATAGAGGGGGCTATCAGCATTGTTTAGCTGTTTCCAATCCCCACTCAATTCTATGGAATGACTGTTTGAAAAATCTATATGGCGAGCATCCATCAGCCCGTCGGCTGCCTCAGGCTGAACATCAGGTGTCTGAGTGTGATACCAGACCACTCTCCCTAACGTCAAGACAGCTGCAAAAGCTAAAATCATCATCAGTTTCGTACTGCGTTTCATCATGTCCTCCTGCTAATTAAGCCTGCATATGCCGCTCTCTCCACGATTCATACCAATCCATCAGTTCTGCCTCTGGAGCAATATCAAATTCTTCATCCAGCATCTGCTTTAAGCGTTCATAGTGACTGACAACTTCTCCGGTTTCCCCCAAGCTATCGTATAGATACATGAGACGTATATAACTGTGTGCAATATACGGATAATCCGATTGCATACGCAAGTAAAGGGAAATAGCATCTTCCAATATGTTCTGCTCCTCTAAGAATACCCCGACCTGTGCAGCGGTTTTATACCAAATCTCTCTCAGCTGCCTTTGCTCTGATTCTGCCCAGGCGTAAGTCTCTGCAGAGAAATAATCCCCTTTGTATTGTCGCAGCAGCAGTCTCTGATAAGTGGATAGAGAATGTTCATTTAGTTCCGGTAAATGGGTTATTTGATTCCGCCATTCCATAACATCCACTTCAGCATCTCCCAGGTGTAGCTGATAGCACTGATTGGCGCTGCTCAATGACAGGCCTGGAAGCGATGCAGCCAAGGTCTTACGGATAACGTAGATAGTGGAATATAGCTGCGTAAAAGCTTTTTCCGGCTCCTTTTCTTCCCAGAATTCTTCAATCAGTACATCTTTGCGTATCGGCTTTCCTGCGTGATGAAGCAAATAGCAAAATACCTCCTTCGCTTTGGATGTTCTCCATTGTACAGGCAATGTCTCACCATTCTGAAGAAATTGTAACGTTGGCATACAGTTTATTTGTATAGGTGCATGAGATGTATTTTTCTTTACTTCCGTATACAAGCGCTGGATCGTCTTCCTTAATCTATCCTTCTGAATTGGCTTCACTATATAATCCAGGGCATTTAATTCAAATGCCTGAACAGCATATTCATGATAGCCAGTGACAAATACAATTGGTAAATTTGGATGTTCTTCTTGGATGGCTGCTGCAAGTTCGACGCCATTTACAGAGCCGATCTTTATATCTAGAAAAAGAAGTTCAGGTTTCTTCTCTTTAATTTTTTCGGTTAGTCCACGAGATGTTTTATAAGCACCGACAATCTTAAATTCTCCAATGCTATGTAATTGTGTTTCGAGAAATTGCAGCGCTAACGGCTCATCGTCTACGAGCATCACTTTCATACTATAGCCTCCTGCATAAAGTCTTCTAGCTAGTATTATAACAATCAGTTGTGGGAAATCAGCCTTTATTTGGAAGAATTCTTGCCTTTCGACAATATTTGCAGGTCTTTTATCACTCCTTTTTGGATAAAATGTACAGTTTTTGTTCAGAAGCCTTTGCTAATGTGAGGAAGTCTGAGCAGTACCCGATAAAAAATTGTAGAGGAGAACGAGAGAGTGATAAGAAAGATTCCTGTAATGATGCTTATTGCCATCCTGCTTATGCAAACTGTTTTGTCCAGTTCACTTGGAACCGCACAAGTGTTTGCAGAAGGAAATGATCCGGAAGCTTTTGAGGCGGTAATCGAAGTAACAGATGGAGAAGACAACACTATCAGTTCAGATAATCGTCTAGACAGAGACGCACAGCTGAAACTGAAAGTGAATTGGAACAAAAACCAGCACACATCAGATCATACATACAAGATTACACTACCAGACCAACTTGACTTTACATCAATTGAATCAACAACTCTGCTTAATGCAGAAGAAGCCGAAGTCGGAATTTATGAACTGAAAGATGGGGTATTATCTTTCCAATTTACGAATGAAGATCAAGAGCCTGCAAGTGGGGAGCTGGAGGTAACAGCACAGGTTGTTCAGACCCTTCAAGCCAGCGAGGAACAAGAGACGAACTTAACATTCTACGTAGAAAACAAAGAACAGGTAATTCCGCTATTTTTGAATCCAGCAGCTGAGAAAGAACCGCTGCCGGAGGAAGAGCCTTCAGAGGAACCACAAGGAGATGAGCTTCCAGCTGAACCAGTGAAGGAAGAGGAGCAGCCTGTGGAAGAAGAGAAAGCAGCGGAAGAAGCTGCAGCTGACAAGACAGAGGAAACAGATGAGCCAGTGAAAGAAGAGACTGAGGACACAGATCAAGAGCAGGCTGAAGAAAACGCTGAAGTAAAACAGGCAAACAATGAAATTGCAGCCCAAGATCGCCTTACAGGTGAAATAGAAGAGAATATCATCTCAAACATCGTATTAAAGGACAAAGACGGAAACATCATACATGCTGATGAAAACCCGGATAATCAGCCGGCTTTAGGGGATGAAGTTACCATTGATATGGATTGGGCCTTGCAAAATGGCCATCCATACGGAGCTGGATCGACTTTTACTTTCTCTTTGCCAGCCTACTTTAAGCTTTATAACGATGTAGATGGCCAGCTTCAATTTGGTAATGAAAGTGTCGGAACATATAAGATGAGCATGGATGGTACGGTTGTCATGACCTTCAATGACAATATTACTAAGCTATCCAATGTAAAAGGTACATTGCATTTCTGGACAGAGTTCCATGAAAGAATTGAAGGAAGTATCGAACAGGAAATCATTTTTACGATCAAAGAAGAAGATGTAGCGGTAATTCCAGTTACATTCCAGCCGAGACCTGGAAGTGCAATTGATAAATCCGGGAAGACAGATCGCGGCTATAACGCAAAAGAAATTACTTGGACAGTTGATTTTAACAAACAACTGAAGACTATCGAAGATGCTGTACTGAAAGACCCGCTTCAAGCCAATCAACAGCTGCAGCCTGATTCTATCAAGGTGTATAAGCTGGATGTTCAGCTGGATGGCAGTGTGAAGCAAGGGGAAGAGGTAAGTCCTTCCGCCTATACGGTCCAAGAGGAACCTTTCCAGATCAATTTCGGTCAGCTTAAAGATGCTTACCGTGTGGAGTTCAAGACAGATATTACGGACGCTGAAGGTACGAGATATGAGAATACAGCATTCCTAGCAGGTTCGAACATCGAGGAATTGTCTGCAAAGGCTTCTGTCAGTGTGAGCCGGGGTAAACCGCTTGCGAAACGCAGTATTGCTTATGATGCCGAAAAGCAAACAATCACATGGGAAATTCAATACAACTACAATGAAAAAAACATCCAGCAGCAAGACGCTGTATTGCAAGACTTATTCGATGCTAGCCACGTACTGATTCGTGACTCATTGAATGTCGAAAAAATCACGATTGGTGAAAATGGACAGGAAACAGGGGCCGAACTGTATACGAACTATCAAGTAGACGAACAGCCTGCTGCGGATGGAAAGCGCGGATTCCAGCTCCAATTTAAAGAAGATATTCAGAACGCTTACAAAATAACATATCAGACAAAAGCTGATGGCCGAGTTATGGATGACGGCCGCATCAACAATAGTGTGGTAGTCGGAGAAAACACTAGTGAAACGGGTCAAGGAGTCAGTCAGCAAGTACTTTCTAAGGGCTACTCCAATGTTAACTATAGGGATAAAACGAATAACTGGACCATTGATTTCAATAAAGATTCCCATAAGATGACAGATGTTTTTATAACAGACACGTACCCGAACAAGGGACTGACGATGAAAGAGGATACGTTTAAGATAGTAGACCGTGCTACTGGTGAAACAGTATCCGAAAACGATTATGAACTTGTCGTATCAGCAGACGGATTTACGATCAAATTCAAAAACGAGATCAAGACGCCGTATCGTATTACCTATACTACTGCATTTAATTACGACCAGCTTGGAGAGCAAAAACAATTCCGAAACCATGTCCAGCTTGATTGGAAAGATGAATCAGGCAAAGACCAGACCAAAGAGGCAGCAGCAGGATTCAATCCGGATAACTACACAGTAAACAACGGATTCAAGAACGGTTCTTATAATGCTGTTTCAAAGGGAATCACATGGAATGTCGGAGTCAACTATGACTTGAAGGACTTGGATAATATTGTTGTGACAGATTACATCCAAGGCAAGCAAAACTTAGTTGATGGCTCGTTGAAGGTGTATGAAGTAGAGCTGACTGGCGGCAATAACGGTGTCAGAAAAGGTGCAGAGCTGCAAGAAGGCACAGATTATAATGTGGAAACTGTTAAGAATGATAAGAATGAACCTGGTTTCAAGTTGCACATTCTTAAAGATAACAGTAAAGCATATTGGATCGAATACAAAACCAGCCTTGCTGGGGAGCTGATTGTCAATCGTTACGATAACACCGCTACCCTGACGAGTGATGGCAAAGAACCAATCAATTTGAATGCGCAGGTTTCCGTTGCGAATGGCGGCAGCTATAACGTAAAAGATGGTTCTCAGAACGGCAATGTGATCAATTGGAAGATTGACATCAATAAAGGTCAATCCCATGTATCGAAAGCGAAAGTGACAGATGAACAGCAAGCTAACCAGATCCTTTTAGAAGACAGCTTCAAGCTATATGAAACGAATGTCGCACAAAATGGAGGTCTTTCAAAAGGAGAGGAAGTATCGAAGGAGGCTTATAAGCTCGATATCATTACGGCTGATGATGGCAGCCAGACGTTTGAGTTATCGTTCCTGGATGATATTGATCGTGCTTATATCCTGGAATACCAATCGTATATCAATGCCGCGAATGGCGAGTCTGTCAGCAATAAAGCAACCTTCTCGGGTGAAAATATCACGACAGAAACAGTCGAATCAGGTAAGACAATCATTGTCCGCAAAAGCGGGGGCAGTGGAACTGGTTCTGGGGAATATGGCAGCTTGGAAGTGACCAAAGTGGATGCAGCGACAGGCGAGGCATTAGCTGGTGCAACATTCACGTTGTACGACAGTGAAGGAAAGATTGCAATCCGAACCGTGACAACAGGTGAAGACGGCAAAGCGTTATTCAAGAACCTGTTGTATGACGATTATCTTCTGAAAGAAGATAAAGCGCCAGATGGTTACGTAGTCGGCATCCAAGATACAAAAAAAGTTACTGTGGATGGCGACACAAAAACGACTATTCAAAACAAAGAAATCACACGAGATGTGAAACTGACGAAATACGATAGTGAAACGAGAGAGAAACTTCAAGGAGCAGTTTTCGCATTGGAGCAGCAAGTGGATGGGGAATGGAAACAAATCCAGGATAACTTGACAACAGATGAAGATGGAACAATTTCCGTGACAGATTTAGATGCTGGCAATTACCGTTTTATGGAGACAGAGGCACCGGAACTATACGAATTAAATAAAGATCCTGTTTACTTTGAAATCAAATCCGACCAGACAACTGTGACGACTGTCACAAAAGACAATGCAGTCAAAAGGGGCAGTGTGAAACTGCAGAAGGTCGATGAAGCAGGCAACCCATTGCAGGGTGCAGTCTTCACTTTGAAAGATGCCGAAGGCAAAGTCGTCAAAGATAACCTTACAAGCGATGAAAATGGATTGGTGGAAGTAAAGGATTTGCGACCAGGCAAATATGCAATCGTGGAAACGAAAGCACCGGAATTCTACCAGCTGGACACAGCAGTGCATGAGTTTGAAATTAATCCAGCTAAACAGGCTGAAATTGATCTTGGTAAAATTCAAAATAAGCTATTCACTGGCGCTATTCAACTGACAAAGGTTGATAGGGACCAGAAGGAGACATTGCTTGCAGGAGCCGTTTTCGAACTGCAAACAGCGGACGGCAAGACGCTGAGAGAAGGTTTGACAACAAATGAAGCTGGTGTACTCGTTGTCGATCAGCTTGCACCTGGTGACTATCAGTTGGTCGAAACATTAGCACCAAAGGATTATCAACTTGATCAGACGCCAATAGCCTTCACAATCGAGAAAAGCAATGAAGCAACGATCCAGGTAGAGCGTGAAATGAGCAACAAGCTTTTGCCAGGAGAAGTCATTTTGACAAAAGTGGATGGTAGAGATAATTCTCTTCTAGCTGACGCAGAGTTCTCGCTTTATACAGAAAATGGAGAGCTCATCCATGAAGGATTAAAGACTGATGCAGAAGGAAAGCTGACTGTTTCCGATTTGCAGCCAGGCAGCTATTATTTCCAAGAAACGAAAGCACCGGTGAATTATGAGTTGAATGGAGAAAAACTTCCATTTACGATCGAGCGCAGTCAAGCGGAAGCTGCCCAGGTCAGAGCGGAGAATACACTTACTCCAGGAGCAGTTTCTTTGGTCAAGGTAGATGAAGATGATCAAAATCTACGTCTGGCAGGCGCAGAGTACAAACTGCAAGATGCGAGTGGCGAGGTTGTGAAAGATAATCTTGTCACGAACGAAGAAGGAAGAATTGTTGTTGAAGATCTTGCTCCAGGAACTTATTATTTCGTGGAGACAAAAGCACCGGAACATTACCAGCTGGACGAAACACCAATTGAAGTGAAAGTGGCAAAAGGACAGCAAGAAGCTGCTGTTGTCACTGCTGCGAATACGCTTATTCCAGGAAGTGTGGTACTGGAGAAGATTGATAGTGCCGATCACAGCATCACGCTGGAAGGTGCTTCCTTCAAGCTGGTGAACAGCAAGGGCGATGTTGTGGATGAAAGATTGGTAACGGACAAAGATGGACGTATCACAGTCGACAATCTGAAGCCAGGCGAGTACCAGTTCATTGAAATCGATGCACCAAAAGATTATGAGCTGGATGCAGAACCAATAAAATTCACTGTTGAAAAGAGCCAGAAAGAAGCGCTCGTGATTCAACAGACGAACACGCTGAAGCCAGGCGAGGTCGAACTGACGAAGGTCAATAAACACAATACAGGCGAAACATTAGCTGGTGCAGAATATGCTCTGAAGGATGCAGCAGGCAATGTTGTGAAAGAAAATCTAGTGACTGATGAAAACGGCAAAATTGCTGTAGCTGGTCTAGCGCCAGGAAAATATCAATTTGTGGAAGTGAAAGCGCCAGAGCACTTTGTTTTGGATGCAACACCAATCACATTCGAAATTGCGCGCAGCCAAGAGAAAGCAGTATCTGTAACAGCTGTCAACGAGTTGAAAAGAGGCGCTGTCGAGATTACTAAAGTCGGCGAAGACAATTTGGAAAAAGGTCTGGAAGGCGCAGAATACGAGCTTCGGACAAAAGCTGGAGACGTCATTGCAACAGGCAAAACGGATGAGACAGGAAAAGTTCAATTCAAAGATCTGCTTCCTGGCGATTATGAGATTGTCGAAACAAAAGCGCCATTTGGTTATGACTTGAATGCGGATCCAATCCCTGTAACAGTAGATCGAAGCCAAGAAAAGCTGCTTGCAGTGCAGCAAGTGGACGAATTGACAACAGGTTCTGTTTTAATGAAGAAAGTCGACAGCAAAGAGAATGCGATAGGCCTTGCCGGAGCGGTATTCGAATTGCAGGATGAAACAGGCAAGACGATTAAAGAAGGACTGACAACCAATGAAAATGGCGAACTATCCATCACAGATTTAAAACCGGGTGATTATCAGCTGATCGAAACCCAAGCACCGACAGATTATAAGTTGGACGATACACCAATCATTTTCACAATTGAAAAAGGACAGCAAGTCATCCCGACAGTGGAAGTGGAAAATACACTGACACCTGGTGCTGTATCTTTGATCAAAGTGGATAAAGATAATGAAAATGTGCCGCTCTCTGGAGCAGCATACAAGCTAGTTGATGATACTGGGGCAACTGTCCAGGAAAACTTGGTCACTGATCAAGATGGACGTATCATTGTTACAGATCTTGCACCAGGTAAGTATCAATTCATTGAAACGAAAGCACCGGAAAATTACGTGCTGGATGCAACACCAATTGATGTGGAAGTTACACGGAGTCAGAAGGAAGCTGCTGTAGTATACGCAGAAAACGAGATGATTCCTGGAAGTGTTGTGTTAGAAAAGAAAGACAGCGTGGATGAATCTATTACACTGTCCGATGCGGAATTCAAGCTGGTGGACAACAAAGGCAACGTTGTGGCAGAGAAACTGAAGACAGATGAAAACGGCAGAATAGTAGTGGAAAATCTCAAACCTGGTGCATACCAGTTCATTGAAACCAAAGCACCAGCAGATTATGTGCTAGATGACAAACCGATAGACTTCGAGATTGCGAAGAGCCAGAAAGAGCCGTTACTCATTACAGCAAAGAATACACTCATCCCTGGCGGAGTGGAATTGACGAAAGTCAACGCGCATGACAATAGCGAAAAACTTGCGGGAGCTGTATTTGACCTGCAAGATCAGGATGGCAATGTCATCGAAAAGAATTTGACGACAGATGAAGCTGGTAAGATAACAATCGACGGTCTGGCACCGGGAAGCTATCAATTTGTTGAGACTGAAGCACCGACTGACTTCCTGACAGATAGCACGCCAATTCCGTTCACAATTGAAAGAAGCCAGACAGAAAAAGTAACAGTTACAGCAGAGAACGATCTGAAAAAAGGATCATTGGAAATTTATAAAGTTGACAGTGAGGATGAAACAGTCGAGTTAGAGGGAGCTTCATTCGACTTATTGACAGCTGCTGGAGAAAAAATAGCTTCCGGTAAGACGGATAAAGAAGGAAAGCTGCAATTTAGTGATCTAGTTCCTGGTGATTATATTATCAAGGAAACAGAAGCGCCATTCGGCTATGACTTGGATCCGACACCGAAACAGGTAACAATTGAACGCAGCCAGCAAGAAACTGCTGTGATTCAGCTGAACAATCAACTTTCAACAGGAGCAGTTCACCTGGAGAAAGTGGACAGCAAGGATAACAACATCAGATTAGCGGGAGCTGTATTCCGTTTGCAGGATAGCAATGGAGAAACACTGCAGGAAGGTCTGACAACGAATATCGATGGTCTTCTGACAATAACAAATCTGAAGCCGGGAGATTACCAGCTAATCGAAACGAGTGCACCGGAAAATTATGTGCTGGATGAAACACCGATAAACTTCACAATCGAAAAAGGGCAGCAAGCACCACTGGCCGTAGCAGCGGAAAATACGCTTCAGCCAGGCATTGTGTCGCTTGTCAAAGTAGATAAGGACAATCCGGAAACTCATCTTGCTGATGCGGAATTCCTTTTGTTGGATGAAAAGGGTAATGTAGTGAAAGACCATTTGCACACAGACAGCGAAGGACGCATCATAGTCGAAGATCTTGCACCAGGTTCTTACACATTCGTTGAAACGAAGGCACCTGTCGGGTATGAGCTGGATACTACACCTATCGAAGTGACTGTAGAAAAAGGTCAAAAAGAAGCAGCAGTTGTCACAGCAGTAAACGAATTGACACCAGGAACAGCTGTATTGGAGAAAGTCGATGCAGATGATAGTACTGAGAAACTAAAAGGCGCTGTTTTCAAACTAGTAAATGACAAAGGAGAAACAATCCAAGAAGACCTAGTTACTGACGAAGCTGGTCAAATCACTATTAACGATCTGAAGCCAGGAAACTATCAATTCGTTGAAACAAAGGCTCCGGCTGGATATCAGTTAGACGATAAGCCGATTGTATTTACAGTTGAAAAAGCGCAAGCGGAAGCAGTAGTTGTTACGGTGACAAATACACGCGAACAAACACCAGAGAATCCTGAGGAACCAGAAGAGCCTAACACGCCTGAGCAGCCAGCAAATGGTGATACACCAAATGAATCCGATAAAGATCCTGCTCCAGGAAACACTACTGTTCCTGCAGCAGGTGACGGAAAAGGTGCAAAGCCAACTGCTAATAACCAAAATGGACTGCCAGCAAGTTTGCCGCAGACTGGCGAGCAGCTCCTATCATTGATACTGATGGCTGGTATCATATCGTTCGGTGTTGGAGGGTTGTTCATTTGGAACGCATTCCGAACACAGACAGTAAGAAAGAGGCAGTAGGATGAAAAAAGGGAAGCTGATAGCAGGTGTTGTGTTTCTTTTGCTAGGAGTGGCGCTAGTTGCCACTCCCCTCTCTATAGAAAGAATGCACGCGAAAGAAGTAAGTGAATTAGAAAAAGCATTCGCCAGTATTGAGGCAGGAGACGTACCGCAAGCAGGGGGAGAGCAAGGTCAAAAGTGGTCGGAGGATGAATTAGCGAATATGATGAAGCTCGAAATTCCATCAATCGAATTAGAGCAATATGTGCTTAATGAGACAACTGATGAGAATTTAGCTGCAGCACTGACGCAAATTAAGACGGATCAGAATCCTGCTAAGGACAATTTCTCGATAGCTGGCCATCGCGGATACCGTGGCGATCGTTTCTTCAGACAGTTGCCTGAGGTGAAAGCAGGAGCAGAAATTAAACTTCAGGATAAGGATGCGACCTATATCTACGAAGTAGACAGTGTAAAGATTGTTGAGCCTAATAATATCGCGATACTGGAAAATACAGATGAACCAGAGATTACGTTAGTCACATGTACGCTCTCAGGTAAACAGCGAGTTGCTGTGACAGGTAAATTAATAGAGGTACAAAAGAGCTGATGATGTGCTTCACTTTGGAACAGTTCGCTACCGGTGGATTTACAACCACTTCATACGAATATTGGTAAACATCTAAAGAAGAGCCAGATACAAACCGATAAGATATAAGAAAACCCTGCTGTTGCTGAAGAAAGGATGGACCAATGATCCTGAAAGAAAACGACTTTTTTGTTGGTTTGTGGAATGCCATTCTGGTATCTGGATTGTTCTATGCTTGTCTATTGTCCATGTATTTTCTGTTTACTAGATAATGCGCAGGCGATGATTTACCATCAATCTATAGTATCTTTAAAGCGTTGGGGACATTGAGGGATACGGTGAATGAAACCTTTAGGCTGCCATGTAATGGCAGTCTTCTTTTTTGTCCTGCAACATTACAAGAACTTCATACACTTTTAACAGGAACTTCACGCCACTAAGCTATCATGACTATCATAATATTCTAATGATAGAGTTGGGGTGGCGAAAGTGAAGAGTTGGAAGAAGTGGACGGCTATGTCGCTGGCGGCGGCTAGTTTAGCATTGCCTGCTGTCGGGCATGCAGAAGAGCTGAAGGCATATAACAGAGGTCAAGCGCAAGCACTTGAAGTAGAACAGATTGGCCGCTATAACAGCGGCAGCGGTATTGGTGAAGGCGGTACTGAGATTGTAGCGTACGATGCTAATTCAAAACGTGCCTTTTCAGTGAATGGTGCTGCTAGAGCTCTGGATATTCTCGATTTGAATGGATTGAAGGATGGGAAAGGAGAGATTCCGCTTCTGAAACGGGTATCTCTGGAATCGTTTGGGGTAAGTGCTTCTGATGTGACTAGCGTAGCTATCCATCCGGAAGGTGATTATATAGCGGTGTCGGTACCTAGTGAGGTGAAGACCGATCCAGGTCATGTCGTCTTGCTAGATACAGACGGGAACAAGCTTGCTAGCGTCGAGGTCGGAGCTTTGCCCGATATGGTTACTTTCACGCACGATGGCACAAAGGTGCTTGTTGCCAATGAGGGGGAGCCATCCGATGATTACACAGTCAATCCAGAGGGCTCGGTCAGCATTATTGATGTAGGAAGTGGGTTGGACAACCTTACAGCGGTATCAGCCAATTTTACGGATGACATCGTCGATTCGGATGTCCGTAAAGTGAATCCAGATCCGGAAAACGCAACGTATGCTGAAAACCTGGAGCCGGAATACATAACTGTAGACAAGGACAACCGTTATGCTTATGTTGCTATTCAGGAAAGCAATGCCATCGCAAAGCTTGACTTACAGTCGAACAGCTTCACAACGGTGAAGAGTTTAGGATACAAGGATTTCTCCAAAGAGGGCGTGGAACTTGATCCATCTAATAAAGATGAGGGTATCCAAATCGGCAATTGGCCGGTGCTCAGTATGTATATGCCGGATGGGATGACAGCTTTCCAATCAGGCGGCAAGACGTATCTCATTACTGCCAATGAAGGTGATGCCCAGGACTGGGAAGGCTTTTCAGAGGAAGTACGGGTAGCGGATCTGGCAGCAGAGGATGCTTATGCATTGAATGCGGATTTATATCAAGGATACACACAGGAGCAGCTTGATCAGCTAGTGCAGGATGGGCTGTTTGAAGATGATAAGCTTGGACGTTTGAACACAAGTTTTGTGGCACCGAAAAATGCAGAGGGTAAATATGAAGCAGTTTACGGATTCGGCGGGCGCAGCTTCTCGATCTGGGATGCAGATTCGCTGCAGCAAGTATATGATAGCGGTGCTGATTTTGAGAAAATCACAGCTGAAGCAAATCCAGAGTATTTCAATACGACAAACGACGAAGACAAGCTTGATAACCGCAGTGACGACAAAGGACCGGAACCAGAAACAGTCATTACTGGAGACGTAGATGGCAAAACATATGCATTCATCGGTCTGGAGCGGACAGGCGGTATCATGGCTTATGACGTGACAAATCCAGCCAGCCCGGCGTTCTCGACGTATTTCTCCAGCCGGAACTTCCAAGGAGGTGAAGCAGCTGTGGATAGTGCAAGCGGCGATGTGGCACCGGAAGGGCTGACATACATTCCGGCAGAAGAAAGTCCGACTGGCCAGACACTGCTATTAGCGGCCCATGAAGTGTCAGGAACAATTGCTGCCTACGCACTTGGAGAGAAGCCTGAAATACAGCCAGAACCTTTGCCGGAAGAAGAGCCTGAACGGCCTGTAACAGAACCGAATGAGCCGGAGAAGGAAGAACCAGCAGAAGAGACAACTGCACCGGTAAATGAGGAACCAAAGCAGGAGACAGAAACAGTAGAAGAAGAAACGGAAACTACAACGACAGATCCAGCAACTGATGAGAAGGATAGTGGACAGACAGCTGCTTCTGCAAAATCAGATACGGATGATGCAGAAGGGCAGCCATTACCGAATACAAGTACGAATGTATTCAATTGGCTGCTGGGCGGGGTTGCCCTAGTGGCAGCAGGTGTCATATTCTTTGGCATCAATAAGCTTCGAAAGCGTGCATAGACGTGACAGCCACCAACAAGGTGGCTGTTTTTTTGATTGCTTCCTATAGAGTTTTGAAAATGTTAGCAGTATAATGAGCCTGTATACGCTTACAAAAGGAGGGAGCACATGGCTGTATTATCATTGATTTTCCTGGAAGTAATTGCGCCTTTATTGATTTTGCTGGCTGTTGGTGTCATCCTGCAGCGAAAATTTTCATTACAGCTTGGGACCTTGTCCAAGCTGCTGACGTATTGCTTCCTTCCTGTGAATGGTTTTATCAATATGTATCAAAGCAGTATGCCGCTTTCTGTGTTCGGTCAAATCATTTTATTCCTGCTGCTGTTCACAGTGTTTTCCGTTGGTTTTACGGAGATCACGAGCAGGCTGTTCAAGCTTGAAAGAGGAGTGGCTGCCACCTATAAGAACAGCGTGGTGCTCATGAACTCGGGGAACTACGGTATTCCAGTCAGCCAGCTCGTTTTCCAGTCAAATCCGCTAGGGGTATCCATCCAGCTGATTGTCATGGTGTACCAGAATCTGCTCACCTTTACATATGGGCTTTACAATATGGTGAGTGTCAAAAGCCAAGGAAATGCTATATTGAAGGAACTTTTCCGGCTGCCAATGATTTATGCTATCATACTTGGAGTTTTATGCGCATCATTCCACGTGGACATTCCAATAATTCTATGGAATCCGATTACGTCAATCGCTGATGCCTTCCTCGCTGTCGCCTTGATCACGCTTGGAGCCCAGGTAGCACAGATTCAGCTGAAGCGTCCGCATGTTGTGCTTTATATGAGTACGATAGCTCGCCTGCTGATCGGACCTGCAGCAGCCTTGGGTATCATTTTCCTGCTTGGTCTGGATGGAACTGTCGCGCAGTCACTGTTCATTGCCAGCTCATTCCCGACTTCCCGGAACAGTTCGATATTCGCACTGGAGTATAATAACAATCCGGATTTAGCGGCGCAGACTGTTCTGGTGACGACAATTTTGAGCAGCATTACTGTTACCATCGTGGTGTATTTGGCCGGCATTCTATTTGGATAGAGCATATATTTTAATAGAAGCAGCTAAAAGTTATAGAGTGCAGCATGCAATAGGTTTATTAAAATTGGAAATCCGGCAAGATGATGTAGTATAACTCATTATATGTATAAGTGTTATACAGTATATAGGGTGACTTGCGTTTATAATGATGTAAACATAGGGTATTCTACCCGATTTTAAGTAAGAAAAGCTGTCGCAGAGCCATTTCAGCTTCTCTGCCTACTTTTCTTACTTAAAAAAGTAACAAAACTGTTGAAAATATATTTGGAAGCGCATACAATAGTTGTAATATATTATTCAACGCTGCTTAGGATTTGGGGGAATTGTTTCAGGAGACGATGAGGGGGATTTAGCATGTTAGCAATAATGGGATTCTTGATGGTCTTTCTATTCATGTATTTGATTATGACGAAAAAGCTATCTGCGCTCATTGCGCTGATGATCATCCCGGCTATATTTGCAGTTCTGACCGGGCATGCAGGTGACTTAGGGGAAATGTCACTGCAGGGTATCACAGATTTGGCACCCACTGGAATCATGCTATTATTCGCGATTCTATATTTCGGGATCATGATTGATGCAGGTTTATTCGATCCAGTCGTCGGCCGTATTTTGAAAGCGGTTAAAGGAGATCCGACGAAGATCGTTATGGGTACGGCTGCTCTTGCACTTGTCGTGTCCTTGGATGGAGATGGAACGACAAGCTATATGATTACTGTATCTGCGTTCTTCCCGCTGTACCAGCGCCTGAAAATGAATCCGCTCATATTGCCTGCCATCGCCGTCATGTGTGTAAGCTTGACAAACATGGTGCCGTGGGGCGGACCGACAGCGCGTGCTGCTGCAGCCCTTAATGTTGATGTTGGCGATGTATTCGTTCCGCTAATCCCTACTATGATTGGCGGAGCAATCTGGATTTTCTTCACTGCCTTCATCATGGGACGCCGCGAAAAGAAACGTCTTGGTGTTGTTACATTCGATGATGCAGAGCAGCGCATCCTGCAGCAGCAGGCTGCCACAGTCGATGCATCATTGAAGCGTCCGAAGCTATTGTGGGTCAACTTTGCATTGACTGCACTTTTGATGTTCGGTTTGATCAAAGGTATCATGCCGCTGCCGGTGCTGTTCATGCTTGCATTTGCCGCTGCTATCACAATCAACTATCCGAACCTGAAGCAGCAAAAAGAGCGTATTGCTGATCACGCTGGCAACGTACTTGCCGTTGTATCGCTTGTATTCGCAGCTGGTATTTTCACGGGTATCCTATCAGGAACTGAAATGGTAGATGCTATGGCTTCCAGCCTTATTTCCATCATTCCTGATTCATGGGGGCCTGCTTTCAGTATCATCGTTGCAGTCACAAGTATTCCATTCACATTCTTTATGTCTAATGATGCCTATTACTTTGGTGTTGTTCCGATCCTGGCAGAAGCAGCAGCTAACTATGGCTTCTCTGCAGCGGAAATTGCACGTGCATCCTTGCTTGGACAGCCTGTCCATTTACTCAGCCCGCTCGTTCCGGCTACATACTTGCTCGTCGGAATGTCGAAGGTGGATTTCGGGGAATTCCAGCGATTCACCATTCTCTGGGCAACCGGAACAGCATTTGCTGTAATTGCGGTAGCGATTGTTACGGGTATTATCTTCTAGGAATATAAAAAATACCGTCCGGAATGGACGGTATTTTAGTGTGAAGTTTTAATGTGGTTTCTTCACTTTGATTTAAAATGAGCAACAGCACTAAAAAACCGTCTGCCATTCTCATCTACATGCATGTTATGCGCTACATGGTGCAGCTCAAGCAGAATTGCTTTGTTGTGCTGAATCTGTTCATTGATCTTCTTTTCTAATGTTGACAAGTCATGTGCTTCGAAAAATTCGACCTTGTCTTTCAGCATTTCTAAATCTAGCATTGCTTTCGTTCCTTTCTATTACAGCTTTCTTCCCATTATATTATGCGTGGGACAATTCGGGAAACTGGAAATCTGCGGGCAGCAGCTCCGGTTTGTTTACAAAGAGTGAATCTCGTTCCGTGTGCGTGTGAGAGAGAGGCTCCAAGTCCGGAAAAGTCGGTGTGAAATGAAAGATGACCTCGGTTATCCCTGGCTGGGAGACGTAATCTGCAATCTGCCGCCAGACAAGCCGTGTTTGACTGATCACTTCATACAGATGGATTGTCTGCCCAATCTTTTTATAAAGCAGCAGGGCTGCAGGCTCCAATAGCTCAATAATCTCTATTTCCGGATCATATAATGTGTGGAAGCCAAGAAGATGCTGACCGTCTGATACATCGAGAATGGTGGACTGCGGATGACGTTTGCCATAGCGATCAAGCAGCACAACCATGTCCTGTGGGTTGACAGCTGGCTTCAGCTTCCGATAATCCGGCACCGTACGCGGCTCAGAAGATACCGGAATGGAAAACAATTTTTCCTGCACAGCAGTGAAACCGAGTTTTTCGTAGAAGTTTTCCACTCCTGGACGGGAAAACAGATAGATGAGATCAGTGTCCGTTTCGTATTGCTGCATAACACGCTGCAGCAGCTGGGTAGCCAGTCCTTGGTTCTGGTAGCTTGGGTCAGTCATGACGGTTCCGATCTGAACCGCCTTTGTCTTCTGCTGGTTGATATGTACTGTGAGCGCGCTTACAGAAACATTCGCCACAATTTGTTTGTCATCAGCGAAGGCATGGGTATGATACCGTTCGTTCCACAAGCCGCTTTTATATAATAATTCAAAATCAAAGCCGAAAGTTTTTCTGGCTAGTTTATTAAAACTTTTACGTAAATCGCGTTCATGCGCAAATGCAGTTACTGCTTGCAGAGCAGTCATCATGCATCCCCCATTTCTGACAGACTAATCTAGTTTTTAAGATTATTAGATACAATTCAGTATTACTATTTTATAACAATTCCCGCATTTGTACAGTCCAGGGTAACTATTGACGGAGAAGGAGAAAAATCCCATAGTAGAATAAGAGAGACAAATGAGGTGATAGTGATGCGATATGGAGCAATTGAAGCTGGCGGTACAAAATTCGTTTGTGCTGTTGGTGATGAACATGGAAATGTAGAAGAAAGAGCATCTTTCCCGACAACGAAGCCGGAAGAAACGCTGCAGCTGGTGTTTGACTTCTTCCATGACAGACAGATCGAAGCACTAGGAGTCGGAGCGTTCGGGCCAGTTGATGTAAAAGAAGACAGCCCGACTTACGGCACCATCGGCAACACACCAAAGCTGCAGTGGAAGGACTATCCGCTGCTGTCGGAGCTTAAAAACAGGCTCGGTGTACCGGTAAAGCTGGATACCGATGTAAACGCAGCTGCTTTAGGGGAGTATATGCACGGAGCAGCAAAACATGCAGGAAGCTGTCTGTATATTACGGTTGGAACAGGTATTGGTGCAGGGGCCATTGTGAATGGAGAAACCTTAAGAGGCTTCTCCCATCCGGAAATGGGTCATCTGCTTGTCCGTCGGAATACGCATGATGCGTATCCTGGGAAATGTCCGTATCATAAGGACTGCTTGGAAGGACTGGCAGCCGGACCGGCTATTGAAGCACGCTGGGGGGAGAAGGCACAAAAGCTGTATCATCAAGAAGCGGTATGGCAGCTGGAAGCTTATTATTTGGCTCAGGCAATCATGAGCTACACCTTGGTGCTCAGCCCCGAGAAAATCGTCATGGGCGGCGGCGTCATGAAGAAGGAGGGGCTTCATGAGATGGTTCAGCGTGAGCTGGAAGCACTTGTGCAGCGCTATGTCCCGCTGCCGGAAAATTATCTCGTTCCGCCAGGTCTGGAGGATAATGCAGGTATTGTCGGAGCACTCATGCTTGCCAAGACCGCAGAATAAAATAGAAGGGGAGATTTCCAATGAAATATTTTGCTGCATTTCTTAAAATGGAGAAACCGGAATTGAACCAGCAATACCGCCAGGCACATTTGGATTTCCTGGCTGACTTGGATGAAAAGGGATTTATCTTTGCAAGAGGAGCGTTCGCTGATGGAACAGGCGGACTGGTTATCTATCAGGCAGAAAACGAGGCAGAAGCAAGAACTCTTGCTGAGCAGGATCCGTACTTGGTTAATGGCGTGCGCAGTCTGCATCTTCACGAATGGAATAAGGTGTAAACTTTACCATTTATTTGACCGCAAGCATGCTATAATTTGAGTGATAATAATAAGAGAATCGAGGAAAAATCTATGAAAGTACTAGTTACAGGCGGTGCAGGTTATATTGGTTCCCATGCAGTAGCCATGCTTTTGGAGAAAGGGCATGAGGCAGTCATCATTGATAACATAATTACAGGCCATGCCGCAGCTGCGGACAAGAATGCCATTTTCTATGAAGGAGATCTTCGTGATGCAGCATTCCTGGATGATGTATTCACAAAGGAAAAAGTCGATGCGGTTGTCCACTTTGCTGCTAGCTCCCTTGTTGCAGAATCAGTAGAAGATCCCTTGAAGTACTTTGGTAACAATGTGTATGGTATGCAGGTTCTTCTTGAGACAATGCGTAAGCATGAAGTGAAGAAAATTGTCTTCTCTTCTACAGCAGCGACATACGGCGATACAAACGTTGTGCCACTTACAGAGGATCTCGATACGAATCCCGAAAGTCCTTACGGTGAGTCCAAGCTGATGATGGAAAAAATGATGAAATGGTGTGACCAGGCATACGGTATTAAATATGTCTCACTACGCTACTTTAATGTCGCTGGCGCTCATCCGAGCGGACAGATTGGCGAAGATCATGATCCGGAAAGCCATCTGATTCCAATCATTCTGCAAACAGCACTCGGACAGCGAGAGCATATTAGCATCTTCGGTGATGACTATCCAACAGAAGATGGAACATGTATCCGCGACTATATCCATGTTGTCGACTTGATCGATGCCCATTTGCTGGCATTAGATTACTTGGATAAAGGTGGCAAGAGTGATATCTTTAACCTCGGCTCCAGCCAAGGCTTCTCTGTTAAAGAGTTGATTGACGTTGCACGAGAAGTGACTGGCAAGGAAATCCCGGCCAAGGTCGGTCCGCGCCGTGCTGGTGACCCAGCTGTCTTGATCGCAAGCTCTGCGAAGGCGAAGGAAGTACTTGGATGGAATCCGTCACGAACAGATATGAAAGACATCATCGGTGATGCGTGGAGATGGCATCAGAATCGTCCGAATGGCTATGATGCATAATTTCCTCCCCTCCTAAATAGGAGGGGTTTTTTCTTTGGCATAAACGAATACTTCCTTGTTATGGCGCTCGATCGTTTTCCAAATATGCATACCTAGCTTCTCAGCAACTCTGCAGGAGGCAATATTCCCGGGATAAATCAAGGCAATTATTCTATTTTCATTCAATTGATCGAATGCCATCTCCTGGAATGCAGCAGCAGCTTCCGTGGCAAAGCCCTTTCCCCAATATGCTGGAGCAATCCAATAGCCAACTTCAAGCTCCGTTACATCATCTATCTCCTGCGGAACCAGCCCAGCGTGCCCAACTGGTTCCCCGCTAGCTTTCTCAACCAAAAGCTGCAGCCCTAATGGCTGCTCTTCTTTCATATGAGACAAATTCCAATTGAAAAATAAACGGGCGCCTTCCTTTGTTCTTGGTTTTCCGTTTCCGATATAACGGACCACGCGTGGGTCGCTGACCAAGCTCTCCAAAAAAGGAAGATCCTCAGTTGTATACGGGCGAATAAGCAGTCGTTCTGTTTCGAACATGGTATTCCCTCCTTTTTTCAATAGGATGCTTAGATGATAGCAATTCAGGTAATAAGTAAATCATATAATGGTATTATTACTATAGCAGGTAATACATACGTAAAGGAGTGGAGAAAGTGGCAGAAGCGAAATTATTCCTAGATGCGAAACAGAGCTTGGCCGAAGGTCCTTTTTGGCGGGAAGAAACGGAAGAGTTATATTGGGTGGATATAAATGGTCAAGCAATTCATGTATATGATACGAAAACGGAAGAACATCGGGAGATTCCAGTCGACCAGAAAATCGGAGCTGTCATATTGAAAAAGGATGGCGGACTTATTATGGCGATGGAAGAAGGCATTTATGAAACGGATAGCGAGTTAAAAGCAAAGGTGCTGCTTCACAGCCCGGAAACGGACAGACCTTCCAACCGTTTCAATGATGGAAAGGCGGATCCTTACGGAAGGCTGTGGGCAGGTACGATGCCGAAAAAGGGTAGCGGCCATAAAGGAGCCTTTTATCGTATGGAAGTGGATCAAGAGCTGACACGCATCATTGATGGTATTGGAAACTCCAATGGTCTTGCGTGGAGCCCGGATCATAAGTATTTCTACTATATAGATACACCAACCGGCGAGGTGCAATGCTTTGATTACGACGGTGAGAAGGGTGAGATCAGCAACCCTCGTACAGTTGTTTCGTTCAAGGATGGTAAACCAGACGGTATGACGATCGATGAAGAAGGCAATCTGTGGGTCGCACATTACGGCGGATCCAAGGTGTCTCGATGGAACCCTGAAACAGGTGAGCGGCTTGAGGATGTACATTTGCCAGTCAGTCAAGTGACAAGCTGTGCGTTCGGTGGTCCGGAACGGAAGACATTGTACATCACGACAGCAAGACAGGGTCTGACGGAAGAAGACTTGGAGAAGGAGCCACTTGCTGGTGGTATCTTTGTATATGAGACAGATGTTGTAGGAGCACCTAGCTATAGATACGGAAAATAGAAAAAAACCGGCGGATGCCGGTTTTTCTGTTTTAAGTATTAGAAGTCCGTCAAAACAGGTGCGTTAGGCAGGTGTCCTTTTTCAGCAGTATCATTGAATGAAATGCCTGCAATGCTGCTTAGGATTGTTACAAGTACTAGTAATCCTACGATTCTTTTCTTTGTCATCATCATCACCTCCTTGAATGGAACATAATAATATTATTTTGATTACCTAAAGCCAACCGATAGAAATGATTCGCTTTTTCAAAATTTCTCTCATTACTAAAATAGCTAGCTAGCTCATCAGCGTATTTTTGCGTCTCGTAAATGCGATGAGCACTTGAGAAGTAATCTACAGCTTTTGATAGTGTATCTATATACTTATCTGGTTCAATATATTTAGCGTGTAAGATCTGAAATTTCCAATAGTAATCTTCATCTGGTTCCTGTTCCAAGCGTCTTGTACCCATTTTAAGGTAGGTAACCCCATTTTCATATTCCTTTTCCCGAAATGATATCTCACATAAAAGAAAAACAGTAGATAAGTAATTTTCGAAGTCCTCATGCTGGATGACCTTTGTTAAATAACGTTTGGCTGCCTCATTGAGTCCTTTTCGATCATAAAGAATCCCTAAGTTATGATAGACACTAACTTGCACCATAACATCATGTTTTGTATTAGTATCCTGTAAAGCAGAGTGAAGATATTCTTCGGCTAAATCGAATTCACACATATCGATATAGTTTAAAGCAATCAAGATTTTAGCTCTTGTCAGCTTTTTCTCATACGCAGGATACAACTGATAAATATAAATCGCCTTCTCCGCATATATAGCCGACCGATTCGTATAATCCAAGTAATAAAGCGCCGATGCAAACAGATCAAAGAATTCCGCTTTTTCGATTTCATCCTGGATATAGCCGAGGTAGGGTTCAACTTCCCCGTATTCCTCAATGGCATTGTAATAATCCTTGGTCGAATACAGATACATGCCTTTGAACAGATGCAGATAGTAGAGGTGCTCTTCCTTGAGATAAGGGGAGAATCCTTCTACTTGGCTGATGAGCTTTTCTGCTTCGGAATAATTCTTGCACAGGATATGGTGGCGGCTATGGATCAGAAGTGCTAGCTTGACGACGTCGTCATTCGCTTCACCTTTAGCGAGCTGTTCGGATACTTCCGTTTTAAGCTTTTCCGCGGCTTGGACTTTCTTCAATTTGATATTCATATACCACAAATTGAGCAGTTCCCTTAGCTCTTCTGAGTTGAATGTGACGTCAGAACGCATCAGTTACACTCCCTAGTCTGTAAGATTTTGCCTGTATCAAGCATAGCATGTTTCCTAGTAGATTTTTATTGGGAAAGTAGGTTGAATTTTGAGACATTAATTTGAGATTGGAAGCGTTGATTGGGGAAACTAGGAAAGTTGTACAAAAAAACACCTCCGAGATGGAGGTGTTTATACAGCAGCTTTCACTTGTCTGCGCTGAATGAATCGCAGTCGAAGGAAGAAACCAATAGCGGCACAGGTCAGACCGAGCGTAATGCCGACCCAGAATCCGAAGGGTTCTAATGTAGTGAAGCGGGAAAGTAAATAACCGCTAGGCAAACCGACGATCCAATAGGAAACAAAAGCAATGATGAATGGGATAGTAACATCTTTGTATCCGCGCAGGACACCCTGCAGGGATGCTTGGGCTGCATCGGAAAACTGGTACATGATCGCGAACAGCATAAACTGCATGGCAAGCAGTACGACCGCACGATCAGATGTGTAGAAGTAACTGATCTGTTCGCGGAAAATGAATAACAATAAGCTCAAAATACCGATAATCACTAGTGCAGAACTGACACCAAGAATGGCGTATTGCTTAGCGTGGTTCATCCGTCGGGCACCGACCTCATGTGATACCACGATTGTCATCCCAATTGAGATGCTTAGCGGTACCATGAACATGAGTGTCGTAAAGTTCAATGCCGTCTGGTGGGCTGCAATGACAGTCGTATCGAATAGGGAACCCATCAGCAGCGTAACAACACTGAAGATACTGGCTTCGAAGAATGTACTGAGACCCATTGGCACACCGATCTTCAACTGCTCCTTCCAAGCCTGAAATGATACCCTATACCATCGGACAAACAGGTAATGCGTCCGCATCTCTTTCAGCTTGAATGTCAGAAACACACTTGCCCCGAATATGAACCAATATGTAAAGGCTGTCGCATAGCCGGCACCGGCCCCGCCAAGTTCCGGAAAACCGAAGTTACCGAAAATGAGCAGATAATTCAGCAACGCATTGATTGGCAGTGCCATTAACAAAATCACCATTGATACTCTCGTATAGCCTTGTGCATCAAAGAAATTACGCAAAACGGCGCTGGCAAACAGCGGGATGATACCGATCGATAGTCCGTGCAGATAATCTGTAGCCACTGTATGTACGTCAGCACTCAAGTCCATGATTCCGAGCACAGGCTGCAGAGCAATTGCGCCGATAGCCAGTACAACCAGTGAGATTACAATAGCCAGATAAAATCCCTGCATAACTGTCCGTCCGACATCGCTGCGGCGGTTGTTGCCGATCAGCTGTCCGACCATCGGCGTGATGGCCAGCATGATGCCAGTCAATCCGGTATAGACGGGCATCCATAGACTGGAGCCAACGGCCACACCAGCCAAATCATCTGTGCCGGCACGTCCAGACATCATCGTATCAAGCACAGTCATGGCATTGTAGCTGATCTGTGTCACGAGGATAGGCCATAATATGTGAAAGAATAAAGACGCTTTTTCACGTATCGTGTTCGCAGGATACATAAGTCTGCCCCCAGTTGTCGAATAAAGTAAAATCACAGCACCTAGTGTATCATAACCCCTGGTTTAAAGCACATTTGCCTGGGGCAAAAGTTTCAGAAAGCCTGTGGATAATTCGTTTATATTTCTAGTAGAAGGGTACATAACAAGTAGCAAGCCACCTAAGAAAAAGCTTTCCATATGCATAGAAAGGAAAGGAGTGGTAAGAGATGACTTGCCCTTCATTGACGTTAAGTGTGCAGGATTTTGTCGAGAGAACAAAAAGAGGTTCGTCCATCAACGATAATTACTTTTTCGTTTTCAACCATAAACCAATAGTCGCAAAAATATATATAGACAATCATATGATCGAAATACCGGATCTGCATGACATCGTACTCGAAAAAGGAACAGATGGTAAGAACAGCCTGTTCTTTATGCCACAATCATTCATTTATGAAAATCCGAAAGCGAAGCGGACATTGGACGATATGCCCCGCATTATCCTGGAAGGAGAAGAATTATCCATGTCAATGGAACAGAACAACGAAGCCTACACCATGACGATTAAAATTCGTTAGTGCAGGCTTTTTTTTATATCCAAATAAGGCGCTTATACAGTACAATTAAAATAAAAAAATCTATCGGAAACAGGGTATACGAGAATGAACATAAAAGAACAACAAAAAGAGCTGGCAGGCTTTACAGCAGGACTTTTGCGAAAACATTTCGGAAAAGGACCTGAAGGGGTATTTGTTTCTATTTCTGAAGCTATAGTCTGTATTTATGTGCGGGATTTGCTGACACCGGTTGAAAAGGTGCTTCTGGAACAAGAGCAATATGCTATGGTGTACGACACACGAGATACACTCATGGAAAAATGTCTCCCTGAATTGAAAAAACAAATTGAGAAGTGGACTGGGCGCGACTATCAACACTTCTTCTATGATTGGGATATAAAGACGAATGGCGGTGTTATCGTAGCCACAAGGGAAACAATCATCGCACTTGAACAAATGGAATATCCTCAGCAAATCAATGAGCTGGTCGCTATGATTACGGAATCGATTCAAAAGTTGCCAAATACAGTAAAAACAGTTAAACTGAATAGTAGAACTCTAGTTATCTACCGCGATGGCATTCTGGTCGACATTGAGAAGGAAATCTTCAATCTAGGCGAGACAGAAGTATTGCGAAGAGCAAAGAGTAAACTGGAAAAGCAAGCGTTCCGCAAGGCATTTGATAAAGAAAGTCATCTGCTGGAAGGCGCTGTACAAGAGGTGTTCGCTGATTGGGAATTCGAATCAGATCGGAGCATCATAGTCGTTATAATCGATCCTTTGAACAAACTAAAAGATATTGGCTAGCAATCAGCTGGGCATGGAACTAGCGATAAAGCCAAAGTAGGGGCAGCGGGAAGCGTCTTTACTTTGGCTTATTTTAATGGTCCAAGCCAATCAGAAGGAGACCTATCTATCAATATAAGTAAGCACATGGCGTCAGCTCCTGGTGAGGGGAAGGTGACTGAAATGAAGATAGAAAATGAAAAAGATATTGTCACAAGCAGATCATGCGGCAGGAAGCTAGCAGCAGACTTAGGATTCAGTGCGGTCGAACAAGCACGCATCACTGCAGCCATCTCAGAGCTTGCCCGTAACATATATAAATATGCAGGCAGCGGAACAATCTGTATCCGCAGCGAACAGGATACAAGAAGGATTGGCATTCATATTACAGCCAAAGATAACGGCCCTGGTATACAAAACCTGCAGGAAGCCATGCTGGATGGCTATACGACAGGTGGCGGATTGGGACGCGGCCTTCCAGGAGTGAAGCGACTTATGGACAACTTTGATATTACGTCTTCCACAACGGAAGGTACACGTGTAGAAGTAGCCAAATACCGGATCGTTCATACAAAAGGCTTATTCCGAATATAGGAATAAGCCTTTTTTTATAGTAAATATGAAACCAAGCACGGTTCTGAACCGTCTAATAGATAACAAGAATAAAGAGAGGGGAAACAAATGCTTCAGCTCGTTATCTATGTAATAGGTGTACTTGTTATGCTATTCCTGGTGGCGGAAGTAGCGCGTCAGCTGACGGACCTGCGCCAGCTCATTTCTCCAGAAAGCAAAATAAAAAAGCCTGAGACAGAAGGTTCTGTCCCAAGCTCTTATGATCAATAGAAACGCTTGTAGCTATCGAAGTGCTTCGCGTAGTAAGAGTTGCTTGTGCTTGTGATACGTACACCGTCGTTATCCGCATGGATGAACTGGCCGCCGCCAAGGTAGATACCCATATGGGAGATACCAGCTTTATACGTACCTTTGAAGAAGATCAAGTCACCAGGCTGCGGTGAGTTTACATAGTAAGAACGGTTGAAGTAACCTTCCGCAGATGTACGGGAGATATCATATCCAGCGTTCTTGAAAGCATAATAGATGAATCCGCTGCAGTCGAAGCCAGCAGTTGAAGAGCCGCCCCATACATATGGTTTGCCAAGCTGGGATTTAGCAACGCTGATCAGCTTGTCCACACTCTTAGAAGTCTTAGCGGAATCCACTTGTGTGTTATTCGCAGGCTTCGAAGAAGAAGATGAACCGCTGCTCGCTTTGCCATTGATCTTCAATGTTTGACCAACACGGATCACATCAGAAGATAGGTTGTTCCAGCTTTTCAGGTTCGCAACAGATACGCCGTTGTTGTTAGCGATCTTCCATAGTGAGTCACCAGACTTCACTTTATAAGTAGAAGAAGAGCTGCTGTTATTGTTGGATGAGCTTCCAGAATTGGAGGAAGAGTTATTCGATGAAGAAGAACCTCCTGCAGAAACCTTCAGCTTGTCGCCAGGATAAATCAAGTATCCGGAGATATTATTCCATTTTTTCAAGTTGCTCAAAGAGATTTTATGCTTAGATGCAATACCACTCAACGTATCACCAGATTTAACAGTATAAGTAGAAGCACTGCTAGAAGATGATGAAGATGTTTTCGTAGTAGATTTAGATGAACTGGATGAACCAGAAGTCTGCAATACTTGGTTAGGGAAGATAATGGAGCTTTTCAGTCCATTGATTTCCATCAGCTTAGAAACGGAAGTGTTATTTTGGCTAGCGATCTTCCAGAGCGAGTCGCCCTTCTGAACCTTGTAAGATGCAGCGTCAACAGTTGTGGCATATGAACTAGCAATTACCGCAGTAGCAGCAAGGGTAACAATCGTCTTTTTCATTCTAATAACGTTCTCCTTTATTTTCATAATCCATAGAAATTAATCATACTATAGCATAATTTGGCACATAGATTACCAGAATTTACGCAGTTGTAATGTAACTGTAATATTAAACTCGTATATTGTAGGGAAATGTAGAAAGTTATCTATTGAGCCAATTCTGAAAAGTATGTTACTATTTTTACAGATTCAGTAAAAGTATAGGGACTTTAGTATGAGTTGCACTTTACCGTATGGAAATATGTTTTATCTTCATTGCATCGGGAAGTATAATTTGTACGAAACACTCTACACGCTATCTACATACATTACATAAAGAGGTGCAGAACGTATGAAAATCAAAAAGGCCATCATCCCAGCTGCAGGATTAGGTACACGCTTCCTGCCAGCAACAAAAGCACAGCCAAAGGAAATGCTGCCGATCGTCGACAAACCGACAATTCAGTACATTGT
This sequence comes from Virgibacillus sp. 7505, assembly GCF_002272135.1. Lineage (GTDB taxonomy): Bacteria > Bacillota > Bacilli > Bacillales > Amphibacillaceae > Terribacillus. The sequence continues at coordinate 6,547 of NZ_NPBF01000004.1, read as the reverse complement.
TGAAGAAGCCGTAAAATCAGGTATCGAGGATATCATCATTGTCAGTGGCCGCGGTAAGCGTGCGATTGAAGACCACTTCGATAAATCCTACGAATTAGAGGATCAGCTTATCAAGAAGGATAAAATGAAGATGCTTGAGGAAATCCAAGGCATCTCCAATCTGGCTGATATCCACTATATCCGTCAAAAAGAAGCAAAAGGTCTTGGCCACGCAATCTCTACTGCTAAGAAATTCATCGGCAACGAGCCATTCGCAGTATTGCTAGGTGATGACATTGTGAAAACAGAAGGCACACCAGCATTGAAACAATTAACAGAGGCATTCGAGAAGTATCGCGGTTCTGTTGTTGGTGTTCAGCAAGTACCTGAATCTGAAGTATCCAAGTACGGTGTTGTTGCACCTCAAGGTTCTACAAGCGAGCCGAACCTGATGCAAGTCAGTGACTTGGTTGAGAAGCCTAAAAAAGAAGAAGCTCCATCTAACTACGCTATCATGGGTCGTTATGTATTGACTCCGGAGATATTCGATATCTTGGAAACTCTTCCTCCAGGTGCTGGCGGAGAGATCCAGCTGACAGATGCGATCAAGGAATTGAACAAGAAGCAAGCTGTTTACGCCTGTGAGTTCACTGGCGATCGTTATGACGTTGGTGATAAATTTGGATTCATCAAAGCGACAATCGAATTCGCACTTGATCGTCCTGACTTAAAAGATCAGCTTCAGGAATATCTGAATAACAGTGTTGTAACAGAAAACAAATAAGAAGAAACCGAACCTGCGCAAGTGGGTTCGGTTTTTTTATTATAATTTGGTAATTCTATGTTGTATCTGGGAAATTTGTGGTATACTTTTCATGTTTTTAATTGCTGACTAAGAAAATTGGACTATATATTATATCGATGTTTCGACAAGATGCAAGTGACTATTGTAGCGCTTACATATTTTCGACAAAAACAGTCATTGCAAGGCTATGGAAACCTTATATAATAAAAAAGTACATATAAATTTCTAAAAGTTAGCATTTTTCTTTGTCTTTGGACTTATTTTTTAGTACAACTCATCGGAGGGACATGAATGGAAGAGACAATCTCTTTAAAGGAAATTTTTGCAGTATTGAAAAAACGAGCGCTGATGATTTTATCTTTGATCGTTAGTTTCGCTGCTATCGCTTTTTTAGTAAGTTATTTTTTAATTACCCCGACCTACCAAGCTAGTGCATCTGTCGTAGTCAATCAGGAAGAAAACGTGGATGTTTCCACTCTGAATAATGCTATCCAATCCAATATCAGCTTAATCAATACATATAAGATTGTCATGACAAGCCCAGTCATCCTGGATGAAGTCGCAAAGGAAATGAACTTATCCCTCTCTTCCAGCGAATTGGCGGAGAAGCTGGAAGTTGCCTCCGAAGCTGATACACAGATCATCACCGTAACCGCAACAGATACAAGTCAGGCAAAAGCTGCAGAGCTTGCCAACACTACAGTTGATGTTTTCCAAAAAGAAATTCCGGAATTAATGAATTTAGAAAACGTTAAGCCTTTATCTTTAGCTGAAACAGTAGAAGATCCATCACCGGCTAGTCCAAACATCCTATTGAATACTGCTATTGCTCTTGTACTGGGTGCAATGGTGGGAATCGGTCTGGCATTCCTATTAGAGTATCTTGATAATACTGTTAAAACAGAGGCTGATATCGAGAAACGCATTGGTATCCCAGTTATCGGTATCATTAGCCATATGACCGAGGAAGACATGAAAACAAATAAGCAATATACAGCGTCTGCTAATAAGAGACAAGTTAGGAGAGAGTACAGTGGCCAAAAGAAAAAAACAGTTTAAGACAAATGTCCGTTCTCTCATAACAAAGTTTAATCCCAAGTCTCCTATTTCTGAACAATATCGTACAATCCGTACGAATATTGAATTTGCATCAGTGGATGCAACGATGCGTTCACTTCTTGTGACATCGTCGGGTCCATCTGAAGGGAAATCATCTACTACTGCAAACCTGGCTGTTGTCTTTGCGCAACAGGGTAAAAAGGTATTGTTAATTGATGCCGATTTACGTAAGCCAACTGTACATTACACATTCAAGCTAGATAACCGTGCGGGCCTTAGCACTGTACTAGTGGGCGAGAAACCTTTAGAGGAAGCAACCAAGGAAACAGATGTTCCGAATTTGGACATCCTGACATGCGGACCAATTCCTCCAAACCCATCTGAGCTATTAGGTTCTAACGCTATGAAACAATTGATTCTAAAAGCACAAGAAACGTATGACATGGTTATCTTTGATACACCGCCAGTACTGGCTGTAACAGATGCACAGATCCTAGCTAATACGTGTGACGGAGCTCTAATCGTCGTGCGGAGCGAACAGACGGAGTACGATGCGATTCAAAAAGCAAAAGAGCTGCTTGAACCGGCACATGCTAAGCTGCTTGGAATTGTGCTGAATGATGTAGCGCAAAAGAAGTCGAATACTTACTACTATTATGGTAGTTAACCTAAGCAAAAATATGTCCTCGATTAACGAGGATATATTTTCGCGCGGGATATAGGAAATATGTCATTACTTTTTTGAATAATTTGGGGAAATGAAGGGTGTAGATCGTATGATAGATATTCATTGCCATATACTTCCGGGTGTTGATGATGGAGCAAGAACATTGGAAGACAGTATAGAGATGGCAAAAGCAGCAGCGGAACAAGGTATTCATACCATTGTCGCTACCCCGCATCACCGCAATAATCAATTTGATAATTATCGAGAAGACATCCTTATGCGTGTTGATGAATTAAACAGAATCTTAGAGGAAGAAAATATAGAAGTTAATATCCTGCCAGGACAAGAAACCAGAATTTACGGTGACCTTGCTGAGGGGTTATCAGCCAAAGAAATTTTACCCGTGAATCTTGATACTCCTTATATCCTTGTTGAATTACCTACTTCAACTGTTCCTAAGTATACGAACAAACTGCTTTATGATCTTCAGGTGGAAGGTTATACACCAATTATTGTTCATCCAGAACGTAACAGTGAATTGCTATCAAAACCAGATAAACTCTATGAACTTGTCAAAAGCGGAGTGCTGACTCAAGTCACAGCTGCAAGCCTAGTTGGGAAGTTTGGAAAGAAAATACAGAATTTCAGCCATGAAATAATACAAGCTAATCTTACTCATTTTATAGCTTCTGATGCACATAATGTGCGCAGTAGAGGCTTTGCTATGCAGGAAGCATTAGAAGATATGAAAGAAAAATATGGAATTGATATTATTTACGCATTTCAAGATAATGCCTATAAAGTGCTAGAAGGAGAAACTATTGTCGGAGACATTCCAGAAAAAATCACAAGGAAGAAGTTCTTGGGTATTTTTTGATAGGAGGTTAATGTATGGCAGAATCTAAACATCAGCAATTATTTGATAGTGTAGATATTGATAATTCAATAGAAAGTAATAATAAATCATATCACATAATTAAAAGGTCCATTGATGTTTCTTTGTCATTAATAGGTATTACTTTACTTGTCCCTATTTTTATATTAATTATATTTCTAATTAAAATGGAAGATAGAAAAGGTTCAGTTATTTTTAAACAAGAAAGAGTCGGAAAAAATGGTCGGACCTTTAGTATGTATAAGTTTCGGTCAATGGTTTCTAATGCTGAGGATTTACTGGACGGATTAATAGAGAAAAATGAAGCAACTGGGCCTTTATTTAAGATTAAAGAAGATCCGAGAGTTACTAAAGTTGGACGATTTATCCGTAGAACGAGTATTGATGAATTACCTCAGTTATTTAACGTATTAAGAGGAGAAATGTCTTTAGTTGGTCCTCGACCAGCATTACCACGTGAAGTAAAATTTTATACAAAATATGAAAGACAGAGATTAAATGTTAAACCAGGATTAACATGTTTATGGCAAGTAAATGGGAGAAGTAATTTAGGATTTAATGAACAGGTAGAGCTAGACTTGAGGTATATAAAGACAAAAAGTATACTTTTAGATTTAAAACTTATAATTAAAACTTTTACAGTTTTAATTGGATCAAAAGATGCTTACTAAAGAGGTAAAAAAATGAAAATTTGGATGTGGCCAAAAACTAGTACAACAAATATGTATAGTGAATTATTGAGCAGTTCATTGGAACGTAATGGGCATAGTGTAGAGCATTTTAGATGGATTTACCTTTTTAAATTAAAAAAAGGAGAAATTCTACACTTTCATTGGATTCATCGCATGTACCAATCAAATATATATTTAGTACAACTTTTTAAAATATTTATTATGATTATTACATTGATATTCTTAAAATTTAAAGGCATTAAGTTAATTTGGACTGTACATAACTTATATCCTCATAAACTTAAATACAAAAAGGCTGAAAAGTTTGCTAGAAAAATGGTTATGTTCTTCTGCAATAATCTAATTGCTGCTGGTGAATTTATAAAGGACGAAATTATCAAAGAATATAATATCAATGGAAATAAAATTAAAGTTGTGCCGCACGGACATTACAAAGAAGCTTATGAGGAGACGAACTATGATTATAGAGAACAAAAGGATATAAATAGAAATTCCTTCGTGTTTTTATTTATTGGTGCAATAAAGGAATATAAGGGTGTTGAAAAATTAATTAATACCTTTAAGAAAATAGAGAGCAAGAAAGCGACTTTAGTCATCGCAGGCAAACCCGACGCTAAGTATGATTATTTGAAACAAAGTAACTCAGAGAATATTGTCATGGACATAAGATTTATTCCGGATAGCGAAATAGTAAGTATAATACAAGCATCAAATATTGTTGTTTTACCGTATGAAGAGATTACAACATCAGGTACAGCAATACTAGCAACTAGTTTCCAAAGGCCAATAATAGCACCAAAGGGACGTTTTTTTGAAGAATATTTTAACGAAGATATGGCTCTTCTTTACGAAAATAATTCAAATGAAGATTTACTTTCTAAAATGTTATTGGCTATGGAAACCGATTTTAACGATGAGGCCTTTTTAGAATTAGATAATAAGTTAAATTGGAATCACGTAGCTATAGAAACAATTAAAGTTTACAAACGAAAGTAAGGGGTCGGACATGACAAAAATTCTTATTGTTTCAAGTGACTTTCCTTATCCTGCTAACCATGGTGGTCGAGTAGACATCTGGGGTAGGATAAAAAAATTAAGTAGTCTAGGATATAAAATCGATTTAATTTGTACTACAAGTCCTGAAGCAACGCCCACAGTAAATGATAAAGAAGTAGTTCAAAAATATGTTGAGAAAATAACTTGTATTCAAAGAGATTTTAAGGTGAGAAATTTATTATCAATAGCCCCTTACCAAATGACCTCAAGGGGATCCTTATCTAAAATAAATATAGAAGAAGATTATGACATTGTTCTCTTAGAAGGAGAATATACATATCCAGTACTGAAAGCTATGAAAAGTGATAGAGCAAAAGTTTATTTAAGAGTACACAATGATGAGCTTGTTTATCTTAAATCTCTTAAGAATAGCGAAAAAAAGTGGTTGAAGAAAATTTATTTTCTATCTGAAATGGTCAAATTTAGCCTTATATCTAAATCAGTTAATAAAAAAATAGAAAATTATTTGTTTATTTCTAATAAAGAAAAGATGCAATTCGACTTAAAATACAAAGATAAAAAAACATATTTTTTACCGCCTCCTACTGGTGATAAATTTCACCTTCGCAAATTAGATACAAAAAAAGTGGTATTTATTGGATCGCTATTTATGACAAATAACAAGGAAGCAATTGAATGGTATATAGAAAAGGTACATCCTCTTGTAAAAAGAAGCAATTCTGAATACGAGTTTATTGTAGCAGGTAACTCTCGCAATAATAGTATAGATTGGTTAATTAAGTTGGCGAAGCATGACAATTGTATAACTATTCATGATTCACCTGAGTCTCTAGATGATATTTATGAACAAGGTAGAGTTTTTGTGAATCCAATGCTAAACGGTGCTGGAGTTAAACTTAAAACAATTGAAGCTATAATGAATGGCTTACCTGTAGTTTCTACTACAATTGGTAATGAGGGTACGGGCTTAATAAATGATACACACTTAATTGTAAGAGATGAAGAAAAGGCGTATGCAGATGCTATTAATGAATTATTAGGCTCAAAAGAATTATCTCAGAATTATGTTGATAGGTCTCAAGAATTTATTAAAGAGAACTACAATCAAGAAGAATTACTTTTAAAATATATAAGATAATTGGTGATTACGTAATGAATGTACTTTTTATGACTCATTCACCTAAAAAAGGTGGAGCAGAACAAAGTATGATACTTTTGATAAACAGTCTATCAAAAGAAGAAGATCTTAATCTTTATTTACTTTGTCCTGGTGATACGGAATATATAAAAGAGATAAATAAGAAAGTTAAGATAATTAATCTACAGTTGAACAGTTTAAGGTACAAGATGGGAATAGATTATATATCGAAAGTATCTAAGTTATATAAAATTATAAGTGATTATGATTTAGATGTTCTGTATGCCAACGGTTG
>NZ_NPBF01000003.1 GCF_002272135.1 Virgibacillus sp. 7505 | reverse complement strand
TAGATGTTCTGTATGCCAACGGTTGGAGGGCTCCGTGGTTTTTGATACCCTTTAAATTCAAGAAAATCAAAAAAATATGGCATCATCGTGATAGCTTTCAAAGCCCATTTTATAATAATTTATTACCTGTATTTGTTGATAAAGTAGTTTGCATTTCAAATTATGTTAAATCTACTTTATCTAACCTCCATTCTAATAAAGCTATAGTCGTATATAATGGCATAAATACTGACGATTACTATTTTTCAGAAAGAAATCAAGTATTCACAATTGGAAGCTTTGGAAGAATTACAGAATGGAAAAGGTTTGATTTAATAATAAAGGCTGCCCATAAGTTTCAAGAAAAATATAATATAAAAGATTGGAAATTAAATATATTTGGGGATACTTCAGTCGATGGGAGCTCAGAATACGAGCTATCACTTATGAAATTAGTTAATGATTTAGATATTTCAAAAAATGTTGAATTAAAAGGCGCAACAAAAGAACCATTATTAAAAATGAGTCAATCAGATGTTACTGTTAATTTTTCTAAAAACGAGCCTTTTGGAAGAGTTATAATTGAGTCTTTAATTGTTAGTACTCCTGTTATATGTGCAGATTCAGGAGGAGCACCAGAAATAATAAAAAAAACTGGTGGCGGTCTTATAGCTAGAGATGGTGACATTGAACATTTAGCAGATCAATTGTTTAAATTATAT
>NZ_NPBF01000002.1 GCF_002272135.1 Virgibacillus sp. 7505 | reverse complement strand
TTCTTTAAGAAAAAATGGTTACGAATCTGTGAAACGCAATTTTAGTATGAAAATCAACACAGAAAAAATAAGAGAATTGCTTAATTGAAAGGATATCTTTTATGAATTTTCTAAGTAATAGTGTCTGGTCTCTTATTAATAAAGTTGGAGTTCAACTATTAACTGTAATAGCAAATTTAATTCTAGCTAATTTATTATATCCAGAAATATTTGGTGTACTAGGAATGGCATTAGTATTCTCATCTTTTGCTTTAATCATCCAAGAAGCCGGTTTAAGTTCATATATTGTTTATAAAGAAAAATTAACAAGTAAGGATATAACAACTTCATTCTGGTTAAATATTATTTTATCCTCTATTTTTACAATTACCCTATTTTTAGGTGCAGATAAAGTAGGCGAATTCTACGAATCCAAAGAAGTAATAATAATACTACATTTATTAGGTATAGGATTATTTTTAGGATCGTTTGGTATAACGAGTAGAGCCCTGTTGGTGAAAAACGGAAAATTTAAAGGTATAGCTTTGATTGATTTGATATCTGAACTAACTTCCAGTATTGCATCCATTGTTTTTGCAGTCATTGGTCAGGAAATACTAGCAATAACTTCTAGATTTATAATAAAGCCACTCCTACAGAGTTTAATGTTACTTATAAATGGTAGAAAGATGGTGTTTGGACGTCTGTATTTCTCTAGTATTAGAGAATTACTACCATTTAGCATTAGAATCCTAAGTGCAAGGATTTTCAATTATATTAATAAAAATATAGATTATTTGCTAATTGGAAAGCTTCTTGGACCAAGAGAATTAGGTTTGTATACATTAGCATTTCAGTGGAGCATGATAGTGCGTGAACATATTTCAGGAGCAATATTGCAAGTCACTTTTAGTCATATATCAAAGTTAAATAATAGTAGGGATAAAGTGGGTAAACTTTATTTGAATGTTATAAGGTATGTATCAACAGTTACGTTCCCTCTAAGTTTAGGCTTAATGGCCTGTGCACCTGAATTCGTTAATGTATTTTATGGAAATAAATGGCAAGAAGCAATTATAGTATTAGAGATACTATGTTTGATTGGGGCTATAACTTCGATAGGTACTATTGGAGGAGCAGTTTTTGAGGGTCTTGGAAAAGCAGGAATAGAGATGAAACTAAGTTTTGTCTCATTAATTTGTTATGGCGTATGTATCATTTATGGAGCAAACTTCGGAATAATTGGCGTGTCACTAGGTCTATTATTAAGCACAGTAATCGTTGATTTAATAAAGGGGATCTTAGTACTTAGACTCATAAAAGTAAAATTATATATTTTTGTAAAGTCTTTACTTCCTAGTGTTATAAGTTCGATACTGATGATCATATCTATTTATATTTACAAATCTTTCGTTGAATTTACTGATTCAATCACTCTTATAAGTGAGATTCTTATAGGAATTATAATTTATTTATCTTCGTTAAACATGCTGGATAAAGAATTAAGTAAAAAAATAAGGTTATCACTTAAGAATAGACTCAACAAAAAAAGATTCGAAAAAAATGAGAGCAAGGGTGTAAGCTGATGAGAATTTTACATATAGGTGAATATGTAAAAGGAGGTGTAGCAACCTATTTAGATAACGTCTTAAATTATCAAACACATAGTTATGA
>NZ_NPBF01000001.1 GCF_002272135.1 Virgibacillus sp. 7505 | reverse complement strand
AACACATAGTTATGAAATAGAATCAGTGGGTCTTATATTAAGTGAATACAATTCAGAAAGTTTTTCAGAATATAATAATATCTTTTATTACAAGTATAAAAGACATCCTTTATATTTTTTTAAGGCAGCTTATAGAATAAATAAATACATAGAGAAATTTAAACCAGACGTTATACATATCCATAGTACATTTGCAGGGTTATTCGTTAGATTTCCTCTGTTATTTAATAAGAAAAAATGTAAAGTAGTATATTGTTCACACGGTTGGTCTTTCTTAATGGAGGGTTCCAAATTAAGAAATAAAGTTTTTGTGTTTGTTGAAAAGATATTATCTAAGAGAACTGATCTAATAATAAATATATCAAATAATGAATTAGATCAGTCACTTAAACGTAATTTACCTAAGGATAAATCAGTTGTTATCTATAATGGAATTAAAGATTCATTTAATGAATCGGATATTGAACTAGAGATGGACAATAATAAGATTAATTTATTATACGTGGGTAGATTTGACTACGCAAAAGGAATTGATATTATAATTGATTACTTTGAAAAGTATGACACTGAAAATCTGAACTTATATGTTATTGGAGAAGGTGTGTTATCTAAGACTCAATTTGAAACTAATGTTAAAACTAATATTCATTTTCTAGGATGGGTCGATAATAAAGAGTTAGATAGTTACTATAAAAGTGCAGATGCTGTAATAATGCCCTCAAGATGGGAGGGGTTTGGTCTCGTTGCAATAGAAGCAATGAAAAACAGTACTCCAGTAATAGCAAGTAATAGAGGTGCTCTTTCTGAGATAATTGATGATGGATACAATGGTAAGATTTTCAATATTGAAAATCTCAATACTCTGGAGCAAATATTAAAAACAACATCAAAGATGGAATATCAGCGTATGGGTAGAAATGGTAGAATCAATTATAAGGATAACTTCACAAGTGAAATAATGAATCAAGACATAATAAGTAATTACAAAAAAATAATAAAAAAATATTAGGAGGTATAACGTGAAACTTGTATTATTATCTGGTGGATCAGGTAAAAGACTTTGGCCTCTTTCCAATGATTTTAGATCAAAACAATTCCTAAAAGTTTTAAAAGACGAGAACAACAATAGATTATCAATGGTACAGAGAGTTTGGAATCAGTTAAGAGTTAATAATCTACAATCAGAAGCTATTATTACTACTAGTAAATCTCAAGTAGAAATATTACATAGCCAATTAGGGTCTGATATTAATTTAGTCGTTGAGCCTGAAAGAAGAGATACATTTCCAGCTATTGCTTTAGCTTGTTCATATTTACTTAGTGAAAATGTAGATTTAGATGAGACAATTTGTGTTTTACCTGTTGATCCTTTTGTTGAAGAAAGATTTTACTCTAAATTATTTGAACTAGATGAAGTAGTTAGTAATACAAATTGTGATTTGGCTTTATTAGGCGTTGAACCAACATTTCCATCAGAAAAATATGGTTATATAGTTCCTCAAGAAGTTAGCAAGGGTAGTTATATGTCTGTTAAAAGCTTTAAAGAAAAACCAGATCAGCATACCGCAAAGCAGCTTATAGATGAATCTGCTCTTTGGAACTGTGGAGTCTTCAGTTTTAAATTAGGATATATAATAGAAATAATGAAAAATAAAAATATCTCAATTGAATACAATGAACTCATTGAGAGTTTTGAAAATTTGGAATCTCAAAGCTTTGATTATGAAGTTGTTGAGAGAGCAAGAGATATAAAAGTAATTCCATACAATGGATATTGGAAAGATTTAGGGACTTGGAACACTTTGTCAGAAGAAATTGAAGATAGTATTTCTGGTCTAGGCATAATAAGTGACGGGGTCTCTAACTCGAAAATTATAAATGAGTTAAATATCCCAATTGCAGTGTTAGGAGCCGATAACATTTTGGTGGCAGCAAGTCCTGATGGAATTTTAGTAACAGATAAAGAAAGTAGCCCATTAATTAAGAAATACGTAAGTAATTTTAATAATAAACCTATGTACGTAGAAAGAAGATGGGGATGGTATAAGATACTGGAAAGTAAAGTGGATCAAGATGAGAACAATGGAGTGTTGATAAAATTAGTAAATATAGAACAAGGTAAAAATTTAAGCTATCATAGACACAACGAAAGAACAGAGAATTGGACTATTATTAAAGGTTATGGAAAGATGATAATTGATGGAGAATCTTTTAAAGTTCAACCAGGAGATGTAGTTCAAGTTAAGCCATATCGCAAACACGCCTTCTATGCAGAAACAAATGTTGAAATACTAGAAGTACAAAGTGGTAACATTTTTAATGAATTAGATATCACAAGATATGAAACAGATTGGGAATTAATATATAAAAAATATATAGTACAAGAATTAAAAGTGGAATGATATACTAGGAGCAATTTATGGGATATTTAATTTACTTTATTGTAATAATAAGTACAGTAGTTCAAGATTTGCCTCTTTCAAACGAATTTGGATTTATTGCATCTTCCATGACTGCACTACTAATACCATTTTTGTTTATTTTCGTAATAGTATATTTTAAAAAAATTAGAGTAAGTAAATTCACAAAGGTACTTTTCAAAATA